>CAWJPF010000006.1:0-233396 GCA_963844625.1 uncultured Actinomycetota bacterium | reverse complement strand
GGAGTGCCTGTTGTTCCGTGATCATGGCATGCACTCGTGGGGGCTGACCTTGTTCGTTAGCTCCCGGCGCTGTCCCCGTTGGTGGCGGGCGGCCCGAGGTGCTTGTCATACACAGCCAGCGCGCCCGTTAGCGTGCGCGGCCCGCGGAGCAACTGAACCCGCGGCGGGACCTCGGCATAATCCAGATGCGGATGGTCGCCGCAACCGGGGCAGATGAGCTCGAACAGGCCGGTGTAGCCGCCTTCGGAACGGCCGTCCATGATCCTGGCCGGCTGGCGCCGCACGAACGCCGTCCTGCCGTGGCCGGGCTCGCCGGCGAGCGGGAGTGTCAGGACGTCTACAGACCCGATGCGCAGCCACTGGTCACGATCGTGCGGGCGCGGCGCGGTGGCCGCGGCCGGGCGGACAGCCGGTCGGGTACCGGTCACGACGTCAGGGTCACCAGGACTTCCCACACGACTCCCCCCCAGGGTGGTAGCTACAGACCGCTGCCGGGTCCGGAGCAGTATGTCCTTAGCAAGGGATAATACATGCAGACGCCACGCGGCAAATATCCAGCCAAGTCGGGATATGCCTGATTACCTGGTGTTAAGGCGTTGGTTCCCGGGCCGTTACCTGGCTTGAATCACGGGAACTGATCCACGAATCGCGGCCAGCCTGCGGGCCCTCAGCGCATCCGGCGACGCTCGCGCCGGTGCATGCCGGCTGCGGAGACCGGTGACAAAGGACGCCCGAAGGGGTCGATGAACAGCGCACATGGCCCGGTGGCGGCCGGCACGGTGCCGTCGAGGAGTTTGATGCTGTAGGTAAGCGCGTCTCCGTCCAGGTGCGGGTCCTGGATGACCACGACCGCGTCTTCGGGAAGCCTGTCGCCCGGTTCCGCGAACGACAAGACGGCGTTCGGGGGGTTGTCCGCGAAGCTGTTGTCCCCGGCTGACCAGTTGGCGACGAAGTGACTGGACATCATGTGCCCGACGTCGCGCTGGGGACGGTCGGCGAAGTAAAGCGTCGACGGCGACAGGCCGTGCAACGTGATGGTTCCCCCCTCGCTGGTCATGCTCGCCGCGGTCTGGACGAACAACGCTTCCATGTCCTCAAGCTGCTGTTCGGTGACTTCACTCATCGTGGCTCCTCTTCTCTCACGCCGCCTTGCCCGGCTGGGCCCTTGCCGCGTGATTCGATGTGACCGTCGGTGGCTGTCGGCAACTCTCCCGAACGCTCAAGTTACCGATAGTGCAGAGTATCACCGCCTGACGAATTAACGACTATCATGGGATAATTTGAATTCATAATCGAACAATACATTGACGGTAGGGAGAAGATCCCGAGCATGCGGACAGCGCGTTTGGCTGCTCGCAAGCACGGTAGTAGGGTCAGGCATCGCTTTCTGGACCGAAGTGAGGGGTCGTGGCCGCTCCGCGTCGCTATGAGATTCGCGTGGCAGGACTAGTGCCGCCCGAGGTCTTGCTGGACTTTCATCAACTCCGCGCTTCCGTTGAGCCGGGCGAAACCGTGATGTATGGTCCGCTCGCCGATCAAGCGGCACTGTTCGGGCTGCTGGCCAGGATGGAGCTGTTCGGTGTCCAGGTTCTGGAACTGCGTCGGCTCCGGGGGGAGGAGCCGGGCGAGATCCGGAAGTGTGGCTGCGGGGCCGCGGTTCGTGCGGAACCGGATGGCTCACCCCCCCAGAAGCGCCAGCTCCCGGGACAGGGCGACCGCCTGGCTGCGCGTTGAGGCTCCCAGTTTCCGGTAGAGCGAGTACGCCTGTGACTTGATGGTGTTCGGCGAAAGGGACATCTCCGCGGCGATCTGCGGCATCGACAGGTGCGTGCTGAGCAATGGCAGGAGCCGCAGCTCGGCGGCGGTCAGGGCCGATGCTCCGGGGACGCCGGGGCCGCGTTCGGCGGAGAGCCGGGTGCGCATCGCCTGAGCCTCGACGGTCAGGGTGCCCAGGCCGGGCCGCCGCCGGAGCAGATCATCGATCTCGCGCATCAGCGTCCTGGCGCCGGCCAGGTCGCCGACCGCGAGGTGGACGCGGGCGAGCTCGATCCGGGCCTGAACCGCAAGCTGGGGCATGGCGTAGGTCAGCAGATGCCGCAGGCGCTGAGCGCTGACGAGTTCCTTGCGCGCCGCCGGGACATCGCCCCGGCGCAGAGCCGCGCGGGCTTGTGCCGCGCAGATAAGGGGCGTCGCGTAGCTCTCGTCGATCCCGACCTGGCGCAACACGGTGCGCGCTTGATCGGTCAGGACCTCGGCCCGGCTCCACTGGCTGCGTGCCATCGCCACCAGGGACCGCTCGCACAGCGTGACCGCGAGGGTCTCGTACGCGCCGGCTTGCTCCCCGGGGCTGATGGCGTCCTCGAAGGATGCGTCGCCGCCATCGAGGTCACCAGACAGGATGCGGGCGAGCCCCTGGTAAAGCGCTGGTGCTGGCGTCACGATTCCCTCCGCCGTGCACCGCCGCACGGCCTCATCGGCGTCGGCGCGTGCCTGCTCGATCCCGTGCCGGCACATGAGGGCCCGCAGGATGGCGGCGTATGCCTCGGCGTAGGGCGTATCGGGCGGCGTCGCATTCCCGTACTGCCAGCGATCGACCGCATCAGCCCATCGCTCGGCCTCGACTGGACGCCCCGTCATCGCCGAAAAGAGCGCGGCCAGCACGGCGGCCATCGGATGTCCTTCCATCCCGCCCCGGGCTTCCAGCCACTGGAACCACCTCTGGATGCTGGTGAACCGGCCTTGCCGGTGGGTCGGTACCCCGAGTTTCTCTACGAGGCGGGCGGCGGTGTCAACGTCCCCGGCGGCGATGGAGTACTCCAGCGCATTCTCGGCCAGGTCGTGATCCAGGTACCAGCCAGCGGCGCGGCGCCGCAGGACCGGCATCAGGTCTGGCTCCAGCCGTTCCAGCTCCGCCAGCAGCATGTCGCGGAACAGGTGATGGTAGCGGTACCACTGCCCGCGCTCGTCCAGCGGTACCAGCAGCAGATTCGACCGGGCCAGGCCGGTCAGGGTCGCGGCCGCCCCGGGCAGCTCCAGCACGGCCTCGCACAGCGGCCCGGACATCCGCTCCAGCACCGCGGTCCGGGTCAGGAACAGCCGCTGCCGCCGGGAGATCCGGTCCAGGAACTCCGACTCCATGTACTCGCTGACTAGCCGGTCATCGCCGCCGAAGGACACCGCCGCATTCCCGACGGTGCCACCCTCCCGCAGGTAGAGCGCCGCGAGGTATAGCCCGGCCGGCCACCCCTCGGTCCGCCGGTGCAGCTCCGCCACCTCCTCCGTACCCAGGGCGATGCCGGCATCGCGCAGCAGCGCCGCTGCCTCCGCACAGGTGAGTGACAGATCGCCGGAGCCGATTTCCAGGATCCGGCCTTCGGCCCGCAGCCGCGCGATCCGCAGCGGCGGCTCGGCCCGGCCCGCCAGCACCAGCCGCGAACCGGCCGGCACATGGTCGGCCAGCACCGACAGCGCCGCCCGGCATTCGGAATTGTGCAGCGTATGCACGTCGTCCAGGACTAGCACCACCGGCGAGGTCATCGACCCGAACGCCGACCCCAGCCGCGGCACCACCGACCCGAGTACCGAACTCCCTGGCGAGGCCAGCGCATCGAACACCCGCCCACTGATCGGCTCGACGGCATCCAGTGCTTCGGCGATATAGCTGAACAGGACCTTCGGGTCGTTGTCTCCGTTGTCTACCGACACCCAGGCGAAGGTCTGGCCGTTGCGTTCGGCCCACTGCCCCAGCAGCGTGGTTTTCCCATAGCCCGGCGGTGCGACTAGCGAGACGATCCGCTGAGCATCCCTATTCGCCAGCCGGTCGACCAAAGCGGGACGGCGCACCGTCCCCGGCCGCGCTATCGGACGCAGAAGCTTCGCCGCGACAAGATCGAGCACCGGGCCGCCCGCGCGGTTCGCCCGGACGGCCCGCTCACGCACGTCGCTCATGCCCCAGACAGTCCCTCGGAACGGTTTTGCCGCCTCGTAATCTTCTGAGGCCCTGCGGCAAGTCAATCGCAGCAGCCGGCCCGCTCGCTATAGTCGCAGGTCCGCCCGCGTGGCTCAACCGGTCTCGACCAGGCTGCTGGCCTGCGGACGTGGAGCTAACGGGCGTCACTGAGGCCCCTGTCACGAACGGCGGCTGGCGTCCTCAACGAATCAGTCTGCCATCCGGACATGCTGAGAAGCTGCAGTGAGGTTACCTGGAGGTAACTTTCAGGCGAAGACCAGGTTGATCGTGAATTATCGACCTGGCTCCCTCCGGTGCCGTGCCGTCTAGGCCGGCCCCGGGTATGCGCCCGAGAGCGCGCCCCGCCGGACACCCCTTGGGCCTGCGGGGCGCGCCTCGCCAGGCTGCCGAACCTCAGGGCAGCAGACCGGAGCCCCCGGAGAAACGAGCGCCGCATGACCACCGCCGACCTCCTGGCCCGCATGGAGTGCGTCGCCGGGCAGATTAACTACGAGCAGTTCCGGACCTGGGTTGTGACGCAGGCGGTCCGTAACGCGCTGGAGACGTTCCATGGCAGCCCGGCGTTCGACCCGGACAACCCGGGCAGCGGCGAGGGATTCATCGGCGATGACCAGATGCGCGCGCTGAACATCACGATTCGCCGCGCCGTGCATGAGGCGCTGGGCCAGGTGGACCTAGCCCACGACGCCGTTCGGCAATCGCACCTGCGGGAACTGCGCGGTGAGGAGAAGGAAGCGCTGGATTTCTGCGAGTTCCAGCTGAGGACGGTGCGTGACTACATGGAGAAGCCGGGCTCACCCGAGCTGGAGAGGGCCTACCAGCGTTACGTCAGCGAACCGGACGTCAATCGGTGACCGCGACCCACGCCGGGACGACTCCCTCCGTACGAAAGATCACGAAACGCTGGCCCCCTGGGTCTGGTCCCCGTTCTGCCAAGCGGTCGTACCGGCGGAAACCGCGGCTCTGGCCTGCGCATACTTCAGCTTCGCCAGCTCGCTCGGCGGCACCTCCATCTCCCTTATCCACCGCCGGGTCGCCACCGCCACATGCGAGCCGCCCACCGCCAGGCCAGCGAAGATGAAGAAGGTGCCGACTCCTACCAGCACCGCGCTGGCAATTAGCGGGGCACTACTGAACTGCAGGCCAGATTTGTCCGTCGTACCGTTATTCATGGCACCATCCTCACAATCGGCTCGTGATCATTACTGTCCTCATCCGCACAGAAATTGACATCACCCGCCCTGGGTGATTGCGCCGTTTGTTGTTTCCGATCCCGGCGTAACCGCCCTTGACGGATGGTGTGCAGGACGGGCGGAGGCTTGAGAGTCGGCGCATGAAAGCTGTGACGGTGACGCCGGGGACCACGGGATCGGTGCGGCTGGAGGACGTTCCCGAGCCCGACATCGCCCTGGGGTCGGTGCTGGTAGAGGCGCTGGCCGTCGGGATCTGCGGCACTGACGCCGAGATTGCTGGCGGTGGCTACGGGTGGGCGCCGCCCGGACGTGACCGGCTGATCCTCGGCCACGAGTCACTCGGCCGGGTCCTCGACCCGGGTCCGAGCGGTTTGGCGGCAGGTGAGCACGTCGTGGGGATCGTCCGCAGACCTGATCCGGCGCCGTGCCCGAACTGCGCGGTCGGGGAGTGGGACATGTGTTCCAACGGCGGCTACACCGAGCGGGGGATCAAGCAGATCGACGGGTTCATGGCCGAGCGCTGGCGGATCGAGCCTGACTATGCGGTACGGGTGGACAAGGGCCTGGGGATTCTCGGCGTCCTCCTTGAGCCCACTACGGTCGTGACCAAGGCGTGGGAGCACATCGGTGCCATCGGCCGGCGTACGTTCTGGGATCCGCGCACGGTTCTCGTGGTCGGCGCCGGGCCCATCGGATTGCTGGCCGCGATGATCGGGGTACAGCAAGGCGGCGATGTGCACGTTCTGGACCGGGTTGCTACTGGCCCGAAACCGGCACTGGTTCGCGAACTCGGCGCCGTCTACCACTCAGGGACGATTGCCGACCTGGGGTTTACGCCCGACATCGTGGTGGAGTGCACCGGCGTAGCCGACCTGGTCCGGCAGGTGATAGAGGCCGTCTCGCCGGGCGGCATCATCTGCCTCACCGGCGTCGGCCCCGCGACGGCGCCCCTCGCTGGATCGGCGGCCGGGCTCCCGACGGAAATGGTGCTGAAGAACATCGCCATGTTCGGCTCGGTGAACGCCAATCGCCGGCATTACTACCGTGCGGCGAAGGCACTCGCCGCGGCGGACCGTTCGTGGCTGGAGAAACTCCTGACCCGGCGAGTCCGCCCCGACGAAACCCAGCAGGCGATTAAGCGAGTACCGGACGACATCAAGGTCGTCATGGAGTTCGCGCAACCGTGACCGGCTCTCGCGGGCGGGCGGTGCCTGATGAGACGGTGCCTGATGAGTAGGTCATCCCGCGCGGGTGATGCCCGCCGGCCTGTAGGGCAGCCACGATCGTGGGGAGACACGGCGCGGACGGAGATCGGTCATGGTGTTTCCGGAGGTCTCAGCTGGTGACGACGTAGACGGCCGTTACGACGTCGTGCAGATCGCTGCGGGTCAGGCAGGCCTCCTGCACCCGGACGTCCTGCAGCAAATGCGCCTGCCGTCGGCGGCCCACCGGATCTCGGCGAGCCGCAGGACACCGCCGTGACTCTGTCGGAATACATCGTCTTGTTCGTGTGCGTAGTGACCATGGGTGTCGGCATACCGGGCCTGGGTGATGCGTCGCTGATCGGAGCGGGCACGCTGGCGGGAGAGGGCCGGCTCAACGTATGGACCGTGCTGGCCACGGCGATGGTGGCCTGGATGCTCGGATCGCTGGGCGGGTACGAGATCGGTGTCGTTAAGGGACGCTGGCTGCTTGACCACCCGGGCCGCCTGGAGAAGTCACGCGGGAAACTGCTGGCCAAGGGTGATCGTGTTTTCGGCAGGCATAACTTCGTGGCCTCGGTGACGATGCCAGCCTTCGTGTCGGGGATTTTCCGGGTGCGATTCTGGGTGTTCGTGCTCGGCGCGGTGGTCGCTGGCGTCGGCTGGATCGGGATGTACGTCGGGCTTTCGTACTTCCTGGGCGCGGAGGTCGCGGAGCGCATCGGGAACGCCGGCGCGAAGGCCGTGCTGGGGGTGCTCGTGATCGTCGCCGTAGGACTCGGTATCAGGGCCGCATACTCGAAATGGCGCACTACGCGGTCAGAACGGTCCGTCGCGCAAGACCTTGCCTAGGGAGGCCCTTTATGTCACGAGATATCACAGACAGTTCTGCTATGCCGACGGAGTCCGGTCTCGGCGCTCAAGTAGAGAGCTTCCGCGAGGCGCGGCGGAACCTCGAAGCGTCGGTTCTTCCGCTCGCCACCTCGGTTGACGGGCGCCGGTTCTCTTTTCAGGCCTCGCTGCACGGCCTGCAATTGCAGATCGGCGGCTATGTCGTGCTGGAGGGCGACGGCATTCGGCGCTTTGGTCAGGTCTTCACCATGGAGCTCGATCGGCTGAGCACAGAACTGGTGCTGCCAACTCACGCGGGGGGCGCCCCAGAGAATCGTACGGAGGTCCAGATCCGGTACGCGAGTGGTGAAGGCACCATCCTCGAAGGCGACTCCGCGCCGTTCCATGATGCGCTGGTTCGTGCCGCCACCGGGCCGGAGGTGCAAGCGTGGCTCGAGCGCATTGCGCGGCACGACGCTAAACTGCGGCTGGGTGAACTGGTGCTGGCCGCTGGCGTGCCTTGCCTGGCGGACGCCGGCGGCTTCAATCGGCACACGTTCCTTTGTGGTCAGTCGGGGTCAGGCAAGACCTATTCGCTCGGGGTGGTCCTGGAACAGCTGCTAACGGAGACGGACCTGCGAATAGTGGTTCTTGATCCGAATTCAGACTTCGTGCGCCTGGGAGAGGTGCGCGGCGGCGCCGATCCGGCCGTAGCCGCGCGCTACCAGAAGGCGGCGCGCGGAGTCGTGGTCTATTCGACCGACACCCCGGGAAGGCAGCGGCTGCGGCTGCACGCGGTCGACATCGATCCGGCTACCCAGGCCGCGGCACTCCGCCTGGATCCGATAGAAGACCGCGAGGAGTATGCCGCGCTGGCCGAGTTCCTGACCAGCGAAGGGCAGCTCAGGCCCGAGAAACTTGAAGGAAACAACCCCGAGAATCGCCGTCTACTCCTACGTCTTCGCAATCTGGGCGTTGACCGCTATGCGGTATGGGCAGGAGCCGAGACGGGTTCGGTTCTTGACGCGGTCCATGATCAGGACGTGCGGTGTGTCATCGTCGACTTGGGCTCACTACCGACACCGGAGGAGCAGTCGCTGGTGGCCGCGGCGGTGCTGGGTGACCTGTGGCGACGGCGGCAAGAGCGAAAGCCGGTACTAATCGTGATCGACGAGGCGCATAATGTCTGCCCCGCCGAGCCGCCAAACCAGCTGGTCGCGGTGGCAACCGAGCACGCCATACGGATCGCGGCCGAGGGCCGTAAGTTCGGGCTCTACCTCCTGGTGTCGACGCAGCGGCCGCAGAAGATCGCCGAGAACGTCCTGTCACAGGCCGACAACCTCGTGCTCATGCGGCTGAACTCGCTGGCGGACGCAGCTTTCACGCAGGCCGTATTCTCCTTCGTCCCGCCGAGCCTGATCGACCGCGCGGTCACCTTCCATCAGGGAGAGGCCCTGATCGCGGGGAAAATCTCGCCTCAGCCGGCCTTGCTCCGCTTCGGTTCACGGATCACCGAGGAGGGAGGCGCCGACGTGCCCGCCACGTGGGCCGCGGCCCGCTGAGGCGGACGTCGCGATCACTGAGCCGGAGTAGGCGGGTAAATAGGAGGATGGGGTCGCGGTCGTAGGCGTACTCGCGCTCGGCAGCTGATCACCGTACATGCCGCTCCTTATTGGCGGCCGCCGGGCGTCGCAGGATCTGAGAGCACCACGAGGGAGCGGGGACCGACGGCCACGCGGTCACCGGCGACACTGCGACCCGCTGCGGATCCATCCGTGGACGCGGGGTCGTAGGTATCGATCTCGACCTGCCATGTCGCCTGGCTTCTCGTGGCAGGCAGAACGAATTCGAGTGGCTCCCACCAGGCGTTCACCAGGACCAGGAAGTCGTCGTCGACCAGCCACGAGCCGTCGGCGGCTCGGTCGGGGGCATCGCATCCGTCCAGGTACAGCGCGATGGCCAGGGCGCTCGGGTCCGACCAGTCGGCGCCCGTCATCTCGGTACCCGCCTGGGTGAACCAGCGCAACTCGGTTGCCTCGGCTCCGGCCAGGAACCGGCAGCGGCGGAACACCGGGTGGGTCCGGCGCAACGCGATAAGCCGCTTGGTGAAGTCCCGCAGGCCGGTGTCTGGTTGTGACCAGTCCAACCAGGTGATCTCGTTGTCCTGGCAGTAGGCGTTGTTATTGCCCTGCTGGGTACGGCCCATCTCATCGCCGCCAAGCAGCATCGGGATGCCGAAGGACAGCATCAGGGTGGTCAGCATGGCCCGGGACTGGCGCGTGCGCAGAGCCAGCACGGCGGGGTCGTCGGTCGGGCCTTCGGCACCGCAGTTCCACGAGCGGTTGTCGTCGGTTCCGTCGCGGTTCGACTCCCCGTTGGCCTCGTTGTGCTTATCGTTGTAGGAGACGAGGTCATGCAGGGTGAAGCCGTCGTGGACCGTGATGAGGTTCACCGAGGCCGTCGGCCGGCGCCGATCGCGGCCGTACAGGTCCGCGGATCCGCAGAACCGGGAGGCGAACTCGCCGAGACCGACCGGGTGGCTGCGCCAGAAGTCACGCATGGTGTCGCGGTACTTGCCGTTCCATTCGCGCCACGCGGCCGGGAACCCGCCTAGATCGTAGCTGTCCATCTGGCCGACGTCCCACGGTTCGGCGATGAGCTTGGCCCGGGACACCACCGGATCCTGCGTCACCATGTCGAGGAACGCGGACCGCTTCTCGAACTCTCCATCCTGCCGGGCGAGGGTGGGGGCGAGGTCGAACCGGAAGCCGTCGACGTGCATCTCCGTCAGCCAGTAACGCAGCGAGTCCATGATCAGCTGCAGAGTCACGGGGTCGCCGACGTTGAGCGAATTACCGCAGCCGGTCGTATCGACGTAATGGCGCGGGTCACCGGGTTCCAGCCGGTAGTACGCGGGGTTGTCCAGGCCGCGGAAACAGAACGTCGGGCCGAGGTGGTTACTTTCCGCGGTGTGGTTGAACACCACGTCGAGCAGTACCTCGATCCCGGCCGCATGCAGTGCGTCCACCATGGCCTTGAACTCGGCGACCTGGCCGCCGGGCTTCCCGGCGCGCACCTCGGCTGAATAGCCCTGATGCGGCGCGAAGTACCCGATTGTGTTGTAACCCCAGTAGTTCGTGAGCCCGCGGGCCGGCAGGAACGCCTCGGGAATGCTCTCGTGCACCGGCAGCAGTTCGACGGCGGTCACGCCGAGGTCAAGGAGGTGGGCGATGGCCGCTTCGTGACCGAGGCCAGCGTAAGTTCCGCGCAACTCGGCCGGCACCCCAGGGTGACGCACGGTGAAGCCCTTGACGTGCACCTCGTAGATAACCGTGTCGGCGTACGTGTGCCGGTAGCGGTCACTGGCTTGCCACGGAAATGACTCGCCGGCCACCACCAGGCTTCGCGGCACGCTGGCCGCGGAGTCGGCTTCGCTCGGCGCATCGGAGTCGTCGGCGGAGAATCCGAGTACCTCTGGCCCGAAGGTGACTGTCCCGTGCAGGGCCCGCGCGTAGGGGTCGAGCAGGAGCTTGGCGGGATTACAGCGCACTCCCCGAGCCGGATCGTACGGGCCCGTAGCCCGGTATCCGTACGCCTGCCCCGGCCCGATCCCCGGCACGAACACGTGCCAGACGCCAGCGTCGTAGTCCTGCACGGGAAGCTGCGTCTCGGCGCCTGTCTCGTCGAACAGGCAGAGCAGCATCCCGTCGGCGACACCGGAGGCCACCGCGAAGTTCGTCCCTGTCCCGTAGACCGTCGCGCCGAGCGGGAACTCGTTGCCGGGGAGCGTGTCCGCGGTCGGTACGGTGGTGGCGGTCATGACGGGGTCTCCCTTTGCTCGTACTCAGCGGCAACGCCCCGTATCACGTCGCCAACCGAGAGAACTGCGCCGTAACGGCGGCGGATCACGTCGGCGATTACCCCGGTCCAGCCGGTCTGGTGGAACGCGCCGATCGCGGCGCCGTTGTCGCCGTGGAAGTACTCGCTGAAGATCAGGTTGTCGTGCCACGCGGGATTGGTCTGCAGGAGCTCGGTCCCGCCGAAGCAGGGCCGTCGGCCGTCGGGCCCCTGCGTGAAGATGGAGATGAGCCGGTCCTGTAGGTCGGCGGCGACCTTGTCCAGCGTCAGCTGCTTGCCCGACCCGGTCGGGTACTCGACGGTGTAGTCGTCGCCGAAGAACCGGTGGTATCGCTCCAGCACGCTGATCAGCAGGTAGTTCAGCGGGAACCAGATCGGGCCGCGCCAGTTGGAGTTCCCGCCGAACATGGCCGTGGTGGATTCGGCCGGCTCGTAGTCGATGCTGGCCTGGACGCCTTCGACGTCGATCACGTAGGGATGCTCGCGGTGGTAGGCGGACAGAGCCCGCAGGCCGTGCGGGGACAAGAACTCGGCCTCGTCGAACAGCTTCGCGATCAGCCGCTCCAGCCGGGCCGGGCCGGCCAGGCTGAGCAGCAGCCGCTGGTCGCCTGGCTGCCCGCGCAGCTGGCCCGTTTCCCGCAGCTTGTCGGGGTCGGCGATACCCTCGGCGCCGAGCAGGCTCGCGAACTGCTTGCCCACCACGAGCGCTTGCCGGAAATCATTCTCCTCGATGACCACGGCCGCGAGCGCCGGGATGATGCCTACCATCGACCGGACCTTCACCGGCACCGCCTGCCCGGACGGTGTCACGATCCTGTCGTAGTAGAGTCCGTCGGCCTCGTCCCACAGGCCCTGGCTGGCCAGGGCGTCGCGGATGCCGGCGAAGTGCTCCAGGAACTTGAGCACGAGGTCCGACGCCGGCCGCTGCCTGGACCGGTTCAGGATGGCGGCGATACTGCCCATGGCGATCGCGTAGAAGCCCATCCAGCCGGTGGCGTCGGACTGCTCCAGGGTCCCGCCGACGGGCAGGTGCGAGCGGTCGAGCGGACCGATGTTGTCCAAGCCGAGGAAGCCGCCCTCGAATACGTTGTTGCCCCCAGCGTCCTCTAGGTTGACCCACCAGGTGAAGTTGACCAGCAGCTTGTCGAAGACCCGGCTGAGGAAGTCGAGGTCGCGGCCCCCGTCGATCGCGAACACTTCCAGCGCCGCCCACGCCTGCACGGGCGGGTTCACGTCGCCGAAATCCCACTCGTAGGCGGGCAGCGCCCCGTTCGGGTGCTGGAACCACTCACGGCATAGCAAGATCAGCTGGTACTTGGCGAACGCCGGGTCCACATGGGCCAGCGCTACGCAGTGGAAGGCCAGGTCCCACGCCGCGAACCAGGGGTACTCCCACTTGTCCGGCATCGACATGATGTCGAAGGCATCGAAGTTGCGCCAGTGGGAGTTGCGCCCGGTCAGCCGCTCCGGCGGAGGGGTCGGCTGGGTCGGGTCGCCGTCCAGCCAGCGTTTCACGTCGTAGTAGAACAGCTGCTTGCTCCACAGCATCCCGGCGAACGCCTGGCGCATTACCATCGCCTCGTCAGCGGTCGCGTCGTGGGGCGTCAGCTCATCGTAGAACTCGTCGGCCTCGGCCCGACGTTCCGCCATTACCTGGTCAAAATGGGTGCCGAACGGGGCCGCCACTCGCGCGCTCTGCGCTTTCCCTGCGGCCGGCCGCAGCCGCACCCGCAGCTCGACCGTCTGGCCGGCCGGAACGGTCACCTGGTACCAGAAGGCGCACTTGGTGCCCGTGCGGTCGGGATTGACGGTGGGTGCCCCGCTGACCACATGGTCGTTGATGCCGTCCTTCGGGTACGGCGTGCTCGGCTCCGCGCCGTACAGCCGCGCGAGGTTGGTCTCGTTCTCGCAGAACAGCACCTGCGGCACCGTCCCGTCCGGTCCGGCATCTGCGGTCAGTTCGAGTTCACCGAGGAACGGATGCTGGATGCTGACCGCCGTCGTGCCGGGCGGAGAGCCGTTGGCCGCGCCGAGAGCCGGCTTGGGGGAGTTATAGTCCCAGGACCAGGTATTGCGGAACCAGGCAGTCGGCAAGACATGCAGGGTTTCGGTGTCCGGGCCCGCGTTGGTCACCGTGATCGCCATCAGCAGGTCGTCCGGATCGGCCTTGGCGTAGTGCGCCTCGACGATCCAGTAGCGGTTACTGTCGAATATCCCGGTGTCGATGAGCTCGTATTCGGGCTGGAACTTGTTGCGTGAACCATTCACGTCTATCAGGTCCTGATAGGGAAACGCAGCCTGCGGGTAGTGATAGCGCCAGCGGTTCCAGGCATGGCTCGGTATCGCATCGAGATACCACCAGTACTCCTTGACGTCCTCGCCGTGATTGCCCTGAGCCCCGGTCAGCCCGAACGCGCGCTCCTTCAGGATCGGATCGCGCCCGTTCCACAGCGCCAGGCCCAGGCACAGCTTCTGCTCGATGTCGCAGAACCCGGCTAGGCTGTCCTCGCCCCACCGGTAGGCGCGGGATCTGGCATGGTCGTGCGGTAGGTAGTCCCACGCCTCACCGTCGGCGCTGTAGTCCTCCCGTACCGTTCCCCACTGCCGTTCGCTGACGTAGGGTCCCCATCGGTACCAGTCGCCAGCCTGTCGAAGCCCGTTCTCGAGCTTGCCGAATCCCGCCACGCGCTCACGTTCGGAGCTCACCGTAACTCCTCTGCTCGATATAGGGCAAAGCCTGATCTCTCGGCCTTTATATTCGTCCGGGCCGGACCCGTTCATCACCTCGGAAGGGTGATATTCCGCCTCATCAACCGTATATTCGAAAGGTTGACCGGATCGAGTTCCCCTGATCGGAACGCATTTCGTTCACCGATATGAACGACTGGTAAATAAACAGCTAACGGGGCGTTATGAGCACGAGCGACGGACTACCTGTCCTTTAGGCGCGTCCAGCTTTGCCTTTGACGACGCGCATAGCATGCAGCTGCTGTTTTTTGTCCCAAGCCGCCAGGCGCTCGAGTGAGGTGGCCCGGCCGTTCTGCGCCAAGCCGCCCAACGCGGCCAGCCCGATTGCGAGCACGGTCACGCGCCGTTGGAACCTGGGGTCCTGCGGCAGACGTGCCGCCGCGGCTAGCCCAACCGCCAGCCAGGCCAGCCGATGGTCACGGCTGGCCCGCGACTGGCGTGCAGGTTGTGTGTCGGCCATCATTCGTCTCACTTTCGATGCCGCGAACGGCGCTCGCGCCGCCGCGGCTTTCGTCTCGGTAGAGACAGCGATGCGCCTGGACACCATTGTTGACCGGATTGTGATGGCCGGCATCATCCGGCACGGGATTGTGATGGCCGGCATCATCCGGTACGGGTGAGCCGGGCGCGGTCCGCGGATGCTCGCGAAACGGCCTGGCTCACCCGCGGCCGGTGACGAACCCGTAGATGCCGTCGATGGCCATGATCCCGCCGACCACGATAAGCACGCAGGCGAGCAGGACGCTGCCGTGCTTTCGCAGCCAGTTGTTGAACGCCGTGAGACGGCGGGCGGTAACGCCGGGCGCGACCAGGTAGAGCACGAGGGGCAGCCAGACCAGGAGCACGTTGATGCTGACCACGATGACCACGGCCACCAGCGTGAGCTCGGGGCCAGCTCGTGCTGTGGCAATCACCTGCAACGCGGCGATGAAGCTGACTCCTGGTGCGAACACGATGATGCCGACGACGAACGCGCTCAGTGGGCCCGGATTGGCGACCATCTTGGAGACGAAACCCTGACTCGGTTTCGCCGGGTCCGGTGGCCGTGGCTTGCGTACCGCGATCGCTATGCCCGCCGCGAGCAATATGATGCCAAGGCCCAGCCGGAGGCCGTCACGTGGGGCGTGCTGATGTGCATGATTCAGGTTGGCGCTGCGCAACACCAGCAGAACGACGACCCCCATGACTGCGCTCATGAGCACCGCGCCTGCGAGGTAGAACAGAGCGGTTTGCCTGGGCCGTGCGGAGCCGAGGTAGACGGCGGCGACCAGCAGCGCGGTCGGGGACATCGCGGCCAGCAGCGCCAGGCCGGCCGCCTCCGGGATCACGGCGCGGACCCTACCGGAGGGCGGGACGCGGGAAAGAGCTCATCCAGCTTGGCTCGGCCGAGATCAAGCGTGACCTGTCATCTCCGCCGTGGGTGGCGCCGTGGCGGGCGGCCTGCCGATCAGCTCGATGAGGCCGAGGACCACCAGCAACAGGACCGCGATCAGGATGACGACGGCAGCGGTGGGCCTGCCCCAGAATACGAAGATCACAGCGGCGAGCGCCACCGCCCCGACCCGGAGGCCTTTGCGATGCGCATAGGTCCACGTGCCGACCGGGCCGGTGGAGACACCGCTGCGCTCGCCGCGGCGCCGGACCCAGCCCAGCCCCGAAGCGATCCCCGAGCGGGTCCTGACGGCCGTGATAGAGGGTCCGGTGAAGAACGCCGCGGCGGCGACGACCAGGCCCACCACCAGGAGGGTACGGAGGGCGTCCTTGATGAACCGGACGAACGTATCGAACAGGGCGGCGGCAGCATCACTGGGCAGCACGCTGCTGGGCACGCTGTTCAGGTAGATGCTCCGGAAGATGGCCAAGCCGGCTCCGAGCACGAGCATGGAGGCAGCGAATCCGAGGCCGGCTCCGATTAGGGCCCGCCGGTGGTTTCGGGCGAGGTACACCCCCACGGCGATCAGCAGCAGCGCCAGTATGGGCAGCACGATCTTGAGGTCGTTGATCAACCGGTATCCCGACTGCGCCTTGGTCAGGTCCCGGGACGAGAACAGGGCCAGCGTCGGATGGATGGGCGGAAGGCTGTTTATCAGCGTGAACCCCCGCGCGACCAGGGCCTGCTTGACCACCGCGATGAACGGGGCAAGGTCGATGACAACCTGCCCGTTGCTGACCTTGACCGCGCCGCCGCCCTGTCCGGAGAGGGCCTTGACCATCTCCGCGTGGGCCACGGTATTGACCTGGATCCATGTGTTGGCGAACTGCGGGCTGGACACGATCTTGAGTACCTGGCCGTGTATGTATCCGGACACCGCGCTGGTGATTGACGGGCCGAAGCTCTGCAGCAGCGACCCGACGCGGGTCAGGCCCTTGCTCGTCAGCAGGGAGGCCGCCTGGTTGGTCAAGCCGGTAATGTTGAGGTGGCTGGTGATCTGGTTCGTGACGTTGTCGGCCAGGGCATTCTGGATCGCCGGATTGTGGATGAGCGGCTCGATGTTCGCTATATAGCGGTTGGTGTCGGAGACCTGGTTAGCGCTCCAGACGCCGATCACCGACAGGGGGGCGAGCACGCAGCCGAGCACGATGAGCAGCGTGGCCACGGGGGCCCGCCAGCCGATTCGGCGTCGGCGACCCTTGCTAGCCTGCTGCTTGCGCAACTCCTCCACTTCGGCGCGGAGCTGATCGATTTCAGCTTGTTCGTCACCGCTGGCTTCTGGGGCCGCAGACGCCGATTCGCTACCCATGTCAGACAAGAGTCACCTCCGGCTTACGGGCCCAGTACGGCCGTCAGCCCGGCGGCCGCGTCACTGGTTCATGCTCCATCCCGCATCCATTCACCTTGTCGGAGGATTGCCGGGCTCACCTCATCCGCGTGGGGTGAGTTATGCCGGGCCGGTGGACATCACCCGGCGGTCGAGCCGGGGCCGCCGCCCGCAGTTGACCTCCGTTGCCGTCCGCGCTCTACGGCCGTGAGCAGGAGCCGTGCGCCCACGCCCAGAAGCGCGAGGTCGCCGAGCATCTGAAAGATGAGAACTACTCGCGCGGGCTCGGATCTGGGAGCGATGTCCCCGAAACCCACCGTCGAGAAGACGGTCACGCTGAAGTACAGGGCATCTGTCCGGGTCATTGTCTCAGTGAAGCTCGCCGCCGACGCCCGTTCCATTACGAAATAGGTCGAAGCGAAGAGCAGCAGGTAGAAGGGGAGGACCAGCGCAAGCGCCTCGACCGCTTTCACAGCGGGATAGGGAGAGCCGATGATGTTTTTGCCCTGCCACACCACGAGGCATACGAAGACCACGAGGCCAATCAGCACGCGGATCGCTGCGTCAGCGTCGAACCGCCCGTCCAGCGGTAGCACGTAGTAGATGGCAACGAGGAGCGTGGTGTTCAGGAGACCGCGCAACACCGCCCAGAAAATAATTCGCCTTCGCCTCGACCGTGACAGCTCCTGGTAAGAATCAGCGGCCATGCCCATGCCCCCCGAGACTTTAAGTGACGATGCAGGAGCGGCCGAAGACGGCAAAACACGCCGATCCGATCATGAACAAGATCGAGATGGTCCGGTCGCTGGTCACGGCGAGGGTGCCGGAGTCCTGTTAGAGGTGGCTGAACCCGCCCGATTCCTCCTTAGTCATGGACACGGTGACCGGATGCTTGTCGAAATGCGCGACCGCGTCGCGGAAGTCGTCGAGCAGCAAGGCGGCCATGTCCTGGCTCACGCCGATGCGGACCAGGATGCGCTGCACGGCGATGTCAGACGCCGTTCCGGTCAGGGTGTAGGCAGGCACCTGCCACCCCCGGCCGCGCAGCCGGTCGGCCAGGTCGAACAGCGTGTAACCGGGGTTCTCACCCTCGCTGATCCGCCAGGTGACCGTCGGGATCCCGGTGTTCGGGTTGCTGTCACACAGCAGCTCGAAGGGGCCCATCTTGACGATCTCGGAAGCGAGGTACTGGCCAATGTCGTAGGACGCCTGGTGGACGCGGCGGTAGCCCTCGTGACCGAGCCGCAGGAAGTTGTAATAGCTGGCGACGATCTGGCCGGCCGGCCGGGAGAAGTTGATCTGGAACACCGGCATGTCGCCGCCCAGGTAGTTGACGTGGAAGATGAGGTCATCGGGAAGCTCGGCGGCGTCCCGGAAGATGACCCAGCCAACACCCAGCGGAGCAAGGCCGAACTTGTGGCCCGAAGCGCTGATCGACTTGACCCGGGGAAGGCGGAAGTCGAAGACGACCCCGGGCGCGCAGAACGGGGCGAGGAAACCGCCGCTGGCCCCGTCCACGTGAATGTCGATGTCCAGGCCGGTGTCCGCCTGCAGCTTGTCGAGTGCCTTCGACATCTCCTCCACCGGCTCGTACGCGCCGGTGTAAGTGACGCCAAGGGTCGGGACGACCATGATGGTGTTCTCATCCACCCGCTCAAGCATCGAAGCGGCATCCATCATGTAGTGGCCATGTGACATCGGGACCTCACGCATCTCGATGTCCCAGTAGCGGGCGAACTTGTGCCATACCACCTGTACCGGACCGCACACCATGTTAGGCCTGTCCGTCGGTTTGCCTTCGGCCCGGCGCTTGGCCCGCCACCGCCACTTGGCCGCCATCCCCGCTAGCATGCAGGCCTCAGAGGAGCCGACGGCCGAGGTGCCCACCGTGTTGACCGACTCGGGCGCATTCCACAGGTCGGCCATCATGTGCACGCACCGCCGCTCGATCTCGGCGGTCTGCGGGTACTCGTCCCTGTCGATCATGTTCTTGTTGATCGACAGAGCCATCAGGCCAAGAACCTCGGGTTCCTCCCACGTCTGGCAGAACGTGGCCAGGTTCTGCCGCGCGTTCCCATCGAGCATCAGCTCGTCCGACACGAGCTGGAACGCGTCCCGGGGCAGCGTCCCGTCCTGGGGGAACCGGTACTTGGCGACCGGCCTGGTCATGTCCCGGTCGGCGAATATGCAGTCCTCAAGCTCGTTACGGACACTCTCGCGGTCGTGCAGTGGCATGATCAGCATCTCCCCGGTCGGGACGATTCCGCTTTGGCCTGCTCCCGGGATTGCTGCGGCCCGACTTCTGCGGCAGGGATGGCGGCCTGGCTGGTTCCTATGGTTACGGGCGGAGACCGGTGCCGTAATCACCCACCAAGGGTGAGTCCGGAGACCTGGGCCGTCACGCGCTGGGTATGCCCGTCTGCAGCTTGGCCAGCACCTCAGCCGAGGCCATCATGGCCCGGCCTGGAAGTGGTTGGTTAACCTTTCCGGCTCCTCCCCTGAGCGCGCCTCATTCCCGGGTGTTGATTTGCCTCGATGGGGCGCTGTGCTGGCCCGACGCCATGATCTTGCTTATGCCGGCGCTGGTGGGCTCGTGATGCTGCACGTGCGCGTCGTGAGCCCCCGAGTTACTGGTGCGCTGCTCGACAGACTGGCCGTAGTTCCGGGTGTGCAGAACCTGATCGTGCTTAACGGAGCCGCGCGTAGGCCTGACGGCGATGCCGTCCTTTTCGAACTGCAGGAAAGTGCGGCCAATACCGTGTTCCGGGCGCTGCGTGATCTCGGTCTTGACCGGGTGACCCGGTCGCCGTGGAGCAAGCATCTGGGTGTTCATCTCCGTCGCCACCATCCCTGCGGCCGCCGATATCGGCGTGTCTCTCGCCTTCGGCAGCTGGACAGAAGCACGCGGCTCAGCCGTGCAATTGGTGCTGAATGTGGTCCTGCTGATCGTGGTCGGTGCCGCTGGGCTCGCCGTCCAGCGGGCCATATGGCGGAGAATCGGCGCCCGTCAGCGCAGTTAGATCAGCTGAAGCTGGCGGGCTCGGCGGACGGCCTCGGCGCGATGAGCCGCGCCGAGCTTGCGGTAGATGCTTTTGAGGTGCGTCTTTACCGTGTTGACGGAGATGTACATCTCGCTGGCGACCTCGGCGGTGTTCAGCATGCCCGACACGAGCTGCAGCACCTCCCGCTCGCGTTCGGTGAGCGACTCAACCACCAGAATCGGGACTTGATCCGGGGCACTAGAGCGAGCCGGGCGCTGCTCGTGGCGAAGGGCCGGGGCCAGCACGCGCCGGTGGGTGTCAGCCAGTTCAGGGTCACGCTGCAACACCGACCCGATCCAGCTACCCTCCGCCACGAATGGCAGCCTGAGCTGTTCAGGTTCAGCCAGGTGCAGCGCGGACGCAAGTGACCGGCGACCTCGGACCCGGTCGCCGCTGCGGTAGCTGAGCCGCGCGTCCACCAGCCACGCCTGCAGGCGTACGCGGTCTGGCGTGCCGTTATCGGCCGCGAGTGCGGGTGCGAGGACGCGCCGTGCGTTATCGCCGTCCCCGGCCGTCGCCCAGGCATGTGCGAGGGTGATTACAGCCTCCGGCGAGGTTCCGGCGTCGGCCTGTCCGGCTGCGGCTAGTGCGGCCTGGAGGTCGCCGGCCGCAGCGAACGCTCGCGACTCGACCAGGCTGAGCTGCTGGTCGACCCAGGCTGGCACCGGCCCCCCGGACCGCGCCCCGGAGATAATCTGCGCGGCCGCCGCGGTGCGGCCCTCCGCCAGGGCACTGTTGGCCGCGGCCAGGGAGGCCACCGCCCCGATCAGCTTGTCTGCACTCACGCCCAGGGCGTCCGCCTGTTTGAGGTAACTGCGGGCCTCGCGCAGGTCATGGCGTTGCAGGTGCACCCAGGCGTGCGCGACCAGCGCCGCCGGATCCGGGTTCCAACCCGGTAGCTGCGGCTCGTCCGCCGCCACCGGGGCCGGTTGGTCGGCCAGCTCCGCCGCGCGGCGCAGTCGACCGCGCAATGCCTCTACCAGCGCGAGAAGCCCAACGTGGTTGGCTTGTTCGCCCTCCCCGCCCGGAGCGGCCCCGGCGGCCACCGCTGCCTCGAGGGCGCGGGCTGCCTCGTCCAGACGCCCGGACCATAGCTCGACGGCTCCACGTCCGGCCAGCACCCACCCCCTGATGTCGTGATCCTGGCCGATCTTTCCGCTCGGGATCCTGCTGACCAGTTGCTCGGCCCGGGTAGCGGCCGCCGCCGCCGCCGTCAGATCCCCGGCGCGCAGGGAGACGATGAGGCGGATAACCGCAGCGGTCAGCTGGCTCGCGACCTCCTGATCGGCCGGAGAATCCGCCAGGAGGCGATCGGCGGCGTTAAGCGCCGAGACGGCTGATTCATGCCGGCCAGCAGAGAGAGCGACCGCCGCCGAGACCAGGTGCGGCTGCGGCACGGTCCACCCCTGACCGGGCGGCATGCTCGCGAAGTCATCGGCCAAACGGTGACCGCCCTGTAGCTCGATGATCTGGCCGATCGCCAGCCCGTCGATGACGAGGGCGGCGGCCAGTGGCCAGTCACCAGCCTGGGCAGCGTGCCGTACCGCGTCGGTGAGCAGGCCGTTCCGCGCATACCAGCGGGCCGCTCGCTGGTGCAGGTCAGTCACCCGGTCCGGATTCTCGCGCCGCAGCTTCAGGCGCAGGACCTCGCCGAACAACGTGTGGTAGCGGTACCGCCCGGACCCGAGCGGCTGGACAAACGGGTTGGTGCGGACCAACGCCGTCATGATTCCCGCGGCCCGTTCATTGCCGGTCAGCTCGACGGCGGCATCGGCGCTGACATGGTCCAGGATGCTGGTGTTCAGCAGAACCTCACGGGCGTCGGGCGGCTGGACGTTGAGCACCTCGTCCACCAGATAGCTGGTCAGGGCGCGGTCCTCGGCTATCAGCTCCTTGACGAACTGGCCAGGGTCGGGATGAGCGCCCAGTGAGATCGCGGCCAGGCGGAGGCCGGCCGCCCAGCCCTCAGTTCGCCTGGTCAGGCTCTCCAGCAAGTCCTCCGTCAGCGTCCTGCCGTGCTGGGCCAGCAGCAGGCCGGCTTCGGAGACGCTGAACGCCAGGTCGCTAGCCCGGATCTCGGTCAGCCCGCCAGCCAGCCGGTAGCGATACAGCGGCAGCAGCGGATCTGCCCGTGAGGAGACCGCCAGGCGCAGCCCGGGTCCCACGTTGCGCAGCACGAAGTCAAGCCCCTTCAGCGTCCGCGGCTCAGTCAGCAGATGCAGGTCATCGAGGATCAGCGTCACCGGCGGGTCCTGGGCTGCCAGCGCCGCCGCAAATCGCAGCAAGAACCCCTCATCGCCCAGGTGTCTCCGGTCCGCGACCCGCAACAGCCTCGGAATGGCCACGCCGGAGTGGCGCAACGCCGCTATGACATAGGACCAGAAAACCTCCGGCCGGTTGTCGAACTTATCCAGGCCAACCCAGGCCACCGGCCCGGGTTCCGCTGCTGCCCACAACGCCAGTGCCATCGTCTTACCCGCGCCGGGAGGGCCGGTAACGACCGTTAGCGGGCACCATCGCGTGCCCTCGGCGATCAGCTTGGTGATCCGCGGACGCAGCACCGCCCAGGCCGGCACACCCGGCGCTGTGATCTTAGCCGCCAGGATCGGATCGCCAGCCGACACGGCTGACCGTCTGGTGCGTGCCGGCACCTGCTTGGCCGCGTGGGTCGCCACCGAAACCTCCCCCACTGTCTCCAGGCCCTCATAAGGCCTTTCGCCCTACTACTACGAAACGCCAGCGGACCCGGCGGCGCATCATACGATTGGCATGAAATCCGGGGTTCCGGTCGGCATCCACGTCTCAGGAAATAGATAACGCGGAGGTCGCAGTGCCCTCCTGTGCTGGCGCGCGGTCGCGGCCCGGCCCGATGCCTGGACCGTCAGTGATCGCCCGGTCCCCGAGGACCCGACAGCCACCGGCACGCCCGGTTTGTCAGTCCTTCAGGAGGCGCAGCTCCCGGGACCGCTCGACCGCCTGGCTGCGCGAGGAGGCCCCAAGCTTCCGGTAGAGCGATATCGCCTGCGACTTGATGGTGTGCGGCGATAGGAACATCTCGGCCGCGATCTCCGGGAACGACAGGTGAGTGGCGAGCATCGGCAGGATACGCAGCTCGGCCGCCGTTAGTGACGACACTTCGAGGACGCTCGGGGCGTGGTCGGTCGCCAGCGGGGTCCGGAGGGCCCGACCCTCGCCGACCAGGGTTCCGAGGTCAGGCCGGCGCTTGAGCAGTTCGTCGACCTCGACGTCACCGGCGGCGATGGAGTACTCCAGCGCTTCCTCGGGCCGGTCATTGCGCAGGCACCAATCGGCCGCGCGACGGCGCAGGGCCGGCATCAGGTCGGGTTCCAGCCGTTCCAGCTCCGCCAGCAGCATGTCACGGAACAGATGGTGGTAGCGGTACCACTGCCCCCGCCGGTCCAGCGGCACCAGCAGCAGGTTCGACCGAGCCAGGTCGGCCAGGGCCGCGGCGGAGCCAGGCAGGTCTGCCAGCACGGCCTCGCACAGCGGCCCGCACATGCGCTCCAGTACCGCGGTCCGGGTCAGGAAGACCCGGTGCCGCCGGGAGATCCGGGCCAGGAACTCCGACTCCATGTACTCGCTTACCCGCCGGTCACCGCCGCCGGACGAGACGGCCGCGCTGCCGAGCGAGCCTCCTTCCCGGAGGTAGAGCGCCGCGAGGTACAGCCCGACCGGCCACCCTTCGGTGCGCTGATGAAGTGCCGCCACGTCATCCTCGCCGAGCGTCACTTCCGCATCGCGCAGCAGCGCGGCTGCCTCCTGACGGGTGAGCATCAGGTCACCGGGACCGATTTCGAGGATCCGGCCTTCTGCGCGCAGCCGTGCGATCCGCAGTGGCGGCTCCTCCCGGCCCGCTAGCACCAGCCGCGAGCCGGCGGGCACGTGATCGGCGAGTACCGACAGCGCGGCCCGGCATTGGGAGTTGTGCAGCAAGTGCACGTCATCCAGCACGAGTATCACCGGCGCGGTCATCGACCAGAACGCCGATCCCAGCCGAGGGACGACCGACCCGGGTACGGAACTGTGCGCCGAGGCCAGCGCGTCGAACACCTGGCCGCCGACCGGTTCCACCGCATCCAACGCTTGCGCCACGTAGGTCAGCAACACCTTCGGGTCGTTGTCCCCCTCATCGACCGACACCCAGGCGAAGGACTGGCCGTTGCGCTCAGCCCACTGTGAGAGCAGCGTGGTCTTGCCGTAACCGGACGGCGCGACCACCGAGACGATCGGACAGGAGTCATTCCGCGCCAGCCGTTCGACCAGCGACGACCGGCGGACCGTGCCAGGGCGCATCAAAGCAGGACGGAGCTTCGACGCGATAAGGTCAAAGGCCGACCTGCCTGCGCGAGGCGTCTGGCCTGCCCGTTGACCTGTCGTCGCTGTCGTCCCAGCCCCCAGTGCCCTCGGAACGGTTTAACGTTCCATACTCTTCCGCAACGCCTTTGACCACGTCAAGCGTGGCACTAGGCTCATCGTACGCAACTGCTACTTGCGCCTTGCATAGGGGGATGCGTGCATCAGGAGAGCCTCGTATGGGTGCCTGCGGCCAGGAGACCCGCGGGTTTGGCCCATGGGGCGGTCGGACCGGACCCACCGCTTACTTGAGGATGTTGACCGCCCGAGCGATCACTAGTCCCAGAATCATGATGGAGCAGACCGCCTGCACCGTCATAGCCAGTTTCGCCCAACGGGCCAGCGGCATCACATCGGTCGGGCTGAACGCCGTGGCGTCGGTGAAGGCGAGGTAGAGGTAGTCAAAGTATTCCGGGCGCCAGTTCGGCGCAGCCACCTGCGGATTAAGCTGCTCGGGGAAGGCGAAGTCGGGGATTTCTGGCGGTGCCAGAAAACGCGATTCGGGACCTCCTCCGTCAAGCGTCCAATAGAGGAAGGCGAAGGCAATAATCGTGTAGAACCAGACCAGAAATCCGGTCTTGAGGAGAGCCGTCGGAGAACTTGTCTCCGGACCGCCTTCGATAATGTCTGTGACCAGCCGGCCGGTAACTCCGGCCGCCTCGGCGACCAGCACCGCCATGAGCACCAGGGACAGCGCCCGGCCGGTAGTGGAGCGACGGTCGATGCGACCTCGATCACCGGCGATGATCAGGACCAGGAGCAGGGCCTCGATCGCCGGGACTGCCCATCGCGGACCCAAGCTGAACCTCGGGGGGAGTAGCAGCGGTACGACCATCGCCAGGACCAGCGCGAAAGCCATGCGCCAGCGTTTCTCTGCCTCCACGTGAAATACCGGCCTGCCGGAAGCGCTTCCTCGGTTACGAGCCCACCAGTCGCGGACACCGGCTTCCGCCTCCGTCGTCATCGGTCGCTCAGCGGCCGCGTCAGCCTCGGCGATCAGGGCGCGGGCCCCGTCCATCGTCGCCGACACTTCCGCCTGGTCACTGCTGGCGGGCACGCTGACGATCAGCCAGGCCCGGTCGTCAAGCGCTTCGGCCTTGGCCGGCACCTGGGCAGTAAGCGCAAGCTTCTGGTAGCACCGGCGCCACTCGCCGGTCACCGGCCCATCCAGCGGTACCTTGGCCGTTACGTGCTCGCCAGCGAGGTCAAGTTCGATGTCTGCCTGGGGATCGATGTTTGTCACTCTATGAGGCACCATGAACGCCGACGGATAGCCGGCAACTTAGCTCCCCGGGCGCAAGCTGCTCTCCTGCTCGGATTCGATGAGCAGTGATACGGCTTCAATCAGGGCGAGGTGGGTGAATGCTTGCGGGAAGTTGCCGAGGTGCTGTCCTGTGGTGACGTCGATTTCCTCGGCGTAGAGCTGCAGCGGTCCGGCGAAGGACAGCAGTTTCTGGCACAGGGCGTGGGCGCGTTCGGTTTCGCCGATCATGGCCAGCGCGGTCACCAGCCAGAAGGAGCAGATGGTGAAAGTCCCCTCTTTGCCTTCGAATCCGGTGTCGGTGCCCTCGACCTGGTAGCGCAGGACCAGGCCGTCCTGGGTCAGCTCGTCGGCGATGGCCAGGACGGTCGCCTGGACGCGCTTGTCGTCAGCGGGCAGGAATCCCATGATGGGCAGCAGCAGCAGCGAGGCGTCCAGGTCGTCGGTCTCGTAGTGCTGCCGGAACACTCCCCGGTCAGAAACGCCCTTGTCCAGGACCTCGGCCTTGATCTCATCCGCCCCTGCCCGCCAGCGCTTGGCGCGTTCGTCGTCGCCGCGCTCGGCGGCGAGGTCGGCGCCGCGCGCGGCGGCGACCCAGCACATCACCTTGGAGGCGGTGAAGTGCTTGGGGTCGCCGCGGACTTCCCAGATGCCCTGGTCGGGTTCATGCCAGTGCGCCAGGGCGGCTTCCACGAATCCGGCCACCCCTTCCCACACCGGCACCGTGATGGTGGCGGCTCCGCGATGGAACTGCACATCCACGGCGTCGAGGATCATGCCCCACACGTCGTGCTGCTGCTGGTTCCAGGCGCCGTTGCCGACCCGGACCGGGCGCGCCCCGCGCCACCCGGACAGGTGGTCAAGGGTCCGTTCGGTCAGGTCACGTTCCCCGCCGATCCCGTACATGATCTGCAGCTCGAACCGGCGGTTGAGGTCTCCGCCGCTGACCGCGTCGATGACGAAGCCCCAGTATTCGATCGCCTCCCAGTCAAAACCCAGCCGGTACAGCGAGCGGAGCATGAACGCGGAGTCCCTGATCCAGGTGA
Organism: uncultured Actinomycetota bacterium; assembly: GCA_963844625.1. Lineage (GTDB taxonomy): Bacteria > Actinomycetota > Actinomycetes > Streptosporangiales > Streptosporangiaceae > Palsa-504. Next base: position 207,113 of record CAWJPF010000006.1, on the reverse strand, counting down.
ACCGGTAGTCCCAGTTGCGGGCCCCGCCGGGCGTTTCCGGCAGCGAGGTCGTCGACGCCGCCATGATCGCGCCGGTCGGGGCGTAGCTGAGCCCCTTCAGCGTCAGCGCGCTGCGGTCCAGGTAGGGCTTCCACGGATGGTCGGGGACCTTGGCCGAGCTCAGCCAGTTGCGCCAGAAATCGACGGTGGTGTTCATGGCGCTGAAGGCTTCGTCCTGGCTGCCCGGAACGCCGTCGCCTCCCCAGGACAGCACGACGAAGGCCGACTGGCCCTGGGTGAGCGTGGTGCGGCCGTAACTGCGGGCGCCCAGCACGCCGAGCGGGATGTTGCCCGCCAGCTCGAGCTGCAGGTCCCCCTCATGGGGGGTGATCGTCATCGCGTCGTAGCCGTCGCCCTGATAATTCCACGTGCCGCCGGCCGTCCCGTAATTAAATTGCGGGCCGCAGTTCACGACCGCCTCGACCCGGCCGCTGATGCACGTCGCGATCCGGACCAGCGCGCCGACCGCACCGAAATCAGCCGGAGCCCGGTGATAGTCCGGCCGCCGCCCCTCGTGCTGTACCGGGCCGATGGCCAGGAAGTCATGGACGGTCATCCACCCCGTCGGGGTCTGCCAGGTCGTCTCCAGCACCATCGTCCCCGGCACGTACCTGCGATGCTGAGGCACCTCAGTATTACGGGGACCGAACCGGAACAGGCCGGCGGCCCGGTCCAGCAGGGCCCCGAAGACGCTCGGGGAATCGGGGCGCGGCAGGCATAGCCACTCCACCGCCCCGTCCGGCGCGACCAGGCAACTCTGCTCGCAGTTCGACAAGAAGCCGTAATCGGCAATCGGCGGGAACGTGCTCATGTTTATCTGCCTTTCCGGTCAAGCGATCTTGTTCAGCATGTGCTCACCGACACGGATCGCGTTGGCCATGGCCGTAAGCGCCGGGTTGACCGCTCCGATGCTGGGGAAGAAGCTCGTATCCACGACGTACAGGTTGTCGAGTTCGTGTGCCTTGCAGTTGGCATCAAGCACCGAGGTGGCGGGGTCGGCGCCGAACCGGCACGTGCCGGCCTGGTGCGCGCAGCCCGCAACCGGGATGCTCATGTCCATGTAGAAGTTCTTGCCCAGGACGTGGTGCTCGGCCATTCCCGTATGGTTCAAGATCTTCTTCAGCTCGCCATAGAGGCGGTCGGCCTCGGCGTTGTTGGTCATCTTGTACGCAAGGTGGAGATAGCCGTCGCTGTCAGTCGTCACCCGGTTCTCGGGCAACGGCAGGTCCTCAGTGGTGAGCCAGAAGTCCACCGCGTGTTCCGCCACGTCGGACAGGGTCCACTCGGGGGAGAGCTTGGTAACCTTCGGCTTTTCGCCCCGCATGGCCTCGGCGTTGGATTTGCCGATCATCTGGATATTGCCGAGGGGCCACTCGTAGTCCTCTGCGCCGAAGTAGAAGTCGTTGATCCCCAGCGTCTTCTGGAAGATCGTGTCGTTCTTCTCCTTGGACAGGGCCACGACCGCCTTGCAGTTGTGGAACATGTAGTTGCGGCCCACCTGATCCGAGCCGTTCGCCAAGCCATGGGGGTGAGCGTCATTGGCCGAGTTGAGCAAAAGCTTGGCACTGTTGGCGCCTCCGGCGCAGACGGCCACGATGTCGCCCTGGTAGACCTCACGGTTTCCGTCCCGGGAGACGACGACCCCGGTGATGCTGCGCCCGCTGGGGTCGGTTTCCAGCCGTTGCACCTCGGCACCGGTGAGCAGCGTGACGTTCGGCTGTCCCAGCAGCGGCCGGACCGCGATGACGTCAGCGTCGGCTTTCGCGTGCACAAGGCACGGGTAGCCGTCGCAGGTGGCGCAGCGGATGCAGGCACTCAAGGAGCGCCTCGCCTCATCCAGCAAGATCCCGCAGGGAGCATGGAACGGGTGGTAGCCACCCTTGGCCAAGCCATCGGATATCTGCTGGATCCTGCCCTCATGGGAGACAGCAGGCCAGGGGTAGGGCTCGCTCCGGTGGCCCTCGGTCGGATCCTCGCCAGCGTTGCCGTGCACCTGATAAAGGCGCTCGGCCTTGGAGTACCACGGCTCGAAGTCGTCGTAGCTCAGCGGCCAGGCGGGCGAGAGCCCGTCGGCATGCTTGATTTCGCCGAAATCCTGCGGCCGCAGCCGGTACAGCGCCGCCCCGTAGAGCTTGGTGGCGCCGCCGACGAAATAGTGCACCTGCGGCTGGAACGGCTTGCCGTCGGAGTCATACCAGGTGTCGCCGGAGATGTACCGTCCGTCCACGAACACCGGCTTCGGATCCCAGTTCGCCAGTTCGCGGGGCAGGAAATCGCCCCGCTCCAGCAGCAGAATCCGTTTTCCTGACTGTGCCAGGGTGTGCGCAAGCGTCCCCCCGCCCGCACCGGTACCGACGATGATCACGTCATATCTGTCTGCCATATGACTACTGTCGCCGACTCGGGACCGGAGGGCATCGCCCATAAGGGGTGAAGCCTGGCTGGCGCAAACGGGCTGGCGTACGGGCCAGGCAATCACCCCGCGCGGGGGATGCCCGGCCGTCGGCCCCCGGCGGATAGTGCTTAGGCATCCCCGGAATCGAGGACGGTGCCATGGCGGAGGGGGCCAGAGGGGCAAGGCCTTTTAGCGAGGTTCGAGGCAAACGAGGGCTCTTGACTAGAGGGTCGGGACCAGAAACCGGAGACAGCCGATGACGAACGTCGACCTGGCGCGGGTGGAGTTCGCGTTTGTGACGATCAATCACTTCTTCTTCGTCCCGATCACGATCGGTCTGGCGTTCCTGACCGCGTTGCTGCAGACGGCGTGGCACCGCAGCGGGCGCGATGATTACCTGCGGCTGACCCGGTTCTTCGGCACGCTGCTGGTCATCAACGTCGCGATCGGCGTGGTGACCGGCATCGTGCAGGAGTTCCAGTTCGGGATGAACTGGGGCGCTTACTCGCGGCTGGTCGGCAACATCTTCGGGGCGCCGCTGGCGATGGAGGGGCTAGCCGCGTTCTTCCTAGAGTCGACGTTCCTGGGGTTGTGGCTGTTCGGCTGGGACAAGCTCCCGAAGCGGCTGCATCTGCTGACGATCTGGCTGGTGTCGCTCGGCTCGGCGTTGTCGGCGGCGTTCATTTTGGCGGCTAACTCCTGGATGCAGCACCCGGTCGGCTATGCGATGGTCAGCGGGAAGCCGCAGCTGAACGACATCTGGGCGCTGTTCACCAACCCGGTGTTCGTGTGGGGGTACGCCAAGGTGCTGTTCGCGTCGCTGGTCACCGGCGCCGCGGTCATGCTGGCGGTCTCGGCGTGGCAGCTGCGGCACGGCGGGGCCCGGGAGGTGTTCACCCGGTCGGCGAGGCTGGCGCTGGTCGTCCTGGTCCCGGCGATCTTGTTCACCCTGCTGGTGGGTGATGAGCTCGGCGTGATCGAGGGCAGGTACCAGCCGATGAAGATCGCGGCGGCCGAGGCGCAGTGGACCACCTGCCAGCCGTGCTCGTTCTCGCTATTCCAGATCGGCGGCGGCAACAACGACCAGACCCCGACCCAGATCATCGAGATCCCGCACCTGCTGTCGCTGCTGGCCACCAACCACTGGAACGGCCAGGTGGTCGGGATGACCCCGCTGAACAACCAGTACAACCAGCAGTTCGGCCCCGGTAACTACGTCCCGAACGTGTTCATCCAGTACTGGTCGATGCGGGTGATGGCCTACCTCGGGGCCCTGGTCCTGCTCATATCGGCGTGGGGGCTGTGGCTGCTGCGGCGCAAGAAACTCGCGACCTCCCGGGTGTTCTTGTGGGTGGCGGTGTGGGGGGCGGTGCTGCCGTTCGTGATGAACACCGCAGGCTGGTTCCTGACCGAGAGCGGCCGGCAGCCGTGGATCGTGCAGGGCATCATGCTGACCAAGAACGGGATCTCGCCGACCGTCGGCACCTCGACGCTGTGGATCAGCCTGGTGGCCTTCGTCCTGCTGTACGGCACGCTCGCCACCGTCGACCTGCTGCTGATGCTGCGGTACTCCCGCGAGCAGCTCCCGCCCCCGCACGCCGAAGCCGACGCGGACGCGCCGGTGCCGGCCGTCCTGTATTAGGGGTCACGATGGGTCTCATCCCGTTCTGGTACATCATCATCGCCATCTTGTGGACCGGCTTTTTCATCCTGGAGGGGTTCGACTTCGGCGTCGGCATGCTGCACGCCGTGATCGGCACCGACGAGGCCGGCCGCCGGGCCGCCATCAACACGATCGGGCCGCTGTGGGACGGCAACGAAGTCTGGCTGATCGTGGCCGGGGCCGGCATGTTCGCCGCGTTCCCGGGCTGGTACGCGACGATGTTCTCGGCCTACAACCTCGCGCTGGTCCTGCTGCTGTCCGCCCTGATCGTCCGCGGGGTGGCTTTTGAGTACCGGGGCAAGCGCGACGCGGCCCGCTGGCGCAGCACCTGGGATGTGCTGCTGACCGCGGGCAGCCTGCTGGCCCCGCTGCTGATCGGCGTGGCCCTGGCCGGATTGCTGCACGGACTGCCGATCAACTCCGCCCAGAACTACACCGGCTCGTTCTGGGACCTGCTCCAGCCCTATGCCCTGTTCACCGGCATCACCCTGGTCCTGGTCTGCCTGCTGCACGGCGCGACGTTCTTGTGCCTGAAGACCACCGGCGACATGCGCGAGCGGTCCTGGCAGGTGGCCCGCCGCGTAGCCCCCGTCACCGGCGCCGCCGTCATCGGCTTCATCATCTGGACGCACGTGACCGCCGGCACCACCTTCTTCCTCAACGTGATCGAACTGCTCGCCATCCTCGCCGTCATCGCCGCCGTCTGGCTCGTCTACGACCACCGTGAGGGCTTCGCCTTCGCCGCGACCACCGTCACTATCGCGTCCTGCATCCTGGCGATCTTCGTTGACCTGTACCCCAACGTGATGGTCTCCTCCACCAGCAAGGCCTACAACCTCACCGTGCACAACACAGCATCCAACGGGTACTCACTCAAGGTAATGACCGTCGTCGTCGTCATCCTCCTGCCGGTAGTACTCGCCTACCAGACCTGGACCTACTATGTGTTCCGCCGCCGCGTCAGCCGGAAGGAATTCCTGCCGCCGCCGCCGCCAAGCACGCCAGCAGCGAGCCCAGATGCTGATGCCGCTCGGAGCGCCCCAGGAAGCTAACCGACAGGCCGGCCGCTCCTGAGGGGCTCTTCCGCAGCAGTTCCAAGAGGCCACGTCGCAGGCGCTATCACCCTCCCGGAGTGATGCCAGCATCGCTGCGCCGCGATGGGATGGATAGCAGACGACTACCCGACAGAGGAGCCGACTATGGCGACAAACAAAGTTGACGCGCTGGTGATCTTCGGCGCCACTGGCGACCTAGCCAAGATCGAGACCTTCCCGGCGCTGGTGGGGTTGGTGGAGCGCGGCGTACTGGACGTCCCGGTGATCGGGGTGGCCAAGAGCGGGTGGGGGCTGGAGCAGTTCCGCGACTACGCCACCGCATCGCTGAAGCTCAACAACATGGATCCGAACAGCGCTGCGGCGACGAAGATGCTCGGGCTGCTGCGCTACGTGGACGGGGATCTCGGCGACGAGGCCACCTACAAGGCCATGTCGGATCAGATCGGTTCGGGCCAGAAAGTCCTGTACTACATGGAGGTGCCGGCCCAGCTGTTCGGGCGGATCGCGCAGGGAATAGCCGGCGCAGGCCGTACGAAGGACGCGCGGGTGATGGTGGAGAAGCCGTTCGGCATCAACCTGGCCAGCTCGCGGCAGCTCAACGACACCATGCACCAGTACTTCCCGGAAGAGGCCATCTTCCGGGTCGACGACTGGCTGGCCTTCGACCCGGTGGAGAACGTGCTGTTCGTCCGCTTCGCCAACTCGGTGATCGAGCCCCTGCTCAACCGGACCTACGTGGACAACATCCAGATCACCATGGCCGAGGCGTTCGACGTCTCGGATCGCGGCCGGTTCTACGACCGGACCGGTGCCATCAGGGACGTGCTGCAAAACCACATGCTCCAGGTACTGGCGACCATCCTCGCCGAACCGCCCAGCGCGCACGGCCTTTCCGGCTGGCGGGATGCCAAGCAGCAGGTGGTTAGCGCGCTGAGCCCGCTGACCCCGGAGAACACGGTGCGTGGCCAGTACGAGGGCTACCGCCAGGTGGACGGCGTCGACCCGAATTCGACCGTGGAGACGTACGTCGCGGTCAGGCTCACCGCCGATACCTGGCGCTGGGCCGGGGTGCCGATCCTGATCCGGGCGGGCAAGTGCATGTCGGTCACCGCCACGGAGATCAATGTCATTTTCAAGCAGCCGCCGCACGACGTGTTCGGGATCGAGCCCGTCACGCCAGCGGACATGCTGAGGTTCCGGATCTGGCCGGAGACGCAGGTCGGCCTCACCCTGCACGGAAAGAAGCCCGGTGCTGGCTGGGAGCCACAGGCCGAGGAGCTCGCGTTCGCGCAGCAGCCCGGGTCGGACATCCGCCCGTACGACCGGCTCATCGGCGCGGCGCTGGACGGGGAGCGCTGGCTGTTCGCCCGGCAGGACACCGTGGAAGCCGCGTGGGAGATCGTCGACCCGGTGCTCGGCGATGCCGTCCCTGTGCACCCCTACGCCAGGGGCAGCTGGGGTCCCAAGGAGGCGGAGCGGCTACTGGCCGGCCGGGAGACGTGGTACGACCCGGCAGGCTGAGCCGCACGAGGCAACAAAAGACGACCGGAATCGGGGAAGCGCCATGAACGAGCAAGATAGCCAGCGCCGTGTGGTGATCATCGGCGGGGGCTTCGCCGGGCTGTTCGCCGCTCGGATGCTGCGCCGCGCCCCGGTCCGGGTGACCCTCGTCGACAGGCGCCCGCACCATCTGTTCCAGCCACTGCTGTACCAGTGCTCGACCGGGATCTTGTCCGAGGGGAAGATCGCCGTCCCGCTGCGGGATCTGCTCCGTAAGCAGAAGAACGCGGACTTCGTGCTGGCCGACGTGACCGGCATCGACGCTGAAGGGCGCCGGGTCCTGGCGACGCGGCCGCTCGGGGACCAGCTGCAGTTCGGTTATGACTACCTGATCGTGGCGGCCGGGGTGCAGCAGTCGTATTTCGGGCACGACGAGTATGCCCAGTGGGCGCCCGGCATGAAGACCATCGAGGATGCCCTGGTCATCCGGCGCCGCGTCTTCGGCGCGTTCGAGCTGGCCGATACCGCGGTCGACCCGGCCGAACGCAGTCGCTGGCTCACCTTCGCCCTGGTCGGCGCCGGGCCCACCGGCGTCGAGCTGGCCGGGCAGATCCGCGAGGTGGCCACCAAGACGCTGCGCGACGAATACCGTCACATCAAGCCCGAGGACGCCCGGGTGCTGCTTTTCGATGGCGGGGACGCCCCGCTCGCCCCGTTCGGCCCGGAGTTGTCGGCCAAGGCGGCCCGCACGCTGGCCAAGCTCGGCGTCGAGCAGCACATGCACTCGATTGTCACGAATATAGACGGCACCGGCCTGAGCGTCCGCGCTCAGGACGGCACGGTGACCCGCCATGAGGCGGGCACCGTGCTGTGGACCGCCGGGGTGGCAGCGCCATCGGTCGCGGCGGCCATCGCGGCAGCCACCGGCGCGAAGCAGGACCGGGCCGGCCGCATCATGGTCGGCGACGACTGCACCATTCCCGACCACCCCGAGATCTTCGTGACCGGGGACGTGATGAGCCTGAACAAGCTCCCCGGTGTATGCGAGGTGGCCATGCAGACCGGCATATACGTCGGGCAACGCATCAAACACGACGTCGCCGGGAAGATGCCCACTAAGCCGTTCCGCTACCGTGACCTGGGGTCGGCTGCTTACCTTTCCCGCGGCCGCGCGGTCGTCTCTGTCAGAGGCTTGCACCTCTCCGGCTTCCTCGCCTGGGTCGTCTGGCTGTTCATCCACGTCGGCTTCCTGACCGGCTTCCGCAACCGCCTCGGCGCGCTGGTGAGCTGGTGGCCCGCCTTTGTCCGCGACGTGCGCCGGGAACGGACGTACACCACCGAACAGGTGGGAGTGGTACGCGATGTGTACGACGTGCTGCCTCCGGCTGCCGCTGGCGCTGCGCTCCCTGGTAGCACGACCGGTGCCGAGCTCCCCCGAGCAGGCACTGAGCCCTCGAGCCGAACGGGATAAACCCCGGCGCAGCCTCGTCGAGAAGAACCTCACCATTATCTGCTGGGCTGCACGGAATCCTCGGCAGAACGCGGTGCTTCCGGAGCCTGGCCCCGCCGGAGCAGGGGCCGGCGCCGCCGGCGCTGGGACCAGCCGCGCCGAGACCACGTACGCCACCACGACCGCCACGATTACCAGCGGCGTGACGGCCAGGCCGTCCGAGGCCAGGAGCACTGTGGCCAGCAGGACCGACGTCAGCGGGAGCCTGAGCATCACTACGGTCATCGCGCCGATGCCCATGGCGACGCCGTCAACAAGCGGCAGTCCAGGCAGATGTGACAGTGCTATGCCTCCTACCGCCCCGATGAACATGGCCGGGAAGGTCGGACCGCCACGGAAGCTGCTCAGCGACCCGCCGTAGGCGAGTCCCTTGCAGACGATGAGCAGGACCAGCGTTCCCACGGTGTAGCTGGCGCCGTGGGTGACGAGCGGGCCGAGTGCGGACTGCCCGGAGAATAGCACCAACGACGAGCCCTTCCCGGTGGCCTCGGCGAACACGATGGCAAGGGCCGCGATAGCCAAGCCGACCACCGGCATGAATAGCAACATCCGCTTCTCGACATAAGGCCGCAGGAACAGCCCCAGCCACCGTATTCCGGAGCCGAGCAGGACAGCCATTATCCCGATCGCCAGCGCCCACAAGAATTCAGCGCCAGTGGGCGAGCCGACATGGGGAAGGCCGGGAATCGACAGCGAGAACGTGCCAAGCCCGGTCCAGGCGTCAAGGCCGATGAAGATCAACGTGCCGATGCCGGCCGCTAGCAGGCCTGGCACCAGTACAAGCTCCAGCATGGCGCCGCTCAGCCCCGAGGCTTCCATCAGGAGGAAAGCCCCGAGCAGCGGCGAACCAAGCAGCGTGCTGATAGCGGCGAAACTCCCCGCTGCGGCCACCACCGTGCTGGTTCTCGCCGGAGCGTCTCGCTTCAATAGGCGGACCGCCAGGACCCCGAGCCCGCCACCGATGGCGATCAGCGGAGCCTCGGGCCCCAGCACCACGCCGAGGCTCAGGGTGGCCAGCGACGCGAGCGCGACGCCGGGAAGCTCGGCCAGCGAGGGAGCACCTCTTCCAACCTGGAATCCATCGGCCGGCGAGTGACCACCCGTGCCGGGCAGATAACGGATGGTGAGCCCAACCAGCAGTCCGGCCAGCGCCAGCGGCAGAATCGGCCACCATGCGGGTTCGGAATGGAATCCGAGCCCGCTCGGAAGGCTTGTGAAGATCCATCCCTGCAGCTTGCTGACAAGCGCGAGAAAGAAGTAAGCCACGGCCGAGACGATGACACCGATGATCGCCGCAAGCACCAGCAGCACCAGGTAGCTCCGGGACCGCAGGAGCGCCAGGGGATCGGACGGAGTCGTCACTAGAACCACCTCGAGCCTCGTGCCGGATACGCTGCGCGGTAGGTCCGCGGGGGGCGCTCACAGTCCTTCCCGGCCGGTCTTCTCCGGTCGGGACCGACACCCTCCCGAGTGAAGCCGCCTATTCATGGTGCGGCTGGGCGGTCGCGGATACGTCACCCGAGCGGGGTGATAGCCGAGATCGGCGCAGCCACCCCTGGTCATGGGCCGGCTGCCCGCTCGGGTTCCCCAGGATTTGCCGCCGGCCAATCACCCCGGCCGGGCGAGGCGCAATCCATGCTGGGCGGCAGACACTATGTATGCGAGCATCGTGCCGAGCCAGTGGCCCGGTCGGTCCGGCCAGAAGAGGCACTACGTCAACCTCGACGCCCTCGGAGCGACTTGATGAACGATAGTGCGGCCCGGCGGCAGCGAGGAACGACGCCGCGGGCGGTCGGATCGCGGCTGCTGCGTTACGCGTGGGCCGCCGCCCCGGGCGACCTGGCCGCCACCGTCGGCCTTGGGATCGTCGGGACGGCACTCATCCTGGCGCAGGCGGGCCTGCTTGCGCATGCGCTCGCCACCGCCGCCCGCGGCAGCGCCACGGCCGCGGCGCTGGGCGGCACCCTGCTGGCGTTGCTGGCCGTCGTACTGGCGCGAGCTGCGGTCAGCTATGGGGGCGAGGTGGCCGCGCTGCGTGCGGCCGCAACGGTGAAATCCCGGCTACGGCGCGCGCTGGCCGATCGCTCTGTGCGGCTCGGCCCGGTGTGGCTGGGCGGTCAGCGGACAGGAGAGATCGCTGCTCTGGCCACCAGAGGTCTGGATGGCCTGGATCCTTACTTCGCCCGGTACCTCCCGCAACTCGTGCTCGCGGCCGTGGTACCTATCGCGGTCCTGGCCCGGGTCGCCGTGGCGGACTGGATCTCCGCGGTGGTCATCGCCGTGACGCTGCCGCTGATCCCGGTATTCGCGGTCCTGGTGGGCTGGCACACCAAGGCTCAGACGCGGCGGCAGTGGCGGCTACTGGCCACGCTGGCCGGGCACTTCCTCGATGTCGTGGAGGGATTGCCCACGCTCAAGGTGTTCGGCCGTGCGAGGGCGCAGGAAAAGGTGATCGAGAACGTCACCAGCACGCATCGGGCCGCCACCATGTCGACGCTGCGAGTGGCGTTCTTGTCCGCCCTAGTGCTGGAGCTGACCGCCGCGGTAGCCACCGCGCTGGTCGCGGTCGAGGTGGGTTTGCGGCTGCTTCACGGTCAACTGGGGTATGAGACGGCCCTAGTGGTGCTACTGCTGACCCCGGAGGCTTACCTGCCACTGCGGGCCGTCGGCGCCCAGTTCCACGCGAGCATGGAGGGCGTCGCCGCGGCCGGGCGGGTCTTCGAGATCCTGGACACCCCGGCGGCGGCCCAGGTGCGGCCGGTCCAGCCCGCAGTGGCGGATCATCGCGGCGTAAGCGCCAACCTGCGTACCCAGGAGATCAGGCTGAACGGGGTCACCGTGATCTATCCCGGCCGGGGCCGCCCGGCTCTTGACGGGGTGAACATGACGATCCGGCCGGGGGAGCGGGTCGTCCTGGCCGGGCCGAGCGGCGCGGGTAAGAGTTCGCTGCTGGCGCTGCTGCTTCGGTTTATCGAACCGGCCGAAGGGACGATACAGGTTGACGATGTGGACCTGGCGACGATCCCGGCCGACCAGTGGCTGGCTCAGATTGCCTGGGTGCCGCAGCAGCCCCACCTGTTCGCCGGCAGCGCCGCGGACAACATCGCCCTGGGCCGGGATGACGCGAGCCCGGACGATATCCGGTGGGCCGCCCGGCTCGCCGGGGCCGCGGAGTTCATCGAGGCCCTTCCGGGCGCCTACCAGGCGCCGCTTGGGGAACGCGGACTACGGCTGTCGGCGGGTCAGCGGCAGAAGATCGCGCTGGCCCGCGCGTTCCTGCGAGATTCGCCGCTGCTGCTCATGGACGAGCCCACCGCGCATCTGGACCCGGCCAGCGCCCGTCAGATCGGGAAAGCCATCGATACCGTGCTGGCGGACCGCACCGTCATCCTGGTCAGCCACGCCCAGGGCTGGACCGGCGATACCGGGCGCATCATGCGCCTGGACCATGGAGAGCTGATGTCGCCCTACTGGCAGGCGAGCCCGGCCAGCCGGTCCCGGGCGGAGGTGATCCGGTGACCACGGCAGGCGCCCGCCAGGCCGCCATCGCCCGCCGCCCGCTGCTGCGCCTGCTGCGGCTCGCCCGGCCGCTGCGCAGCCAGCTGCTGCTCTCGGTCGTGGCGGGCGCGGCGGCCATCGGCTGCGGTGTGGCCCTGCTGGCCGTATCCGGATTCCTGCTCGCTCGCGCCTCCGAGCACCCCAGCATCCTGGCGATCTCGGTGGCGGTGGTCGCGGTCCGCGCGTTCAGCATCGGACGGGGAGTATCCCGCTACGTCGAGCGCCTGGCTTCGCATGACGTGGCCTTCCGGGTTCTGGCTGACATTAGGGTAACGATCTACCGGCGACTGGAACGGCTGGCTCCGGCCGGGCTCGCCGCCTTCCGCTCCGGTGACCTGATGGCCCGCCTGATCAGCGATGTTGACGCCACCCAAGACCTCTTCATCCGCGGCATCGGCCCGCCGCTAGCCGCGGCCCTGGTCGGTGGGGGCGCAGTGACCGTATGCCTGCTGATACTCGCGCCCGCCGGTGGCGTACTCGCTCTCGGCCTCCTGGCCGCCGGGGTAGCGGTGCCGGTCCTGGCCGTCGTCGCGTCCCGCCGGGCGGCCCAGGCGACCGCCCCGGCCCGCGGTGAGCTCGGCGCGACCATGACCGACCTGCTGTCGGGCGCCGCCGAGTTGCAGGCCTTCGGCGCGCAGGACGCCGCCCTCGCCGCCGCCGCGGCCGCGGATGAGCAGCTGACGAAACTAGCCGGGCGCTCGGCCGTCGCGGCCGGTCTCGGCAGCGGGCTGACCACGGCCAGTTCCGGCCTCACGCTATGGGGAGTACTGGTCCTTGGGGTGGCGGCTGTCGGGGACGGCGCACTGACTAGGGTGCCGCTGGCCGTGGTGACTCTCACCGCCCTGGCCGCCTTCGAGGCGGTCACCACCCTGCCTGCGGCGGCACTTCAACTGGGCGCCTCCCGTGCCTCGGCCCGGCGCATCAGCACGGTCCTCGACGCCGCGGATCCGGTGGCCGAGCCTGCGGTACCCCGTCCGCTGCCCGCCGGGCCAGTGCACGTACAGCTCCGGGGTGTGCAGGTCCGGTACGCACCGGACGAGCCGCTGGCGCTGGACGGCCTCGACCTCGACCTGCCACCCGGGCGAAGAGTAGCGCTCATCGGCCCCAGCGGTGCGGGTAAATCCACTGTGGCGAGCGTGTTGCTGCGGTTCTGCGACCTGGCCGGAGGCGCCGTTACCCTAGGGGGCGCCGACCTGGCCGATTATGCCGCCGACGACGTGCGCACGGTGATCGGCGGCTGTCCCCAGGACCCGCACATCTTCGGTACTAGTGTCCGTGACAATCTCCGCCTGGCCCGGCCAGGCGCGAGTGACGACGAGCTTGCGGACGCGGCGGATCGCGCGCGGCTGCTGACCTGGATCCGTTCGTTGCCGCGCGGCTGGGACACCCAAGTCGGCGCGCGCGGAGCGGCCATGTCCGGCGGCGAACGACAGCGGCTCGCGCTGTCTAGGGCGCTGCTCGCCGACCCGGCCGTGCTGATCCTTGACGAGCCAACGGCCCACCTGGACCCCACCACCCGCGCCGCGCTGACCGCCGATCTTCTCGACGTCACCCGAGGCCACACAACGCTGCTCATCACCCATGACCTAGAGGGGCTGGATGAAGTCGATGAGATCGTCGTCCTCGATCATGGCCAAGTCGTCCAGCGCGGCACGTACCAGCAGCTAGCAAGCGCTGAGGGCCCGTACAAGCGGATGCGTGACGGCAGTACACGCCAAGGTAGCAGCGGCTGACGGCGCGGCCGACGGCCCGCTCAGCCCGCCGGTGGCAGCTCCTCCACCTGCTTCTTGGTCATGTTGAGCCGAATTGCGCCGTCGGTCCCGGTCACGGCGCTGATCGGGATGGCGACTTCCTTGCGGCCCCACAGATGACCCTCTTGGAGCAGGATGTGAGTCACTTGGTGGTTGTCCGGACCGACCACGAAGCCCTGCACCTGCCCGATGTCGCCGTCGAGTGCATGGACATGCTCGCCGCGACGCAGCTCGGTTTCACCCAGCGGAACGGCGTCGTGTGTGACGATCGGTGTGCGGTGCCCGAGGCTGCCACCGATCGATGTGCCGGAGACAGAACCGCCGACGCCCATGCTGCCGGTTCCACCATAGCCCTGGACCGAATTCGCGGCGTTGTATCCACCCCCGTACTCGGCCCCTTCCTCCAGATCGACTTCCTCGGAGGGGTCAAGCTGCTCGAACTCCCCGAGGGTGCAGCGCAGCCGGATCTCGCCGGTGGCGGAGTCGACCAGCTCCACGGGAACGAGTCGGCCGTTGTGCCGGCGGTGCTTAGGTTCGATAACAAGATGCGTGACCGTACGAGCGGCCGGATCGACGATTATCCGGGTCACCTCGCCGCAGAAACCGTCGGAGCAACTCGCTCTGGCCCCGATTGTGAACGCCGTCGCCTCTGGCATTGCTGCCTTCCCTTCCGGCGGACGCAGGTCACTGGCCGTCGCCGACTTGTGCGCACCAAGCTTCAGTAAGATCCGCTTCCCAGCGTGACATCGCCGCATCGCTCGGGCGTCCTCCTCCGCGGGTGAGCGTGTTGCCATCCGCTCCGGCGTCCGCCCGCGCTGCCACCCCCCGAGGAATGATGGATACCGACCGCGAAGCCATCAGGCTGATGAGAAAGCGCGCAGGTCTACTGACCACCAGGAAGTGACAATGACGGTGAGATATCTGGCCGACGGGGATCGGTCTGGGCGTGCGACGGCCTGCCTCGGGATCTCGCCTCACCCCTGGCGGATGATTCCCATCATCTGAGGTCGACGATACTGGGTAGCGTGGATCCGCGTGACCGGCTGCGGTCGGTAGGCCGTCGAATGACCGATCCGGTGGAGCTGACCGCTCAGCGGGTCACTGAGCGCGTCGTCGACCTGCTGGTCAATGCGCTCGATATCAACGCCATCGTGGCCCAGGTCGATCTGAATGCCGTTCTTCGTCACGTCGACCTCGACGAGGTCCTGAAGAGGGTGGACGTCAACGTCCTGCTCGACCGGCTGGATGTGAACGCCCTGCTTAACCGGGTAGACGTGAGCGCCCTGATCGACCGGGTGAACGTGAATGCCCTGGTCGACCGGGTGGACGTGAGCGCCTTGATCGACCGGGTGGACGTGAACGCGATAGTCGACCGGGTGGACGTGAGTGCCTTGATCGACCGGGTGGACGTGAGTGCCCTGGTCGACCGGGTGGACGTGAGTGCCCTGGTCGACCGGGTGGACGTGAATGCCGTGGTCGACCGGGTGGACGTGAGCGCCCTGATCGACCGGGTGGACGTGAACGCGATAGTCGGCCGGGTAGATGTAAATACCGTGGTCGACCGGGTGGACGTGAGCGCCTTGATCGACCGGGTGGACGTGAACGCGATAGTCGGCCGGGTGGACGTAAGTGCCGTGGTCGACCGGGTGGACATCGACGGCGTCCTAGGACGTGTCGACGTGGGCGCCGTGGTCGATCGCGTCGACGTCAATGAAATTGTGGGTCGTGTCGACATGGACGCGCTGGTCGAGCAGACGGATCTTGGCGCCGTCATCGCCAGGTCGTCCGGAGGAGCTGCGAGCGAAGCGCTGGACGCGGCCCGCAGCCAGGCGGTCGGGCTCGATCAGTTCATCGATCGCTGCGTGCAGCGCCTTCTCCGGCGCAAGCATCCTGGACCGGTAGCGCCGCCCGCACTGCTACCTGACCAGGTGCTGCCTGACCAGGCCGAGCTATGAGCGCCCGGAGGCGGTCCGCCGGTCTGGTGAGCTCGCAGGGGCACTACGCAGGCTCAGTGTCCCGGTTCCTGGCGTTCGTCATTGACCTCGCGGTCAGCTCGGGCCTGTTCGCGCTCGGGCTCGCGGCCACGTCCTTCGTGGCGCAGGTAGTGAGCGGTCACTCGATCACGTGGAACCGGTCAAATGTCGTGGTGGCCATCATTTTCGCCGCCTGGGAGTTCTTCTATTTCGGTTACTCGTGGGCGGCGAGCGGCCGGACCCTCGGCATGGCGACACTGGGCCTTCGCGTCGTCCGGGCGGACGGCGCGGGTCTCGACCCGTGGCGTGGCGTCGTGCGCTCGCTCGTGTTCCCGCTTAGCTTCCTTTTCTTCGGCCTGGGGTTCCTTGGCATCCTGGTGCAGCGCGAGCACCGCGCCTTGCACGACCTCATCGCAGGCTCCGCGGTTGTCTATGGGTGGGACGCGCGAGCTGCCCGGCTCCGGTTCCTCGCCCGCGAGGCCGAGCTTGGCGTAGCTGGCGGTCCGCAGCGCCCGTCCAGCACCGCAGGCACCTCTTAATAGTCACGGCGGTCGGCTTCTCGCGGACTTTCGCTTTACACCATCCACGGCGGGTGACGCCGTACCCGCCTGCAAGCGGGATGGTTGACCAGTATCGTGGCTGCCATCAACAACCCAGCCGCCGTGGCGGACGGAAAGGACTTTCATCATGAACGTTCCAGTCAAGGCCGACGTTGACGACGCGACCAGGGAGCTGCTGGCTGGGCTGGCCCTAGGCGACCCGGAGCTGCTGGCTGAGGGACTAGAGCTGCGCGCCAACTGGAAGGACAGAAGCGGCCTGAACTCCCGCACCTACGCCCTCGTCAAGATCGCTGCCCTCGTAGCGCTCGACGCGCCTCCGGCCTCCTATCTCTGGCAGGTAGGCAACGCGATCAACGAAGGAGTTTCTCCCTCCGAGATCCTGGGCGTGCTGATCGCCATCGCGCCGCAGGTCGGCGGGCCGAGGATAGTGGCGGCCGCGCCCGAGCTCATGCTGGCCCTCGGCCTGACTTTGCCAGAAGACGCCTAGTAACCGGCGCGCGAACAATTAGGAGGCAGTGCTGTTCGTGCGGAGACGCCCGTTGATGCGCGCGGCCGTAGTGGGCGGTGGCGCTTACGTCGCGAGCCGGAGCATGGGTCGGCGAGCGGAGCAGCAGCAACAGGGGGAAGCCGACCAAGACGCGCGCATCAGCGACCTCGAGGCCCAGCAGGCTCCCGCAGCGCCCTACCAGCAGGCTTCACCGGCGCCCGAACCGTCGTCGCCGGCCGCGTCGTCGCCGATGATCGACCAGCTGACCCAGCTCTCCACCTTGCATCAGGCAGGCGTCCTGACCGACGAGGAATTCGCCGCCGCCAAGGCCAAACTTCTCGGTACCTGAAAGACTCCTCGGTACCTGAACACTGTCAGCCCTGAGAAGCCTTTTCCGTGGTACCGGGAAAGGCTCTCGGGGTGACAGTGAGGATATCGATGCTCAAGGCCAGGATCCAGGCCGGGAACAGCAACTCCGTCCAGGGTGAGATGCCGACGCCAACGAGCAGCACCAGTGCCGTCGCGAGCCCGGCGATGATAAGCCACCGGGAGACGATCTCGGTGTGGCGCGCGATGTTCACCGTGGTAAGCGTGAAGACCGCCGCCATCCGCATCGAGTAGACGTTTAGCAGGGTCGAGGTAACACTACGGCCTAGCGCCAGGGTGGACGGCTGCGGTCGGACGGACGCCATGTCCGCGATGAGCCCGCTAGCGATCGCCGTAGCCACGAACATCATCGCGACGAACAACAGGCCGCTGCCCAGGAACACCGTGGCGAAGAACCGATCCTCGTGCTCGCCGATCCGGTCCCTGAGCACGCCGATGAACCACAGGAAGGCTATCCCGGCGAAAGGCACCAGGTTGAGAGCGACCGCCACCGCAGTTCGTCGCCCCGAATCGGTCAGCCATGAACCGGGGACGGAGGGACGGGCCGGCACCGAGATTCGGAGCAGGACGAGCGCCGTGATCAGGAACACGGAAAAGATGATGCCGGCGGCCGCGGCCGCCCGGGGCGTTCGCAGTGCGTGCCCGGTTCTTAGCGTTTCCTGACTCGCCAGTCCCTCGTTCATCGGCGTCCTTGCTGGTCTGGTAAATTGTCTATCCCATGTTCCAGGTAGCTGGCGGGATATTAATCATCCATGGCGGATGAGGACGTTAGATGACCTCCGCTTGAGTATTGGTGGCGGGCACCCACAGCTTTACCGCCGATTAGGACCTCTAAGGCTTGGGCCGGAAGAAGCAAACAGGAGCGTTAATGACTGTGAAATACGACGTGGAGCCTGCACCCGCATCGGTGATGGCGGCCTCATGGCAGGTGACGGTGGTTCTCGGCGTGCTGACATTGATCCTCGGGGTCATCGTGAGCTTCCACCCGTCGGGTTCACTGAACGTGGTCGCGGTCCTGCTCGGCATCCTGATGATCTTGTCCGGGATCTTCCACCTAGTCCGGGTATTCGACCAAGATGAGCGACACAGGATCTGGGTCGGAATCGCCGGCCTGCTGTTTATCGTCATCGGCGTCGTCCTGATCCGTCATCTGCACCTGACGGTGGCGATCATCGGCCTGGTCATCGGTATCACCTGGATCGTCCAGGGCCTGACCGCGCTCATCGGAGGACTCGCCGGCGGCGCCCAGGAGGGAAGGGCCTGGTGGATCGCTTTCGGCGTGATAAGCGTCATCGCCGGGATCGTGGTCGTGTCCACTCCCGTCACTTCGATCAACGTCTTGGCCGTCCTGCTCGGCATCTGGTTCATCGTCATGGGAATCTTTGAGATCGTCGCGGGCTTCCTGCTCCGGCGCATGATCCACGTCGCGGAGACGACCAGCGCGTGACAGCAGAGCAAGCTGCCCGCGGGGAGCCTGAGATCAGGTCCCCGCGGGCAGCTTCGCGTTGGTCACCCGCGAGCAGGGGACGGCGTCACCGGTGGCCGCGGCGGGTCGGCAAGATAGCCCCGAATAGCCACAAGACCGGGAAGACAAAGCCGAGCAGGCCGAGGACCCAGTGCCCCTTGCGGAAAGAAAGAACGGCAAGCGTGAGCACCAGTACCACATAGATGATGGATAGGGTGAAAATCCAGACGGTCGACATGATCCCACTTCCGTTCGGCGATTCACTCTCCATGGAAGTCTGGGCAGGTGAACCCGTGCCATTTCCCCCAGGGTCACTGTGAGCTTTGAGCCATTAGTCCACCAGTCGCGGTCCCGTGCCGCCTCACCCACTGTGGGTGAGGCGATTCCGTGCCTTGGTGCCTTGACCGTGCTGGTCAGGGAGGCCCTTTTAGGACAGTGGCTCGTCAGGGGAGCGGAGCGCGCGGAGAGCCGCCTGGAAGGCGAACATGCGGTCGCGGACGACTGCGGCATACTCCGGGCCTGCGCCGCCCGGAGCCCGCTCGGCGTCCATCGCGGAGCGAACCGCCTGTAGGGAAGCGAGAGTATCAGCGACCCTAGCCCGGCTGTCCTCGTCCGGGGCCGCCTCGCCCAGCGCGTACAGCGTCTGCGCAAGGTCATCGGCGCGGCGCTGGATGTCGTACCAGCGAGCGCCCGCGTCATCGGCGGCCAGTCCAGCCGGGGTTTCCGCGACGCTCATGGCGTCGTAGAGGGCAGCGCCCTTCGCGTAAGCGTCGATGACCCTCGACCGCCAGCCTGCCTTTGCTGCCGAGCGGCGGCCTGCTGAACGGGTGATCAGCACGATCAGGCCGACGAGGACGACGGCGCCCAGCAGGATCCATAGCCAGATGAGGTTGGTCCCAGACCCGCTGCTCGACGTCGGTGAGCTGCTCGGCCCTACCGCGGCGGCGCTCTGAGTTGAAGGCTGCGCAGTAGGAGTTACCGGCGGGCTCGAGCTGGGCGAGGAGGTACTGGGGCTGGGGGAGGACGTGGTCGGGCTCGGGCTGGGCGAGGACGTGGTCGGGCTCGGGCTGGGCGAGGACGGGCTCGGGCTGGGGGAGGAGGTGGTGGCGCTTGGGCCGGGCGAGATGCTGGCGCTGCGGCTGGGCGACAAGCTGGCGATCACGCTGCTGACCGCACCCCCGCAACCCGTGGTCAGGCATACACCGAGGATGGCAGCCAAAAGGAAAAAGCTTTGCGTGTAACGCCGCATGCCTGGACCCTTCGCGCGTAGCTGACCGACTGCTGCTCTGAAGCGATCCTTCCGCTAACCAAGGCCCGCAGGCGTCATCCGCCATGGGTGACCCCGGCCCGCAGAGCCGTCATGGCCCGCCGTCTAGCGGATCGTCGTCGGCGGCGGCGTCGGTGAATCTCAGCCGGCCATCGGAGTTTCCCCGGAGAGCGGCGGTTAAGAGGCATCGCGGATGGGAGAAGCACGGCGGATGAGCCTGCGCTCGGGCAGCGGGGGCGCCCCCAGATCATCAGAGAGGTCGCCCGAGCCGCCTGTGGCCAGGGCGACACGCGGTCCGTAGCGGCGGGCCAGCGGATCTGCGGTCGCGCCGTGTGCCATGACGATGCCCGAGCGCAGATCCCGCAACCCGACCCGCGAGGCGTCCGAGAACAGCA
Source organism: uncultured Actinomycetota bacterium (assembly GCA_963844625.1). Taxonomy (GTDB): domain Bacteria; phylum Actinomycetota; class Actinomycetes; order Streptosporangiales; family Streptosporangiaceae; genus Palsa-504. Next base: position 187,108 of record CAWJPF010000006.1, on the reverse strand, counting down.
CCAGGACCAGGGTGATCTCCGCCAGCGCTTTGACCGTCTCATGGGACGGCTGGAATCCCAGCGGCGCCAGCGGCCCGTGGGTCAGCAGCACTCCGGCCAGGACGAACGTGATCGGCGCGGTCACGTCGAACCGCTCCAGCCGGGCCGACAATGTCCCCCACGCGAACACCAGCGCCGCCACGATCGCCAGATCCGAAGCGCTCATCGGATTACCGGCATTAGCTGCCAGCCGCCGCTATGGCAGCTCGTGCTGGTCCGTTACCCGGTCCGTTACCGGCGGCGGGAAACGCGCCGGGCGGTGCGCCGGCCCGTGCGGCGGGCTACTCTGCGTGCTCCGAACATCTAAGGCCTCCAGGTCTCGTGTTGGCTAAGGGTCATGCCTTGCTATTTGCGGCGGCCACCGTCTCCAGCTCGTGCAGCTGCTGCGCCTCCTCGGCCGAGACCAGCCCGATCTCCACCAGGTCGAGCGGGCTGATGAAGCCGTCGCTGATGCGGAAACCGCCGGCCCGCAGGACCGCGTTGCGAAGCGGCACCGCCCAGTGATGCTCGATCAGGACCAGCGCCGCCGCGGAGTCGTTGGGGATGTCTTCTAGCACATCCCAGCCCTCTTCCTCGGTGAAGATGTGTACGCCGCCCGCGGCCTCTACCTCCTCGGCGCCCTCGATGGCGCCTGCCTCGACCCCGTCCTCGCCTTCGATTCCCAGGCCGATCAGCGCACCGATCTTGCTGCCGACCTCGATCGCTTCCTGTTCGGTGAGGTTGGAGAGGTGCTCCACCTCCAGATCGCCGTCGGCGCCCTTGTAGACGACGAGCGAATCGATCACGCGTATCGTGTCGCTTGCACGGAGCCGCTCCAGCTCGGCGATGATCTCGCCGTGGAAGTCGGGGTGGTTGAATCCCAGAACGATCAGCTGCACAGGCCCAATGGCCATGTCGTTGCCCTCCGATCTCGACCTCTATGTCGGCTCCATCCTCGGGCTGAGAAAGGCGCAGGCACATCACCCCGCACGGGCGATGTAGCCCCGGCGCGGTGGCCAGCTCAGTGCGAAACCAGGGTGCGAAATCAGGTGGATCACTCCGACGCGGCGCGCCGCACCGCGCCTCATCCCGGGCGGGCTACCTGGCCCTCGGGCGATGCCTCCGGGTGATGCCCCGCGACCAGCTTGGCGCTCATCTTGACCGCCTTGACCGCGCCGGTGGCGCCGGCCTGCAGCGTCAGCCCGATGGTGAGGAGGATGACGCCTGGGATGAAGAGCGCGTGTGACCCGAGCATGATTAGGCCGACGCGGCCCAGGACGTAAGGCGGGGCGCACACCACCGCTCCGACGGCCCCGCCCACGGCAGTAGCGGTCAGTTTGTCACGTTTGGAGTAGGTGGTCTTCATGCCGATGAGCCGGGCCGGCACGGCGACATAGGTGACCATCATCACGCCCACGACGATGCTCAGCGAGAGCGCGAACCACAGCAGCCTCCAGCGGGGGAGCACCACCGTCGACAGCCCGAGCAGGATACCGATGAAGGCCCCCGATCCCAGGACGATAGCCAGGTGAGCCCGGGCCTGGGTGAACGCGGGCCGGATCCGCGGCGCCCCCGGCTGGGCGATCGCGAACGCGAACACCGCGTTCAGGAAATAGCTCGCCGCGGTGATTGCGGCCACGGCGAGAACGACCGGGATCACGACGACCGGCCCGGTCAGTACATGGAAGGACTTCCCGTGCAGCACGTGCGCCTTCAGGTCGAACATGGCGGCCCAGATCCACATGGCCGGCAGCACCTGGATCAGGGTCAGCCGCCAGTTGGTGAACAGCAGCTTCACTCCCTCGAAGAGCATGGCGACAGCGCCGACAGCAAGGGCCAGCGGAGCCAGCCACCGCCGGGATCGGCTGAGCCGCAGCACCATCTCATCCACGGTGGCCTGGTCGCTGTCCCTGACGGCGCGGATGAACCGGCCGGCCTGCGCCCGTCGGCCTGCGCTGCGCCGGCCTGCCGGCGTCTCGCTGGGGCTCGTCTTCGCCATTGCCACCTTAGAAAGACAACCAGGATAAAAGTACCCGCTCTTCATCCGTGCCGGGTGAGGCGGCGCGCCGCCCGGCCCGGCATCGTTGCACTGGCGGCATCTCGCGGCCGCAGGCCAGAGAGGAGCCGATCATGAGTGAGCTGACCGTGGAGGCTCCGCCGCGACGCGTGGGGCGGTATGAGCTCGATACCCAAGTAGGACGGCTGTCACCGGCCGAGCGCGCGGCGAAGGGCAAGGCGGCACGAGCGGAGGTACCGCGTCAAAGCCATGCGGCGTTCGATCCGCCGTCGAACCGGCCCGACCCGATCGGCCTGCTGGCAGAGCAGGCGAAGTCACGGGTTCCCGAGCTGGTACCGGTCCGGTGGGGCCGGATGATGGTGTCGCCGTTCACGTATTACCGAGGCGCGGCCCTGCCGATGGCCAGCGACCTGGCCGGCACTCCGGTGTCCGGGCTGGCCGTGCAGGCCTGCGGCGACGCGCACCTGTCCAACTTCGGCGTCTTCGGCTCGGCCGAGCGCCGCCTGGTGTTCGACGTCAACGACTTCGACGAGACGCTGCCCGGCCCGTGGGAATGGGACGTCAAGCGACTGGCGGCCAGCCTGGAAGTGGCGGCCCGCGGCAACAGTTTGCCCGGCAAGCAGCGCCGCGAGATCGTCGTGGCCGCCGTTGCCCAGTACCGGCAGGCCATGCGCGATTTCGCCAAGATGACCAACCTCGCTGTCTGGTACGCCCACGCGGACATGGACCAGCTGCGGGCTCAGTTCGATTCCCAGCTTCAGTCCCGGCAGCGCAAGCTCGTCGATCAGGGCCTGGCCAAGGCCCGTACCAGGGACAGCATGCAGGAAGTGGCCAAGCTGACCCGGATGGTAGACGGCCGGCCCCGGATCATCTCTGACCCTCCGGTCCTCGTGCCGATTGATGAGCTGATACCCGCGGAGACGGACCGGACGAGCCTCGAAGCGCAGCTGAGCAGCCTGATCGCTGGTTACCAGCGCACTCTCGAGACCGATCGCCGGTATCTGCTCGAGCAGTTCGAATTCTGCGACCTGGCCCGTAAGGTCGTCGGCGTCGGCAGCGTCGGGACACGTTGCTGGATCGTCTTGATGCTCGGCCGGGATGACTCTGATCCGCTGTTCCTGCAGGTGAAAGAGGCGGAGAAGTCGGTGCTCAGCCGCTTTGTGGGGGCCAGCAAGTACACAAACCAAGGCCAGCGCGTGGTCGCCGGACAGCGGCTGATGCAGGCGACCAGCGACATCTTCCTAGGCTGGCAGCGGAACGAGGCGGGGCTGGACGGGCAGTCCAGGGACTTTTACGTCCGGCAGCTAAGGGACTGGAAATTCTCCCTGGAGATCGAGACCTTGAAGCCTGCTGGCCTGCAGATGTACGGCGCGCTCTGCGGCTGGACCCTGGCCCGGGCGCACGCTCGCTCCGGGGACCGGATCGCCATCGCCTCTTACCTGGGCGGCTCGGACGTGTTCGACCGGGCCATCGCCGAGTTCGCCGCCGCCTACGCTGATCAGAACGAGCGCGACCACCGATCTCTCGTCGATGCGGTGGCGAACGGGCGGATAACCGCACAGCGCGACGTGTGACATCCGGTTAACCGGGCCTGAGCGACGGAGGCGTCGTGGTCCTTGACCTTCTGCTCATCGGCCTCGCCATCACCCTCGAGCCGTTTCCGATCACGGCCTTCATCCTGATCCTGAGCGCCAAAAAGGGCACCCTCAAAGGCCTGGCGTTCATCCTCGGCTGGCTGGCGTGCCTGGTCGCGGTGATCGCCGCGGTCGTCCTGGTGACCGGAGGCCAACCGCCCAAGCCGAACACCGCTCCCTCGACGGCCGCCCTGGCCGTCAAGCTGGCCCTGGGCGTCGTGCTGATCCTGTTCGCCGTTCGCCAGCAGCGCCGGGCGGGCCGTCCCCGCAAGTCGCCGGCCTGGATGGCCAGGCTGGACCGGCTCTCGCCGTGGACCGCCGCTGGCCTCGCCGCGTTCCTTCAGCCCTGGACGCTGGTGGCGGCCGGCGCCGCTACCATTACCCAGGCCAAGCTGGCCACCGTCGGAAGCTACCTGGCGCTGATGCTATTCTGCCTGCTGGCCACCGCCAGCTTCCTGTACCTCGAGCTGTACGCGGCATTCGCACCCGAGGCGTCAAGCGCCCGCCTGGATCGGCTGCGGACCTGGCTGGACACCCACCAGAACCAGGTGATCGTCGCGGTCTGCCTGCTGCTGGGCTTCTGGCTCGCCGGCAAGAGCATCTACCTGCTCGTCAGCTGACCAGCAGCAAGCCGTACCGGCCGCTCAGCGGGCCGGAAGAAAGCCGTACCGGCCGCCGGATTCCGGTCGGCCGGTACGATTCCGTGCCTGGGGTTAGCGCGCCGCCTCGGAGCAGGTTACGCGTCGGCGGTGCCGCCGCCATGCAGGGCTTCCTGCAGTTCCTGCTCGCCTTCCTTGGACAGGGAAGTCTTCAGCACGGTGCCGCCGTACTTGCTCATCGCCTCTACGGCCTTGTCCGGGGTCACCTTCTCGACCATGAGGAACAGCGCCGAGGTGCCCGGCGTCAGCAGGCCGCGGACCTGGTCCTGGAACTCCTTGTCGATGCCGGTCTTGGTGACCTTGCCCATCAGGGCGCCCATCCCCGCGCCGATCGCCATGCCGAAGACCGGGACGAAGAACAGCACGCCGAACAGCAGGCCCCACCACATGCCCCAGGTCGCCCCGCGGCCGACCATGTGGTGACGGGTGTGGACGTGGTAATCACCCTGGGCGTCCCGCACGATCACCGCGATCGCGTCAGGCTCGATGATGAGGTCTTTGGCCAGCTGCCGGGCCTCGTCGGCGGCCGCTTCAGCGGTCGTCTCGTCCGGGTATCCGATGGCAATGAGATCAGACATGGCGCCTTCCCTTCTCCCTGTGTCGGTGAATTTTAGGCTTAAGTTCAGCAGCTGGAGGCTACCCACGCGCCATCCGTGAGGGGTGATACATGTCGCCCTATGCACTCGCGTCACGCTAGTCAAGGGCCGTTAGGTCTTTTCCGGAGCAAGTGTCCTCTGGCCTATCAAGTGTTGATAACACTAAGCTGCTCGTTGTGAGCGGCGATTTCGGCACAGCCAACACGCCCTCGCGGTCTCGGTCCGGCCTGCGGGCGGTAAAGGTCCCGGTACCGCGCCGGGCTGATTTTGACGTACCGATCGAGACGAAGTTTCAGGTTCCCGGCTTGCGTAGGGACTTGGTCGAGCGGCCTGAGCTGGTCCAGCGCCTGGCCGCCGCCACCGCCAAACTCATCCTCGTGGACGCATCAGCCGGCTTCGGGAAGACGACTCTCGTGGCGCAGTGGCAGGCCAGCACGATAGAGAGCCGCCCGTTCGCCTGGCTCTCGCTCGATGACGGCGAGAACGACCCGAGCCGGTTGTGGTGGCACATCATCCATGCGCTGCAGAAGGCTTGCCCGGGCCTGGTGGGCGAGGAGAATCACCGGCAGCTTCGGGCCGATGACCCTGATATCACCGGAACCGTCCTGCCGGCCCTGCTCAACGAACTGACCGGGCTCACGGCTCCGGTAATTCTCGTGCTAGACGACTATCAGGCGGTCACCCATCCCAGCTGCCACGAGCAGATGGCCTTCTTCCTTCTCCATCTCCCGGCCTCGATTCAGGTCGTGCTGATCACCCGGACCAGTCCGCCGTTGCCAGTCGCCCGGTGGCGGGCGTCCGGCGAAATGGTCGAGCTCGGAGCCCGGGAGCTGCGCTTCACGCCCGCCCAGGCGGCTCTGCTCGTCCAGATGATCTCAGCCGCCGAGCTCAGCATCTCCGATATCGCCATGCTGGTCGAGCGGACCGAGGGCTGGCCGGCCAGCTTGTACCTAGCGGCGCTCTCGCTGTGCGGGCACCCTGCCCCCGGCGCTTTCGTCCGCCAGTTCAGCGGCGACAACCGGTTCATCACCGACTTCCTGGCCGAGGAGGTGCTCAGCCGTGAGCCGGCCGAGATCCGCCAGTTCCTCGCGCGGACGTCGATTCTCGGCCGGTTCAGTGCCCCGCTCTGCGACGCCGTGCTCGGGTCGACCAACGCGGCGGAGATCCTTGACACCCTGGACCGGGAGAACCTGTTTGTCGTGCCGCTCGATGAGATCCGGCAGTGGTTCCGCTATCACCGCCTGTTCGCGCAGATGCTCCGCGGCTATCTCGACCGGACCGAGCCGGGCGTGGTCGCCACGCTGCACGAACGCGCGAGTGCCTGGCACCGGCGGTCGGGATCGGTGGAAGAGACGATTCGTCATGCGGTGGCCGCTGGAGACCTCACCGGGGTGGTCGAGCTCATCGCGAGTCAGTGGCCTGCCTACGTCGATTCCGGCCAGGTGGCGACCGTTCGCGGCTGGCTGGGCCTGCTCGGCGATCACGCGATCAGGGCCGATCCGCTGGCCGCGCACTGCGCCGCGTGGATCGCGGCCCTGTCCGGCGACCGGGAGACCCTACGCCACTGGCTTGCGGTCATGGCGGCCGGGAAGCGGGAGGAGCCGCTGCCCGACGGCATGCGATCGCTGACGTCCTCGGCCGCGCTCCTGCGAGGCGTCTTCGGGTTCGACGGCCTCCGGGCGATGCGTGAGTCAGCGGTCGCGGCCGCTGAGCTGGAAAGTGATCCGGCGTCGCCGTGGTACGCCCTGGCACGAACCGCGGTTGGCTTGAGCCGCTACCTATCCGGGGAGCCTAAGGCCGCGGAGGAGCCGCTGGAGGAGGCCGTTTCCAGTGAGGCCGCGATCCCGCTGGTGCGCATGCTCGCCTCGGCCATGCTCTGCCTGACAGCAGTCGAACTGGGCAAACTGGCGCGAGCGCAAGACCTTGCGGATGATGCCCTCCGGCTTGGCACCCGTGACGGGGCCAGCGAGACACCGCAGAGTTCCCTGGCCTACATGGCCGTCGGAGCGGTGTACACCGCTCAGGGCAGACTGCAGGAGGCTCGTGACGCTCTCGAGCATGCAGTCCAGTCCCGGCAGCAAGTGCCCGGGATCGGTCCCTGGCCCACGATCGTCGCCATGGAGTTGCTGGCACAGGTGCGGCTCGACCTAGGAGACCGCCCAGGTTCGGCGGCCCTCGTCGACCAGGCGCGGCTGCTGCTGACATCATTCCAGGACGGTGCCGGGATCCTGCTGGCCCGGCTGGAACGGCTTGAGCAGCAGGCCGCGGGCCAACCGAAGGCCGTGCCGTTCGCTGAACCGCTGACCGAACGTGAGGTAGCGGTCCTGCATCTGCTGCAGGGTACGCTCTCGCTGCGCGAGATCGGGCAGGAGCTGCACCTGTCGCCGAACACGATCAAGACCCATGCCCAGGCGATCTACCGCAAGCTGGGCGTGTCCACCCGGCATGACGCCGTCAAGCGAGGCCGCCAGGTCGGCCGTCTCTTACCCGGCGGAGCTCAGATCAGCTGGAGCTGCCTGGCGCGGCGGACCGCCTCGTTCCGGTGCGCCGCCGATAGCTTGCGGTAGATGCTCCTGAGGTGGGACTTGACCGTATTCACCGAGATGTACATCTCGGCCGCGATCTCAGCGGTGCTGAGCATCTCGGAGAGGTGCTGGAGCGCCTCGTGCTCCCGCTCGGTGAGCGGCTCGATGATCAGCGGAGCATCCTGGCCGGGGCGGGCCTGCTGGTCCGGAATCCGGGCCAGGTCCGAGCGAGCCAGATCGGGGCTCGCCAGATCGGGCTTGAGTAGCTCACTGTAGGCCTGGGCCAGGTCAGGGTCACGTCGGAGCACCGGCTGAATCCAGGTTCGCTCCAGGGCAAAGGCCAGCCGGAGCTGTTCTGGCCGGCCCAGCCGCAGCGCGTGCTCCAGCGACCGGCGACCCCGCGCGCCGTCACCGGTGAGGTAGCGCAGCCGGGCATCGACCAGCCATCCCTCCAGCCGGGCTTGCTCAGGCGCCGTGCGGGTCCCTTCCGCCGCGGTGTCCAGGACCCGGCGGGCCGCTTCATGATCGCCCGCGGCCAGCCACGCCCGGGCCAGCGCCGCCGCGGCATCGGGCCCGGACGCCTCATCGGCACGCCGGGCCGCGGCCACCGCGGCCTGGATGTCCCCGATTGCCGTGCATACCCGCGATTCGAGCAGCGTCAGCCTGTGGTCGAGCCAGCCCGGGGGCGACCAGTCCTGTCGTGCGCGGCCGATGATTTCCGCCGCCGCAGGCGCGCGGCCTTCGGCCAGGCGGCGCCGTGCCGCGATCAGGCAGGCCACCGCGCTCAGCAGCTTGTCCGGGCTCACCCGCAGAGCGGCCTCGGCCAGCCTGAGCTGACCGTGCGCACGTTGCCTCTCGTTGCGATCCAGATACACCGATGCCCGCGCGATGCTCGCGGCGGGGGCGACGTGCTCGGTCAGCGCGTCGCTGCCGTCCTGGGCGGCCAGGGCAGACGCTTCGGCTAGCTCTACGGCCCGGCTCAGCCGTCCGTCCAGCGCGTCGGCGAGCGCGAGGTAGGCCAGGCAGTCCGCGCGCTCCCCCGCGGTGTCCGGACCGAAGGCGGCCGCGCCCTCCTTGAAGATGGCGACCGCTTCGTCGAGCCGGCCCGCCCGCAGTGCCGCGGCTCCGCGGCCCGACAGCACCTGCGCCTGGATCCCGGGATGCCGCGCGAGCAAGCTTTCCGGCAGTTCCGCAAGCAGAGCCGCCGCACTGGCCGCCGCCGTGGCCGCGGTATCGAGATCCCCGGTGCGGCGGGACAGCGCGAGCCGGATCAACGCGGCGCACAGCCGAGCCGGGACTTCGCGGCCCGGCGGAAGGTCGTCGAGAATTCTCTCCGCTGCGGCGAGCGAGGCCGCACCGGGCTGGCCCGTACCGTCAGACAACCCCATTGCCGCGATCACGAGCAGCGGATGCGGTTGCGTCCGAACCAGGTCCAGCGGCATGTCGCGGAACACCTCGGCGAGCAATTGGCTGCCCCGTGGCTCGATGAGCTGGCCTATCGCAAGCTCATCGACGACTATTCCGGCCGCGAGCGGCCAGTTACCGCAGGCCGCCGCGTGCCGCACGGCTTCGATGAGAGACCCGTTCCGCTGATACCACCAGGCCGCCCGCTGGTGCAGTTCGAGCCACTGGTCCGGGCGTTCGCTTCGCAGCTTTAGGCGCAGAACCTCGGCGAACATCGCATGGTAGCGAAACCACCCCTGCCCGAGCGGCCGGACGAACGCGTTAGCCTGCGCCAGTGTCGCCAGTGCTCCGGCGGCCTGGGGGTCACCGGTCAGTTCGCTGGCCAGGTCGGCGCTGACGCAGTCCAGGATGCTCGTCCGCAGGAGCAGCTTTCGGACGGAAGCGGGCTGGGCGTTGAGCACTTCGTCCACCAGGTAGCCGGTCACGGCGTTGTCGTCCGCGTCCAGTTGCTTGACGAATTGCTCGGGATCGGGATGCCCGTCCAGCGAGAGTGCCGCCATCCGCACTCCGGCCGCCCAGCCCTCCGTCCGCCCGGTGAGGCACTCCAGCGCCGCCGCGGACAGCGTTACGCCGTGATGCGCCAGCACCGAGGTGGATTCGGGAACGCTGAAGGCCAGGTCATCGGCCCGGATTTCGGCCAGCTCACCGGCCAGCCGATATCGGTGCAAGGGCAGCAGCGGGTCCATTCGTGATGACACCACGAGGTGCAACCCCGGCGTCGCGTTCCGGAGGACGTAATCCAGTCCGTCAAGAATCGCCGGTTCCCTCACCAGGTGGAGGTCGTCGAGTACCAGCATCACCGGCGCGTCCTGGGCCGCCAGCACCGATGCCAGCCGGAGCAGGAACGCATGGTCGACCACCGCGCGACTCGGCGCCGACAAGACCCGTGGCACCGTAATGCCGGCTCGCCGCAGCGCGGCCACGACATAGGACCAGAAGACCTTCGGCCGGTTGTCATAGCGGTCGAGGGTGATCCAGGCCCTGGAGCCAGAGGAGGCAGAGGCACTGGCCGCCCACAGCGCGGTCGCCATGGTCTTGCCCGCGCCGGGTGGCCCGGTGACCGTCGTCAGCGGCCCGCGCGCACCATCCGCGATGAGCTTTTCGACCCGCGGGCGCGCCATCACCCAGCCCGGCAGGGCGGGCACGGTGATCTTGGACATCAGAATCGGATCGTCAGAACCGGGGATGCCTCGAGGGCGGGCGGCCCCGTGCGGATTAGTGGCCATCCCCATCAGGATTATCCTCTTCCGGCTGACAACAGTCGGCGGCCAGCCCTGCGCCCAGAGCGCCCCGGATGGCATGCGAGGTCCGGGCAGGCCAAACACCCTTGTCATCTTTCTCTACCGCAGGCGGGTGATACGTCATCACCCTCTTCGCAATCTCACCAGGGTGACGAATTCATCCGTGGTGAGTGGGGCGCGGCGCGCCGTAAAGCGGGAAGTTGGTAGTTGGCCACGCCCGAATGCCGATCGACTGGGGGCCGCAAGTGCCATCGTCTTACTACGAGATCCGGGTAACAGGGGTTCTCCCGCCCGAGGCCTTGCTTGACTTCGACCGGCTCACCGCCTCGGTGGAGCCGGTCGAAACCGTCCTACACGGCCCCCTGCGGGATCTGGCCGCCCTGAACGGGCTCCTCGCCCGGCTCGAGACCTTCGGCGTCCAGGTCGTGGAGGTACGACGCCTCCAGGACCGGGATCCGTCCGCGAGCGAAGCCAACTCTGGTGACTGACGGCTGGCCGGCCGGCACGGTCAATCACTCCCGGTGGGTGAGGTATGACGCCCTCCGGCAAGTGGAGCCAAGCTCGAGCCGCGGCTGTCGGCGGCGCCGCCGCCTGGTCGAACCGGCAGAACGATGTGTCCGCCGATCCTGCCAATATTTCCTGATCAGTTAACCGAAACAGAGAAACGCAAAGGTCTGGCCTGATCACTCCAGGCCAGACCTTTCTCGTTTTCAGGCTGAGGTCAGGATCTTCGCCTTCTCCCGCTCGAACTCGTCGGCGGTGATCACGCCCTGGGTTCGCAGGTCAGCCAGCTTCGTCAGCTGGTCGGCGGGACTCGTCCCCGCGGCCGACTGGACGTAGCCGCGGAACGCCTCGTCCTGCTGCTGCGCCTGCCGGGCCGCCCGCTCATGCATCGAGCCGCCGCGGACGATCAGGTAGACCAGTACCCCGACTACCGGGATGATGGCCACGAACAGCACCCATAGAGCCTTCCCCCAGCCGGACAAATCACGGCTGCGGAAGATGTCGAAGATCACCATGACGAAGATCCAGATCCAGACAATCCACAGGAAGAACTCGAACATGGTCCAGAAAATGTTCAACAGCGGATACGACATTCGCTCTCCTTCGCGGGCGGAACCACTATCTGGCACGTAACTGCAGCGTGCGCAGGGCACTTTAGCATCCGCCCGCCAGGGCGCACCGCCATCACCCGCCAGGGATGAAACAAAATAGCCGCCGCACAGCAGGTGCGGGGGGCCTAGGTTCGCGACGGACGTCCAAGGCAGACATCCCCCCGCGCTGCTGGTTGCTTACCCTGCCCGGTCGGTTCCAGGGTTAGGCAGCGGCGTAGGTGTACGGCTACGCGTAGCGTGCTTCCCGGTGGCTTCGGTGAACGCTCCGAGCGCCCGCTCGTGATCGGCCGCCGTGGTGACGATCTCGACGCGCGCGCCGTCGGCGGCTACCGCTACGATCACCGGCCCGCTGCCCAGCCGCTTGACCTTGTCGGCCGGCACGGTCTCTCGCGCCTCGGCGGCCAGTCGGTCAGCTTGAACGAACTCGTTCCGGAACAGCGACGGCGCCTTGGCCCAGACCAGGACATCGCCCACCCACCGGCCGAAGCCGCGCTTCCACTTCGGGCGCAGCCCGGGCACCTCGCCTTCGGCGACGCGGATCATGCCCTTAAAGGCACCGCGCTGGTGGCGGACCCAGGCCCGGCGACTGAGCAGGACGGCGACCACGACGGCGAGTATAGCCAGATCGACGCCCAGTACCGCCAGCAGCGCGATAAGCATGCCGCGATTCTGCGGGTGTGGGCGGCGGATTGCCTCCCCCCTGGCGGATGAACGACGGTCCGTTCGGTAAAGAATTATGATTATTCCGAACGGGCGGCCAGGTTTCGCCGCGCCGCCCGGTCAGCGTCGAACCGCGTTCGCCCAGTCCGTTTCTTCCCGCAGTTGCCGCGTCTCAAGGGCTCACGGCTGTGTCAGCGGGCTCACGGCTGTGTCAACGGAGGGCCAGGGCGTGCGGATGAGGCGTTCGATGTCTTCGCCGAACGGCCGGTCGCCGTCGATCGGCTCGATGATCCCGGCCAGCCACGTCATCAGCGCCTGGCTTCCAGCAGGCGGCTGACGTCCGGCCAGGGTCATCGCCTGGTAGCCGGCCAGCAGTTCGCACGCCGTGACCGCCCGCGCATGCCGCAGTGCGGCGGCGAGTTTGTCCGCGGCCTCCCACGCGAACGACTGCACGTCCTCCTGGCCGCCGGAGGTCTCGATCAGGCCGACCGGGGTCGCGGTGGCCAGCCGCCTCATGGCGTGGACCTCCCCGGCGGCCCGCTTGTGGACCGGGGTCAGGCCGGCCTCCGGGCCTGGATTGCGGGTCAGCTGCGCGGGCAGCCCGGTGACCGCGGGATCCATCAGCCGGTGGATGCGGGCCGCCGACACCTCGGCCGCATGGCCGAACGCCGCGGTGAGCTGGTCGCAGTGCGCGGCCAGGTCGATGCCGTGGAACCCGGCGGTGCCGGTGAACCGTCCGTCGAGGTAGGCGGGGGAGTCGGTGACCCCGGTCAGGGCACGGCGGGTGGCCGCCTCCAGCAGGGCGGCCGCCCGGACCACCTGGGTGAGCACCGGCCCGGCGACCCGGAACGATACCGGCGCCTGCAGGGACCGCGGCGACGGGTCATCGCCTGCGGCCGCCCGGAGCCGGCCGAGTACGGCGGCAAGTATCTCGTCACCGCGTCCGCAGGCGGCGCGATAGGGATCGCGCGGTGCCCTGATCGCGACGATCGACAGCGCCGCCGACGCCTCCATGAGCGAGGTGAGCCCGGCGGCCTCGCCGAGGCGGAGCGCAGCCAGGCCGGTGGCTCCGGGGACGCCCTGGATCAGCGCGATGCCCTCTTTCGGGCCGAGCCCGAACTCGCCCAGCCCGCGGCCGGCGGGCCGCGCCGTTCCGTCTGGCCCGAGCACCTGGCCGAGGCCCACCAGGGGACCGAACGCGTGCGCCAGCGGCATAATCTCACCCGCCGACCCCGCCCCGGTGCGGGGGACCGCCGGGACGATGCCGTCGTTGAGGAAATCGGCGAGCCGCTGGCACAGGCCGCCGGATACGGCGGCGTCGCCGGAAAGGAAGGTCAGCAGCCGGACGGCGAAGATCGCCCGGACCTCAGGCACCTCGAGCCACGGCGGCCCGCCGGTGGCCCGCGCCAGCAGCAGGTTGCGCTGGTGCGAACGCTGCTGTTCCTCGGTCAGGCGCACCGAGGAAAGCGCGCCCATGCCGGTGTTCACTCCGTAGAGCAGCCGCCCGTCGCGCAGCACCCGCCGGGCCTCGGCGCAGCGCTGCTGCACCGCCTCGAGCAGGTCCGGGCCGATGCTGACGGCCCGGCCGGCCGCCACGGCCCTGATGAGCCCGAGATCCGCATGGCGGGCCGCGGTGATCTCCAGCGCAGCTGTCATCAGCGGTACCGCAGCATCGTTCCCTCGTCCTGCTGCTCGGCACGGCGCAGGATCGCGAGGCCCACGGCGATGTCCAGGATGGCCAGTCCGCGGTGCCAGAACAGGATCCGCTCGTCGTCCCGTTCCCGGCCGGCCCGCCGTCCGGTGACGATCTGGCCGAGCTCGGCGTACAGCGACTCGGCCGATAGCCGGCCGGTGTCTACATGGCGGCGCAGCGCACCGAACCGTCCTGACTGCGCTTCCCGCCAGTCGTCCACGACCACCTTGTCCATCACGTCGAGCAGGTCGAGTTCGACCGCGCTGATGGTGCCGTAGGGGACGACGAAGGCCCCCGGCTTGACCGAGGCCGTGCGCAGCAGCGGCTCAGGCGTGGTCAGCCGGGATGCCTCGACCAGGATGTCCGCCCCGTCGAACGCCTCGTCAGCGGTGCCGGTCACCCGGATGCGGGTGTCGGTGACCGCGGCCAGCTCCCGGGCGAACGCCTCGCGCGACTCGGGCCGGCGGCTGGTGATCCGGATCTCGTCCAGGTCGAACATCTCGTCGAGCAGCACGACGTTCCAGAACGCGGTACCGCGCGCCCCGACATGGCCTAGCACCTTGGCGTCCGGCCGGGCCAGGTAGCGGGCCCCGACGGCGGTCATCGCGCCCGTCCGGCAGGCCGTGATCAAGGTGGCATCCATGATCGCCAGCGGGACGCCCGTCTCCGGGTCGTAGAGCGTCAGCAGCCCGAGCTCGCTGGGCAGCCCGGCGGCATAGTTCGCCACGAAGTCGCCGACGACCTTGACGCCGCTCACGCCGGGCCTGCCGTCGGACGCTGACAGGTGGCCGCGGAGCACGTTGAAATGACCGGCGCCGTGGTTGTCAGGGAGCAGGTGCACCCTCGGCTCCACGACGACGCGGCCCTCGCCGTGCGCGCGCACCGCGTCCGCCACGGCGCTGACGATTTCTGCTTCGGAAAGATGGAGCGAGTCGATGTCCGGTCCGGACAGGAAACGAAGCCACAGGCCTGCCTCGGTCACGCCAGCGTTCACCTCCCAAGTCCCTTCCGTAACCTACCGGGCCGGGGAGACCTGACTCATGCTGGCCGGCGTGACAGAAGGAACGACAGCAGGAGAGGGCCAGGACGGCGAAGACGCATCAACACAGCGCGGCTAAGGCTGCCTACTCCCGGCCTAAGCCGAGGGGCGCCCCGTAGCTAAGGCATCCGCCCGATGCGGCGGCCCAGGTCTTAGCCGTATTTTCGGCTATAAGTGCTACGACACCGCCGAGTTAGCGGGTGCCGGGCCACCCGCGGCCACCTGGCCGCGGCGCGATTCACGGGGTTTACCAGGAGCGACGCATGATGCCGTACCAGTCCTACCAGCTCTACCAGGCCGAACGAGTGAAGACTGCCGCCGAGATCCGGCACGCTGACGAGCAGCTGGGCCAGCTGGCCCAGAGCGTGTCGGGCCTGTGGTACGGCGTGACCAGGCGGGCGGCGCGCCGTCAGCGGCCGGTCCATACGGGCGGCCGCTTGTCCCGGAACGCGGCGGGCCCTTCCCGCGCGTCCGCGCTGCGGTAGACGGGCGCCCAGATCGCCTCTGCCGCCTCGAAGACGTCGGGCCGCGATAGGTACGCGGTGCGCTTGGCGGCCAGCACCGACAGCGGGGCGTTCGCGGCGATCCGCTCGGCCAGGGCCTGCGCCCGCCCGCGCAGGTCCGCGAGCGGTACGACCTCGTTGACCAGGCCGATCTCATACCCGCGCTGCGCGGTGATGGGATCCCCTGTGAGCAGGATCTGCAGCGCGATCCGGGGCGGGATCAGCCAGGACAGCGGCGCGGCCCACGGGGCGCCGCGGCCCACCTTCATCTCGCTGATCGCGAACGTCGCGGTGTCGGCGGCGATGCAGAGGTCACAGCACTGGGCGAGCAGGAATCCGCCGGCCCAGGCGACGCCGTTCACCGCGGCGATCGTCGGCTTGGCGACGTCGATGTTGCGGCCGAACTGGGGGACGAAGTCCGGCGGCGGCACGGTCAGGGCGGTGTCGGCCATTTCCTTCAGGTCGCCGCCGGCGCAGAATGCCTTCTCCCCGGCGCCGGTGAGCACGAGGACCGTGGCGGTCTCATCGTCGTTGAAACGCCGGACCCCGGCGTACAGCCCCTCCCGCGCGGCCGCATTGAGCGCGTTGCGGGCCTCCGGCCGCTCGATCGTGAGCCAGGCGACGCCGTTCACCACCCGGTAGCTGACCGCGTTTGTCATCGCACCCCTCCAACCGCTCCAACAGCGCTTCACAGGGCCGGGCCGGGTCCGTATAGTAACACACTAGTGAACCGTGAATCACTAATGTTACCGCGGAGGCGCCGTGAACCTCGATGTGACCAGCCTGCATCACCGCCGCGCGGTACACCGGTGGGAGCGGATGAGCGTCGGCGACCTCATCGAGCGGGTGACGTGGAGTCGGCCAGGCAAGCTGGCCATCGTGGGCCGTCCCGGCGCCTACGCCGACGAGAGGATGGCGTCGCTCACCTACCGGCAGGCCGACGAGCTAGCCAATCAGGTGGCGCACGCGCTGCTCGCTCGCGGGCTCTCCCATGGCGACGTAGTGCTGCTGTTCTGCGAGAACTCGGTCGAGGCGCTGCTGGCCAAGATCGGGATCGCCAAGGCCGGGCTGGTCGCCGCGCCGCTGAATCCGATGATGGCGCCGGACCTGGTGACGGCCATGATCGACCTGGTCCAGCCGAAGCTGGCCATCGTGGACGCCGAACTGTGGCCCAAGGCGCAGGAGCCGTTCGCGGCCAAGGGCCTGCAGGCCGCGGTCACGATCGCCCTCGGCGGGCCGCCGGCGGCGGGCAGCGTATCGTTCACCGAGTTCATCGCCGGCCAGCCGACGGGGGAGCCGGACGTGGAGATCCACGCCGACGACATCTGGGAGATCCTGTTCACCTCCGGCACCACCGCGCTGCCCAAGGGCGTGATGATCTCCCACGCGTGCAGCTATGCGGCCGGATTCGGGTTCGCGCTCTCGCTGACCCGCGGGCTGCGGCTGGAGTCCGACCTGAGGCTGGGCACCTACCTGCCGCTGATCTACCACGTAGGTGATCAGCCGTTCACTTACTCGGTGTTCCTGTGCGCCGGCACTCTGGTACTTGGCCGTCGGCCGAACCCCGAGCACATCGCCGAGATGATCGCCGCGGAGCAGGTGACCGCGCTGTGGGCCGGGTCGCCGGCCATGGTGCGGGCCGTGGACGCGACGCTGACGGCCCGGCCGGACCTGGACGTCCGCAGCCTGACCGTCATCGTGTACGGCTGGGCCGCGCTGCCTCCGGCCACGCTCGCCTCGATGAAGCGGCACTGCGGCGAGGACCTGTGCGCCTTCGAGATCTTCGGCCAGACCGAGTCGATCTCCTGCCACCGGTTCTGGCCCGATGAGTGGCCCGAGCTCTACGCGGCGACCGCCCCGCAGTACAACTACGTCGGGGTACCGAGCCCGATCCTGGCCTCGACGGTGCTCGACCCCTCCGGCCAGGACCTGGCGGGGCAGCCCGGCGTGGCCGGCGAGGCCGTATACCGGTCCCCGGCCGTGATGGCCGGCTACTACCGGGACGAGGCCGCGACGCGGCACGCGTTCCGGTACGGCTGGTTCCACTCCGGGGACAGCTGCGCCTACGACGACGCGGGCCTGCGGATCATGGTCGACCGGTACAAGGACATCGTGAAGACCGGTGGGGAGAACGTGTCCAGCCTGCGGGTGGAGGCCGTGCTCGCCCAGCACCCGGACGTGGCCAAGGCGGCGGTCATCGGGCTGCCGCACCCCCGCTGGAGCGAGGCCGTGACGGCGGTGGTGGTGCTCAGGGACGGTGCCGCGGCCAGCCAGGACGACCTGATCAAGCACTGCCGGGCGCACCTGGCGGGCTACGAGACGCCGAAGTCGGTGGTGTTCGCCGCGGACCTGCCAGAGACCGTCGGCGGCAAGGTGCTCAAGTACCGGCTGCGCGCCGAGCACGCAGGCCACTACGGCGAGTCCGGCGAGTTAGGCTGGCACTGTGACCGCAGCGAGTTTCCGCGTCCACGTCGACCCGGACAAGTGCCAGGGGCATAACCGCTGCTACCTCATTTCCCCCGAGTTGTTCGATCTCGACGACCTAGGTATGTCGTCGGAGATCGGCACGGGCATCGTGCCCGCGGAACTCATCGGCAAAGCCCGCCTAGCGGTGGACAACTGCCCGGAACACGCGATCGTCCTGACGAAGGTAGAGCCTTGACCAGCCGCCACCCTCCTGTCGAGAACTGGGCCACCGACTTCGATCACACCGACGCCGCCTGGGCCGCCGATCCCTACCCGATCTGGGACGACCTGCGCCAGCGCTGTCCCGTCGCCCACAGCGACCGCTACGGCGGGACCTGGCTGCCGGTGACCCACGATCTGGTGTCAGAAGTGGCCTACGACACCGAGCACTTCACCTCCCGCTCGGTCGTGGTCAGCGAACGGCGGCCAGGTCCCGAAGACTTGCCCGCCCCGATCGGGCTGTCCCCGCCGATCACCTCGGACCCGCCCTTCCACAGCATGGCCCGGCGGATGCTGATGCCCGCCTTCGCCCCCAGGCAGATCGCCGAACTCGAGCCCTTTACCAGGGACCTGTGCCGGCAGTTGCTGGCGGCGACCGCCGGCCAGGCGAGCTTCGACGCGGCCACCGACTACGCCCAGCACATTCCGGTACGGGTCATCGTCAGGTTCCTCGGATTCCCGCAGGAGGACGCCGACCTCTTCAGGCGCTTCATCCGCCTGGTGCTCGAGGACGTCGACCGTCCCGAAGAGGAACGGGAGGCGATGTTCGGCGAACTCGACGACTACATGGACGCTCAGATCGAGGACCACATCGCCCGCCCCAGGGACGACCTCACCTCGTTCCTGCTGGGCGCGGAGATCGGTGGTAGCAAGCTGACCAGGGAGCACGTCCGCGGCACCATGATCCTCTTGATGATCGCCGGGATCGACACCACCTGGTCGGCGATCGGCGCCTCGCTGTGGCACCTGGCCCGGCATCCCGGCGACCGCCAGCGGCTGGCCAGCGACCCGGGCCTGATGGGCACGGCCATCGAAGAACTCCTGCGGGCCTACGCGCCGGTCACGATGGCGCGCCTGGTCGCCAAGGACTTCGACTTTCACGGGCACGAGCTGAAAGAGGGCGACTGGCTGCTGCTCCCGTTTCCTGCCGCCAACCGGGATCCGGACGTCTTCGAGAACCCGGGCCAGGTGCAGCTCGACCGGGCCAAGAACCGTCACGCCGCCTTCGGGCTCGGCAGGCACCGGTGCCTCGGCTCCAGCCTGGCCCGGATGGAACTGCGGGTGGCCCTGGAGGAGTGGCTGGCCTGCTACCCCGACTTCGAGCTTTCCGACCCCTCGGCCGTGACCTGGTCCGGTGGCCAGGTCCGCGGACCGCGCAAGCTCCCGGTCAATGCGCTGAGCCCGGGCGGCCGCTAGCCAGGCGAGTGACGCCCGCGTCCGCAAGACCTGGCATGCTGGTCAGGTGAACGATCGGGTGACCGACGAGGAGCAGGCGGACGAGGCACCGGCGCCGGAAAGCCGGCTTGCGCGCCTGCTGAAGGCCGCGGACCGGCGGCGGGTCCCGCTGCTGACGATCGTCACCACCGTCGCGGTAGTGGCGGTCACCTACCTGGGCGCCATGCTGCTCTACCGGCTGCGGGGCATCCTGCTGCTGATCGTCGTGGCGGGCTTCGTCGCGGTGCTGCTCAACCCTATCGTGGGCGTGCTTGAGCGGCGGGTAGTCCGGCGCCGCGGCGTCGCCGTCGGCATCGTCACCATCCTGGCGCTGCTGGCCTTCCTCGGCCTGGCGCTGTTGTTCGGCTCCCCGCTGGTGGGCGGGATCACCCACCTGGCCAACCGGCTGCCGAGTTATGTCGCCAGCGCGCAGAACGGCACGGGCTGGATCGGCCACCTGGCGCGCAAGTACCATATCGAGAACTGGGTCCAGCGGAACACGCCCAAGCTGGTGAGCTACGCCCAGTCGCTCAGCAAGCCGGCCCTGACCATCGGCACGGCCGCGTTCTCCCTGATCATCCAGCTCGGGACGATCTTCGTCCTGGTCCTGATGCTGCTGCTCGAGGGACCGAAGATGCGGCGCTGGATCCTCGGCCAGATGAGGCCCGCCCGCGCGGCCTCGACCACCCGGATCTCGGGCGAGGTGAACAGCGCGGTCATCGGGTACATGCTGGGAAACTTCCTGACCTCGCTCATCGCCGGGATCGTGGTATGGGTGACGCTGCTGGTCCTGGGCGTGCCGTTCCCCCTGCTGTGGGGGCTGTGGGTCGGGCTGGTGGACTTCCTGCCCCTGGTCGGCGGCGCCCTGGCCGGCATCCCTACCGTACTGTTCGCGTTCGGCCACAGCATTACCGCGGGCATCATCACGTTGGTCGTCTTCCTCGTCTACACCCAGGTCGAGAACCACATCCTGAACCCGGTGATCATGAGCAAGACGGTGAAGATCAGCCCGCTGCTCGTCTTGCTCGCCGTCCTGGTCGGCGCCTCGCTGGGCAGCCTGGTCGGCGGTATTTTCGGCGGCTTCGTCGCGGCCCTGCTGGCCATCCCGCTGGCCGGCGCGCTCCAGGTGCTGGTCCGCGAGGCCTGGCAGGTGACCGACCCGGCCCGGACCAGGCGAATCGAGCCGCAGGATTCGCATGTCCCGCCGGGCGGCCTCTTCCCTGTAACGTCCGATACGCGGGAGCATGACTCTTGACAGCCCGCATGGGCCGCGAGTTCATGAGGAGGGGCGGACATGACACAGCCGTCGGTTCTGGGAATCGTCCTCGCCGGCGGCGCCGGTACCCGCCTGAGCCCGCTGACCGCGGACCGGGCCAAGCCGGCCGTCCCGTTCGGCGGCCTGTACCGGCTGATCGACTTCGCGCTGTCCAACCTGGCCAACGGCGGCATCCTCAAGATCTGCGTCCTCACCCAGTACAAGAGCCACAGCCTGGACCGGCATATCTCCACCACGTGGCGGATGAGCTCGCTGCTCGGCAACTACGTGACACCGGTCCCGGCGCAGCAGCGGCTCGGCCCGCAGTGGTATACCGGCTCGGCCGACGCGATCTACCAGTCGATGAACCTGATCAACGACGAAAAGCCGGACATCGTGGTTGTGTTCGGGGCCGACCACGTGTACCGGATGGACCCCAGCCAGATGATCGACCACCACGTGGCCCACGGGGCCGGGGTGACCGTGGCGGCCATTCCCGTGCCGAGGGATGAGGCCTCGGCCTTCGGCATCGTCAAGGTCGGGGGGGACGGCCGGACGGTGGAAGCGTTCCTGGAGAAGCCCGCCGACCCGCCGCCCATGCCCGGCAACGCGGACATGAGCTACTCGTCGATGGGCAACTACGTATTCGACACCAACGTGCTGGTCGACGCGCTGCGCAAGGACGCCGACGACGATTCGAGCCGCCACGATATGGGCGGCAACATCATCCCGATGCTGGTAAGGGACGGCTGCGCGCAGGCGTATGACTTCATGGTCAACCAGGTGCCAGGCGCGGCTCCCGAGGACGCCGGGTACTGGCGCGACGTCGGCTCCCTCGACGCATACTTCGACGCTCACATGGACCTGTGGGCGGTGCAGCCGGTCTTCAACCTGTACAACGACCGCTGGCCCATCCTCACGCACATACCGTCCGTACCGCCGGCCAAGTTCGTGCACGACGCGGGGGACCGGGTGGGGCGCGCCATCGACAGCCTGGTGAGCAACGGCGTCATCATCTCCGGCGGCCTGGTGCGCCAGTCCGTGCTCTCGCCCGGGGTGCGGGTGAACAGCTGGGCGACGGTCGAGCGGTCGGTGGTGCTGCACAACACCGTGATCGGCCGTCACGCGGTGGTCAAGAACGCGATCATCGACAAGAACGTGATCGTGCCCGAGCGGGCGCAGGTGGGCGTGGACAAGGACCACGACCGGGCGCGCGGTTTCGTGGTGTCGGCCGGCGGTATCACCGTGGTGGGCAAGGGCCAGGAGGTCATTCCGTGACGGGCAAGCTCAAGGTCGCGCTGCTGACCAGGGAGTACCCGCCCGAGGTATACGGCGGGGCGGGCGTCCACGTCACGTACCTGGCCCGCGAGCTGGCGCCGCTGGTAGATCTGGTCGTGCACTGCCAGGGCGCGGACCGCGAAGGCGCCGTCGCGCACCGGCCGTGGGACAAGCTGGCCGACGCCAACCAGGCGCTGCAGGTCGTCTCCACCGACCTGTCGATGGCCGCCGCCGTCGGGTCCGCGGAGCTGGTCCACTCCCATACCTGGTACGCGAACCTGGCGGGCCACCTGGCCGCCATGCTCTACGGCATCCCGCACGTGATGACGATGCACTCCCTGGAGGTCCTGCGGCCGTGGAAGGCCGAACAGCTGGGCGGCGGCTACGCGGTTTCTTCCTGGTGCGAGCGGACGGCGGCGACCTCAGCCGCTGCGGTGGTGGCGGTGTCGGACGGCATGCGGGCCGACATCATGACGGCTTACCCCGAGATTTCTGCCGAACGGATCCGGGTGATACGCAACGGCATTGACACCTCCGAATACCGGCCTGACCCCCATACCGACGTGCTTGACCGGTACGGAATCGATTCTCGCCGTCCCTACGTCATCTTCGTCGGCCGGATCACCAGGCAGAAAGGCGTGCCGGTGCTCCTGCGCGCCGCGTCCAGGCTCATCCCGGAAGCGCAGCTGGTGCTGTGCGCCGGGCAGGCCGACACGTCCGAGCTGCTGGCTGAGGTGACCGAACTGGTCGAGGGCCTGCGCGCCACCAGGTCCGGTGTGGTGTGGATCCCGGAGATGCTGGACAAAGCCGAGGTCATCCAGCTGCTCACGCACGCCACCGTGTTCGCCTGCCCGTCGGTGTACGAGCCGCTCGGCATCGTGAACCTGGAGGCCATGGCGTGCGCGACCGCCGTGGCGGGGTCCCGGACCGGCGGGATCCCCGAGGTCGTCGCCGACGGCGAGACCGGCCTGCTCGTCCCGCCAGGCGATCCCGAGGCGCTCGCGGTCGCCCTCAACGCGCTGCTGAGCGACCCCGCCCGGGCGCGGGCGATGGGCCAGGCGGGCCGTAAGCGCGCGGTCGCGGAATTCGGCTGGCCCGCTATCGCCGCCCAGACCGCGGATCTCTACGCCGAATTGGCCAATAGGCCGTAAACGCGTTTCTCGGTGTTAAATCGCTTACCCAGGCGTATATCTCCGTCTTTTGCGCCAAGCCCCTGAACCTGGTGTAAACCGGTGCCGACGCTGGCGCGTCAAGGCAGAGGGGACCAGGGGGACTCACGCGATGCTGAGAGGCAATTGATGATGCAGAGATCACGGCGTACCGCCGTTTACGCGGTCGTGACCGGCCTGCTCACGGCCGGGGCGCTCACCGCGACCATGACGATCGCCCACGCGAACGTGGCCGGCTTCTGCAACGGCTCCGGCGCGGCCGCGAACTGTACCGTGGCGGAGACGATCACCGCGCCGACGTCGGTCACGGTCGCCGCGACCGCTACCGTCAACGGGACGGCCACCGTTACCTGGTCGGCTACCTGCACGCCGACCAGCGGCTCGGCGGCCGCGACCTCGGGCGGTACGTCCGGGACCACGCCGCTGAGCGTCCCCCTGGTGCTGGCTTTCGCCGCCCCGGCTTCCTGTAACGTGTCCGCGACCGTGAGCCTGCCCACCACCGATGCCACCAACGCCCTCAGCGTCGCGATGACATACACGACCGCGGCGAGCCCGTCGCCCAGCCCGACTTCTTCCTCCCCCACCACGAGCGGGTACGAGATCAAGGGCTACGACGGCAAGTGCCTCGATGCCGCGGGTAACAGCTCCGCCAACCGGACCAAGGTCCAGACCTGGTCGTGCAGCAACGACAAGGCCCAGAAGTGGACGTACAGCAATGGCGAACTGATCCACAACGGCGCCTGCGCGAACGACCAGCGTTCCGGCGGCAGCGGCAGCAAGGTGATCATGTACACCTGCAACCACGCCAAGAACGAGCTCTGGACTGACATGGCCAACGGCGAGCTCGTCAATAACGCGCAGGGCTACAAGCTCTGCCTGGACGACCCGGCGTACTCGACCCGTAACGGCACTCAGCTCATCGTCTACACCTGCCACAACAGCAGCAACCAGCACTGGAAAGTGCCGTAGCCTCGCCTAGCCGCACGTAGCGAGAGCCCTGGCCGGTTACCGGCCAGGGCTCTTCCATTGCCTGCCGCGGGATGTGATCTGGCCCGGCCGTACGGCATTCGTGGCAGCATGGCGGCATGAAAGTGCTGCGCACGCCCGAGGAGCGGTTCGCTGGCCTGCCCGACTTCGGGTACCAGCCCAAGTACGCCGAGGTCGGCGGCTTGCGGCTAGCCTACGTGGAGGCCGGGCCTGCCGATGGCGAGCCGGTGCTCCTGCTTCATGGCGAGCCGAGCTGGTCGTTCCTGTACCGAAAGGTCCTGCCGGTACTCGCGGACGCGGGATTGCGCGCTGTCGCGGCGGACCTAGCCGGGTTCGGCCGGTCGGACAAGCCGGCCGAACCCGGTGATCACAGCTTCGCGCGGCACGTGGAGTGGATCCGGGGGCTCGCGTTCGACCAGCTTGACCTGCACGGCCTGACCATTGTCGGGCAGGACTGGGGCGGCCTGCTCGGGCTGCGGCTGGTCGCCGAGCACCCGGATCGTTTCGCCCGGGTGGTGGCGGCCAACACGGGGCTGCCCACGGGTGACCAGCCGATGCCCGATGTCTGGCTGCGGTTCCGCGAGACCGTCCGCACCGCACCCACGCTGAGCGTGTCCCGGCTGGTGCAGGCCGGCTGCCAGACGCGGCTGTCACCGGAGGTCCTGGCCGCCTACGAGGCGCCGTTCCCCGACGCGTCCTTCGCCGCGGCCGTCCGCGCGATGCCTCAGCTGGTCCCGACGTCTCCCGATGACCCGGCCTCAGCGGCCAACCGGGCCGCCTGGCGTCAGCTAGCCACCTGGCACAAGCCCTTCCTGGTCGCGTTCAGCGATCGTGATCCCATCACCGGCCCGATGGGGCCTGTGCTGAAGCAGACCGTGCCTGGCGCGGCGGGAATCGATCATCCCGTGATCACCGGAGCCGGTCATTTCCTGCAGGAAGATGCGGGTGAACGGCTCGGCGCCGTGATCGCCGACTTCATCCGGGCTTACCCCGCGGGGTAATAGCCAGCTGGCCAAGGAGACAGTGATGACCGAAGGCACGACCATGAACGAGGCCGATATCGTGACCAAGCTCAGCCGACGCTCGGTCGCGGATACCGTCTCGACGCTCACCGGCATGATCAGCGCGAAGGGAATGAAGATTTTCACCGTGATCGATCAGGCCGCCGAGGCCCGCCAGGTGGGGCTCTCCCTCCGGGAGACCACGCTGGTGATCTTCGGCAGCCCGGCGGGGGGCACCCCGGTAATGGCGGCGGCGCCGCTGTCCGCGCTGGACTTGCCGCTCAAAGTACTGGTATGGGACGACGATGGGCAGACCACGGTCTCGTACTACTCTCCGGCCGCGCTCGCCGTCCGGCACCATCTCCCGGCTGACCTCGCCGGGAACCTGGCGGGCATCAACGCGCTCACCGATGCGCTCGTCGCCTCGTAGCCTGCCCTTGTCATGCATTAATAGATTGCTGCGCGCAATTATTGGTTGCCATAGGAGCTCAGGATAGCGGAGCGCAGGCTGGCGAGAAGCGTTCTTTTCGGAGGCCAGGACGTAGGCTGTAATTCCGGGAATCCCCTTTAGCCCCGAGGGCGGAGCTGACAGCTTGCTGGCCGACGCATTTGGACGTGTCGCAACGGATTTGCGCGTGTCACTGACCGACCGGTGTAATCTTCGCTGCACCTATTGCATGCCCCCGGAGGGACTTGACTGGCTGCCTGGCTCGGCTCTGCTGACCGATGCGGAGCTTATTCGCCTGATCGGGATCGCGGTACGGCAACTGGGTATCACCGAGGTCCGCCTTACCGGCGGTGAGCCTTTGTTGCGTCCCGGTCTGGAAGCTATCGTCGCGGCGACGGCCGCGCTGCGCCCGCGTCCGGTGATCTCGGTGACCACGAACGGGATCAGGCTGGCCCGGCTGGCGCGGCCGCTGCGGGAAGCCGGACTTGACCGCGTCAACGTGTCGCTGGACACCTTGTCCCGTGAGACATTCGCGACCTTGGCCCGGCGGGACCGGCTGCCGGACGTGCTGGCGGGGCTGGCGGCCGCGGCCGCGTCGGGGCTGACTCCGGTCAAGGTGAACGCGGTCCTGATGCGCGGCGTGAACGATCATGAGGCGGGGCCGCTGCTGCGGTTCTGCCTGGAGCGCGGATATCAGCTCCGGTTCATCGAGCAGATGCCGCTGGACGCGCAGCACGGCTGGCGGCGCGCGGACATGGTGACGGCCGATGAGATCCTGGCCGCCCTGTCAGCCGAGTTCTCTGTTACCCCCGACGATCCGGACGCCCGCGGAGCGGCGCCCGCTGAGACGTTCGTGATCGACGGGGGTCCCGGTAAGGTCGGCGTGATCGGCTCAGTGACCAGGCCGTTTTGCGGGGCCTGCGACCGAGTGCGGCTGACGGCGGACGGCCAGGTCCGCAACTGCCTGTTCGCGCGCGAAGAAAGCGATCTGCGGGCGCCGCTGCGCTCCGGCGCGGACGACGACCAGCTCGCCGCGATCTGGCGCCGCGCCGTCGCGATCAAGCTGCCCGGCCACGGCATCAACGATCCCGGCTTCCTTCAGCCGGCCAGGTCGATGTCGGCCATCGGCGGCTAGCCGCCGGCCATCGCCCTTCGCCATAATGCCGCTCACGGCCGGGGCCGTGCGGACATCTGGTGCACTGTCATATTCCCCCGCGATTTCTGGCAGCGGTCGCGCGGGAAACTCATCACCCATTCCAGGTCGATATTTGATGACGCAACCAGTGATTGCCATGGTCAATTATCAATTGCCGGAGTTGTCACCTTTCACTTCAACCCGGACCGCTGATGGCGGACGCCGATAGCGATCACGAGTGCGCTGCCGGTGCGGCGAATCAGGGCCTCGCGGACAAGATGGCGAACGTCATCACGCTGTCTGCCGCGGTCGCGAACGTCAGGGCGAGAGCCGCCGGCGCGACCTCCGGGCCCTGAAACGGAAGCAGTGGCACTGCCCCCGAGATGGCTGCGGCGTGCTGGGCGCGGCGCGGGCCCGCAGCCGGTCCGGACTGAGATGGTGAGCTGTGTTCGCAGTCATTTAACCGATGACTGATGGACAGCGACACCCGAGACTGAGAGCCTGCTAGTACGCGGCTCGAACTGGGGGGACATGATGAGCGCCAGCACTACCGCCGGTGGCAGGAGTAAGAGCCTGGTCCTGGCGGCGATGATCTTCGCGGTCTCGATGACCTTCATCGACCAGACCATCGTGTCGATCGCCGCGCCGACGATCCAGCATGCTCTGGGCCTGTCCAGCAGCGGCATGCAGTGGGGGATCAACGCCTACCTGCTGGCGCTGGCGGCGTTTTTCGCCTTCGGCGGCCGCCTGGCGGACACGGTAGGGCCCCGGAAGATGGTGGTACTCGGGGTGATCATCTTCGCCTGCTCCTCGGTGCTGTGTGGCCTGACGCCGGCCGGCGGCCTCGCCGAGGCGTGGCTCGTGACGTTCCGGGCGGTGCAGGGCCTGGGCGGGGCGATCATGTTCCCGGCCGCGCTGGCTATCGTGGTGCAGACGTTCGAGCTGCACTCCCGCGGTCGCGCGCTCGCGCTGTTCTTCGGCGTGGCCGGGGCCCTGACCGCCGTGGGCCCGATCGCGGGCGGCTACCTGATCGAGTGGACCTGGCGGGCGATCTTCTGGATCAACGTTCCTGTCGCCCTCATCGCCCTGGCCCTGATCGCCGTCTCCAAGCCCGCTGACGACCATCGTCCCGCGCCGATGGACTACCGCGGCCTGGCCCTGATCGTCAGCGGCGTGGGCCTGAGCGTGTTCGGCTTCCAGCAGTCGGCCCTGTGGGGCTGGGGCAATCCGGCGATCGAAGTGTGCATCGCCGCGGGCGTGGTGCTGCTCGTCGTCTTCTACTTCGTCGAGCGCCGGACCGAATCACCGCTGATGAACGTGCGCATCTTCGAAAACCAGACGTTCCTGGTGGAGAACGTCATCCTCGGCATCGCCATGATGGCGTTCATCCCGGTGTTCTTCTTCGCCAGCGTGTACGGGCAGGTCGCCCTGGCCGAGAAGGCCACCACGTCCAGCCTGCTGATCTTGTACTTCTTCCTCGGCTTCGTGGTCTTCGCGCAGATCGGCGGCCGGCTGCTGGACCGGGTCGGGGCCAAGCGGCCGGTGGTGCTCGGCAGCGCGCTCGCGGCGGTGGGGTTCGCGTTGTGGGCCGGGAAGGTAACCGACCTGCACGTCGGCGCCCAGGTGATCTATATCGTCATAGCCGGGGCGGGCATGGGACTCATGCTCGGCCAGGCCAACACCGACGCGGTGAACCGCGCGTCCCGCTACTCCTACGGCGAGGCCACCGGCATCACCCAGACCGTCCGCAACTACGGCGCCAGCCTCGGCTTCGCCATCTTGGGCACCATCTTGATCTCCGCGTTCCGGTCCCACATAACCTCCTCGCTCGTCGCGAAGGGCCTGGCGCAGGGCGCGGCGTCAGCTCAGGCGGCGAAGATCGCCCAGCTGCAAGGCGGGAGCGGAAACGCCGCCGCCATCCCCGCCTTCATCCGCGCTGACTTCGCCGGCGGCATCCGGGAGGTGTTCTACGTGATGGCCGGGATCATGGCGGTCGCGGCCCTGGTGGCGCTGCGCGGGCTCAAGCGGGGACGCCAGGAAGCCCCGGCCGAAGCGGCCGGCCGCGCGACCGGGATGCCGGGCCAGGACCCTGAAGCCGATCGCTTCCAGTCCGAGTCGCGGTAGGCTCCTGCCGTCATCGGGTCATGCCGGTTGCGATGCGTTCCCTCGACGGCGTACACATCGATCATGAGTACCAGCAGCCGGGCGAGCATGATCCGCAGCGCCGCCTCCCTCATAGGTGCACGCGGGCTGAGCGGAACCTCGTTTACCGACGTGCTCGAAGACAGCGGCGCGCCCCGCGGCTCGATCTACCACCACTTCCCGGGTGGCAAGCGGCAGCTGGCCGAGGACGCGATCGGCTGGACCTCCGATCAGATCCTGGGACATCTTGACTCCTGCCCGGCGGGCACCCCGGCCGACGTGCTTGAGTGCTTCTTCGGCTTGTGGCGTCAGTCGGTGCTGGCGTCAGGGGGAACCTCCGGCTGTCCGGTGGCCGGCGTCGCGATCGGCGCGGGCGAGGCCGGCGGCGACCTGATCGAGGCCGTCCGCGCGGCCTTCGGCTCCTGGACCGCCCGGCTGGCGGCAAGGCTCACTCAGGCGGGGGTACCCGAGCACCGCGCCGGGCCGATCGCGCTGGCCGCGCTGGCCGGGATGGAAGGCGCGCTGATCTTGTGCCGCGCCGAGGGCAGCAGCCAGCCGCTGGATACCATCGCCGCCGAGCTCATGCACCTGCTCCCGGCCCGGGCTAATCAGGCAGAGACCTAATCAGCGGCGGCGAGTGAATCGTCCTCGGCTAGGGGGCGGGCGGAGTCCACCAGTTCGGCGGGCTCCAGCGGCTCAGGTGCGTCGGGCAGGACCTTCTTGATGTAGTCCTTGGCGGCGGTGGTGGTACCGACGTCGCGGCCCGCCGCCTCCGACATGTACCAGCGGTGTTCGAGGATCTCGTGGAAGATCTCCGCCGGGGGCAGCCGGCCGCGCAGGTCTTCCGGGATCGCGGCGATGACGGGGTCGTACACCTCTTCCAGCCACCGGTTGGCCGCCACCACCTCCGAGACCGGACGGCCCTGCTTCTGCTCCAGCCAGGCACGGAAGCCCGCGATGTCGTTGAGCAGCCGGCGCGCCTGGTGTTCGCCCGCGTCGATCCCGGTCCGCAGGAACAGCTGCCTGGAGTCGTGGCCGGCTTCCGCGACCCGGGTCTTCAGCCGCAGCTTGTTGCCGTCGCCGGTACTGATCAGCTCGACCTCCTCGGCGTCGAAGCCGAGCTCATTCAGCCGGTGCAGGCGCTCAGCGATCTTGTACCGCTGCTCCTCGGGTTTCAGGATCTCCTCGCGGTTCAGCTCCTGCCACAGTGACTCATACCGCTGCCGGAGCTGGTCGGAGATGTCGATCGGATCGACCTCGGGCGGGAGCATGTCGCCTGCCTGCAGGTCGAGCAGTTCGCCGAAGATGCGCTCGGTGGCCAGATCGACGTCCCACTGTCGCTGCCCGTCGGTCAGCGCCGGATGCTGCTCGCTGGTCTCCGCGTCGACCAGGTACGCCTCCAGCTTGCCCGCGTCGTGCCGGAACAACGCGTTGGACAGCGAGCAGTCGCCCCAGAAGAACCCGGACAGGTGCAGCCGGACGAGCAGTTCCACCAGCGCGTCCAGGAGGCCGTCGGTGGCCGTCATGCCGCGCGGGTGCGAGAACACCGCCCGGTACGTCGTGGCGTAGCTGAGGAACTTGGTGACAAGAACCGCGTCTGAGTCGGATCCTCCCGGCGGCTTGTCAGCCAGGTCGACCGCGATCCCGACTACCTCGACCGCGGGAATGTTGAGCTCAGCCAGTGCCCGTAGCAGCCGGTACTCGCGCCGGGCCAGCCGCTCGCTCAGCTCCTTCAGCGCGTAGAGCACGCCGTCGTCGTAGACGAAGCGGACCACGTGCCGGGAGATGCCGCGCTGGCGGATCTCGACGAGCCGCTCATCCTGCCATTGCGCCAGCGGCTCAGACCACGGGAGGGTGAGCAGTCCCGCCGCGTGGTCGGCGGGAGGCGTGAATACGAACCGCACAGTCACCAAGTGTCCCGCATGAAGACCAGTGCGGGCTACGCATCGCTCAGCTTTGCGTCAGCCAAGCTGCGACGGCGCCATGTTGGCGCCGCTGATCACGACCGCGACCTGCTCGCCAGGGGCCGGCTTGTAGGCGGCGCTGAGCAGGGCCGCGATGCCGACCGAGGCGGCAGGCTCGGCGGCGATCCTGAGCGCCTGCCACAGGGCCTGCTGCGCGGCCAGGATCGAGGCGTCATCGACGAGCACCACGTCCTCGACGAAGGACTGGGTGATGGGAAACACCAGCTCGCCCACGCGCCGCGGGGCCAGCGCGTCCGCCGCGACGCTGCCGGCCGGGGCGTCGGCGGGCGCCCTCGGCCCGGGCGTAGGTCAGGGTGGGCGCGCCGTCCGGCTCCACTCCGATGACGCGCACGGTGCCGCCGAAGTAGGCGGCGATGCCCGCGATCAGCCCGCCGCCGCCGACCGGCACCAGCACCGTGTCCAGGTCGCCCGCCTGCCCGGCCAGCTCGAGGGCCAGGGTGCCCTGGCCGAGGAGGGTCTCTCGCTGATCGAAAGCGTGCACGCTCATCGCCCCCGAACTCTCCACCCAGGCCCGGGCGGCGGCCAGCGCGTCGGCGTACCGCTCACCGGTCACGATCAGGTCGGCGCCGAGCGAGCGGATGCGCTCTACTTTGGCCGGGGCGGACACCGTTGGCACGAAGATCTTGGCGGGCACGCCGCGTCGGCGGGCCGCGTAGGCGATGGCCACGCCGTGGTTGCCGCCCGAAGCCGCGACGACGCCCGCGGCGGGCACGTCACGCAGCAGCAGGTTGGCGAACGCGCCGCGGGCCTTGAACGACCCTGCGCACTGCAGCTGCTCGAGCTTGAGCGTCACGGCGGGCAGGGCCATCCGCGAGGCGTCGAGGTCGCTGAGATCGGCCTGGATCACCGGTGTCCGGCGGATGAAAGGCCGGATCGTTTCGTAGGTGCTGCGGATATCGTCACGGGAGATCACGTCAGGAACGATACCCATCGCTTCGCGCCCGGGCGATTGGCGGCGCGCGCCGTGGCGCGGGAAACTAACTGTCATGACTGAGCACACGCATCAGCACGACGAAGACTCGGCCTGCGCGGTGGCGCACAGCCCCGTCATCCCGGCCACCGCGACCGGAGCCAGAGCCACCGTGGCGGGTGCCGCGGGGGAGCGCACGCTGGTCGCGGTTTTCGCCTCACCGGTCGCCGGTTACCTGCTCAGATACGGGGCGGACCTGGGGTACCGCGGGATACTGCTCGAGCCTGACGAGTCCCGGGCGGCCGGCGCCGCGGCCCTGGGGTTCCCCCTGCTCCCAGCCATCCCCGAAGATCTCGACGGCTCCGCTGACGTGGTCGTCACCGACCATCACCGGCCCGAGCTCGGCGTCATGCTCCGCGACGCGCTGGTCACCAAGGCCCGGTGGGTCGGGATCATGGGGAACCCGCACCACGTCGGGCCCCACGTGGAGATGCTCACCGAGCTAGGTGTCCCGGCGGGTGAAATCGCCCGCGTGCACCGGCCGATTGGCCTGAACATCGGCTCGAGGACGCCGCCCGAGATCGCCGTCTCCACCCTGGCCGGCCTGCTCGCCGACCGTAACGGCCGCCCAGGCGGATTCGAGTTCTGATCATCTAGCCGGTTAACGTTCTGCCGTGCCGGTCCTGGCCGGTTCATGTGTCACTGTGCCGGCTGTCACTGTGCCGGCTGTCACTGTGCCGGCTGTCACTGTGCCGGCCGACGCGTCACCCGTGACCGCGAGGCGTGGCCGAGGCGCGGGATTTCCGCCGAAATGCCGCTTCGGGGCGGGCATAACCGTCCGTAGCGCTCGGTTAAACCGGATAACGGGCTCCGGAGGATGTCTCCGTTTAGCCTGCGGCCTGTTGTCACGCCGCAATTGCGGCGCGTTAGGCTGAACCAGCCGAAGCGGGGGCAATGGCATGCGGAAGGCGCGTGTGGCCGGAGGATTCCTCCGGCACCGGGGTCTTATCGCGTTCTCGGCGGGGGGCGCGATGGCCGAGGCCGCCGTGCTCTCGTTCCTCGCGCCCCGCGCCAGGCCGCTGGCGCCGCAGGTCACCGCGCTGCCGCCGCTTGCGGCTTATCACGACCTGCGCTGGGTGTTCGCGTTCAACCAGTCCTGGCTCGGGTTCACCGGCGTGCTCGTGCTGCTCCTGCTGGCCCGTTCGGCCATCGACGCCGTTCTCGTGATGCTGGCCTGGCCGCGCGCGGCCGATATCGGCGAATCGGGTCTGGAGAGGCCTCGTTTCGTCGCGTCCGTCCTGTCGTGCGCCGTCCTGACCATCCTGGTGTGGCTGGTGATGTCACCGGTGGTGACGCTGATGTTCGGTGTCGCCCTGGTCCCGTTTTCCTGGCCATACCTGGCCGCCGTGCCTATCATGCTCGGCACCGCGCTGGCCCTGAGTCAGGGGGGCGTGGGTCAGGCCTGGTGGCGGCGGCTGCCCCCGGTGCGCACCGCGGGTTGGCTGCTCGCCACCTTCGCCGTGTTGTCCGCGGCCTCGGTGCTGATGATCCGCCTCGACAGTGTCGCCGCGGTGGCCGTGGCCGGACTGGCTGGCCTCATTAACGCCCGCGCCTGGTACGGCCTGACCGCCGCGGCGATAGCAAGGGGGGCCCGGGGAGTTCCGGCGGGTCGTCTCCCCGGGCTAGCACTGCTGCGGCGGACCAGCTGGATACCGGTGGCGCCGCTGGCGGCGGTGCTGGTCCTGGCCCTCGTCGTGGGGCTGGCCCGCCTGACGTTCACCGGGACCGTGCGCTTCGGCGTAGGAACCAGCGATGTGGTCGCCGACGCCAGCCGCCCTTCTTCACCCGTGGCGCCCGCAGGCGCGAGCGACGTCAAGGCCACCGGGCCTGGCGGAACGGTAACCGAGGTCAGCGGGACGGAGTCCCGGGCCCGGGGCGCGGTGCTGGTGGTCGGGGGCTTCGGGTCGAACTGCTGCAATGACGCCAACACGCTGCAGGCCGCGGAGCCCGGCATGCTCGTGCGCCAGTTCTCCTATCTGGGCCTGGACCGCGCCGGCCAGCCGATCCCCTACCGCCGGGCGGGGGACCTGTCGATCCAGGCGCTGGGCGACCAGATGGCCGTCCAGGTGGAGAAGCTGTACGAGCAGGCTCAAGCGCCCGTCGACATCGTCGCGGAAAGCGAGGGCACCCTGGGCTTGTACGCGATGCTGGCCCGGCACCCCCATGTCCCCGTCAGGTCGGTGGTGCTGCTCAGTCCCATCGTCGACCCCAACCAGGTCGGCCAGGCAGCCGATACCGTCCCCGGCGAGGCGCTGCTGACGCTGAACGACCTGATCGGCGGCATGTCTCCGTACGGCGGCGCCGGAGCGCAGGCGCTGATCTACTCAGTGAGCGAGGTCGGGGCCAGCTACTTCGACCTCATCAGCCGTGACCGGGGCCTGCCCTGGCTCGCGGTCGTACCGCTCGCCAACGCGGTCACGCTGCCCGCGTGCTCCTGGCCGCAGAACGTGATCTTCATCGAAGCCTTCCACGGCGGCCTGCTTGGCAAGGTCTCCGTCCAGCGGATGGTCGAGGCGTTCCTGGCCGGCCGCTCGCCCGGGCCGGACAGCGAGGCCCAGCCCGGGCTGCGCCGGGCGGCCGGGGTGATCGCGGCCGCGGCCACCGCCTGGCGCATGCCGGAACTCCACCCGGCCTGCCCGTCCTAGACCCGCGGCTTTACCCCGGCGGGCCGGTGGCGGCGGGCGGGGGGATCCGCTACGCTATGGCACGTGACGCGAACTCCCGGCCTTCAGTGGTGGCGCCGCCCGTAGGCGGCGTGTTTCGCGACACAGTCAGATTTAGCAGCGACCGCCCAGGGATCCGGCGGCCGCTTTTGTTTTCCCGGTCGTCGCCAGGGCCAGAAACCTGAGGGGCCACCGTGGACTCCCAACGTACGGATCTACTGACCCGCGGCGGTGTGCGGGTCACCCGCACCGCCACGCCATTTGACCCCGCCGAGCTCGGCCGGATCGCGGCGCTCGTGGATGAGCGCCGCGGCGGCGTGATGAGCTCCGGTATGGAGTACCCGGGACGCTACAGCCGCTGGCACATGGCCTACGCCGACCCGTGCGTGGAGATCATCGCCGTCGGTCGGCGGGTGACCGCGCGGGCCCTGAACGACCGCGGCTGCGTGCTGCTGCCGGTGATCCGCGCGGCCCTGCTCCGCGCGGCGCTGCCCCGGGCCGGCGACGAGGACGCACCGCACGAGGACACCGGCCAGGATCAGGTCTCCGTCGTCATCGCCGAGACCGACCGGGAGTTCACCGAAGAGGAGCGCAGCCGCAGGCCGACCGTCTTCACCGCGCTGCGGGAAGTCGCGGCGGCATTCGGGTGCGCGGACCCGCATCTCGGGCTCTACGGAGCGTTCGGCTATGACCTGGCGTTCCAGTTCGAACCGGTGCAGCTGCGCCTTGACCGTCCGGCCGGCCAGCGTGACCTGGTCCTGCATCTGCCGGACGAGATCTGGGTGCTTGACCGCATGCGCGAGGAGGCGGTCAGGTACTCCTACGAGTTCGAGTTCGAGGGCAGCTCGACCGCGTACTTCGACCGCCGCACCGCAAGCACCGGCCGGGCCGGAGCACCACTGCCCGTTCGGCCAGAAGACCTGCCCAAGCCTCCGCAGCCCGGCACCTATGCGCAGGTCGTGGCGCAGGCGCGGGAGCGATTCGCGTGCGGTGACCTGTTCGAAGTCACCCCGGGACACGTGTTCTACGGGCGGTGCGCGTCGCCGGCCGCGTTCTACGAGCTGCTGCGGCAGCGCAACCCCGCCCCCTATGAGTTCCTGTTCAACCTGGGCGAGGGAGAGTTCCTGGTCGGCGCGTCGCCCGAGATGTACGTCCGGGTCACCGGGGACCGGGTGGAAACCTGCCCGATAGCGGGCACGATCGCCCGCGGTGAGGGGCCGCTGGAGGATGCCGCCAACATCGCCACCCTGCTCGGCTCGGCCAAGGAGGAATCCGAGCTGACCATGTGCACCGACGTGGACCGCAACGACAAGGCGCGCATCTGCGTCCCGGGCAGCGTCCGGGTGATCGGTCGGCGGCAGATCGAAATGTACAGCCGCCTCATCCACACCGTCGATCACATCGAGGGCAAGCTGCGGCCG
The DNA here is from genome assembly GCA_963844625.1 of uncultured Actinomycetota bacterium. Classification (GTDB taxonomy): domain Bacteria; phylum Actinomycetota; class Actinomycetes; order Streptosporangiales; family Streptosporangiaceae; genus Palsa-504. Next base: position 151,590 of record CAWJPF010000006.1, on the reverse strand, counting down.
GGGTTCGACGCGTTCGACGCGCTGCTGACCCACATGTGGGCGGTCACCGTCACCGGCGCGCCGAAGACCTGGGCCATGCAGTTCATCGAGGACCACGAGGAGACCCCCCGCCGCTGGTACGGCGGCGCCGTCGGCAAGATCGGCTTCGACGGCTCGATGAACACCGGGCTTACGCTGCGGACTGCGCATATCACCGGCGGGGTCGCGGCCGTCCGCGCGGGCGCCACGCTGCTGTACGACTCGGTGCCGGAAGCCGAGGAAAAAGAGACCCACATCAAGGCCCGCGCCCTGCTGGAAACCCTGGAAGAGGCCAGTAGGCTCGCCGAGGGCACGGCCCAGGCGGCGGAGCCCGCCGGGCTGTTCGCCGCCGCACGGGACTACCAGCCCCGGGTCCTGCTCGTCGACCATCAGGACTCGTTCGTGCACACGCTCGGCGACTACTTCCGGCAGGAGGGCGCCGAGGTGAGCACGCTGCGGTTCGGGTTCTCGCCGACGCTGCTCGACTCCTACGCGCCCAACCTGGTCGTGCTGTCGCCCGGTCCGGGACGGCCGTCCGACTTCGGGTGCTCGGCACTGCTCGACGAGCTGTACGGGCGGCACCTGCCGGTCTTCGGAGTCTGCCTGGGCCTGCAGGCCATGGTGGAGCACGCCGGGGGAGAGCTGTCCCTGCTGCCCGAGCCCGCGCACGGCAAGCCGGGCCTGGTCCGGGTGTCCGGGGGAGCGTTGCTCACCGGACTGCCCGCCCAGTTCACCGCGGGCCGGTACCACAGCCTGTACGCGCGGTCCGGGCAGGTCCACGGCGGGTTCAGCGTGACCGCGACGCTGTGTTCGCCGAATGAGGATTCGCCGGATGAGGCCTCGCCGGACGGGGCCGACGTGGTGATGGCGATCGAGGACGAGCAGGCCGGACGCTGGGCCGTGCAGTTCCACCCCGAGTCGATCCTGACCGCCTCCGGGCGGTGCGGTCACCAGATCATCGGCAGCGTCCTGGAGCTGTGCCGTGCCCGGGAGCGTGTCATTTCCTGACTGAGCGCTTCGCCAGGGACGCTGTTGTTACTGTGCTGTGCATGAGGAGCGTAGAACCCGAGGTTTTCCTGGTCGCACGGCCCCAGGTCGACTACGACGCGATGGCCGCCTACCTGCGCGAGGTGGGCGGCGAGCGCTGGCTGGAGCGGGTCGATCGCGACCAGCTAGGCAACGACGCGCAGGACCTCGCGGAGTTCGCCGGGAAGATGTGCTACCGCTCGTGGGAGCCGGGGCTCAACCCGAACGTCCGGAAGGTACGCGACGACCAGGACGCCTACCTGCAGAACATCCTGAGGCAGCAGCACGGCTCGGTACTCGAGCACGTCAGCTTCACCTTCGTCCTGCACAATGTCAGCCGCGTCTTCACCCACGAGATCGTCCGCCACCGGCCGGGCACGGCGGTCTCGCAGGAGTCGCTGCGTTACGTCCGGCTCGATGAGCTGCCGTTCTGGTTCCCCGAGTGGGCGCAGCAGGACGCCGAGCTGATGAAGCGGGCGACGGCGCTGCTGGCCGAGCTCGAGCAGTTCCAGCAGTGGATGGCCGGGCACTTCGGACTGGACGACGACGACACCAAGATGCACGAGAAGAAGGCCAAGACCTCGTTCATGCGCCGGTTCGCGCCCGAGGGACTGGCGACCGGGCTGGTATGGACGGCGAATATCCGCACGCTGCGGCACACCATCGAGGCGCGAACCGACCAGGGGGCCGAAGAGGAGATCCGCCTGGTATTCAACAAGATCGGCGAGCTCATGCGGGCGGAGGCGCCCGCCCTGTTCGGGGACTACGCGGTGACCGACGGTACCTGGGTCCCCGGGTGGCGAAAGGTGTGATCCGTGCCTGATGTTTCCATCCCGCCGACGCGGGGCTATCTGGCGGTTCCCGCCGGCACCGGCCCGTGGCCGGGCGTCGTGGTCATTCACGAGGCGTTCGGGCTGAACTCCGACATCAGGAGCCATGCGGACCGGCTGGCGGCCGAGGGCTATCTCGCCCTGGCGCCTGACCTGTACGCCGGTGCCTCGTGGGTGCGCTGCCTCCGCAGCGCGTTCCGGCAGCTGCACGCAGGCTCCGGACCCGCCTTCGACGCGCTGGACGCGGCCCGCGACCTGCTAGCCAAGCGGGTGGACAGCACCGGACAGACGGGTGTGATCGGGTTCTGCATGGGCGGCGCGTTCGCGCTGCTTTGCGCGCCGCGGGGGAAGTACTCCGCCGCTTCCGTCAACTACGGAGACGTCCCCAAGGACGCCGAGCGGGTGCTCGCGGGTTCGTGCCCGGTAGTCGCGAGCTATGGCACCAGGGACCCGATGGGCTCCGCGCAGCCGAAGCGACTCGAGGCCGCCCTGACCGCGCTGGGCGTGCCGCATGACGTGAAGGTCTACCCGGGGGCCGGGCATAGTTTCATGAGCCGCAAGCCGCCGCTGCTCGCGCCGCTGGCGGCCGTGGCGCAGATGGACTACAAGCCGGAGGCGGCCGAGGACGCGTGGCAGCGGATCCTCGCCTTCTTCGGCACGTATCTGAGGTAAGCCGGGTCCTGCGTGACTAGACCGCCTGGCTGCTCAGGTCGTAGTGGATGAGGCGGATCGCGGTCGTCCTGACCAGCGACGATTCGGGTCAGGGCCTGGAAGAAACGTTGACGTTGGACATCCATGGCGGCCGGGAACATGGCCCTGATTTCGGTGTCCATCGCGAAGAGCCGACCGTAGAAGTATGTCATTGCCGCATCAGCGGCAGGCTCGAGCAGCCAGAATGAGACCTGTGCAGGAGTGGGGTGGGCATCGCCAGGGCCGTTTGGCGCGGGAAAGCCTTCGGCTTGGTAAGCCTTCGGCTTGGTACGCCGACTCGTCGCCTGCGGACATCACCACACTCACAGCGTCGTACCAGCAGCAGAACGTCACAATCGATTTCCGGCAAGTCGGGTTTAACCGGCGCGGGAGATTTTTACGGGTGGACAGGCCCTGCGTGGGCGTGATGGACCATTATGGGCACTGGAAACCTTACGTGCAGGAGGACGGATGGGCCGGCCGATCATCGGCATCACCGGCGAGCTTGAGGCCGCTCGGTGGGGCAACTGGATTCGCGAGGCCGTTGTCTCGCCGGTGAGCTATACGCGAGCCGTCGAGCGCGCGGGGGGAACGCCGGTCATACTGCCGCCCGTCCCCGCGAGTTCGGTGCCCGTGCTGATCGCCGGGCTCAACGGCCTGGTGCTGACCGGCGGGCGGGATGTCGACCCCTCGCTGTACGACGAGGCGCCGCACGAGCAGACCGACCTGCCTGACCACAGGCGGGACCGGTTCGAGCTGATCTTGACGCGGGCGGCGATCGACGCCGATCTTCCGTTTCTCGCGGTCTGCCGCGGCCTGCACATACTCAACGTAGCCCGCGGCGGGACCCTCACCCAGCACCTGCCCGACCGCCTCGGTAACGAGAGCCACCGGCCGGACCCGGTCAAGATGACCATCCACACGGTGCAGATCAGCGCCGCGAGCAAGCTCGGCCGCGTGCTCGGCGAATCCGCGCAGGTGCCCGCCGCGCATCATCAGGCGATCGAAAGGATCGGCAACGGGCTCCTCACGGTGGCGTGGACTCACGATCAGGTGGTGGAAGGCGTCGAGGTGCAGGCACACCGGTTCGGCCTGGGCGTGCAGTGGAATCCGGAGGACGGTGACGACCCCCGGCTGTTCGAGGCCCTGGTGACGGAAGCCGAGGCGGCCGCCGTCCAGAGCGGGGCCCGCCCCCAGCCCGAAGTAACCGCCCGCTCAAAGCGCTCCGCCAAACGCCACGCCGCCCGCTCGTTACCCCGTTCCTAGCCCCCGCCTTTTCGCGCCCCGCGTGCGTCCAGCCCCCGCGCATCGCCGTCCTCTCTTAGCGCGTATCGTCGTCGGCTCCCCAGCATTTGTTAGCTCCCCAGCCCGCCGCTCCAAGTTCATCGCAGCCTGCTCCACCCTCGTCTGCTGCTAGTCCATGGGCATTTGCTCGCGCTGCTGCAGCTGGGTTACCTGACAGTCCGGACCGCACGGGCGGAGGGTGCCTTTCCAGCCGCGGCCGCGCAAGACCGAAGCGATGTCGGCGGCCGTACGGCAACGGTTCTTCGTGGTGTCGGGCCAGCCGTACCTGAGCGTTGCTGTTCCCTGCACGAGGTTGGCGTTGTCTCGGTGAGTGTCGCGCCAGCGCCCTTCCGCCGGGTGAGCGGCGACGCCGTCTAGCTCGACGCAGACGCCGTACTCCTCGTACACGTTGTCGAGGTACCGGTTACCGCTGCCGTGACGACGTTTGGCCTGACGCTTTGCCTTGGGCAGACCGTGGGCGCGTTCCACTCCGTGGACGTAGTTGCGTTCCAGCGGCGAGTGAATCCCGTCGGCGGCGTCCTGAAGGGCATCGGCGATCCAGGATCGCCAGCGTATCCTCGAGCGGTCGGCGAGCGCCTTGCTGAGCGATTGAGGCGTAGTGCGGCGGCGGCCGACGGCAATCGAGATCCAGCCGTAAGCGTCGTCAAAAGTCCTCGCCGCGCCGATCAGGTCTAGGACAGTGTCCTCCACGCTGGTTCGCGGCAACTCCCAGGGCGCGTGCCACTCCGGCACCAGGCCGCGGGAACGGTGGATAACGACGCCTGGGATCTTCCGGTGCTCGCCGGGACGGCGCTCGGTTGGGACGCTGATGTGGATCCGGGTGCTCGGTTTGTCGGTGAGACCGTGGATCTCGGCCGCGGTCTCGTGGCTGAGCGCGGCGCCAGGCCCGGCACGCAGCACCGCGGCCCACAGTTTCGCCTCCCTCGAGGGAACTCCGGTAAAGGTCGCATAGGTCCCGGTATGCAGGCGTCGCCATGCTCCCGAGCGGAGCCGCCAGTCGATGGCCTTAGCAGTGAAACCCGCCTCGTATGCCTGCTGCCTGGAGACGACGCCGGACTGGAACTGAACCTGATTACGCCAGGTGGAACTGCGTTTGTCTGCCACGCCTTCCACCCTGACGCAGCTCACCGCCCGGCTGCGAGACCCATCGTCTCCCTGTGGATAACTCTTCCTGCGTCTTGTGGATAACTTGAAACTCATGATTGTGGATCACTACTACCCGCTGGGGGGTAGTAGTGATCCACAATCACGGAAGTCGGTCGAGAGCGACAGCGAAATGTCTGGTTTGTCTCGTGTGGTCCGGCGGGATGGGCACAGGGCGACGGGCGGGAGCGGCGACGGGCGGGAGCGGCGCGGGCCCCGTCCGCGGGGCTAGCCCGATCCGCTCGGCTAGAGGGGGGGCTGGTAGCCGCTGACCCAGTGGGTTTGCAGCCACGCCATGAAGGTGGACCACGCTCCGGTGACCTCGAGCAGGCCCACGCAGACCAGCATGGCGCCGCCGATCCTGGTCACGAGGCGGGCGTGCCGCCGGGCGAAGGCGAAGGCGCGCATGGCGGCCTGGAAGCCGAGCGACACGAACAGGAACGGGATGCCGAGGCCGAGAGCGTAGACGAAGGCGAGAATGGCGCCGCGGGCGACGGTGCCGCTGGACGCCGACAGCGCCAGCACGGCGGTCAGCGTCGGGCCGATGCAGGGAGTCCAGCCGAGCCCGAACATCACTCCGAGCAGCGGCGCGCCGGCCAGGCCCGCCTTCGGGCGCGCGGACGGGCGCACGATCCGGCCCGCGAAGGAGAACCGGTCGAAGACCCCGGCGAACAGGAGCCCGAGCAGGATGGTCAGGCCGCCGAGGATCTGCGTCAGCAGGCGGACGTGCCCGGTCAGCAGGTGCCCGAGTCCGCCCAGGGCGGCGCCGTAGGCGACGAAGACGACCGAGAACCCGAGCACGAAAAGCGCGGTTCCGGCGACCACCCGGGCCCGCGGCGGCGCGGTCGCGGCGACCGGCCGCGCGGCGACCGCCACTCCTGATCCGGCCGCCACTCCTGATCCGGCCGCAGCGGCCGATCCGGCCGCAGCGGCCGCCTCAGGCGGCTTACCCGAGGCTACGGGAGTAAGCGTGCCCGAGGCGCCGGCCATGCCGGTGACGAAGGAAAGGTAGCCGGGCACCAGCGGCAGGCAGCAGGGCGACAGGAAGGTCACCGCGCCGGCCGCCGCGGCCACAGGCAAGGCCAGGATCAGCGGCCCGGTGGTCACGAACTGCCCGACTCCGCTCACGGCGACTCCGGCATCATCAGGACCCGGCCAATCATGAGATCACTATGCCATGCCGCCGCGAGCCCGTCGACTACATGATGTAGTGAAAGGTCAAGGAGGGTCAAGCAGGTGACCGGCCCGGCGCCAGCACCACGAGCACGACCACGTAGGAGGCCAGCGACACCGCGAACGCGAGTGCCATGCCCAGCGAGGCCCCGGCGGTGCCCTTGCTGGTGAACGCCAGCCCCGCGAAGCCCGCGGCCACGATCCCGATCAACCCAACGGCCGACATCCAGATCGTCAGCCTGTGCCGGGCGCCGATGGCCCTGACCAGCAGCATCACCGCGGCGATGAGCAGCAGGATGCTCATGATCACGTGCAGGGCGAGTACCGGGCTGGAGAACAGCCCGATGGACTTAGAAGCGGTCGGCGCCGTCCCGTACAGGTTATAGACCATGCCCAGGATGTACTGGATGATCAGCATGCTCACGGCGCCGAGACTGGCCATCCGCAGTCGGCCCAGACGGCTCGCCTGGGACGGATCGCTTGCGCGAGCGGCTGTACTAACGTGTGACATCCCCACCTCCGAGAACGGAATCCTAGCCGGAGCCGCTATGGTTGGCGAGGTGAGATCGGTCCTCACCCGCCCGCAAGCGCCGGCCGGGGCAGCTAAGACGCCAGGGATCTGGCTGCTTCTCGCGGGCGCGGCTACGTTCGCCGTGGCCCTCGGCGGCTACGTGTTCTACATGGTCAGCCACCTGAAAAACTACACCCTCGATCCGGTTGACCTGGCCGTATACCGGTCGGGCGGGCTCATCGTCCGGCATGTCGCGCCGCTGTACAACCCGCACCTGGCGGCGCCGCTGTACGACTGGGTGGGATACGGCAAGCTCCACCTGCCGTTCACCTACACCCCGTTCGCGGCCATCTCGTTCGCGCCTGTCTCGCTCGTGCCCTGGCTGGCGGCCCAGAAGCTCTCCCTGGCCGTCAACATCATCGCGCTGCTGGCGGCGCTGTGGTTCACGCTGGGCGGCCTGGGCTACCGCCGGGACACAATGGTCAGGCTCGGCGCCACGCTGCTCGGCGCGGGCGTCATCTTCTGGACCGAGCCGGTGCTGCGAACCATGTACCTCGGCCAGGTCAACCTGGTCCTGATGGCGCTCATCACGTGGGACCTGTGCCAGCCGGACACGGACAACAGCCGCTGGTGGAAGGGGTTCGGTACTGGGGTCGCGGCCGGCATCAAGCTTGTCCCGCTCATCTTCATCCCGTACCTGCTGCTGGCCAGGAAGTTCCGTCAGGCGGCCATGGCCTGCGCGGGCTTCGCGGTCACCGTGCTGCTCGGCTTCGTGATCCTGCCCGCCGACTCGGTGAAGTGGTGGTTCGGCGGCCTGTTCGTCCAGGGCGGCCGGACCGGATTCGTCGGCTGGGCCGGCAACCAGTCGCTCGAGGGCATGATCACCCGGCTGACCGGCAGCGTGAACGGCGCCAAGCCAGCCTGGATCGTCGCGGCGATCCTGGTCGCCCTGGCCGGCGTGACCGGCGCGGCCCTGCTCGACCGCAAGGGCCACCCCATGCTCGGCCTGCTGATGGCCGCGCTGACCGGGCTGCTGGTCTCGCCGGTCAGCTGGGATCACCACTGGGTGTGGATCGCACCCGGCGTGGTAGTAGCCGGCCATTACGCGGTGCAAGCCTGGCGCCGGGGAGCGAAAAAAGCCGCCTGGGCCTGCGCCATCTTGGCCGCGGGAATCGTGGCGTGGTTCGGCGCCTGGCCGACCGCCCTGTTCACCTCGAAGGTCAACCTCGGCCACGACTCGCTCGGCCTGATCTGGATCGTGGATAACACTAACCCGTACTACTACGACTGGTACGGAGACCGGCCCTGGTTCGCCGAATACCACTGGCACGGCCTGCAGTTGATCCTCGGCAACGCGTTTGTCCTGGCCGGCCTGGCGTTGTTCGGCCTGCTGCTGGCGATCTCACTGCTGCTGCCGCGCGGGACGAAGGAGCACGCCGATGAGCCTGGGCGAAGTCAGGGAAGTCTCCGAGGGCGTCTACGCCTACCTGCAGCCTGACGGCAGCTGGTACATCAACAACACCGGGTTCCTGGTCAGCGGCACCGGCGTGATCAGCGTCGACGCCGCCGCCACCGAGCGGCGCACCCGCGCCTACCTGGACGCTATAAACACGGTCAGCAAGCAGCCCGTCCGCACCCTGGTCAACACCCATCACCATGGCGACCACACCCACGGCAACTACCTGATGAGCGGTGCCACCATCGTCGGGCACGAACGCTGCCGCGCGGCCATCCTGAACACCCCGATGCCGCCCCCGCCCGGCATCTGGTCCGATGTGGACTGGGGGCACCTGGAGCCGGCCCCGCCGTTCCTGACCTACACCGACGGCGTCACCTTGTGGTCGGGCGACCTGCGCTGCGAGGTCCGCTACGTCGGCACGCCCGCGCACACCACCAACGACTCCATCGTCCATATCCCGGAACGGTCGGTGGTCTTCACCGGCGACCTGCTGTTCAACGGCGGCACCCCGTTCGCGCTGCAGGGCTCGGTCAGCGGCTGGATCGAGGTACTCGACACCGTGCTGGGCCCGCTCGGCGCCCAGACCCTCGTACCCGGTCACGGCCCGGTCTGCGGTCCGGAGGTCATCGACGACATGCTCGCCTACCTGCGCTTTGTCCAACGCACCGCGCAGCAGGCGAAGGCGGCGGGCCTCTCCCCTCTGGAGGCCGCCCGCGCCACCGACCTGGGGGACTTTAAAAATCTTCTGGATTCCGAACGAATCGTGGGTAACCTGCACCGCGCCTACCTCGAGCTGGACGGGGCCGAACGGGGTGCACCGGTGGACTTCGTCCGCGCCCTTGGCGACATGGTGGCCTACAACGGCGGCCAGCCCCTGTCCTGCCACGCTTAGACCATGGCCTGGGCGAATGAGGAGATCGCGGAGCTGTTGCGCGAATACGCCGAGCTGACCCAGATCACCGGCGGCGACGTGTTCCGGATCAGGAACTACGAGAAGGCGGCACGCAGCATCCGCGGCTGGGGCGACGACCTCGGTCAGCTTGACGCCAAGGACCTGCGGGCGATTCCCGGGGTCGGCGCCTCGATCGCGGCCAAGATCACCGAATACCGCGAGACCGGGAGCATCGCGGCCCTGGACGAGTTGCGCGCCAAGATCCCGCCCGGCGTGCTCGAGCTGACCCGGGTACCCGGCCTCGGCCCCAAGCGTGCCCTGCAGCTCAACCGGGACCTGGGCGTGGAGTCCGTCGACGACCTCGCGGCCGTGATTAAGGCGGGCAGGCTGGACGGCCTGGCCGGGTTCGGGGTCAAGAGCGAAGAACGCCTGGCCAACGGCATCGAGGTGTACCGGCAGGGCCGTGAGCGGGTTCTGCTCGATGTCGCCAGCCACACGGCGACCACGATGGTGGCCGCGCTGTCCGCGGTCCCCGGCTGCCAGCGCTGCGCCTACGCGGGCTCGCTGCGCCGGATGCGGGAGACCATCGGGGACGTCGACATCCTCGCCGCTGCCGATGACTCAGCGCCGCTGATGGCGGCGTTCATCGCCCAGCCCGACGTGGCGGGCGTGATCGTCAGCGGCGAGACCAAGACCTCCATCCGGACCGCGACCGGGCTGCAGGTCGACCTGCGAGTGGTCCAACTCGACGCCTGGGGCGCCGCGCTGCAGTACTTCACCGGCTCGACGGCCCACAACGTCGCGGTGCGCCAGATCGCGGTGCGCAACAAGCTCCGGCTGTCGGAGTACGGGCTGTTTGACGCGGACACCGGGGAGCTGATCGTCTCGCGCACCGAGGAGGAGGTCTACACCAGGCTGGGCCTGGCCTGGATACCGCCCACGATGCGCGAGGACCGGGGTGAGATCGAAGCAGCCGCCCGGGGTGAGATACCACTGCTCGTTCGGGAAAATGATCTTCGCGGGGACCTGCACACGCACACCGACCTCACGGACGGGGTAGCCAGCCTGGCGGACATGGTTTCTGCGGCTGCCCGGCGGGGCTACGAGTACTACGCGGTCACCGACCACGCGCCGAACCTGGTCATGCAGCGGATGACCGACGAGAAGATGCTGGCTCAGCGGGAGCAGGTGCGGGCGCTCGACACGACCATGGAGCTGCTGCACGGCACCGAGCTGAACATCGCGCCGGACGGCTCGGTGGACTGGGACGAGGCCGGATTGGATGGGCAGGGCCTAGCCGGGTTCGACCTGTGCGTCGCCTCGGTGCATTCCCACTTCGACCAACCGCGGGCCGAGATGACCAGGCGTTTCATCACCGCGTGCGAGAACCCGCGGGTGAACGTCATCGGTCACCCGACGACCCGCAGGATCGGGCGGCGCCTGCCGGTCGACGTAGATTTCGGCGAGCTGTTCCGCGCTTGCGCCCGCACCGGGACCGCGCTGGAGATCAACGCCTCGCCGCAGCGGCTTGACCTGCCGTCCGACCAAATCCGCGCGGCCCGGGACGCAGGGGTGAAGTTCGCCATCGACAGCGATGCGCACTCGGTCGCCGACCTCGGCAATATGCCGTACGGCGTCGGCACCGCCCAGCGGGGTTGGCTGACCCCCGACGACGTGATCAATACCTGGCCCCTAGACGAGCTGCGCGCCTTCCTGGCCAAGGGCCGCTGAGCTCAGCGGAGGCCAGGTCACCGGCCTGCTCCTCAACGGCGAGTTGCTCGCAGGTCCTTTCATCTTGCTCGCTAGCAGGGACCAGGCTTCGGTAGGCGACTTCTTCGCCGGCACCGTGGTCCGGTATGACCCGGACCATATCCTGCTCGACCGGAACCGGGACGCGGTCGGCTGAGACCGTCCCGGAGATCCAGGCGGTGCCGCCGAATCCTACGCCTGGACTGATCACCGGTGAGAAACGGCGGGCTGGCCGGTCTATACAGGCGTGAGGGATGTGCAAGCTGGCGCCATAGGTCTGCTCGGGGGGGCGATCAGCTACGCGCTTGGCGTCTGCGCCCTGGTCGCGCCGGGGGAGATGTCGCGGCCGACGCCCTGTACGGAGTGGGACCTGAGCACGCTGCTGGCCCACCTGAGCGAATCCATGGCCGATCTCGAGGCCGGCCTTCGCACTGGCCAGCTCGACTCGGAACCGGAGCATGGCCCAGGAGATTTGGTCGGTGACCCGGTCGAGGTGTTGCGGGACCGGGCCGCCGAGTTGCTGTGTGCGACCTATGGTTTCGGCGCCCCTGGGCGGTTCGTCGCCGTCGGCGGGCTGCCGCTGCCGGCCGGGCTGGTCACGTGCACCGGGGCCATCGAGATCGCCGTGCACGGCTGGGACGTGTCGGCTGCCCGCGGCGACGGCCGTCCCATCCCGTCTGAGCTGGCCACCCGGATGCTCGGGCTGTGCCCGTACCTGGTCGCGGGCCGCGACGGCCTGTTCGCCGCCCCGGTCGAGGTGCCCGCTCAGGCCAGCCCGTGCGATCAGCTGATTGGCTACCTAGGTCGCGACCCGGATAACCCGAGGTGGATGCCCGGCCGCCTCGCCGCAGGCTAGACCATAAACAGCCCGGAACAACCCCCGTGCCGGCGAGCGTTGTTACTCGCGAGTAGCATTGTCGAGAGTGCAGCGTTTTCACCAGCTGGGAGGCTGACCGTGCCCCGTACCGCACGCGATGTTGTCTTCGTAGACGGCGTCCGGACCCCCTTCGGGAAGGCCGGCCCGAACGGGCTGTACGCCGAGACCAGGGCCGACGACATGGTCGTCAGCGTGATCCGCGAGCTGCTGCGCCGCAATCCGGCCCTGCCGCCAGAGCGGATCGGCGAGGTCGCGATCGCCGCCACCACCCAGACTGGCGACCAGGGGCTGACCATCGGGCGCAGCGCCGCCGTACTGGCCGGGCTGCCGAAGTCGGTCCCTGGATACGCCATTGACCGGATGTGCGCGGGCGCGATGACCGCCGTGACTACGGCCGCCGGGTCGATCGCGCTGGGCGCCACCGACACCGCGATCGCGGGCGGCGTCGAGCACATGGGCCATCACCCGATGGGCTCCGGCGTCGACCCGAACCCGCGGTTCATCTCCGAGCGGCTCGTCGATCCCTCGGCGCTGGTGATGGGCTCGACGGCGGAGAACCTGCACGACCGGTTCCCCGCGATCACCAAGGCCCGCGCCGACGCCTACGCACTGGCCAGCCAGCAGAAGGTCGCCGTGGCCTATGCCGCGGGCCAGATCCAGCCCGATCTGGTGCCGGTCGCGGTCCGCAGCGCCGAGCGAGGGTGGGGTCTGGCCACGGTGGACGAGCCGCCGCGCCCCGATACCACCATCGAGGCGCTGGCCGCGCTGAAGACGCCGTTCCGGCCCCACGGGCGGGTCACCGCGGGGAACTCCGCCGGGCTGAACGACGGCGCCACCGGCTGCGTGATCGCGGCCGAGGACGTAGCCGCCGAGCTGGGCCTGACCGCCAGGATGCGGCTGGTCGACTTCTCCTTCGCCGGGGTGGACCCCGCGGTGATGGGCATCGGGCCGGTCCCCGCTACCGAAGCCGTGCTGGCCCGCAACGACCTGACCATCGACGACATCGGGCTGATCGAGATCAACGAGGCGTTCGCGGTGCAGGTGCTCGCCTTCCTGGACCACTTCAAGGTCGCCGACGATGACCCGCGGGTGAACCCGTGGGGCGGCGCGATCGCGCTCGGCCACCCGCTGGCGAGTTCCGGCGTGCGGCTGATGATCCAGCTGGCCCGCCAGTTCGCCGGGCGGCCAGACGTCCGCTACGGCCTGACCACGATGTGCGTCGGGCTCGGTATGGGCGGCACCGTGCTATGGGAGAACCTCGATGCCTGATCTCACCTCGCTGTTTCCCGCCGAAGTGGTCACTAAGGCCACGGTCCGCGACGTCGAACTGCCCTACGGTGCGGGCACGATGGCGCTCATCACCCTGGACAACGGGTATGACCATACCCGGCCGAGTACGTTCGGCCCGGCGGGCTTGATCTCGCTGCGCGACGCGCTCGACTCGGTGGCCGCCCGGACCGACATCGCTGCTGTCGGCGTGACCGGCAAGCCGTTCATCTTCGCGGTCGGCGCCGACCTGACCGGAGCCGCGCTGATCGGCTCGCGGGACGAGGCGCTGGCCATCGCCCGGCTCGGGCACGCGGTGTTCCGGCGGTTCGGCGAGCTCAGCGTGCCGTCATTCGCGTTCGTCAACGGCGCGGCCCTCGGCGGCGGTCTCGAGCTCGCGCTGCACTGCTCGTACCGGACGATCTCATCCGGCGTCGCCGCGGTCGCGTTCCCCGAGTGCTTCCTCGGCCTGCTGCCCGGCTGGGGCGGCACCTACCTGCTGCCGCGCCTGATCGGCCCAGCCCAGGCGCTGAAGGTCATCATCGAGAACCCGCTCAGCCAGAACCGCATGCTGCGCGGATCGCAGGCCCGCATCCTCGGGATCGCGGACGCCATATTCGAGCTGGCCGACTTCCTGGCCGAATCGCTGCGCTGGGCCGCCCGCGTCCTGACCGCCTCGGTGACGGTGAACCGGGTTCCCCCGGCCGATGACTGGGACCAGGCCGTGGCCGGAGCGCGCCTCTTCACCGACGGCAAGCTGCACGGCGCCGCCCCCGCCCCTTACCGGGCCATCGACCTGGTGGCCGCGGCCCGGGACCGTTCCCGTGACGAGGGGTTCGCCGCCGAGGACGAAGCGCTCGCGGACCTGCTGGTCAGCGACGAACTGCAGGCCGGGCTCTACGCCTTCGACCTCACCCAGAAGCGGGCCCGCCACGCCGCGGGCGCTCCGGACAAGTCGCTGGCGCGGCCGGTCACCAAGGTCGGCATCGTCGGCGCGGGCCTGATGGCCGCGCAGATCGCGCTGTTGTTCGCGCGCCGGCTCGAGGTGCCGGTGGTACTGACCGACCTTGACCAGGCCCGGCTCGATTCGGGCGTCGGGCACGTGCGGGCGGAGATCGCCAAGCTGGCGAGCCGCGGCCGGATCAGCGCCGACACGGCCGCGAGGCTGACCGGGCTGGTCAGCGGGTCGCTGACCAAGGACGCGTTCGCAGACGCCGATTTCGTCATCGAGGCCGTGTTCGAGGAGATCTCGGTCAAGCAGCAGGTCTTCGCCGAGGTCGAGGCGGTCGTGTCGCCGGAGTGCGTGCTGGCCACCAATACCTCATCGCTGTCGGTGACGGAGATGGCGGCCCGGCTGGCTCACCCGGAGCGGGTGGTCGGCTTCCACTTCTTCAACCCTGTCGCCATGATGCCGCTCGTCGAGGTGGTCAGGGCCAAGCGGACCGACGACGCCACGCTGGCTACGGCGCTGGCCGTGGGGAAGGCGCTGAAGAAGGACTGCGTGCTGGTGAAGGACTCACCCGCATTCGTCGTCAACCGCCTGCTGACCAGGTTCCTCGGCGAGATCATCGCCTGCGTCGACGAGGGAACGCCATTGGAGGTGGCCGAGCACGCCCCGGACCCGCTGGGCCTGCCGGTCTCTCCGTTCGTGCTGCTCCAGTTGGTCGGCCCGGCCGTCGCGCTGCACGTCGGCGAGACGCTGCACGCCGCCTACCCGGACCGGTTCGCGGTGTCACCCAAGCTCCGCGCCCTGGTGGAGGCGGGCAAGACCGCGGTGTACGGTCCCGACTTCTCGGTTGACGAGTCGGTCGCGGCCATTCTGGCCGGCGGTGACCGCCCGTCAACCGCCGAGCAGGTCAGGGGGCGGGCCCTGGAAGCCCTGGCCGAGGAGATCAGGCTGATGCTGGACGAGGGCGTCGTAGCCGATCCTGAGGACATCGACCTGTGCATGATCCTGGGCGCGGGCTGGCCCTTCCACCTCGGCGGGATCACGCCCTACCTGGACCGCACGGGGATCACCGAGAAGGTGACCGGTACTCCGTTCCGCATCTAGCGTCCAGCTAGTCCGTAGGCCATCCTGCGGGCATCCCGAGCTGCTCGGCCAGTTCCCCGTAGAGGCCTTCGCGCAGCACCAGGCGGGCCACCCGCAGGATGGCCGCGGGATCTTGCCTGGGCGGGCGCAGCACGTAGACCGTGCCGTCGGGGTTGCTGCGGGTCACGACGAGCCGGTCATAGTCGGCCAGGACGACCGGCCTGCCGTCGAGCGCCCAGAGCACAGCCTGCGCGTCCGGGGTAGCCAGCAGCATCCGCGCGGCCGGAGGCGTGACGGAGGTCCAGGTGCGCGCGCCATCGGTGGTGCGCGCGGCCGACAGGTAGCTGCCGTCGAGGATGGCCGGATTCTGCGTCCAGCGCAGCGCCCAGCCGGTGCTGGCCGAGGTCATCTGCAGCGAATCCAGCCAGATCGCGCCCGCAGCCCGCCACAACCAGGACCGAGACCGCACCAAGCACTATGTGCCGCTGCCAGTTTCTCACCAGGCCGGACCCTCCACCACGCGCCAGGACGGCGTTGCGTCATCCAGTCGTTGAGACGGCAGGCCTCGCCGTCTGGTTGGGAAGCCGGGCGTATACCTGAGCGGGCGACCGGGCCTTCCGGGTCAGCGCGGCCGGCGGTCCACGATGCGGCGCATCTTGCCCATGGATCGCTCGACCGAATTTGGCTCCAGGACGCTAGTCGCGACGGTGACGCCGATGGTGTTCTTGACCCGCGCCGACAGCTGGACACCGGCGTCGGCCGCGTCGGATGCGGTCGTTCCGGTCCGGCGTTCGACGTGCACGGTCAGCTGATCCATCCGGCCTTCCCTGCTGAGGTGGAGCTGGAAGTGGGGCGAAAGCGCGGGAATACCCATGATGAGTTCCTCGATCTGAGTCGGGAACAGATTGACCCCACGCAGGATGATCATGTCGTCGGTCCGCCCGGTGATCTTCTGCATTCGCCGCATAGTGCGCGCGGTCCCTGGCAGCAGCCGGGTGAGGTCGCGGGTCCGGTAGCGGACAACCGGCATGGCCTGCTTGGTCAGCGAGGTGAAGACGAGCTCGCCTTCCTCGCCGTCGGGCCGCGGCTCGCCAGTGAGCGGGTCGATCACCTCAGGGTAGAAATGGTCCTCCCAGATGTGCAGGCCGTCTTTTGTTTCCACGCATTCCTGTGCCACTCCCGGTCCCATCACCTCGGACAGGCCGTAGATATCCGTGGCGTCAATGCCGAGCCGGACCTCCATCTCGGCGCGCATCTCGTTAGTCCACGGCTCGGCGCCGAAGATGCCGAACCGCAGCGATGACGCCGCCGGGTCGTCGCCCTGGCGTTCCATCTCGTCAACGATCGCGAGCATGTACGACGGAGTGACCATGATGATGTCCGGCCGGAAGTCCCGGATCAGGGTGACCTGACGTTCGGTCATCCCGCCGGAGATCGGGATGACCGTGCAGCCGAGCTTCTCGCCCCCGTAATGCGCCCCCAGGCCGCCGGTGAACAGCCCGTAGCCGTAGGCGTTGTGCAGGATTTGGCCGGGCCGGCCGCCCGCCGCGCGGATCGACCGGGCCATCACTGTGGCCCACACCTCGATGTCGTCGCGGGTGTAGCCCACCACGGTGGCCCGTCCGGTCGTGCCCGATGAGGCGTGGACCCGCACGACCTGCTCGCGAGGTACCGCGAACATACCGAACGGGTAGTTATCGCGCAGGTCGGCCTTGCTGGTCAGCGGGAACTTAGCTAGGTCAGCCAGGTCCTTGCAGTCGTCCGGGTGTACGCCCGCCGCGTCGAAGGCCACGCGGTGGTACGGCACGTTGGTGTACGCATGCCGCAGCGACCAGCGCAGCCGCTCCAGTTGCAGCGCGCGCAGTTCATCGGCCGAGGCCCGCTCGATGGGGTCGAGGTCCCCCGACGGGGAGGTGAGGTCCTGCATCCGGACTCCTCGGTGGCTAAGCGTCGTAGTCGACAGTGATCCGGTCGGAGGTAGGAAGAGCCTGGCAGGTCAGTATGTATCCTGCCTCGATTTCCTCGCGCTCCAGGGCGTAGTTGCGCCGCATCGTGACCTCGCCCTCGATCAGCAGCGCGCGGCAGGTGCCGCACACTCCGCCCTTGCAGGCGAACGGCAGATCGGGGCGGACCCGCTGGGCTCCGTCCAGGATCGGCGTGCCCGGCTCGACGGTCACCGTACTGCTGCGGCCGTCGAGCAGCACCGTCACCTCGGCGCCGGGACCTGCGGGCGCGTCGGCGTGCTTCGCCTCGGCGGGCGGCTCGTCTTCGACGTAGAACAGCTCCCGGTGGATGCGGTCGCGGGCCACGCCGAGTTCGGTCAGGACGCCGATCGCGCCTTCGACCATGGCGAACGGGCCGCATAGCCACCAATGGTCCACCATGGCGACGTCGACGGTGACCGGCAGCAGCGAGCGCAGCTTGCCTGGGTCGAGCCGACCGTTGAACAGCTCCACTTCCTGCGGCTCACGGCTGAGCACGTGGACCAGGCAGATCCGCGCCGGGTAAGAGTCCTTGAGGTCGGCGATCTCGTCGGCGAACATCACCGTGTCGTTGCGCCGGTTGCCGTACAGCAGCGTGACGGCCGAGTCGGGATGTGCGGCGAGTACGGAGCCGGCGATGGACAAGATGGGCGTGATCCCGCTGCCCGCGGCGATCAGGACATGGTGCCCAGCTACGTCGAGGTCGGGGGTGAAGGATCCCGACGGCGCCTGGACGTCGATCACGTCCCCGGCCCTGACCTGGTGCACGAGCCAGCCGGACACCGCACCCCCCGCCACCTCGCGGACGCCGATGCGCGGCGGGCGGCCCCGGGCCGAGCAGATCGAGTAGGAGCGGCGCTCATCGCCACGGCGGATCGTCAGGGACTGCCCGGGGGTGAAGGTGAACGTGTCAAGCAGCCGGACGGGGACGTCGAAGGTCACCGCGGCGGAGTCATCGGTGAGCGGGTCGACGCGGCCCACGGCCAGCCGATGGAACTGGGTCCGGGGCGCAACCGGGCGGGACATCAGATTTCCTTCACGTGCTCGAAGGGCTCAAGGCAGGCGGCGCAGCGGAAGAGCGCCTTGCACGCGGTCGCGCTGAACGCCGCGGTCTGGGTCGTGTCGTGGGAGCCGCACCGCGGGCAGGGGACAGGCTCGCGGCGCGTCGCGGTGAGGGTCAGCGGGACAGGGCCACGCGCTGGGGCCGCGTTCGGCGGCGCGATGCCGGCCGCCCGTAGCTTCGCGCGGCCGGAACGGGTGATCCAGTCGCTGCTCCACGCAGGTGCGATCGCGGTACGCACGGTGACGTCCGCGAAGCCAGCCTGGCCGAGCCGGTACCGCAGGTCGTGCGCTATCTCACGCAGGGCAGGGCAACCCGAGTACGTCGGCGTGATCGTCACCACCAGCCGTCCGCCCTCGGCCGTGACGTCGCGCAGGATGCCGAGATCCGCCAGCGTCACCATTGGCAGCTCCGGATCGGGCACCGCCGCGGCGATCTCGCGAGCGGTTTCCAGGCCCTTCCTCACGTCAGTCACCACGTCGCATCCGGATCGGCCCGGGCCACGCTCTGCAGTTCGGCGAGGATGTAGCCGAGCGCCTCGGTATGCACCCCGTCGCGCCCGGTCTTGCCCGCCACCGGCGCCATCGGGGCGCCCGCTGGCCGGCCAAGGATGGCCGCGGCCAGCACGGTATCCAGGACGGTGTCGACCTCGGCGCGGAGTCTCTCCGGGTCGGCGGCCACCCCGGGCAGCCTGGCCACCACCGTGTCGGTGCGGAAGAGCTCGTCGACGAGCGGCCAGATAACGCCGAGCGCGGCCTGCATCTTGTCGTGCGACAGCTGGGTGCCATCACCCAGGCGGATCACCCACTGCGCGGCGTAGTCACGGTGGTAAGTCAGTTCCTTGACGCCCTTGGCCGCGATGGCGGCGAGGACCGGATCCGTTGATCCGGCCAGCTGGCTGAAAAGTGCCAGCCGCCAGGCCGAGAAGACCAGCAGCCGGCCGGTCAGCTCGGCAAAGTCAGCGTCCAGGCCCTCGACGAGCCGCACGTTGCGGAACTCGTTTTCGGCGCGGAAGAACGCGAGCTGATCCTCGCGCCGTCCCTGACCGTCAGGCCGCAGGGCACCCTCGGCCTGGCCGGCCCGCGCCAGCAACATGCGGGCCTGTCCCAGCAGGTCGAGGGCGATGTTGGCGAGCGCCGTCTCCTCCTCGAGTTCGGGCAGCCGCGTGATCCACTGCTGCAGCCGGTGCGAGTAGATCAGGGCGTCGTCGCCGAGCATCAGGCAGTAGGTGGCCAGGGCGGCGGCGTCCACGCCGTCCGGCACCGACGGGTCGATCCCCTCCAGCGGATCGGTAAACCCGGTGCCGAACGCCCAGCGATGGTCCTCGGTCTCCTCGCTGAGGCTCTGATAGGCGTCGAACTCGTCCCCGGTCAACGGGCGGCCCTACATGTGCGGGACATCGTCGGGGATCTCATAGAAGGTCGGATGCCGGTAGACCTTGTCGCCGGACGGCGCGAAGAACGGGTCCTTCTCGTCCGGGCTCGACGCGGTGATTTCCGCGGCCGCGACCACCCAGATGCTCACGCCCTCGTTCCTACGGGTGTACAGGTCACGGGCATGATGCAGCGCCATCTGCGAGTCCGCCGCGTGCAGCGAGCCAACGTGCACGTGGTTGAGCCCGCGCTTGCCGCGCAGGAACACCTCGTACAACGGCCAGTCCGAGCGAACCTGAGCCTGCGTGTCCTCCATCAGGCGGCGTCCTTCCGGTTCTCCGCGACCGCTCGCTTGGCGGCGTGGGCCGCCGCGGCCTCGCGCACCCAGGCCCCGTCGTCGTGCGCTGCCTTGCGCCGGGCGAGGCGCTGGGTGTTACACGGCCCGTTGCCCTTCACCACGGTCATGAACTCAGCCCAGTCCACTGGCCCGAAGTCATAGTGGCCGCGTTCGTCGTTCCAGTTCAGGTCCTCGTCGGGCAGCGTGACGCCGAGCTTTTCCGCCTGCGGCACCGTCATGTCCACGAAACGCTGCCGCAGCTCGTCGTTGGTGTGCCGCTTGATGCCCCAGGCCATCGACTGCGCGGTGTTCGGTGACTGGCCGTCCGGCGGCCCGAACATCATCAGTGACGGCCACCAGAACCGGTTCGTGGCGTCCTGCACCATCGTCCGCTGTGCCGTCGAGCCGCGCATCATCGTCATCAGCAGCTCGTAGCCCTGCCGCTGGTGGAAGGACTCCTCCTTGCAGATGCGCACCATGGCGCGTGCGTAGGGACCGTACGAGGAGCGGCACAAAGGCACCTGGTTGCAGATGGCCGCGCCGTCGACCAGCCAGCCGATCACGCCGACGTCGGCGTAGGTCAGCGTCGGGTAATTGAAGATCGAGGAGTACTTCTGCCGCCCGTGCACGAGCTTGTCGGTGAGGTCGGCGCGATCGGCGCCGAGAGTCTCGGCCGCCGAGTAGAGGTACATGCCGTGCCCCGCCTCATCCTGGACCTTGGCGATCAGGATGGCCTTGCGGCGCAGCGAAGGGGCGCGCGTGATCCAGTTGCCCTCTGGCTGCATGCCGATGATCTCCGAATGCGCGTGCTGGGCGATCTGGCGGATCATCGTAGCGCGGTAGGCGTCCGGCATCCAGTCACGCGGTTCGATGCGACGGCCACGCTCGAGTGTTTCGTCGAAGTGGGCTGCGAGCTCGCCCGTCATCTCGCCGGGGAGCTCGGTCGTTTCGGGGAGCACGGTCATCGTTACCATCCCTCCGGCCTGTTCCTCCGGCTATATCTTCGGCACCATCGTAAGCACCATTTCGCCGCTCGCACCCTGGCCCGCGGCCTGTATTATTTACCGGACGTTCGGTCAATAATACAGGAGGCGATGGCGGTGTCACCGACGCCCGGCGTCCAGGCGATGATGAAGAAGGACATGGCCTCGCGCGGGCTCGGCATCGAGCTGGTCGACCAGGATGAGGGACGGGCGGTGACCCGGATGACTATCCGCGCCGACATGGTGAACGGGCATGCCATCGCGCACGGCGGGCTCATCTTCTCGCTGGCCGATACCGCATTCGCCTGTGCATGCAACAGCTACGGCCCGGTGACGGTGGCGGCGTCGGCCGATATCGTCTTCGTGGCTCCCGCCCGCGAAGGCGACGTCCTGGTCGCCGAGGCGATCGAGCGCACCCGCTTCGGCCGGTCGGGGCTGTACGACGTGACCGTCCGCCGGGGCGCCGACGTGATCGCCGAATTCCGCGGCCGAAGCCACCAGCTCGCCCCGGTGCCAGCGTCCGCCCTGCCGGCCTCGCCGGACCCGTGATCCCGCCCCACGCCTCAGGCCTTCACCCTGCGGATCCCGAGGACCGCCGGGTGAATCCGCCACGTCGCGGACGGCCGGGCTACGACCTGGAGTCCTTGCTTGCGGTGGCTGTCGAGATCTTCAACGAGCGTGGTTATGACCGCACGAGCATGCGGGACCTCGCGGAGCGGCTCGGCATCGCGAAGTCGGCGATCTATCACCATGTGGCGGGTAAGGAAGAACTGCTCCGCCTGGCCCTTGACCGGGCGCTGACGGGCCTGGCCGCGGTGACGGGCCGGGCGCGCGTGCTCCCCGCACCGGCTATCGAGCGCCTGGAGTACCTGGTCCGCGGCAGCGTCGACGTGCTCGAAGCCGAACTGCCTTACGTCACCCTGCTGTTGCGGGTTCGCGGCAACACCGAAGTCGAGCGGGCCGCGCTGGACCAGCGGCGCGCCTTCGACCGGTTCGTGGCCGAGTTGGTGGCCCAGGCCGTAGGTGACGGCGACATCCGGCCGGACGTTGACGCGATGATCACGGCACGCCTCCTGTTCGGGCTGGTCAACTCCGTGGTCGAGTGGTACCGGCCTGAGCCGCCCGAGGATACGCGGGCCGTCCTGAAGGCTCGATCCCTCCCAGACGAGATATGTGCCATGGCCTTTGACGGATTGCGCACCAGGCGCCCGCGCCGCACGGCCTGAGGGACACCCAGCAGGACCGGTTCAACGCCGACCTACTGGCCTTCCTGCGAAGCTAGCGCCATCCCTATCCCGGCCCCGCGAAGGGTATCGGCCTGCCCCAGGGCCCCTCTCGCGGCCGTAGGGACGCCGGTGGCTCTCTCGCCGGGTCTGCTCTAGACCTAGGGCCGTCGTGCTCCGTCGCCTCCCGGCGATTCCCGCCCCGGTGTCCCGTGGCCGGGCTCCCGGGCCGGATGCCGGTAATCCCGCGTGTCCCATGCGTGTATTCCGGCACGCCAGTCCTCTGGGATCCCGGGAGCTGCCGGGAAGATCCGGGTCCTTAGGGGGATCCGGCGGCGTGCCAGCCACAACGATGGAGCATCGATGTTGCTATAGCAACATCGATGGAGCATCGCTGTGGTACCCGCGGCGCTGGGATCCCTGTCCTGCTGCGTGTTGAGGGCCTCTAGTGCCCGGCCAGGGCACCGGGCGGTCCCGAAACCGCTGATGCCCGGCCCACGGCCCCTGCTTTGGCCCGGTCACAGGAACCCGTGGCGCCGATGATGAGCC
This sequence comes from uncultured Actinomycetota bacterium, assembly GCA_963844625.1. Classification (GTDB taxonomy): domain Bacteria; phylum Actinomycetota; class Actinomycetes; order Streptosporangiales; family Streptosporangiaceae; genus Palsa-504. The sequence goes on along the minus strand of CAWJPF010000006.1, from coordinate 129,112 downwards.
TGAGCCCGAAGTGACTGCTCACGGCGTTTGGCGCCGTTTCCTCTTACGTACTCGGGCCGCCACCGATCCCTATCGGGCGACCGCGACTCCAGGATTATGACCGCCTGATTCTGGCTAGTAGCGGATCGTGATCTCACGGCCCTGGCGGTCGACTTGCGGGGGGTCCGGGAGGACGATCGCCCGGCCGGCGGCGATGCGCCAGGCGCTCCAGGCGACGGCCGCCGCGTCCAGGGTGTCCGTCACCGGAGCGGCCGGAACCGGGGCGGCCGGAAGCGGGGCGGCCGGAACGGGGTGTCCGTCACCGGGGCGGCCGGAACCGGGGCGGCCGGGAGGAGGATCCCGGCTTTGGCCAGCAGCTCGCGGCGCAGCTCGCGACCGGGCGCGGTGTGCTTGCTGAACGGGAGCGGCGCGCCCGCCATCGCACCGAACGCCAGTTCCGGGTGCACTTCGTACAGGGGATGCCCGCAGGTCTCGCGGTACTGGTTAGCCTCGAGCAGCTTCGCGCGCAGCCCCCAGGCCTGGATGCTGAACCCCTGACCGGTGAGCTCGCGGCAACGCCGGTTGGCGGCCTGGTAGCTCGCCTCGGCCCAGACCGCTTCCGGCGGGATGGCGAAGACCGAACTGCGCCGGGGCCCGAGCAGGCCGCGGGCCGCCAGGTCCGCCTCCCGCCAGCCCGATTCAAGCAGCCCGAGCGGCATGTCGATCCCCACGACCGTGACCGGATCGACCGTAACCGGATCGACCGTAACCGGTCCGACCGCGGCCGGAGCCGTGGCCAGCAGGCTCGCCAGCGACCCGTACACCCGGACGCAAGCCAGCCGGGCCGAGCTGAGAGCAACCGTGCCCGAGTCATCCAGGGTGACCGCGACCCACCCGCGCCTGCAGGCGTCAATTCCGGTCACGCGCATACCGCTACGGTCGCATACGCGACGCCAAGGCGTCCCGAGCACTTTCTCCGGGCTTGTCCGGCGAGGCTGCCCTCGCGCCTCGCCGCCAGCCGCTAGGGTTTGCTAGTGGCCGAGCGCACTATCGGCGTCACTGGCGAACGGGCAGGGTTTGACGAGGCCGGCCCGGTCTTGTTCCGCTGCACTGCTCCGGACGCGTTGTCCAACCTCGTCGCGGTCCTCGAGCTGGCCGCCGACCGGCAGATCCGCTGCAGCGCCGCGACCAGGCGGCCGCTGGCCGCGACGGTCAAACTCGTCGAAGACGTTCTGGTCGCCGGGGATTTCTACGAAAACGACGCCGTTTCGGCATTCGCGTGGCCGGTCCTGCTGCAGGCCGGCGGCCTGGCGCAGCTGGCCGGTACCACGCTCGAGCTGACGCCGCGCGGTCAGGCCGTGCTGGCCAGGCCGTCCTACGAGGCGCTCGGCGTGCTGTGGGCCAGGTGGCTGAAGTGCGTGTCGCACGACGAGTTCTCCCGGGTCGAGGCGATCAAGGGGCAGCGAAGGCCTTCGACCCTGACCTCGGTGCCCAGGCGCCGGGCCGCGGTGGCGGCCGGGCTCGCCTCGCTGCTGCCAGGCGCCTGGGTCGATATCGACCCGCTGCTCGCGATCCTGGAGCACCAGCGGGCGCCGGTGGTGGTGGCCAGGAGCCTGCGGGCGCTCTGGCGCCTGTACCTCGTCGACTCGTACTACGGGTCGCTCGGCCACGCGGGCCGCCACGCCTGGGGTGTCGTCGAGGGACGCTACGCGCTGTGCGTCCTGTTCGAGTACGCGGCCACCCTGGGCGCGATCGACGTGGCCTACACGGACCCGGCGGGCGCGCGCGACGACTATCGCGGCCTCTGGGGCGCTGACCATTTCGCCTGGCTGTCCCGCTACGACGGCCTGGTCGCCGTGCGTGTCAACGAACTGGGCGGCGCGATCCTGCACCACCCGGGCACCATCAACAACGTCACCCTGCCGCGGCCGCGCCTAGACCCTCAGTAAGCCACGCTGAAGCGCTGCCTGCGGTGCTCCGGCTGCTCGATCTCGTCGACGAAGGCCTTGGCGTAGTCCGCGCCTGAGATGTTCGAGTTCCCTTCGGCGTCGGTGAGCAGGACGTCGCCGCCGACCCGGTAGTGCCCGGTGGCTTCGCCCGGCGAGTAGGAGCCGAACGAGGCGGCCGGGCTCAGGTAGAACCAGTCGACGTCGGCCGTGGTGTCCCGCAGCGCGGCCAGCACGTCGGCCTGGCCCAGCGCCTCGCCCTTGTGGGCTTCGGGGAAGGCCGGCAGGTCCACCACCCGCGGGCCGCCCTCGGTGACGTGCAGCGACCCCGCGCCGCCGACCACCCCGAGCCGGGTGCCGTGCTCGGTTGACGCCTTGGCCAGCATCGGGACCTCGTTGGCGAGCCGGATGCCGTCCTGGGCGGAGGCGCGGATGGCCACCACGAGCACATCGGCCTCGACGGCCATGTGGTCGACGAGAGCGGGATCATGCAGGTTGCCGGCCCGCGCGATCAAGCCGGGCCGCCCCGCCACTTCGTCTTCCTTCCGGCTGACCGAGATTACGGTGTGACCTCGTTGCAGCGCCTCGTCCCTGATCGCACCGCCTGCGTATCCGGTCCCCCCGAAAATCGCGATCGTCGCCATGTTCTCTCCCGTCTGCTCGGTTTAACTGGCCTCCATTCCCCAGGAGGGCGTACCCAACCACAAGCGGCCCCGCCCCGTCATAAGGTAAGCGGGTCCGAGGCAACGTGGAGGCACTATGAAGCGGCCGTGGCGGGCGCTCGCGGGATGCGTGGCGGTCCTCCTGGCCACCGGCTGCGCCGCGACGACCACGGCCACCACCCCGGTCCGGGCCGCCGCAACCACGCACCACCAGCCGCTCCACCCCACGACCGCGACCAGGACCGCGACTCCGGCCGCGACTCCGGCCGCGACCGGGACCGCGACTCCGGCCGCGCCCGTCCGGCACGCCCCGGCTGGCTTCTGGTCCGGCAGCGACAGCTGGCCGGTCCCGGTCAGCGGCAGCGGGCCCTACCGCGAGCCGGGCATCGGCGGCGCCTACGGCGGTTACGTCGGGATGACGGGGAGCTGGTCGTACTGGCTCGGCTGCCACGGCGCCTTCCTGGCCTGGTCCGCGGCCAACAGCGCACAGGCCGACCGCAACTACGCCCAGTACGGCCTGGGCATCGGCACCGCGGTGTACTGGTTCATGGGCGGCCCTGGCGTTGACCCGGACTACAACGGGAGCGCAGCGGAAGCCGCCGCGTGGGGCGCGCGGCAGGCGGCCCGGACGCTGGCCAACATGGCGGGGGAGCACGTCACCTACCCGGTCGTCTTCATGGACATCGAGCTGCCCGGGGTCGCGCCCGCGTTCGATAACGGCTGGACCGACGTGTACACCTCGCCGTGCAGCGGGGTGGTGAAACACCGCGGCGTGCCGGCCGCGCTTGACCGGGCCGACTTCAACGGGTTCTGGAGTTACCTCACCGCCCGCTCCAGGTACAAGCCGGGGGTCTACTCGGCCCCGGGCATCTGGATCCAGATCTTCGGCACCGGTGCCGCGGGTTCGATCCCGCACACCTACGAGTGGACCTACGAGCCGGAGACCGCCAGCCTGTCCGCCGCCCCCCGCGGCTGGTGCCTGAAGTCAGGCACCGGCTGCGCCGACTTCTTCGGCGGCGTCACCAGCTCCAGCGCCAGTGCGCTGATGTGGCAGTGGTCGGGCGGCGGCGGGGTCAGGAACGCGATCGGCGACTTCGACCAGATCGATGCCAGCAGGCAGGGCTGAGGACAGGCAAATGACTCTCACCATCGCCAACTCGACAAGGCATGATGGTGCAGGGCCCAAGAAGAACCCACAGGAGGCATTATGAGACGGTCATGGCTGGCCTTGGCGGCTTCGCTGGCGCTGGTCCTGGCGACCGGCAGCGCGGCCGCCGCTGCCGTGACGGCCGGCGCGAGCCAGGCCGCCGCCACCGCTGAGAGGCTGCCGGCCGGCGACGGGCCGCCCGGATTCTGGTGGGGCACCGACAGTTTCCCGGTCAGCGTGCCCGGCAGCGCGCCCTACAGCATGCCGCGCCTCGGCGGCGCCTACGGCGGCTACATCGGGATGACCGGGAGCTGGTCGTACTGGCTGGGCTGCAAAGGCGGCTTCATCGCCTTCTCCTCGACCAACGCCGCGCAGGCGCACACCAACTACGTCACCTACCACCGGGGCGTCGGCGACGGCGTGTACTGGTTCATGGGCGGCCCCGGCGTCGACCCGAACTACAACGGGACCGCGAGCGAAGCCAGCGCGTGGGGTGCGCGGCAGGCGGCGCGGACGCTGGCCGACATCGCCAACGGGCCCTTCGATTACAAAGTCGTGTGGATGGACGTCGAGCTGCCCGGAGTCGCGCCCGCGCTCGACAACGGCTGGAACAACGTGTACACCTCGCCGTGCAGCGGAGTGATCAAGACCCGAGGCGTTCCGGCGGCTGTGGACCGGGCTGACTTCAACGGGTTCGCGAACTACATCGCCGCGCACTCGTCCTTCAAGGTCGGCGTCTACTCCGAGCCCGGAATATGGACGTCCATCTTCGGCACCGGCAGCGCGTCCCAGATCCCGAACACCTACGAGTGGACCTACGAGCCTGAGACCACGAACTTGGCCAACGCGCCGTACGGCTGGTGCCTCAATCACGGGTCCGGCGCGTGCGCGCAGTTCTTCGGCGGGCAGACCAACGCCAGTTCCCACGCGCTGATGTGGCAGTGGTCAAACGGCGGCGGGGTATCCAACGGCTTCGGCGACATCGACCAGATCGACAGCGCCCGGCTGGGCTGAGCCAGGTGACCTAGGGCAGGCACGACGTCTCGTTCGGTAGATAAAAAGATCCTTTGGGCCGAACGGGCCGTCGTACCCGCCCAGGGACCAGCCTTAGCCGGCGATCAGGGGCTCGAGCGCGATGTCGGGGTGCTCGCGCTGGATCTGGCCGAGCCGCCACTTGTCGGTGAACAGCGCCAGCAGCGCGCCGTCGTGACGGCGGGTCAGCACCTCGACCCCGCGCTGCCCGGCCAGCGCGCGGGCGCCCTCGGCGTCGGTGCGCCTGGCCATGGTGTAGTCGAGGTGATCGAGTTCGGCCCGGCCGCCGAACTCGTGCTCGAGCCGGTGCAGGACCACGTTGAACTGCAGCGGGCCGACGGCCGCAAGCACCGGGGCCTGGTCGCCGCGTACGTCGGAGGCCAGGACCTGGACGACGCCCTCGGTATCCAGCTGCTCGATGCCGCGCCGGAACTGCTTCTGCTTGCCCGCCTCCTTGCCGCGCACCACCGCGAAGTGCTCGGGCGCGAAGCTGGGGATGGGCGGGAACTCGACCGGGATCTCGTCGTAGAGCGTGTCCCCCGGCCGCAGGGCCGTCGCGTTGACCAGGCCGATCACGTCGCCGGGAAAGGCCTCCTCGACCGTTTCGCGGTCCTGGCCGAACATCGACTGCGCGTACTTAGTCGCGAACGGGCGCCCGGTCGCGGCGTGGGTGAGCACCATGCCCCGCTCGAACCGGCCCGAGCACACCCGCACGAATGCCATCCGGTCCCGGTGCGCCGGGTCCATGTTGGCCTGCACCTTGAACACCAGGCCGGAGAACGGGGCATCGACCGGCCGCGGCTCGCCCTTGACGTCGGTACGCTCGGCCGGCGGCGGGGCGAACTGGGTCACGGCCTCGAGCAGGCGGCGGACGCCGAAGTTCGGCAGCGCGGCCCCGAACAGCACCGGGCTCGTCACGCCGGCCAGGAACGACGCCATGTCGATGTGGGCGCCGATCTCGTCGAGCAGCGCCAGCTCTTCCTGGGCGGTCGTGAAGGCCGCGCCGTCCCGGATCGCGGCGGCCTCGGCGTCGAGCCAAGTCTCGATGGCTCGTCCGGCCCCGCCCGGGGTCCGGGCGTAGGTGACGTAGTCGCCGGTGGCCCGCTCGATCAGGCCGCGGAAGTCCCCGGCCACGCCCACCGGCCAGTTCACCGGGGCGGGGTGCAGCCCGATCCGCTGCTCGATCTCGTCGAGCAGCTCGAGCGGCTCCCGGCCGGGCCGGTCCCACTTGTTCACGAACGTGATCACCGGGACGGCACGGCTACGGCACACGTCGAAGAGCTTCAGCGTCTGCGGCTCGAGCCCCTTGGCCGAGTCCAGCAGCATGATCGCGCAGTCCACCGCGGAAAGGACCCGGTAGGTGTCCTCGGAGAAGTCCGCGTGGCCCGGGGTGTCGAGCAGGTTCAGCACGGTGCCGTGGTAGTCGAAGCGCAGTGCCGCCGAGGTGATCGAGATGCCCCGGGCGCGCTCCATCGCCATCCAGTCAGAAGTCACCCCGCGGCGGCCCGCCTTGCCGTGCACCGCGCCGGCCTGGTTGATCGCCGACGCGTGCAGGGCCAGCGCCTCGGTCAGCGTAGACTTGCCCGCGTCCGGGTGGCTGATCACCGCGAACGCCCGGCGCCTGCCCGCTTCCGCCAGCACCTTGGACCCGAGCACCTTCGTATTGGCGGCACGAGCAGGCGCCCCCGTATCCGCCATCGTCACTTACGTTAGGATACTGGCTTCGTGGACCGCGTCCTCACGATCCCGAACGCGATCAGCGCCGCCCGGCTGGCCGGGGTGCCGGTCTTCCTGTGGCTGGTACTCGGACCGCGGACCGCCACCGCCGATTACTGGGCCGTCGCGCTGCTCATCGTCGCGGGCCTGTCCGACTGGCTGGATGGCAAGATCGCCCGCGCGTTCAACCAGTCCAGCAGGCTCGGTCAGGTCCTCGACCCGGCCGCGGACCGGCTGTACATCGTGGCGACGATCGTCGCGCTTGCCGTCCGGGGGATCATCCCCTGGTGGCTGGTCGCCGTCCTCGGGGTGCGTGAGCTTACGGTCGGTGTCGCGCTGGCCGTGCTGCGGCGCCGGGCCGGGTTCGGCACCTTGCAGGTCAGTCTGGTCGGCAAGGCGGCCACCCTCTGCCTGCTTTACGCCTTTCCTTTGCTGTTCCTTGGAGATCACCCCGGCTGGGGAGGGACGCTGGCCCGGGTAATAGGCTGGGCTTTCGCGACCTGGGGCACCGCCCTGTACTGGTGGGCCGCGATGTTGTACCTCGTTCAGGTGAGAAGCCTGGCGAGCCGCGGTGCACGCCCGGAAGTCGGTAGTGCTGCCCCGTGAGCCCGGCCAGTCCGTGAAGTGGCGGGGGTACCTCGTGAAGTCGCCGACCGTGGGGTACACCTAAGGGCGGAAACCGGGAAAGGAGCCACAAATCCGGTGAAAGCCGTCGTCATGGCAGGGGGCGAAGGAACACGGCTGCGGCCGATGACCGCGAACCAGCCTAAGCCGCTGCTCCCGGTGGCTAACCGGCCGATCATGGAGCACGTGCTGCGGCTGCTCAAGCGGCACGGCTTCGATGAGACCGTCGTGACCGTCCAGTTCCTCGCCGCGCTCGTGCGCAACTACTTCGGTGACGGCGAGGAGTTCGGGATGAGCCTGCAGTACGCCACCGAGGAGATGCCGCTCGGCACCGCGGGCAGCGTCAGGAACGCCGAGGACGCGCTGCGGGACGAGCCCTTCCTCGTCATCTCGGGCGACGCGCTCACCGACATGGACCTGACCGCGCTGATGCGGTTCCACAAGGAAAAAGGCGCGCTGGTCACGGTGGCCCTGGCCCGGGTGCCCAACCCGCTGGAATTCGGCATCGTGATCACCGCCGAGGACGGCCGGATCCAGCGGTTCCTGGAGAAGCCGACGTGGGGCCAGGTGTTCTCGGACACGGTCAACACCGGGCTGTACGTGATGGAACCCGAGGTGCTCGCCGAGGTGCCGCCGGGCGAGCAGATCGACTGGTCAGGTGATGTCTTCCCGAAGCTGCTCAAGCGCGGCGCCCCACTGTACGGCTACATCTCCGAGGATTACTGGGAGGACGTCGGTACCCACGAGAGCTATATGAAGGCGCAGGCCGACGTGCTGGCCCGCCGGGTGCAGACCGACATCGCCGGCTTCGAGGTCTCGCCGGGCGTCTGGGTCGCCGAGGGCGCCGAGGTCGACGCGGACGCGGTGCTCACCGGCCCGCTGTGCATCGGCGACTACGCCAAGATCGAGGCCGGCGCGCACCTGCGTGAGTACACCGTGATCGGCAGCAACGTCGTGATCAAGGAGGGCGCCTTCCTGCACCGCGCGGTCGTGCACAACAACGTCTACGTCGGTCAGGGCGTCACGCTGCGGGGCTGCGTGATCGGCAAGAACACCGACGTGATGCGGTTCGCCAGGATCGAGGAAGGCGCGGTCGTCGGGGACGAGTGCGTGATCGAGCCCGAGGCCTACCTGTCCGCCTCGGTGAAGGTCTACCCGTTCAAGACCATCGAGGCCGGCGCTGTGGTGAACACCAGCGTGATCTGGGAGTCCAGGAGCCAGCGGACCCTGTTCGGCCCGCGCGGCGTGTCCGGCCTGGTCAACGTCGAGATAACCCCCGAGCTGGCGGTCCGGCTGACCAGCGCCTACGCCACCATGCTGCGCAAGGGCTCCACCGTCACCACGTCACGGGACGTGTCGCGGGCCGCGCGGACGCTCAAGCGGGCCGTGCAGAGCGCGCTGAACGCCAGCGCCATCAACGTGGTCGACCTGGAAGCCCAGCCGCTGCCGGTGGCCAGGTTCGAGACGGCCAGGGACCGTTACAGCGGCGGCATCGCGCTGCGGACCACGCCCGGTGACCCGCAGTCCGTCGACATCATCTTCCTTGACGAGCGCGGCGCCGAGCTGTCCCAGGCCGACCAGCGCAAGCTGGAGCGCGTGTTCTCCCGGCAGGAGTTCCGCCGCGCGTTCCCCGGCGAGATCGCCGCGCTCAGCTACCCGCCCCGGGTGGTCGAGTCCTACACCCACGAGCTGCTCAGGTGCGTCGACATGAGCGGCGTGCGCGAGGCCGGTCTTAAGGTGGTCGCGGACTGCGCGGGCGGCACCGCGTCCCTGGTGCTGCCTAGCCTGCTCGGCACGATCGGCGTGGAGGTACTCACCCTGAACAACCGGCTGGACGAGGTGTCGCCGACCGAGACCGTCGCGCAGCAGCGCGCGGGCCTGCAGCGGCTGGCCGAGATGGTGTCCTCGTCGCGGGCCGCGTTCGGCGTCAGGTTCGACACGGTCGGGGAGCGGATCCAGCTCGTGGACGAGAAGGGCGAGCTGGTCAGCGAGGACCGGGCGCTGCTCGCCGTACTCGACCTGGTCGCGGCCGAGCGCAAGACCGGCCGGGTGGCTCTGCCGGTGACCACGACCAGGGTGGCCGAGCAGGTGTGCCGTTTCCACGGCGTCCAGGTCGACTGGACGCCGACGTCGATGCACGCGCTCACGCTGGCGGCGGCGCAGGACGATGTGGTGTTCGCGGCCGACGGGCACGGCGGTTTCGTAGTGCCAGAATGCGCCAGGACCGTCGACGGCATCGCGGCCTTCGTCCGGCTGCTCGGCCTGGTCGCGCGGACCAGGCTGACGCTGAGCCAGATCGACGCCAGGATCCCCGTCGCGCATCTGCTCAAGCGGTCCATCCCGACGCCGTGGGCGGCCAAGGGCGGGGTCATGCGCACGGTCATGGAAGCGGCCGGCGACCACGAGATCGACACGACCGACGGCGTGCGGGTCGTCGAGCGGGACCGCGGCTGGGTCCTCGTACTGCCCGACCCGGCCGACGCCATCACCCACTTGTGGGCCGAGGGGAACGACGCCGACGACGCGCAGCTGCTGCTCGACAAGTGGGCTGCGGTCGTGGAACAGGCCGGCCGTTAGGACTTCCGGAGCCGGCCCGCCGTGACTGGGTGCGGCCTGGACGTTTCCGCTAAGTGTCCTGGATACTGCGGGTAGGTCCCCCGAAACACGCTCTGGGGCCGGGTAAGGTGTCACTCACGCGATGATGTGAAAACGCGAACCCGCACGGAATTCGCGGATGTGAGACAATCGCCCATTGCGATTCGCCCAGCGGTCATCGCTCGCTGCGGCAGGCAGGCGACGGCGGAGGTGAGACGGCGGTGTGGCGCAGGCGTCGCGACCAAAATAACGGGCGCAGATGGCGCGGGCTATTCGCGTGGCGCGTGGACCGAGCTGCCTCTCCGCAGGTACCTTGGGCAGGGCCGCAGGACACCGAGGACTACGACGAGGGGAGGCCGAGCGAAGCTATGCCGCGTATCTACTGTGCCCGGTGCGGTCGCCCTAATCCCGATGGTGCCCGGTTCTGCTCGAATTGCGGGGCCCAGCTGTCGGCGCCCGTGCCGCCCGGTGCCGGAATGCCGGCTGGGCCTGCGGCCGTCCGTCCTGGTGAGACGACCTCGACGATTTCCCTGGGCCGGACCGACGACGGTGATTTCGGCGACGATCTCTTCCCGGATTCCGCGTCGTTCGGCGCCCTGCCGCCGGGCAGCGCGCTGCTCTTGGTCATGCGCGGCCCCAACGCGGGCAGCAGGTTCCGCCTCGACGAGGACCTGACCACCGCCGGCCGGCACCCGGACAGCGACATCTTCCTCGACGACGTGACCGTCTCCCGGCGGCACGCCGAGTTCTACCGGCAGGGCTTCAGGTTCACCGTCCGTGATGTCGGCAGCCTCAACGGCACCTACGTGAACCGGGAACGCATCGAGGAGGCCGAGCTGACCGGCGGCGACGAGGTTCAGATCGGCAAGTTCCGGCTGCTCTTCCTGACCAGCCAGGATCTCGGTCCTGCGCCGTCCGCCGACCGCCGCGGCAGGGGCGCCCAGGACTACGCATGAGCGAGCCGAAGGGGCGCGGGTCGGCAGGACACGGCCAATTCGGCATCGGCGAGGTGCTGGCCCAGCTGCGCCCGGAGTTTCCCGACATCAGCCCCTCGAAGATCCGCTTCCTCGAGGCGGAAGGGCTGATCGAGCCGGAGCGGTCGCGGTCGGGATACCGCAGGTTCTCGGCGCGCGACATCGAGCGGCTGCGGTACATCCTCACCGTGCAGCGGGATTCGTACCTGCCGCTGCGGGTAATCAGGGAACGGCTGGCCGACGGCGGCGAGGCATCCCCCGCCCAGGATGCCGGCGCCGGGCGGGCGCCCGAGGACCTGACCAGACGCCAGCTGCTCGACGCCGCGGAAATCAGCGAGGCCGAACTCACCGAGCTCGAAGACTACGGCCTGATCCGCCGGGTGGGCCGGCAGTACGGCCAGGATGCGCTCGCGGTGGCCAGAGCGGTGGCGGCGCTGCGCCAGTACGGCGTTCAGGCCAGGCACCTGCGGGCCGTGAAGGCGTCCGCGGACCGCGAGGCCAACCTGGTCGAGCAGGTGGTGGCGCCGCAACTGCGCCAGCGCGGGCCGGGCGCGCGCGATGCAGCCGCCCGGACGGCGTGGCAGATCGCCGACCTCACCTTGCGGCTGCACGCGACCCTGGTCGAGTCCGCGCTGGCCGATGCCGGGCTGGCCGCCGCGCCCCTGCGCAGCGGCGACTACGAACTGCGCCGTGACGAATACGGGCTTCAGGCCGCCCGGTCGGGGACGGATTCCGAGGCCGCCGAGCCTTCGGCCGGGGGGCTGCGCTCGGCCTCCGGGCGATTACGGGTGTACCTTGGCAAGGGTAGTGGTGGCCAGCAGAGGTTCCCCCAGGCACGTGAGGACGGAGCTGTAGTGCGGCAGATGGAGGTCATCGGCGTCCGGGTCGAGATGCCATCAAACAGCCCCATCGTCTTGCTCAAAGAGGCGCAGGGTGACAGGTACCTGCCCATCTGGATCGGGGCGGTCGAGGCAACAGCGATTGCCTTCGCCCAGCAGGGCATGGTGTCCCTTCGGCCACTCACGCATGATCTCTTCCGTGACGTGCTCGAGGTCCTGAATGTCCAGCTGCGTACGGTGAACATCACCGCGCTGCGGGACGGGATCTTCTACGCGGACCTGGTCTTCTCCAACGGCGCCGAGGTCAGCGCGCGGCCGTCGGACTCCATCGCGCTGGCGCTGCGCACCGGAGCGCAGATCTTCGCCAGTGAGGAGATCCTGGACGAAGCGGGCGTGGCCATCCCGGATGAGCAGGAAGACTCTGAGGCGGAAGTAGAGAAGTTCCGGGAGTTCCTCGACACGATCTCGCCCGAGGACTTCGGCCGCGCCACCTGAGACGGCCGGGTCCGGTTCTGGTTTTTGCCCTGCTGCCCCTGCCGAATGCCGGTATGCCGTGGTGCTGCCGGGAATGTCACGACGCGCCGTCGGTGGTCGTTGACGCAGCCACCTGGACCGGCTTACGGTGCGAGTACCGTGGGTAGTCAGCTCCGGTGGAGGTGGGCGTGGCGGTAACCAGGGGTGACGACGGCGACGAGGTCCCCGCCGTCGACGGCTCGCAAGGCACCCTGTTCGACAAGGACGAGGTACCCGGCCTCTCCGGTCATGCCGTGCCGCCTGGTCAAGGCGGGCTGCCTGCCGGTCCGGGCTCGGACGCGGGCGAGGTCGGCTACCGTGGCCCGACCGCGTGCTCGGCCGCGGGCATCACCTACCGGCAGCTTGACTACTGGGCCCGTACGGGCCTGGTCGAGCCGAGCGTACGCGCCGCCCAGGGCTCCGGCTCGCAGCGCCTGTACAGCTTCCGGGACATCCTCGTGCTCAAGGTCGTGAAGCGCCTTCTCGACACCGGCATCTCGCTCCAGCAGATCCGGGCCGCGGTCCAGCACCTGCGCGATCACGGCACCGACGACCTGGCTCAGGTGACGCTGATGAGCGATGGGGTCAGCGTGTACGAGTGCACCTCCGCCGATGAGGTGGTGGATCTGCTCCAGGGTGGCCAGGGCGTGTTCGGCATCGCTCTCGGCCGGGTCTGGCGCGAGGTCGAGGGAGACCTGGCGATCCTACCCGCGGTGCGGGCCGAGGACGGCTTCGTCGCCGTGGCGGAGGGCGGATCAGGGTTCCAGGACGACCTGGCCAAGCGCCGCCTGCGCCGTACCAGCTAAGAGCTCTCCTAGCCCAGGCGGCAATCCCGGGGACACGCCGTGTCGTTGACGACTTAGTCGTCGCTGCGGGCGAACGGAGGGACGGGACATGCCGTACGAGCGGGGTGACCCATTTCCGGACCCCTTTGGGATAAGATCGCAGATGCCGATGACACCGGCCGGGAGAGATCACGCGTTAGCCGCGCGGGCGCCGAAGGGGCAACATCCCCGGAACCTCTCAGGCACACGAACCGGACGGGATAGGCATCTCTGGAGCGGGGGACTGGCCGCAACAGAGGGGGAGCCGCGTGGTCTGCCGTATTCGTCCGGGGAGGCTCCATGACCGATTTCGCTGTTCGCCACATCGGCCCGTCGTCAGCCGAGCAGCAGCGCATGCTCGATTCGCTCGGCTACTCATCGCTCGACGAGCTCACCAGGGCCGCCCTGCCTGAGGAGACCCCGCAGGCTGACGTCAGCCTGCCTGACCCGCTGGACGAGACCGAGGCGCTCGCCGAGCTGCGCCGGATGGCCGGCCAGAACCAGGTGCTAACCTCGATGATCGGCCTGGGCTACTACGACACGGTCACGCCGGCCGTCATCCGCCGCAACGTGCTGGAGAACCCGGCCTGGTACACCGCGTACACCCCGTACCAGCCTGAGATCTCGCAGGGTCGGCTCGAGGCGCTGCTGAACTTCCAGACGATGATCGCGGACCTGACCGCGCTGCCGTGGGCGGGCGCGTCGCTGCTCGATGAGGCTACCGCCGCCGTCGAGGCCATGACGCTGGCGCGGCGCGCCGCCAAGCGGGGGCACGTGTTCCTGGCCGACGCCGACTGCCTGCCGCAGACGGTCGCCGTGCTCCGCACCCGGGCCGAGCCGCTCGGCATCGAGCTGGTCGTGGCCCCGGTGACGGCCGAGGCGATCGCGGCGCAGCCGGACCTGTTCGGCGTCCTGCTGCAGTTCCCCGGCGCGTCCGGCGTCGTCCGTGACCTCGCGCCGCTGGTCGAGGCGGCGCACGCGCGGGGCGCGCTGGCGGCGGTGGCCGCCGACCTGCTGGCCCTGACCCTGCTCCGGCCGCCGGGCGAAGCGGGCGCGGACATCGCGGTGGGCTCGAGCCAGCGGTTCGGCGTGCCGTTGTGGTTCGGCGGGCCGCATGCCGGTTACATCGCGGTCAGCGACGTGCTCAAGCGCCAGCTGCCCGGCCGCCTGGTCGGGGTCTCGGTGGACGCCGACGGCCAGCCGGCCTACCGTCTCGCGCTGCAGGCCCGCGAGCAGCACATCCGCCGCGAGAAGGCGACCAGCAACATCTGCACGGCGCAGGTCCTGCTGGCCGTGACCGCCGCCATGTACGCCGCCTACCACGGACCCGATGGCCTGGCCGCCATCGCACGGGGCACTCACCGTAGCGCCGCGGTCCTCGCCGCCACCCTGCGCGACCTTGGCTGCCGAACGGACGGTGGTGCCTTCTTCGACACCATCCGGATTCGTTTCGAGGGCGGAGCGCCGGAGGCGGCGCAAGCCCTGGAACGTGCGCGTGCCGCCGGGTACAACCTCTACCTGACGCCAGACGGCGTGCTGCAGGTCAGCTGCGACGAGACCACGACCGACCGGCAGCTGCGCGAGGTCGCGGCCGCCATTTGCGCGGTCGCGCCCGCCGAGGTGGAGCTGGCCGGCGAGGTGGAGCTGGCCGGCCGGGTGGAGCTGGCCGGCCGGGTGGAGCTGGCCGGCGAGCAGCTTTCCGACGACCAGGCTGACGTGCTGCCCGCGTCGCTGCGGCGGACCTCGGATTACCTCACCCACCCGGTGTTCAGCGAGCACCGGAGCGAGACCTCGATGCTGCGGTACCTGCGGCGGCTGGCCGACTTTGACATCGCGCTTGACCGGTCCATGATCCCGCTCGGCTCGTGCACGATGAAGCTGAACGCGACGGCCGAGATGGAGCCGATCAGCTGGCCGGAGTTCGCTGGCCTGCACCCGTTCGCGCCACCGGCGCAGGCGGCGGGCTACGCCGAGCTGATCACCTCCCTCGAGCACCGGCTGGCCGAGCTCACCGGCTACGACGCCGTGTCTGTGCAGCCGAACGCCGGCTCCCAGGGCGAGCTGGCCGGGTTGCTCGCCATCAGGGCCTACCACGCATCGCGCGGCGAACAGGAACGTGATGTCTGCCTGATCCCCGAGTCGGCGCACGGCACGAATGCGGCCAGCGCGGTGCTGGCTGGCCTGCGCGTCGCGGTGGTCAAGTGCCGCTCCGACGGCGCCATCGACCTCGGCGACCTGAACGCCAAGCTGGCGGCGCACGACGGCCAGGTGGCCGCGATCATGCTGACCTACCCGTCCACGGCCGGCGTCTACGAGCAGAACGTGAGCGTGGTCTGCGCGGCCGTGCACGCGGCGGGCGGCCAGGTATATATCGACGGCGCGAACCTCAACGCGCTGGTCGGCGTGGCCACCCTGCCGTCCTTCGGCGCCGACGTATCGCACCTGAACCTGCACAAGACCTTCTGCATCCCGCACGGCGGCGGCGGCCCGGGCGTAGGCCCGGTCGCCGTCCGCGCGCACCTCGCCGGCTTCCTGCCCGGGCGGGGCACCGGACCAGTCGCGGCCGCCCCCCACGGGTCGGCGGGCATCTTGCCGATCTCATGGGCGTACATCGCGATGATGGGCGCGGACGGGCTCCGGCGGGCCACCCAGGTCGCGGTGCTTTCCGCCAACTACGTCGCCAGGCGGCTGGCGCCGCACTACCCGGTGCTGTACACCGGGCGGAACGGACTCGTCGCGCACGAGTGCGTCATCGACCTGCGCCCGCTGTCCCGTGACACCGGGATCGGCGTGGAGGACGTGGCCAAGCGGCTGATCGATTACGGGTTCCACGCGCCCACCATGTCGTTCCCGGTCGCGGGCACGTTCATGATCGAGCCCACCGAGAGTGAGAGCCTGACCGAGCTCGACCGGTTCTGCGACGCGATGATCGCGATCAGGGCGGAGATCGCGCGGGTGGCCGCCGGTGAATACGACGCCCAGGACAACCCGCTGAAGAACGCCCCGCACACCGCCGGGATGCTCATCGCAAGGGAGTGGAAGCACCCCTATGAGCAGGAGGAGGCGGCCTACCCGCGGGGGGTAGACCGCCGGGCCAAGTACTGGCCGCCGGTCAGGCGGATCGATCAGGCCTATGGCGACAGGAACCTGGTCTGCGCGTGCCCCCCGCCGGAGGCCTTCGCCAGCTGATCCTGCTCCCCGGGCATGCGCGCGCCCGCCCCAGCTGCGCGCACCGCCTGCGCCCCCGTGCGGGGCGGTGGGGAGGGTGGCGGGGCGCGCAGTCGCGGGAGGCGGGGCGGGCGCGGCAGTGAGGGGGCTGGGGAGGTGGGTGGGGGCAGCCGGCCCCCGGAGGAAGCGGCACCGCGTGTTACTGGCTTGTGTGGCGGGATTTGTATTACTGGCGGACGCTGTTACTGGCTGGCGACCGGAAGGTCGTTCAGGTCGGCTAGGTGCGGGGGCAGAGTCATGGTGACGACGCTCTCCTGCTCCTGCGGGTCGGTGCGGGCTACCACGGCCACCGTCATGACGTCACTGCGGTTCACCGGCAGGTGCGGGGTTCCCGGCGGCACGTACATGAAGTCACCGGCCTTGACCACGGTGCACTGACGCAGGCCTTCGCCGTGCCACACCTCGGTTTCGCCGCTGACGGTGTAAATGGCGGACTCATGCCCGTCGTGAACGTGCGGCACGCCCCGGGTACCCGGGGGGATCGTCACTAGGTGCAGGCACAGCGCCTGAGCGCCAGCGGAGCGGCTGCTCACGCCGCCGGCGAGGCTCACTCCCTGCTTGCCGTCGTAGCTGTCGGCCGAGCGGATGACGATGACGTCACCTGGTTTGCTGACGGCCATGGCGGGTGCGTGGAGTGCTCTCTCCCAAACGTCGCTTACTCTGAGCATTTGACCATATCCTATCCGTGATGTTCCCCTATGACAGGTTATGGCTGTGTGTATTCGGATAGATACTCTCCGTGTAGTCACGGTGTCATGGCGTGACGGTTAGGCATACCTATCTATTAAGTAAGCTATGTCGGCGCCGCATGTAGTTCCGGCGGAGCCGCGGGTTCATGCCGGGGCGTGGCGCAGTTCGTCGAGCACGCGCTGACGTACTTGCCCAGGATCGATGCCCAGATCGCGGAGCGTTATGGCGGCGAACTCCCCGCGCGGATCGCGCTCGGCGACACGCAGCAAGCCGAGCAGCACGTGCTCGGTGCCGATGTAGCCGTGCCGCAGCACCCGCGCCTCGCGGAGCGAGAACGCCAGCGTCAGCTTGGCCTGGTCGCTGAACGGCAGCCTGCCGGTCCAGCTGAGCGGGCCCCTGGGAGTGGGCGGAACGTGATCGAGGGCGCCGGGACCGAAACCTTCCTCGACCTTGCGCTTGATTTCCTCGAGGTCAATCCCGATCACCGCCAGCGCTTCGGCGTCATCGCGGGCCTGATCACCGGCGACGGCGCGGCCAGCCTGCGTCATCCGGTCGAGCTCGCGCTCTACCGCGGCGGCGTCGGCGCCGAGCGGGGCCAGCACCGTGGCGGCCAGCCCTTCCGTGGCGGTCAGCCCGTACAGCATGTGGACCGGAAGGATCTGGTCGTCGCCGTGTTCGGCCGCCTTCGTCTTGGCCGCGATCACGACGCTCCTGGCCTGGTCAGTGAATCGTTCGAACATCGTCATTGTCCCCTCGGGTCAGCGCATGCGGGTGCGGCGGCGGGCGGGATAGCTATCTTGCGAGCGGCGCGCGTGCTTCTTATGGACGGCCTGCCTGGACACGCCCAGGATCTCGGCGATCTCCTGCCAGGACCAGCCGTGCTTGCGCGCGTTGTCGACCTGGAGCGCCTCGAGCTGCTCCAGGAGCCTGCGCAAGGCGGCGACGGCGCGGAGCCCGGTACGCGGGTCCGAGCTGTCAGCCGCGGACGCCAGTGCGGTTGCGTTCTCCATGTCGTCAATTTATGTTGACAAGACGGTGTTGTCAACTTGAGTTGACGACCAAACCGTGCCTGCGGCAATTACGAACCCCTAACGAGGGCGCTGAACCGGGCGGGATCGCGCTACGTAGTCGTGACTATGGGGGGAAGCAGGGAAATCCATCAAGATCAAGGACGGCACCTTGTGCTCGGTTGAGCATACGATCCAGCTAGGCACAGGCCACCTGGCCTTGAGCACAGTGATCCGCGACGGGGAGGTACGGTGACCAGCGTCGCCAGGCGCCCCGCCCGGGCTCGCCACGCCGGGACGGAGGCGTACCCCGGACGGGACCAGCCGCCCGGGCCGGGCCGGCCGGGCTCCTCGCCGGGTCTGCGGGCCAACCCGCGGGCCGTGCGGATGAGAAAAAGCAGCGGCCGGGCCAGCGCGCGCTTCGTCCTGGCCGTCATCGGGCTCGGAGCGGTCGCGGTCATCGCCCTGTGGTGGCATGCCACGCCGGGCGTCCGCGGGCTCGGCGGCTGGCTGACCGGAGCGGGCGAGATTCTCGGGCTGCTCGCCGGATACGGCGTCGTGGTGCTAGTCGCGCTGATGGCGCGGCTGCCCCCGCTAGAGCGTGGCGTAGGCACCGATCAGCTCGCCCGGTGGCACGCGATGGGCGGCAGGTACATCGTCAGCCTGGTGTTCGCGCACGGCCTGCTCATCATCTGGGGCTACGCGGTCGGTGCGCACACCAGCGTGGTAAGCGAGACCGCGACGCTGCTCACCCAGTACCCGGACGTGCTGATGGCGACCGTGGCCGGCTTCCTGCTGCTCGGCGTTGGCATCGTCTCGATGCGGGCCGCCAGACGCCGGGTGCGCTACGAGACCTGGTACTACCTGCACCTTTACACCTATCTGGCGATCGCTCTCGCGTTCAGCCACCAGTTCGCCGTGGGGGCGTCGTTCGTCAGCAACCTGACCGCGCGGTTCTGGTGGTCGGTGATGTACCTGACGGTGGCGGTCCTGATCGTCTGGTACCGGTTCGCGGTGCCGTTGCGCGCATTCGCCAGGCACCGTTTCCACGTGATCGGCGTGAAGGAGGAAGGGGCGGGCGTCATCTCGGTCTACATCGGCGGCTCGCGCCTGGAGGAGCTTGACGCCGAGTCGGGTCAGTTCTTCCGCTGGCGGTTCCTCACCAGGTCGCTCTGGTGGTCATCGCATCCGTATTCACTGTCGGCCGCTCCGGGCCAGGACGTCCTGCGGATCACGGTGAAGGACCTCGGCGACCACAGTCAGGCCCTCGCGCGGCTGCGGCCGGGTACCCGTGTCTTCGCGGAAGGCCCCTACGGCGCCTTCACGGCCGCTGATTCTGACCGCGGCGTGCTACTGCTGGCCGGCGGGGTCGGTATCACCCCGCTGCGCGCCATGTTCGCGACGCTCCCGGGACCTGTCACCCTGATCTACCGCGCCAGCAGCGAACGAGACGTCGTGTTCCGGGATGAACTCGACGCGATCGCGGCGGCGCGCGGCTTGACCGTGCACTACCTGACCGGGTCACGCGCCGAGATAGGCGGCGATCCGCTCTCGCCCAGGGTGCTGCGCTCGCTCGTACCAGGACTGGACGAGCGAGACGTCTACGTCTGCGGGCCGCCCGCCATGACCTCGGCCGCGGTCCGGGCGCTGCGCGCGGCCGGAGTGCCCAAGCGGAGCATCCACCACGAATCGTTCGAGTTCTGAGGGGAGGATCCGAAAATGCGCCGAGTCATCCTGGCCATCGCCGGAACCGTAGCCGGTCTCGTGGCCCTGCTGTCGTTCAAATCGCATCTCCCATCCGTCCCGTCAGCAGTGGCCGCGACGACCGGGTTGGGCGGGTCATCGTCCTCTTCTTCCTCGTCATCGTCGTCTTCCACGACGGTGCCGGGGGAGTTCCCGCAAGGAAGCCTGGCCGGCAAGATTCCGGCGACAGAGACGGCGGTGAACGGCAAGGTGGCCAACACCGCGTACGGTCCGGTCCAGATCCAGCTGATCATGCGGAACAACAAGATCGTCAAGGTCGCGGTCCTCACCCAGCCCGCCAACACGATCCGTGACATCCAGATCGGCGAGTTCGCCTTCCCCAAGCTGATCAGCGAGACGCTGACCGCCCAGACCGCGAAGGTCGATGCCGTGTCCGGGGCGAGCTACACCAGCGCGGGCTACATTCAGTCGCTGCAGAGCGCGCTCGACAAGCGCGGCTGAAAACCTCCGGTGTCTGGCGGGGGCGCCCGGTCGGCGCGGTTGAGGCACGCCGAGCAGGTGATGGGCACCGTGGTCTCCTTCGACGTACCCGCCTTCGCCGGGGAAGCGGGCGGGACCGGGGCGCTCGGCCAGGCGGTGCGCTGGCTGCACTGGGTCGACGCGGCCTTCTCGCCCTACCGGGAGGACAGCGACGTCAGCCGCTACGGCCGCGGGTCTGTGACGCTGGCCGAATGCGTACCCGAACTCACCGAGGTGCTCGATGCCTGCGGCGAGATCAGCGCGCTGAGCGGCGGGTACTTCACCGCCACGCCAGGCGGCACGCTCGACCCTTCCGGGTACGTGAAGGGATGGGCCATCGAGCGGGCCGCCGCGATGCTGACCGCCGCGGGTTCAGCCGAGCACAGCGTCAACGGCGGTGGCGACGTCCAGTGCGTCGGCGACCGGGGTCCCGGGCAGCTGTGGCGGATCGGGATCGCCGACCCGCTCCGGGCAGGCTCGCTCGCGCTGGTGGTCACCGGGCGCGACTTCGCCGTGGCCACCTCAGGCGTCGCCGAGCGCGGCCCGCACATCATCAACCCGCGCACCGGGCAACCCGCGACCGACCTGGCCAGCATTACCGTGGTCGGCTCGGGGCTCACCCTGAC
This sequence comes from uncultured Actinomycetota bacterium, assembly GCA_963844625.1. Taxonomy (GTDB): domain Bacteria; phylum Actinomycetota; class Actinomycetes; order Streptosporangiales; family Streptosporangiaceae; genus Palsa-504. The sequence continues at coordinate 108,487 of CAWJPF010000006.1, read as the reverse complement.
GGACGCCTATGCCACGGCGGCCTTCGCGATGGGTTCCGCCGCCCGGGACTGGGTGGAGAGCCTGGACGGCTACGAGGCGTTCGCCATCACCGCCCGGGGCGCCGACTGGCAGACGAGCGGTTTCCGCGCCTACCTGGCCTGACCCGCGGGCGACGGGCGGCCGTTGACCGGCGGCTACAGCAGGGTGGGCTGGCCAGAGTCGTAGACGAGCAGGCCGTCGTCGCGCAGGCGCAGGGCCGGGGACAGGCGGTGCTCTTCAAGCCGCCCGTCGTGCAGCAGGTGCCGGACCTGCGTATCGCGTACCACCGAGACGAAATCGGCTAGCAGACGCCGGTGGCAGCGCCACCACAGGCTCTCGGAGCACATCACGGCGGTTGGATCCGCGCTGGCCTGGGCGAGCACCCCGTCGACCGCGACCTGGAAATCCGTGGTCCGCATGTGGGCGGCGTAGCCCCGGAACATATCCTCGCGCCACGCCGTATCGGGTGAGTCAGGCCCGGCTTTCCTGAATCCACCCAGCCGCTTTTCCCAGCGGTAAGAGATGCCGGCCTCCGGCAGCCAGCGCTCCAGCTCGGCGCGTGCCACGTGCGGATGCCTGCGGCTCCCGGGCGCGGTCCTGATGTCGATGAGCGCCGCGACGTCCGCGCCCCTGAGCAGCTCAGTCATCTGCTCGGCGGTGGCCGTGCCGTGTCCGAACGTCAGCAACATCTCACTGCGATACTATGCGTGCCCGGCCTCACCGCCTCCGGCCCGCCCTGAGGTTGGCGCGCCTGGACGAGCGGGCAGGCTAGCTGGCGTGACGTTCATCTCACTGATCGGCCTTCAGCCGGCGGCGGGCTCAATTACGGCGCGGTGATCCTCGGGCTCTCGGACTGACCAGCAGCGTCGGGCTCGCGGTCCGGCTGTGGAACTCGCGGTCCGGCCAAGGTCTCAGCCGCCGGTGGCCGCCTGGGATATCATGCACAGCGTGCACCGGTGTTTTCCCATCACCCCGCCGCCCCGCTCCTAGCGGGGCCAGAGCCCGCGTGCGTCTAGCCGAATGAGCTGACGCGCGCTTCCCTCACGTTCCTGGTGAGTGCCGACGTGTACTTGCCGCCTGGGTGAGTGTGGTGCCGCCCCGCTTCCGCGACCATTCTCTTCTCGTCGCAGGAGCGATTTCTTATGCGTACATCCATGACCGTGCCCGCGGCTGGCTGCCGTCGGCCAGGTACCGGCCTGCTCTACCTCGTGGCGTCCGGGCTGCTGTGGGGGACGGGCGGCGTAACCGGCAGCCTGCTGAGCCGGACGACGGGCCTTTCCGCGATCTCAGTGGCCGCCTTCCGGCTGACGGTCGGCGGCGTACTTATTGTCGTGTTCCTCACGGTGACCGGCAGGCGCTGGCCGTCCGGCCGGGCGGCCTGGACCCGGATCACCGTGATCGGCCTGCTGGCCGCGCTGTACCAGAGTTGTTACTTCACCGCGGTGTCACTGACCTCGGTGCCGCTGGCCACCCTGGTGACCATCGGCACCGCGCCGGTCATCGTGCTGGGCGTGGAACGGGCGTCCGGACGTAGCACCAGCAGGCTCGCGATGAGCGCATCCGGCCTGGCCCTGGTCGGCCTCGGCCTGCTCGTGGGATTGCCGTCCGGGTTGGGTGAGACCGCGGTCCTGGCCGGCGCGGGCATGGCGGTGCTCGCGGCGGCAGGCTTCGCCGCGGTCACCCTGACTGGCTCCAGGCCAGTGCCCGGCCTGGATGAGGAGACCCTGACCGGGTTCGGATTCACCCTCGGCGGCCTGGCCCTGATGCCGCTGGCGGCGAGCATCGGAGGGCTGAGCTTCCGGCCTGGCGTTTCGGCTTTCGGTCTCCTGATCGTCCTGGGCACCGGCCCGACCGCCGTGGCCTACACGCTGTACTTCCGGGGTCTGCGTACCGCGGCCGCCAGCACGGCCGCCCTGATGGCCCTGCTTGAGCCCCTGACCGGAGCCATCCTCGCGGCCTTCACCCTGGGGGAGCGGCTGAGCGCCGCCGGGATCGCGGGCGCGGCCATCCTCGCCGTGGCCGTGCTCCTCACCGTAGGCGCGGATCGCGAGAGCCCGGCCAGCGGCCGTCCGTACCGCGGCAGGCGATCATCAGCTCGCCTGCCGGTAGCGGTCCAGGATCGCCGCGCGCAGCACCGGGACCGGCGCGTCCGCGCTGGCCAGGATGAGCGGCGCAAGCCCGCGTTTGAAGGCGAGGAGGGCCAGCGCGATGTGCTCGACGCCAACATGTGAGTCGTGGCAGGCGAGCGCCTCGCGCAAGGAGAGCTCGAGGATCTTCTTGGCGATGGGAGTGAACGGCACGTGCCTGCCGGGGATCTGACCGGAAGGAGAGTAGCGGCCGGCGGCGTCCGTCGCCCTGACGGGCGGGGTGGCGGCGCGCCGCCTGCGGCGCAGCGGGCTGAACCGATGCGGGGGCCGCAGGCTATCCCGGTATACGGCCTGGGCGGCGCTGGTGAGCGCTTGCGGCCCGAAGGAAGCCTCGATCCTGGCCCGCACGGCGTCGATGTCGATCCCGATCGAGGCCAGCGCGTCCCGGTCCAGGCCGCCGAACAGTCCGGCTCCGGCGCCGAGGCCCGCCCGGCGGCGGATCTCCCCCTCGACCCATTCGGGCGTGATGCCGTGCGCGCACAGCACCGAGCTGGCCGGCTGGCCGGCGGACACGGCGGCGAGCAGAACGTGCTCGCCGCCGACGTAGCGGTGGCCGAGACGGCGGGCATGCTCGACGGCCTGGGTGACGATGGCGCGGGCGTCCGGAGTGAAGCGTTCGAACATCATCGCCCGCCGATCCGCCGGCCGTACTTACGGTGCACGGTCTGCTTGGTGACGCCGAGCCGCTCCGCGATGTCCTGCCAGGACCAGCCCAGTTCCCGTGCGTTCTGGACCTGGAGGATCTCCAGCCGCTCGGTGAGGGTGCGGAGCGCCGCTATCGCGCGGAGCCCGACATCGGGGTCGTTGCTGGTGGCGCCCTCGGCGATTTCGAGTACAGGTTCCATGCCTGTCAGCATATGCTGACAGGCGATGTTCGTCAACATATGCTGACGAAGTCTAGAGCGGGCCGGTGCCGCCGCCAGGTATCAGTCCGGCCCGTGCGGCAGGACGGCGATCAGCTCACGCTCACGTTCGGCGCTCAGGCCCGCCCCTCTCGCCCGGTTCAGGCCCTGTTCGCGTTCCCACACCAGCAGGTCGGCCAGCAGTTCGGGCCGCGGCCGGTGCCTGAGCCCCGCGGCTCGGGCGGCTTCGCCGCTGCGGGCGCCGAAGCCTTCCCAGCCTGGTTCGTTGACCCACATAGCCAGTGATTCCGGGCCCATCCACTCAGCCACTTCCTGCTCGGCCAGCCACAGCGGATCCGCCCGGACGACCGGCCCGGTATGCCCGCCCACCGCACGGGACTGCTCAATCCAGATACCGAACGGGACGACCGGCCCGACCGCGTTGTAGGTTCCCCCCGTTCCGGCCTCGGCGCAGGCCAGGAGCCATGCGGCCAGGTCACGGACATCGACCACCTGTGTCGGCATGTCCGGGGTAGCCGGTACGAGCATAGGTCCGTCCCGGTCGCGTGCCGCCCGCGCGACCCAGTAACCGGAGCGGCCTGAGTGATCCCCGGGGCCGCCGATCAGCCCGGCCCGGGCGATCACCAGCCGGTCGCCGGCCGCGTCAGCTGACGCTTGCTCGCACGCGACCTTCGCCTCGCCGTACTGCTCGGCCGCCACCTCGTCAGCGACGGCCGGGGGGAGCAGCGGCGTGCTCTCGTCGGCGCCGAGAGCCGCGTGCGAGGCATAGACGCTAGCGGAAGAGACGTAAGTCCAGTGCGCGGCCCGGCCGGCCAGCGCTGCCAGTGCCGACCTGACCAAGCCGGGCTGCCAGGACACCTCGATCACCGCATCCCATTCGCGGTCGCGTACCTGGTCGTAGGCCCCGTCTTGGCGCCGGTCAGCCGCCGCCAGGACCGCGCCGTCAGCCACCGCGCCGTTTTCACCTCTGGCCAGGCAGGTTACCAAGTGTCCGCGGCCGATCGCCTGCCTGGCCACCTCGCGTCCTAGCCACGCCGTCCCGCCCAGAACAAGAACGTCCATGGGCTCTAGTCCAGCACCCCGGCGACGCCGCCGGTAGTCGCGTTCACGGTCGGCGAAGCGATTCAGGTCGCCAGCTCCGTGGACTGAAGAGTCAGGAACGCTGGAGAGACCGTTCAGCCGGTATCCAGGCCAGCTCCTTAGGTTCTGGTTGTACGACGGGGCGCCGGAGCAGGAGCAGGAAGGTTGGGACTGTGTTTGACAAGGTGACCATCACATACCGTGGAGCGACCTACGAGATCGGGCGGGGCCGGGACTTCTACGGGATCTGGGCGGTGGGAGGTACGCGATCGCAGCCGTTGCAGTGGTGGCCGGAAACGGCGGAGGGCTGGTCCGCCGCGTGGACCAGGTTCACCGAAATCGAGGTCCCCAGCACGATCGCGGCCGTCGGCCGGCGCACCCCGCCCGTTGACCGCAGCTCCGTCCAGGCCGCGCAGAACCTTGCCCCGCTCGGCAGCAGCACGGCCCCGCAGGCCGAAGGCACGGTCCAGGCCGGCGGAAGCACGATCCCGGTAGGCGGGAGCACGGGCCCGGCCGGTCCGGGCACCGCCCTGCTTGACGAGCGGACTGCCCCACCTGGCCAGGACGGTGCCCCGTTCGGCCAAGACGGTGCCCCGTCCGGCCAGGCGGGCACGCCGTTTGGCGCGGGTCCGGCCTGGCTGGGCGGCGCCCGTACCGGTGCCATAGCCGCGGCGTCGCTACTCACCCTGGGCGTGATCCTCGGGGTCGCCGCGTTCTTCCCGGCCTATCTCGGCGGGGCAAGCCTGGCTCAGCAGCCCGCCGAGGTCGTCCCGCACGCGATCTACCTCGCGGTCTGGACCGCGAGTGCCGTACTCATCCTGCTCGGCGGTGTCCGTCTGCGGTGGGGTGCCCTGCTCGGCATGGGGTTGAGCGCGGTCACCTTCGGCCTGTTCTTCGCGGATGCAGGCACCGCCATCGCCGGCGGCGCTCACGTGGGCGGCGCCGGCCTGTGGCTCGCGCTCGCGGGCTGGCTCAGCTGCGCCGCGGGATCCGTGCTGGCCTTCCTCATCCGGCCGGCCGAAATGCGCAGCACCCCGTACCAGCCGGGTCGGTCGGCCCGCGTGTTGTCCCTCGGGCGTCCGCGTGGTGCTGAGCTTGGTCCGGTCGTGATGGTGGTACTGGCCGGGCTCGGGGTGGCCGCTGCTTTCGCCCCGGCGTGGGATAGCTACATGCTGCGGACGGCCGCCGGCCAGTCTCAGTCCTTTACCGCAGGCAACGCCTTCGCCAACCCGGGTCTGGTGATCGCGGGGAACGTGGCCGTGATGGTGGCGCTCGCCGCCGTGGTTATCGTGGCCGCCCTGTGGCGCCCCCGGCGCCAGGGGGCGGTGCTGCTCGCCGGAGCGGCCATCCCGATGGTGGCCCAGGCCATCTCGGCCCTCATCCAGGTCGGCGGCTCTACCTCACCCACCCAGTTCGGGATCACCTCCGCGCAGGCCAAGCAGCTTGGCCTCACCATCGACGCGGGTTTTACCCCGGCCTTCTGGATTTACTGCGGGTTCCTCGTCGCCCTAGTCGTCTCCTGCGCGTGGCTGCTGTTCACGCCGCACGAGGCGCCCCGATCGGTGCCCGCCTGGCCGGCCGGACCCGACGCCCACGCCTACGCCTGGAATCCCGCCGGGCCGGTCGCCGCACCAGCCGCTGAGGCGCCCGGCGCGGGGCTGCCGGTGTCCGCCGAGGGCAGCGGTGAAACCGAGAGCGGCATGACGACACCGGGTTCCGGCCCGGCGCCCAGCACGGACTAGGCGAGAAACGCCGTCACGGCGGCGATGAACCTAGCAGGCTGCTGAGCGTGCACCAGATGCCCGGCGGGGATCGTGATCAGCTGGCCGCCGGGCATCAGGGCCGCCATCTCGGCGAGCCGGCCCTGGTCGACGTGACTGGCCGGGCCGCCCGCCACGACCAGGGTCGGAGCGGTGATGGCGGACAGTCCCGCACGGGAGGACGCCGGGGGATCGCTGGCCTCCACGCTCAGCGTGGTCACCGCCCAGTCGAACGACAGCGACCCCGCGGGCCGTGACGGAGTAGGTGGCACCCGCGGCCACGGCGGAGCAGGGTCTTCGAGCACCATCCGCAGCACGCGCTCGGGATACCGCATCGCCAGCAGGTAAGCGACCGCTCCGCCGATGGAATGCCCGATCAGGGTGACCTGGCGCAATCCGAGCGCGTCGAGGAACCCCAGGACATCATCGCGCAGCAACGGCAGGGAGTAGGTGCCCGGCCAGTCGCTGCGGCCATGGCCGCGCAGGTCGACGGCGTAGACATGCCACGATCCGGACAGGGATGCGGCCACCTCGTTCCAGTCGCCGCTGTCCTCGCCCAGGGCATGCAGCAGCACGAGCGGCGCGGCCGAAGGCGGCCCGGATTCGCGGTACGCCAGCCGCACCTCTCCGGCTTGGGTAAGTTCCACCTCCGCCACGACACCCAGATTACGGCCCGCTCGCCACGTGACGTGATGGCCCTCGCCGACCTTGACGTCGGCGAGATCAGCCACGAGGGTTATGTCAACCAGCGGCTGAGAGGATGGTGTCATGCGGCAGCAGAGCGTGATAAGCGGTCAGAAGGCCGTCACGGCCCGCCCGCCGGGCCTGGGCACGACCGCGTTCGGCAAGGCGCTGTCGCGGGCCTGGTCGCTGCCGGCGCCGCGGAACCGCGTGACGGTAGACCGCGACATCCAGGTGCCGATGTCGGATGGCACGATCTTGCTGGCCGACCACTACACACCGGTCACCGTGGTGTCGGCGGCCACCGTGCTCGTGCGGTGCCCGTACGGCCGCAGCGGACCGTTCGCCGTGCTGAACGGGCAGCTCCTGGCCGAACGCGGCTACCACGTGCTGCTGCAGAGCTGCCGCGGCACGTTCGGTTCCGGTGGCGAGTTCGAGCCGATGCGCCACGAGATCGCCGACGGCCAGGACACCGTGGCCTGGCTGCGCGAGCAGAGCTGGTTCGATGGACGGTTCGTGACCTACGGGGCCAGCTACCTCGGGTTCGTGCAGTGGGCGCTGGCCATGGACCCGCCGCCCGAGCTGGTGGCGGCCGTGGTGTTCGTGGGTCCGCACGACTTCAGCCGGTCCGCCTATCAGTACGGGGCGTTCGGTCTCTACAGCTTCCTCAGCTGGAACGACCTGATCGCGCACCAGGAAAGCACGGGAGCCTTGCGCGGAGTGGTGCGGTCGGTCACCGCCGACCGGCGGCTGCGCCCGGCGCTCAACCGGTTGCCAGTCAGGGTCGGCGCCCGTGACTTGCTCGGCGCCCAGGCGGCCGCCTTCGAGAGCTGGCTTGACCATCCGCAGCTGACCGACCCGTTCTGGTTGCCACTGCAATGCGGCGCGGCCCTGGAACGCATCACGGTCCCCACCTTGATCGTGGGCGGCTGGCATGACCTGTTCATTGAGCAGAACCTCGAGCAGTACCGCGTGCTCGCCGCCCGGGGGGTGCCCACCCGCTTGCTTGTTGGTCCGTGGACCCACATAGAAGCGGCGTCGAAGAGCGGCGCCGCGGTCGTGGAAAGCCTGACCTGGCTCGACCGCTACGCGGGCACGGGCAAGGCCAACGCGAAAACCGCGCCGGCTCGCCCGGATCACTCGGTGCGCATCTGGGTGGGCGGTGAAGGGGCTGGTGAGTGGCGTGAGACCATCGCCTGGCCGCCGCCCGGCACCGGGTCGCAGCGATGGTTCCTCGGTACGCACGGCACGCTGAGCACGCGAGAGCCGGCCGATGCCGACGTCTCCTCGGCCCGCTTCCGCTATGACCCGGCCGATCCCACGCCATCCGTCGGCGGCGCGCTGCTGTCCGTGAAAGCAGGCACGCGCGACAACCGGGCCGTCGAGCGGCGGCTCGACGTCCTGGTCTTCAGCAGCGAGGCCCTGGACCAGCCGGTCGAGGTCATCGGCGACGTGACCGCCGAAATCTTCGTGACACGGGACAACCCTTACGCCGACCTGTTCGTGCGGCTATGTGACGTGGATCCGCGCGGCCGCTCCCGTAACGTCTGCGACGGCATCGTCCGCCTCAGCGAGCAGGATCCGCTGGCCGGCGTGGTGCGGGTGTCGCTGCTGGGCACGGCGCATCGCTTTGCCCGCGGCCACCGGCTCAGGCTCCAGGTCTGCGGCGGGGCGCACCCGCGTTTCGCCCGTAATCCGGGCAACGGCCAGGTCGACGCGGCTCCCGTCGATCTCGTGCCGACCCAGTACGAGGTCAGGCTGGGCGGAGAAGACGCCTCCGCGCTCGTGCTGTCAGCCAGCCGCTAAGAGCGCTGGAAGTACCGCACCTGCTCGTCGTGCGTGACGCGCATCCATGCCGGCGACTCCTCCGTGAGCCGTGGGTCGCCGAACGCCTTCCCGAGCGCAACAGCGTCCAGGTAGGCGGAATCAAGCGCGAGGCGCCGCCGGAACTCCTCAGCGTCTCCGACGTGCCCGTGGCCGGGCACGACCTGCCGGACGCCGGGTACCGATGCTAGCCGCTCCAGCCCGGCGCGGTAGTCGCCGAGCGGGTCCGCCGCCACGGTGTCGAGCAGCGGTATCTCCACGTCGGAGCACATGTCGCCCGCGATCAGGACGCCGCTGTCCGGCAGGAACACGGCGCCGTGACCAGGGGCGTGCCCGTCGTGCACGATCACCCGGGCGGTCGGCCCGTCCCACGGGATCGCGTCCGCGTCAAGCACCCGCAGCCGTCCGATCAGCGCCAGGTCATGGCCGGGCGCGGCCCGCCGGACCCCGTCGAGAATGCCGTCCCGTTCAGTCTCGGCGATGTGTACGGCGGCCGGAGCGGCGTACCGGGGGGCGTCGCCAAGTTCCCGGCTCCACATCACGTGATCCCAGTGCGGATGCGTCGACCAGGCCACGGCGGGCCTGAGCCCGAGCGAGCCAAGCTCGGCCGCCAGTGCCGCCAGCTCGGCCACGGTCACCGCCGGGTCGATGAGCAGGCACTCACCGGAGCCAGGCGGGCCGGCCACCACGGTAGTCGTGGTCATGGCGTACGAGCTGGTGGCCACGAGCACCCCGGGCGCGATTTCCGTCAGCCGTCCCATCCGGCCGGTATATCACCGCCGCGGTCCCGGCGGAAAGGTCACGGGTGCAGCCGCACCGGCAGCGCCTCCAGGCCGCGGATCAGCGTGCTCGGCCGCCACCGCAGCGATGCGGCGGGCACCGCCAGCCGCATCGAACCGAACCTGGCCAGCAGCCCGCCGAACGCGATCTCAGCTTCCAGCCGGGCCAGCGGCGCGCCCAGGCAGTAGTGGATGCCGTGCCCGAAGGCCAGGTGCCCGGACGTGTCCCGGCCGACGTCCAGCCGGTCCGGGTCGGCGTAACGGGACGGATCCCGGTCCGCCCCGCTGAGCGAGACCAGCACCACCTCACCCCGGCCGATGCGCGCGCCGCCGATCTCGACCGGCTCGCAGGCGAACCTGAGCGTCGCATTGTTGACCGGGTTCACGTGCCGCAGTAGCTCCTCCACCCCGCCGCTGAGCAGTGCGGGATCGTCCCGGAGCCGGGCGAGCTCCCCCGGGTTGAGCAGCAGCGCGAGCATGCCGTTCCCGATCAGGTTGACCGTGGTCTCGTGCCCGGCCACCAGCAACAGGAACGCCATGGACACGAGCTCGTTCTCGCTGAGACGGTCTCCTTCGTCCCGGGCCGTGATTAGCGCGGACAGCATGTCGTCGGCGGGTTCGTGCCGCTTGGCGGCCAGCAGGGCCCTGAAATACCGGATCATCGCGGTGCCGTCCGCCTGGTACGCCGCGGGCGTAGCCGTGTTCGAGACGATCGTGGCCGACCAGGCCCGGAAGTCGTCGCGGTCGGCGACCGGCACGCCGAGGAGCTCGCAGATCACCGTGATCGGCAGCGGGAAGGCGAACGAAGCCAGCAGGTCGACCTCACGCTGAGTCGACATGTCGTCAAGCAGTCCTGCGGTGATCGAGGCGATGCGCGGCCTGAGCAGCTCGACGCGGCGCGTGGTGAACGCCTTGTTCACCAGCCGCCGCAGCCGTTCGTGATCCGGCGGGTCGCTGTCGAGCATGTGCATCTCGAGAGCGGCGAACATGGAGTCCGGCCCTGGGCGCCAGCCCGGCGGATTCTTGCGCAGCCGCGGATCAGCCAGCGCGGCACGCGCGTCAGCGTACCCGGTGACGAGCCAGGCGGGCGTCCCGCCCGGCATGATCACGGCCGAGACCGGCCGTTCGGCCCGCAGTCGCGCGTGGATGGAGTAAGGATCCTGGAAATACTCGGCGCCAAGGTACTCGACGGCCGTTTCCGGCACGGTCATATTGTCCCCTTGTGTTCAGTTCCGGCGAGTTCCCCCCGGCCCCCGTGAGCCCTCGGCCGCCAGCTTAAGTAATAACTTATACGTTGTAAAGGAGTCGTCCGGATCGCCAGCGTCCGGATCGCCAGCGTCCGGGCCCCCAGCGGCCGGGTCCCCAGCGGCCGGGCCCCCAGCGGCCGGCCCCCCGGCAACCGCAGGCCGTAGCCGGCCGAGCCGTGACGGCCACCAGTTCCACCGCCCGATCAGGACCGCCGCCGATGGCACCAGCAGCGTCCGCACCAGGAAGGTATCCATCAGGACGCCGAGCGCGAGACCCACGCCTACGTCGACGATCGTCCTGACGTTCTGCGCCCCCGCGCTGCCCGAACCCACCACCGCCAGCACCCCGAACGTCCCCGCCAGCACGAGTCCGGCCGAGGTGACCGTGGTCCCGGTGACGTGGAGCGCGCGGCTCACCGCCTCCCGCAGCGGCAGCCGGTGCGACTCTTCCCTGATCCGCATCATGACCAGGATGTTGTAGTCCTCGCCGAGCGCCAGCAGGAACATGAACAGCAGGAACGGCAAGATAAAGGTCAGCCCGGGCTGACCGGCGGCCTTGATGAACACGAGCACGGTCAGCCCGAGGGCCGCGAAGTAGGACAGCACCACCGAGACGATCAGGTAAAGCGGCGCGATCAGGCTCCGCATCACCACCGCGAGCAGCACCGCGATGACGGCGATGGCGATCGGGATGACCGTGCGCAGGTCGCTGTCGGATAGCTGTGCGACGTCGTAGGTGAACGCGGCCTGCCCGGTGACCCCGAACGCCGAGGCCCCGGCGGTCCCGGCCGCGCGGGTCGCGTCAGCCCGGACGGCCGGGATAGCCCGCGCCGCCGCGGTGGTGGTCGGGTTCCCGGCCGCCAGCGCCGTCGCGAACGAGATCGTCTGCCCGTCGGCGCTCACGTACGACCCGCTGGCCCGGTAGGCCTGGTAAGCCGCCCGCCCGGCCGCAGGCACCTGCGACGCCGAGGCCGTCAGCGCGCGCGGCGGCCCGTAGGCGGCGTGCAACGCGGCGTACTGCGCCGCCGTCAGCGCGGTCCCGTTGGCGTCAAACGGGCCCGAGACCGCGGTGAACTGCGGGTCGGCAGCCAGCTCCCGCTCGGCGGCGGCCACGCGGCCCCCGGTGGCCCAGACCGGCTGCCGCAGCCGCAGGACTATAACGGTGGGGTTGACCGCGGTCTGCGGGAAGTGCTGGGCTAGCAGCGCGTCGCCTTGCGCGGAGTCGCTGCCGGGCGGCCCGGTCACCGCGCCGCCGAATCCGGCGGCCAGGTACCCGGCCGAGGCCACCGCGAGCGCGCCGAAGACCACGAGGCCGCCGACCAGGGTCACGACGGGACGGCGCACGATCCGCGCGCACGCGGGGCCCCACCAGCCCGCCCGGTACCCGGCGTGACGGAGGAGGGCCAGAACGCGATCGGGCCCACGATCGCGAGCAGCGCGGGCAGCAAGGTGAGGCCCGCGGCGAGCATCAGCGCGATGGCGATGGCCAGCGGGGCCGCGAGTCCGGAGTAGAGGCTGAAGCTGGCGGTGGCCAGCGACAGCAGCACGGCGATGAGGATGCCCGCCGAGAACGTGATGGTCTCGCCGACCCGTCCGACCGACGTCACGATCGCCTCGTGACACGCCAGCCCGGCACGCATTTCCTCGCGCACCCGGAACATCAGGAACAGCGCGTAGTCCGTGCCCGCGCCGAGCACCAGCACGATCAGCAGCAGCGAGGCGATCTGGGACACGGACAGGCCGTGCACGGCGGCCTCGGCGGTCAGCCGCTCGGCGACGAGGACCACCACGACCGCGGGCAGTACGGCGATCAGCGGCGCCAGCGCCGACCGGAATACCGCGACGAGCAGCGCGATCACGAAGATGATCGAGAACCACTGCACCTGGCCGCCGGTCTTGGTGGAGATCGCGTTGCTGTCCACCCTGGTCGCCACCGTCCCGGCCAGGTGCGCCTCCAGTCCGGCCGGCCGCGCGGCGGAGCTGAGCACCGAACGCAGCCCGGCGACCAGGTGAGCCTGCTGCGTGGTGGCGAGCCCGCCGGACTGGGCGAGCGCGGCGAGCACCGTGAGCTGCTCGGCCTGGCCGTCGGCGGATTGCCCGGCGTCCCGTGCCGACACGACCCGGCTGACGCGCGCGAGCGCGACCGCTAGCCGGCTGATATCCGCCTGATCCGCGCTGGTCAGCGTCCCGCCAGGCCGGCCGACGACGACGGTGACGGCCGTTAGCGTGGCGCCCTGCAGCGGTGCGGCCAGCTGCGCCGCCTCCTGGCTGGGCGCGCTGGCCGGCAGGAACGAGGTGTTATCGCCCTGCGTCACGCTGGACAGCGACGGCAGCAGCGCTATGGCCCCGATCATGCCGGCGATCCAGGCCAGCACGATCGCCCAGCGGAAGCGGACCGCGAGCCGGCCGACGGCGGTGAAGAAGATACCCACAAAGGCCATCGTGGCCGGCCCGGGTGCGGACCCGTTAGACCCGCGGCAGCGTAAAGTTGCTTCGTGACAGATCCGCACGGCTACCGGCCGGCGCCGGGTGCGATTCCCGAGTCTCCAGGGGTTTACAGGTTCCGGGACGCCCATGGCCGGGTGATCTACGTCGGCAAGGCGAAGTCCCTGCGCCAACGGCTGAACTCGTACTTCGCCGACTTCGCCAGCCTGCATCCGCGCACCCAGATGATGCTGACCACGGCGGCGGGCGTCGAGTGGACCGTGGTCGGCACCGAGGTCGAGGCGCTGCAGCTGGAGTACTCCTGGATCAAGGAGTACGACCCGCGGTTCAACGTCAAGTACCGGGACGACAAGAGCTACCCCTATCTCGCCGTCACCATGGGCGAGGAGTACCCGAGGGTCCAGGTGATGCGCGGCGCCAAGCGCAAGGGCACCAGGTACTTCGGCCCGTACAGTCACGCCTGGGCGATCCGCGACACGGTGGATACCCTGCTCCGGGTGTTCCCGGTGCGTACCTGCTCGGCGGGCGTGTTCAAGCGGTCCGGCCAGATCGGCCGCCCCTGCCTGCTCGGCTATATCGGCAAGTGCTCCGCGCCGTGCGTCGGCCGGATCAGCGAAGCGGATCACCGCGCCCTGGCCGAGGATTTCTGCGATTTCATGGCCGGGCAGACCAGCCGCTTCGCCGCGCGCCTCGAGGCAGAGATGCGGGCGGCCGCCCGGGACGAGGAGTTCGAGCGCGCGGCCAGGCTCCGCGACGACCTCAGGGCGCTGGAGCGCGCGATTGAAAAGCAGGCGGTCGTGCTCGGTGACGGCACGGACTGCGACGTGATCGCGCTGGCCGAGGACCAGCTCGAGGCGGCTGTCCAGGTGTTCTACGTACGCGGCGGCCGGGTCCGCGGCCAGCGCGGCTGGGTCCTGGACAAGATCGAGGACGTGACTCCGGCCGGCCTGGTGGAGCAGTTCCTCGGCCAGGTCTACGCGGACACCCCGGTCGGCGCCGAGGCGGTCAACGCCGGCATCCCCCGCGAGGTCCTGGTCCCGGAGCTGCCGCCGGACCCGGCCACGATGACCCAGTGGCTGAGTGAACGGCGCGGCGGCCCGGTCAGCCTGCGGGTACCGCGGCGCGGCGACAAGAAAGCCCTGCTCGAGACCGTGGCCCGCAACGCCGGCCAGTCGCTCGCCCTGCACAAGACCCGCCGCGCCAGCGACCTGACCACCAGGAGCAAGGCGATGAGCGAGATCCAGGAGGCCCTGGGCCTGGACGACGCGCCGCTGCGGATCGAATGCTATGACGTGTCGAACCTGCAGGGCACGCACGTCGTCGCGTCCATGGTGGTGTTCGAGGACGGCCTGGCCCGTAAGAGCGAGTACCGCCGGTTCGCGATCAGGGGCGCCGACGGCACCGACGACATCTCGGCGATCCACGAGGTGATCACCCGCCGCTTCCGCCGCTACCTGGCCGAACGCGAGAAGACCGGCGAGCTGGACACGCTCGGCGACCCGGATCCTGAAGAAGACGAAGATCAAGATCTTCTGGCCGAACGGGCCGTCGTAACCCCCTCGAGGAAATTCGCCTACCCGCCCAACCTGGTAGTCGTGGACGGGGGCCCGTTGCAGGCCGACGCGGCGGCTCGCGCGCTGACCGAGCTCGGCATCGACGACGTGGCCGTCTGCGGCCTGGCCAAGCGGCTGGAGGAAGTATGGCAGCCGGGGGAGGAGTACCCGGTCATCCTGCCCCGCAGCAGCGAGGGGCTCTACCTGCTCCAGCGGATCCGGGACGAGGCGCACCGGTTCGCGATCAATTACCACCGGCAAAAGCGCGGCAAGGCCGCCACCGCCAGCGTGCTGGACGACGTGCCCGGGCTCGGCCCGGCCCGGCGCTCTACGCTGCTCAAGCACTTCGGCTCGGTCCGTAAACTCGGCGCAGCGAGCGTCGAGGAGATCGCCGAAGTGCCCGGCATCGGCCCCAAGCTCGCCGTCACCATCGCGTCGGCCCTAGCCAGTGCGGGCCCAGTCAGGACGGGCTCAGTCGGGGCGGGCGCAAGCAACCCGGGGGGAGACCATGGGGATGCCTGACGAGCAGACCGAGACCGTCATCATCACGGGGCTGTCCGGCGCGGGACGGTCCACCGCCGCCAAGTCGCTCGAAGATCTGGGCTGGTTCGTGGTCGACAACCTGCCACCCGGCCTGCTGCCCACGATGGTCGACCTCGCGGCCAGGTCCAACGGAGCCGTGTCGCGGCTGGCCGCCGTGGTCGACGTGCGCAGCCGCGCGTTCAGCACCGACCTGAAGTCGGCGATCAGCGAACTCGGCGTGCGCGGGGCGACCGCGCGCGTGGTGTTCCTCGAAGCCGCCGACGACACGCTGGTGCGCAGGTTCGACAGCGAACGCCGGCCGCATCCGCTGCAGGGCACCGGCCGGGTCACCGACGGCATCGCGGCCGAGCGCGAACGACTGCGCGAGGTGCGCGGCGACGCCGACCTCGTACTGGACACGACCCGGCTCAACGTGCACGAGCTGCGGGCCAGGATACGGGACTTCTTCGGCGGCGGGACGGCGGCCGGGCTGCGGCTCAGCATTGTCTCGTTCGGCTTCAAGTACGGCCTGCCGGTGGACGCTGACCTGGTGGCGGACTGCCGTTTCCTGCCGAACCCGCACTGGATCGCGGAACTTGCCCCGATGACCGGCCAGGACGCGCCGGTCCGCGAGTACGTCCTGGCCCGGCCTGGTGCCGCTGAGTTTCTCACTCATTACAATGAGCTGCTACGGGTGGTCCTGCCCGGCTATGAACGTGAGGGCAAGCGGTTCGTGACCCTCGCAGTCGGCTGTACCGGTGGCAAGCACCGCAGCGTGGCGATCGCTGACCAGCTGGCCGCGCAAGTCGTGGATGCTCTTGGCGGTGAGGCGGATGTGCAGGTAGTGCACCGGGACCTTGGTCGGGAGTGAACCTCTGGTGACTGGCCCAAGAGCGGTAGCGCTCGGTGGCGGGCACGGGCTGGCGGCCTCGCTGGCGGCACTGCGCAGGGTGACCGATGATCTCACCGCGATCGTGACGGTCGCGGACGACGGCGGGTCGAGCGGCAGGCTGCGCCGGGATTACGGCGTCCTGCCGCCCGGTGACCTGAGGATGGCGCTGGCCGCCCTGTGCGGTGATGACGAGTGGGGCACTACCTGGAGCAAGGTGGTGCAGCATCGCTTCGGCGGCGACTGCGAGCTGGCCGGCCATGCCGTCGGCAACCTGCTCATCGTGGCGCTGTGGGACCTGCTCGGCGATACGGTCGCGGGCCTGGACTGGGTGGGCCGGCTGCTCGGCACCGGCGGCCGGGTGCTGCCGATGGCCGCGGTGCCGCTGGACATCGTCGCGGAGGTGCTGGGCGCCGACCCCGGCAAACCGGATGAGGTCAGCACGATCAGGGGACAGGAGGAATGCGCCACGACGCCGGGTCAGGTGCAATCCATCACGCTGCAGCCCGCCGATCCGCCCGCCGTGCCAGAAGCGGTCCGCGCCGTACTCGACGCGGACTGGGTGGTGTTCGGACCCGGGTCCTGGTTCACCAGCGTGCTGCCCCACCTGCTGGTGCCCGAGCTGTCGGCCGCGCTGCACGTCACCACGGCCAAGCGGCTGCTGGTCCTCAACCTGGCGCCGCAGCCGGGAGAGACGGGGGGCTTTCCTCCGCACAAGCACCTGGAGGTTCTCGCCGGGCACGCCCCAGCGCTTACTGTGGATGTGGTTCTCGCTGACACGAAGGCCGCCGCCACCGGTAACCTGGCCGACCTGGAGAAGGCGGCGGCCGTGCTCGGTGCCCGGCTTGTGATGGCGGACGTGGCGGCGGCGGACGGGACCCCACGGCATGAGCCAAGGCTCCTGGCGGGGATGTACGCGCAGATATTCCGAGGGGCATAGTAAGGGGTGACGCGGATGGCGATGACCGGCGTGGTGAAGGACGAGCTCAGCCGGGTCCAGGTGGTCAAGCCATGCTGCCGTAAGGCGGAGGTTTCCACGCTGCTCAGGTTCGCCGGCGGCTTGCACCTCGCGGAGGGCCGCGTCGTGGTCGAAGCGGAGCTTGATACCGGCGCGGTGGCCAGGCGGCTGCGGGCGAGCATCACCGAGGTCTTCGGGCACCCGGCCGAGTTCCTCGTGCTCGCGCCGAGCGGCCTGCGCAAGGGAAACCGCTACCTGGTGCGGGTGAGCAAGGGGCAGGCGGGCGAGACCCTGGCCCGCCAGGCCGGGCTGATCGACAGCTTCGGCCGCCCGGTCCGCGGGCTGCCCAGGAACGTGGTGTCCGGTTCGGCGTGCGACTGCGAAGCGGCCTGGCGCGGCGCGTTCCTGGCCCACGGGTCGCTGACCGAACCAGGCCGCTCGATGGCCCTCGAGATTACCTGCCCGGGCTCGGAGGCCGCCCTGGCCCTGGTCGGCGCGGCGCGCCGGCTTAAGGTGCACGCCAAGGCGCGGGACGTGCGCGGCGTGGACCGCGTGGTGATCAGGGACGGCGAGGCTATCAGCGCCATGCTGACCCGGCTCGGCGCGCACGAGGCCGTACTGGCCTGGGAGGAACGGCGGATGCGCCGCGAGGTCAGGGCGACCGCCAACCGGCTCGCGAACTTCGACGATGCCAACCTGCGCCGCAGCGCACGCGCCGCGGTGGCGGCAGGCGCGCGAGTCGAGCGCGCGCTGGAGATCCTCGGCCAGGACGCGCCGCAGCACCTGACGATGGCGGGCCAGCTGCGGATGGCTCACCGCCAGGCCAGCCTCGAGGAACTGGGCCAGCTCGCTGACCCGCCGCTGACCAAGGACGCGATCGCGGGCCGCATCCGCCGCCTGCTCGCCATGGCCGACCGCCGCGCCGGCGAGCAGGGCATCCCGAGTACGGAAGCCTTCCTCACCGTCGACATGCTCCCCTAGCCCGCGAACCATGATCGTGGATCAGCACTACCCGCCAGGGGGTAGTGCTGATCCACGATCCTTGTCGGGGAGAGGTAGACGATTACGGCGCCGGCCAGGGCCAGGAAGGACAACGTGGTCAGGCCCGCGCGCAAGCCGAACTCGGCTGCCAGGAAGCCGATCGCGGGCGGCCCGAGGAGGAACCCGCCGTAGCCGAGCATCGAGGTGAGGGCGACTCCGCCCGATCCGGCGAGCAGGCCCCGAGCGCGACGAACCGGCGGCACAGCGCGCCCGCGATCAGCATCGTGGTGACGGCTCCGGCCGACAGGCCGAGCAGCGCGAGCCCGAGGGCGGCCGCCGACGCGCCGGTCTGCTCCTTTACCGCCGGGACGCGAACCGCCCAGCTGGCAAAGATGAAGCCGTGCACGGCGAGCAGCCTCATCGGCGCGGCCGAGCTCGCCTGGCAGCCGGTCCTCGACAACCCCGCGCTGCTGACCCCCGCCCGAAACGGGACCTGACCTCAACGCCCTGACGCGCGATAATGGGACGGACGATCCCTGGCCGCGGCTAGGTACGCGCGCTCCGCGGTGTTCCCGGTCAGGTCGATCGCGGCCGCATAGGCAGCATCCGCCTCGGTGTCACGGCCCAGGCGCCGGAGCAGGCTGGCGCGGATGGCGTGGAACAGGTAGTAGCCGCTTAGGTCCAGGCCGTCCACGCTGGCGAGCGCAACCGCCGGGCCCTCGACCTCGGCCATCGCCACCGCGCGGTTCAGCATGACCACCGGACTGGGCGCGATCGCGAGCAGCTGGTCGTACAGCCGCAGGATCTGGTCCCAGTCCGTGGCGGCGGCGACGGGCGCGTCGCTGTGCACGGCGTTGATCGCCGCCTGGATCTGGTACGGGCCGGGCTGGTCCCGCCGCAGGCACTGGCGGACGAGGCCCTGGCCTTCCGCGATGAGCCCGCGGTCCCAGCGAGCCCGGTCCTGGTCGGCGAGCAGGACGAGCGCGCCGTCGGCGGACGTGCGCGCCGCCCGGCGGGACTCGGTGAGCAGCATCAGCGCGAGCAGGCCCAGCACCTCAGGCTCGTCCGGCATGAGCCGGGCCAGCAGCCGCCCGAGCCGGATCGCCTCGGCGCACAGGTCGGCGCGGGCCAGCTGGTCACCTGAGCTCGCCGTGTAGCCCTCGTTGAAGATCAGGTAGACCACGGCGAGCACGGCCGCGAGACGGCCGGGCAGGTCAGCCTCGGCCGGGATGCGATACGGGATCCCCGCGTCCCTGATCTTGGCCTTGGCCCGGACCAGGCGCTGGGCCATGGTCGGCTCCGGCACCAGGAACGCGTGCGCGATCTCCGCCGTGCTGAGGCCGCCGAGCAGCCGGAGGGTCAGCGCGACCTGGGCGCCGGGGCGGAGAGCAGGATGACAGCAGGTGAACATGAGCCGCAGCCGGTCATCAGGCACGGGCCCCTTCCCTTCCCCCAGCGGTTCGTCCCGGGCGTGCAGCAGCGCGGCCTGGGCCTGCTTATCCGGGCGAGCCGCCTCGCGGCGCAGCCGGTCGATGGCCCGGTGGCGTGCCGTCGTGATGATCCATCCGGCCGGGCTCGGCGGCCACCCGGCGTCCGGCCACCGCCTGACCGCCTCGGTGAACGCGTCCTGCACCGCGTCTTCTGCGATGTCGATGTCGCCGAAGACGCGGGTCAGGACGGCTACGGCCCGGCCGTACTCCGTGCGGAAGACACGCTCGATGTCGGCGGTCAACCTCAGTCCCTGGTCATGTCCACCATGGGCCGCACCTCGACCGGCAGCTGACACGCCTGCGTGGCCTTGCGGGCCCAGCCGAGCGCGGCGTCCAGATCGGGCGCGCTGATAATCCAGAAACCCCCGACGTGCTCCTTGCCCTCGGCATAAGGCCCGTCGGTGACCAGCACGTCGCCGTCGGCGGCGCGCAGGACCGTGGCGGTGTCCGGCGGGTGCAGGCCGCCGGTAAACACCCAGGCGCCCGCGGCCCGCAGCTCCGCGTCAAGCGCGTCGATATCTCCCATGATCGGCTCGAGGACCTCGGGCGGCGGCGGGTCCCCGTCCGGCTGATAGATGCTGAGCAGGTATTGCTTCAACTCGGTCACCCTCCTGACGCTACGCCGGCCTGCCCGGCCGGCCTGTCACCCGTTATACGAACCGGCACCGCGCGGATCGACACGCCCCGCCGGCCGGTTTTCGCGGGACCGGCCGGCGAGCGATCGGGGTGCCTGCGGCAGGTACCGGGGCCGTTCGGAAGAAAGGATTTTAATGCTTTTGATATGGTCTAGACCTTAGGAGTCTGTGCACGCCTGCCCGGTACAGGGGCCCTGACAGGCTCCGCACGTGCGGGTCTGGCGCCGCCTCCTGGCCACCCGAGGAGGCGGCGTCCGATAGTCTCGGACCGGCTGGCGATCACGGGGATCGACGAGGAGACTTAGTACTGTGACTATTCGCGTGGGAATCAATGGTTTCGGCCGCATCGGCCGTAATTTCTGGCGGGCGGCGAACGCCGGTGACGGCGACCGTGGCATCGAGATCGTGGCGGCGAACGATCTCGGCGACATCGCCACGATGGCGCACCTGCTCAAGTACGACACGGTGCTCGGCACCCTGCCGGCCGCGGTATCGGTGTCCGGTGACACGATCGCGGTGGGCGATAAGCAGATCAAGATCCTGGCCGAGCGCGACCCGGCCCAGCTGCCGTGGCGCGAGCTCGGCGTGGACGTGGTGATCGAGTCCACCGGCCGGTTCACCACCGGGCCGACGGCGGGCGCGCACCTGGCCGCGGGCGCGAAGAAGGTCATCATCTCCGCGCCGGCTAAGGAGGAGGACATCACGATCGTGATGGGGGTCAACGACGACGCGTACGACCCCGCGACGCATCACGTGCTGTCCAACGCGTCCTGCACTACTAACTGCGTGGCGCCGATGGCCAAGGTGCTGCTCGACAGCTTCGGCATCGTCAAGGGCCTGATGACCACGATCCACGCCTACACCAACGACCAGGTCATCCTGGACTTCCCGCACAAGGACCTGCGCCGGGCGCGGGCCGCGGCGCAGAACATCATCCCGACCACGAGCGGGGCGGCGAAGGCGACCGCGCTGGTGCTGCCTGAGCTCAAGGGCAAGTTCGACGGGATGGCTATGCGGGTGCCCGTGCCCGACGGCTCGGTCACCGACCTGGTGGTCGAACTGGACCGCGAGGTGACCAAGGCCGAGGTGAACGCCGCGTTCCGGGCCGCCGCGGAGGGGCCGCTCAAGGGCTACCTGTACTACACCGAGGACCAGATCGTGTCCTCCAACATCGTCGGCTCGCCCGCGTCCTGCACGTTCGACTCCTCACTGACCATGGCGTTCGGCAGCACGGTCAAGATCATCGGCTGGTACGACAACGAGTGGGGCTACGCCAACCGGCTCGTCGACCTGACCGCGCTCGTCGCCGCCCGGCTACGGTAATGCGGTCCATCGACGATCTGGAGGTCATGGGCCGGCGCGTGCTGCTCCGGTCGGACCTGAACGTCCCGCTCGACCTGACCGGCACCGGGCAGATCAGCGATGACGGCCGGATCCGGGCCAGCCTGCCGGTGATCAGCAAGCTGTCTGACCGAGGTGCGCGGGTCATCATCGTGGCGCACCTCGGCCGGCCCATGGGCGGCACCTTCGCGGAGCGGGCGGCCGGCGGTCCCTCGCTGCGGCCGGTAGCGGCCCGGCTGGGCGAACTGCTCGGCCGGCCCGTGTCCTTCGCCACCGACGTGGCCGGCGCGTCGGCCGAGGAGACCGCGTTCACCCTCGGCGACGAGGATGTCGCGGTGCTGGAGAACGTGCGGTTCGAGCCGGCCGAGACTAGCAAGGACGATGCGGAGCGGAGGGCATTCGCGGAGCGGCTGGCCCGTTTCGGCGAACTGTACGTGGGCGACGGTTTCGGTGCCGTCCACCGCAAGCACGCGTCCGTCTACGACCTGCCCGCGCTACTCCCGAGCGCCGCGGGCGACCTGGTGCTCGAGGAGGTGGCGGTGCTGCGCCGGCTGACCACCGACCCGGCCCGCCCGTTCGTGGTCGTGCTTGGCGGGAAGAAGCCGTCGGACAAGCTGGCGGTGATCGGCAACCTGCTCAACCTGGCGGACCGTATCCTGATCGGCGGCGGCATGGGGTACACGTTCCTCGCCGCACAGGGTTACGAGGTCGGGAACTCGGTGCTCGAGGCGGACCAGATTCCCGCGGTCAGGGCCGTGATGGAAGAGGCCGAACGGCGCGGTGTCGAACTTGTTCTCCCGGTCGATCTTGTGGCGGCGACTCATTTCGCGCCCGACGCCGAGCACGCCGTGGTCCCGGTCACGGACTTCCCGGCGGACCGGGAAGGGATGGACGCCGGCCCGCAGACGCGGGCCCTGTTCGCGGCGAAGCTGGCCGACGCCAAGACTGTCTTCTGGAACGGGCCGGTCGGCGTCTTCGAGTTCCCCGCGTTCTCCGCCGGCACCCGCGCGGTCGCCGAGGCCGTGGCCGCGGTGGACGGGCTGACCGTGGTCGGCGGCGGCGACTCGGCCGCGGCGGTCCGCGCGCTCGGCATCCCGGAGAAGTCGTTCGGGCACATCTCGACCGGCGGGGGCGCGAGCCTGGAGTACCTCGAGGGCAAGACCCTGCCCGGGCTCACCGCGCTGGATGACGGCTCGTGATGGCCAAACCCCGCGGTACCGGGGCACGCCTGCCGCTGATGGCGGGCAACTGGAAGATGCACGGGAACCACTTCGAGGCGATCGCGCTCGTGCAGAGGCTCGCGTTCACCCTGACCGCGAAGGACTTCGACGCGGTCGAGGTGGCCGTGCTGCCGCCGTTCACCTCGCTGCGCAGCGTGCAGACCCTGATCGACGGGGACAAGATGCGGATCCGCTACGGCGCGCAGGATCTGTCCCAGTACGACGATGGGCCGTACACGGGCGACATCTCAGGCTCGATGCTCGCCAAGCTGGGCTGTGACTACGTGCTGGCCGGTCATTCCGAGCGGCGCCAGTACCACGCGGAGACCGACGAGCTGGTCAACGCCAAGGTACAGGCGGCGCTGCGCTGGGAGCTGACACCGATCGTGTGCGTGGGGGAGTCACTCGAGGTCCGTCAGGCCGGGCAGCATGTCGAGTTCATCCTCGGGCAGCTCGACGTCGCGCTGAAAGGCATCCCCGCCGCCGCGGTAGCCGGGATGGTAGTCGCCTATGAGCCGGTATGGGCGATCGGGACCGGGGAGGTGGCCACCCCGCAGGACGCGCAGGAGGCGGCCGCGGCGATCCGGTCGCGGATTTCGGGGATTCATGACGCCGAAACAGCGGCTGGTGTGCGTATCCTGTATGGCGGGTCCGTTAAGCCCGGCAACATTGCGCCGATCATGGCGCAACCGGACGTAGACGGGGCCCTGGTCGGTGGCGCCAGCCTCGACGCCGGACAGTTCGCTCAGATCTGCCGGTATCGTGAGCTGGCAGCGTAAGCTTAAGTCAGCGGCGACGTGCTAGCAGTGACGGGGCCAGCGGTAAGAGGGCCAGCAGTGACAATGCCAGCGGCGCCGGTATCAACAGCGCAGATGTCAGCAGCGGGAGTTGGATAACAGCGATGATCGTCGGGCTTTCCGTTATCCTCATCATCGTCAGCCTCGTGATGATCTTGCTGGTCCTGCTGCACAAGGGTAAGGGCGGCGGCCTGTCCGACCTGTTCGGCGGCGGCGTGTCCTCGACCCTCGGTTCCTCCTCCGTCGTCGAGCGGAACCTGGACCGGATCACCATCTTCTTCGGGATCCTGTGGTTCGTGTGCGTTATCACCCTCAGCTTGCTGATCAATCGCTAGCCTGTACGTATATCCCGCACCGTAGTAATCCCGCACCGAAGTTCTGGCTTAATAGCACTATGGCCTTCAAGGGGTGATCTGTGAGTAGTGGCAACGCCATCCGCGGTAGCAGGGTGGGCGCGGGGCCTATGGGAGAAGCCGAGCGCGGCGAGGCCGCGCCCCGTGTCTGGATCTCATTCTGGTGCGCGAACAAGCACGAGACACGCCCGAGTTTCGCGACCGAGGCGGCTATCCCCGACACCTGGGAGTGCCCGCGCTGCGGTAACCCAGCCGGTCAGAATGAGCAGGCCCCGCCGAATCCACCCAGGGTCGAGCCGTACAAGACGCACCTCGCCTATGTGAAGGAGCGCCGCAGCGACTCCGACGGCGAGGCGATCCTGGCCGAGGCCCTGGCCCGTCTCCGCGGCGCCTGATCCCGCCGCGCCCAGGCTGTGTGCGGCCCGGCCTGTGCGCACACAGCCTGGGCGCACCCGGGCCATGTGCGCCCCGAGCGCGCCTCTCGGCCGCGAGGGTTAGCGCCCGATGGACATGAAACCCCGGTTCCAGCACCCGCTAGCGTGCTGGAACCGGGGTTTCACTCCGTTCTGGGGCCCGCGGCGCGGCGGGAGGCAGGGCGCGGAGGGGAGAAGGGGGACGGTGCTGGGCGGCGGCTAGGGCGGCCTTGATGACAGCTGCGACCTTAGCGGGCTGAGTGCGGATCTGGCGCGGGGTGAAGTGCAGGACGGTGATGCCGTACGCGGCCATCCGCGCGTGACGTTGAAGAGTACGCTCGTGATCCTGCGGGGACAGGTGGTACTCGCGGGAGTCGACCTCGACCGCGACGCCCGCCTCCTGCCACCACGCGTCTGGGCTGGCCACGAACTCGTCGCCCGAGTAGAGCTTCGGATTGAACACCGGCGGCGCTACCTTCGCGTGCCGGAGCACATCCGCCAGATCAGCTTCAGGGCTGGACCTGATCCCGTCGCGGATGTCCTCCATGGCCGTACGGAACCGCGCTGAACCCTGAACCGGCCCGCGTCGGAGTTCGGCGGCGAGGAAGTCAGGCGTGCACTTGCCTTGCTGGACAACTGCCGCCACCAAGGCGCGAACGTCAGCGAGGCTGGACAGGCCGCGCGCGGTGTCGGCGACGGCCCGTGCCAGCGGAGCCAGCCTGAGGGGACCGGCGGTTAGCACCTGCTCCGGCATCCTCGTAGTGGCATGGATTCGCACGAACCCGGCACTCTTGCGCTGCTTTGCGGCCGGGATCAGGACATCGACCAGGCTCGTCTGCGGCGCACGTATGCCGCACCGGCGCAGGGCGGCGGGACCGGTGATGAGGCCGCCCGATCCGGCGTAGAGCAGCGCCGCCATGTCCCGCTGGTCAGTGGTGGGCGTACCCGTCACGGTCAGGAAAACGCCCGGTAGCAATCGCTGCCACGGCCCTCCAGCCCGGGCCTTGTACTGCAGCGCACGCTCTGTCATCCCGCGCGCCGGCGCCTGGCTGCGGGTGATGACCAGATACTGCGCCGCCAAGATAGCCCGAAGCCCGTCGCTATCGACCTGAACGTGCCGTCTCATGCCGCCACCCTGACACTCCCCGCTGACATTTCCGGTCGCTACCCGGTCGCTACCCGGTCGCCCAGCGTAATGAAACCCCGGTTTCAGCACACGCCAGCGTGCTGAAACCGGGGTTTCATGTCAACCGGGACGGGGACGGGACGGGGACGGGGACGGGGAGTGGATCGGGACTACAGGCCCTCGTTGATGAGGCGGCCTGCCTCCTCGTACTTGGCGGGCTTGTAGCGCTTGAAGTAGAAGGCCGCGCCTACCCCGGCGATCACCACCAGCGCGTCGATCGGGCCTAGCCAGGTGGCGTAGTTGTAGCCGCCGCCGAGGAACGAGATGTTCGTGAACAACAGGTACACCACGAAGGCCTGGGAGAAGAACGAGAGGAGCGGGGCGAGCCTGGTCTTCCACCAGTTCACCTCATCCTTGTGGAAGCGCTCATAGTAGACCAGGACGCTGAGCGAGACCACGGCCTGCACCGACAAGATGATGATCACGCCCATCACGGCCATCAGACCGTACAGCTGCAGGTAGGCCTGCGAGTTGGGGTTATCGGTGCCGGTGAAGATGGCGAATAGGCCGATGATGATGGCCGCGATGATGGACTGGGTGACCGACGCGATGTGCGGGCTCTTCCACCTGTGATGGGTCCGGCCGAGCGCCTTCGGTGCCAGGCCCTCACGGCCGAGCGAGTACAGGTAGCGAGCCGTGGTGTTGTGGAAGGCCATGCCGCAGGCGAACGAGCCGGTGATGATGAGGTAGCTCATGACCGAGCCCACCCAGCGCCCGGCGTACTGATTGGCCGGGGTGAGGAAGTATTCGGCCGCGTTGGTCTGCGAAGCGGCGATGGCGGCATGGGTGGTCGGATACCCGGCGAGCGAGGCCCAGGACGTCATCGTGTAGAAGATGCCCAGCCCGATCACCGAGATGTACAGCGCACGGGGGACAATCCGCTTGGGGTTGCGGGATTCCTCGCCGTAGTTCGGCGCCATCTCGAAGCCGACCCAGGACCAGAAGGCGAAGAACAGGCCGATGCCAATCGCGCCGGCCACCAGCTTGCCCTCCGCCGGGAAGCCCTTGAAGGCGTTCACGATGTTGAGCGGGCTGGCGGTGACGTGCCCGCGGGCGAAAAGGTAACCATCGAAGATGAGCAGGATGACGATCTCGCCGATCAGCCCGACCGCGAGGACCACGGTGGAGATCCGGACGTCGAAGTAGGTGAGGATGCTGATGATCACCACCATGCCGAGGGCCAGCCACGGCCAGGCGATGCTGACCCCGAACTGGTTCAGCTTCAGGCTGAGGAAGTAGGCAAAGCCGCCGGCCAGCGACGCCTCGAACACCGAATAGGCGACCACCGAGGCGTATCCGGTACCGATACCGAGCTCGCGGCCCAGTCCGTGGCTGATGTAGGAGTAGAAACCGCCCGCCGTGGTCTTCTTCCTGGCCATGGCGACGTACCCGACCGAGAACACGACGAGCACGATCGTGGCGAAGATGAAGGCGGCCGGGGCGCCGACGCCCTGGCCGTAGCCCACCATAATCGGGACATTGAAGAGCATGGCCGAGATCGGGGCCGACCCCGTCACGGTCAGGAACAGGACGCCGCCGAGCCCGACCGCGCCTTTACGGAGCTTGGCCACATCCGCCCGCTGCGAGACGTCATAGTCCTCGGCTGGCGGCCGCACGGGCAGGCGGGGAACTTCGGGAACTTCGGGGACTTGGGGATGAACCATGGGAACACCTCCGGCGCATTTGCCGGGAGCGTAACAGCCATCCGGATTGATGATCAAGAGTTCTGGTTGAGTTAATCTGCCAGAAACACAACCGCTTGACAGTAAACGGTTGGTTAGATACTCCTTTGGTTAGCCGAACGGGTATATGGTTTGCGAGGCCTGGAGGGAACGTGGGTGATGAGCTGATCGCCTTCGCTTCCAAGCAGGAGATGCTCGCGAAGTCGAAGCAGTTCTGGAACCCGGACAAGACGCAGTTCTGGATCGACTCGGGCGTCCCGCTGGTCATCGACCGGCGCGAGGGCTACTTCATCTACGACGTCGAGGGCAAGCGCCTGATCGACGTACACCTCAACGGCGGCACCTACAACCTGGGCCACCGTAATCCCGAGGTAGCGGCCGCGGTTACCGCGGCCATGCAGCGTTTCGACATCGGCAACCATCACTTCCCCTCGCTGGCCAGGACCGCGCTGGCCGAGGCTCTGGTGGCGACGGCGCCGGACGGCCTCACGAAGGTGATGTACGGCAGCGGCGGCGGGGAAGCGATCGACATCGCGCTCAAGAGCGCCCGGCACGCGACCAAGAGGCGCGGCATCGTCTCGGTGGCCAAGGCCTATCACGGGCACACCGGGCTGGCCGTCGCCACCGGCGACGAGCGGTTCGCGACCCTGTTCCTGTCCGACCGGCCCGATGAGTTCAGCCACGTGCCGTTCAACGACCTGGGCGCGATGGAGACGGCGCTGCGCGGCCGGGACGTGGCCGCGGTGATCATGGAGACGATCCCGGCCACCTATGGTTTCCCGCTGCCCGCGCCCGGCTACCTGGCCGGCGTCAAGCGGCTGTGCGAGCGCTACGGCGCCCTCTACATCGCCGATGAGGTGCAGACGGGCCTGATGCGGACCGGTGAGCTGTGGGCCATCAGCAAGCACGGCGTCCAGCCGGACATGCTGGTCTCGGGCAAGGGCATCTCGGGCGGCCTCTACCCGGTCAGCGTGGTAATGGCGACCGACGCCGCCGCGAGCTGGCTGACCGAGGACGGCTTCGCCCACATGTCCACCTTCGGCGGTGCCGAGCTCGGCTGCGTCGCCGCGCTTAAGACGCTGGAGATCACCTGCCGGCCCGAGGTCAGGTCGATGGTGCACTACATCGCGGACGTCTTCACCACCGGGCTGGCGCGGATCCAGGCGCAGTACCCGGACTGGTTCGTATGTATCCGGCAGGACGGGCTGGTGATGGGCCTGGAGTTCGGCCACAGGGACGGCGCCAAGTCGGTGATGAAGCGGCTTTACCAGAACGGGGTGTGGGCCATCTTCTCGACGCTTGATCCCAGCGTCCTGCAGTACAAGCCGGGCATCCTGCTCACCCCGGCGCTCTGCGAGGAACTGCTCGAACGGACCGAGGTGGCCATCGGCCAGGCCCGCGACGACGTGACCGGCAGGCGCCAGTGAGCCCGCAGCAGCTGAACACCGGGCGGATAAGCGTCGGGGAGTTGCTGGCCGACCCGGCGGGGGTGCCCCGCGCGCGGGCCATGCTGCAGCGCGCGGAGTGGGCCGCGCGTGCCTTCGCCCGCTACGACAAGGGGGCGGTGGACGCGATCGTGCGGGCCACCGCGGAGGCCGCCGCGGCCAAGGCCCGGGAGTACGCCGAGTGGGCGGTGCGTGAGACCGGATTCGGCGTGGTGGAGCACAAGGTGCTCAAGAACGTCGCCTGCAGCACCGGGATCGCGGACTTCTACGCGGACCACGACTACGTGACGCCGAGGATCGACGCGGCGGCGAAGATCGTCGAGGTGCCGCGCCCGGCCGGCGTCGTGCTGGCGCTGACCCCGTCGACCAACCCCGTCGCCACCGTGTTCTTCAAGTGCCTGCTCGCGCTGATGACCCGCAGCGTGGTTGTGGTCAGCCCGCACCCGCTGGCCCGGGAGTGCTGCGCCGACGCCGCCCGGACGCTGGCCGCGGCGGCGGTGCGGGCCGGCGCCCCGGACGGGGTCATCCAGGTGGTCGACGAGCCCTCGGTGCCGCTGATCGACGCGCTGATGACCGACGAGCGCACCAGCGTCATCGTCGCGACCGGCGGGTCGCCCGTGGTACGCGCCGCCTACAGTTCGGGCACGCCCGCCATCGGCGTGGGGCCGGGCAACGTGCCCGTACTCGTCGACACGACCGCCGACCTGGCCCGGGCGGCCCAGCGGATCGTGGACAGCAAGAGCTTCGACAACTCGATCCTATGTACCAACGAGTCGGTCCTGATCGTGGAGGAACAGGCCGCGACGGCGCTGCTGCGGCACCTGAAGCGGGCCGGCGCGTACCTGCTCGCGCCGCAGGAATGCGACCGGGTCGCCAAGGCGATCTTCCCCGGCGGACGGTTCGACATCCGGTTCGTCGGTAAAGACGCGACCTGGATCGCGGCCGAGGCGGGCGTGCGGGTCCCGGCCAGCACGCGCGTCCTGCTGGCGCCGTTTGACCTGGTCGTCCCCGAGGAGCCGCTGGCGCACGAGAAGCTCTGCCCGGTCCTCGGCCTGGTCCGGGTGCCATCCGCCCGGCGCGGGATCGACGCCGCCCGCGCGGTGCTGCGGCTCTCCGGCCGCGGTCACTCGGCCGCCATCCACAGCTGCGACCCGCGCGTGATCATGGAGTACGGGGCCGCGGTGGAGGTGCTGCGGGTCTCGGTCAACGTGGGCAGCAGCCTGGGCAGCGCAGGACTCGAGACGAACCTGGCGCCCTCGATGACGATCGGCACCGGTTTCTTCGGCCGGTCCTCGGTCGCCGAGAACCTGCACCCCAGCCACCTGGTGCAGTGGACGCGGCTGGCCTACAACCGCGATCAGGCCGAGCCGTTCGGGGACTTCACGGGCCTGGTGCCCTGGCAGGCACCGGCTGGGCCGGTTCCCCCGTACCCGTTCGCCGCCAACCAGCGGAGCGACCCGCCGCCGGCGGCGCAGGGGGTTCTGGAGGCAGTGAGCCATGCCCGTTCGGAAAAAAATGGTCTTTCACCTGACGCCGCGGCGCTGCGGGAAGAGATCAGGCGGCTGATCATCGAAGAACTCACCCAGCTGGCCGGAGGCTGACCGTGGCGGAACTGCGCTCGTTCATCTTCCTGTCCCGGCTCCAGCCGCAGACGATGTGTTACCTCGGGACCTGGATCCGCGGCTCGCTGCCGCGCAGCCACGTCGCCGCGCAGGTCATCGAGGTGGCCCCCGGGCTGGACATCGAGCCGCTCACGGACGTGGCGGTCAAGCACGCCGACGTACGGGCGGGCATCCTCGTGGTCGAGCGGCAGTTCGGCTACCTGGAGATACACGGCGGGACCGACGAGGTGCAGGCTGCCGCCTCGGCCGTACTGGGCGCGCTCGGCGCCACCGCGAGGGACGCCACCCGGCCTGAGGTCCTGGCCTCGAAGATCATTACCATGCTCGACCCGCAGCAGGCGTTCCTGGTCAACCGGAACAAGATCGGCTCGATGGCGCTGGCCGGGGAGTCGTTGTTCGTGCTGGAGATGCGGCCCGCCTCGTACGCGATCCTGGCCGCCAACGAGGCCGAGAAGGCGGCCCGGATCAAGCTGGTCGATTACCGGATGATCGGCGCTACGGGACGGCTCTACCTGTCCGGGACCGAAGCGGACGTGCGGCAGGCGGCCGGGGCCGCGGAAGACGCCCTGCGGAGCCCGGCGTGAACGACTCCGACTCGCTGCGGGCTCTGGTCCGGGATGTCATCCGCGAGCTGCTGCCGAACGGCCTTTCGGTTACTGAAACGGTTAACCTTTCGACGGACGAGGACCTGGCGGCCTTCGTGGCGCGGCTGCTCGACCTGGAACCCGAGCAGCGCGCCGAGCTGCGCTCGGGTCGGAAACGGTTCCGGCTGGCCGCGTCGGCCGCGCTGGCCGCGCCGGCCGCGTCGCCGGCCCCTCCGGCCCCGGCGCAGGCCGGCCCAGCGGGACACGGCCGGGGCGGCTCGTCGGTGCGCCGGATCGAGGCCGGGGCCGTCACCGAGCGGATGGTCAGCGAGGCGGCGCGGGCAAGCGAGCGGCTGGTCCTCGGCCGCGCGGCCGTGCTCACGCCGCTGGCCAGGGACCGCGCCCGGGCCACCGGCGTGGAGATCGAGAAGGAGCGCTGATGCTGACCGCGACGGTGATCGGGAACGTCTGGGCGACGCGCCGCCTGGCCGAACTGCCCAACGGTGCCTTCCTCGAGGTGGAGGCCGAAGGCACCGGACAGCGCCTGATCGCCTTTGACGTGCTCGGCAGCGGGGTGGGCGAGCGGGTGCTGATCACCCAGGGGTCGGTCGCGGCGGCCTGGTTCCCCGGCAAGCCCCCGCCCGTCGACGCGTTGATCATCGGCTCCATCGATCCGGAGCCTGCCAAGTCCCCACCGGCACCGGTCCCGGCGTCTCAAAGCGCCACGAGAAAGAAGAAGGCGAGTCAGTGATGGCGGATAACGCGATCGGACTGATCGAGACCAAGGGCTACGTGGCCGCGTTCGCGGCTGCGGACGCCATGGTCAAGGCGGCGAACGTGACGATCATCGGACGTGAGGAGGTCGGCGACGGGCTGGTCTCGGTGACGATCACCGGGGACGTCGGAGCGGTGAAGGCGGCGACCGAGGCAGGCGCCGAGACCGCCACGACCATCGGCGAGCTCGTCTCGGTGCACGTGATCCCGCGGCCGCATCCCGAACTCGCCCGGCACTTCAAGATCAGCGGTGACTGACGCCGGCGACCCGGGCCATCCGCACGCCGCCGAGCTGCGGGTGTATCTCCTGGTGCGCGACCTGCAGCCGCAGTTCGCCGCCTACCTGGGCACGCCGACCCGAGCCCGCGGCTACCCGCCGTTCGCCGGGCAGCACGCGCTCGTCGTCGAAGTGGCGCCCGCGCTGGCCATCGAGCGGGTCACCGACCTGGCCCTGCGGGCGGAGCCCGGCGTCGAGCCCGGCATCTTGTTCGTCGAGCGGCAGTTCGGCGTACTCGAGATCCACGGCCGGGACCTTGACCAGGTACGCCGGGCCGGCCAGGCGATCCTGGACGGGCTGGGGGCGAACGAGAAGGACCAGCTGCGGCCGCGGATACTGTTCTGCGACGTGATCGAGGACGTGACCGATGCCCACGCGATCATCATCAACAGGAACAGGTCCGGCTCCATGATCATCCCCGGAGATACGCTGGGCGTCAGCGAGGTCACGCCCGCCCTGTTCGCCGCGGTGGCAGCCAATGAAGCCGAGCGCGCCGCGCCCGGGGTGACGCTGGTGGACGTGTCGATGATCGGCGCGGCCGGGCGGATCTACCTTTGCGGGGCCGCCGCTGACGTGCGGCGCGCGCAGCGCGAGATCACCGGCGTGCTTTCCGCCGTGACCGGGCGGGAGAATTAGACATGGCCGCGGACCCGCCCGTCAGCGCCGGCGACCCGCCCGCCGGCGCCGCGGAACTACGTGCCACGGCCGGCGACCCGCCCGCCGGTCATGATCTGTCGGCCGGCGGGGACGTCATGGACCGGGTGCGAGGATGCGCCGCGGACGCGCTGGCCGCCTACGGCGGCCACCCGGATGCGGGCGTCGAGCTGCTCAACGTGTCGGAGAACGCGACCTTCCTCGTGTCCGACCCCGAGGCCGGGCCTTCGGTGCTGCGGGTGCACCGGCTCGGCTATCACACCGAGCAGGAGATCGCGTCCGAGCTGGCCTGGATGGACGCGCTGCGCGCCGAGGCCGGGGTGCGAACCCCGCGGGTGCTGCCCGCCCGCGACGGAAGGCGGATCGTGACGGTGGCCGAACGGGGCGGCGGCACCGCCGCGCGGCACTGCGTCCGCTTCGAGTTCCTGCCCGGGACCGAACCGGAAGGCCAGCTCACCAGCGGTCACTTCGCCGAGCTCGGCGAGATCACCGCGCGGATGCACCGGCACGCCAGGGAATGGTCCCGGCCCGCCTGGTTCACCAGGTTCCACTGGGATTACCCGGCGGCGTTCGGTGCGGTGGCCCGCTGGGGGCGCTGGCAAGACGGCATCGGAGTCGGGCCCGCCGAGCGCCAGGTGCTCAACCGGCTGGACGACGTGCTGCGGGCCCGGCTGGCCGCGTTCGGCACCGGGCCCGCGCGGTACGGGCTGGTGCACGCGGATACCCGGCTGGCCAACCTGCTCGTGCACGACGGATCGGTCAGCGTCATCGACTTCGACGACTCGGGGTTCAGCTGGTACCTGTACGACCTGGGCACGGCGGTCAGTTTCTTCGAGCACTCACCCGAGGTACCCGCGCTGGTGGACAGCTGGATGACGGGGTACCGCCAGGCCGGCGAGCTGTCCGCCGAGGACCAGGCGGAGATCTGGACGTTCATCATGTTCCGGCGGCTGCTGCTGGTGGCGTGGATCGGCTCGCACCGCGGCGTGGACATCGCCGCCGAGCTCGGCGCCGGATATACCCAGGGCAGCTGTGACCTGGCCGAGTCGTACCTAACCAGACATGCCTAACGGAGGGAACGCCATGTTCACATCGATCGCCGGCCGGGCCGTGGTGGTCACCGGCGGCACCCGCGGGATCGGCAAGGGGATTGCCAGCGTATTCGCCCGCAACGGCGCGCGGGTGCTGATCACCGGCCGGGATTTCGAGGCCGCCCGTTCCGCCGCGGATGAGCTCAACCAGCAGGCCTTCGCGACCAAGGAACCGGGCGACGTCTCGTTCGTGCTGGCCGACGTGGCCAACGTGGAAGATTGCAAGCGGATGGCGGCGGTCGCGCAGGAGCGGCTGGGCGGCATCGACGTGCTGTGCGCCAACGCGGGGATCTTCCCCGACGCCAAGCTCGTGGACCTGACCGAGGAAGATGTCGACCAGGTCCTCGGCACCAACTTGAAGGGCACGATCTTCTCGGTCCAGGCCTGCCTGCCGGCCCTGACCCACTCGGGCCGCGGCCGGGTCATCCTCACCTCCTCGATCACCGGGCCGATCACCGGCTTTCCCGGCTGGACGCACTACGGCGCGAGCAAGGCCGGGCAGCTCGGCTTCATGCGGACGGCGGCGATCGAACTGGCGCCGAGCAGCATCACTGTCAACGCGGTGCTGCCAGGCAACGTGCTCACCGAAGGGCTCGCGGACCTCGGCGACGATTACTCGGCCGGGATGACGGCCGCGATCCCGCTGCGCCGGCTGGGCACCGTCGACGAGATCGGCTACGCGGCCCTGTTCTTCGCCACCGATGAGGCGGCCTACATCACCGGGCAGTCGATCGTGGTGGACGGCGGCCAGGTGCTCCCCGAGTCACCCGAAGCGATGGAGGCCATGGAGGACACGGGGACGGACGCCTGATGACCGCCGACCCCGCCGCTTCGCGCCGGGCGTCGCAGGACGCCCCGGGCCAGGCGCCGGAGGCCGCTCCGGGCCGGACGCCGGAGGCCGCCCCGGGCCAGACGCCGGAGGAGGTCAGGCGCATGCTGGCCGAGCGGATCGGCAGCGGGCAACTGCGCCCCGGGCAGCGGCTCGGGGCCGAGCGCGCGCTCGCGGCCGAGCTCGGGGTGAGCCGCGCCACGCTCCGCCAGGCGCTTGCGGTGCTGGAGGAGGGCGGCGTGGTCCGCCGGGTGCCGGGGCGCGGCGGGGGCACGTTCGTGGCCAAGGGCAAGATCGAGCGGGATCTGTCCCGCATCGTCGGGGTGCCCGCGCTGCTGCGCAGCCAGGGCGTGGTCGCCGGGACGCGGGTACTGAGCGCGCGGCTGGGCGAGGCGGATGACGTCACCGCGCAGGCGCTGCGGACCCGGCCCGGCGAGCTGGTCGTGAACCTGGTGCGGATCAGGCTCGCGGACGGGAGCCCGTTCTCCCTCGAGCATGCCAGGCTTCCGGCCAAGCGCTTCCCCGGACTGCTGGAACTGCCGCTGGGCGGCTCGGTATACGAGCTCATCGAGGAGCACTTCGGGACCAAGCCCGCCGAGGCCACCGAACGCATCGAGGTCGTCCTGGCCTCCGCAGACGAGGCGGCCATCCTGGACATCGAACCGGGGGCCCCGCTGATGGCGATCACCAGGACGACGAACGAGGCCGGCGGCGAGCCGATCGAGTTCTCCCGTGACCTGTTCCGCGCCGACCGGACCCGCATCGTGGTCCGTACCGACGGCCACTGGACCGGCGGCGCCCGGGCCGTGCCCGGACGGGCACGGATCGTCGAGTTGCGCGCGCAGGCCGCCGGATGACCGCGCCGCAGGGCCCAGTCGGCCGGGTCAGGTTCATGGATGCCCAGCGCGTCAACCTCGACGGCTTCGCCATCGAGAACGCGGAACTCGGCCTGACCGCGCTCCGCTCGCCGCACGATCCCGAGCCGGGCCTGGTCATCGCCCACGGGCGGGTCGCGGAGCTGGACGGGGTGCCCGAGGCGCAGTTCGACTCGATCGACACCTACATCGCCCGGCACGGCCTTGACCTCGCCGTCGCCGGCGAGGTGATGGCGCTATCCGACGTCGAGTTCGCCAGGCTCCTGGTCGACCCGGCCGTCCCGCGGCAAGAGATCGTCAGGCTGAGCGCCGGCGCCACCCCCGCCAAGTTGGCCCGCGTGCTGGCCCTGCTCCGGCCGCCCGAGCTCGGCCTGGCCATGACCAAGCTGCGGGCCAGGCGTACGCCGGCCAACCAGGCCCACGTCACCAACCGGCTGGACGACCCGCTGCTGCTCGCGGCCGACGCGGCGACCGCGGCGGCGTTCGGGTTCCGCGAGATCGAGACCACCGTTCCCGTGCTGGGCGACGCGCCGAGCAACGCGGTGGCCTGCCTGATCGGGGCGGCCTTCGGGGCCGACGGCGTGCTGATCCAGTGCTCGGTCGAAGAGGCGATGGAGCTCGAGCTCGGCATGCGCGGCCTCACCTCTTACGCCGAGACGGTGTCGCTGTACGGCACCGAGCAGGTCTTCACCGACGGCGACGACACGCCGTGGTCCAAGGCCTTCCTTACCTCGGCGTACGCCTCCCGCGGGATGAAGATGCGGGTGTCGTCGGGCGCGGGCGCCGAGGTCCTGATGGCCGGCGCGCAGGGCAAGTCGATGCTGTACCTCGAGGCGCGCTGCGTTGCGCTGGCCCGGGCGATCGGCGCCCAAGGCGTACAGAACGGCGGCATCGACGGCGCCAGCGTCGCCGCCGCGGTGCCGTCTGGGCTGCGCGAGCTCATGGCCGAGAACGTCATGGTGATGATGCGCAACCTGGAGTCCTGCTCCGGCAACGACGCGCTGATGAGCGAGTCCGACATGCGCCGGACGTCCCGCACGCTGCCGATCGTACTGGCGGGCTCGGACTTCGCGTTCAGCGGCTTCGGCTCGATCCAGCGTTACGACAACATGTTCGGCCCGAGCAACTTCAACGCCGAGGACATCGACGATTTCCTGGCCATGCAGCGGGACTGGGGGATCGATGGCGGCCTGCGGACCGTGGATCCGGCCCGGCTCGGTGAACTGCGCCGAGAAGCTGCCCAGGCATGCCGCACCGTCTACGCCCACCTGGGCCTGGCCGATTTCACCGACCAGCACGTGGAACTGGCCGTAGACGCGGCCGGATCGAAGGACCTGGGGGAGACCGACACCCTCGCGGTCCTCGGGGCCGCACAGGCCATCCGGCAGCGCGGGCTGACGGTGGTCGACATCGTGGCGGCCCTAGACGAATGCGGCTATTTCGATTTGGCCGAACGGACCGTGGCTTTTGCGCGCGCCAGGTTGTCCGGCGACTACCTGCAGACGTCCGCGATCTTCGACGAGCAGCTCAACGTGCTATCGCTGATCACTGATCCGAACGACTACGCAGGACCGGGCACCGGATACGAGCCTTCGCCGGCCAGGCAGCGCGAGATCGACGCGATCCGGCAGGCCAGGGGCGTGGACGACTTGCGCGCGTCGCAGGCCAGGTCCGCCGTTCCGCTGCTCGCGGCTACCGGCCTGGCCCGGCCAGGTACGGGCCCGCGTGACGTCGTCATCGGCGTCTCGCCGGCCGTCGGCCGGGACGTGTGGCGGTGCCTGTCCGGGCTGGCCGTGACCGACGCGCTCCGCGAGATGCTGGCAGGCCTGGAGGAGGAGGGCTGCGCCGGCCGGGTCGTCAGGTTCAGCGACAGTGTCGACCTGGGCCGGATCGGCCTGGCCGCGGCCCGGCTGGCCGGCTCCGGAATCGGTATCGGGCTGCAGGGCAAGGGCACCGCCCTCATCCACCGCCGGGACCTGGCCCCGCTGGCGAACCTGGAGCTTTACTCAGTTGCGCCCTCGGTCACGCCCGAGTTGTACCGGCTGCTCGGCGCGAACGCCGCGCGGCACGCCAAGGGCGGCACACCCGACCCGGCGCGCAACCCTTACTCGGACGAGGCGATCGAAGCCCGTTACCACACCACCGTAATCGCCCTGATGGAACTGGAACGCCGCCGGATGACTCCCGGCGCTCCGCCTGAGGAACTGTCACTGGAGGGACTGAAGTGACTCTCAACGTCGCCGCTCCGTGTTCCGGCTCCCCGCGGTACCACAACGATGGAGCATCGCTGTGGTCAGGGCAACAGCGATGCTCCATCGTTGTGGTTGGCATCCATGGCTGGCGGTACTGAGGTGGCTGACGGGACTGAGATCCGGGCGCTGTCGGGGAAGCCGGTCGAGGGGCTGACGGTGGAGGCGGTCCGGGCGGGGGAGATTGGCGTCGCGGACCTGCGCATTCACCCCGGCACGCTGGAGCGGCAGGCCGCGGTGGCCGGGGAACACGGGAATCCGCAGCTGGCGGAGAACCTGCGCCGCGCCGCCGAGCTGACCCAGCTGCCCGACGACGAGGTGCTAGCGGTCTACGAGGCGCTACGGCCGGGCCGGTCCACGCAAGCGGAGCTGACCGCGCTCGGCGCGTCGCTCGCCGAGCGCGGGCTGCCGCGCTGCGCGGCCCTGGTAACTGAGGCAGCCGACGTCTACGCTCGCCGTGGGTTGTCCGCGTGAGCAGGGCTAGCGGGCCCGTGCGCTCCCCGGCCGGCGGCGCGCTCGCGCGTCCCCCCGCCGGAAGCAGGCCTGCTGGGTGACGGTGATCGCAGGCGTTGACGTAGGCAACGCCACGACCGAGGTCGTGCTGATGTCCGGGGGCAAGATCCTGGGTGCGGGACGCGTGCCGACCCGCGGCCGCAAGGGATCGGCGGACTCGCTGCGCGGCGCGGCCGCGCTGGTCCGCCGGGTGGAACGCCAGCTCGGGTGTACGGTCGGCGAGGCCAGGATCGCGCCGCTGCGGGCGGCCGGTACCTCGGTGCTGACCGTTCCCGAGGCGGCCCCGCCCGGCGGTCGGCTACGCGTGCTGGCGGCGGGCGTGCTGACTCCGGGCGGCACCGGAGCCGCCGCCGGGGCGCCCCTGCTGCTTCCTGGCGCGGAGCCGCCCGGGCCCGGCGACGCGACGGTGGTGGCCGTAGTGCCTGCCGGCCTGGGTTACGGCGAGGCGGCCGCCCGGCTGCGGGCCCTGCTGACGGCCGGGACACCGATCGGCGCGGTGCTCGTAGCGGGCGACGAAGGCGTCCTGGTGGCCAACCGGATCCCCGCCGGGCTGCCGGTTATCGACCAGGTCGACGCGGCCGCGGCCGCCGCCTGCCAGCTGCTTGCGGTCGAGGTGCGCCCGCCGGGGCACTCCCTGCGCTTGCTGGCTGACCCGGTGGCGCTCGGTGCCCGGCTGGGCCTGAGCGACCAGGAAGCCGGCGATGCCGCCGCGGTGTGCCGGGTGCTGGCCGACCACGCCAACGCCGTCGTGGGACTGGCCAAGGCGGCCGCCGAGACCCAGACACCGGACCCGGGCGAGCCGTGGGTGGTAACTGCGGACGGCAGGCGTCTTCGGCTGCGAACCGCCTGTACAGAGCTGGCCGGCTGGCCAGTGGGCGCGGTACGTGCGTTCGGAACCGCGACCGGACACAGCGATGTCGATGACCTGTTCGCCGTTGACCTGGCCGCGGCGGCCGAGGCGGCGACCGCGCGGGCGGGTAGCGTGGGCCGGGCGGTGCTGGTCGCGTCCCTGAACAGGACTCATCCGCGGGCGGCCCCGGCGGCCGAGATGCTCGCCGACCTGCTGGCCGTGCCCGTACGAGGCCTGGTCACCGAGCCGGCCGCGGCTCGGGCCGGAGCCCTGACCACGCCGGGTGCCCGCGCCAACGCGGTCGTGGTCGACCTGGGGGCCGGCACGATCGACGTGATCGGCCGCGGGGCCAGCGTAGTGGCCGCGGGAGCGGGTGAGCTGCTGACTACCGCGGTGGCGGAGATGCTCGGCATTCCGCGCGCCGCGGCCGATTGGGTCAAGCGCGGTCCGTGCCTCCGGATAGACGGCGGCCAGCGGTTCGAGGCCGAGGACGGTACCCGCGGCTTCCTCGACGTCAGCGCACCCGCCTCGGCGGCCGGCATGCTCGCGGTGGACGGCCCCGGCGGCTGGCTGCCGTTTGACCGCCGCCACGGGCCGGGAGAATGGCGGGCGATCCGGCTGCGGCTCAAGCTCGCCGTGCTCGCCGAAAACCTTCGGCGTGCGATGCGGACCCTGGACCAGGACCCCAGCCAGGTCCTGGTGGTGGGAGGGCCGGCCGGTGACGAGGAACTGGTCGGGGTGCTGGCACGCTCACTGCCGGACGGCGTGGCCGTCGGCCGGGGCGACGTCGGCGGCACCTGCGAGGGTGAGCCGCTCGGCCACCGTTATGCGGTCGCGCTCGGCCTGACCCTGGCTGGGCCCTAACGTTTCCGGAACGCCGCCCGCGTAGCGTGACGTCCTGTGGACCTGGACGCGATCCGCGCGGACCTGCTCGGCGTGACGGACGGGGCGCTGGAGCCCGCGCACATCACGTTGTGGACCGCGCCTGTCGGCTGAGATCCTCAGGCATGATGCCAACATGACCGAACGCGGGGGAGTAAGCAACCCGTTCGACAGCGACCAGGCGGCGCGTCGCTACGTCAAGGGCCGGCCGTACTATCACCGCGTAGCGCTTGACCTGGCCATGGGCCTGCAGCCGATCGGGGCCGCACGAGTCGCGATCGACGTAGGGTGCGGTACCGGCCTGTCCGCCCGGGCGGTCAGTGACGTGGCCAATCGGGTCATCGCTATCGACGCGTCCGCCGCGATGCTGCGGTCCGCACAGCGGCACGCGGCCATCCGGTACCTGGTCGCGGCCGCCGAGCGGATCCCGGTGGGCGACGGGGTGGCCGACCTGGCCACCGTGGGAGGCGCATTCCACTGGTTCGATCAGCGCGCCGCCTTCGCCGAACTCGCTCGCGTTCTGCGCCGCGGGGCCGCCCTGGTCGTCTACAGCGATTTCTTCCACGGCACGCTCAAAGGCGAGCCGGGCTTCGCGACCTGGCTAACCGAGTCTTACCTGTCGCGTTATCCTTCTCCGGTCCGTCACGCCCAGTTCGACCCGGACGCCGCGCTGCGGGCCGGATTCGGCCACGTCAGCTTCCGCGAAAGCGAATACGACGTGTCCTTCACGGCGGCCGACATGGCAGATTACCTGCTCAGCCAGAGCAACGCCGCCGCCGCGATCGAGTCGGGGATCATCAGCGCCGCGGGCCTGCGGGATGAGGTCCTCGCCGAGACCGTGGCGTTCTTCGGTGACGACTCGCAGGCGGTGTTCGGTGTCCGGGTCTGGACGGCGGTCCGCTGCCCCTGAGCGGATCACGCGGGCGGCCACTCCTTCGCGACCAGGGTCAGCAGCTCGTAGGTCGCCACCGGTTTGGAGTCCTGGTTCGTTACCTGCACGTCCCAGCGCACTTCACCGTGATCGGCGTCCTCGCGCGGAGCGATCTGCTGACAGGTGAGCGTCACCGTCAGCTCGTCTCCTGGGTAAACGGGCGTGAGGAAGCGCAGGTTCTCCAGGCCGTAGTTGGCCAGTACCGGACCGGGATCGGGCTGGACGAACAGGCCAGCGGCGAAGGAGACAATGAGGTAGCCGTGGGCGACCCGGCCGTCGAAGAACGGGTTGGCCCGGGCGGCGTCTTCATTCATGTGCGCGTAGAAGGTGTCGCCCGTGAACTGGGCGAAGTGTTCGATATCGGCCAGCGTCACCTGGCGCGGGCCGGCGACCAGGCTGTCACCTATCCGCAGCTCGGCGAGGGACTTGCGGAACGGGTGCCCGCCTTCCTCGTTCCGCCCGGTACCCGGTATCCAGCGGCCGGTCACGGCCGACAGGACGCGGGGGCTGGCCTGCACGGCCGTGCGCTGCATGTGGTGCCGCACGCCGCGGATGCCGCCCATCTCCTCCCCGCCGCCGGCCCGGCCGGGGCCGCCGTGGACGAGCATCGGCAGCGGCGATCCGTGTCCGGTCGACTCCGCTGCATCGTCATGGTCGAGGACGAGAAGCCGGCCATGCCAGGGCGCGAGGCCGAGAACCACCTGGCGAGCGAAGACCGCGTCGGCGGTGACGATCGATCCGACCAGGCTGCCCAGGCCGCGAGCCGCGAGCTCGACCACCTCGGCGGTGTCCCG
This sequence comes from uncultured Actinomycetota bacterium, assembly GCA_963844625.1. Classification (GTDB taxonomy): domain Bacteria; phylum Actinomycetota; class Actinomycetes; order Streptosporangiales; family Streptosporangiaceae; genus Palsa-504. The sequence goes on along the minus strand of CAWJPF010000006.1, from coordinate 67,252 downwards.
ATAGCCGATAATCGTGCTGACCGGGCCGAACGCCTCCACCTGATGCGGCTCAGGCCGGCTTGCGTCGTCACTGAGCAGCAACAGCGGCGCCATGAACGCCCCGCGCTCGGCGCTGGCGCCGAGCACGTCCACATGGTCCGGGTGGCCGGAGACGAGCCGTCCGGCCGACAGCAGGGCCTTGACTGAGCGGCGCACCTCCTCACGCTGGTCCAGACTGGCCAGCGCGCCCATCCGCACGCTTTCCTCCGCCGGGTTACCGACCACGACCTTGGCCAGCCGGTCCCGGACGGCTTGCGCCACCTGGTCCGCGATGGCGACCGGGACAAAAGCGCGCCGGATCGCGGTGCACTTCTGGCCCGCCTTGACCGTTATCTCGTTGACCAGCTGCCCGACGTACAGGTCGAATTCCGGCGTGTCCGGCGCGGCGTCCGGGCCCAGGACCGAGCAGTTCAGTGAATCCGCCTCGGCGTTGAACCGCACCGACCGGCCTACCACGGCCGGGTGTGCCCGCAGCTGCCGCGCGGTCGCGGCCGACCCGGTGAAGGACACCAGATCCTGCTCGCCGACATGATCGAGCAAGTCGCCGGCGCTGCCGCAGATCAGCTGAAGTGAGCCGCCGGGCAGCAGCCCGGAACCGGCCATCAGCTCGACCAGCCTGGCCGTCAGGTAGGCGGTCTGGGTCGCCGGCTTCACCAGGCTCGGCACTCCGGCGATGAATGCGGGCGCGAATTTCTCCAGCGGACCCCAGACCGGGAAGTTGAAGGCGTTGATCTGCACCGCGACCCCGCGCAGCGGGGAGAGGATGTGCTGGCTGACGAAGGTCCCGCCCTTGCCCAGCGGCTCGACCGCCCCTTCAGGCAGGACGGTGTCGTTCGGCAGCTCGCGCTTGGCCTTGCTGGCGTAGCTGAGCAGCACCCCGATGCCGCCGTCGATATCGAACTTGGAGTCGCCGAGGGTCGCCCCCGTACGCGCGGACAGCGCGTATAGCTCTTGGCGGTGGTCGCGCAGCAGCAGGCCGAGCGACTTCAGCAACGCGGCCCGCTGGTGGAAAGTCAGCTCGCGCAACGCCGGGCCGCCGGCCGACCGGCCGTAACCGAGCGCCGCGCCGAAGTCGATACCGGCCGATGATACCCTGGTCACTTCCTCGCCGGTGACCGCGTCGAGTACCGGCCGGCCCTCGTCGGCCGGTTCCTTCCATGTCCCGCCGACGTAGCTGCGTAGCACCGTCATCGTCAGCTCCTCAAGGTCCATCGGAAATTGGTCCTTCACCATCATGTGGCACGGCTGGACCATTGCTGCTGCTCGCCGGCAACACCGGCGCCTACCGGGACCGGGTGGCCCGATCCCGGTCAGTGAGCTTCCCCCGTGATAGCGGCCCTCGGGCGCCTCCGGCGGCCTGGTCATCCAGACGGCAGCGGTCTCGCCGATCTGACCCCGGTCTGCCGCAGGCGCATCGGCATTCGGTCTGGCTGCAGCGGCTGTGGTCGAGTCCTTGCTCAGCCGCTTTCCTACAGCAGGGGGCGGAGCGCATCGAGGACGGAAGCGTCGTCAATGGTGGGGGGCACAGGCTCGTCCTTGCCATCGGCGATGCCGCGCATGGTCTTGCGCAGGATCTTGCCGGAGCGGGTCTTGGGTAGCCCGGCGATGATGTCTACCTGCCGCAGGGCGGCGACCGGGCCTATCTGGTCGCGGATCAGCTGGACGAGTTCGGCGCGCAGCGCGTCAGGATCGGTGTCGCTGCCAGCTTTAAGCACCACGAACCCGCGGGGGATCTGGCCCTTGAGCTCGTCCCTGACGCCGATGACGGCGCATTCGGCTACGGCGGGATGGCTGGCGAGGACTTCTTCCATCTCGCCGGTGGACAGCCGATGGCCAGCGACGTTGATGACGTCGTCGGTGCGGCCCATGACGTAGAGGTATCCATCTTCGTCCCTGTGTCCTCCGTCTCCCGTGAGATAGGCGCCGGGGTAGCTCGACAGGTAGGAGTCGATGAACCGCTGGTCGTCTCCCCACAAGGTGATCAGGCAGCCGGGCGGCAGCGGCAGCCGCACCACGATCTCCCCGGTGGTGCCCGGCGGGACGTCGGCGCCGGTGGCGGGGTCGACGATGTGCACGTCGTAGCCGGGAACCGGCACGGTGGGCGAGCCGGGCTTGGTGACCATGGGCTCGAGCCCCATAAGGTCCGCCGCGATCGCCCAGCCGGTCTCGGTCTGCCACCAGTGGTCGATCACCGGGATGCCGAGCCGTTCCCCAGCCCACCGGTAGGTTTCCGGGTCGAGGCGCTCTCCGGCCAGGAACAGGTACCGGAAGGCGGACAGGTCGTGCTGGCGGACCAATAGTCCCTCCGGGTCTTCCTTCTTGATCGCCCGGAACGCGGTGGGCGCCGTGAACAGCGCCTTGACCCGGTGCTCGGCGATCACCCGCCAGAACGCTCCGGCGTCCGGGGTGCCTACCGGCTTGCCCTCGTACAGCACCGTGGTGCAGCCCGCCAGTAGCGGGGCGTACACGATGTAGGAGTGCCCCACCACCCAGCCGATGTCGGAGGCGGCCCAGAACACCTCACCAGGTCCGGTGTCGTAGATGTACTCCATGCTCCACCGCAGCGCGACGGCGTGGCCTCCGTTGTCACGGACAACGCCCTTCGGCTTGCCGGTCGTGCCCGAGGTGTACAGGATGTACAGCGGATCGGTGGCCGCGACGGAAACGCAGTCGGCCGGCTTGGCATCGGCCATCGCCCGATTCCAATCCACGTCGCGGTCGGCGACCAAGGAGGCCGTCGCCTGCGGGCGTTGCAGAATTACGCACCGCTGTGGCTTACGGTTCGACAGGTCGATCGCCCGGTCCAGGATGGGCTTGTATTCCAAGACCCGGCCAGCTTCGATGCCGCACGACGCCGACACCACGACCGTCGGGCCCGCATCGTCAATACGCAGCGCCAGCTCATGAGCGGCGAAGCCGCCGAACACCACCGAGTGCACGGCGCCGATCCGCGCGCAGGCGAGCATCGCGACCACGGCCTCTGGAACCATCGGCATGTAGATGATCACGCGGTCGCCCGGGCCGGTCCCGAGCGCCTGTAGCACGCCCGCGAACCGCGCGACCTCGTCAAGCAGCTGCCGGTAGGTCAGGGTGCGGCTGGTACCGGTCACCGGGCTGTCGTAGATCAGCGCAGCCTGATCACCGCGGCCGTCACGCACATGCCGGTCGACCGCGTTGAAGCACGTGTTCAGCGTCCCGTCGGCGAACCAACGGTAGAACGGCGGATTGGACCTATCCAGCACCACCGTCGGCGGGCGGTCCCAGTCGATCCCCTGGACCGCCGCGCCCCAGAACTCCTCTGGGCTGTTAATGCTCCGGCGGAACGCTTCCTCGTAGCGACGATCCATGACGGTACGCTCCTGACTGCCTCATGCCCAGCATCCTCCGCGCCGACCTGGCCAACAAGGGAACGGAGCGGCGATCTTCAGCTCCGCGTTCAGTTTCGACCTAGCCGCGGTAGGCGGAGGGCCGGTCCGGGCGACGGCTCTAGTGCTTGAACGACTCCCGCATCTTCTGGATCGCGGGCGGCGGCTGCGTCTGCGGGTGATGCTCGAGGAACCGCAGGTGCCGCCGGAAGTCGTCGAGCAGCAGGTTGGCCAGGTCCATGCTGAAGCCGTTCCTGACCACGATCCGCATCACGGCCGTGTCGGTCAGGTCGGCGGGGAAGGTGTACGCCGGTACCTGCCAGCCGCGCATCCTCAGCCGCTCGGACAGGTCGAACACGGAGTAGCTAGTGACCTCGTCGCGCAGTTTGAACGCGAACACCGGAAGATCCTTACCGGCGCTGAGCAGCTCGAACGGGCCGATCTTGGCGATCTCGCCGGATAGGAAGAGCGCGATGTCCTGGCTGGTCTGCTGTACACGCCGGTAGCCCTGATGGCCGAGCCGGATGAAGTTGTAATACTGGGCCGCCACCTGCGCGCCGGGCCGGGAGAAGTTCAGCGCGAACGTCGGCATCTGCCCGCCCAGGTAGTTGACCCGGAAGATAAGATCCTCGGGCAGCGCGTCCGAATCCCGCCAGATGACCCAGCCCACCCCGGGGTAGACCAGTCCGTACTTGTGCCCGGAGGCGTTGATCGACGCCACCCGCGGCACCCGGAAGTCCCACTCCAGGTCCGGCTGCAGGAACGGCGCGACGAACCCGCCGGACGCCCCGTCCACGTGCACGGGGATGTCGTAGCCTCGTTCGGCCTGCACTCGGTCCAGCGCCTGGCTGATCTCGAGGACGGGCTCGTAGCTGCCGTCCATGGTGGAGCCCAGGATCGCCACCACGCCGATCGTGTTCTCGTCGCATTTCGCCGCGGCTTCGGCGCCGCGCAGATGCAGCCGCCCAGGCACCATCGGCACGTAGCGGGGCTCGACGTCCCAGTAGCGGCAGAATTTCTCCCAGCACACCTGGACGTTGCGAGCCCATCACCAGGTTGGGCCGGCTGGCGTCCTGGCCAGCGGCCCGGCGCCGCTGGGCCCACCGCCACCGCAACGCCATCCCGCCGAGCATGCACGCCTCGCTCGAGCCAGTGGTGGAGCAGCCCGTCGCCGCACCGCCGGCCGGTGCGTTCCACAGGTTGCTGATGATGTTCACGCAGCGCCGCTCGAGCTCGGCGGTCTGCGGATACTCGTCCTTGTCGATCATGTTCTTGGGGGAGCACTCGGCCATCAGGACCTCGGCTTCTGGCTCCATCCACGTGGTGACGAACGTGGCCAGGTTGAGCCGGGCGTTGCCGTCGAGAATGAGCTCGTCGCGCACTATCTGCAGCGCGGTGCGCGGCAGTACACCACGGTCAGGCAGCTTGTACCGCGGGATCTCGCAGCTCTCCTCGCGGACGTAGACCGGGTTGACATCAAGTTCATCGTCTTGGTCACTCTCGTCCACCTGGCTGTGCAGCGGCATGGCTGACTCCTTGGTGCTCGGCGCGGCGAAAGACCAGTGCTCCTGGTGGCCAGGCTACTCCCGCCGCAGGGACCGCCCGATCACTCATTTCGCTGTATCTACCTCAAGCGCGCCCTCCCGGCTCGGGGCGTCGAGGCCGACGCTGAGCCGCGACACGTGGGCCGTATCGTCCGTGTCCTTCAGCCAGGCCAGCATGGCCAGTCCGGCCGCCACGTAACCGGCTCCCTGGATGGCCAGCACGGGGATGATCCCGGCGGAGCGGCTGAGGTAGCCCGCACCCAGTGTCCCGGCCAGGATCGTGATGCCCTCAAGGGCACTGATGGCACCGAATACCCGGCCGCGGTAGGAATCCTTGCTGCTGCGCTGGAACAGCGTGATCAGGCCGGCCAGGCAGACCGCGCCCGGGACGCCGACGATGATCATCCCGACTACGGCAGGCCACACGGCGACGTAGCCCAGCGGGTAGAGGAAGATGGCCAGGTCCACTAGGCCGAAGGCGATCGCGCCGCAACTGAGCAGCCGGGATGCCCGCACTCGGTGGCCGAAGGACGCGGCGACCATGCCGCCGACGATCCCGCCGACCGCCTGGGCGGCGACGACGAGGCCGAACGCCTGGCTGCTCCCGTGCAGCACATGCTCGACGAAGGGCGTGAACAGGGTGCTCATGATCCCTTCCCCGACGCTGGTGACCAAGGCGAAGATCATCAGCGTCCGCAGCACCCGGTGGCGCGCCGACAGCCGCAGGCCGTCGGCCAGTTCCGCGCCGACCTGGGCCAGCCTGGCCCGGACCGGCCCGCCGGACGGCTCGCGAGAGACGGTGCGCCCGCTCGCCGCGACCAGCGCGAGCAAGATGGCGGAGATGAGAAAACTCGCCGCGTCGGTGACTGTCACCGCGGCGATGCCGCCCACCGCGGCGATAATGCCGCCGAGCGCTGAGCCGGCTAGCCGGGACACGCTCGAGATCTGACCGCTGACCGCGTTGGCCGCCAGCAGTTCGTCCTGCGGTACTAGCCGGGGGACCATCGCCTGCTCGGCCGGGGAGAAGAACTGCTGGACGGAGCCCTCGGCGAACATGACCGCGAAGACGATCCAGACCTGACCGGCATCGTGCACGAGCAGCAGCGGTAGCAGCCCGGCCGCGAGCAGCAGGTCGGCCACGATCATGGTCCGCTTGCGCTCCCAGCGGTCGGCGAAGACCCCGGCAACCGCGCCAAGCAGCACCTGCGGCGCGAAAGACGACGCCATGGTCAGCGCCGACGCGACCGTCGAGCCGGTGACGACGTAGACCCGGTAGATGAGCCCGATCGTCAGGATCCAGTCTCCGGACATGGAGATAAGCCCGGCGCTGAGCACGAGCCGCAGATCTCGCCGGCCCGTGAGCATTCGCCACGTCGACCGCATGTCAGCCCTCTTCGGTCGGCCCTGATTCCGGCGGATCTGATCCCGGCACGGTGAACAAGGTGAAGTTCACCGGCACCGATCCCTCCGGCCGGGTGGTCACGTCGTCGATCGGCCGTTCGCTGATATAGCGCATGAGCATGGCGTCGAAGGCAGCGGTGATCTCTGCGAGTTCGGCCTGGGTGAGGTAGACGTTGGACACGCCGAGACCTGAGCGTTTCTGCCAGGCCTGCGGCCAGCTCTTGCGCCGCTGCTGCCAGTCAAGGAAGGCCTCGAGGGCTCGCTCAGCGAAGACCTGCTCGAGCACGTCGACCGCGGTTGAACCCTCGGCGGTGGCCGTCGCCTCGCTCCAGTTGTAAGACGTGGCGACCAGCCGCCAGGGCCGCTCCCGGTGGTCCTTGCCCTTGACCTGCTCGACGAAGCCGTACTTGGCCAGCTGGCGCAGGTGATGGGAGGCCAGGCCGTGGCTGATGCCCAGTTCCCGCGCCGCGTCCGCGGTCGTGGCCCGGCCCAGCCGGCCGATGATCGACATCAGCTCATGCCGCAGCGGATGCGCAAGCGCCCGGATAGCGACCGGATCATCGATCAGCCGCCAGCGCTGGCGGCTTCCGCTCGGCTCAGTGCCAGCCGATTCGGGGCCAGCCGATTCGGGGCCAGCCGATTCGGGGCCAGCCGATTCGGGGCCAGCCGATTCCAAGGACATGCTTGGAATCATGGCCGGCCTCATCCGAAAATGTCAAGCATGTGCTTGGAATGCAGCTCTCGCCTCGCCCACCACCACCTCGCCGCCAGTGGGGCGGAGAGCCTAAACGCCTGCGGAGGGACGGCAAGACCCGGCCTCGCCGGGCACGTCCCGGTGAAACGGGAACCCGGCACCGCACCTGCAGATCAGACCGGGACCGTCAGCGGGCAACCGCTGGCTGCGGAACAGGAGCTCACTCATGCTCACTGAACCGCAACGGTCAGCCGAATGGTGGATGGCAGGCGGCCAGATGGCCGGCCGATCGACGGCTGACGAGCGGGCCAAGGATGGCCGCGCGGACGATCCGCCGACCGGGGCCCCCGGGCCATGCTGGCTATGACGCCGGCGAGGTGTCAGCGTGAAGAGCGCGAAGAGCCGGAGACGGAGGCGCGAGATGGCGGCGGTCATCGAGGTGGCGGGGCTCACCAAGCGGTACGGGGGCCAGGCCGTGGTAGACGGGATCTCCTTCCATGTCGATCAGGGAGAGATCTTCGGCATCCTCGGCCCGAACGGTGCGGGTAAGACCACCGCGGTGGAGTGCATGGAGGGCCTGCGCCGGCGTGACTCGGGGCAGGTGCGGATCCTCGGCCTTGACCCGCGGACCGACGGTCACCGGCTGCACCGGCGGATCGGCGTCCAGCTGCAGGAGACCCAGCTGCCGGACAAGCTGAAGGTGCGCGAGGCCCTGGAGCTGTACGCGTCGTTTTACCCCGACCCGGCCGACTGGCGGGAGCTGCTCGAGCGCTGGGGGCTGGCCGGAAAGAGCGGGACCGCCTTCGCCAAGCTTTCCGGCGGCCAGAAGCAGCGGTTGTTCATCGCCCTCGCCCTGGTCGGGAATCCGGAGGTGGTGTTCCTCGACGAGCTGACGGCGGGCCTGGACCCGGGCGCCAGGCGCGCCACATGGGAACTGATTAACCAGGTGCGGGACGGTGGGGTCACCGTCGTCCTGGTCAGCCACTTCATGGACGAGGTGGAGGAGCTCTGCGACCGCGTCGCGATTCTCGATCGGGGGCGGATCGCGGCGCTGGACACCCCGGCGGGGCTGGTGGATCTCGTCGGGCCGGAGTACCGGGTGCGGTTCCGGCCGATGGCGCCGCTGGATGAGCAGTCGCTCGCTGGCCTTCCCGGGGTCAGGAAGGTCACGCGGCACGGAGCGCAGGTCGACGTCACCGGCACCGGGGACTTCGCTAGCGCGGTCACCGCGGAGCTAGCCCGTAGGCAGGTCATCGTGGCCGACCTGCGGATCGAGGGACGCAGCCTGGACAGCGCCTACGTCGCGCTGACCGGCCGCACCATGGACATGTGAGGGAGAAGAATCATGAACGGCTTCAGCCGGCTCGCCTTGGTCGAGACCAAGCTGTTCCTGCGCGAGAAGGCGGCCACCTTGGCGGTGTTCGGGCTGCCGGTGGCGCTGGTCATCGGATTCGGCCTGATCCCCGGGTTCGGCCAGCCGCAGAAAAGCCTGTCCGATCAGATCGGCACTGAGTACATCGCAGCCCTCGGCGTTGCGATCGTGCTGGCCACGCTGGGCCTGAACGGGGTGCCGATGGTCATCGGGCAGTACCGGGAGCGCGGCATCCTGCGTCGCCTGGGCGTTACGCCGGTACGCCCGCTGACCCTGCTCGTGGCCAAGCTGACGGTGTGGGCGGCGGCGGCGATCCTGTCGGTGGCTGTGGTCATCGCGGTCGTGCGGATCGCCTTCCACGTACCGGCGCCGGCCGCGCCGGGATGGTTCGCGCTGTCGCTCCTGCTCGGCATCGGCTCGGTATTCGCGCTCGGCATGCTCGTAGCGGCGGTGGCCCCCACCGCCAGGAGCGCGGCCGGGCTCGGCTGGCTGCTGTTCTTCCCCAACATGTTCCTGGCCGGCATTTACTTCCCGACCGAGGAGATGTCACCGACGATGCGCCAGGTCGGCAACTTCACCCCGCTCGGCTCGGCGCTGCACGCGGTGCGGGACAGCTGGATGGGCCTGGATCCGCGGCCGGAATACCTGGGCATAATGGCAGCGTACGCCGTGATCGCGGGGACGCTGGCGGCTCGCTTCTTCCGGTGGGAACAAGCGTAGGAAGGAAAGATGCGGTGGCTCTGCGTACGCCGGACAGCGGCTTCGAATCGATCGAGCACCGGTATGAGCGGCTCGAGCGGTTCCTGCCGCTCCTGCTGCTTGCCGTCCCGCTGATCCCTTACGTGCTCTCCCAGAGCCCGACCGCAGGTGCGTTCGGCATCACCGCCGGCGTCGCGGTGGCCGCGGGAGCCTGGATCACCTGGATGATCCACCTGCATCCTCGCTGGATGGAGCACCGGTGGCTGAGGTGGGTCTACTTCACCGGCTTGCTGGCGTTCATCGCCGTGCTCACCATCCGCAGTCCCTGGTTCGCGTTCTTCACCTGGCTCGGATTCCTGCACGCCTTCCGGTTCCTGACCGGTGCGTGGCGGTGGGTCGGCTGCGCGGTGGTGGGGATCTTCTTTGGCATGGCCCAGTCGGGGGGATTCCACCGGCCGACCGTATCGGCGGTGGCGATCTGGGTGCTCCTGGCGTGCGTCGACGTCGTGCTCGTGGGAGCCTTCACCCAGCTGGGCGTAAGGTCCGAGGAGCAGAACCAGGCCCGCAAGGGCATGATCGCCGAACTCGCCGAGGCCAACCAGCGGCTGGAAGAGATGATGGCCGAGAACACCGGGCTGCAGGCCCAGTTGCTCATCCAGGCCAGGGAGGCGGGGGCGGGGGACGAGCGGCAGCGGATGGCGCGGGAGATCCACGATACGCTCGCCCAGGGCCTGACCGGGATCATCACCCAGCTCGAGGCCGCCCAGCAGACCGGCCACGACGCCGAGCGCGAGCGGCGGATCGGCAACGCCAAAGGGCTGGCCCGCGACAGCCTGGCCGAGGCCCGCCGGTCGGTCCAGGCGCTGCGGCCCGGTGCGCTGGAGAACAGCAGGCTCCCGGAAGCGCTAGCCGGCGAGGTGGCCCGCTGGTCGGTTACCAGCGGCGTAGCCGGCGAGGTGGAGACCACCGGCGAGGCGCGGGCGCTGCACCCGGAGGTCGAGGTGACGTTGCTGCGCGTGGCCCAAGAGGCGCTGGCCAACGTGGCCAAGCACGCGGACGCTTCCCGGGCCGGGGTCACGCTCTCCTACATGGAAGACGTGGTGACCCTCGATGTACGCGACGACGGCGCCGGATTCGCCCTGAACGGCTCCGCCGGGCCAGGCCCGGCCGACGGCGGCTTCGGCCTGATCGCCATGCGGCAGCGGGTTAGCCGGCTGGCCGGGCAGCTGGAGATCGAGTCAGAACCCGGGTCCGGCACGGCCGTATCGGCTAGCCTGCCCGCCATCCCCCTGGGAGAGTCCGCATGACCATCCGGCTGCTGATCGCCGACGACCATCCGGTGGTACGCGACGGTCTCCGCGGCATCTTCGAGGCCAGCGGCGAGTTCGAGGTGGCCGGAGAGGCCGCCAATGGCCAGGAGGCGATCGACCGGGCGGCGGCGCTGCGTCCCGACGTGGTGCTGATGGACCTGCGTATGCCCGTGCTGGACGGGGTCAGCGCGATCAAGCTGCTCGTCGAACGAGGCGTGAGCGCGCGGGTCCTCGTGCTGACTACCTTCGACACCGACACCGACGTCGTGCCCGCCATCGAGGCCGGTGCCACCGGCTACCTGCTGAAGGACTCCCCGCCCGACGAACTCCGGCGCGGGGTCCGGGCCGCCGCCCGGGGCGAGGCCATGCTCTCGCCTTCGGTCGCCACCCGCCTGCTCGGCCAGGTCAGGGAACCAGCGAAGGAACCGCTCAGCCAGCGCGAGCTCGACATCCTCGCCCTGATCGCTCGCGGCTGCTCCAACCGCGAGGCCGCCTCCCGGCTGTTCATCAGCGAGGCCACGGTCAAGACCCACGTGCTGCATATCTACGCCAAGCTCGGCGTCAACGACCGCGCCGCCGCCGTGGCGACCGGGTTCGAGCGGGGCCTCCTGCCCCGGCCGTGACCGACCACAGGCACGACGGCCCGTTCGGCATAAATGGTTTTTTCTGATGTAGCGGCAGAGCAGGAAACCGTCGTCTTCCAGCACGTGGGCCAGGGTCAGTGACAGCGGCTGGGTCCCGGACGGGGCGCCGGCCACAATGCGGTCCGGGCCCGGGCCGACCATCAGCGGGCCGACCGTCAGGCACAGCTCGTCGACCAGGTTGGCCTCGACCAGCTGGCCGAGCAAATGCGGGCCCCCTTCCGCCAGGAGGCGCCGGTAGCCGCGGTCGGCGAGGGCGCTCACGGCGGTTTTCAGGTCGACGGCCCGGTCGCCGGCCACTACGACGTCCGCGTTGGGTTCCAGCCGGGCGCGGATGTCCTGCGGGGCCTGGGCGGCGGTGATGACGATCGTGCGGGCGTCAGGGGGAGCGGCGGCGATCAGCGGGCTGTCCGGGTCGAGGTCCAGCCGCGCGCTGATCACCGCGATCGGCGGGGTCGGCGTCCGGCCGGACCGCAGGTCACGCCATGACTCTTGCGGCCGGGCCGGCTTGTAGCGCTCGGCCCGTACGGTAGCCGCGCCGACCACGACGACGTTGGCGAGCGCGCGGAGCAGGGCGAACACCTGCCGGTCGGCGCCAGAGGACAAGTCCTTGGTCGCACCGTCGAGGGTCGAGGCCCCGTCCGCGCTTGACACCATGTTGGCGCGCAGCCACGGGCCGTCCGGATATGCGTACAGCCCGGCCAGATCCGGCTCGACCTCGGATGAAGCAGGCGGGAGCAACTGCTGCATGATCACTCCGTGGACCGAAGCGCGACGACGGCGCGGTCGCAGACTTCGATTTCTTTCTTCGGCGTGAGGACGGCACCTACGCTACCCAGGGCGGTATCGATGACGACCTCCCACCCGGTCGCGTAGCTGGCCTCGGGCAGGATGAACGTTATCGGGTCGCTGTGCGCGTTGAACAGCAGCAAGAACCGGGCGTCGCTGATCTTCTCGCCGCGCGGATCCGGCTCGGTGATCGCGTCCCCGTTGAGGAACACGGCGAACGAGTTCGCGTAGCTGGTACCCCAGTCCGCCTCGGTCATCTCCTCTCCGGCGGGGGTCAGCCAGACGATGTTGGCGAGCTCGCCGGCCGGCGCCTGCGGCTGGCCGCGGAAGAACCTGCGCCGCCGGAACAGCGGATGCTCGCGGCGCAGGCTGGTCAGCGTCTCGGTGAACTGCAGCAGGTCCGGCTCGATGGCCGCCTGGTCCCAGTTCAGCCAGGAGATCTCGTTGTCCTGGCAGTAGGCGTTATTGTTGCCGCGCTGAGTGCGACCCATCTCGTCTCCGGCCAGCAGCATCGGGACGCCCTGCGACAAGAACAAGGTGACCAGGAAGTTCCGTTTCTGCCTGGCACGCAGTTCGCTGATCGCGGGGTCGTCGGTCGGGCCTTCCGCGCCGCAGTTCCAGGACCTGTTGTCGTCGGCGCCGTCCCGGTTGCCCTCGCCGTTCGCCTCGTTGTGCTTGTGGTTGTAACTGACCAGGTTGTTCAGGGTGAACCCGTCGTGGCAGGTGACGAAGTTGATGGAGGCGACGGGGCGGCGCCCGCTGGTCGCGTACAGGTCGCTCGATCCGGTGAGCCGGGACGCGAACTCCGGCATGGTGGCCGGGCGGCCACGCCAGAAGTCTCGGACGGTATCCCGGTATTTCCCGTTCCATTCGGTCCACAGCGGCGGGAAGTTGCCGACCTGGTAGCCGCCCTCGCCGACATCCCACGGCTCGGCGATCAGCTTCACCTGCGACACCAAGGGGTCCTGCTGCACTAGGTCGAAGAAGGTGGACAGCCGGTCCACGTCGTGCAGCTCCCTGGCCAGTGCCGAGGCCAGGTCGAACCGGAACCCGTCGACGTGCATCTCCAGGATCCAGTACCGCAGCGAGTCCATGACCAGCTGCAGCGAGTGCGGATGCCGGGCGTTCAGGCTATTACCGCAGCCGGTGTAATCCAGGTAGTGCCACGGCTCGGCGTCGTCGAGCCGGTAGTAGGCGGCATTGTCGATCCCGCGCAGCGACAGGGTGGGCCCCATGTGATCGCCTTCGGCGGTGTGGTTGTACACCACGTCCAGGATGACCTCGATACCCGCCTCGTGCAGCGCCTTCACCATCGTCTTGAACTCGCTGACCTGCTCGCCGCGCTGGCCGGCCGAGGAATACCGGTTGTGCGGGGCTAGGAAGCCGATCGTGTTGTAGCCCCAGTAGTTGGTCAGGCCGCGCGCGACCTGGGACTGCTCGGGGACGAACTGGTGCACCGGCATCAGCTCCACCGCGGTGATCCCAAGCCGCTGCAGGTGCGCGATGACGGCGGGGTGCCCGAGCCCGGCATAGGTGCCGCGCTGCGCCTCGGGGACCTGCGGGTGCAGCACGGTCAGCCCGCGCACATGCGCCTCGTAGATGATCGTCTCGTGGTACGGGATCTGCGGCGCCCGGTCGTTGCCCCAGTCGAAGAACGGGTTGATCACCACGTTCTTCGGCATCCGCGGCGCGCTGTCGGTGGTATTCCGCTTCCTCGGGTCGCCTAGCTGGTAGCTGAACAGGGAATCATCCCAGCTGACCTGACCCTCGACCGCCTTGCCGTACGGATCGAGCAGCAGCTTGGCGCCGTCACAGCGCAGCCCGCGCGCAGGATGATAGGGCCCGTGCACCCGGTAGCCGTAGCGTTGTCCCGGGGCGATGCCGGGGAGGTAGCCGTGCCACACGAAGCCGTCGACTTCGGTCAGCTCCACCCGGGTTTCCTCGAGTGTGCCGTCGCCGCCTTCCGCCTCGGCGAATAGGCAAAGCTGGACGCTGTCTGCGACCTCGGAGAACAGGGTGAAGTTGGTGCCCCAGCCGTCCCACGTCGCGCCAAGCGGGTATGGCGTTCCCGGCCAGATACGCATTCGCCCCCTTAGTCGGCGAGTCAGGTCGCGTTCGGCCAGCAGCCGACTCTACCGGGTAAGCAAAAGCCCGGAGCGTCGTACGATACCGGATCGTGACCAGCGGGTCGCGGATCCTCGGCTTTCTCAAGGATTATCCAGGGTTTTACCCAGATTTAGGCCGCAGTGTGCCGCCGGGATCCAGCCTCTGCAAATCGGTCCAGCAGGACGTCGGCTACCTCAGCGGAGGCGCCGAGCGCGGCGGAGACGGCGGCCGCGCCCGCGGCCAGCGACGACGTCCTGATCCGGTCGGCGAAAAAGCCGGGGGCGAGCAGGTAGGTGGCCACTACGACCCGGGGCGCTCCGGCGCGCAGCAGGCTGGTCACCGCCGCCGCAGGCGAGGGGTCGGCGGCCGAGGCGTAGGCCGGGCGGACGGCGAACCACCCGGCGCGGGCCTGCCACTGCGCCGCCAGGCGCGTGATGGTGGCGTTGGCCTGCGGATCGCTGGAGCCGGCCGCCGCGAGGACGACTGCGGTCCGGGCGCGGTCAGCCCCTTCAGACCAAGGGTCGGCCTCGGCTAGGCGCCGCTCGAGCGCGGAGAGCAGCAGCGGGTGCGGGCCGAGCGTAGCGCCGTAAGAGACCTGCAGCCGCGGGAAGTCGATGCTGACCCGGGCCAGCACACGGGGGATATCGGCCTTGCTGTGGTACGCCGAGGTGAGCAGCAGCGGCAACACCCGCACCTGGCGGCCGGGCTCGATCGTACCCATGACCTGAGGCAGGGACGGCGGAGCGTGGCCGAGAAAAGCGGTGCGCGCCTCCAGCACCCGCAGGCCGCGCACGGCGGCGCGTTCGGCGGTGCCCGCCATCAGCTCCCCGATGGTGGCCGAGGCGCGCGGGTCAGCACTGCCGTGCGCGACTGCCACCAAGACCGGGGGCGCCATCAGGACCGGGGGCGCCACCAAAGGCGGGGGAGCCACCAGGACCGGTTCAGGCATGTATGCCGCATTCGGTCTTGCCCGTCCCCGCCCACCGGCCGCTGCGCGGGTCCGCGCCTGCCTCGACCTTGACCGTGCAGGTCGCGCAGCCGATCGACGGGTAGCCCTCGTAGACGAGGGGGTTTACCAGCACGCCGTTAGTGGTGATGAAGTCATCCACCTGCTTCTGCGTCCAGCTGACGATCGGGTTGACCTTGACCATCTCCCGCCGGTCGTCCCACTCCACGACCTGGGTCTGACGGCGGTTGTTGGTCTCGTCCCGGCGCACGCCGGTGATCCAGGCGTCATAGTTGGTCAGCGCCCGCTCAAGCGGCTCGACCTTACGCAGGTAACAGCACAGATCGGGATTGCGCCCGAACAGCCGTGGCCCCAGCTCGGCATCCTGCTCGGCGACGGTGCGCGAGGGGGTGACGTTGATCAGGTGGATGGGGTAGACGACCTCGACGGCGTCCCTGGTCCCGATCGTCTCCGCGAAGTGGTAGCCGGTGTCGAGGAAGACCACGTTGATGCCGGGATGTACGCCCGAGGCCAGATGGATGATGACCGCGTCGGTCATGGACGAGGTGACGCAGATCCGGTCACCGAACGTGTCCACGGCCCAGCGAATCACCTCTTCGGCAGGCGCGTCGGCGAGTTCCTCCGCGGCCTGTTCGGCGAGGGTTCGCATGTGTTCGGGGTCCTCCAGGCTGATTTGCGCCAGGCCACGCGATACGACGGGGCTCACAGTGTGACTCCTATTCCGGCAAAGCGTAGCTGGAAAGTCCTGGTGCAACTGCGACAGTGCCATTCACCGTCGGTCGGTCCCTGCGGTTCCAGGTCCTCTTCGCCGCAGTAGGGGCAGTAGAAGGGCACGGCCCGCGCGTTCATGAGAGCTCCTCATCGCTCGCTCGCGCCGTCCATGCGGCGAACGACTCCTTATCTGACCTGCTGGCCTGGAACCGCCTAAGGACGCGCTCTACGTAGTCCGGCAATTCCTCGGAGGTGGCCTTGAGACCGCGCACCTTGCGGCCGAAGCCGGAGCCCTCGCCGTCGCCGCCCGCCAGCGCGCCGCCCAGGTGGATCTGGAAGCCCTCAACCTGCTTCCCGTCCGGGCCGGTGACCAGGGATCCCTTCAGGCCGATGTCGGCCGTCTGGATCCGGGCGCAGGAGTTCGGGCATCCGTTGACGTTGATCGTGACGGGTGCGTCGAAGTCCGGCAGGCGCCGCTCGAGCTCGCTGATCAGGTCTGCGGCCCGGGCCTTGGTCTCCACGATCGCGAGCTTGCAGAACTCGATGCCGGTGCAGGCCATCGTGTGCCTGCGGAAGGCACTCGGGTTGGCCGGAAGTCCGGCCGCCGCAAGCTCCTTGACCAGATCGTCCGTACGGTCCGGGGGGACGTCGAGGATGACCATCTTCTGCTCGGTAGTGGTGCGTACCCGGCCGCTGCCGTACGTGGCGGCTAGGTCGGCGATGACGTCGAGCTTCTCGCCAGAGAGCCGTCCTACCGTCGGCGCGAAGCCCACGTAGTAGAGCCCGTTCCGCTGCGGGTGCACTCCGACATGGTCGCGCACGCCACCACGCGGCGCGTCCGGTGCAGGCCCGTCGGGCAGCGCGTACCCGAGGTACTCCTTCTCCAGCACCTCGCGGAACCGTTCCGGGCCCCAGTCCGCGACCAGGAACTTGATCCTGGCCCGGTGCCGCAGTCGCCGGTAGCCGTAGTCCCTGAACAGCCCGGCTACGGCCGCCCACACCTCGGGGACTTGACCGGACCTGACGAACGTGCCCAGACGCTTGCCGATCATCGGATTGGTGGAAAGACCGCCGCCGACCCACAGGTCGTAACCGGTTTCGCCGTTGTCGTTGACGACGCCGACGAACGCGATGTCGTTGATCTCGTGGATGGCGCACTGCGCCGCGCAGCCGCTGATGGAGGACTTGAACTTGCGCGGCAGGTTGGAGAACGCCGAGTCGCCGATGTAGCGCTCGCCGATCGCGTCGATCTCGGGCGTGGCGTCGATGATCTCGCCGGCGTCGATGCCGGCCAGCGGGCAGCCGAGCATCACCCGCGGGGTGTCGCCGCACGCCTCGGTGGTAGACAGTCCCACCGATTCGAGCGCGTCCCAGATGTCGGGCACGTTCTCGATCTCGATCCAGTGCAGCTGGACGTTCTGCCGGTCGGTCACGTCCGCCGTGCCGCGCGCGTACCGGCGCGAGATGTAGGCGATGACGCGCAGCTGATCGTTGGAAAGCTGGCCGCCGTCGATGCGGACGCGCAGCATGAAGTAGCGGTCGTCAAGCTCCTCGGGCTCGAGCACCGCGGTCTTGCCGCCGTCGATGCCGGGCCGGCGCTGGGTGTACAGCCCGTACCAGCGGAAGCGGCCGCGCAGGTCGGCCGGGTCGATCGAGTCGAAGCCCTGCTTGGAGTAAACGTCGATGATTCGCTGCCGGACGTTAAGCCCGTCGTCGTTCCGCTTGTTTTCCTCGTTCTTATTGAGCGGCTCGTGGTAGCCGAGCGCCCACTGGCCTTCGCCGCGCTTGCGTCTGGTACCGGTACTCCCGGTTGAGACTGGCATGTAACGGTGTTTCCTTCAGGTTCGGGGACGCGCGGTCACGAGAACCTGGGCTTCCGCTGACTTAGGTCCGGCCGTATCCGGCCGACGCGGTTAACCGCAAAACGGTTAACTGCCTGGGTCAAGCGGGATGGCGCCCGGCGTCGCGCGCGCGCCCGGTCGAAAATCCGGGCCGGCGGTTATCGGGCGGCGCGACAGATGGCACTGCGGACGCGCAGGAAGTCGACGTGCCGTCGCACGACGAGCAGCGGGTCCGTAACACTCATTGCAACAGGATCACATGTAACGAACCTGGGTGTCCAGGCGGTGTCCGGCATGTGGACGGTGCGAAGCGTCACATCCGTAGGCATACCGGTCGCAACGTGCGCGTTCCGGCGGCTATTCCCCGAAGGCGCAGGCAGCGCTCAGCCACTGCCGGGCGTCAGCCCTGGCGGACCCAGCTGAGCGGCGGTTCGGAAGCGGATGAAGTCGGCGACTGATGCTGGCAGTCGCACCAGGTGCCACCCGGGCACTCCTCGTGGTGGCGCTTCCGGCAGGGAACGCAGATCATGCTCCCTATTGTGAGGCCCTCAGCCTATTGTGGGCCCTCGGCGGCAGGCAAAAGCGCCGGTTCGCCGCCTTCCTCGGGCCGCTGCCCGAGGAGCGGCGTACCGGCGCCGTGGTGCCCTGTGTCCGCTCCCCCGCCGGTTCTCGTCCAGGGGGAGCGGACACGTGAGCGAACCTCAGGCGGCGTTCGCGCGGCGCATGCGGCGGCGGCGCTCGGCCGACCGCTCGTCCTCGTTCAAGCCGCCCCAGGTGCCGTACTTCTCGGGACGCGAGACCGCGTAATTAAGGCATTCGAGCCGCACCGGGCAAGCAGCGCAGACCGCCTTGGCCTTGCGCTCCCTGATCTCCCGCTCCGGCTGGCGCTCGCCGTCAGGACCGAAGAAGAGCAACAGGTCTTCGCCACGGCACGCGGCAGCATCCTGCCAACCCCAGTTAGGGCGGGGAAGCACAGCCGACTGCCGACGTACCTGAGACATAGGAACAATCACCTCAACCAAAGAGCATCAAATAGTGCGTTACAGTTAGAACGTCAGGCTCGTGAGCACGCGAACCAGCCTTGCCCGGGAACCTCCGTTGCAAGATACAACGCGTCTTCTAGACGTGATGTTCCCATGCGCGGATTTGGTGATCGCGTAGCAAGCGGTCACTATACCGAACGGCTAGAGCCAGCGTGCCGGTTCACCCGTCCTGTTCAACCGTCGCGCAGGCTGCTGCATGCCCCTCGCCTATGATGCCACTCGCGGTAGCGGTCCCGCACGCGGGGTGGCTAAATTCCCCACCTTAATTCCGGCCTGCGGCTAGCCTGCTTCTCAGGGTTCGTGACGAAGTGGACTAAGTGATGGGAGCAAGGCCACGATGGGCACCATGTCAGCGTCGGGCGCAGCACCACTGCCCCGGCTCGGCGAGGTTTTCTTCGACGTGCGCGGTAGCTCTCGCAGCATGCGCCTGAGCTGGTACGCCGATACTGGCGTCTCCGTCTTCAGCATCTGGCAGGGCGGCACCTGCACCGGCACCTTCCGGCTGCCGATGGAGGAGCTGCAGCGGCTGATCGATGCCCTGCAGCGCGGCATGCCCGGCGCTGACCCACTGGACCCGCGCGGCAGCGGCGGCCCCCTGAATCAGCTTCCCGGCGCTCCGACCGACCCGAGGCTGACCGCCCTTCCCGGCGGTTACGCCGACGGCCGCGACGTTGACTTCACCGGGCCGGTAACCGGCGATTTCCGTGCGCTGCGGTCCGAGGACCAGGCCAGCACCATGGTGTCCGGCACCATGGTGTTCAGTCCGCCATCCGCCCGCGGCCCCCGAGCGCTGCCGCCCGCTCGCGCGGCCCTGCCCCCGCCCCCCGCCGCTCTGCCTCCCGCCGCCCTGCCGTCGGCCCCCGCCGCCCTGCCGTCGGCCCCCACCGCCCTGCCCGTGCCGCCGCCAGGAGGCCAGGAGTATCTCCAGGACTACTCCGCGCAGTATCCGGAGCAGTACCGGCCGGGCCGGCGTCGGCTGCCCGCGGGCGAGGCTTACCCTGATACGGCTCGCTATCCGGAAGCGGTGCCTGGGGGCGGCTACGGAGATCAGGGCCAGTATTCCGCGTCGCCCCAGTACCAGGAGCAGGCCCAGTACCCCGAGCAGGCCCAGTACCCCGAGCAGGCCCAGTACCCCGAGCAGGCCCAGTACCCCGAGCAGGCCCAGTACCAGGAGTTGTCGCCGTACACCGGGCCCGGCCAGAGCTACGGCGGGCAGCGGTACCGGGAGCAGGGTTACGGCGCCCAGCAAGGTCAGCAGTACGACGACCGTGCTTATGCCGGCCAGGAATCTGGCGAGCAGGGACAACAGGGATACGTATACGCCGACCAGGGCCGTGCTCGCCAGGAGTATGGCCAGCAGTTCAGCGCGCCCGGTTACGGCGAGTCCGGCTATGGCGAGTACGGCTACGGCGGGTCGGGAACCGGCGAGCGCGGGTACGGCCGGCCCTCGTCCGCGGGTGAGGCTGACCCGCAGCCGGGCGACCGGGGTTATCCAGCGTCCGGGTTCTCCGAGCCCGGGTACCCTGCGTCTTCCTATCCTGCGCCCGGCTACTCCGAGCCTTCTTACTCTGGGCCGTCCCACTCTGCTTCTTCGTACCAGGGGGAGGCGTACTCCGGCCAGCAGTACGGCAGCGGGTCTTATCCCAGCCAGAGTTATGGCGGCGGCTCCTCCAACCAGGGTTATGACGGCGGGTCCTACCCGGGCCGTGGATACGACGATCGCCGCAGTGCCCGGTCGGAGTACCAGGATCAGGGCTACCCGAACCCGGGTTACCAGCGGCAGGGCCATCAAGAGCAGGCCTATCAGCAGCAGGGCTATGGCGAGCAGGATTACCGGGCCCAGGAGAACCCGCCGGAAGCGGGATACAGCGGTTACGGGTATCCCGAGCCAGCGAGCCAGAACCGGGACTTCGAAGGCAATGAGAGCTTCCAAGGGCAGGCAGGCGGTCCGGAATACGCGGGCGCTCAGCGCCCTGGTGAATACAACGGGTCACGATACGACAACCAGGATTACCAGGGCTACGAAGACCAGGGTTACGCCGATCGCGGCTACCGCGAAAATCGCGGCTACCGGGAGAACGGCGCCCATTCCTATCCCGACCAGTCCCAGTCCTACCCGGACCAGTCTCATCAGGACCAGCCTTACGCGGACCAGTCCTACGCCGACCAGTCCTACGCGAACCGGGGACACGGCGACGGCTACGGATACGCCGAGCAGGAGTACCAGGGCCAGGGTTATGCCGGGCCAGGTGACGCCACCCGCTCCTATCAAGACCAGGGATATAGCACCTTCGGATACGGCGGGCAGGACCGAGCCGGGTACGAGAACTCCGGCTACCCTGATCGTGGCTACGAGGGCCCTTCCGGACGGCCGAATGGGGACGGCGAGCTCGCGTCCGCTCGCGGCGGACCGGCCCAGTACCCGGATCCTGACCCGGAGGACACCGCGAACCAGCAGGCCATCTCGTCGTTCCCTTACGAAGGAGATCCGCCCTCGCGCCGGGAACATCGGCGCCGCCGGGGGCGTTAGTACGTGACAGCCGGTGCGGCTGGGTCCCCCGGGCCGCACCTACTGCCTTCGCGGAATACCGTTTGGCTGGAGCCGCGTTGCGCCTTTCGCCGAGAGGCGACCTCCGCACCGGCCAGCGTAATGAAGGGCCGGTGGCTAGCAATTGCTAGCCACCGGCCCTTTGTCTTGGCCCCCGGCTCGTGGCCGGGCGAGCGCAGCCGCCTTACGCCGGCCCAGCCGGCTGAGGTTACGTTTGCTCGGGGCCGCCTGGAGTCCCTGACCTGGTATCGGCCACCACGGGAGGACCTGGCGGTGCTATTTCCGGTTGCGGAGGGATGGGACCCACGACGGCGTTGAGCACCTGCGAGTTGGGGATCGACATCGTGGTGCCGTCGGTATCGAGGCGAGTGTAGGTGATCCCGATGTCGGTCACGATGCCATCGAGCGTGCCGCCCAGCGCGCCGGCCCGCAGCCGGACCGCGTCACCCACGTGAAAGGGCCTGGCGAGCATGAGCACCAGGCCCGCGAACAGGTTGCTGAGCGACTGCTGCGCCGCGATGCCGACGAACACACTGGTCAGCGCGCCGCCGAGGACGAGCTGACCGACCGGAACGTCGAACAGATCAAGCGTTATCACCAGCGTGGTGAACGCGCCGACCAGCAGGATGATGTACCTGACGACGGCCGAATGCCGGGTACCTGCCCTCGGCTCGAGCAGTTCCCTGGCCTTCCCGGCCAGGCCATAGGTCGCCGACGACGCGAAAATGAGGAACAGCACGCCTGTGACGATCCACACGATCTGGTCGGTCGATTCGCTCGCGTCGAAGATGACGTTCGAGTGGTGGCGGGCGCTGTCCGAGATGATCCCAGCGGCGATCGCGAGCAGCAGGGCGATGATTGACTTCCACGGTCGCGTCTTGCGCTTGACGCGATCGACTTGCGTCGTCAGGTCGATCGGCCTTCCGTTGTGCACCGCTGCTCCTCCTTCCCTGCCGTTCCTCCGGCTTAACGCTATCGGCCGGTCAGCCGGGCCGGACTAGCTAGTGCCGCATTAGCCCCGCCGCCAGGTCACCACCGACCCGCTGCCGCGGCGGATGATCCGCACCAGCCGCCGTCCCTCGTCATCGTCGATCTCACGAACCCGCAGACGCTCAGTCACCGCCCCAGTGCCGGGGATCAGCGCGCGGGAAAGCCCGGCCGGGCGAACGTTAAGCCAGGGCCGGGGCCTCCTCCTGCCCGAAGGTGATCACGATGTCCCTGCCGTTGGCATAGCTGACCACAGGCCGCTGAAGCATGTCGCTCACCCTGCGGGCGACCCCCTGAAACAGCTCCACCTGGTCTGGTGTGTCGGCGCTCACCCCGAACCGTTCGCCGGCGACAAGCATCTGGGCGACGAAAGGGGCCAAGTTCGCCTCGCCCCGGGCCTTCTCCTCCGCACTCAGAGGGGTGCGCCGGTACTCGGGCTGAATGCCGGGAGGGTGAGTCACCGCTGACCTCCTTATGATTGCCAGCCTCCCAGCATGCCATCCGCGCTGGAACCACACGCGGGCATCCGGTGGCCACGCGGGAGTTGCTGACTGAGACGGACCAGAAACTGCGGTCCATGATCCCGACGAGCTGAGGTAACCCCGGCAAAAGGTTTCCGATCACGGCACTAGGCAGGCAAAAGGCTGGGGACCGGGCCACCGGCCCGGTCCCCAGTACTAAATGTGATGTGGCCTAGCCCAGCAGAGGACGGCCCACGGGGAAGCGAAGCTTACCTGCGATGCCATTCGAGACGCCGGCTGCCGAGGTGTACCAGGCGACGAGAGCCGTCACCAGACCCACGTAGCCGCCGAACTTGATCGTTCCGGTGGGAAGGACCGCGGCACCAGCGTTGAACTGGCCGATGCACAGGATGATCTCGGTGAGCTCGAGGGTAAGGAAGACGGCGAACACGGCCACGTTCACCTGAGTGGCCAGGATCAGCATGTACGTGTTGAAGATGGCGAACGCGAGCAAGATCCAGCCTACGTCGTGGTTGAGCAGCGGGACCGTCGCGACCAGCGCGGCCGGCGTCTTCGCGGCGGACAGCGCGGGAAGCTTCACGAGTAGGACCCACAGGCCCAGGCCGAGCCAGAAGCCGCCGTAGCTGGAGAATGCGGTCGCCCCGAACACGTTCCTGTTGCGGAATTCCCACATACCGGCCAGCAGCTGGCAAAGTCCGCCGTAGGCGAAGGCATAGCCCAGGAACGCGGCGCCACTGGCATGGGTCATCCAGCCGGCGTTGGAAGCGGACAGCAGGAACGTGGTGAGGGCAAAGGCGGCCAGCCCGAGCGGGGCTGGATCGGCAATGCCGGAAACGGGTGCGGGTGCGACAGTGGGCTGGACAGTGCGGTCTTCGCTGACGCTCAAATCGATCCCTCCTAGTGAGGAACTGCTCGTCCGGCTCCCGGCTGGTCGCGGCGGCTGCTGCGGCGGCAGCCGGGAGGACGGGATGCCCGGCGTTAACTGCGTGGCTGGCGTGAAGGCCTTACACGCCAGAACCCTCCTCTGGTCACATCTGACACAGCACGACCAGATGAAAGATTCGCCAACAGCGTAACGCCCAGATGTGCTACGTAGCGAGACCTAAATACCCCACTTTTCGTAACCATTCGGATGCTGTCTCTTTTTGGGTCCGCCAGACGTCGGCCGGGGCGGTAGCTGAAGGAGAGAGTGCGCGCTCACCGGTCTCGGGTCTGCGCTGGGTTAGGATCAAAGAACACCAGGGAAGGGCCACGCCTATGACCGACCGACCGATCCTCGCGTCTGACAAAGAGCGGGACAGCGTGGTAGACGTACTTCGCGATGCGTACACAGAGGGCCGGCTGACGCTAGAGGAGTTCGAGGAGCGCATGTCGACCGCCTACGCCGCGAGGACCTGGAGCGATCTGCGCCGGCTGACTGGCGACCTTCCCGTTGAGCCTGTGCTCGGCACCGACCTGAGGCATCCCGGCCCGCAAGCCGCTGGTCACAGGGCGCTGGAGCCGGCCGACAGGACACGCCATTCCCGGCGCGAGCGGCCGCTTGGCAGGCTGCTGCCCGTCGTATTCGCCTGGATCATGATCTCAGCGGTGGCTGGGTCGCCCGATACGGCGGCTGCGCTCTCGGTCGTGTTCATCTGCTTGCTCGCGTGCCGGGTAGGCTACGGAGGACGCTGATAACCGTTAGCGATGGGCAACTCACAGGCATTGGTCATTAAGCGGTAACACTTATTCTTCCCTCGGGAGCCCGCTACTATAAGTCAGCCGTCGCGGGCTAGAGTGCGCCGGTGCGCTCGATCATCCGAGGCCTGCGGGGTCAGCGAGAGGTCAGAATTTCCCTAGGCTCGAAGAGTCAGGAGGCGGTCGTTGACCAACACGACCACCGGTAACGAGCGGCTCGTTCCCGATCAGCCGCCTGCGGAGGAGCGGAGCCCGCGGCTAGCGCGGCTCGCCCGCCCGGCGTTTACGCACTGGCAGTTCACTATCGTGGTTCTCGCCGCGATCGTAGTGCGGCTCATCGTGATGCTCGGCTACCAGCCGATCCTGTGGTTTAACGACTCCTACAACTACTTTCAAGACGCGATAACGCATGTACCGGACGAGGTGCGGCCAAACGGCTACCCGTTCTTCCTCGACCTGCTCCTGCCGCTGCACAGCCTCTATCCCGTCGCGCTGTTGCAAGCGGCGATGGGGGTGAGCCTGGGCGTGGCCATCTATGCGCTGCTTCGCCACCGCGGGCTGCCCTGGTGGGGTGCGATACTGCCGACACTGCCGGTCCTGTTCGACTCGTACGAGCTGCATCTCGAGCACATGGTCACCGCCGACCCCCTGTTCATCTTTCTCGCCACGATTGCAGTGGTTATCCTCTGCTGGAGTGACCGGCCCTCGGTCCTCGCGGTGGCCATTGCCGGGCTGCTTATCGGGTACGCGACCGTGGTGCGGTCCGTCGGCGAACCGCTGCTGGTCGTGGTCCTGGTCTGCCTGCTGGCCAGGCGGGTGGGCTGGCTCCGCCTCGGCACCGTGGCCGTGGCCGGCATCGTGCCGATCGCTGGGTACATGATGTGGTTCCACCACTCGCATGGCGAATACGCGCTGACCGAATCCTCAGGGACATTCCTGTACAGCCGGGTGAGCACCTTCGCCGAATGCTCGAAGATCAAGCCGCCGGTGAAGCTGCAGCTCCTCTGCGACCCGACCCCCCTGCAGCTGCGCCCGGTGTCGGGGGAGTACGTATGGACGAGTAACGAGCTCGGGCGAGATAGGTACAAGACCACTCCGCTCTTCAAGTTCACCAAGACCACTGATACCGGGATCCGGTTCACGCCGAAGGTCAACGACCCGGCTGGACAGTTCGCGAAGGATGCCATCCTGGCCCAGCCGTCCGACTACCTGCGCGTGGTGCTGCATGACACGCTGCACACCTTCGGCTGGAACCGCCAGCCCGACCCGGACGACACCGCCGGCAACGGACCGGCGTTCCGGTTCGTGACGGGCCAAAAACTCACGAGCCTGATCCCTGCGTGGGCGGCGCCCACTGGCTCCTTTAAACGTGACCTCCAGTCCGCCCAGATATACAAGGCGCGGCAGGACTTCGGCGGTCCCGGGCTCGGGAACACCACGGCGGTCGCGCCCTGGGTGCGTCTGCTCCAGATCTACCAGCGGTACGTCTATCTGCGAGGTCCGTTCCTCGCCGTCATCGTGCTCATCGGCGCGGCGGGCGTGATCGGCCGGTGGCGCCGCTGGGGCGGCGTCGGCCTGCTGCCCTGGTTTGTCGGAGTGATGCTGATCGTGCTGCCGCCGATGACGGCCGGGTTCAGCTACCGGTACGTGCTCGCCGCGGTGCCCGCCGCCTGCCTGGCCGCCGGACTGGCCTTCGCCCGCAGACCGGGGGATAAGTCAGTGGGCGCCCTGGCGGCCGATCTGCGCCGGCACTTTGGCCGCGGCGTCGCTGTCGATCAGGAATAGGGTCCGCTGCCTGCCGCGGGCCCCCGCCGCGGGTACCTGGACCGGGCCGGCATCGGATAGCGCCATCGCGACCGCGTCGGCCTTTTCCGCGCCTGAGGCAAGGATCCATACCTCGCGCGCGGCCTGAATCGACGGCAGGGTCAGGGTCAGCCGGATCGGCGGTGGCTTGGGTGAGCCGCGTACCGCCACGACCGGCCGCTCGTCGTAGAGCGCGGGCATGCCAGGGAACAGTGAGGCGACGTGTCCCTCTGGGCCGATGCCCAGCATCAGCACGTCGAATTCCGGCACCGGGCCGTGGTCCTCGTGGGTGGCGGCGGCGGCCAGCCACGTCACGTACCTGGCGGCGGCCGATTCCGGGTCGTCGCCGTCGGGCCCGTCGGGTCCGGGCATCGGGTGGACCCGGAGCGGATCAACGTCCACGTGATCGAGCAGGGCCGCACGTGCGCCGGTCTCGTTCCTGTCCGGATCGCCGGTCGGGACGAACCGCTCGTCTCCCCACCAGATGTCCAGGCGTCTCCAGTCGATGGCGTCCCTGGCCGGGGCGGCGGCTAGCTCGGCGAGCACGGCGGTGCCGATACCGCCGCCGGTCAGTACCACCGACGCGGTACCGCGCGCGGATACCGAGTCGACTAGCCGGGTGACCAGGCGCGCGGCCACCGCCTGGGCGAGCAGCGTGGCGTCCCGGTGTACGAGTACTTCGGGGACGCTCACCGGCCGTTGCCTCCTGCGAGTGCGCGCAGCGTCTCGGCGTAGACCTCGTCGGGCTCCAGCCTGCGCAGTTCCTCGGAAATCAGGTCAGTGGTATCCCGCCGGTGCAAGGCCACCCGGCGATCCGGATGTCCGGGCCAGGACAGCGTAGCCGTCCGGCCGTCCGGCCGCGCCAGCGTGATCTTCCCCTCCGGCGTATCGAAGCTGACCTCGGTGATCCCCGGGCCTGCCGACTCACCGCGCGGCACCGGGATGCCCAGGCGCGTGCTGAGCCAGGCCGCGATCAGGTCCGCGGTCGGGTTGGCGGGTTCGGCCAGCACCTCGCCGCTGAGCAGCTCGGGGTAAGGCTGGTCCAGGGTGGCGGCGAGCAAGGTCCGCCAGGACGTGGCCCGGGTCCAGCTCATGTCGGTGTCGCCTGGCCGGTAGACCTTGGCCAGGTTCAGCAGCATGTCCTTGGGCTCCTCGCTGGCCGCGGCGTCCGTGACCCGGCGCTGGGCGACCATGCCAAGTGAGTCGGCCGCCGGCGAGGGCGGGGCGTCATCAGGCCACCAGATGACCACGGGAACGTCCGCAGCGAGCAGCGGCGCGACCACTGAGTCGGCGTGCTGGCCGAGCGGCCCGTACATCCGCAGCAGGATCGTCTCACCGGGGCCGGTCTCGCCGACCCGGATCTCGGCGTCCAGCCGCGACTCGGCCTTGGGCTTGCGGGTGATGACGGCGAGGACCCGGCTGGGATGCTCACGGCCCGCCTGGCTGGCCGCGCGGACGGCGTCGTACTGCGCGGCCTCGTCGGTGACGATGATCAGCGTTAGCACCGTGCCGGAGGCGGGGCCGCCGAGACGGCGACGCGCCTGAGTGACCGCATCGATGATCGCGCTGGTCGTCGTGTCAGTCAGGTCGATGGTCATCGCGGCCTTCCCACCTTCCCTATAGGCTCTGTTAGCCCTACAAACGCCGCCATGCGCGTCCGTCCCGTGCCAGTAGCGCGTCGGCCGATGGGGGGCCCGCCGTCCCGGCCGGATACTGATCCGGCTTGGTGTAAGACGCCCAGAACGCCTCGATCGGGTCAAGGATCCGCCAGCCGAGCTCGACTTCGGCCTGCCGGGGGAACAGCGGCGGATCACCGATGAGGACGTCGAGCAGCAGCCGTTCGTAGGCCTCGGGACTCGATTCTGTGAAGGATTCGCCGTAGGCGAAGTCCATGTTCACGTCCCGGACTTCCATGGCCGTACCAGGCACCTTTGAGCCGAACCGCACGGTGATGCCCTCATCCGGCTGGATCCTGATCACGATCGCGTTCTGGCCGAGCTCCTCGGTGTCCGTGGCCGAGAACGGCAGGTGCGGCGCCCGCTGGAAGATCAGCGCGATCTCTGTCATGCGACTCGGCAGCCGCTTGCCCGCGCGCAGGTAGAACGGCACGCCGGCCCAGCGCCTGGTGTCGACGCCGAGCTTCAGCGCGGCGTAGGTCTCGGTGTGAGAGTCCGCAGGGATGCCGTCTTCCTCCAGGTAGCCGCGCACAGGCCGACCGCCCTGCCAGCCGGCGGTATATTGCCCGCGCGCGGTGCCGGTCGCGAGGTCGGCGGGCAGCCGGACCGCGGAAAGGACCTTCTCCTTCTCCATCCGGAGCGAATCCGCGTCGAACGCCACCGGCTCTTCCATCGCGGTCAGTGCGAGGAGCTGCAGCAGATGGTTCTGGATCACGTCACGGGCGGCCCCGATGCCGTCGTAGTAGCCCGCGCGGCCCCCGATTCCGATGTCCTCGGCCATCGTGATCTGGATATGATCGACGTAGCCGCGGTTCCAGATCGGCTCGTACATCTCGTTGGCGAAGCGCAGCGCGAGGATGTTCTGCACCGTCTCCTTGCCGAGGTAGTGGTCGATGCGGAACACTGCCTCCGGCGGGAAGACCTCGTTCAGGATGTCGTTCAGCTCCCGCGCGCTGGTCAGGTCGTGGCCGAACGGCTTCTCGATCACCACCCGGCGCCAGCCGTGGCCGTCGGAGTCGGAAAGACCGCTGCGCTTCAGCTGCTGGACCACCGTGGGAAACTGGCTAGGCGGGATCGATAGGTAGAACGCGTAGTTCCCGCCCGTGCCCCGTTCGGCGTCAAGCTCGTGTACGCATCTGGCTAGCTGGTCGAACGCCTCGTCGTCGTCGAACGAGCCTGACACGAACCTGACGCCCTCGCTGAGCTGCTCCCATACCGTGTCGCGGAACGGCGTGCGGGCGTGCTCCTTGACCGCCTGGTAGGTGACCTGGGCGAAATCCTCGTCCGCCCAGTCCCTCCTGGCGAAGCCGACGAAGGAGAACCCTGGCGGCAGCAGGCCCCGATTGGCCAGGTCATACATGGCCGGCATGAGCTTCTTGCGGGCCAGGTCCCCGGTCACGCCGAACATGACAAGCACGCATGGCCCGGCCACCCGGGGGATGCGCCGGTCGCGCGGATCACGCAGCGGGTTCTGCGGATGGAAAACGTCAGTGAATTCCGCGATAACTCCGGGATTCGCCGGGGCAAGCCCCGGCTCCGCCGTCACGCGGCGGCCCCGGGGCTGCCGCGACGAGCCCGTCTGGTCATCTGGATTCAGAGCCCCATGTTCGTCTTGATCGTCTCGAGCAGTTCATTCCACGATGCCGCGAACTTCGCAACGCCCTCATCCTCGAGGACCTGCACCACGTCGTCGTAGCTGATGCCAAGCTCTTCCAGCTCGGCGAAGACCTGCCGCGACGCGTCGTACGTGCCGTGCACCGTGTCGCCGCGCAGTTCGCCGTGGTCCGCGGTGGCCTTGATGGTGGCCTCGGGCATGGTGTTCACGGTGTCGGCGACGACGAGTTCGACGACGTACATCGTGTCGGGGAACGACGGGTCCTTGGTAGACGTCGAGGCCCACAGCGGCCGCTGGAGGTTGGCCCCCTGCGCGGCCAGCGCAAGCCAGCGCTGCTCGGCGGACTTCTGCTCGAACAGCTCGTAGGCCAGCCGGGCATTCGCGATGGCCGCCTTGCCGCGCATCGCCATGGCCGCGGGGGTGCCCAGCTTATCCAGCCTGCCGTCGACCTCAGTGTCCACCCGGCTGACGAAGAAGGACGCCACCGAGCGGATCTTGGAGATGTCATGCCCGGCGGCCGCAGCCTTCTCCAGGCCCTCCATGTACGCGTCGATGACCGCGCCGTGCCGTTCGAGGGAGAAGATCAGCGTGACGTTGACGCTGATCCCCTCCGAGGTGGCCTGCGTGATCGCAGGCAGTCCCTCGACAGTGGCGGGGATCTTGATGAACAGGTTCGGCCGGTCCACCGCCCACCAAAGTGCCCGCGCCTCAGCGATGGTAGCGGCCGTATTCCTGGCCAGCCTCGGGTCGACCTCGATCGACACCCGGCCGTCTTGGCCGTCCGTCGCGTCGTAGACAGGCCGCAGCACGTCGCACGCCCACCTGATGTCATAGGTGGTGATCATGCGGGACGCCTCGTCCACGGAAACGTCGTAGGTCTTCAGGTCGGCGATCTGCTCGTCATAAGAGGAGCCACCGGACAGCGCCTTCGCGAAGATCGTCGGGTTAGAGGTCACGCCGACCACGTGGTACTGGTCGATGAGCGACTGCAGGTTGCCGGTACGCAGCCGGTCACGGCTGATGTCATCCAGCCATACCGACACTCCGGCCTCGGATAGCTGTCCGAGAACGTCAACTGACATCGTTGCTTTTCCTTCCCTGCGTGGCGCGGGCCGGGTTAGTCCCTGACCCTGGCCAGACTGTCGCGTGCGGCTGCGGCGACCCGCTCCGCGGTGATGCCGAACTCCTGGTAAAGCTTCTTGTAATCTGCGGAAGCACCGAAATGGTCTACTCCGATTGAAGCGCCTGCGTCCCCTGTGAACAAGCGCCAGGGGGCGGTAATGCCCGCCTCCACCGAGACCCGCGCCCGGATGGTGGCCGGAAGAACCTCACGCTGGTAGGCCTCCTCCTGGTCGTGGAACCATTCCACGCACGGCATCGACACCACCCGGGCCGAGATACCGTCGGCGGCTAGCTGCTCACGGGCGTCCAGCGCGATCGAGACCTCACTGCCGGTGGCGATCAGGATGACGTCAGTGCCTGCGGCGAGCACGTAACCGCCGCGGACTGCCTCCTCGGCGCTGGCCAGGTTTCCGGTGCGGTCAAGCACCGGCAGGTTCTGCCTGGTCAGGCAGAGGGCCGCGGGCTCAGCCCGTTCCAGGATGGTCCGCCAGGCGATGACGGTCTCGTTCGCGTCTCCCGGCCTGACCACGTTGAGGCCGGGGATGGCGCGCAGCGCCCAGACGTGCTCGATCGGCTGGTGGGTGGGACCATCTTCGCCGAGGCCGATGGAGTCGTGCGTCCACACGTAGGTGACCGGCAGCTCCATCAGGGCCGCCAGCCGTACCGAGGGCCGCATGTAGTCGCTGAACACCAGGAACGTCCCGCCGTAGGGACGGGTGCCACCGCTCAGCGCGATCCCGTTCAGGATCGAGCCCATCCCGTGCTCTCGGATGCCGAAGTGCATCGTCCGCCCGTAGGGGTTGCCCGGCCACATCGCGGTCTGGTGCTCGGTGGGAATGAACGAGGGCTCGCCCTCCATCGTCGTGAGGTTGCTCTCCGCCAGGTCCGCGGAGCCGCCCCACAGTTCGGGCAGGACCGGGGCGAGGGCCGTAAGGATCGCACCCGACGCCTTGCGGGTCGCCATTCCCTTGGCGTCAGGCGGGAACGTGGGCAGCACCTCGGTCCACCCGTCCGGCAGCCGGCGGGTGGTCAGGCGCTCGAGCAGTGCCTTGCGCTCCGGGTTGGCGCTCGCCCAGGCGGCGAACGGGCCGTCCCACTCCGCGTGCAGCTTCTTGCCGCGCTCGGCGACCTGGCGGGTCCGGGCCAGTGCCTCGTCCTCGGTGGGGAAGTCGATCTCGGGGTCGAAGTGCAGGATGACCTTGGTCGCTTTCACCTCAGGCACGCCGAGCGCGGAGCCGTGCGCCGCGCCCGTGTCCTTCTTATTCGGCGCCGGCCAGCCGATGATCGTGCTCAGCGCGATGAAGGACGGTGCCTGCGTGTGTTCCTTGGCGGTCAGCATCGCCTGGTACAGAGCCGGTACGTCCTCGTGGTACCCATCGGAAGTGCGCCAGCTCAGTCGCTGCACGTGCCAGCCGTAGGCCTCATAGCGGGCGGCGACGTCCTCGGACTTGGCGATGTTGGTGTTGTCCTCGATGGAGATCCGGTTGTCGTCGTACAAGACGATGAGGTTGCCGAGCTTGTGGTGGGCTGCGAGCGCGGATACCTCGTGGCTGATGCCTTCCTCGATGTCACCGTCGGAGACAAAGCAATAGACGAAGTGATCGAACGGGCTGGCGCCGTGCTCCGCGTCCGGGTCGAGCAGCCCCCGCTCGCGGCGGGCGGCCATCGCCATGCCGACCGCATTGCCGAGGCCCTGGCCGAGCGGACCTGTCGTGGTCTCGACGCCGGGGGTGAGCCCGTGCTCGGGGTGACCGGGCGTGAGGCTGCCCCAGGTGCGGTAAGCCTTCAGGTCATCCAGGGTCAGCCCGTACCCGGACAGGTACAGCTGGATGTACAGGGTGAGGCTGGAATGCCCGCAGGAGAGCACGAACCGGTCGCGGCCTGGCCAGTGCGGGTCCGCCGGGTCGTGCCTGAGCAGACGCTGGAAGAGCAAGTAGGCCGCGGGCGCCAGGCTCATCGCCGTGCCCGGGTGTCCTGAGCCTGCTTTTTGCACCGAGTCCATCGCCAGGACCCGGATGAGGTCAACGGCGCGCGCATCGGTCGCCGTCCAGTCAAGATTGGCCTGAGTGCTCACGGTCAGAGCCTATCGGTCTAGGGGCTCCGGCTGCCTAGTGGGTACGGCCGCCAGGGGACCTGTTGGCGCAGTATTAACCGGGCCCCGGTCCCGCATGGCGAGGAACAACCGCAGGACGGCGATCCAGACGAGTACCGACCCGGTGACGTGGACCCACACCAGCCCGGCCGGCAGGTGCGTGAAGTACTGGATGTAGCCGAGCACGCCCTGCAGGCCCAGCGCCGCGATCATGATCCAGCCGGCTCGCACCACCCGCGGTGGCGCGCCGGACACCCGCAGCCCGAGCACGAGCGCGACCGCGAGCCCGGCCATCAGCCAGCCGATGTCGGCGTGCAGCTGAGTGACTCCTTCCAGCGGAAGCTTGTACCTGGGCGCGGCCGCGTTGCCTGCCAGCGGGCCCGTCCCGGTCACCACCGTGCCCGCCGCGAGCATCGCGCAGGTCACCGCGACCAGGGCCGCGGCCACCAGGCGCAGGTCGCGCCGGACCACCGTCGTCGGCGGCGCGTTCCCCTCGGTGACCCGGACGTGCAGGAGGACGGCCGCCGCCACGATCGAGGCTGAGACCAGGAAATGTACGGAAACCGCGGCCGGGCTGAGCTTGGTGAGGACTACGATGCCGCCAATTACCGCCTGCGCGACCACTCCGGCCGGCTGGGTCAGCCCGAGCCAGAACAGGTCGCGCCGTTTAACCCCTCCCGGCCGGAAGCGCCAGGCCGCGATGAAGACGAGGACGGCGATGATGACCAGCGGGAAGTTCAGCAGCCTGTTGCTGAACTCGATCCACGTGTTGAGCAGCGTCTGCCCGGCGTTCTTGCTGGCCACGATGTCGGACGTGCTGCACTGCGGCCAGTCGGGACAGCCCAGCCCGGACGAGCTGAGCCGCACCGCGGCACCGGTCGACATGATGGCCGTATCGGCGATGACGCCGGCCAGCGCGAGCCGCCGCATCGAGGTTGGCGTCGGCGAAAGCACGGGCCTGGTGATCCGCCAGGCGCCGATTTTCGAGACACCGGTACGGGAGATGAGATCGGCGGGCACGCCCCTTATGGTAGAGCGCCCCGGGCCGCGCCGGCACAGGCCACCATCACACAGCAGATCGCGACCCACTCCACGATGGTCAGGTGCTGGCCCAGCATGACCAGTCCGATCAGTGCCGCGACCGCAGGCTCCAGGCTCATCCACACGCCGAACAGCCGGGTCGGCATTCGCCGCAGCGACTCTAGTTCCAGCCGGTAGGGGATGACCGAGGACAGCACGCCGATCGCCACCCCGATGGCCAGCACGGCAGGCCGGAACATCGCGCGGCCCCCGGCGACCAGGGCCGGAGGCGTAACAAGCAGGGCTGAGACCACCATCGCGATCGCCAGCCCCGACGAGCCGGGGAACCGGCGCCCGGTGGCCGAGCTGAGCACGATATAGGCGGCCCAGCAGGCCCCGGCCACGCCCGCGAAAAGCACCCCGGTCAGGTTGAGATGCCCGTGTCCGCCCTGGGTCAGCAGCACCACCCCGGTCGCCGCGAGCACGACCCAGACGACATCCCTGAGGTGCCGCGATCCCGCCACCGCGACCGCCAGCGGACCGAGAAACTCGATGGTGACCGCCACACCGAGGGGGATCCGCGCGAACGCCTGGTAAATAGAAAAATTCATAACCCCGAGAGAGATGCCGAACGAACAGGCCGTGGCAGCATCCGCGAATGCTCTGCGTTGCCAGAGGTCACGTAGCGAGCGGTGGAATCCCCGCCCGGAAAGCGCGACCATCGCCAGCGCGGCCGCCCACAGCCGCAGGCCGGTGACGGCGGCGGGCGGGATCTGCCCGAACAGCTTGTCGGCCAGGCCCGCCCCGAACTGCACGGAAACGATGCCGGTGATGATCATGGCCGCCGGGAGTGCCATCCCGGACTGGGCCATCCGGGACTGCGCCATCCGGGACTGGGCCACCCGGGACTGGATATTCCGAGAATGGATATTCCGAGAATGGGCTATCCGGGGCTGAGGTTCCCTTATTCCCACCGGAACGTCCGCGTGGCCAGGATGATCGCGGCGACGGCCCAGACCGCTAGCGTGATTATGTTCCCGGCCGGGAAGGTCACTCCGTGCTGCAGGACGTTACGCAGGCCGGTGGACAGCGCGCCGGTCGGCAGCAGTTCGAGGACCGGCCGCGCTGCCGCCGGAAACTTGGTCAGCGGGAAGACGACGCCGCCCACGCCGAGCAGCACGATGTAGACCAGGTTGGCCGCGGCCAGGGTGGCCTCGGCACGCAGGGTCCCGGCCATCAGCAGCGCCAGCCCGCTGAACGCGGCGGTGCCGAGCAGGACGAGCAGGGGCGCGATCACGATCGCGGCCGGGCTGGCGTCCGGCCGCCAGCCGATGGCCAGCGCGACGGCGAGGATCAGCGCGGCTTGCAGCAGCTCCACCGCAATGACGGTCGTGGTCTTGGCGGCGATCAGGCCGCCGCGGGACAGGGGAGTAGCCCCCAGCCGCTTGAGCACGCCGTAACGCCGCTCGAAACCGGTGGCGATCGCCTGGCTGGTGAACGCGGTGGACATCACCGCCAGCGCGATGATCCCCGGCGTCAGGAAGTCCACGCGGCTCAGGCCGGTGCCGAAGTTCACCAGCGGTTCGAGGCTGAACGCGGCCAGCAGCAGCAACGGGATGATCAAGGTCAGCAGGAGCTGCTCGCCGTTGCGCAGCAACGTGCGCGTCTCCAGTCGGGCCTGCGCGGCGATCATCCGGATCAGTGGCGCGGCTCCAGGGGCCGGGGTGAATGAGGGTGTCGGCCCGGCCGGAGCTTCTCCGCCAGTGATGTCCCCCTGGGCCGCCGTTGGCATCACGGGCGGAGTTCCTTTCCGGTGAGCTCAAGGAACACGTCCTCCAGCGTCCGGCTCTCGATACGAAGGCTGTTGGCGAGCACTCCTCGCTCTGCGCACCACGCGGTCACCGCGGCGAGCAGCAGCGGGTCCACGGAACCATGTACCTCAATCACGTAATGACCAGCCGGCGACTCCTTCGCCGCGCTGGTCGGCGGCAGGGCGGCGAGCAGGCTGTCCATGTCCAGGCCCGCTTCCGCGCGGAACCTGAGCTGGCCGATCGTCCCGGTGAGCTGATCCGGCGTACCCGCCGCCACCAGCTGGCCATGATCGATAATGGCGACGTAATCGCAGAGCCGTTCGGCTTCCTCCATGAAGTGCGTCGTCAAGATGATGCTCACCCCCGCCGCGCGCAGTTGCGTGACCAGATCCCAGGTAGCGTGCCGCGCCTGCGGGTCCATTCCGGCTGTGGGCTCGTCGAGGAAGACGAGTTCGGGGCGGCCGATAACGGCCGCGGCGAGGGACAGCCGCTGCTGCTGCCCGCCGGACAGCCGCTTGTAAGGAGTGCGGGCGACCGGGGTCAGGCCAACCAGGTCAAGAAGCTGCGGCACCGGGACGGGGCTGGTATGGAACCTGCTCAGCAGGGTCAGGTAGTCAGCCGCAGGTACCGACGGGGGAATGCCCCCCGACTGGAGCATCACGCCGACGCGCGGCCGCAGCGCGCGGGCGTCGCGTACCGGATCCAGGCCCAGAACGCGCACCATCCCATGGTCAGGGCGCCGGTAGCCTTCGCAGATCTCGATCGTCGTGGTCTTGCCCGCGCCGTTCGGCCCGAGGATCCCGGTGACCCGGCCGCGGGCCGCGGTCAGCGTCAGCCCGTCTACGGCCGCCAGCTGACCGTACCGCTTGACAAGCCCGCCGATTTCAACGGCGGGCGCCGCCTGATTTGCCGGGGTCTGCGGGGCCGCGCTCACGGACGCGAGTCTACGGCGGTCAGAATCCGCCCCGTACGATACCAGTCACCTTATGGTCAGGTTCCTCCCTCGAGACGGCCGAGGCAGCCAGCTCTGACGCCCCGCAGCGCCAGCGTCCAGCCACAACGATGGAGCATCGTCGTTGCCCTGACCACGACGATGGAGCATCGTTGTGGCTGACCCGCGGCGCGCTCTTCACGGGATATCTTCTCGAGCGGGACGTTGCGGGTCCGGCCGCCGGCCGCGGCGGCCTCAGTGCTGCCAGCTGCTTCTGAGCGATGACCGGTGCGGACTCGCGGCGGTCGGGAAGGTAAAGCCCGGTGTTCACGGTAATCGCTGGAACGGCTGGGACCGCATGAACCGCGCGGCCACCGGAGGCGTCCACCACATCGAATTGTGGGTGCCCGACCTCGCGCGCGCCTGCGCCGACTGGGGGTGGCTGCTCAGCGAGCTTGGCTACGTGCCGTTCCAGGACTGGCCCGACGGCCGCAGCTGGCGTCTCGGTGACAATTATCTCGTCGTCGAACAGTCACCGGCCCTGAGCGCGCGCGATCATGACCGGCTACGGCCGGGCCTGAACCACCTCGCGTTCCACGCTGGTAGCCGTCGTGACGTCGACGCGCTCGCCGAGGCGGGCACCGCACACGGGTGGACGCTGCTGTTCCCCGAGGCACACCCGCACGCCGGCGGACCGGGCCACTATGCCGCCTACCTCGCCAATACGGACGGCTTCGAGGTCGAACTGGTCGCGGATCTCGAGCGGATCTAGAGAGGTGAGGTAGACGCACGCCATCTTGCATGCGCTTTCTATTACCGCGTCGATGACGTGGGCGATCACCTGGGCCCTGATCCTGGGGTTCGGCCTGTCGGCGGTGGTCCAGGCCCTGGTGCGGAAGTCCACGATCGTGCGGCTCCTGGGTGATGATCGCCCGCACACGCTGGCCGTGGCGACCGGTCTGGGGGCCGCGTCCTCTTCGTGTTCTTACGCCGCGGTGGCCCTGGCGCGATCGCTGTTCCGGAAGGGAGCCAGCTTTACCGCGGCGATGGCGTTCGAGGTCGCCTCCACGAACCTGGTGATCGAGCTCGGCGTGATCCTGGCGCTGCTGATGGGCTGGCAGTTCACCGCGGCCGAGTTCGTCGGCGGCCCGGTGATGATCGTGCTGCTCGCCACGGCGTTCAGGCTCCTGCTGCGGGAGCGGCTGGTACAGCAGGCACGCGAACAAGCCGAACGCGGCATAGCGGGCTCGATGGAGGGCCACGCCGCGATGGACATGTCCGTCCAGCG
The DNA here is from genome assembly GCA_963844625.1 of uncultured Actinomycetota bacterium. GTDB lineage: Bacteria > Actinomycetota > Actinomycetes > Streptosporangiales > Streptosporangiaceae > Palsa-504. The sequence continues at coordinate 29,678 of CAWJPF010000006.1, read as the reverse complement.
GCCGGGTTCGCATCCAAGCCGCTTGTTCTCGGGCGATGGCTACACCGCGGTCGCGCACGTGTTCGTGATGGAATGGGCGGCGATCATCAGGGACCTGATCATCGGCCTGCTCACCGCCGGCGCGATTGCGGCCTGGGTCCCTGACCAGTTCTGGCAGGCCTTCTTTATCGTCGGCCACCCGCTCGCGGCCAAGGTCTGGGGTCCGCTCATCGGTCCCGTCGTCGCCATCATCTCGTTCGTATGCTCAATCGGGAACGTGCCGCTGGCGGTGGTCCTTTGGAAGGGCGGCATCAGCTTCGGCGGCGTGGTCGCCTTCATCTTCGCCGATCTCATCATCGCCCCGATCCTGAACATCTACCGGAAGTACTACGGTGCCCGGATGGCCCTGTTCCTGCTCGGCACGTTCTACCTGACCATGGTGCTGGCCGGGTATGTCGTCGAGCTGCTTTTCGGCGGTCTGGGCCTTATCCCCAGCCCGGCCACCGCCAAGATCCCCGACCAGGGCGTGTCCTGGGACTACACCACCTGGCTGAACATCGTCTTCGGAGCCATCGCGGCCGCGCTGATCGTGCGATTCGTGCGCACCGGCGGGGTCGCTATGCTGCGGATGATGGGCGGCTCGCCCGACAGCCACGAACACGACCACACGGACCACCACGCGTCCCACAGGGACTGAGCGACACGGAAGGACCATCGCATGGACCAGGACCGGGCACGAGCCTTGCTGCGCACCGAGCGCGACGAGGTGCAGGGTCTGCTCAAGGACGCGGAGACGGCGGGGCGCCAGGACCGGCAGTCCGAGGTAGACAGCGAGTCGGGGGACATCGAGGATGCCGCTCAGCCGCTCACCGCGGAGGGCATGGATGACGCCATCGCGGAGAGCCTGCGCAATCGCCTGGACGCCATCGACCGCGCGCTGCACCGGCTGGACGACGGCACCTACGGCCGGTCCGTCCTCAGCCGTGAGCCGATCCCCGATGAGCGCCTGGAAGCCGACCCGGCCGCGGAACTCACCATCGAGGAGGCCAGGGCCGCTGAGCGCGGCTGACCCAGGGCCGGGCCCGGGTCGGCTACTCCCAGGACGTTTCCTGAGGATCGCCGGACCCATTGAGGGTCTGCTTTATCTGCACCTGACGGTCGCACCGGACGGATCTTTTCCGGTCCGCCTTGGTATCGGGGGGCGGCCAGTCGGGTCCGGCGGGCCAGGAGGCGACCCGGACCGGAGTATCTGAATGCGGGTTGCGGCCCTGGGCGGCGAACCGCTCCAGCCTGGTCGCGCCGGGCATCTCGATCCGGGCTGATACCAGCTCCGCCTGGCCTTCGGCGATTTCCAGCCAGCAGATCTGCTGGTTGCGCACGTAGGCCGGAGGCAGGCCGAACCGGCCGCCGATCCCTTCCACCACCGAGGTGCATGATCCCGAGTTGGCGTAGAAGCCGCATCCGATGGCAGCGAGCTCCGGATGGTGCGTATGGCCGGAAATGAAGCCGTAGTACCCGTCGGCGACTAGGTCGATGGCCCGCTGGCGGGCGGCTGAGTTCTGCCCGTAACCTCGGTCGTCCAACGCCAGCGCGCTGATCGACAGCCACGCGCGCCGGACCAGGATGCCCACGATGGCGGCGATGACGATGAGGTCGACCGCCGCGCCGTAGCCGAGGATAACGGCCCGGTGCATCCATACCTTGGTGTCCGGATAACGGGTCCGCAGCGCGGTGAGCTCGGGGATCCGCACGAGCAGAAGGATTATCAGCGGAATCGCGATCAGCCACCAGATGCGGTGGCCTAGCTTGCGGTAGACGAGCCGAGAACCGATGAAGGAGGGGAAGTCGGTCGGGTCCGCCATCTCATGGGCGCCGTCGACCCAGCCGCGGCCCAGGAACTCGATGCGGGGAATCACCTCGCGGACGACGTGATGGCCGATCGGGGTGTCCAGCGGGTTACGCGCGTCGCAGAAGCAGTTGTAGGGGTCGAGCTGGTGGCCGTGCTCCACCCTGATCTTCCGGCCGTCGGGCAGGATCAGGTCCGCGGCCAGGCAGAGTACCGCCCCGGTCATCTCCCGCACGGCGTCCGCCGCCTTGATGTCCCAGGCCAGGTCGCCGTCGTGGTTGCCGATCGCGTACACGACCTGGCCGCCGCGCTCGTTCACCGCCATCAGCGCCTCGCACAGGTCCTCGTGCGCGCGCAGGATGTCGGTGGCCGTCGAGCCGGGAAAGCCGAGTAGTTCGACCACGTCCCCGCCGAACACCACGGTGAGCGGTCCGGCCTGTTCTGCCAGGTGGCCGGCCAGTGTCTCACAGCACCGCGCGGACACCTCGGTCCTTACCGGGGGCAGGTGCAGGTCACTGACGGCGATCACCTTGTTCTGGGGCGGTATGGCCACCTCGAGCAGGTCGGCGATCTCGGGTCGCGACGAAGGCATGGGCGGTTCGGTTCCTTTTCGCTGCTTTTTGCTACCCGGTTTTCTTCCCAGCAATTAGCAATGATGCCCCAGGAAGCTGAGTGCGGCGCTACGTACTGGACGTCATCAGTTAAGACGGGCTCGGTGACCAAGGGGTTCGTAACAGGTTGCCGGGAGGGGAAACCCAGGCCCGTTCGGGAAAAAATTTAAGAAGCGGCCGGGGGAGCGGATACCTTCCCTACGTATGGAACTCGGCGAGTACGACCACCAGGCGGTCGAAGCCGCGGCCCGGGAGCTGTGGCAGGCACACGACATCTACCGGTACGCCCGTGACGCGGCAGGACCCGTGTTCAGCGTGGACACTCCGCCGCCTTACGTATCGGCGTCGCACCTGCATGTCGGGCACGCGATGAGCTACTCGCAGCCCGACTTCATCGTCCGCTTCCGGCGAATGCTCGGCGAGCGCGTCTTCTACCCGATCGGGTTCGACGACAACGGGCTGCCGACCGAACGGTACGTCGAGCAGAAATACGCGGTCCGCGCCGTGGACATGCCGCGAGCCGAGTTCGTCGCGCTCTGCCTGGCGGAAACCGAGCGGACGGCCGGACGGTATGAGGATCTGTGGCGGCGGCTTGGGCTCTCAGTTGACTGGTCGTTGCGCTACGCGACCATCGACGCCCGCTGTCAGCGGACCTCCCAGACCAGCTTCATCACGCTGCACCAGGCAGGTTACCTGCGGCGGGCGCAGGATCCGATCCTGTGGTGTCCGGAGGACCAGACCTCGCTGGCCCAGGCCGACGTGGAGGACCTGGAGCGGACCAGCAGGCTGCACACGATCAAGTTCGCCGGGCCGGACGGGCAGGAGCTGCTGATCGCCACTACCCGGCCTGAGCTGCTGCCGGCCTGCGTGGCGCTCTACCACCATCCGTCGGATGCCCGGTACACCGGGCTCGCCAGGGCGCGGGTGCCGCTGTTTGACTACGAGGTCGCCGTGCTCACCGACGAGTCGGTGGACCCGGAATACGGGACCGGATTGATGATGGTATGCACGTTCGGTGACAGCGAGGACGTGCTGAGGTGGCGGCGGGACCGGCTCCCGCTGCGCCTGGCGCTGGAGCCGGACGGGCGGCTGGGACCGCTCGCGGGAGAGTTCGCCGGGCTCACGGTAACCCAGGCACGTTCGGCCATCGTGAAGGCGCTCACCTCGGCGGGACTGCTGGTGGACAGCGTGCCCGTGCGTCAGGTGGTGGGTGTGCACGAGCGGTGCCAGACCCCGGTCGAGTTCCAGATCAGGCCCCAGTGGTTCATCGCGGTGCGGGAGAACGCGGACCGGTTCCGGGGCCGCGCCGCCGAGATCGAGTGGATCCCGCCTTATATGCGGCGGCGGCTTGAGGACTGGATCGACGGGCTCAAGTGGGACTGGAACATCTCCAGGCAGCGGCGTTACGGGGTGCCGTTCCCCGTCTGGTTCTGCGCTTCGTGTGCCGCGCCCGTGCTCGCGCGCCTGGACGACCTGCCGGTGGATCCGCTCACGGACAAGCCGCCCGTGTCGGCCTGCCCGTCGTGCGGCGGAGCTGAGCTGGCCCCGGACCCGGACGTGATGGATACCTGGATGACCTCCTCGCTCACGCCGCAGATCAACGACGGGTGGGCGGTCGGCGGGACCGATTCCGCCCTGGCGCCGATGTCCATGCGGGTGCAGGCGTTCGAGATCATCAGGACCTGGCTGTTCTACACGCTGGTGCAGTCGGAACTGCTGTTCCAACGGGTGCCGTGGCGTACCGCGCTGATATCCGGCTGGGGGCTGAGCGAGCAGGGCAAGAAGCTCTCCAAGCGTGATCTTGACCGGTCCACCGGCGCAGACGGCTTCAACCGGTACGTGCCCGATGACGTGATGGCGAAGTACGGCGCGGACGCGCTGCGGCTATGGGCCACCAAGGGCCGCATCGGGACCGACCTGCGCTACAACGAGAAGGACATCAGGACCGGCCGGAAGTTCGCGGTCAAGCTCTGGAACGTCGGCCGGTTCCTGTCTATCAACCTGGGCGACCTTGACGTTTCCGCGGCCGCCCCGGCGCCGGGGGAGCGGAACATCGTGGACCGGTGGGTCCTCTCGCACCTGGCCGAAGCCGTGGCGGAGGCCACGGCGGCGTTCGAGGCCCACGACTACCTGCAGGCCCATCAGGCTGCCTCCCGGATGTTCTGGTCGATCTACTGCGACCGCTATATCGAGATGATCAAGGACCGGCTCGGTGAGGGCGGGCGGGATGCTGCGGATCCGGATAGTCCGGATCCGGATAATCCGGACCGGGTCAACGCGGATCGGCGGAGCGCCCAGTGGACCCTCTGGGAGTCCTACCGGGTGCTGCTCGGGCTGTTCGCGCCGTTCGCGCCGTTCGTGACCGAACACATGTACCAGCGGTTTTACCGGGCTCACGAAGACCCGGTGTCGCTGCACGTCACCCGCTGGCCGGTCGCGGACGAACGCTGGCACAGCGACCGGTCGGCGGTGGACCAGCTCGCGATCATCCTGGACGCGACCCGGGCGCTGCGCAGCGCCCATCGGCTCGGCAACTCGGCCCGGATCAGCCAGCTGATCGTGCAGGCGCACACCCCGGCCGCCGAGGCGCTGCTCGACCAGATCGCCGAACCGCTCCGGGTCGCCGCCCGCGCCGATGCCCTGGTCCGCGGCCCGGCCGAATTTCCCGGCGGCGTGGACGGGATCGCGGTTGGCATCGCCTACTGAGCCAGTACCGCGGCGAGAACAAGATCCAGTCGATCAGCATCACCGGCGCGATGACGCGGCGCAAGGTGTCGTCGACCCACGCTGTCTTCAGCCCGACCTCGGCTGCCCAACGGCGCGGCTGGCAGAATGGGCAGATGCGAACGATTGCGCTGGAAGAGCACTTCTGGACTCCCGAGCTGGCGGCCCCGCCAGGCACCGGCCCACTCGCCCACTGGGGCCACCAGATCGATGACCAGCTGCGCGACCTGGGCCGGATACGGCTGGCCGACATGGACGCCCACGGCATCGACTTCCAGGTCATCTCGCACGTGGCGCCCGCCGCGCAAGGGTTCGACGGCGCCGAGGGGACAGCCCGCGCTCGCGAGGCCAATGACATGCTGGCCGGTGCGGTCAAGGCGCACCCGGAGCGATTCGCCGGCTTCGCCACTTTGCCCACCGCCGACCCGTACGCCGCGGCCGACGAGCTTGACCGGGCCACGTCGGAGCTCGGCCTGATCGGGGCCATGGTCAACAGCACGCTCGGCTCCAACGGGATCTTCCTCGACGACCCCAGGTTCGCCCCGCTGCTCGAGCGTTTCGAGCGGCTCGACGTGCCTCTGTACCTGCACCCCGCGCCCCCGTCGGCGGCGCTCCGCGACGCGCTGTACCAGGGGCTGCCGCCGGCCGTGGCGGGCCGGCTGGCCACCGGTGCCTGGGGCTGGCACGCGGAGGCCGGACTGCATCTGCTGCGGATGATTGCCACCGGCGTCTTCGACCGCCACCCCGGCCTGCGCCTGATCGTCGGGCACTGCGGCGAGATGCTCCCGTTCCTGCTGGCCCGGATCGACGCGATGCTGAGCCTGGACGACCTGGCCCTGACTCCTTCTGAGTACTTCGGCCGCAACGTGTGGGTGACCACGAGCGGGCTGTTCAGCATCCCGCCGGTGATGTGCACGGTGCAGGTGCTCGGGGTGGACCGGGTGCTGTTCAGCGTCGACTATCCGTTCGGCTCCAACGCGGCGGGCCGGGCCCTGCTCGACACGCTGCCGCTCAGCCCGCAGGACAAGGCCAAGATCGCCGGCGGCAACGCCGAGCGCGTGCTCGGCCTGCGCCCCGCCGGGCCCGCGACCGCGGACGCGACCGCCTAGCCGCCCCCGCCGGGCCCGCGACCGCATCCGAGTGATTTACGTCACGATGATGTTGTGAAAAGTTTGCGCGGGCTGGGCTATTTACGGCACAATGATGTTGTGAAAAACGTCCAGCCGGTGAACGCTGCCCCCACCCGGGGACAGGTCGCTCGGCTGATCCTGGAACTCGGGCCGTCTACCGCCGCCACGCTGGGCAGCCGGCTCGGGCTCACGCCTGCGGCTATCCGGCGTCATCTCGACAACCTCATCGCCGAGGGCCTGATCGAGACCAGGACGGCCAGGACATACGGGAACCGGGGACGCGGCCAGGCCAAGGTCTTCGTCATCACCGATGCGGGCCGCAGCGCGTTCGAGCACGCCTACGACGACCTGGCCAGCAACGCGCTCCGCTTCCTGGCCGAGACGGCGGGGCCAGAGGCCATCGCCGAGTTTGCCCGCAGGCAGGTCTCCGACCTGGAGCGCAGGTACGCCCCGTCGATGGCCAGGGGCGAGCTCGCCAACCGGGTGCAGGCGCTAGCTGACGCGCTGTCCGCCGACGGCTACGCCGCGTCCGCGGGCCCGGCGCCGGTCATCGGCGCGCGGGTGACCGGCGGCCATATCGGCGGTCAGGGCGACGGCGCCGGCGAGCAGCTCTGCCAGCATCACTGCCCGGTCGCGCACGTGGCGGCCGAGTTCCCGCAGCTGTGCGAGGCGGAAACCGAGGCGTTCGGCAGGCTGCTCGGCACGCCGGTGCGGCGGCTCGCTACGATCGCACACGGCGACGGCATTTGCACTACGCACGTCACCGCCCAGCCGCCGGGCCAGAACGCCCGGCCGCCGGGCCAGAACGCCCGGCCGACAGGCCATAGCGAGGCCAGCGCGGGGAAGACGAGCGCGGCTACGGCAGTTGTACGGAGAGGGAGTATGGTGCCGGATATTTCAGGCACGACGGGGGAGACAAGCGGTACTAACACCGAAATCACTTCGGAGTCCGGAGGGCTCGTTATATGACAACCACCACGCAGGAGCAGCTGGAAGGGCTCGGCACGTACAAGTTCGGCTGGGCCGACTCGGACGTAGCCGGCGCATCCGCGCGCCGCGGCCTGTCCGAAGAGGTGGTCCGCGACATCTCGGCGCGGAAGAACGAGCCCGAGTGGATACTCGACATGCGGCTGAAGGGCCTGAAGTACTTCCGCCGCAAGCCGATGCCGAACTGGGGTGCCGACCTGACCGGCATCGACTTCGACAACATCAAGTACTTCGTGCGGTCCACCGAGAAGCAGGCCGCCAGCTGGGACGAGCTGCCCGCCGATATCAAGAACACCTATGACAGGCTAGGCATCCCGGAAGCGGAAAAGCAGCGGCTGATCGCCGGCGTGGCCGCCCAGTACGAGTCCGAGGTCGTCTACCACAAGATCAGGGAAGACCTCGAGGAAAAGGGCGTTATCTTCCTGGACACGGACTCGGCGCTCAAGCAGCACCCGGACCTTTTCCGCGAGTACTTCGGCACCGTGATCCCGCCGGGCGACAACAAGTTCGCCGCGCTCAACACGTCGGTATGGTCCGGCGGCTCGTTCATTTACGTGCCGAAGAACGTCAAGGTGGAAATCCCGCTGCAGGCTTATTTCCGCATCAACACCGAGAACATGGGCCAGTTCGAGCGGACCCTGATCATCGTGGACGAGGGTGCTTATGTCCACTACGTGGAAGGCTGCACCGCGCCTATTTACAAGTCGGACTCGCTGCACTCCGCGGTGGTCGAGATCATCGTGAAGAAGGACGCGCGCTGTCGTTACACCACGATCCAGAACTGGTCGAACAATGTCTACAACCTGGTGACCAAGCGCGCTATCGCGCAGCAGGGCGCGACGATGGAGTGGATCGACGGGAACATCGGCTCCAAGGTGACGATGAAATACCCGGCGGTTTACCTGATGGGCGAGCACGCGCGGGGCGAGACGCTTTCCGTCGCCTTCGCGGGCGAGGGCCAGCACCAGGACGCGGGCGCCAAGATGGTGCACTGCGCGCCGAACACCTCCTCGAGCATCGTCTCCAAGTCGGTGGCCAGGGGCGGCGGGCGGACGTCCTACCGTGGCCTGGTCAACGTGCAGGAAGGCGCCGAGCACTCCAAGTCCAACGTGAAGTGCGACGCGCTGCTCGTCGACACGGTGAGCCGCAGCGACACCTACCCGTACGTGGATGTCCGCGAGGACGACGTGGAGATGGCCCACGAGGCCACCGTCTCCAAGATTTCCGAAGACCAGCTGTTCTACCTGATGAGCCGCGGCATGACCGAGGACGAGGCGATGGCCACGATCGTCCGCGGGTTCGTCGAGCCCATCGCGCGCGAGCTGCCGATGGAGTACGCGCTCGAGTTGAACCGGCTGATCGAACTGCAGATGGAGGGGGCGGTCGGCTGATGTCGGCTGGACTACAGGGGGCGGTAGAAACCGCTCCCGTCACAAGGCTGCATGAGCGGCGTTCCTACGACCCGGCGGACTTCGCCGTGCCGACGGGCCGCGAGGAGGAGTGGCGGTTCACCCCGCTGCGCCGGCTGCGCGGCCTGCATGCCGATTCCCCGGCGGGTCCGGCCGCGAAGGTAACGGTGGAAGTCGACCCGGCCCCTGAGGTCAAAACCTTTTCGGCCGAACGGTCCGGCGACCTTGCGGCCCCCACCTTTATCCCCGCGGACCGGGTGAGCGCGCGGGCGTACGCCGCCTTCGACGAGGCGACCGTGATCACGGTGCCCGCGGAGGCCGACGCGTCCCGGCCCACCGTCGTCACCGTGACCGGCCACGACGCTGGCGCGGCGAGCTACGGCCACCTGCTGGTGCAGGCCGAGCCGAACTCCCGCGCCGTGGTCGTGCTCGACTACCGCGGCAGCGCCACCTACGCGGACAACGTCGAGCTCGTGGTGGGCGACGGCGCCATGCTGTCCGTGGTCAGCCTGCAGGACTGGGCGGACGACACCGTCCACGTCTCGCAGCACTATGCCACCCTCGGCCGGGACGCCAAGCTCAGGCACACCGCGGTCACGCTGGGCGGATCCGTGGTCCGGCTGGCGCCTTCGGTCCGTTACGACGGTCCCGGCGGCGACGCCGAGCTGACCGGGCTCTACTTCGCCGACGCGGGCCAGCACCTCGAGCACCGGCTGTTCGTCGACCACGACGTACCGAACTGCCGCAGCCGCGTCAGCTACAAGGGCGCGCTGCAGGGCGAGGGCGCGCACGCGGTCTGGATCGGCGACGTGCTGATCAGGCCCGAGGCCACCGGCACGGACACCTACGAGTACAACAGGAACCTGGTGCTGACCGACGGCACCCGCGTGGACTCGGTGCCGAACCTGGAGATCCTCACCGGCGAGATCGTCGGCGCCGGGCACGCTAGCGCGAGCGGCAGGCTCGAGGACCACCACCTGTTCTACCTGATGGCCCGCGGCATCCCGTTTGAGGAGGCCCGCAGGCTGGTCATCCGCGGGTTCTTCGGCCAGCTGATCGCCACCATCGAGGTACCGGAGCTGCGGGAGCGGATCACCGAGGCCGTCGAGGCGGAGCTTACGAGGTCGCTCCCGGCGGTGTCGCTTCCGGCTGGGGTGGACCGATGACCAACACTAATAACCCGCAGTACGTCCGGGCCTGCGCCCTGTCGGAGCTGCCGCCCGAGGGCGCGATCGGCGTCGAGGTGGCGGGCGAGCCCGTCGCGGTGGTCCGCGTCCAGGGCGAGGTCTACGCACTGCGTGACGTGTGCTCGCACGCCGAGGTGCCGCTGTCCGAGGGCGACGTCTACGACCACACGATTGAGTGCTGGCTGCACGGATCGTGCTTCGACCTGCGCACCGGCAAGCCCACTGGGTACCCGGCTACGGAGCCGGTGCCCGTTTATCCCGTCAAGATCGAAGGCGACGACGTCTACGTCGCGCTCACCATAAGCAACAAGGAGTCATAGTGGCCACCCTCGAGATCCGCGACCTGCACGTCAGCGTGGAAGAAAGCGTCGGGGTACACCGGGAGATCCTGCGCGGCGTGAACCTGACCGTCCGCGAAGGCGAGACCCACGCGATCATGGGCCCGAACGGCTCCGGCAAGTCCACCCTCGCCTACGCGATCGCCGGCCACCCCAAGTACCTGGTCACCCGGGGCAGCGTCACCCTGGACGGCGAGGACGTGCTGGCCATGTCCGTGGACGCGCGCGCCCGCGCCGGGCTGTTCCTGGCCATGCAGTACCCGGTGGAAGTGCCCGGCGTGACGGTGTCGAATTTCCTGCGCACCGCGGTCACCGCGGTCCGGGGCGAGGCGCCGAAGCTCCGCGACTTCGTCAAGGAGCTGCGCGGCGCGATGTCCGCGCTGTCCATGGACCCGGCGTTCGCCGAGCGCAACCTGAACGAGGGGTTCTCCGGCGGGGAGAAGAAGCGGCACGAGATCCTCCAGCTCGAGCTGCTCAATCCCAAGATCGCGATCCTCGACGAGACCGACTCCGGCCTGGACATCGACGCGCTGAAGGTCGTCTCCGAAGGGGTCAACCGGTTCCGCGAGCAGCCGGGGCACGGCGTCCTGCTGATCACGCACTACACCCGCATCCTGCGCTACGTGAAACCGGACTTCGTGCACGTGTTCGTGGCCGGCCGTATCGTCGAGGAAGGCGGCCCCGAGCTGGCCGAGCTGCTGGAGACCGAGGGCTATGAGAAGTTCCTCGGGGTCCCGGCATGACCCAGCCCGTGACGGCGCAACTTGACGTCGAGGCGATCCGCGCCGACTTCCCCGCGCTGGCGCGGACGGTCCGCAATGACAAGCCGCTGGTCTACCTGGACTCCGGCGCCACCTCGCAGAAGCCTCGCCAGGTGCTCGACGCCGAACGTGATTTTTACGAGCGGCACAACTCCGCGGCGCACCGCGGCACTCACCTGCTCGGCGAGGAAGCCACCGACGTCTACGAGGGCGCGCGGGCCAAGGTCGCCGCGTTCATCGGCGCCGATCCCGGCGAGGTGGTGTTCACCAAGAACGCCACCGAGGCGATCAACCTGGTCGCCTACGCGATGAGCGGGACCGGGCGGCTCCAGGTCCAGCCCGGCGACGAGATCCTGATCACCGAGATGGAGCATCACGCCAACCTCGTGCCCTGGCAGCAGCTCTGCGAGCGGACCGGCGCCACCTTGCGCTGGCTGAACGTCACCGCAAGCGGCCGCCTCGACCTGGATCACCTCGACCGCATGATCACCGGGCGCACGAAGATCGTCGCGGTGACCCACCAGTCGAACGTTACCGGCACGATCCCGCCGGTCGCCGAGATCGCCAGGGCGGCGCACGAGAAGGGTGCGCTGGTGCTGGCCGACGCGGCCCAGTCGGTGCCGCACCAGCCGGTCGATGTGGACTCGCTCGGCGCGGACTTCCTCGCCTTCTCCGCGCATAAGATGCTCGGGCCGTACGGGATCGGCGTGCTGTTCGGCCGCGCCGAGCTGCTCGAGGCGATGCCGCCGTTCCTGACCGGCGGGTCGATGATCGAGGTGGTGCGGATGGAGGGCAGCACGTTCCTGCCGCCGCCGCAGCGGTTCGAGCCCGGCGTTCCCGCCGTGGCCGAGGCCGCCGGCCTGGCCGCCGCCGTCGATTACCTCACTGGCCTGGGCATGGGCAACGTGGCCGCGCACGAGGAGTCGCTCACCGCGCACGCCCTCGACGCGCTCCGCGAGCTGCCCGGCGTCCGCATTCTCGGACCCGACACGACTAAGGACCGCGGCGGCGCCGTCGCCTTCGAGGTGGACGGCGTGCACCCGCACGACGTGGGCCAAGTGCTCGACGAGCTTGGCATCGCGGTGCGCACCGGGCACCACTGCGCCTGGCCGCTGCACCGTGCGCTCGGCGTTCAGGCCAGCACCCGGGCGACGTTCTACGTATACAACACCCACGCCGAGGTCGATGCCCTCGCGGACGGGATCCGCTACGCCCAGCGTTTCTTCGGGACCGGGCGCTAGGGATTCATGACCATGTACCGCCACCCGCTGACCACGACGATGCTCCATCGTGGTGGCTATAACCACAACGATGGAGCATCGTTGTGGTCCCCGCGGGATGACAGACCTGGCTTTGAGTGTTGGGAGCGGGTGTGATGCAACTCGAGTCGATGTACCAGGAGATCATCCTGGACCACTATCGCCAGCCCCACCACAAGGGGCTGAAGGAACCCTTCGACGCCGAAGTTCATCACGTCAACCCGGTCTGCGGCGACGAGGTGACGCTGCGGGTCAGCCTCAAGGACGTCAACGGCGAGCTGGTCGTGGAGGACGTGTCCTATGACTCGCTGGGCTGCTCGATCAGCCAGGCGAGCGCGTCGGTCATGAGTGACCTGGTCATCGGCAAGCCGGTGGACGAGGCGATGACTATCAGCCAGGCGTTCCTCAAGCTCATGCAGTCAAAGGGTTCCCGGGTGGGCGGGGAACCGGACGAGGACGTGCTCGAGGACGCGGTGGCGTTCGCCGGCGTGTCGAAGTACCCGGCCAGGATCAAGTGCGCCCTGCTCGGCTGGATGGCATGGAAGGACGCGACCGCGCAGGCCATGGAGGTAGAAAATGAGTGAGAACGTGACCACGCAGGACGGCACTACGCACGACGGGGCGGCAGAGAACGAGGTTGCGGTACTGACCGCCGAGCAGGAGGACGTACTCGAGGCGCTGCGTGACGTCGTGGACCCCGAGCTCGGAATCAACGTAGTCGACCTCGGTCTCGTCTACGGCGTCGACGTCGACGCCGACCGCATCGCCACCGTCGACATGACGCTGACCAGCGCCGCGTGCCCGCTGACGGACGTGATCGAGGACCAGGCCCGCGAGGCGCTCGAGGGCGTCGTGTCGGACTTCCGGATCAACTGGGTGTGGATGCCGCCCTGGGGCCCGGAGAGCATCACCGACGACGGGCGCGAGCAGCTCCGCGCCCTCGGCTTCAACATCTAGGAACCTAGGACGCGACGTCCCGGGCGCGGACGTAGAACTGCTCCGCGTAAGCGGAGATCCATGCGTCCACCTGGTCGGGCTCACCCTCGCCAGGGAACATGACGTCGATCGGGAACCCCTGCTCGGGCACGGCGTGGACGGCCCGCTCGATCGCGGTGAGGACCTCCTCGTGCGCCGGTTCGCGGGCCGGATCGTGCAGCGTGACGGAGATGACCAGGCCTTCGCCGCGTCCGGGAACGGACAGCCGGGCCCCTGAGGCCCACAGCCGCCCTCGGCTAAGCTCGTCAAGCAGGTCAGTGACCCGGTCAGGGGTCCTTGACGGCCGCGGCTAGGGCGTGTTCGACGGCGGCTGGGGTCGGGCAGCCCGCGGCAGGCTTGGGCCCGTCCCACGGCCCCGTCCCACGGCCCCCAGCCCACGGCGTTCGGCCGGATGAAGGTGCCGCCTTGCGACATGGCGGGTCCTGGATTGGTCGGAGTCGTCGGGTTCATGTCGGTGTTCCTTAGCCCGGTTGGCCTTAACTGGCACGGTTGTATCGGCAGCACCCCGATGCCGGACGCGGGGCAGGCCACTAATAGTACGGAAAGTAAACACGTTAAGGCAGTGCGTAATGAAGAATCCCGCCGCAGGCGGCGGTCGCTGGGTAGAAGTTCCGCCCGAGCGCTTGGTGTCCTGGATCGTCACGTTCGGCCGCCGTCATGGCGGCGCGGCTCTCGTTGCCCCTGTTGCGCGGGATGAGGCCGGCGTGACCGTGACGTTCACGACGGCGGACGGTGCCACCGCGGAATGCCATCCCCCGTTTCCGCCCTTTCCTTCGGGCGGGACGGGTGATGGCGGGACGGGTGATGGCGGGACGGGTGATATGAAAACGACGGCCGAGGCGATCGCGGTGCATGCGCTCGCGGACCGCATGGTAGGTGTTCTGCTGGTGCGCCTGGGCGGTTACGCGGTCGGCGTCTTCGCCGGCTCGCCCGCCCGGCTCGTCAGCTCGAAGACAGGAAGCAGGCCGGTGCACGGCCGGAGCGCCGCGGGCGGCTGGTCTCAGCACCGGTTCGCCCGGCGCCGGGAGAACCAGGCCACGACCGCGCTGCGGGCGGCTGCCGAGGCCGCGGCCGGGGTGTTCAGCCCCTACGGCGCGGGCACTCTGGACGCGGTGGTACTCGGCGGCGACAAGCGCTCCATCGCCGGTCTCCACGGCGACCCAAGGCTGGAGGCGTACCTGGCCAAGGCCACCGATCGCTTCCTGACCGTGCCCGACCCGCGGCTCGCCGTGCTCAGGGAGATGCCCCGCGCCTTCACGGCGGTCCGGATCCGGCTGACCGAGCCAGAATCCGATTCCCCGGTACGCGCCGGACCAGCTAAACTGGACGGCGTGCTGCCAACAACGGACTAGGACACACCCCCGAGGGAGAGGTCTGTCCGTTTCCGTCCGTTCTCAGGAGCAGCGAAATCATGATCGTGGCAAGCGAAATCGAACTGCGGGCTGGCGCGCGCCTGCTGCTTGAAGGCGCGTCGTTCCAGGTGAGCACCGGGGACCGGATCGGCCTGGTCGGCCGGAACGGCGCGGGGAAAACGACGCTGGCCAAGGTACTGGCCGGCCAGGCTCAGCCTGCCGCGGGCTCGGTCCGCCGGACCGGCACGGTCGGCTACCTGCCGCAGGACCCGCGTACCGGCGACATGGACATGCTGGCCATCGACCGGGTGCTCTCGGCTCGCGGGCTGGACCATCTGCGGACCGAACTGCGCGCGGCGGAGACGGAGATGGCTGACCCAGACTCAGCCACCGCGGCCGACGCCATCCGCAGGTACAGCAAGCTCGAAGAGCGGCTGGCGGTACTCGGCGGGTACGCGGCCGAGTCCCAGGCCGCCTCGATCACGGCGAGCCTGGGCCTGCCCGACCGGGTCCTGCATCAGCCGCTGCACACCCTGTCCGGCGGCCAGCGCCGCCGGGTCGAGCTGGCCAGGATCCTGTTCTCCGGTTCGGAGACGATGCTGCTTGACGAGCCGACCAACCACCTGGACGCGGACTCGGTGACGTGGCTCCGGGACCACCTGAAGAGCTACCGTGGCGGGCTAGTGGTGATCAGCCACGACGTGGCGCTGCTCGCGGACGTGGTGAACAAGGTGTTCTATCTCGACGCCCAGCGGGCCTGCCTGGACATGTACAACCTGGGCTGGCGTGCCTACCTGCAGCAGCGCGAGACCGACGAACGGCGCCGCAGGCGGGAGCGGGTCAACGCGGGACGGCAGGCCAGCGCCCTGATGGCCCAGGCCGACAAGATGCGGGCCAAGGCGACGAAGGCCCGGGCGGCGCAGAACATGCAGCGCCGGGCCGAGCGCATGCTGGCCGGCGTGGAGGCCGAGCGGACCGCCGACCGGGTGGCCAGGCTCCGTTTCCCTGAGCCCGCGCCGTGCGGCCGGACTCCGCTGGCCGCCGTCGGCCTGTCCAAGTCGTACGGGTCGGACGAGGTGTTCACCGGGGTCGACGTCGCCGTCGACCGGGGCAGCCGGGTGGTCGTGCTCGGGCTCAACGGAGCGGGCAAGACGACGCTGCTCCGGCTGCTGGCCGGGCTCGAAACTCCGGATACGGGAAAAGTCACGCCCGGACACGGCCTTAACCTCGGGTACTACGCCCAAGAGCATGAAACGCTGGAAACTGACCGGACGGTCCTATCGCACATGCGCACGGCCGCGCCGGAACTTAACGAATCGCAGCAGCGTAAGGTTCTCGGGTCATTCCTGTTCTCCGGCGATGATGTGGAAAAGCCGGCCGGCGTGCTTTCCGGCGGAGAGAAGACCAGGCTAGCCCTCGCTCTTCTTGTTGTATCAGGCGCCAACGTCCTGCTGCTCGACGAGCCGACAAACAACCTGGATCCAGCCAGCCGGGAAGAGGTACTTGGCGCACTGCGGGGGTTCCGCGGCGCGATAGTGCTTGTTACTCATGATGAAGGTGCGGTTGAAGCGCTTTCACCCGAACGGGTTATCGTGCTGCCCGACGGCGTGGAAGACGCATGGAGCGCGGATTTCGCAGATCTTGTCGCGCTTGCCTAAGGCGCGAGCTGTCCGCCTTGGCCGGGCTAAGGCTACGATTTCGTCATAATCTGATCAAAATATTGCGATCGTTTGCTGTGATGTGGGTGGCCAATCCTCCGGTTATGCGTGATCATTACGGAGGGATGTGCAACTCACTGATGACTCCAGCTAACGAGAGGTACATATGGCAGAGACCCTAAAGAAAGGCACGCGGGTGACCGGGGTGGATCGCAGCAAGCTGGCGACAACCCTCAGCAAGAGGTATGACTCCGGCGAGAGCATCCGTTCGCTGGCCGCATCGACCGGACGGTCGTATGGCTTCGTGCACCGGATCCTGACCGAGACCGGCGTGACGTTGCGCGGCCGCGGCGGCGCAACCCGCACCAGCAAGTCCAAGGTAAAGCACTAAGGATCACACCCAGGCGGCGCCGGCCTGGCGCACGTCGCCGGGACCCCGCCCGGATAGCCTCCTGGGAGTTCGCTGCTAGCTGATAGCTTTCCCGCCCGGTACGGGAACGAATTACTGCCCACGGAAGGTTTCCCTGATCATGTACGGGCGGCCGAATATCAGCATGATGCGGTCCTTCAGGCAGGACCCCGCGATAACGCACCAGAAGCTGAAGCCGGGGACCGTCCGCCGCATCCTGACTTACGCCAAGCCGTACCGGCTGTGGCTCACCCTCTTCCTGATCGTCACCATCCTCGACGCGCTCATCACCGTCGTTAACCCGCTGCTACTGCGGGCGATCATCGACAAGGGCATCCTGGGCCACGATCTGGCTATCGTGATCGGCGTCGCCGTGGCCGTCGCGGTGGTCGCGATATTTGACGCCTTCCTCGGCTTCGCCATCCGCTGGTACTCCTCCCGGATCGGTGAGGGCCTCATCTACGACCTGCGCACCCAGGTGTTCAGCCACGTGCAGGAGCAGCCGATCGCCTTCTTCACCAGGGCGCAGACCGGATCCCTGGTCTCCCGGCTCAACAGCGACGTGATCGGCGCCCAGCAGGCGATCACCTCGACGATGTCCTCAGTAGTCTCCAACGTCCTGACCGTGGGCGCGATCCTGGTCACCATGTTCTACCTGTCCTGGCAGATCAGCCTGATCGCATTGGTCCTGATCCCGCTGTTCCTGCTGCCCGCGCGCCGGGTCGGCCGGCGGCTGCAGCGGCTTACCCGCGAATCGATGCAGCTTGACGCCGCGATGGGCTCGACCATGACCGAGCGCTTCAACGTGGCGGGCGCGATGCTGGTCAAGCTGTTCGGCCGTCCCCGCGAAGAGTCCGAGGTATTCGCCGAACGGGCCGGGCGGGTGCGCGACATCGGCGTCATCCAGTCGATGTACGGCACGGTGTTCTTCATCTCGCTGACGCTGCTGGCCGCGCTGGCCACCGCGGTGGTCTACGGGGTCGGCGGCACCCTGGCCGTCCGCGGCGCCCTGCAGGTAGGCACGCTGGTCGCGCTGACCCAGCTGCTGACCAGGGTCTACGGCCCGATCGCGCAGCTGTCCAACGTCCAGATCAGCGTGATGACGGCGCTGGTCAGCTTCGACCGGGTCTTCGAGATCCTCGACCTCAAGCCGCTGGTCGCCGAGCGTCCTGATGCGGTGGTCCTGCCGGCCCGGCGGCCGGCTCCCGACGGGGACGCGGACGGATCAGGCGGTCCGGGCGGCCTCGCCCCGGAGATCGAGTTCGACGACGTGTCCTTCAGGTATCCCACGGCGAGCGAGGTATCGCTCGCCTCGCTGGAGTCGATCGCCCTGCCTGTGCCGGAACGGCAGGGCGCCGCGACGGGGGTCCTGCGCGGGGTGAGCTTCAGCGCGCCTTCCGGTCAGCTGACCGCGTTGGTCGGCCCCTCGGGGGCGGGCAAGACCACGATCACCGCGCTGGCGGCGCGGCTTTATGACCCGAACGACGGCATCGTGCGGATCGGCGGGTACGACGTCAAGGACGTCACGCTGGACTCGCTGCACGACGCGGTCGGCGTAGTCACCCAGGACGCGCACCTGTTCCACGACACGATCCGGGCCAACCTTACCTACGCCCGGCCCTCGGCCACCGAGCTGGAGCTGATCGAGGCATGCGAGGCGGCCCAGATCTGGGACCTGATCTCCAGTCTCCCCGACGGCCTGGACACGGTGGTGGGCGACCGCGGCTACCGGCTCTCGGGCGGGGAGAAGCAGCGCGTCGCCGTGGCCCGGCTGCTCCTCAAGGCCCCTTCTGTCGTCGTACTCGACGAGGCTACCGCTCACCTGGACTCCGAATCAGAAGCCGCCGTGCAGCGCGCGCTGAAGACGGCTCTCGCTGGCCGTACATCGCTGGTGATCGCGCACCGCCTGTCCACGATCAGGGAGGCCGATCAGATCCTGGTCGTCGACGCCGGCCGGATCACCCAGCGCGGTACGCACGAGGAACTGCTGGCGTCAGGCGGTCTGTACGCCGACCTGTACCACACCCAGTTCGCCGGCCAGGCGGCCTAGTCCCGGTGGCCGGCGGCCAGCTGCACCCGCCGCCGCAGCGGAAGGGCTAGAGGACGTAGCCGAGGCGGCGGAGTTCCTCGCCGGCCATCTTCTCTACTTCGGCGATGTCTTCGGTGCTCAGGGGGCCTTCGTAAGCCGACGACCTGCGGGCGCGGCCACGGCCGCGGGATCGGCGGGCCTCGTTGCGGATCTCGGCCGCCGCGACGGCCGTGCCGGCGAAGCGAGAGAGGCCGGCGAGGGCCTCATCCGGCTTGCTCATCAGGTGCTCGTAGCGGATCGTCTTCAGCCGGTCGGCCGGCAGGCTCTGGTGCAGCCGCGCGGCCAGGCGCACGGACCAGCGCCAGCGCAGCGCGCACCGGCCGGCGGGCGACAGTCGCGGCCACATGTCGCGATCCTCATCGGTTTCCACGCCGAAGAACGGATTGGGGAACTCGGTGTCGGTGTTCACGAAGCTCGGCCTGAACCAGGCCATCACCACGGGGTCGGCGAGCATGCTGGCCACCACGTCCCGGCCGTCCCTGACGACCTGGACGATCCGCGCATCGGGAAACGCGTAGGTGAGTGCCTCCGCGCAGTAGATAAGGTCAGGGCTCGCGTCCCCGAACGTTTCCAGCCCGCGCAGGTCGACGCACGGCCCGACGGCGTCGGCGGGGAGCCCGCCCGCGGCCCGGCAGTCACGCGTACACTCCAGGCAGCTGTGCGAGGTGACCTGCCATCCCTGCGCGAACGTATCCCTGATGACGGTGGCGGCCGCCTGCGGCCTGCCCTGGTGCATGGATGGCCGCCGGGCAAACGCGTAGACGGTGCGCAGGACCGCGGGCTGCCCGATCGTGACGTGAAAGCCCGGGGAGGCTTTCAGGGCACGGCCGATCAGGTTCGCTCCCGACTGCGGTGCGCCGACTACGAAGACCGGCTGGTGGACGCTGCGGGAGTTGACGATGAGAATGTGACGCGCTGGGGGCATGCTCGCCTGACGGTCTGGATTTCCTAATGCCTGCGGGGTCTGGTTTCCTCCTAGCCTGGCACGCTCCGGCGCTCATCCCTAGGGCCTCTGCGCCGGTGTTCTTCAGCATGACCGCTGAGGTTCAGAGCCGTCTGCACCAGCGGGACGTGGCTGAACGCCTGCGGCATATTGCCGACCAGCCTGCCGTAGCGCGGATCGAACTCCTCGCTCAGCAGCCCGACGTCGTTACGCAGCGCGAGCAGCCGCTCGAACAGCTCCACGGCCGCCTGGCGGCGGCCGCTGAGCTCAAGCGCGTTCGCCAGCCAGAAGCTGCAGGCCAGGAAGGCCCCCTCGGAGCCAGCCAGCCCGTCAACCGCGGAGGTGCCGCCGGCCGGCAGCTCATACCTCCGCAGGAAGCCATCCTGCATCAGGTCCCGCTGCAGGACCTTCATGGTGGAAACGATCCTGGGGTCATCGGCGGGCAAGAAGCCCACGTCGGAGATCAGCAAGACCGAGGCGTCGAGCTCGGTCGCGCCGTAGTACTGCGTGAAGGCCCCCCGTTCGGAGTTGTATCCCTTCTCGCACACCTCGAGCTTGATCTGGTCGCCGGTCACCCGCCAGCGGGCCGCCAGATCGGTCTCGCCCAGGTCGTCAGCGTAACTGGCCGCGCGGTCGAAGGCGACCCACGTCATGACCTTGGAGTGGACGAAGTGGCGCCGCGGACCGCGCACCTCCCACAAGCCCTCGTCGGGCTCCGCCCAGTGCCGTTCGAGGAATCCGAGCAGCGCGCGCTGCAGCGACCAGGTGTGCTCGTCATCGTGTAGCCCGGACCGGCAGCTGAGCTCGAGCGCGTCGATGACCTCACCGTATACGTCCAGCTGGAGCTGGCCGGCCGCGGCATTGCCGATCCGCACCGGTGCTGATCCCTCGTACCCGGGAAGCCAGTCCGCCTGCCACTCGGCCAGCCGGCGTTCGCCGGCCACGCCGTACATGATCTGGATCTCCTCGGGGTCCCCGGCGATGGCCCGGCCCAGCCAGCGCCGCCAGGCCCCGGCCTCCTCGATGTACCCGGTGCGCAGCAGGGCTTCCAGGGTGATCGTGGCGTCGCGAAGCCAGCAGTACCGGTAGTCCCAGTTCCGGACGCCGCCGATGTCCTCGGGCAGTGAGGTCGTGGCGGCCGCGACTATGCCGCCGGTGGGCTGGTAGGTGAGCGCCTTCAGGGTGATCAGCGAGCGGATCACCGCGTCGCGGTAAGTGCCGTGGTAGGTACAGCGCGACACCCAGTCGTCCCAGAATTTCCTGGTCTTCTCGAGGGCATGGAAGGGGTCAAGGGGCGGTGGCGCCCCCTTATGCGAGGGCATGTAGGTGAGTACGAAGGGAACCTTGTCGCCTGCGGCGAGGTTGAACGTCGCCGAGTGGGCCATGCCCCGCCCGGTCAAGCTGACCGGCGTGCGCAGCCAGATCGCATCCGGGCCCGCGGTCGCCCGGATGCCGTCCTTCGTCTTGCGCACCCATGGCGTCACAGCACCGTAGCCGAGGCGGATCCTCAGCGTCACGTCCATGTCGACGTTCCCGCTCACGCCCTCCACGATGCGGACCAGCACCGGTGCGTCGTCATCATCGCGCGGCGGCATGAAGTCGGTCACACGGGCGACGCCGCCCGGGGTTTCCCACTCTGTTTCCAGGATCAGGGTGTCGCCGGCGTACCGCCTGGTGGCCACCGCTTTCCCGGAGCCCTCGGCCGGCGAAATCCGCCACTGGCCATGGTCGAAGGTGCCGAGCAGGGCCGCGAAGCATGCCTCGGAGTCGAAGCGCGGCAGGCATAGCCAGTCCACTGAACCGTCCGTGCAGATCAGCGCGACCGACTGCATGTCGCCGACGATGGCGTAGTCTTCGATCCGGCCGGCCAAGTCTCCTCCTGTGGATATGTCCTGCCCTACCGTACTAGCCGGCAGTAGCCGTTAGGCTGGCTTCATGCGGGTACTACCCGGCGTAGTCGGTGGTGCGTCTCCGGGACGGGCCCGACGCCTCAGTAGTGTGGCCACGGCGCTCGCGGCCGTGGCGGCGGTAGCCGCGCTGGCCGGCTGCGCGCAGTTCGATGCCGCCCTAGGGCAGCGGCAGGCCATCGTCTCCTTCCGCGATGGCACGCCCGTGGCCCAGAAGCTAGCCGTCCGCGCGGCCTGCGCCAAGGTGCCGGCCGTGACCGCGCAGGCCCTGCCGTCGGACCCGAATTCTCCCTATGCGCTCCAGCAGATCACCTACCAGGTCAATAAGGCTAGCGATACCGAGGTGGCGTCGCTGGAAAAGTGCCTGGCCAAGTTCCCTTCTGTGGCGGGTGTCACGCTCCAGGATTCGAGCGACGAAGGTAACTGACTTCCCCGGATAGCCCGGTCAGTGGGCAGCTCCAGCCGGTAGGCGGCTGTCTTCTTCCTTGCTTGACCGATTCCCCATAATGCCTACTTGATGTATAGTAAACCGACCCGTAATTCCTATATAAACGATAGAGATTAGGAAATAGATGCGACGTGTTACTGCCGCCGCGATGATCGGCGCTGCCGTCCTGCTGGCCGGTTGCTCTTCGTCTTCGTCTTCGTCAACCAGTTCGGCCTCGGCCGCCGGTGCCACCGGCAGTGCCAGCACCGGCGGAGGCGCGCCGGTATCGGTGAACCTTGGCTTCCTCACCAACATCACCCATGCCTCCGCCTTGGTCGGGCTCAAGGAGGGTTACTTCACGAAGGACCTCGGCTCTGCCGGAACGCTGAAGCCCACCGCCTTCAGCACCGGAACCCAGGAGACCACGGCACTGCTGGCCGGCCAGCTCGACGCCGCCTACGTCGGGCCCAACCCGGCCATCAACGCCTGGCAGAAGTCAGGCGGCAGCGCCATCAAGATTGTCTCGGGAGCCGCGACGGGCGGCGCCTCCGTGGTGGTCGCGAAGGGCATCGCCTCGCCGTCCCAGCTCAAGGGGAAGACGCTGGCCACTCCGTCGCTGGGCAACACCCAGGACGTCGCGCTGCGCTATTGGCTGAAGCAGAACGGCGTGACCACCACCACGACCGGCGGCGGCGACGCGTTCGTCAAGCCGACGACGCCCAACTCGGCCGCGGTCCTTGAGTTCAAGTCCGGGCAGATCGCCGGCGGCTCCGAGCCCGCGCCCTATGACATCGAGATGGTCAAGGACGGCGGTACGGTGTTGCTCAGCGAGACTGGCGTCACCACCTTGCTGGTCGTGGCGCAGAGCTTCCTTTCCGCGCACCCCGCGATCGTCGCGGACCTCATCAAGGCGCAGATCCAGGCGAACGACTTCATCAAGTCCAGTCCGGCCGCCGCGCAAGCGGCCGCGAACGCGGAGCTGGCCTCCTACACCGGCAAGCCGCTCAAGGCGAGCATCGTCGCGGCCGCGTTCAAGGAGATCACCTTCACCAACGACCCGGACGCGTCCTCGCTGACGACCGACGCCTCGCAGGCCACCTCACTCGGTCTGCTCAAGCCGGTCAACCTGAACGGGATCTTCGATCTCGGCCCGCTCAACACGGCGCTGGCCGCGGCCGGCGAGTCGCAGGTCAGCTCCTAAGCATCGTGAGGCAGGTGAGTTCCGTGACGGTAACCGATCGCCACGCGGCCCCCCCGGTAACGGGGGCCGTGCGGCTGACGGGCGTGTCCAAGGTGTTCGGGCGGGGCAGCTCAGCCGTACGCGCACTCGATCAGGTATCACTTGAGGTCGCACCCGGGGAATTCACCTGCCTCATCGGCGCGTCGGGTTGCGGCAAGTCGACGCTGCTGTCCCTGGTCGCCGGGCTAGAGCAGCCCACGGCCGGGGAGGTGTCGATCGGCGCCGGGGGACGAGTAGCGTTCATGTTCCAGGAGCCCGCCTTGTTCCCCTGGCTCACGGCGGCGGGCAACGTGGAGTTGGCCCTGCGCGCCCGCGGATCGGCGAAGGCCGAGCGGCGGCAGCGGACCGCTGAACTGCTGGAGACGGTGCACCTGGGCGGGTTCGGCGGGAAACGCCCGCACGAGCTTTCCGGCGGTATGCGGCAGCGGGTCGCGCTGGCCCGTGCGCTGGCCCAGGACGCTGACGTCCTGCTGATGGACGAGCCGTTCGGCGCGCTGGACGCCATGACGAGGGACGTGCTGCACGACGAGCTCGACCGCATCTGCGCCGACCGGCAGCTGACCGTGCTGTTCGTGACCCATAACGTGCGTGAGGCGGTCCGGCTCGGGGACCGGGTGGTGGTGCTGAGCAGCCGGCCAGGCCGGATCATCGCCGAGTTCGGCGTCCCCATCGAGCGCCCGCGCCGGATTGACTCGGCGCCAGTCGCGGAGCTGGCCGCGCGAGTCACCGACCGGCTACGGGAGGAGATGAGCCGCGATGGCCACTGACAACCGGGCCTCCGTGCCTGCTTACGCGGAGAAGCTGACCTACCTCGAGTCCCTCGAGGCACCCGGGTCTGAGCCCGGCGATCATCGTAGCCGCAAGCTGGCGAAGCGGGCCTGGGCGTCGTTGTGGCCCAAGGTGCTCGCCGTCGTCATCGTCCTGGCGATATGGCAGCTGATTCACCTCAGCGGCTGGAAGAAAGACATTTTCCCCGGGCCGGGCGCGACGTTGGCCAACCTGGGGGATCAGCTGAAGACCGCCCTGCTGTGGCACGCCATCAGCACCACGCTGCAGCGCGCGGTCATCGGCTTCGGCCTGGCTGTGCTCATCGGCGCGGTCATCGGCGCGCTGGTGTCCAGGATCCGGCCGCTGCGCGCTGCCTTCGGGTCGCTGATCACCGGGCTGCAGACGATGCCGTCCATCGCCTGGTTCCCGTTCGCGATCATCTTGTTCGGGATCAACACCAGCGCCATCTTGTTCGTCATCGTCCTCGGCGCGGCTCCTTCGATCGCCAACGGCCTGATCGCGGGCGTGGACTACACTCCGCCGCTGCTGCTGAAGGCAGGCGCGATGATGGGACTGCGCCGGATGTCGCTCTACCGGCACCTGATCCTGCCGGCCTCGATGCCCGCGGTCGTGGCTGGGCTGAGGCAGGGCTGGGCCTTCGCCTGGCGCAGCCTGATGGCCGGCGAACTGCTCGTCATCATCGCCAACCAGCCGTCCCTGGGCGTGCTGCTTTCTACCGATCAGGACCAGGCCGACATGCAGAGCGCTACCGCGATCATTATCGTGATCCTGGTCATCGGCATCCTGGTGCACACGCTGTTCAGCATGGCCGACCAGGCCATCCGCCGTCGCTGGGGCCTGGCCGGCAACATCTGATCCGCTACCCGAGCAGGCGCCGGGCCGCGGCCGCGATGTGCTCGGCGCTGATCCCGGCGGCGTCAAGCAGTTCCTGGCTGGTGCCCGATCCGGGCAGCTCGCGGACGGCGAGGTGAGCGACGGCCAGATCGGTGCGTCCGTCGGCGGTCAGCGCGTCGACGACCGCGGAGCCGAGGCCGCCCTCGGGATGGTGGTCCTCGACCAGCACCAACCGTCCCCCCGTGGCGCCGGCGGCCGCGCGCAGCGTCGGGGTGTCGATCGGCTTCACCGAGTACAGGTCGATGACCCGGGCGCTGATGCCCTCCTCCTTGAGCTGGTCGGCGGCTGCGAGGCAGGCGTGCAGGGTCACTCCCGCCCCGATCAGGGCCACCTGGTCGTCGTTGGCCGACCGCAGCACCTTGGAGCCGCCGACCGGGAAGGTCTCGGTGGCGTCGTAGAGCACCGGGTAGGCGCCGCGGGTGGTCCGCAGGTACGAGATGCCGGGTAGGTCGGCCATGGCCTGGACGAGAGCGGCTGTGCTGGTGGCGTCGCTGGGGTACAGCACCGTGGAGCCCTGGACCGCGCGCAGCATGGCCAGGTCCTCCAGCGCCATCTGGGACGGGCCGTCCGCGCCGATCTCGACCCCGGCGTGGGAGCCGACGAGGCTGATATCGGCCTGCGAGATGGCCGCCATCCGGATGAAGTCGTAGGCCCGGCTGAAGAACGCGGCAAAGGTAGAGGCGAACGGCCGGTAGCCGCGCACGCTGAAGCCCACCGCCGCGGCGACCAGCTGCTGCTCGGCGATGTACATCTCGAAGTACCGCTCGGGGTACGCCTGGGCGAACTGGTCGGCGTAGGTCGAGTTGCTCACCTCACCGTCCATGGCGACCACGTCATGGCGCGCACCGATCGCGGCGAGCGTCTCCCCGTAAGCCTTGCGGGTGGCCACCTTCTGACCCAGGTCCCAGCTCGGCAGCTTGATATCGGCGGGGGCGTCGGTCGCCAGGGCTAGGGTCCGGGAGCGGAGGCCCTGCTCCGGCCGGGGACCGCGGACGAGCAGATCACGGCGGCCGCCGAGCTCGATGACCGCCCGTTCGGCCATATCCTGCGGAAGCGGCTTACCGTGCCAGTTTTCCCTGTCCTCGACCTCGGAGAAACCGCGGCCCTTGAGGGTGCGCGCCAGGATGACGGTCGGCTGGTCGCCGTGCAGATCGCCCGCCACCGCGATGGTCTCGTCGATCGCGGCGACGTCATGCCCGTCGATCGCGAACACCCGGGCGCCGAACGCCGCGGCGCGGCGGCTGTAGGCATCGATGTTCCAGGAGAGATCGGTGGGGCCGCGCTGACCGAGCCGGTTGACGTCCACGATGGCGACGAGGTTGGAGAGCTTGTAGTGCGAGGCCTTGTCGAGGGCCTCCCACATGGACCCCTCGGCCATCTCGCTGTCGCCGCACAGGACCCAGACCCGGTAGGGCAGCTCGTCCAGGTACTTGGCGGCCAGGGCGACGCCGACGGCGTCGGGCAGGCCCTGCCCGAGCGAGCCGGTGGCCACGTCGACCCACGGCAGGACCGGGGTGGGATGCCCCTCGAGCCGGGATCCGAAGCGGCGGTAGCCGGTCATCAGCTCCTCGTCGGAGACGACCCCCACGGCCTTGAACACCGAGTAGAGCAGGGGCGAAGCGTGCCCCTTGGAGAAGATGAGGTGGTCGTTGCCGTCGTAATGCGGCTCGTCCCAGTCGTAGCGCAGGTGACGGCTGACCAGGACCGCGAGCAGGTCGGCAGCGGACATGCTCGAGGTCGGATGTCCGGACCCGGCCGACGTACTCGAGCGGACGGAGTCAACGCGCAGCTGCTGACCAAGCTCGGCGGCGAACGCGAGATCGGCGTCGGTCGTGACGGATGGGGTTGGCATGAGCGCCTCCTGGGTCTGCGATTCCGGCGGCCACTACCCGCCCGATCCCAGTCAACACCCCGCCGATGGCGTCCAGCGACCGGGCCCACGAACAGCCTGCTATACCTGCCCGTTTACCGCCAGGAGATCGACAGCTCGGTCAGCAAGGATTTAAGCGCCTGCGCGGCGCGGGTGAAACCGTCCGGGCCGCTGAAACCACCGTGGCGCCCGGCCTGAGCCAGGTGCGGCTCCAGCGACACGAAGCCCGCGAAGCCAGAGTCTCGCAGCGCGGCCAGCGTCTCACGCACCTGCCCGTCGCCGTGGCCCGCCGGCACCACCTGGCCCGTCGCCGCCAGCGCGTCCTTGACCTGAAGGTAGACGAGGTACGGGCGGAGCAGGTGATACGCCTGCGTGAAGGGCCGGACGCCGCACTGGACGAAGTTCGCCGCGTCGAAGGTCGCCCGCAAGGCGGGGGAGTCCACCGAGGCGATCAGGTCATGGCACCGGTCGGCGGTATCGCCGTAGATCTCCTTCTCGTTCTCATGGGCCAGGATCAGGCCGTGCTCGGCGGCGATCGCGGCGAGGGCGGCCATCCGGTCGATGACCTGCTGGCGGTGACGTTCAGGAGGCTCGCCGGACGGGATGAAGAACGAGAATACGCGGACGATTGTGGTGCCGAGCTCGCGGGCCGTGCCGGCGATTCGGCGCATCCGGTCGAGCTCGGGACCGAGGGGCGCGCCGACCGGGATCTTCCCGATCGGCGACCCGATCGCGGAGACCCGGACCCCGGCGTCGTCCAGCATCGACCGGAAACCGGCGAGCTGCTCGCCGGTGAAGTCGGCCACGTTGACCGACCACGCACTGCGCAGCTCCAGATGCGTGATCGACTCGGCGGCGAGCACCGCGAGCTGTTCGCGCGGCTCGGGCGAGATCTCGTCGGCGAACCCGCTCAGCGTGACGGTCATCAGGAGCCCAGGGTGACGTTCCGGCCGGTGCGGGCCGACTCGTACACGGCGCAGACGATCTCGAGCACCTCACGGCCGGCCTCGCCACCAACGGCGGGCTCGCGTCCCTCGTCGATCGCCGCCAGCAGATCGGCGATCTGAGCGGCGTGGCTGGTGACGCCGAGCGCAGCCGGGTCGGACCCGGCGGCCGCCGCCCCCAGCCCGGCGCCGTCTGCGGGTCCGCCGTCGCCGCCGGCCCGCGCCCCGGCGCCGAACGCGCGGCGGACGATCCAGCCGTTCTCGATGATCACGGTGCCTTCCGTGCCGGTGATCTCGAGTCGCTGCGGGAAGCCGGGGAAGGCAGCCGTGCTCGATTCGATCGTGCCGACCGCGCCCGAGCTGAACCTGACGACGGCCAGCGCGGTGTCCTCGACCTCGATCTGGTGCGCCTCCGTGACGCAGACCGCGGTGACCTCGGCGACCGGACCCATGCACCAGCGGAGCAGGTCGACGTAGTGGATGCCCTGGTTCATCAGCGACCCGCCGTCCATCGCCCAGGTGCCGCGCCATCCGGCGCTGTCGTAGTACGCCTGGCTGCGGTACCACTTCGTGCTGGCCTCACCGAGCACGAGCCGGCCCAGGGCCCCGGCGCCGAGCAGCCGCTTCAGCTCGATCAGGTCGGGATCGAAACGGTGCTGGGAAATCACGGTCAGGGCCACCCCGGCCGCGCGCGCCGCCTCGATGAGCCGGTCGGCGGCCGCCACGGTGACGTCGATCGGCTTTTCCACCACCAGGTGCTTGCCCGCCTTGGCCGCGCGGATCCCGATCTCGGCGTGCAGGCCGCTCGGCACGCACACGCACACCACGTCGACGTCAGCGCGGGCGAGCAGCGCGGCGAGATCGGGCTCGGCCTCGCAGCCGCGCGTCCCGGCAAAGGCGACCGCCAATCCGGCGTCGATGTCGGTCACGGCCACCAGCCGTGCACCAGGCAAGGTCGCGATCGCGTCGGCGTGCACGGCCGCGATCACCCCCGTGCCGATGATCGCGAAGCCGTGGCTCGTACTCACAGCTCCAGCCACTTGGTGAGAAGCTCCAGGTGCTGGGGAAGCGCGACCTCCGGCTCCTCGATCTCCGGGTGCCAGCGTTTCTCCCACTCGACCGAGATCCAGTGCGGGTATCCGCCGTCTACCAGCAGTCCGAGCATCTCCCTGATCGGTACCTCGCCCTCGCCGAGCAGCACCAGCTGCCAGTCGCCGTCGGCTTGGCGCCGAGCGTCCTTGACCTGCGCGAGCAGGATACGCGGGCCGAGGTTCGCGTATACCTCGGCCGGCCGCTCACCCATCCGGTGCGGGTGATGGCTGTCCCACACCGCGCCGACAGCTCCAGAGTCGACTGCTCGCGGGTCGACCAAAGCTAGCAGCTCGGCCACGACGGAGGAGGCGGAGAAGGCATCATGAGTCTCCACGCCGATGGCGACGCCGAGCCGTTCGGCAAGCGGCACCGCGGACTCCAGCGCCCGTGCGGCGGTCCGGAGCTGCTGCCGGCGGGCCGGGTTGGCCGCGGCCAGCGCACCGCCGAACACGCGCACCAGCGGGGATTCCCAGTCGCTGGCCAGCTCGAGGAACTGGCGCAGTTCAGGACCTGGATCATCATCGGTGAGGCGGATCGAGCTATCCACCGCGACGACCGGCAGCTCCGCCGCGGTCACGGCCTGCTTGACCCGAACGCGGTCGGCGGCGGGCATTGACGGATCGATGAGCTCACCGTCGATGAGCCGGAGCTCGATGCCTGAATAACCCCAGCGGCGGCCGAGCGAGGCGGCCGAGGCCAGGGTGGCATTGGGGAAGGCCAGGGTGCTGAAGGCAATGCGCGGTGGTGAGCTCATGAACAGGTTTTCCGTCATAACTCCCTGCTGCTAGCTGGGCTAATGCGATGTTGGGGTGAGGCCCGCCCCCGGTGGGGGGGTTA
>CAWJPF010000005.1:0-138916 GCA_963844625.1 uncultured Actinomycetota bacterium | reverse complement strand
TGGAGCGGGTGACGGGAATCGAACCCGCACTGTCAGCTTGGGAAGCTGATGTTCTGCCATTGAACTACACCCGCGCGCAGCTGCGCTGGCTTGCCGTCCGGTCAGCCTGCACTGTGTTCGCCCAGACATCGTACCGGAACAGATAGGTTGCCAGGGTGCTCCTCTCCGATCGCGACATCAAGACCGAGATCGAGTCCGGGCGGGTCAAGCTCGATCCGTACGCCCCCGAGCTGATCCAGCCGTCCAGCATCGACGTCCGGTTGGACCGGTACTTCAGGGTCTTCGAGAATCACCGCTACCCGCACATCGATCCGGCGGTGGAACAGCCCGACCTGACCAGGTTGGTCGAGACCGACGACGAAGAACCCTTCGTCCTGCACCCGGGCGAGTTCGTGCTGGCGTCGACCTTCGAGGTCGTCACGCTGCCCGACGACATCGCCGGGCGGCTGGAGGGCAAGAGCTCGCTGGGGCGGCTGGGCCTGCTCACCCACTCAACAGCCGGCTGGATCGATCCCGGCTTTTCCGGGCACGTAACGCTCGAGCTCTCCAATGTGGCGACCTTGCCCATCAAGCTGTGGCCGGGAATGAAGATCGGCCAGCTGTGCCTGTTCCGGACCAGTTCCCCGGCCGAGCACCCGTACGGCTCCTCGGTCTACGGCTCCAGGTACCAGGACCAGCGCGGCCCCACGCCATCGCGGTCATACCTGAACTTCTACCGCGCCAAGGTGTGAGCAGGCCTTCCCCACCCGGCAGCCTGCTGGTCAGGATCGGGCAACACCGTCCGTTCGGGTAAAAAAGAGAATTTTCGGGCCGAACGGACGGGGCGCGGCGCTACGGCCCTCACTTTTCCGAGGCGGCCGCGGCGCCCTGCTCGCTGGCACCCGGGTCCGGGCGGGCCGGGGCCATGGACCGGGCGAGGAGCTGGGCGACGTCGACGACTTCGAGGGTGTCGGCGGCGTCGCCGGAGCTCTTCTTGGCGTTGACGGCGTCGCCGAGCATGACCAGGCAATACGGGCAGGCGGTGGAGATCGTGTCCGGGTTCAGCGCCAGGGCCTCCTCGATCCGCTCGGTGTTGATCCGCTTGCCGATCCGCTCCTCCATCCACATCCGGGCGCCGCCCGCGCCGCAGCAGAACCCGCGGCTCTTGCACCGGGGCATCTCCTGCGCGGTGGTGCCGGGCACCGCGTCGATGATCTCCCGCGGCGGCGTGTACACCTTGTTATGGCGCCCCAGGAAACACGGATCGTGATAAGTGACCTTCTCCTCCACCGCGGTCACCGGGGTCAGCTTGCCCTGCTCCACCAGCCGGGCGAGCAGCTGGGTGTGGTGGATCACCTCATAGTTCCCGCCCAGCTGCGGGTACTCATTCGCGATCGTGTTAAAGCAATGCGGGCAGCTGGCCACGACCGTCTTCGCCGCCGCCGCATTCAGCGTCTCGATGTTCTGCGCCGCGAGCATCGAGAACACGAACTCGTTCCCGATCCGCCGCGCCGGGTCCCCGGTGCACGTCTCGGCCGGCCCCAGCACCGCGAACGCGACCCCCGCGGCGTGCAGCAGCGTCGCGATGGCCTTGGTGGTCTTGCGGGCCCGGTCCTCCAGCGCCCCCGCGCAGCCGACCCAGAACAGGTACTCGATCCCCTCCCCGATCGTGCCGTCGATCACGGGGACCTCGAAGTCCAGCTCGCCGATCCAGTCGCCGCGCCGGTTCGCGCCCATCCCCCACGGGTCGCCCTTGTTCTCCAGGTTCTTCAGCATCCCGGCCGCCTCGACCGGGAACGCCGACTCGATCAGCACCTGATGCCGGCGCATCCCGTCGATGTGGTCGATGTGCTCGATGTCGACCGGGCACTCCTCCACGCACGCCCCGCAGTTCGTGCACGACCACAAAACGTCCGGGTCGATCACCCCGTTATCGTCTTTGGTGCCGACCAGGGGACGCCCGGCCTCTTTCCGCACCGCCTCGGGCAGGGCTGCTCGTTCCTCCTCCGAGGACGCCAGCAGATAGGGGGCCTTGGCGAACGCGTGGTCGCGCAGGTCCAAGATGACCTGCTTGGGGGACAGCGGCTTGCCGGTCGCCCAGGCCGGGCACTGGGACTGGCACCGGCCGCACTCGGTGCAGGTCCCCATGTCCAGCAGCCCCTTCCAGGAGAAATCCTCGATCTTGCCCAGCCCGAACACGTCCGTGTCCGGGTCGGCCTCCTCGAAATCCAGCACCTTGCCGTTGCTGCGCATCGGCTCCAGCGCGCCGAGCGCGTCGGGGCGGCGGGAAAACAGGATGTTCAGCGGGGCCAGCGCGATGTGCAGGTGCTTGGAATACACCACGATGACCGCGAACGCCAGCACGACGACCAGCTGGCCGAGCAAGAACACCACCTCCAGCACGCTGTTGACCCCGTAGCCCAGCGGAGCCAGCCAGTGCCCCACGAGCTGCGAGGCGAACGCGCCGTGCGCGTAGGGGAACACGCCGGTATTGACCTGCGCGCCGCGGTACAGCAGCAGCGTCGCGACGACACCGAAGATCATGCCCAGCACCACCCACGCGGCGCCGGTATGCGACCCGAAGAACCGCGACGCGCGGCCCTCCTTATGCGGGTTGCTCCGGAGCCGGATCACCGCGAACGTGATGATCCCGGCCAGCACCCCGACCGCGAACAGGTCCTCGATGAACCCGATGAACGCCCAGTGCCCGATCCCCGGGATCGCGAACGTCCGGGAGAACAAGTCCCCGTAGGCCTCGATGATCGTCAGCAACAGCACGATGAAACCCCAGAACGTCGCCGCGTGCGCCGCGCCCGGCACCGTCCACTTCAGCAGCTTGCGCTGCCCCACCACCTCGGTCGCCTGGGTCTCCACATCCCGGCCCGGATGCGACCGGACCGCCGCGATCCGCTCCGGCGCGGGCTGCCCGGTCAACGCCAGCCGCTTCAGCCACCACAGCCGGCGCCCCGCGATCCCCAGCGCCACCACGGTCAGGACCAGGCCGACGGTCATCCGCAGAACCACGCGAACCTCCTCGTTATCCGAAGCTCAAGCGTAGCCCGGCGGGCGTGTCCACCATGATCAGCTGTGCGCAATGTCTCCACTGCCGGGTTCCCCAGAACTTATCATATAACTTATTATACCTATTGCTGGCTGGGCGCTGTCCGGCGCAGCTGGATATCGCCCGGATCCGGACCGCGGCTGGCCGGGCTCTGCTGTTCGCGCCGGACCTGCGAATACCGTCCGCGGGCCGCGAATACACCGCGCTTCCGGATCCCGGATCCGGAAGTGGTTACGGGCCCCGCAGACTCGCGCTAGCGCTTGCCGGCGACTGGCCCCGCCCTCGCTGGGGCGGCCGAGCCCTGTTTCTATGGCATGGTTGCCGCACCCTGCACGAAAGAGGGTGCAGGGTGCGGCAACCATACGTATCGACGGATCACGGGCGCGGGGTTTAGGTGGCTGGCGGGAGCCCTGTTACAGGTGAGGGTCTACCGGACGCATCGCGGACGCGGACCGACTGCGACACTGACGTGGGGAGTTAGCGTGGATGCGAGGCCCGGGGCGCGGGCGGGGCGGCGGCGGAAAGTTGTCGACGGAGACGGGAATGACCGACGGCTGACTTAAGTTGAGCCTAAGTGACTCAAGTCATTTGACGGCAGCGGCCCTCGCTGGCAAGCTTGGGCCCGGACTAATCAACTTCACACACACAAGGACAGCTCATGGCACGTGCGGTAGGGATTGACCTAGGGACGACCAACTCAGTCGTCGCCATTCTTGAGGGCGGAGAGCCTACGGTCATCGCCAACGCCGAGGGCTCACGGACGACTCCCTCGGTCGTGGCCTTCGCCAAGAACGCGGAGGTACTAGTCGGTGAGGTCGCCAAGCGGCAGGCCGTCACCAACGTGGACCGGACGATCCGTTCGGTCAAGCGGCATATGGGTACCGACTGGTCCGTCAACATCGACGGCAAGAAGTTCACTCCCCAGCAGATCAGCGCCTTCGTCTTGCAGAAGCTTAAGAGGGACGCGGAGGCCTACCTCGGCGAGAAGATCACCGACGCGGTCATCACCGTCCCGGCGTACTTCAGCGACGCGCAGCGCCAGGCCACCAAGGAGGCCGGGCAGATCGCGGGGCTGAACGTGCTCCGCATCATCAACGAGCCGACCGCGGCGGCGCTGGCCTACCACCTGGAGAAGGAGGGCGAGGCCACCATCCTGGTCTTCGACCTGGGCGGCGGCACCTTCGACGTGTCCCTGCTCGAGGTCGGCGAGGGCGTCGTGGAGGTCAAGGCGACCAACGGCGACAACCACCTCGGCGGTGACGACTGGGACCAGCGGATCGTCGACTGGCTGGTCAAGGACTTCAAGAACGGCTACGGCATCGATCTGTCCAAGGACAAGATGGCGCTGCAGCGGCTGCGTGAGGCCGCGGAGAAGGCCAAGATCGAGCTGTCGCAGTCGATGGAGTCGCAGATCAACCTGCCTTACATCTCTCACTCCGCCGACGGCCCGCTGCACCTGGACGCCAAGCTGACGCGCGCGGAGTTCCAGCGGATGACCTCCGACCTGCTCGACCGCTGCAAGGCGCCGTTCCAGCAGGTCATTAAGGACGCCGGGATCAAGCTCGATGACCTGCACCACGTGGTGCTGGTCGGCGGGTCCACCCGGATGCCCGCGGTGGTCGACCTGGTCAAGTCGCTGACCGACGGCAAGGAGCCGAACAAGGGCGTCAACCCGGACGAGGTCGTCGCCGTCGGCGCCTGCCTGCAGGCCGGCGTGCTCAAGGGCGAGGTCAAGGACGTCCTCCTGCTCGACGTGACCCCGCTGTCGCTGGGCATCGAGACCAAGGGCGGCATCTTCACCAAGCTGATCGAGCGGAACACCACCATCCCGACCAAGCGCTCGGAGATCTTCACCACCGCCGAGGACAACCAGCCTTCGGTGCAGATCCAGGTCTTCCAGGGTGAGCGCGAGATCGCGTCGTACAACAAGAAGCTCGGCATGTTCGAACTGGCCGGCATCGCGCCCGCGCCGCGCGGCGTGCCGCAGGTCGAGGTCACCTTCGACATCGACGCCAACGGCATCGTGAACGTGTCCGCCAAGGACCTGGGCACGGGCAAGCAGCAGTCGGTGCAGATCACTGGCGGGTCGGCGCTCCCCAAGGACGACATCGAGAAGATGGTCAGGGATGCCGAGCAGTACGCCGAGGAGGACCGCAAGCGCCGCGAAGAGGCCGAGATCCGCAACCAGGCCGACAGCCTGGTCTACAGCACCGAGAAGTTCCTCGGCGAGAACGAGGACAAGGTGCCCGAGGAGATCAAGTCCGAGGTGCGCGAGGCTCTCGCTGAGGTGAAGAAGGCGCTGGAGAGCAACGACACCGACGCGATCAAGTCGGCCAGTGAGCACGCCGCGCAGGTCAGCCAGAAGATGGGCACCGCGATCTACCAGCAGGCCCAGGCCCAGCAGGCCAGCGCGCAGTCAGGCTCGGCCGACGGCAGTGCCGAGACGCCTGCTGACGACGAGGTTGTCGAAGCCGAGATCGTGGACGAGGGCAACGCTAGCGAGGGCGGAGCGGCCTGATGCCAGCATCCGAGGAGCCGGGCTCCGGACCGGTCATTCATGACCGCCGGCGCATCGACCCGGTAACCGGTCAGGTTCGGGGGAAGCACGCGGCATCTCAGCCGGCCGGCACCAGAGGTGCCGGCCGTGGCCGAGGCCGCTGAGACCGCCGAGTCGTCCGGATCCGCCAGGTCCACCGGATCACGAGAAAACCAGGACGCACAGGAAACGCAGAAGTACCCCGAAGAGGTTCCAGAAGTGGGTATTGAGGAGGCCGCCGTGGGCGGCAAGCCGGAGACCGCGGTCAACGACGGCACCAAGGCTGAAGATTTCGAGGCTCAGCTGGCGGAGCGGACCGCCGACCTGCAGCGCCTGCAGGCGGAGTACGCCAACTACCGCAAGCGCGTCGACCGGGACCGGGCCGCAGTGCGCGAGCAGGCCGTAGCAGGCACGCTCGCCGGGCTGCTGCCGGTGCTGGACGCCATCGACCAGGCCAGGGAACACGGCGAACTGTCCGGTGGTTTCAAGTCGGTCGCCGACTCACTGCAGTCGGCCACCAGCCGGCTCGGCCTGGTGACCTACGGGGAAAAGGGCGAGCCGTTCGACCCCAAGATCCATGAGGCACTGACCCACTCCTATTCATCCGACGTCGCCGCGGACACGTGCGTCGAGATCCTGCAGCCGGGCTACAAGGTCGGAGACAGGATCCTGCGCCCCGCCAGGGTCGCCGTCGCAGAACCCGCGACCGGCCCCGACGGCAGCAGCAACGAAGCCGACTGGCCCGATGGCGAGGAAGGCAACTGACCCCCTGGCGGGGAGCGAAGCGAGCCGCCGGGTCGGAGCGAGCCAAAGGGCCGCGGCGCTGCCTGGACTGAGGAGCGACGAAGGAGCGACGAGGGAAGGCAGCGCCTAAAAGCGGCCCGGAGGCGAGCGGAGACGGACAATGAGCACCAAGGACTACCTCGAGAAGGATTATTACAAGGCCCTGGGGGTCGCCAAGACGGCCAAACCGGCCGAGATCAAGGCGTCGTACCGCAAGCTGGCGCGCAAGTACCACCCAGACGCCAACAAGGGCGACGCCTCGGCCGAGGAGCGCTTCAAGGAGATCTCCGAGGCGTACTCAGTGCTGTCCGACGAGAAGCGGCGCAAGGAGTACGACGAGGCGCGCTCGCTGTTCGGCGGAGGTTTCCGCGCGCCGACGGGTGCCCGGCCGGGACAGGGCGGCTTCGGCTTCGACCTGGGCGACATCTTCAGCGGCGCCGGGGACGCGGGCGGCCGCATCGGCGACCTGTTCGGCGGCGTGTTCGGCGGTGGCAACACCCGCACCACCGCGCAGAACCGGCCGCGCCGGGGCGCCGACGTCGAGACCGAGACCACGCTGAACTTCAGCGACGCGGTCGACGGGACCACGGTGGCGCTGCGACTGACCGGCGAGGGACCTTGCCCGACCTGCCATGGCACCGGCGCCAAGGCAGGCACGGTACCGAGGATGTGCCCGTCCTGCCAGGGAACCGGCCAGGAGAGCAGGAACCAGGGGTCGTTCGGGATTTCCGAGCCGTGCCATGAGTGCCATGGCCGCGGCCTGGTGGTGGATGACCCCTGCCCCGACTGCATGGGCAGCGGCCGGGCGATGAGCTCGCGCACCATCCAGACCCGGATCCCGGCCGGCGTCGCCGACGGCCAGCGGATCAAGATCGCGGGTAAGGGCGCCCCAGGCGAGCGCGGCGGCCCGGCGGGCGACCTGTACGTCCGGGTGCACGTGAAGCCGCACCCGGTGTTCGGCCGGTCGGGCTCCAACCTGACCGTGACCGTGCCGGTGACGTTCGCCGAGCTGACCCTCGGCGCGGAGGTCAAGGTGCCTGCGCACCGGGGCGCACCGGTCACCGTCCGGATCCCGCCGGGCACCCCGAACGGGCGGACGTTCCTGGTCCGGGGCAAGGGCGTGCGCCGCAAGGACGGGACTAACGGCAACCTGCTGGTCACCGTCGACGTGATGGTGCCGCAGAACCTGAACGGCAAGGCGCGCAGTGCCATCGAGGACCTGCGCGAGGCCACGGCCGGGGCGGACCCGCGCGAGGAACTCCTCGAGCGGGCCAAAGAAGCCTGAGAGGAGGAGATGACATGAGCAGCTCTTACGAGCTATCGGATGACCTGCCCGTCTACGTCATCTCCGTGGCGGCTCAGCTGTCCGGCATGCACCCGCAGACGCTCCGCGCCTACGACAAGCTCGGCCTGGTCTCGCCAGGCCGCAGCGCGGGCCGGGGCCGGCGCTACTCGATGCGGGACGTCCTGGCGCTGCGTGAGATCCAGCGGCTTTCGCAGGAAGAGGGCGTCAACCTCTCCGGCATCAAGCTGATCCTCGACCAGCACCGGGAGCTCGATCAGGCTCGAAGGCTCGTCGCCGAACTGCACGCCGAGCTCTCGCAACTGCGGGTCGAGCTCGAATCCACCCGCGCCGTAGCGGCGCGGCTGGCCGAGCTGCGCCGGGGCAGCAGTGATAACCGATCCGGGCTCGTGCCGGTGCGCGGCGCCCGGGTCGCGGTATGGGAACCAATGACTGGGCCGTCGGGTGAAAGCGGACAGCCCAGAGGAGATAAGTGATGGACGACAAACTGACACGCAAGAGCCAGGAGGCGCTGACCACCGCGGTGCGCCGCGCGGCGGCGGACGGCAGCCCGCAGGTCGAGTCGCTGCACCTGCTCCTGGCCCTGCTCGACCAGGCGGACGGTACCACCGGTCCGCTGCTGCGCGCGGTCGGCACCGACCCGGCGCTGGTCGCGAAGCAGGCCGAAGAGCGCCTGACCCGGCTGCCCCGCGCCAGCGGGGCCACGCTGAGTGCCCCGGAGATGTCCCGGCCGCTGCTTAAGGTGATCTCCACCGCCGCCAGCCGGGCCAAGCAGCTCGACGACGAGTACGTATCCACCGAGCACCTGCTCGTCGGCCTGGCCACCGACGGCGGCGACGCCAAGACGGTGCTCGCGGGCAACGGCGCCACGCCCGACGCGCTGGTCGAGGCCTTCGCCCAGATCCGCGGCAACGCGCGGGTGACCAGCGCGGACCCGGAGGACACCTATAAGGCGCTGGAGAAGTACGGCGTCGACCTGACCAAGCAGGCCAGGGACGGCGCGCTGGACCCGGTCATCGGCCGGGACGCCGAGATCAGGCGCGTGATCCAGGTGCTGTCCCGCCGGACCAAGAACAACCCGGTACTGATCGGCGAGCCCGGCGTGGGCAAGACCGCGGTCGTCGAGGGCCTCGCGCAGCGGATCGTGGCCGGCGACGTCCCCGAGTCACTGCGGGACAAGCGGCTCATCGCGCTCGACCTGGGCGCCATGGTGGCCGGGGCCAAGTACCGGGGCGAGTTCGAAGAGCGCCTCAAGGCGGTGCTGAACGAGATCAGGCAAAGCGAAGGCCAG
Source organism: uncultured Actinomycetota bacterium (assembly GCA_963844625.1). Classification (GTDB taxonomy): domain Bacteria; phylum Actinomycetota; class Actinomycetes; order Streptosporangiales; family Streptosporangiaceae; genus Palsa-504. The sequence continues at coordinate 129,963 of CAWJPF010000005.1, read as the reverse complement.
GTCATCACGTTCATCGACGAACTGCACACCGTCGTAGGCGCGGGCGCGGCGGAAGGCGCGATGGACGCGGGCAACATGCTCAAGCCGATGCTGGCCCGCGGCGAGCTGCGCATGGTCGGCGCCACCACGCTGGATGAGTACCGCGAGCGGATCGAGAAGGACGCGGCCCTCGAGCGCCGGTTCCAGCAGGTACTCGTGGGCGAGCCTTCTGTGGAGGACACGATCGCGATCCTGCGCGGGCTCAAGGGCCGCTACGAGGCTCACCATCAGGTGCAGATCTCCGACGCGGCGCTGGTCGCCGCCGCCGCGCTTTCTGACCGGTACATCACCGCCCGCTTCCTGCCGGACAAGGCCATCGACCTGGTGGACGAGGCCGCCTCCCGGCTGCGGATGGAGATCGACTCCCAGCCCGTCGAGATCGACGAGCTGCGGCGCGCCGTGGACCGGCTGAAGATGGAAGAGCTGGCGCTGGCCAACCAGGAAGACGCGGCCAGCAAGGACCGGCTCGAGCGGCTGCGCGCCACCATGGCCGACCGGCAGGAGCAGCTCGACGCGCTGGTGGCCCGCTGGGAGCAGGAGAAGTCGGGCCTGAACAAGGTCGGCGAGCTGAAGAAGCGGCTCGACGACCTCGAGGGCCAGGCCGAGCGCGCCCAGCGCGACGGTGACTACGAGACCGCCTCGCGGCTGCTTTACGGCGAGATACCCACGCTCAAGGAGCAGCTGGCCGAGGCAAGCACGACGGCTCGTTCGGCCCAATCGGACGGAAGCGGTGCGGCCGTGAACCCCGCTACGGCGCCCATGGTGAAGGAGGAGGTGGGCCCCGATGATGTCGCGGACGTGGTGTCGTCGTGGACCGGCATCCCCGCCGGGCGGCTGCTGGAAGGGGAGACGGCCAAGCTGCTCCGGATGGAGGAGGAGCTGGGCAGGCGCGTGATCGGGCAGATGCGGTCCGTGCAGGTCGTCTCGGACGCGGTCCGGCGGGCGCGGGCCGGCGTGTCCGACCCCGACCGGCCGACGGGCTCGTTCCTGTTCCTCGGGCCGACCGGCGTCGGCAAGACCGAGCTGGCCAAGGCGCTCGCCGAGTTCCTGTTCGACGACGAGCGGGCCATCATCCGGATCGACATGAGCGAGTACGGCGAGAAGCATTCGGTCGCCCGGCTGATCGGCGCCCCGCCCGGCTACGTGGGCTACGAAGAGGGCGGCCAGCTCACCGAGACGGTGCGGCGCAGGCCGTACTGCGTAGTGCTCCTTGATGAGGTGGAGAAGGCGCACCCGGAGGTCTTCGACGTCCTGCTGCAGGTGCTCGACGACGGGCGGCTCACCGACGGCCAGGGCCGCACGGTCGACTTCAGGAACACCATCTTGGTGCTGACCTCGAACCTCGGCTCCCAGTTCATCGCCGATCCCGCCTTCGGCAACGAGGCGGCCAAGCGGGACGCGGTGATGGCCGCGGTCCGGGCCGCGTTCAAGCCCGAGTTCCTGAACCGGCTCGACGACGTGATCGTGTTCGACGCGCTGTCCATCGGCGAGCTCACCCAGATCGTCGACCTGCAGGTCGAACGGCTGGCGCTGCGGCTGGCCGGGCGCAGGCTGACGCTGACCGTGACCCCCGCGGCGAAGGAATGGCTGGCGGTGACCGGATTCGACCCGGTGTACGGCGCGCGGCCGCTGCGCCGCCTGGTCCAGTCCGCGGTCGGCGATCAGCTCGCCCGGGCGCTGCTGTCCGGGCAGATCGTCGACGGCAACGAGGTCAAGGTCGACGTAGACGAGGCCAGGGACGCCCTCATCGTCAAGCGGACGGAGCGGGTGTAGCGGAGTTCGGTGCCTTGCGGCCGGGGTCTCAGACCCCGGCCGCGGGGCCGGACCGCCGGGTATCCAGCATCTTGTCGTAGTCGTCCTCGGGCAGGCCGAGATCAACGCGGATCCGGAACCGCAGGCGCAGCAGCAACTGGAGCTCAGCGCGGTCGTCACCGCTCATGACGGCGTCCACGCCCGAGGTAGCCCAGTCCAGCGCGCCCGCCAGGTCGCCCTGCTCGGTGAGCAGCTCAGCCACCAGGTCGCAGGTACGAGCCAGAGACCGGCCGTCGGATTCCTTCAGCTCGCGGAGCAGCGCTTCGGCCTCCGCGGTGCGGCCGAGCGCGAAAAACGCGCGGGCCAGCGGGACCTTCGGGTCGTCGAATGTCGGCCCGGCGTCAGCGATCGCGATGCGGAACTCCCCGACCGCCTCCTCGGGGTCGTCGGCGAGCAGCCACTGCTCACCCGCCCGCATGTGCGCCTCGGCCCGCGACATCCCGGCGGGGCTGGCCTGGGCCGCCAGGCGGCCCATCCGCACCGCGGCCCGTTTGTGGTTGCCGGTACGGGCCGCGTTCATCTCGATGGCGTCGAAAAGCTCGGGGGACAGCGCAACCACCTTAAAGACCCTACCCACCGATGCCGTGGACAATCCGGGCGTCTTCTCGTTTTACCGGCTCGATTTTAACGGTTCGTTTATCGGCGAGTGCGCTCAAGCGCGTCCCAGAATCCGCGCCGCAGCGCATGCCGTACCTCGTCGTGCAGGAGGAAGTCGATCGGCAGGGCCGAGCCTTGCAGCAGCCGGGCCTCCAGGTCTGACGGCATCCGCGGCTTCCTGGCCAGCACCGCCTCCAGCCAGAGCGCAGGCGCGTCCCTGGCCACCGACCCGCCGAACTCCTGGCCTTCCTCGTGCGCGGCCTGCACGGCCTCCGCGAGGGAGACCCCGCCCGCGGGCAGGTAGCCGCCGGACGCCGCAGCCGGCAGGACCGGCTGGGGACCGGTATAGGGCGCACTGCGGGGCGCTCCCTGGCCTGGGCCGCCGTGCTGGCCCGAGGGCACCGGAATCGGTCCCTGGCCTCCCATCGGCCCAATCTGCCCCATCGGCCCCTGGCTGGCTGGAGGACGCGCGGATGGCAACCGCCTCAGCTGTCCCGGCGAGGCCTGGATGGGCTCCGGGCCAGTGCCCCCAGAGAGCCCGCTGACCCCGGGTGCGCCTTCCTGCGGGCCTTGCGGTCCCGGCGGGTACCCGGTGGCCTCTTCGGTGGCGCGCGCTCGGGTGGGCGGGTTCGGCGTCGACGGCTCCAGCCGGTCCGGGCGGTCCTGCCGGTCTTGCCGGTCTTGCCGGTCTTGCCGGTCCGGGCGGCTGCGGGCGGGCGTTACGGGTGTCGCGTAGATGTCCGGCCGCGCCGGGATGTCCTGGCGGGCCGGGATGTCCTGGCGGGCCGTTAGGTCAGGGCGGGCCTGGGGCTGCACGTCGCCGTTAACGGCGGGCTGTACCGGCCGGTCCTCGCGGGACCTGTCCTCGCGGGATCTCTCCTCGCGGGACCTTTCGTCACGAGACCGGTCGTCGCGGGATCTTTCGTCACGCGACCTTTCCTCCCGCTGCCTTTCCTCACGCGTCGTCACCCTTGGCAGCTGCGGCGTGGGCCGCTGGTACTCCGCCACGACCGGCGCGGTATAGATGGCCGGAGGCGCGTGGTTCGCCGCCGCGGGCAGCGGCTGGTACGACCCCGCGCCCGCCAGCGAGTGGCCGTTGGCCAGTGGCCTGGCCGCCGGATGCTCGGCACTTTCCTGCTCGTCGGAATGGACGGGTTCGGCGCCTGCGATCAGCTCCACGTAGGGCCGCAGGTGCTCACCGCCGATCTCGATGATGTCGTCGGACTCCTGGCGGAGCGCGCGCGAGATGGTCCAGTTACCGTCCACCGCGATGTGCACGAGGGTAACCCGCAGGCCAAGGTCCTGTACGTCGGCGATGACCTGAGCTAGGTCTTCCTCCGCGCTGATCACGAGCGCGTCGCTGATCGCGTTATTGCGGGCCAGCGTGGTCAGGTCACGGTGAATCTCGGTTTCCACGCCCTCGCGTCGGCCGGGGCGGATCTTCGCGATGCGGAGCTTGATGCCCGGCACATCCGCCAGCGCGTCCTGCTCCGAGGTGCGGCGACCGTCCACGGTGGCCTCGTACCAGTAGCAGCGGAGCAAGGGCAGCCCCGACCGTTCTCTGGCCAGGCTGGACAGAAGCTGCAACAGCCCCTCGTAGTCCCAGGAGACCGACTCGCCGCGGCGGGTCCCGTGCACAGCCATGGCACCATCCGCGAGCACGTAACCTGCGTCGACGAACAGCGCGCAGCGATCCACGGCCCCTCCTTCCTTGCCCTCAACGTTGCGGGGTTTGTCCAGGAACCGATACAGACCCGACGCCCATAAGAGTAGTGAAGTAACCTTCGCACGGATGCCTTTCCGCGCATTCCCCCTGCCTGCAGGACCGTACTACCCCGCCAGCCGCTTTGAGGAGGACGGGGAACCGGCGCCGGCGGACCACCAGCCGCCGGTTAGCCACGTCCCGTAGGATCACCTACCGTGAGCGACCGCGCGGAACTGCTCGAGGCAATCAAGGCGAAGGCCGTCGTGCACGGCGATTTCGTGCTGTCCTCCGGGCAGCGAGCCGACTGGTATGTCGACCTACGCCGGATCCTGCTGGACGGGCGGCTGGCCCCGCTGGCCGGCCGGGTCATGCTCGACCTCACCTGGGACCTGGCCTACGAGGCGGTCGGCGGGCTGACCATGGGCGCCGATCCGGTCGCCACCGCGATCATGCACGCTGCGGCCAGCCGGGGCACGCCCGTCGATGCCTTCGTGGTCCGGAAGAAGGAGAAGGAGCACGGCACGCAGCGCCGGATCGAGGGTCCCGACGTGGCCGGCCTGCGCGTACTCGCGGTCGAGGACACCTCGACGACCGGGGCTTCCCCGCTCACCGCGGTGGACGCGTTGCGCGAGGCCGGGGCCGAGGTCGTGGGGGTAGCGGTACTGGTCAACCGGGGCGCCAGGGAAAATATCGCCGGACGCGGGCTGACGTTCCGCGCGGCCTACGAGCTATCCGAACTCGGCGTATGACCTAGCCTGCCTAGCCGTCCGACCGCGGCGCCGCATGCCGGGGCTCTGCGTGCCGGGGCCCAGTCGGCCCGGCCGGCCCAGCCGGGCCAGTCGGGCCAGGCCGGCCGGGCTCGGCGAACTCCGGCGGCAGGGTCCCGGCCGCGGCCTCACGCCGGAACTGGCGCAGGCGGTACAGGACAAACCCGACGATCGCGATGACCACGATGGCGAACAGGGCGTACCCCACGATGGTCAGCCCGTGGCTGACGCGCGTCCATTCGCTGCCGAGCGCGTAGCCGATGACAGAGAGCACCGTGGCGTAGATGACCGTCCCGATCAGGCTGAAGACGCCGAAGCGGATCGCCGGTACCCGCACCAGGCCCGCGACGATCGAGGTGAAGGCCCGGATGAACGGCAACATGCGTCCTACCGCAATAGCCCACGCGCCCCGGCCCTCGAGGAAGCGCTCGGCGCGGTTAACGTCGGACTCCGTCACCAAGACGTACCGGCCGAGCTTGTGCACGAGCGGCTTGCCGCCGACCCGGCCGACCGCGTAGGAGGCGTAGGATCCGGCGAGTTCGGCCAACGAGCCGATGATGATGACCAGGGCCAGGTTAAGGTGCCCTTGGTACGCCAGCACTCCGGCGAAGCCGAACGTGATCTCGGACGAGATCGGGATGCACGCTGCCTCAAGGAATCCCAAGAGGATGAGCGCGGCATAGCCTGCCGAGGTGAGGAAGCTCTCCATGGCTCTCGTTTGTACCTCATGCCAGGCACTGCCCGGTGCATCTTCATTGTTGCTTCATGTCTAAAGTGGGTCAGGTCCACGCCCAAGGGAGTTATTCGCAATGCCTATCGCGACCGTAGACGTCTATGCGCAGATGCTTGATAAGGCTAAGCAGCGGGGCTTCGCCTACCCCGCCGTCAACGTGACCTCAAGCCAGACGCTGAACGCCGCGCTGCGCGGATTCGCTGACGCCGGCAGTGATGGGATCGTCCAGATATCGACTGGGGGCGCAGAGTACCTGTCGGGGGCCGCGGTCAAGGACATGGTGACCGGCGCGACCGCGCTGGCCGAGTTCGCGCACGTCGTCGCGGCCAAATATCCCGTCAACATCGCCCTGCACACCGACCACTGCCCGAAGGATAAGCTCGACGGCTACATGCGCCCCCTGGTGGCGATCTCCAGGGAACGGGTCGCGCGCGGCGAGGAGCCGCTGTTCCAGTCCCACATGTGGGACGGCTCAGCCGTGCCGCTGGACGAGAACCTGCAGATCGCCGCCGAGCTGCTGGCCGAGTGCGCGGCCGCCCGCATCGTCATGGAGGTGGAGATCGGGGTCGTCGGCGGTGAGGAGGACGGAGTTGTCGGCGAGATCAACGAGAAGCTGTACAGCACGCCGGAAGACGCCCTGGCCACAGCGGAGGCCCTCGGGCTCGGCGAGCGGGGCCGGTACATTCTGGCGGCGACGTTCGGCAACGTGCACGGCGTTTACAAGCCGGGCCACGTGAAGCTCCGCCCGGCCGTGCTGAAGGAGATCCAGGAGGTCGTCGGGGCCAAGTACGGCCAGGAGAAGCCGTTCGACCTCGTCTTCCACGGCGGCTCGGGTTCCGCGCTCGAGGAGATCAGGGAGGCGATCTCATACGGCGTGGTCAAGATGAACATCGACACGGACACCCAGTACGCGTTCACCAGGCCCGTCGCGGGCCATATGTTCGCCAATTACGACGGCGTGCTCAAGGTGGACGGCGACGTCGGCAACAAGAAGGTGTACGATCCGCGCAGCTGGGGCAAGGCGGGCGAGGCGGGCATGGGCGCCCGGGTCACCCACGCCTGCGAGGACCTGATGTCCGCCGGTCACCACGTCAGCTGAAGCCGCTATAGCGAAGGATGGCACGTGAATCGCGAGAACCTGCTCGGCGGGCCGCCGCCCACCTACCTGCCGGAAGAGAAGGAGGCGGCGGCCATGCTGCGAGCGGGCGAGCCGCCCGCGGACGTCGCGGCCCGCTTCCCGGCCTATTCGGCGGCCTGGGCGGCCCTGGCCGAGCGGGCGTTCGCGCAGGGCGACGCCGTCACCGGCTACGCATACGCGCGGACGGGTTATCACCGCGGCCTGGACCAGCTGCGCCGCGCGGGCTGGAAGGGGCACGGCCCGATCCCGTGGGAGCACGAGCCGAACCAGGGCTTCCTGCGCTCCCTGCACATGCTGGCCGTCACGGCCGCCGCGATCGGTGAGGACGACGAGGCCACGCGCTGCGCGGACTTCCTGCAGGACAGCAGCGCCACGGCCGCGGCCACACTGACCGCCGAACTCCCCGCCAGCCACCCGTAGCCGTACGGTTTCCTACGCAGCCTGCTGCGGCGGCCGGGCTGACCGCTCAGGCCGACGCGGCCGGGCAGGCGCGGCCGGGCAGGCGCGGCCGGGCAGGCGCGGCCGGGCAGGCGCCGGGCAGGCGCCGGGAAGGGGCGACCGCGAAGGCAGCAGCGGATCGGCAGGCCGCCGGCCCCAGCCGGGGATATGTCTGCAGTTTCTGGGGTGATAGCCCCAGAAACTGCAGACATATCCGGGTGCCAGGTACAGAAGAAGCTAGAGGGGCCTCGTGTCTTGGACATGGTTGTGACAGCCTGCCTAAAGAGTGTGCAGGGTGCTATTGCCGGGCTCAGCCGCACCGGTCCCGGATCAGGAATCACGCGCCCTAGCCGCGCCGCCACGCAAGCCGCCGCGCCGCCGACCGCCACGCAAGCCGCCGCGCCGCGAGGTAGGTCGCCACCCGGCACGAGCCCCCGAGGCCCGAGGCCCCGATCAGGGCCGACAGGCGCCGCCAGGGCCGGGCGTAACGGGATCATCCCCGCTTGGGTTACCTGCCGATATAGCGGGTAATCTCAGAACGCAAGAGCCCCTGCCGCGCTTGCGCCTGTGCGGGGGCTTCATCATGCGCGGTCAGGCCCGGCCCGCCAAAGAGCCGCAGAGGTCGAGCCGGAGCCTGTGCGCCAGCCGAAGGGATGATCCGATGCCCGCCATCGTGCTTGTGGGCGCCCAGTGGGGCGACGAGGGCAAGGGCAAGGCCACCGACCTGCTCGGTGACCGGGTCGATTATGTGGTCAGGTACCAGGGCGGTAACAACGCCGGCCACACCGTCGTGATCGGCGACGAGAGCTACGCCTTGCACATGCTGCCATCCGGTGTGCTGTCCCCGGATGTGATCCCGGTGATCGGCAACGGCGTGGTCATCGACCCCCAGGTCCTGCTGGACGAGATCGACGGCCTGCAAGCCCGCCAGGTGGACTGCGGCAAGCTGCTGGTCTCGGCGAACGCGCACCTGATCATGCCCTACCACCGGGCCCTGGATAAGGTCACGGAACGCTACCTGGGCAGCGCGCGGATCGGTACCACCGGCCGCGGCATCGGCCCGGCCTACGGCGACAAGATCGCCCGGGTCGGTATCCGCGTCCAGGACCTGTTCGACCCGGGCATCCTGCGCAAGAAGCTCGAGCTCGTGCTGCGTGAGAAGAACCAGATCCTCGGCAAGGTCTACAACCGCCGCGGCATCGAGCCGCAGGCCATCGCCGCCGACTACGAACGCTACGCCGAACGCCTCCGCCCCTACGTGGCCGACACCGGCCTGGTCCTGGGCCAGGCCCTGGACCAGGGGAAGGTGGTGCTGCTCGAGGGGGCGCAGGCCACCATGCTCGACGTGGACCACGGCACCTACCCGTTCGTAACCTCGTCCTCGCCGACCGCGGGCGGCGCCTGCGTCGGCTCCGGGATCGGCCCGACGCGGATATCGGAGGTCATCGGCATCGTCAAGGCGTACACCACCCGCGTCGGCGAGGGCCCCTTCCCCACCGAACTCCGCGATGAGCAGGGCGAATGGCTGCGCAAGACCGGCGCGGAATACGGCGTGACCACCGGCCGGGCGCGCCGCACCGGATGGTTCGACGCGGTCATCGCCCGGTACTCGACGCGGGTGAATGGCATCACTGGCTACTTCCTGACCAAGCTCGACGTCCTCTCGGGGCTGGAGAAAGTACCGGTCTGCGTGGCCTATGAGGTGGACGGGATACGGCAGGATGAGGTCCCGATGACCCAGACCGAATTCCATCACGCGGTGCCCGTCTATGAGTACCTCGACGGCTGGGTGGAGGACATCTCGAAGGCCCGCACGTTCGAGGAGCTGCCACCGAACGCGCGGAACTACATCACGGCCGTGGAGACGATGATCGGCGCCCCGGTCAGCGCGGTCGGCGTCGGGCCCCGCCGGGATCAGACGCTCCAGCTCCGCCCGCTGCTGCCCTGAGCTCCGCCAGCCAACCCGGAGCCAGCCAACCCGGAGCCAGCCAACCCGGAGCCAGCCAACCCGGAGCCAGCCAACCCGGGACCAGCCCAGCGAAGCGCCGGTAGGCTCACGCCGTGCGCATTCTCGTCATCGGGTCCGGGGGACGCGAGCACGCGATCGTCCGGGCGCTGAGCAGGGATACGACCGACCTGCACGCCGCCCCGGGCAACCCCGGCATCGCCACCCTCGCGGAAACCCACCCGGGCACGCCGCCGACCCCAGCCGGGATCCTCGCGCTGGCCCGCGAGCTCAGGCCGGACCTGGTGGTGATCGGCCCGGAGGCGCCGCTGGTCGCCGGGGCGGCGGACGTCCTGCGCGAGCACGGGATCCCCTGTTTCGGGCCGGACGCGGCCGCCGCCATGATCGAGGGCTCGAAGTCCTTCGCCAAGCAGGTCATGGCCGCGGCGGGGATTCCCACCGCGGCGTCGCTGACCTGCCGGACGAGCACGGCGGCGGACGCGGCGCTGGCCTCGTTCGGCCCGCCTTACGTGGTGAAGGATGACGCGCTCGCGGCGGGCAAGGGCGTCCTGGTCACCTCCGACCTGCAGGCGGCCCGCGCGCACGCGCGCGCCTGCGGCACGGTCGTGATCGAGGAGTTCCTCGATGGCCCCGAGGTCTCGCTGTTCGCGGTCACCGACGGAATCACCGCGGTCCCGCTGCTGCCTGCCCAGGATTTCAAGCGCGCCCACGACGGCGACCGGGGCCCGAACACCGGCGGCATGGGCGCCTACGCCCCGCTGCCCTGGGCCCCGGCCGACCTGGCCGGACGCGCGCTGGACACGGTCATCCAGCCGGCCGTCGACGCCATGGCCCGGCGCGGCACGCCCTACCGCGGCCTGCTGTACGCCGGCCTGAGCCTGACCAAGGCCGGCCTGCGCGTGGTCGAATTCAACGCCCGCTTCGGCGACCCGGAGACGCAGGTGGTGCTGGACCGGCTGGCCACCCCGCTGGCGCCCCTGCTGGCGGCCGCCGCAACCGGCGGCCTGGCCAGCGCCGCGCCGCCCCGGTGGCATCCGGGCGCCGCGGTGGTGGTGGTGATCGCCGCCGAGGGCTACCCGGAGCACCCGGTCAAGGGCGAAAAGATCAAAATCATTGAGGCCGAACGAGACGTGGTGCCAGCGTCCGCCCACCCCCACGCCTACGTGCTGCACGCGGGCACCGCCACCGACGCGGCCGGCGACCTCGTGTCAGCCGGCGGCCGGGTGCTGAACGTCGTCGGCTCGGGCCCGGACCTCGCCGCCGCCCGGGCCGCGGCTTACGCCCGCGCCGAAATGATCCGGATGCCCGGTGGTTGGTACCGGCATGACATCGCCGAGCGCGCGTCGACGTAGCGCATGACCGCGGAAGCGGCAGGCTCACGGCCTCCCCCGGCTACGCCTACATCCCGATGGTCCTCGGGATCGTCGTGTTGCCGGCCGGGCTCAAGCGGGTGATCGTGCGCGCCGGATCGGTCCTGACGCTGATCGTGGCGGCTGCGCTGGTGGTTGACGAGCGCGGCGCCGCGGCGAGCGCGGCCGCTACGGTGGATACATGATCGAGCGATACACGCTGCCCGAGATGGGGCGGGTCTGGGGCGAGGCGCACAAGTACGAGCTGTGGTGCCGGGTGGAACTGCTGGTGCTTGAGGCGCACGCCCGGGCGGGCACGGTGCCCGCCGAGAGCGTCGAGCCAGTGCGCTCGGCGCCGCCGCCGACCCCGGCGGCGGTCGCGGCGATCGAGGCGGTGACCGAGCACGACGTGATCGCGTTCCTGACCGCGTGGGCCGACAACACCACCCCCCGCTCGGCGGCCGCGTTCGTGCACTACGGGATGACCTCCTCGGACCTGCTTGACACGGCGCTCGCGATGCAGCTGGCGGAGGCGACTGACATCCTGGTGACCAAGGCCACCCAGCTGGTCGCGGTGCTGCGGGACCACGCGCTCGAGCACGCCGGGACGCTGCGGGCGGGGCGGACGCACGGCATCCACGCCGAGCCGGACAGCTGGGGGCACCGGGTGGCCGACTTCGCGTTCGCCATGGCACGGTCACGGGACCGGCTGCTGCGGGCCCGGGAGGCGGTGGCCGTGGGCACGCTGTCCGGGCCGGTCGGCAACTACTCGAACATCGACCCCGCCATCGAGGCCGCGGTCATGCCGGCCCTCGGCCTGCGGCCCGCGGAAGTGGCCACCCAGGTGGTGATGCGGGACGGCATCGCCGAGTGGGTGAGCGCGCTGGCCCTGCTCGGGACCGTCTGCGAGGCGGTGGCGCTGGAGGTGCGGCACGGGCAGCGGACCGAGGTGCGGGAGCTGGCCGAGCCGTTCCGGGCGGGCCAGAAGGGCTCCTCGTCGATGCCGCACAAGAAGAACCCGATCCGGTCCGAGCGGATCGCCGGCCTGGCCCGGGTGATCCGCGGCTACGTGACGCCGGTAACCGAGGGCATCCCGCTGTGGCACGAGCGGGATATCTCACACTCCAGCGTGGAGCGGGTCGCGCTGCCCGACGCCGCCATCGCGACCGACTACGTCCTGCACCTCACCACCGGGCTGATGTCGGGGCTGACCGTCGACGCGGCCCGGATGCGCGCGAACCTGGACGCCACCGGCGGCCTGATCTACTCCGCCGCGGTGCTGCTTGAGCTGGTCAGCGAGGGTATGACCCGCGAGGACGCCTACGCCCTGGTCCAGGCCGCGGCCATGGACACCTGGGACAACGGGACGCCGTTCCGCGACACCCTGCGCAAGCAGGCGGCGACACGCGGGCTGTCCCTCCCGGAAGACCGGCTAGAGCTGGCATTCCGCCCCGAACGGTACGTAGAACGGCTTGCTCCGGTATTCGAGCGCCTCTCCCGGCTAAGCTGACACCCATGACTCAGGCACCCGAGGCGAGCTACCGCGTGCGCGGCGGCGCTCCACTGCACGGCACCGTTTTCGTGCAGGGCGCGAAAAACGCGGCGCTCAAGATGATCGCGGCGGCGTTGCTCACGGCTAACGGCCATACGGTGCTGCGCAACGTGCCAGCCATCGAAGACGTACGCCGGGCCGTCGAGCTGGCCGAGGCGGTCGGCGCTGTCGTCGAGTTCCATGAGGCCGAGCGGACGCTGGTCGTCGACGCGTCCAACCTGACCAGCCCGGTGCTCCCGGCCGAGATCGCGCGCCGGTTCCGCAGCTCGGTGCTGTTCGTGCCGGCCCTGCTGCACCGGTTCGGCGAAGCCGTCATCGAGGGTGTCGGCGGCTGCAACCTCGGCAACAGGAACCTGGACTTCCACTACCGCGGCTTCGCCCGGCTCGGCGCCATCGTCGACGAGGGCGAGACCGTCATCCGCATCAAGGCCAGCAAGCTGCAGGGCTCGCACCTGTACCTGGACACGCCGTCGCACACCGGTACCGAAAACCTGATCATGGCGGCATCGCTGGCGCCGGGCAAGACCATCATCGATAACACCGCGCAAGAGCCCGAGGTGCTCGACGTCATCGCGTTCCTGACCAAGATGGGCGCGCGGATCACCGGCGGCGGCACCGGCTTCATCACCGTGCACGGCGTCGATGAGCTGACCGCGGTCGAGCACACCGTGATGGCGGACCGGATCGACGCCGGGGTGTTCGCGATGGCCGCGGCCATCACCGGCGGCGAGGTGAACCTGGTCGGCGCCTCTCTCGACCACTTCGGCGTCGTCCGGTGGAAGCTGGAGCAGATGGGCGTGGAGTTCGCCACCCACGGTGCCGTGGTGTCGGTTCGGATGGACCGGCCGCTGCGCCCGATCAACGTGATCACCAGCCCGTACCCGGGGTTCGCCACCGACCTGCAGTCGCCGATCATGGCCCTGGCCTGCCTGGCCGACGGCGCGAGCTACATCCGGGAGACGATCTTCGACGGGCGTTACACCCTGGTGGGCGAGCTGACCAAGATGGGCGCCAAGGTCGAACTCGACGGCAGCGCGGTCATCGTGCACGGCCCGGCTAACTTCAAGGGCGCCGAGGTCGTGGCGCACGACCTGCGTACCGGGATCGCGCTCGTGCTGGCGGGCCTAGCCGCCGAGGGCGAGACCACCGTCACGCCCGGGTACCCGATCGACCGCGGGCACGCGGCCATCGCCCAGCGCTTCAACGCCCTCGGCGCGGACATCACGGCCGTGCCCGCCGGACGCTTAACCCGTCGCCGCACGTCATGGCCTCGAGCATGGGGCCACTGGCGGGTAGGGGAGCACGCCGGTCATTGTGCACTGCCTCTACGCGCTGGGATTCCACACCTATTCGGTCCGCGTGCTGGCGCACTCGGTGCTCGGCTGCCTCTTCTACGGCGCGTTCGTAGCCAAGATGCTCTGTCTGGTCGAGCGTGACAAAATGCCCAGGTGGGCACGGCCCGTGCTGGGCGGCGTGGTGTTCGTCTCACTGATCGCGCTCTGGGTGACCTCGGCGCTGTGGCTACTCGCCACCAAGGGAGTGCACTCCTGACCCGGCTAGCCCGCCACGGAGAGGAAGACACCATGGAACAGCTGACCACGCACATCGGTATCGAGCCAGGCCACGGCCTCGTCGGGCGGTTCGGGGACACGGCCATCTTGATCCCGCGGGGCGAGACGGCCGGGCAGGACGAGGCCGCGCGGGAGCTTCTTGACCTCGCCGCCGCCGTCGCCTCGGACCGCCATGTGCCGGCCAGCACGATCGCGGCCCGGCTGGCCGCCTGGGTCATCGGCCGGATGTCCCGGGAGGTTCCCGCGTTCGGCATCGTGGCCCCGGTACGCGACGGCGTGGTCATGTTCCTGCGCGGCGCGGTGTGGTGCATGGTCACCGAGGGAGGCTCGACTCGCGAGCTGTCCGGTGAGCAGGCGCTGACCTGGGTCGACCAGATCGTGCCCGGCGCGTTCGACCGGCTGACGATCGGCAGCGCGGGCGGCAGGCCGGTGCAGGCCGACCCGCTGTCAGACCTGCGCGACGGCGTGGTGCCCGGCCAGGGCTTCGTGCTGACCCGGGCGGCGAGTGCCGCCGGGCAGGAACCCGCCCGGGATGAGAGCTTCCTCCGTCCGGAACGGGACGTCCCGGAACCGGTCGAGGCCGAAGCCGTCGCCCCGGAACCGGCCGGAGCGGAGCCGATCGCCGCGGAACCGGCCTGGGCGGAAGCCGTCGCCCCGGAACCGGCCGAGACGGAGCCAGCCGAGGCAGAGCCAGCCGAGGCAGAGCCGGCCGAGGCAGAGCCGGCCGAGGCAGAAGCCGCCTCGGGCGCGGGCGCAGCGAGGGCCGGCGGGTTTGCGTGGTCGGCGTCGGCGGACACCCCGGGGCGCCGGGCGGGCGGTTCGCGGGGCGGGGATTCACCAGGCGGGGAACCGGAGCACCAGCCGACCGTGCTGGTGCAGACGGGCTCGCAGGCCGAGGCGTCTGGCCGACCGGAGCCTGCCCCCACGATGGTGGTGCGGGCGTCGTCGTCGCTGGGCACCCTGACCTCGGAGAACGGGATGGTCATCATCCTGGACCGGGGCTACGTCCTCGGCCGGGAACCGCACCTTGACCCCGCGGTGGCCAACGGCGCCGCCTCGCCGGTCCTGCTTCAGGACCCGGACAACGTGATCTCGCGAGTGCACGCCTACGTCATCGTGGATAACGGCACCGTGCTGATCCGTGACGTCGGCTCGATGCACGGGACCTACATCAGCCCGCCCGGAGCCGACCAGTGGACGCGGATCGGCGCCGAGCCGAGCCCGCTGCCGCCGGGCTGGAGCCTGCGCATCGGCCAGCAGGTCTTCACCTACAGGGTCACCGAACCCGGCGATGAGCGGTGAGGCCGGGTCTGACCAGCCCGCCTCCGGCGTAGTCGCGATACCCGGCTTACGCCGTTCCGCTGAGCGGCGGGTCAGGTGTTGCGGTGGGGGAACGCGCGGGTGATGGCCAGCAACGCGTCGTTGGCCTCGGCGTCGCCGATGCTAACCCGGGCCCCCTCCCCGGCGAACGGGCGGACCGCGATGCCCTCCGCCGCGCAGGCCGCCGCGAACTCCCCCGTGTGCTCCGCCAGCCTCAGCCAGACAAAGTTCGCCTCGGTCGGCGGCACCGCCCAGCCGTCGGCGACCAGGGCTTCGCGTACCCTGGTCCGCTCCTTCACGGTGAGCTCCACGCGTTCGAGCAGCTCGTCCGCCGCGGCCAGCGACGCGACCGCCGCCGCCTGCGCGATGCTGTTCACGGTGAACGGCAGCATCGTCATCCTGACGGCCGCCGCGACCGGCTCGTGCGCGATCAGGAACCCGGTCCGCAGGCCGGCCAGGCCGTACGCCTTGGAGAAGGTGCGCAGGACCGCGACGTTCGGCCGGTCCCGGTACAGGTCGATGCCGTCGGGCACGGCCTCGTCGCGGATGTACTCCCGGTAGGCCTCATCGAGCACGACCAGGCAATCGGCCGGCACCCGGTCGAGGAACTCCGCAAGCTCGGCCCGGTGAACGACGGTACCGGTCGGGTTGTTGGGGTTGCAGACAAAGATGAGCCTGGTGTGCGGGGTGATCGCGTCCGCCATCGCGGCCAGGTCGTGCGTCTCATCCCGCAGCGGCACGCGGACGGACTCGGCCGCGGCCAATTCCGCGAGCGTGGGGTACGCCTCGAAGGAACGCCACGCGTATATCACCTCGGCGCCGGGCTCACCGACGGCCTCGAGGAGCTGCTGCGCGACGCCGACCGAGCCGCACCCGACCGCTACGTGTCCCGGCGGTACGCCGAACTTATCCGCGATGGCCAGGGTCAGGGCCTGCGCGCCGTTATCCGGGTACAGGTTGACCGATCGCGCCGCCTCGGCGATGGCTTCCATCACCGAGGGCAGCGGCGGATGAGGTGATTCGTTAGATGAGAGCTTGTGGGTTTTCCCGGTGGCGCTGACCGGCGTCCGCCCCGGCTGGTAAGCGGGGAAGCCGTCAAGCACCGAACGGAAACGTGGCGACGCGTCAGTCATGTCACCAGTTTCGCACCGCAGGTCAAACTCAGCCCAGTGATTGCCCGGCGCCGGCGTAAGCGTCGCCGGCCTACGTCGAGTGATCATGCCGGTGCTTTGAGTAAACAGACCGGCGCGCAACTGCTCCGCGGCGGACGCAGCCTCGTGTCGTTACCAGGCGTCCCCGTGATGCGTATCCGGCGGCTCCGCGGCCTCACGGCGCCGCCAGTCCACGGGCAGCGTGACCTCGAGCACGTCGTCGACAGTGATCACGCCGAGCAGGCGCCGCTCATCGTCGACCACGGGAATGGTGATGAGGTTGTAGTCCGTCATCAGGACGGCGACGTCGGTGATGTCGGCGTCCGGGCCGACCCGGACCGGATCGGTATCGGACACGTCGATCAGGCGGGCGCCCGGATCAGCCTGGACCAGGGTGACCAGCCGGGCGACGCCGCGCAGCCCGCCGTCGTCGTCGACGGCGTGCACGCTGGTCAGTGCCTCCGGCTGGAGCAGGGCGGACTCGCGCACCCGGGTCAGCGCGCCGCTGACCGTAGCCATGGTGGGCAGCGCAACAAAGTCCATCGCCATCAGGCCGCCAGCGCTCGCGGCGTTAAAGCCCATCAGGGTCAGCACCTTGGCGCGCTGACCGGACGGCAGCAGGTCGAGCACCGGCTGCCTGCGCCGCTGCGGCAGCTCGGCGATCGCGTCCGCGGCGTCGTCCGCCCGCATCCTGGAAAGCACGCCGGCGATCTCCCCGTCGGTGCGCGCGCCGAGCAGCCGGATGGCCAGGTCCTCCTCGAGTTCGGAGAAGACATCGGCCTCAAGCTCGGGGTCCGCGTGCACCCGCCCCAAGATCTCCGTCTCCTCGGCCTTGGAGGCGTTCTCCAGCAGGTCAGCGATCTGGGCCGGTTTCAGCCTGCGGACGCGGGCGAACGGCCCGCGCAGCCGCGCGCTGCTCTCGTGCCCGATGAGCCACTCGAAGTCGTGCCAGTCCCTGAGCCGGGCGCTGTCGTCCCGGCTCTCCGGGCCGAGCAGCCCGAACAGCCGCCGCGGGCGCCGCCGGGTGTCGACTCCGGCCAGCACCCATTCCTCGCCGTCCCTGGCCAGCTCGAGATCGGCCGCGCGGACCAGGCGAGCGTTCTCCACGTCGATGAACCGGTGACCGAGCACATCGGCCCGGAGTAGCACCTCCCCTTCCCTGCGGTCGAAGTGCCGCAGCGAGAGCCGGGCACTGGACAGCCGGAGCGGATCGCCGTCGAAGTTGCTCACCTGGTCGATGGGCACGAAGATCTCGCGGCCGCCGACGGCGGCCACCAAGCCGGTGACCAGCGGATAATCGGCTCCCCGCAGCCGGACGATGACGTCAGCCAGCCGCCCGATCGGCTCACCGCTACTATCCGCCACCGGTCGCTTCAGCAGCCGCGACAGGCGCAAGGTGGCCTTGTTCTCCGCCGGAGCACTCGGGCCGGCTCCCGGTGTGGTCGTCATGACAAGCCTCTTCTTACTCCGACGCTAACGGGCCTGCGGTTATGCCGTCCGCCGCCACCATGGCACAAGCGGGTGAACGAGCCGTATACGGGGTAGTCCTTCCCCGACAGACCACGATGACCCCGGCATCTCCTGCACATGCCGTCAAGTTAGGACCACACTGGCGGTGATGGTAAGAAGTCTCTGGCGCCCAAAAGGCGATGTCCGGCACGAAAGGCGCAGATTAAGTGGCCACGCGGAAAGCGGCAGCCTTGCTGGAGAGAACCGGCGGCCTACCCGACACGTTCTGGTACTCGACCAAGCGGAAGCTGCTCGGGCCGCCGCTCGTCAACCAGGACCTCGGTGAGCAGCGGCTGACCAACCCGCTCGCGCTCGGCGTGCTGTCGCCGGACGGCATTTCCTCCTCGGCCTACGGCACCGAGGAGATCCTCATCGCGCTGGTGCCCTACGTCGGCTTGGCCGCGTTCACCCTGATCCTGCCCATGACGCTGGTCATCTTGTTCGTCATGGTGCTGGTGCTGCTGTCCTACCGCGAGATCGTCATGGTCTACATCAGGCCGGGCGGCTCGTACGTGGTGGCGCGGGAGAACTTCGGCCCGCGCATCGCCCAGGTGTGCGCGGTGGCGCTGCTCATCGACTACGTGGTGACGGTGGCGGTGCAGGTCGCGGCGGGCACGGCGGCGGTGGCCTCCGCGTTCCCGGGGATCGGCCCCTACAAGCTCGAGATCTGCGTCGGCGTGGTCCTGCTGATGTGCTTCGGGAACCTGCGGGGGCTCAAGGAGGCCGGCCGGGCCTTCGCGGTGCCGACCTACCTGTTCTCCGGCGCAGTCATCCTGATGATCGTCGTCGGGCTTATCCGCGAGGCGCTCGGGACGCTGCCGCCGCCGTATGACCCGCATACGCTGCCCGGAGCCTATCCGATCGGCTCGGGCTCGTCCGGACTGCTGACCGGGGCCATGATCTTCGTCCTGCTGCGCGCGTTCGCGAACGGCGGCGCGTCGCTGACCGGCATCGAGGCGGTCTCCGACGCCGTCGGCGCGTTCCGGCCGCCGGAGGGCCGCAACGCTCGCAAGGTGCTCATGACCGAGGGCGCCATCCTCGGCACCCTGGTGGCGGGCATCTCCTGGCTGGCGCACACCACGCACGCGACGCCGCGCACGGCCGGCTATCCGACCGTGCTCGCGCAGGAGGCCCAGATCATCTTCGGCCACACGTTCATCGGGCAGGCCCTGTTCTTCGTGATCCAGGGCGCGACCATGCTGATCCTGTACACCGGCGCCAACACCAGCTTCAACGGCTTCCCGTTCCTGACCAGCTATGTGGCCGGTGATTCGTTCCTGCCCCGGTGGCTGCTCAAGCGCGGCCACCGGCTGGTGTTCTCCAACGCCATCATCCTGCTGACCATCGTGTCGAGCGCACTGCTGATCATCAAGGACGCGGACGTCAACAAGCTGGTCCCGCTGTACGCCATCGGCGTCTTCACCGCCTTCTCCATGGCCGGCTTCGGCATGGCCAAGTACCACACCAAGCACCGGGGGCCCGGCTGGCGGCGCAAGCTGATCATCAACTTCTCGGCGGGCGTGCTCACCTTGACCGTGGTGGCCATCTTCGCGGTCGTCAAGTTCGCCGAGGGCGCCTGGGTGGTCGTCGTCCTGTTCGCCGTCCTGGTTCCGGCGCTGATCAGGATGAACCGCGAGTACGCCGCCGAGACCGAGGTGCTCGACACGATCACCGAGAACCAGCCGCCGCCGCCGCCGCATTACAGCCGCCGCACCGTCTTCGTCTTCGTGGACAACTTCGACCTGGCCACCCTGGCCGCGCTCCGGTACGCGCGGAGCATGCGGCCCACCACCATCCGCGCGGTGCACTTCGTCATCGACAGCGTCCGGGCCGACAAGCTCAGGGAGAAGTGGACCCGGGCCGACCGCGGCGTCACGCTCGACTTCATCGACGTGGCCGACCGCCGGCTCCTGCGGGCGGCCGCCGAACTGGTCGAGCGAGAAGCAACCGATCCCGGCACGCACGTGACCGTGGTGCTGCCGCGGCGGAGCTACTCAGCGCTGCTCGGCCGGCTGCTGCACGACCGTACCGCAGACAAGATCGCGGCGGTGGTCAGCCGCATCCCGCGATCCGCCGCGACGATCATCCCCTACGACGTCGAGAGCCGCGTCCGGGTCCTCCAGGAACGCCAGGCCGCCAAGGCCGCGACCGGCAACGGCGCCGCCGGGCCGATCGGGTCCGGAGAGGCGGAAGTAGCGGCCAAGCACAGCCCGGCCGCCAGACCGCCCGCCCAGGGCTCGCCAGCGCCGGTGCACGGCCGGGTGACGGGACGCCAGCCAGCCGAAGCGAACGGCCCGGTGGCGGACGAATCGGGTGTCTCGCCGATCGGCGAGATCGCCGGCCGGGCCGGGCCGTCGTCGAAGGGCGGGTCCGCGTGGTGGAGATCAAGCCGGTGGAACGCAACTCCGTGCTGGCCTGCGAGATCTCCGACGGATCCGGCAACCTCACGGCGATGTTCTACGGCCGCTCGCACATCCCGGGCATCGTGTGCGGGGCCCGGATCCGCCTGCGCGGCCCGGTCGGCATCCGGGCCGACGGCCAGCCGGTCATGATCAACCCGGCGTACGAGCTGCTCTTCCCGGCGGTCTAACGCGGATTGTTCAGCCAGGTGCGGGTTACCGTCCGTCCGCTGACGGTTTTCCGGTTTGGGGCACGATGAGCTCGTAGGCGGGATTGGTCATGACGGGGGCGCCGTCCTTGATCCCGACCGGGCCGCGGAACCGGACCCGGGAACCGCACATCAGGCCGGGAATGCGGGAGCGGCCGTAGTACAGCGCGGTCAGGTCGCCGGTGGAGTCGGAGATCTCGCAGGCCAGCACGGAGTTGCGTTCCACCGACCGGACCTCGACGACCCGGACGCGGCCCTCCACGGTGTACCGGCCGGGCTGACGAATCGAGCCGATCGGGGTGACGCCGGGTGGCGGTATGGGCCGGTCGTACCCGCCGGCGCCGGGCAGCGGCTCGGCCTTCTCCTCCCCTGGCGTGGCGGCCGCGGCGTTCGCCTGCACGTTCCGGGGTTCGGAGGTCAGGCCGTCGGCGGGCGGCCCGGGCGGCGGCGTCACGGCCGCGGGCGCGGTCCCGTCGCTGACGGCGTGGCGTTCCTGCAGGACACGGACCCGGTTCTGCACGTCGAACGGGATGACGATGGCCGCGGCGTTCGGCAGCCGGCTCACCACGCCGGCGATCTTGTCGGCCGTGCGGTCGTGCAGGAGCCTGCCGAGCAGCGGCGAGAAGCTGCGCCTGGGCAAGATCGCGGTTACCTGCGTGCCCGGGTCTTCGGCCTCGTGGCTGACCAGTTCGGCGGCGCACCGGGTCAGTCTCCGGTCGGCACAGTCCATGAACTCGAGCGATACGCTGCGATCGGGCAGCCAGGCGGCCCGCAGCTTCTCCGCCTGCTCGCTGTCGATGACGAAGTGCACCGCCCGCACCGTCGTGGGCCGCAGGCTCTTCGCGTACCGCAGTGCGGCCACGGTGGACAGGTCGAAGTCATCGACGAACACGATGACGACCCGGCGGGTGTAGTTCCGCTGCGGCTGCACCCCGCCCGAGGAAGCCCGGCGTTCGCCGAT
The DNA here is from genome assembly GCA_963844625.1 of uncultured Actinomycetota bacterium. Lineage (GTDB taxonomy): Bacteria > Actinomycetota > Actinomycetes > Streptosporangiales > Streptosporangiaceae > Palsa-504. Next base: position 108,747 of record CAWJPF010000005.1, on the reverse strand, counting down.
GGTCTCGAGGACCCGGGCCTCGCTGCGGTACTCGCGGTTGAGCCTGATCAGCGCGAACACCCCGATCGGGAAGATGATCAGGATCAGCCAGGCGCCCGAGGTGAACTTCACCACCGCGAAGATCACCACCACGATCGAGGTGAGCACCCCGGATGAGAAGCAGATGACCAGCTTGTGCCGCCACCCTGGTCCCTTGTGCGTGCGGAAGTACTTCGCCATGCCGAATCCGGCCATGGTGAAGGCGGTGAACACGCCGATCGCGTAGAACGGCACGAGGGCGTTCACGTTGGCGCCGACGACCCCGATCAGCGTCACGGAAAGCACGGTCAGCACGATGATGCCGTTGGAGAAGACCAGCCGCTGGCCGCGCTTCATCAACCACCGCGGCAGGAAGGAGTCCTCGGCGACGAAGCTGGTCAGGAACGGGAAGCCGTTGAAGCTCGTGTTGCCCCCGGTGTACAGGATGAGCGCGGTCGCGGCCTGCACCACCCAGAACATGAAGTGCCCGGCCGACCCGAACACGATGTCGGCTTCCTGCGAGATCACGGTCGGGTAGCCGAGCTTATAGGGGGCGGCGTGGGTCAGGTGCGCCAGCCAGGAGATGCCGGCCACCAGCGTGCCGAGGATCAGGCCCTCCATCACCAGGACCCGGCGGGCGTTGAGGCCCTCGGGGGGCTTGAACGCGCTGACGGCGTTGGAGACCGCCTCGATGCCGGTCAGCGAGGCACCCCCGTTGGCGAACGACTTCAGCAGCACGAAGATGATGAACAAGCTCGTAACGCTGGAGGTGCCTTTGCCGATCGGGTAAAGACCATGCAGGGCGTAGATGTTCTGCTGCGGCAGGTTACCGAGCGCCTCGCGGACGATCCCGACCACGATCATCAAGATGACCGACCCGGCGAACAGGTAGGTGGGCAGCGCGAAGATCTTGCCCGCCTCCCGGATGCCGCGCAGGTTGCCGAAGCACATCAGCAGGATGACGCCGATCGATATCGGCGTCACGTACGGGCCGATGCCCGGGAACGCCGAGGCGACGGCCGCGGTGCCCGCGGCGATCTGCACCGCGACGGTGACGACGTAATCGATCAGCAGGGCCACGGCGGCGACCTGCGCGATCCGCGGCCCGAAGTTGTCCCTGGCGACCACGTAGGACCCGCCGGCCCGGGTGTAGATGACGACGACCTCGCGGTAGAGGAGCACCACGAGCAGCATGACGAACAGGACCACCGCGGTCACCGGCATCAGCACCGCGAACGCGGTGATGCCGAAGAGCTGGATCAGCTCGATGAGGATTTCCTCGGTGCCGTAGGCCGAGGAGGAGATGCCGTCCGGGGACAGCACGCCCAGCGCGAGAAATTTTGACAGCCGTTGTTCCCGGAGTTGCGCGTTGATCATCGGCGGGCCGAGCAGGCGGCGCTTGGCCGTGTACCAGAAGGTTTCCGGCAGGTCGTGCCCCTGGCCGTTGCCGAGCAGGCCAGTCGCCTTGCGCACAGCCACTAGGCTTCTTGCTCCGTCCCAGGCACCCGGTTGCTGGTCATGTCATCCGACGCTATTCGGGCGGCTCGGACGCCGCCGTATGCGGCCCGTCAAGCTTTGTGCGCCGGGCGTTAAGGTTCCGTCAAGACCGCTGATATTGCCTGGTACCGCGGCTGAAATAGATCAAGAGATGAACCATAGCCTGGGACAGCGCGCGATACCGGCGCCCTATGCGCTGCCGGTCGGCTTCGCCATGTTCCTGGCCGTCGGGACGGTGGCGGCCGGGCTGCACGGCCGCCTGACGGCGACCGGGGTGCTGATCGCCTGCGCCGCGGTGACCGCGGTCGTGTCCTTCGCCGCCCAGCCGATCGCGTCCGTCCCGCTGGCCGGCATCGGCTGGCTCACCGCGGTAGGGTTCTCACGCTCGCCCTACGCGCAGCTGCGACCGACCGGGCCGGCCGCCGCGCACGCCGCCATCGTCCTCGCCGCCGCCGCCGTGACCGGCGTCGGCCTGGGCCTGGGGTTCCGTTGGTGCGCGCGACGGCTCACACTGGTAGGCATGGGCACGAATCCGGGACTGCGGGCCGGCCGCGCCACGGCCAGGCGGGCCGCGGGCGGCGGCCCCGGCGGCCAGGCCGCTCCCGGTGCGGTTCCGGGCGGCGGGCCGGCCAGCGCGGGCGGCGCGATCGACATCCGCAGGCAGCTGGCGGGCGTGATCCTCGCCGCCGCCCTGCTGCCACTGATCACGGTGGTCCTCGCGGCTTCGCGGCAGCACCTGAACCTGGCCGATGTCGTGCTCGTGTACCTCGTCGCGGTGGTGACGATCACGGTGCTGGGCGGCTTCTGGCCCGCCGTGCTCGCCGCCGTGGCGGCCAGCCTGCTGCTCAACTGGTACTTCACCGAGCCGCTGCACACGTTCAACATCCAGGACCCGAAGGAACTGCTGGCCCTGCTGCTGTTCGTGACGGTCGCGGTCGCCGTCAGCAGCGTGGTCCACCTCGCCGCCCGCCGGGCCGTCCAGGCCGCGCGGGCCCGCGAAGAGGCGGCCGCGCTGCTCGAGCTCGCGCAGACCGTGCTGGGCGGCGCCGATTCACCTCGGGCGGTGCTCGATCACCTGACCCGGACTCACGGCGGCCAGGCCGAACTGCAGGAACGGGCCGGCGGCCGGTGGGTGCGCACCGCGTCGAGCAACGTCGAGGGCAGCCTGGCCGCGGCCATGCGTATCGACATCCGCACCGACCTGACCCTGATGGTCACCGGGCAGGCCGATTCGGCGACCCCGGCGCTGCTGGCCGGCTACGCGGCCCAGGCCGCCGCCGCGCTCGACCGGGAACGGCTGCGCACCCAGGCTTCCCAGGCCGAGGCGCTGGCCGAAGGTAACCGGATGCGGACCGCCCTGCTGGCCGCCGTCAGCCATGACCTGCGCACGCCGCTGGCCTCGATCAAGGCCAGCGTCAGCAGCCTGCGGCAGACGGACGTGGAATGGTCCGAGGCCGATCAGGCCGACCTGCTCGCCACCATCGAGCAGAACGCCGACCGGCTCGACGCGCTGATCGGCAACCTGCTCGACATGAGCCGCCTGCACACCGGATCTTTGCAGCCCTTCCTGCGCCCGACCGCGATCGATGAGGTGGCTCCGGCCGCCCTCCTGGGGCTGGACGACAGCCTGCGGCTCGAGATGGCCGTACCGGACGGTTTCCCGCTGGTGCTGGCCGATCCCGGCCTGCTCGAGCGGGTCCTGGCCAACCTGTTCTCGAACGCTCTGCGGCACTCGCCGGCCGCGCGGCCGCCTGAGCTGCTGGCCGAGCTGCTCGACGACACGGTGCTGCTCGAGGTCGTGGATTACGGCCAGGGCGTACCCGATGAGCAGAAGGAGCGCATCTTCGAGCCGTTCACCCGCGTGGGCGATCGCTACCCTGGGGTGGGACTAGGCCTCGCGGTCGCCAAGGGTTTCGCCGAAGCCATGGGCGGCCGCATCGTGGCCGTGGACACCCCGGGCGGCGGGCTCACGGTCAGGATCACGCTGCCGGCGGCGAGCACAGACAAGTCCGCGCTCGGCGCGGAGTCATGACCCGAGTACTCGTCGTCGACGATGAACCGTCTATCTTGCGCGCGCTGCGGATCAACCTCAGCGCGCGCGAGTACGACGTCAGTACCGCGATCGACGGCACCACCGGGCTGGCCGCCGTGGCCAGGGACCGCCCCGACGTGATCATCCTGGACCTCGGCTTGCCCGACATGGACGGCACCGAGGTGATCCACGGCGTCCGCGGCTGGACGTCCATCCCGATCATCGTCTTGTCCGCCTGGGGGCAGGAAAGCCAGAAGGTGGCCGCGCTCGACGCCGGCGCCGATGACTACGTGACCAAGCCGTTCGGCATGGACGAGCTGCTCGCCCGGCTGCGCGCCGCGGTCCGCCGCGCCTCGCCCGCCCCCGACGAGCCCGTGGTCAGCACGGCCGACTTCACCGTGGACCTGGCCAAGAAACAGGTCGTCCGTTGTGATGGCGAGGACGTCCGGCTGACCCCCACCGAATGGCAGCTGCTCGAGATCCTGGTCCGCAACAGCGGCCGCCTGGTCACCCAGCGCCAGCTGCTGCGGGAGGTATGGGGACCGGCGTACGAGACGGAAAGCAACTACCTGCGGGTCTATCTGGCGCAGCTGCGCCGCAAGCTTGAACCGGAACCGTCCCGGCCGCGTTACCTGCTTACCGAGTCCGGCATGGGCTACCGGTTCAAGCTGTGAGCATGTCCGGCTCGTGGTAGCACCGTCCGTTCGGAAATAAATGGGAACCGGCCGGCCCGCAGCCGACCTGACCGAAACCATTGATTCCGAAGCCTTTTGATGGCAGTGCCGCGAGCTGCTGGCGGCCTTCACTAACAGGTCGGAGGCGCCCACGAATTCGCGACATCGCCCGGGAAGCCGGCGAGCAGGCCGTCGAGGAGCGGCGGCCGCCAACGCCGGGCGTGCGTCACGTGGGCCGAGGTCGCTCAGCCGGTGATGTTCACGATCTGGCGGTCGGCTGTGCGGTCCTGGGCCAGGTCGACCAGGGCCCCCGCGAAGGCGGACCGGGCCAGGCTGTAAGGGCCCTTGGTGAACAGCCCGGTGCTGCGCCTGGCCGGGCCATTGGCTGGCTTGCCGGTAAGCCGGGTGCCCCGCAGGATCGTCCAGTCCAGCTCGCTGGAGGCAATAATCCGATCGGCAGCGGCCTGGTCGGCGAACCCTTTGGCGAAGATCCTCCGCACCACCCCGGCGACGATGTAGGGCCGGGCGGCGACCATTCCGTAGGCGCTGGCGGAAACGAGCCGGGACACACCAAGGGACTCCATGGCGGCGGTGACGGTCCGGGCGATCCCGGCGACCACGTCGGCCTCGCCCCGGCCGCTCACGGTCATGATCACGGCGGCTTGGCCGGCGATGGCCTTCTCGACCGCGACCCGGTCGCGCCCGTCGCCTTCGACCACTCCGGCCAGGCCCGCCACGCCGGCTAGGCCGTCGGCGTTCCGGGCGAACGCCGTCACCTCGTGGCCGCGGCGGATCCCGTCCGCCAGGACGAGCCGTCCATTGCCGCCGGTCGATCCGAACACTGCGATCTTCATCTGATCTTCTCCACTATCCATATCGATTGAAACCACCCCGCGCGGGCTCGCGCAGGTCGCGGAGCGCGCCAGGACACTGCGTGCCGAGCGATCAGGCCCACCCCCGTCGGCCCGGATGTGACAGCCGGGCGGTTATTGCGCATCAACGCCGCGTCGTGTCGGTGCGGGCGGCGGCCTAGCCACGACGATGTTCCATCGTTGTGGTTGCGGATGGCCCGCTGGACGTAACCAGCGAAACCCAGCCACCACCCCGGACCCACCGGGCTCACCCAGCGCAGCCGCCTCAGGCTCGCGCCATAGCAAGGGGGCCGGTGGTGGACGCTACCAGCGCGGGGTTCTGGCGAAGCGGGGCTTCCAGACGGTTCGGTAGAGCAGGCGCAGCGGCGGCGGAAGCTGGCCGAGCGTGGTGGCGGCACCCTCGCGGCCCGCGCCGTCCAGGATCCAGGCGAACATCTCGCCCCCGCCGGACAGGCCGTTCTTGCGCGCGATCTTGAACCCGACACCGCGCCATTCGGCGCTGGTCAGGGCCACACCGATCAGCGGCAGGCCGTCTCGCTCCTCGTGCCCGAGATGGCCGGTCAGCGTACTGACCAGGACGTCGATGACGTCGGCCAGCCGGTCCTCGCCGGGCCAGTCGTCGTGACCCGCGCGACCCGCCGAGTCGTGCTGCGCGAACGCGGCATCCACGGCCGCCAGCAGCGGGTCGATGCGCCCGTGCTCTTCCTCCATCGCGTCCAGCACCGACAGGGCGCCCTCGCTATGAACCAGGCGCGGGCGCAGCGCCGGCCAGATGATCTCGTCCTCGGCGGTGTGGTGCAGGTGCAGCTCGCGCTTGAACAGGTCCCAGCCGGCCGCGACCGACTGGCGCCGGGCCGGGTCGGACAGATCGGCCGCGGCGGCCGCGCGGGCGAGCCGCGTCAGGTCGCGGCGGAACGCGTCGTGCGCCGCGATCATGATGGTCAGGTCGGCCTCGCCGGCGCCGTGCCTGGCGGCGTCGGTACCCGGCAGTTTCTGCGTGGTCATGAGTTTCCCTCCGTGTTTGCTGATTCCGTACGTTCAGACGGTGCTGGTCCCGGTGTTGTGACCGCTTCGGGCCGGCAGCCTCCGGCCTCGCCCGGGCTGGCCTGGAAGGCCAGGGTTTCCGCGTCGGAACTCATAGGATCACCCCGTAGGATTTATACTTAGGGAAGTTATCATCTTGGAAAACTATTGTCTAATATTTCTAGAGACTTGAAATCCTAATGATGTGAGCGGGAGGGGCAGACATGCCGGGGACCGATGAGCACGACGAGCACGGGGGGCACAATGAGCGCCAGGGGCACGGCGAGCACGGCGAGCACGGCGAACTGGCGGAGCTGTTTGCGCAGGCCGGCGGCGAGCGGCCGCGGCTGGAGGGGGAGTTCTTGCTGGCCATGCGGCGGGCGGGATCGAGCATGCAGCTGCTCGGGCAGCTCTCGGCCGAACGCATCGGGATCAACGCCACCGACCTGAACTGCCTGAACCTGGTGGCCCTGGACGGTTCGATGACCGCGGGCGAGCTGGCCAGGAATACCGGCCTGACCACGGCCTCGATCACCGGGGTGCTTGACCGGCTGGAGGAAGGCGGCTTCGTCCGGCGCGAACGAGATCCGGGCGACCGGCGCCGGGTGATCGTCAAGCTGAACGCTGGCCCCGGGCTGCGCGAGGTGGCCCCGGTGTTCGCGCCGCTGGTCAAGGCGTGGCGGACGGCCGCCGCGGGCTACTCAGACGACGAGCTGAGGCTGCTGCTGGAATTCCAGCGCCGGCTGGCGGAGATCGTGCGTGACCAGCTGGCCCGGCTGCGGGCCGAGGGCGGCGAGACCGGGAAGTCCGGGCGGTGACAGCAGCCCGGCCCAGCAGGAGAGCCAGGCCGGGCTCCGGGACCAGCTACGGCTCAGCCGCCGTTGAACTCCTTGGCGATGCGGGCGCCGAGGTCGGGGCTGACGTTGCTCCAGTACTCGATGACCCGGGGCCGCATCTCGGCGGTGACGCCGCCCTTGATGTGGCCGGTGATGTTGGTGACCAGGTGGTCGCGGTCCTCGTCGGTCATGACCTGCTCGACCAGGGCGCGCGGCTGGCCGAAGTCGTCGTCGTCGCGGCGCTTGGTGTAGGCGCTGCGCATGATCTCGCCGCTGACCTCGTAGTCCTCGCCGCGGTACAGGTCCGGGTCGGCCACCGGGCCGCCGAAGCTGTTGGGCGCGTACACCGGGTCGCCGGGGTTGTCGTACCGCATGGCGCCGTCCTTGTTGTAGGAGTGCACCGCAGCCGCCTTGGCCTGGTTGACCGGGAGCTGCAGGTAGTTGGTGCCAATCCGGTGCAGGTGCGTGTCCGGGTAGGAGAACAGCCGGCCCTGCAGCATCTTGTCCGGGGACGCGGCGATACCCGGCGGCATGTTGGCCGGCTCGAACGAGGCCTGCTCGATCTCGGCGAAGTAGTTCTCCGGGTTGCGGTCCAGCGTGATCCGGCCGATCCGGATCAGCGGGTAGTCCGAGTGCGGCCAGACCTTGGTCAGGTCGAACGGGTTGAACCGGTAGTCCGCGGCCTCGGCGAACGGCATCACCTGGACGCTGACCGTCCAGGACGGGAAGTCGCCCCGGTCCAGCGCGGCGTGCAGGTCGCGGATGTGGAAGTCCGGGTCCTGGCCCGCGATGACCTTGGCCTCGGCATCGGCCAGGTTGTCGATGCCCTGGTCGGTCTTGATGTGGTACTTGACCCAGAACTTCTCGCCGCCCGCGTTGTACCACATGAACGTGTGGCTGGAGAAGCCGTCCATGTGCCGCCAGCTCGACGGGATGCCCCGGTCGCTCATCAGGATCGTCACCTGGTGCGCCGACTCCGGCGACAGCGTCCAGAAGTCCCACTGCATGTTGTTGTCGCGCAGGTGGGTGTCGGCCCGGCGCTTCTGGGAGTGGATGAAGTCCTGGAACTTCTGCGGATCCCGGACGAAGAACACCGGGGTGTTGTTGCCGACCAGGTTGTAGTTGCCCTGCCCGGTGTAGAACTTGATGGCGAAGCCGCGCGGATCGCGTGCCGTGTCGGCGCTGCCGAGCTCGCCCGCGACGGTGGAGAAGCGGATGATCAGGCGGGTGTCCTGGCCCTTGGTGAACAGGCCCGCCTTGGTGTACTGGCTGACGTCCTCGGTGGCCTCGAAGACACCGTAGGCACCACCGCCCTTGGCGTGCACCACCCGCTCGGGCACGCGCTCCCGGTTGAACTGGGCCATCTTCTGGATCAGGTAGTGATCCTGCAGGAGCAGGGGGCCGTTCGGCCCCACCGACTGCGAGAACTCATCGCTCGGCGCCGCTATGCCGGCGTCGGTGGTAGTCACGGGGCGCTCATCGGACATGAGGTTTCCTTCCTCGCGGTTGCTTGCCTACCTCGAGGGGCCCGGCGGCGCGGCCAAACCGTCCCCAGAAGGTGACTCCGGCCACACGCGTTTGATTCAGTCCAGCGAACCTGACGCGCTCGTGTCTTTTTGTATCCGCGCGTTTATGCTACGCCGACCGTTTCCGCGGGTACGCAGTGAAGGTGCGGCAATCCCTTCTCGCCACCGCCCGGCGGACACGCAAGATCCGTAAACCATCCCTACTCCCCCGGCCGGCCTCCGTCGCCGAGCGCATCGAGCGCGCGCACGCGCTCGATCGCGTGGTCCAGGGGCTGTCCGACAGCGTGGTGCGCGCGCTGCCCGCGGGCGCGCGTACCGACGCGCTGCACGGCGTCCCGTTCGGCCAGCCGGCTCACCCCGCTCTTGTCCGGCTGCCGCTCGGGTGCTGGACGTCAGCAGTGCTGCTCGAGGCGTTCCGCGGCACCGAACGCGCGTCGGGCATGCTCATCGCGGCCGGGATCGCCGGCACCGCGCCGGCCGCCGCCACCGGCCTGGCCGACTGGTCCGCGCTGCACCGGGACCAGCAGCGGGTCGGGCTGGTGCACGCCGTGTGCCAGGCCAGCGCGGCCACGCTGTTTCTCGGCTCGCTGGCGGCCCGGGCCAGCGGCCGGCCCGGCTACGGCCGGCTGCTGTCCGCCACCGGGCTCGCCACCGCCACCGTCGGGTCCTACCTGGGCGGGCACCTGGCGCTGCGGCTCGGCGCGGGCACCAGCCACGCCGACCAGATCAGCCACCTAGCCGACCTCGGCTGGCACGACCTGTGCGGCCTCGGCGAACTGCCCGATGGGCACCCGGCCCGGCGCCAGCTCGGCTACCTGTCCCTGCTGGTGTACCGCCAGGGCACCGAGGTGAGCGTGCTGTCAGACCGGTGCTCGCACCTCGGCGGGCCCTTGCACCAGGGACGGATCGTCGTGGAGCGGGGCCGGGTCTGCGTCGCCTGTCCCTGGCACGGCTCCACCTTCGTGATCGCCGACGGCGCCGTCGTTCACGGACCTGCCACCGCCCGTCAGCCATCCTTCGAGACCCGCGTGACCGACCGCGGCCGGGTCGAGCTCCGGCCTAGGCCCTGACGGGCCGGGCGAGGGGTCAGCACCGGCCTGCTGGGCGGCGGCCCGGCCAGCATCGGCGGCCTGGCTAGCGTCCACGGCCCCGCCAGCGTCCACGGCCCCGCCCGCCAGCGTCCACGGCCCGGCCAGGATCGGCGGCCCGGCCGTTAGCCGCGCCGAGAACGCCGCCGAGCCCCTCCAGCGCCTTGCCGATCTCGCTCGGCACGATCCAGACCTTGTTCGCGTCGCCCTGGGCAATCTGCGGCAGCATCTGCATGTACTGGTAGGCCAGCAGCCGCTGGTCCGGGTTGCCGTCGTGGATGGCCTTGAACACGGTGGTGATGGCTTCGGCCTGGCCTTTGGCCCGCGCCGCCTGCGCCCTGGCGTCCGCCTCGGCCCGGAGCACGACCGCCTCGGATTCGCCGCGGGCCCGGAGCACCGCGGCCTGCCGCTCGCCGTCCGCGGTCAAGATGGCCGACTGCTTGGATCCCTCGGCGGACAAGACGGCGGCCCGCTTGTCGCGGTCGGCGCGCATCTGCTTCTCCATGGAATCCTGGATGGAGGACGGCGGCTCGATGGCCTTGATCTCGACCCGGCCGACCCGGATCCCCCATTTGCCTGTCGCGTCGTCGAGCTCGCGGCGCAGCTCGCTGTTGATCTGGTCACGCGAGGTGAGCGCGGTCTCCAGGTCCATGCCGCCCACCACGTTGCGCAGCGTGGTCACGGTCAGCTGCTCGACCGCGGTGATGTAGTTGGCGACCTCGTAGGTCGCCGCGCGGGCGTCGGTCACCTGGAAGTAGATGACGGTATCGATGGCGACGACCAGGTTGTCCCGGGTGATCACCGGCTGCGGCGGGAAGCTGACCACCTGCTCCCGCAGGTCGATGAGCGGCCGCAGCCGGTCAGCGAACGGCGTGACCATGTTCAGGCCCGCATGCAGGGTCCGGTGGTAACGGCCGAACCGCTCGACGATGCCGGCCGACGCCTGGGGCACGATGCGAACCGACCGGCTGACCACCAAGACGACGAGGCCGACCAAGACGACCAGCAGGATGATCGCGACAACAGAGCTCATGGCTGCTCACTCCTGCGCCCGGGGCGGGGTTCCGGGTGGTTCCGGGGTTTCCGGGCCTGATTGCTACGTTACCGACCGCGAGCGAGTTCAGCTAGCGTGCGGCAACTCAGCGTGTCCGGCGGGTTCAGCGCGCGCGGGCGGTCCAGCGCGACTGCCGGTGCTCGATCTCCAGCTGCACCCCGAAGCAGCGGGACAGGTTCCGCGCGGTGAAGACCTCCCCGATGGGGCCGGCCGCCAGGACAGCGCCCCGGCGCAGCAGCATCGCGTGGGTAAAACCGTCGGGCACCTCTTCCACATGATGGGTGACGAGCACCATCATCGGCGCCTTGGGATCACGGGCCAGCTTGGTGAGCCTGCGCAGCAGGTCCTCGCGACCGCCCAGGTCGAGCCCGGCGGCCGGCTCGTCGAGCAGCAGCAGTTCGGGGTCGGGCATCAGGGCCCGCGCGATCTGCACCCGCTTGCGCTCGCCTTCGGACAGGGTTGAGAACTTGCGCCTGATCAGGTGCGCGCAGCCGAGCGCGTCGAGCAGTTCGACGGCGCGGGTGACGTCCCCGGAGTCGTACTCCTCCTTCCACCGGCCCAGGATCGCGTAGGAGGCGGTGAGCACCAGGTCGATGACCTTCTCTCCGGGCGGCACCTGCTCCGCGATCGAAGCGCTGGTCAGCCCGATCCGCGGCCGCAGCTCGAAGATATCGACCTCGCCCATCCGCTCGCCGAGGATCTCGACTGTGCCCTGCGAGGGGAACGCCATGGTCGCGGCGATCTGGAGCAGGGTCGTCTTGCCCGCGCCGTTCGGGCCGATCAGAATCCAGCGCTCGTCCCCGTGCGCCGTCCAGTCGACGTTACGCAGGAGGACCGCCGCCTCCCGCTTGACCTCGACGCCACGCAGCCGCAGCACCTCGTCGGACACTAAGGCCTCCTTCCTCCGCACGGCAGCCATGATCCGCCGGCTCGAATGGCCGCCGAGACCGAACCTATGCCACCGCGCCCCCGGCAGCCCACCCGGACCGGCTGACTGGTCCGGTCAGTTTCCGCGGAGCTCTTTTCCCGCGGCCCCCCAGGGCGGAACCTCCGCTGGTCAGACGACCGTTCTGGTGATGTCTGTGTCGTTGTGGGGCTTCGTCCGTTTCTACGGTTACGTATCACTAACAACGGTGCCACGCTGATTAAAAGCACGCTACGATGCCTGATTGATTAGTTCAGGACATGACCGTTCGGGAGCGGTCTATCGAGGAGGAGCGGGAAATGGTGACGCGCATTCGCGTGCTATCAGGCTGTGCCGCCGTTGGCGTAGCAGCGTTCATGCTGACCGGCACGGCCGCGCAGGCGACCACCCTGTCCGCAGCTCATACCACCGCCAGCGTATCGACCTCGCCGCCGCCGACGAGTCCGGCGCCCTGCCAGTGCGGTAAGAAGACCCCGCCGCCGAAGCCGACGCCCACGCCGACCTGCACCTGCATGACGGCGACGCCGCCGCCTTCGAGCCCGCCCCCGCCGCCGCCGTCCTCAGCGCCGCCGACCCCGACCCCCAGCCCGACCCCGACCGTCACGCCCGTGGTAACCGTCTCGCCCACCGCGACCGCGACGGCGACGCCCACCGTGGCTCCGACCGGCGGGGCCGGCACCGGTGGCGGCGGTAGCATCAGCGGCGGCGGCAGCAACGTTCCGCTGGCTGCGGGCGGTGCCGGGGTGGCGCTCGCCGCGGGCGGCCTGGGCCTGTTCGCCTTCCGTCGCTGGCGCAGGACGCGTCCTGTCGCCTGAGGTCGTTATATTTGGCTCGGCACCGGCGCCCGCCCACGGGCCGTAAGGCCCTGGGCGTCGCTCTCGCGGCGGTCGCGCTGTGCGCGGCCGGCGTGAGCGTGGCCGTGTTCGGCCTGATCGGCACGCCCGCCGATGCCGGGGCGACTTTTACCCCGGCATCGGTGACGACGGCCCCGCCCAAGCTGACCCGCGATCTGACGGTGAAGCCGCTGGCCCGGTCGGTTCCGGTCAGCATCCGGATCCCGGCGATCGGCGTCAGCGCCCCGGTCATGAAGGTCGGCGAGAACGCGGACGGCACCGTCCAGGTGCCGCCGCTCGAGATCCACAACCTGACCGGCTGGTATGAGTACGGCCCGGCGCCGGGCCAGCGCGGCGCCTCGGTCATCCTCGGCCACGTGGACTCGCTCACCGGGATCTCGGTGTTCTACTACCTCAAGGATCTCCGCGCCGGGGACAAGATCTACGTCACGCTGGCCGATAGGAAGACGGCGGCCTTCGCGGTCGACGGCGTGCAGAAGGTCGCCAAGGACGCCTTCCCGACCGCGTTGGTCTACGGGAAGGCCGATTACCCGAGCCTGCGCCTGATCACCTGCGGCGGGGCCTTCGACGAGGCGACCGGCCACTACCTGTACAACATCATCGTGTACGCGCACATGATCCGCGCCTAGGCCCCGCGTTCGGCCCGGACCGCGAGCAGCGCCGCCTGGGTGCGGTCCTGGACGCCTAGCTTGGCCAGCACCGAGCTCACGTGGGCCTTCACCGTCTTCTCCGCGACGCCCAGGGCGCGGGCGATCTCCCGGTTGGACCGTCCCTGGGCCAGCTCGGCCAGGACCTCGCGCTCGCGGGTGGTCAGCGCGTCCATCCCGCCCCACGCGGCTCTGGCGGAGCGCACCAGCGGGCCGGCCGCCCCGGGCGCGAGCAGCAGGTGGCCGTCGTGTACCGAGCGGACCGCGCGCACCAGCGCGTCGGGGTCGACGTCCTTGTACACCACCCCCGCCGCCCCTGAACGCATCGCCAGGCTCGCCGAGGCGGGGTCGGTGGCGCTGGTGAGCACCAGGACCCGCGCGGCGCTGTCGCGGGCTTTCAGCTCGGTGAGCACGGCGATGCCGTCCCGGCCGGGCAGCTTCAGGTCGAGCAGGATGACGTCCGGGGCGCGAGCGGCGGCCAGCGCGAGCGCGGTATCGCCGTCGTCCGCCTCGCCGGCCACCTCGATCCCGTCCTGCACCTCGAGCAGCACCCGAAGGCCCTGCCGGACCACCGGGTGGTCATCGACGATCAGCACGGAGATGGGCTGCGCCATCGCTTGCCTCCCCCGGTAACGGGTACTTTCATCCGGACCACGGTGCCCGAATCGCCGGAACGTATGGTCAGCACGCCGCCCGCCGCGGCCGCGCGCTCGCGCATCGAGGCCAGCCCCAGCCCGCTCGACGGCATCGCGGGCACGAACCCGTGCCCGTCGTCGGCCACCTCGAGGACCACCCGGCGCGCGCTCCTTTCCAGGGCGACGCGGACGCTAGCGGCCCCGGCGTGCCGCAGCGCGTTGTGCAGCGCTTCCTGCGCGACCCGGTACAGCGCGGCCTCCACCGGCGGGCCGAGCGCGGGCAGGTCGACGGCGGAGAACGTGACCCGGACGCCGTGCGCCCGCTCAGCCAGCTCCACGTAGCTGCGCAAGGAGCAGGCCAGCCCGCACGCTTCCAGGTCGGGCGGGGCCAGGCCGTCGATGACCGCGCGCAGTTCGGCGTGCGCCTCGGCGCCGAGCGCGCCGACCACGTTGATCTCGGTCTTGACCCGGGCCGCGTCCACCGGGTCGCGCTGCACCAGGACCGCGGCGGCCCGCGCGTGCGCCCTGATGCTGAACAGCTTCTGGGTGACGGCATCGTGCAGTTCCCTGGCCAGCCGGGAGCGCTCCTGCAGGACCGACAGTTCCCGGCTGCGCTCGTACAGCCGGGCGTTGGTCAGCGCGATCGCCGCGTGCGCGGCGAACAGCGAAAGGATCTCCTCGTCCCGCTCGGTGAAGCCGCCGCCGGACACCTTGGTCGCGGCGAAGATGATGCCCAGGATGCGGTCGCCGTCGCGCACCGGCACGCCGAGGAAGTGCGACATCTGCGGATGGGCGGCGGGCCAGCCCTCGAACCTCGGGTCCTCGCGGATATCGGGAAGCCGTTCGGGCTTGCCCTCGGTGAGCAGGACGCCGAGCATCCCGTGCCGGCGCGGTATCGGCCCGAGCGCCCGCTGCTGCGCCGCGCTCATCCCGTCTACGATGAACTCGGCGAACGAGTCACCCTCGTCGGGCACGCCGAGCGCGGCGTAACGCGCGCCGACCAGCGACCGGGCAGACCGCACGATCACCTGCAGCACATCGCGGACCGACATCTGCCGGGTGACGGAAAGCACCGCCTGGCTCACCTTGTAGAGCTCGTCCAGCCCATCGCTCACGCCTACGACGGTAGCCGGACGGCGGGCGCGGCGCATCGGCTGGCGGTCCTAGGACTATAGGCCCGGGCCGGCCGCGGCCGGGGACCGATGCGGGCGGGCGGCGGGGCGCCTAGCGTGCGGAGGTATGGATACGCCAACTGCTCTGATCACGGGGGCCTCCCGCGGGCTGGGCCGGGCGCTGGCCGCCGGCCTGGCCCGCGAGGGTTTTGCTCTCATCATCGACGCGAGGAACGGCGCGGCGCTGGCCGCGGCGGCGGCGGAGATACGGGCCGCGGGCGGCGCCGTCACGGCGGTCAGCGGCGACATCACGGACCCCGGGCACCGCGCCGCCCTCGCCCGGGCCGCGGCGGCCGCGGGCCGGCTGGACGTCCTGGTGAACAACGCGGGAACGCTGGGCGCGAGCCCGCTGCCCGCGCTGGCCGACTATCCGCCCGGCGACCTGCGGGCGGCCTTCGAGGTGAACGTGATCGCGCCGATCGCGCTGACCCAGCTGCTGCTGCCCCGGCTGCGCGCCGACGGCGGCGCGGTGCTGAACATCACCTCGGACGCGGCGGTGGAGGCCTACGCGGGCTGGGGCGGCTACGGCGCCGCCAAGGCCGCCCTGGAGCAGGCGTCGAACGTGCTGGCCGCCGAGGAGCTCGCGATCCGCGTCTGGTGGGCCGACCCCGGCGACCTGCGCACCGACATGCACCAGCAGGCCTTCCCCGGGGAGGACATATCGGACCGGCCGCGGCCCGAGTCGGTCGTGCCCGCGTTCGTCCGGCTCATCACGCAGCGGCTGCCGAGCGGCCGGTACCGTGCCGCGCACCTGATGGCGGCGAGCCATGTGGCCTGACGCCGTGCTACCCGATTTCGGGCTGCCCGCCGAGCGAGAAGCCCACGACCCGCCCGAAGCGCGCGGCCTGGCCCGCGACCAGGTCCGCCTGCTGGTCAGCCGCCGTGCCTCCGGCGAGATCAGCCACCACGCGTTCGGCGACCTGCCCGGCCTGCTGCTCCCGGGCGACCTGCTGGTCATCAATACCACCGGCACGCTGCCCGCTCAGGTCCGCGCGGGCGGCGGGCTGGCCGTCCACTTCTCAACCCCGCGGCCCGATGGCAGCTGGCTGGTAGAACTGCGCCAGATCAAAGACAAGATCTCTATACCGAACGGACATGGGCACCCCGGGCAGGTCATCAACCTGCCGGCCGGGGCGGCGCTGACCCTGGAGGACCGCGCGACGGCCAGGCTCTGGCGGGCCAGGCTATCGGTGGCGGTGGTGCCCTACCTGCTCAGGCACGGGGTCCCGATCCGGTACTCCTACGTGCGCCGCGACTGGGCGCTGCCGTTCTACCAGACGGTGTTCGCGCGGGCGCCGGGCAGCGCCGAGATGCCGAGCGCCAGCCGCCCGTTCACGCCGGCCCTGGTCACCGAACTGGTGGCCCGCGGGGTGCTGATCGCCCCGGTCACCTTGCACACCGGGGTGTCCTCGCTGGAAGCGGGCGAGGATCCCTACCCGGAGCCCTACGACGTGCCGCCCGCGACGGCCCGGCTGGTCAACCACGTGCGGGCGAACGGCGGCCGGGTCATCGCCGCGGGCACCACCGTGGTCCGGGCGGTTGAGACGGCCGCCCTCGGGGCCGGGACCGCGGTGGCTTCGGCGGGCTGGACGTCGCATGTGGTCACGCCGGAGACCGGGGTCAAGGTGGTCGACGGGCTGCTGACCGGGCTGCACGAGCCCCGTTCCTCGCACCTGCGGATGCTGGCCGCGTTCGCCGGGGCTGACCTGCTGAGCCGGTGTTACGAGGCGGCGATCTCGGCCAGGTACCTGTGGCACGAGTTCGGCGACGTGCACCTGCTGCTGCCCTAGGGGGCGTGGGGTAACCTGGCGCCGCCATGAATACGTCGCGGGCCACTGTGCTCATCACGCTGACCGGCCGGGACCGGCCGGGGGTGACCTCCAGGCTGTTCGCCATCCTCGCCCGGCACCCGCTCAGCGTCCTGGACATCGAGCAAGTGGTGATCCGCGGCCGGCTGGTGCTCGGCGTGCTGCTCGGCTGCGACGCACCGCCCGACCTGACCGGCATCCACGCCGCGGTCAGCGCGCTCGCCGGTGATCTCGGCCTGGAGGCCGAGATCACCACCGGCTCGGACCGGGCCGCCCCGTCCGGCGAGTCAGCGGCCCGGGCCGGGCGGCTGCACGTCACCCTGCTCGGCAGCCCGCTGGCGCCGGCCGCGATCACCGCCATCGCCGGGCGGATCGCCGCCAGCGGAGCGAACATCGACCGCATCAGCCGGCTCGCGCGGCAGCCGGTGACCTGCATCGAGATGGACGTCTCGGGCGCGGATCCGGCGCCGCTGCGGGAGGATCTCGCGCGGGCCGCGGTGGCGCAGGGCATCGACGTGGCGGTCCAGCGCGGCGGCCTGCACCGGCGGGCGATGCGGCTGATCGTGATGGACGTGGATTCCACCCTCATCCAGGACGAGGTGATCGACCTGCTGGCCGTCCGGGCCGGCTGCGCCGGGGAAGTGGCCAAGGTGACGGCGGCCGCCATGCGCGGCGAGCAGGATTTCGCGGCGTCGCTCCGCGAGCGGGTGGCCTTGCTGGCCGGCCTGGCGGCCGGGGTGCTCGACGAGGTCCGGAGCGACCTGCGGCTGACGGCGGGCGCGCGCACGCTGATCGGGACCCTGGGCGGGCTCGGCTTTAAGTTCGGGATCGTCAGCGGCGGCTTCGTCCAGGTGATCGGCCCGCTGGCCGCCGAGCTCGGCATCGGCTACGTGGCGGCCAACGTGCTCGAGATCAGCGGCGGAAAGCTGACCGGGCGGCTGTCCGGCCCGGTCATCGACCGGGCCGGCAAGGCGGCCGCGCTGCGCCGGTTCGCCGCGGACGCCGGCGTTCCGCTGTCCCAGACGGTGGCCATCGGCGACGGCGCCAACGACCTCGACATGATCGCCGCCGCCGGCCTGGGCGTCGCCTTCAACGCCAAGCCCGTAGTCCGCGAAGCCGCCGACACCTCCCTGAGCGTCCCCCACCTGGACGCCGTCCTCTACCTCCTCGGCATCTCCAGCGAGGACGTAGCCGCGGCGGCCGCGCCGCACCGCCCAACGTAGTGAAACCCGGGTTCCACCACACTGGGGTGTGCTGAAACCCGGGTTTCATTACGCCTGCGGGGCTCCGGCTCCGGCGGCTCCGGGGCCCGGGGGCGCCGGGGCCCGGGGGCTCCGGGACTCCGGGGGCGCCGGGGCTAGTCGGGGCGCTTGGCGGCGGGGGCGGGGTCGGCGGCGGGGTCTTTGGCCATGGCCTCGGCCACGTCCGCACCGCTGACCTCAGGTGCTCCCTCGACCGCGGGCGCGACGGCCCCGGGCACCTCGGCGGCCGCGGGCGCCTCCGGGCCCATGCCGGCGGAGCGGCGCTTGGAGATCACGATCGCCGCGACCACGATGATCACCGCGCCGAGCGCCACCCCGACGCGCAGCCCGACGTTACTGCTGTACTTCACCACGCTGGTCGCGATCAGCAGCGACACCAGGTTCATCACCTTGAGCAGCGGGTTGATCGCGGGGCCTGCGGTGTCCTTGAACGGGTCGCCGACCGTGTCACCGACGACGGTCGCGGCGTGCGCTTCGGAGCCCTTGCCGCCGTGTTCGCCCTCCTCGACGAGTTTCTTGGCGTTGTCCCAGGCACCACCCGAGTTGGACAGGAACACCGCCATCAGCACCCCGGCCGCGATGAGGCCGGCCAGGTAGGAGCCCAGGGTGGAGTACCCGAACGCGAAGCCGACGGCGATCGGGGTCAGCACCGCGAGCAGGCCCGGGGTGACCAGCTCGCGCAGTGAGTCCTTGGTGACGATGTCGACCACCCGGCCGTAGTCGGGCTTCTCGGTGTAATCCATGATCCCCGGGTGGGTGCGGAACTGGTTCCGCACCTCCAGGACCACGCGCTGCGCCGCCCGGCCCACCGCGCTGATCAGCAGGCTGGAGAACATGAACACCACGGCGGCGCCGATGATCAGGCCGACCAGGACCCTCGGCTCGTCCACCGACAGGCTGAACGAGCCTGCCCTGCTGCCGAGCGCCTGCTCGACCGTGGTGCGGAAAGAGCCGAACAGCGCGGTCGCGGCGAGCACCGCGGTCGCGATCGCGATGCCCTTGGTGATCGCCTTGGTGGTGTTGCCGATCGCGTCCAGGTGGGTCAGCGCCTGCGCGCCCTCGCCCGTGACGTCGCCGGACATCTCCGCGATGCCCTGCGCGTTGTCGGTCACCGGGCCGAAGGAGTCCATGGATACGATCACGCCGACCGTGGTCAGCAAGCCGCCGCCGGCCATCGCCACCGCGAACAAGGCGATGGTGGCGTTCCCCGTCGCGAGCAGGTACGAGCCGAAGACCGCCGCGGCGATCAGCAGCGCGGCGTACACGGCGGATTCCATCCCGTACGCGATCCCGGACAAGATGACCGTGGCCGCGCCGGTCTCCGAGCTCTGCGCGATGTCCCGGACCGGCCGCCGGTTCACCTCGGTGAAGTACCCGGTCAGCAACTGGATGGCGCTGGCCAGCACGATGCCGATCAGCACCGCCCCGAGCGCGATCCAGCGGGGGTTGCCGTTGTAGGCCCGGATGGCCGGGTCGGTGACGCCCGCCAGGCTGCTGAACTTGGCCGGGAGGAAGGTGAAGCAGGCGATCGCCACCCCGATGGCCGAGATCACCGCGGAGACGAAGAAGCCGCGGTTGATCGCGGTCATCCCGCTGCGGTCACCCTTGCGCGGCGCGACCACGAAGATCCCGATCACCGCGGTGATCACCCCGATCATCGGCACGATCAGCGGGAAGACCAGCCCCTTGTCGCCGAACGCGACCTTGCCCAGGATCAGCGAGGCCACGAGCATGACCGCGTAGGACTCGAACAGGTCCGCGGCCATGCCGGCGCAGTCGCCCACGTTGTCACCGACGTTGTCCGCGATCGTCGCGGCGTTCCGCGGGTCGTCCTCCGGGATACCCTGCTCGACCTTGCCCACCAGGTCCGCGCCCACGTCGGCCGCCTTGGTGTAGATGCCGCCGCCGACACGCATGAACAGCGCCAGCAGCGCCGCGCCGAAGCCGAAGCCTTCCAGCACTTCCGGCGCGTTGCCCTTGTAGAGGAGCACGACCAGAGCCGCGCCGAACAGGCCCAGGCCCACCGTGAACATCCCGGCCACGCCGCCGGTACGGAACGCGATCCGCATGGCCTGGTTCTCACCGCCGTCCCGGGCGGCGGCCGCCACCCGGACGTTGCCGCGGACGCACAGCGACATCCCCGTGAACCCGGTGAGCGCCGAGAAACCGGCGCCGACCAGGAAGAAGACCGACCGGCCCCAGCGCACCCCGCCGGTATCGGCAGGCAGCAGCAAGAGCACGAAGAAGATGATGACCACGAACACGGCGAGGGTCTGGAACTGACGGCGCAGGTACGCGGCCGCCCCTTCCTGCACAGCCTTGGCGATTTCCTGCATCCGCGGGGTGCCCTGGCCGGCCGCGAGTACCTCCCGCACCAGCACGCCGGCCACGCCGAGCGCGAGCAGGGCGACGACGCCGACGATGACAACCCAGGTCAGGTTGGAGCCGCTCACGCTGGCGGTGTTCGCCGTCAGCGCGGAGACATGCCTGAACATTCGACCTCCTGGAATCCGAGCGGGAGACGTATGCCGATCGGGACTAAACGAGTGGCCGGGAGTCTACGCACGCGCGGGCCGAACCACGAACACCGGGCCGTTCCTAACAGTACCGTGATCTTAGCGTTATCATCAGGGTGCGGGGATGTAACTACCGGGGCAAGAGGGACATCTGCGCAGCAAGAGGGCAGCTGAGTAACAGCCGGCCGGGTCAGACCGTAACGGCCGACGGCCAGCTCATCCGGACGCTCACGCCCGAGCTCGTCGTCCAGACGCGCACATCATCGGCCAGGCCGGAGATCACGGCCAGCCCGAACCCGGCGGGGATCACCCCGCTGTCTTCCTCGTGCGCGAGCTCCAGGGCCGTGGCCTGCCCCGCCCGCTGCCCGTTGGCGCTCGCCGGGGCGGTGCCGGCCGGAGTAGGGCCAGCCAGGGTAGTGCCAGCGTGATCGCTCACCACGACGACGAACCGTTCGCCCTGGTCGGTCATCTCGATCCGGACCGGCTCGGCCGGGCAGTGCCGCTGGTGCGCCTCGACCGCGCGCGAGCAGGCCTCGCCCACGGCCAGGCGCACCTCGTCAAGCAGCTCTTCGTCCACGCCGCTGCGCCGCGCGACCGCGGTGGCGACCAGCCGCGCCGTGCGGACATGCGCGGGCAGCGGCGTGAACGTTACTTCGACGGTGGACATGCCGAAGGCCTGGCCGCGTTACTTCTCGAGCTTTTTGGCCGCGATGGCCAGATCCACCGTCTCGTGGATGCCGAAAACCTTCGTCAGCCCCGTGATCCTGAAGATCTTGAGTATCCGCTCCTGCGTGCAGACCAGGTCCAGGGAACCGTCGTGCGCTCGCACTCGCTTCAGCCCGCCGACCAGCACGCCGAGACCGGTTGAGTCCAGGAACTCGACCTTCTCCATGTTGACGACGAGCTGGTAGTTGTTCTTGTTAACGAGATCGATGAGCAGCTCACGGAGCCGCGGCGCCGTGTAGACGTCAATCTCGCCTTCGACGTCGACGACCTCGATGCCGTCCTTGTTGTAGTGACCCAGCTTCAGATCCACAAATCCTCCAGCGCCATGCAGGCGTTATCCATGCGTCGCGCCCCGGCGCGCGGGCTAGCGTAGCCAGAGCTTAGGGCGTGAGCCTTTGCGGCATTCAACCACGCTCTGGTGTCATGTCTATACGAAATCATGCCTCCGAGCATCCCCCTCCGGGTGACACACTGAAAACCTGTGTCGACGATCACTCCGGTTCCCCCGGCCGGACCCCTGGCATTCCCGGCCGGACTTCCCGCCGGGAGGCTGGCTATTGCGCCGCCTCCGCCCGAGAACCGCGCGCTGGGCATCCTGCTTGCGGATCCGGGCGCGGGCCGGCCCGTGCACGTGGAGCACATCCCGGCGCGGGCGGGCCGCGCGGTGCCCTGGCCGCCGTGGGTGCCCGCCGAGATCACCGGCGCGTTCGCCGGCCGGGGCATCAGCGCGCCGTGGACCCATCAGGCGATCGCCGCGTCGCACGCCCAGGCCGGCCGCAACGTGATCATCTCCACCGCGGCCGCGTCGGGCAAGTCGCTCGGCTACCTGCTGCCCGCGCTCACCGCGGTGCTGGCGGGCGAGACGGTGCTCTACGTCACTCCTACCAAGGCGCTCGCGGCCGACCAGCTCGCCGCGATCCGCGCGCTCAACATCGCCGGGGTGCAGGCCGCCACCCTGGACGGCGACTCCACCCGGGCCGAGCGGGCCTGGGCCCGCAGCCACGCCAGGTACCTGCTGACCACTCCGGACATGCTGCACCGCGCGCTGCTGCCCGGCCACGCGCGCTGGTCAGGATTCTTCAGCCGGCTGCGGTACGTGGTCATCGACGAGTGCCACGGGTACCGGGGCGTCTTCGGCTCCCACGTGGGTCACGTGCTGCGGCGGCTGCGGCGGGTGGTGGCGCATCACGCCGCACCCGGGGCGCCGGGCCGCCCGGTGTTCGTGCTCGCCTCGGCGACGGTCGGCGCTCCCGGCGTCTGCGCCCGGCTGCTGACCGGGCTTGACGCGGAAGAAGTGACCGACGACGGCTCGCCGCGCGGGCCGCTCGCCTTCGCGCTCTGGGAGCCGCCGCTGACCCAGGCCCGTGGCGAGGCCGGGTCCCGGCTGCGCCGGACCGCCACCGCGCAGGCGGCGGACCTGCTCGGCCGGCTGGTCGCCCACGACGTGCAGACGCTGGCCTTCATCAGGTCCCGGCGCGGCGCCGAGGCGGTCGCGCTGGCCGCCCGCCGGTCGCTCGGCGCCGGCAACGCTGGTGAGGCGGGCGGCACAGGCGAGACGAAGGTGGCGGCCTACCGCTCGGGATACCTGCCCGAGGACCGGCGCCGCCTCGAGGCGGCGCTCAGCGAGGGGCGCCTGGTCGGGCTGGCGACCACCTCGGCGCTGGAACTCGGGGTCAACGTCACCGGCCTTGACGCGGTGCTCATCGCCGGGTGGCCGGGGACCTGGGCGTCGCTGTGGCAGCAGGCGGGCCGGGCCGGGCGCAGCGGGCGGTCGGCGGCCGCGGTCCTCATCGCCCGGGATGATCCGCTCGACACCTACCTGGTCCGGCACCCGGAGATGCTGATGCGGCATCCGGTCGAGGCCACGGTCCTGGACCCCGGCAACCCGTACGTGCTGGCCCCGCATCTGTGCGCGGCCGCCGCCGAACTGCCCCTGAGCGAGCAGGACCTGGAAATGTTCGGGCCGGCGGCGCGGCCGGTCGTCGATGACCTCACCCGCTCGGGCCGGCTGCGCCAGCGGCAGGCGGGCTGGTTCGGCCTGCGCAGGGACGCGGCCGCGACCACCGGCCTGCGCGGCGCTGGCCTGGCCCCGGTCCGGGTGGTGGAGGAAGCGACCGGCCGGCTGGTCGGTACGGTCGACGAGCCCTCCGCGCACCTGATCGTCCATGACGGCGCCGTGTACATCCACCAGGGAGACAGTTACCTGGTCCGCAAGCTCGACCTCGCCGACCGGGTAGCGCTCGTCGAACCCGGCGATCCCGGGTACACCACCACCGCCAGGGACGTGACCCAGGTCGAAGTACGCGGCGAGCTTCAGCGAATGACCTGGGGAGCGGCCCAGGTGTGCTTCGGCGACGTCCAGGTGACACGTCAGGTGGTCAGCTTCCTCAAGCGCCGCGCCGACACCGGCGCCCCGGCCGGCGAGACGCCGCTGGACCTGCCGCCCCGCCTGCTGGCGACGCGGGCGGTGTGGTGGACCGTTTCCGGCGCGGAACGGGACCGGCTGGCCGCCGCGGGAGCGGACCTGGGCGGGGCCGCGCACGCCGCCGAGCACGCCTGCATCGGCATCCTGCCGCTGTTCGCCACCTGTGACCGCTGGGACGTCGGTGGCGTATCTGCCGACCTGCACCCGGCGACGGGCAAGCTCACCGTCTTCGTCTACGACGGCCATGACGGCGGGGCCGGCTTCGCCGAACGTGGCTTCCAGGCCGCCGGGGACTGGCTCCGCGCCACCAGGGCGGCCATCGCCGGCTGCGACTGCGAGGCCGGCTGTCCCTGCTGCGTCCAGTCCCCCCGGTGCGGGAACGCCAACCACCCGCTCTCCAAGCGCGGCGCGGTGGACTTGCTCGACGCTCTCCTCGCCGGCGGCCCGGCGGCCTGAACATCGGCGAGCGGTCAGTGCACACGGCCAGCGGACACAACTGTCCTCTGGCGTGACATCTGAACGGGAAAAGAAAGAAAGAGGTGGGCCCCGCCGGGGGGAGAGCGGGGCCCACCGTACGGTCCGGCCCTGGGGGGGAGGCCGGCGCCGTCCTTATAGGAAGCTTATCCGCAAAGGGTTCTGAGATCGACCACCGGGGTCGTATCGATCACCGGTGGCGTATCACCACAGAGGCCCTCGTGCGGCTTCAGCCAATCGAATTACAACATATGCCGCCTAGCCTGAGAAGGGGCAATGCCGAGATCGCTACCGTTCGGCAAGAAGTTTTTCTGGCCAGACCGGACAGGACTGGCCGGGGCCCGGCGCTCGGACACTGTCCGCTAGCAGACCGGTATACGATCTTACCCGTCCTTACGTGGCCAAACCCTCTCCACACCCGGGCGGGGGCGGGCGGCGGCCAGCCACTCGTTAACGGCATGTGATCGCGGTAACTGATTCAGATCACGAATCGGTCTCGTGCCGGTCTTTTCAGCCGGCCGATTTCGTCGTACAACTGTGTTACGGGCGCTTGAGCGTCCGGCACGGCAGCCAGGTACCCACGCGCGACCAGCCGCGGGAGGCGTGTCAGGCCAGGTCAGATCGACCTGACTGACAAAGAAGGTGCACGCTTGGTAGCCAGGCATGACGTGGCTTTCGCAGCGGCGCCCCGGCCAGGGGCGCCGCTCGCAATTTGGGGCCGGCCAGCCGGCGTGGCCGTGTTCGCTCGTGGCGAGAAACGTCCCGCGATTTCCGGCGAATCGTCACATATCGGGAGTATTCTTCCTCTTTGCCGCGCGGCCACTATATCGGGCTGCGTGACACCGGATCAGATGGCACTGGATCGCATGTACAGATCGCCGGCTGGTTTGGGCCGCAGGCATCTGGGCGGGGCCTGAAACGCCGGGCCGGGTCCGGTGCGACACGACGACAGTCAACAACGCTAGCCTTGTTCTTTGGCCAAAACCTGCTCTAGCCCCCGGGGCGATATCGGGCGCGGACACCGATGCACGTGCAAAGCACGGATGGCGGTCCGCACGATGGGAGATGGACTCGATGGTCCGCAGCGAAACGCCGGAATCCGCCGGCGGTGATCAGTCCCTTGGGGACCTCGTGGCCCTGGCGGCCAAAGATGTCTCGCAGCTGGTCAGGTACGAGGTCGACCTGGCCAAGACGGAGTTGCGCGACGACGTACGGCGGGTCGTCATGGCCGCGGTGCTGATCGGCGGCGCGGCCTTCGCCGGCTGCCTGATCCTGGTCATTCTCTGCTTCGCGCTCGCCGAGGGCCTGGTCGTGCTCGGCCTCTCGAGGTGGGAGGCCTTCCTCACGGTCGCGGTCGCCCTCCTGCTGCTGTCGGCGGCAGCGGTGGGGATCGCCTACCTCAGGGTGCGGAACATGACCGGCCTGGCCAAGACACGCCAGACCGTCACCGAGGGACTCGGGCTACTGCGTCATGAGGTCCAGCCCCCAGACGGCCAGCGTCCCGAGATCGCCGGGCAAGCCCCGGTGAGGTGAGCATGATGGCCGTGGGCGCCGATGCCGCTTTCGCGATCAGCGGCCCGTGGGCGCACCGGTCGGTCAGCGCCAACGGCACCAGGTTTCACGTCGCCGAGGCCGGTGACGGGCCGCTGGTGCTCTTGCTGCACGGCTTCCCCGAGTTCTGGTGGACCTGGCGGCATCAGCTGGCCGGCCTGCCCGCGGCGGGGTTCCGCGCCGCAGCGGCCGACCTGCGCGGCTACGGCGGCAGCGACAAGCCGCCGCGCGGCTACGACCTGGTCACGGCCGCGTCCGACGCGGCTGGCCTGATCCGGGCCATGGGCGAGGCGAACGCGGTCGTGGTCGGCCACGGGCTCGGCGGCCTGATCGCCTGGACGCTGGCCGCTTATTACCCGAAGGTGGTCAGGCGGCTGGCGGTGGTGTCGACGGCGCATCCGCTGCGGATGCGGGCCGCGGTCTTCACCGACCCGCTCGGCCAGGGCCGCCGGATCGGCGCGGCGGCCGCCTTCCAGCTGCCCGTCCTGCCCGAGCGCCAGCTGCTCAAGGACGGGGCCGTCCGGGTGGGCCGGCTGCTCGAGAACTGGTCGGCGCCCGGCTGGCCCGACCCCCAGACCGCGCGGACCTATTCCCAGGCGATGCGGATACCCGCCGTGGCGCACTCCGCGCTGGAATATCACCGCTGGCTCGCGCGCAGCGTGGTGCGGCCCGACGGCGTGCGTTACGCGCGGCATATGCGGGCGCCGATCCAGGCCCCGACCCTGCACCTGCACGGCGCGGCGGATCCCTACGTGCTACCCCAGACCGCTCGCGGCGCCGGGCGTTACGTCGACGGCCCCTACCGGTGGCGAGTGATCGACGGCGCCGGCCACTTCCCGCACGAGGAACGCCCGGACGCCTTCAACACCGAGTTTTTCGGCTGGCTGGCGGATCCGGAACCCGAGCGTTGACGAGGGATCGCGACGAGTCGGGCCGGCCGCGGAATGCGCGTCCCCGCGACGCGCTCGGCCGCCCTCTTCCCCGCGCGCAAGCCGGCGGCGAGGAGGCCACGCTCCCCGACGACCTCGCGCTGGCCGGGCCGGACGCGGCCCGGCTGGCCGATCAGCTGCTGCGGGCGGGACGCCCGTTTCACGCGCACGAGGTGCTCGAGGCGGCGTGGAAGTCGGGCCCGCCGCCCGAACGCGACCTGTGGCAGGGGCTCGCGCAGATCGCGGTCGGGCTGACGCACGCGCGCCGGGGCAATGCCCGTGGCGCGGTCACGCTGCTGCGGCGGGGCGTGCTGCGCGTCCGCGCGTACGCCGACCGGGCGCAGGAGGGTGACGGGTGGGAGTACGGGCGCCCGTTCGGAATAAATCTTGAGTCTTTTCTGGCGGTCAGCCAGGAACTGGCAGCGCGGATCGAGCGGGAGGGGCTGGCGGGCATCCCGGCCGCGGACCTCGCCCCGGCGCTGCTGGCGCCCTAGTCGCAGTACATGGTCGAGACGGGCGTGGTCGCCTGCGCCCCGGCGCGGGCGTCGGGCGACACCTGCGCCGCGGTGAGCGCGAAGCCGGTGTCGGCCTCCCCGACCGCGGCGGCGAACACGACGCCGTCGACGGTGCCCTGGGGCGACAGCAGCGGGCCGCCCGAGTTGCCCGACTCGACCAGCGCCCTGATCTCGTAGATCTGCCGGGTCACCGTGCTGGTCTGGTAGATATTGGGTCCCTGCGCGTTCTGGATGCCGCCGATCCTGGCCGGCACGGTGTGCAGGTCCTGCGCGTCGAGCGGATAGCCGGCCACCACCGCGCTGTCGCCGGGATTGGCCTGCCCGGCGAACTGCAGCGGCGTCAGGTTGAGACCGGGTACGTAAAGGACGGCGACGTCCACCTGCGGGTCGTAGAAGACCACCGTGGCCGACAGCGTCTCGTTCGCGGCGGTGGTCACCGTCTGCCGTTGCGTCACCCCGGCGACCACGTGCGCGTTGGTGAGGACATGGTCCGGCGAGATGACGAAGCCGGAGCCCTCGATCGATCGCTGGCAGCTCGGGGCCACGCCCTGTACTCGCACTACCCGGCTGCGGGCCGCCAGGAAGCCCGGGCTCTGCAGCACGGCGGGATCGGGGGCCGGGATCGCGAGAATGCGTTCGGCGCCGATCCCGCTGAACACCTGGGCGTACGTGCTGTTGCTGGCCAGCATCCTGCGGAAGTCGGAAAACATGGTCTTGGCGGGCGGCGGCATGAACTTGTCCAGGGTCTGCAGCGCGGCCGAGCCGTTCACCTGCTGATCCACCACCGGGAACGGGGACCCGACCAGCACGGAGCCGACCATCCAGGCGATCAGCAGCACGGAGATCACGCTCACCACGGCGCCGCCTGCCGAGTCCAGGACCGTCGCCGACCGCCAGGTCACCGTCGACCGCATGGCCGCGCCGATGGAGGACGCGATGAACTGCCCGATCACGGCAAAGCTCACCAGCAAGACGACGGCGATGACATCCTGCTGGGTCTGGCCGCCGACCAGGGCCCGCGCAATGCTGGGGCCGAACTCCGCGCCCAGCAGCGCGCCGCCCACGAAGCCGAAGAAGCTGAGCACGCCGACGATGAAGCCCTGCCGGTAGCCGGAGACGGCGAACGCGGCCACAACCACGATCAAGATGAGGTCGAGCACATCTCCGCGCACGACCATAACCGTATAGCGTTTTGCTCACTATCCGGCCCGCCAGCGGCGGTCAAAGGTCCAGGACCCTGGCGAGGTCCCACGGCTTCTCCCAGCCGGCCAGGGCGAGCAGGCGGTCGACGAGCACCGCGGTGAAACCCCAGATGAGCATCCCCCTGACCCGGAACGCGGGCGTGGTCCGCCCGTCGGGTACCCGCACCATCAGCCGGACGCCGGGATCGGCCAGTTCGGCCACGCTGACCCGCTCCACCGCGGCGACCTCGCCCGCGTCGACCGGCGCGACCGCCGATGGCTGCCGCCACCAGGCCAGTACGGGCACGACCCGGAAGCCGGTCCGCTCGATGAACATCTGCGGCAGGGTGCCGACCACATCGACCCCGGCCGGGTCGAGGCCGACTTCCTCGGCCGCCTCCCGCAGCGCCGCCCCGACCGGCCCCTGGTCCCCGGCGTCGATGGCCCCGCCAGGAAAGGCCGGCTGGCCCGCGTGCAGCCGGAGTCCCTCGCTGCGCTGGATGAAGAGCAGGTCGGGGCCTTGCGGGCCGTCGGCGAACAAGACCAGCACGGCCGACGCCCGGCCGCCGGCGGCGGGCGGCGCGAGCCGCGGCGGTACGTCCATCGCCTCGGCCGCGGCGGCCAGCTCGCGCAGCCATGCGGGCACCGGTCCGGCGGCGGGCGGCCGGACGCCTGAGGTCACGAGAACGGGCCGGGCTTGACGAGCTTCGCGGCCACCTCGGGATCGGTGGGACCCTCACCGAAGGAAGGGCACAGCGAGGCCAGCGCGCACGCCCCGCAGGCGGGCTTGCGGGCATGGCAGACCCGCCGGCCATGCCAGATCATGCGGTGCGATAGGACCGTCCAGTCCTTGCGCGGGATGAGCGTGGCCACATCGGCTTCGACCTTCTCCGGGTCGGTGCTCGTGGTCCAGCCGAACCTGCGGGCCAGCCGCCCGAAATGAGTGTCCACGGTGAGGCCGGGGATCCCGAAGGCGTTCCCGAGCACCACGTTCGCGGTCTTGCGGCCCACGCCAGGCAGCGTGACCAGATCACGCAGCCGCGGCGGCACCTCGCCGCCGAACCGGTCGCACAGCGCCTGCCCCAGCCCGATCAGGCTGTTCGCCTTGGCGTGGTAGAAGCCGGTGGACTGGATGATCTTCTCCAGCTCGTCGCGATCCGCGGCGGCGTACTCCGCGGCGGCGGGGTATCGCGAGAACAGGGTCGGGGTCACCATGTTGACCCGCTTGTCGGTGGTCTGCGCGGACAGGATCGTCGCGACGAGGAGCTCGAGCGGGGAACTGAAGTTCAGCTCGGTGTAGACGTCCGGGTAGAGCAGGGCCAGTTCCCGGCTGATCCGGCGCGCTCGCCTGACCAGGGCGGTGTGCGAAGGGGGCTCGGCGGTCACGTTCCCAGCTTAGGGCCTGCCGGCGGCCGGGCCGGGCCGGTCGGCCGCGCCCGGCCCGGTCGCGGCCGGCCCGGTCGCCCGCGCCCGCATCGCGGCCACGGAGCCCGACGCGAAACCAGAGCAAACGGATGCGCTCGGCCAGCTATTCAAGGTAACGAGCGGTTAAACCAGCACTATTTCCTTAGTGCACGAAAACGAATCAATGATTGTCCTGATTACGCATAGAACTGTTATCCCGATGAAGCCAGCTGTCATCGTTGGCGATGATTCTCCGGACCAGGCCGGCTTCGGGGGTGTACCGCACATTTGGACGGCTCGTAGGCGGCCGGCCTCAGCCGGGCGGCCAGCGGGCCGGCGGCGGGGTCGGCCGGGTCGACATGGCGGCCAAGCACGACGATCGCGACCTGGCGGGCGCCGGCCCGTTTCAGCGCGGCGGCCGCGGACTGCGCACTGGCGCCAGAAACCCAGCTGTCTTCAAGGAGCAGCACGCGAGCCCCGGCCGCCGTCCGGTCCGCGCGGAAGCGGTCCGGGTCCAGGTCGCGGCCCTGGCGTCCCGGCTGGATGGCGAGCCCGGTCACCGGCAGCCGCAGGTAGGGCGACACCAGATCGAGCAGCGGGTGCGGTCCCGGGCGGCCGCAGCCCGTCGGCACCACGGCCAGACGGCTAGGCCCGGGCATGCCGGCCTGCCGCCAGACGCAGGCACCGTGATCGTGCAGGAAGGCCAGCAACAGCACCAGGACCGAAGTCCGTGCGGCGGCGCCCGGCGCCCGCCAGGATTTGTAGCGCCACAGGTCGGCCGCCAGCGCCGTGCCCTTGACCGCGTAGGAGATAGGCGCCACGGCGTCGGCGAGCAGGGCGGGGCCGAGCCGCGCGTGGCGGCCGCATTGATAGCAGCGGGCAAAGCCAGGCCGGACCGGCCCCCGGCAGGTAACGCAACTCGCCGGGAAGGCCGGCGAGCCGGCCGCTCGCTCCGGATCCGGCTCTGGCTCTGGCTCCGGTTCTGGCTCCAGCGGGTACAGCGGGGGTACCGCCGACCGCAGCCACCGCCTTATAGGCGCCCAGGCCGCATCCGGGTCGCCCGGGTTCATCAACGCGAGCATGCGCCGATGCTAAGGACAGGCACCGTCAAAACGCCGCGTTACCTGCCTGGGCGCGGCTGATCCCGGGCTGGACGTGACGCACCTCACAGGGGTGGGGCGGTCGTAACCGCTCAGCAATCAGTGACGGCTTTGGGCAATCTCGCTCTTAGGGACGCCTGCTAACTCGTGATGCGGCAGAATGATCCTCGCCAGGAGGGGCGGCCGGGCAATTGCGCGGCATCTCCTGCTGCCTGATGCGACTCATGCCAAGGATTGTGTGTGACCAACAGGAGCGAAACGGTATGGGCTGGCGCGGGCCGGGATCCGGCCGGCGAAGGTGCCGCTGGCGACGGCAGCGGCGGCCCTTGGGCTAGCCCGGACGCTGCGGCCGGACCCGCGGGATCCCGCCTGGACCGGGCCGTCTGGGCGGTCACCGGCGCGGCGCGCAGGCACTGGGTCCTGGGCCTGCTGCTCGCCGCCGGGCTGGCGCTGCGCGCCGTCGCGCAGGTCGGCTACGAACCCGCGCTGCTGTTCATCGACTCCAAGAAGTACATCTTCGGGACCAACTTCACCACCGGGACCTGGGGCTCTTTCGATCCGCTGGGGTACACGCTGTTCGTGCTTCGTCCGGTGCTGATGGTCGCGGACCTGGCCTTCGTCGCCCTGGTGCAGCATGCGCTCGGGATCGCGATGGCGGTCGCGCTCTACGCGCTGATGCTGCGCCGCGGCGTGACGCGGTGGCTCGCCGCCCTGGCCGTGGCGCCCGTCCTGCTCGACGCCTACCAGCTCAACGCGGAACAGACGATCATGCCCGACGTGCTGTTCGAGACGCTGCTGGTGGCCGGGATCGTCCTCTTGCTTTGGCAGCCCCGGCCCGCGCTCGGCCTGGTCATCCTGGCCGGGCTCGCGCTCGGCGCGTCCGCGCCGGTCCGCGAGGTGGGCGAGGCGCTCATCGTGCCCGCGCTGGTGTACGTGGTCGCCGTGGCCGGGACCTGGCGCACCCGGCTGCTGCGCGGTGCGGTGCTGACGTTCTGCTTCGTGCTGCCCGTCGTCGGCTACATGGGCTATTCCGCCGTGATCCTGCATTACGGCTTCGAGCTCTCCAACATGGGCGACGCGTACCTCTACGGCCGGGCGGCGCACGCCGCCGACTGCGCCACGCTGACCCTGCCCGCCGCCGAGCGGCCGCTGTGCCCGAGCGCGAAGGTGGCCGCGGCGCTGGGCGTGGACGGCCTGGTCAACAACGCCGACTCGCCCCGCGAGCTCTACCAGCCGGTTAACGTCCAGCTGGGCGAGCTGGTCAGCACCCTGCCGCTGCAGCGCGACTTCGCCTACAGCGTGCTGCGGCAGCAGCCGCTGCGGGTGGCCGGCGATATCACCCGCGACGCGGTGAAGATCTTCGCGCTGACCAGGAACACCCAGCCCGGCGATACCTCGGTGTCCCGCTGGCAGTTCCAGGCCGGCTATCCCTACTACCCTCCGGGCATCAGCCATTACGGCGGGAACAGCGCCACCAACGTCTTCGCCCGGGCGGGCGGCGGCGGGTACGCGCGGGTGAACCGGGCGGCCGCCACCGCGCTGCGCGACTACCAGCTGCACGGCGGGTACACGCCGGGACCGGTTTTCCTGCTCGCGCTGCTGGCCGCCCTGGCCGGCCTGTTCACCTTCCGCCGCCGCGACCCGGATGCGCAGGGGCTGGCCCTGGCCTGCCTGCTGATCGGCGGCTGCGGGGTCGCCGTGCTGCTCGGCGCGGACCTGTACGAGTTCTCCTGGCGTTATCAGCTGCCCGCGCTGGTCACGCTGCCCGTCGCGGGCGCCCTCGGGGCGACCGCGGTGGCCCGCGCCGTGCGCAAGCGACGGCGCGCGGCCGCGGCCATGGCCGTTCCGGCCACGCCAGTGAGTGAGCTGACGGCCGCCCGGACCGAGCAGGTGCCGTAGCCGATGCCTGCCGCGCCGGAGGGTGCTGACGTCCGCATGCTCGCATCCGCCGTCGTCTACGAAGACAACTGGATGCGGCTGCGCCGGGACGAGATCGAACGGCGCGATGGTTCCCGCGGCACGTACGCGTTCGTGGAGAAGTCCGACTTCGCGATCGTCGTCCCGGCCGAGAATGACGGTTTCCACCTCGTGGAGGAATTCCGGTACCCGATCGGCCGTCGCACCTGGTCGTTCCCGCAGGGCGGGTTCCCGCACGGTCAGGCGGGCAGCCCGGAAGAACTCGCCCGGCTGGAACTGATCCAGGAAACCGGGCTGAGCGCCCGCCGGCTGGTCAAGCTGGGGTTCGTGAACTGCGCGCACGGCATCAGCAGCCAGGGCGGCCATGTCTTCCTGGCCACCGGGCTGGCCGCGGGCACGGCGAAACGAGAGGCCGAGGAGCAGGACATGCGCCAGTCATGGGTGCCCCGCGCCAGGTTCGAGGAGATGATCGGCCAGGGCGACATCACCGACGCCTCCACCATGGCCGCCTACGCCCTGCTGCTGATCAGCGAGCGCCCGTCACGTCTTGAGGCCGGCCCGTGAGGTGATGCCAAGTTTGTGAAAGGCGTGCCGCAGGTGGATTTCGACGGTGGGCTGGGTGATGAACAGGTGCTGGGCGATCTGCCGGTTATTGCGCGACCGGATGGCCTCTGCGAGACTCGGCCCTGTCGCCGCCGATGAGCTTGGCCAAGGAGGCGCGGGTGGCAGCTGAGCTGGCCGTGGAGATGCGCGGCGTGGTCAAGCGGTTCGGCGCGGACGTCCTGGCGGTAGACGGGCTGGACCTGGGCATCGAGGCGGGCGAGACCTACGGGCTGCTCGGGCCGAACGGCGCCGGGAAAACCACCACCTTGCGCATGCTGCTGGGGCTGGTACGGCCCACGTCCGGCCTGATCAAGGTCCTAGGGCGGTCACCGGGTGAGCCGGCGGCGCTGCGGCAGACGGGGGCGATGGGCGAGATCGCGTTCTACCCCTTCCTGTCCGGGCGCGACAACCTGCGCGCCGCGGCCCGGCGGGCGGGTATCGCGGATGCGCGAGTGGACGTCGTACTCGCAGAGGTCGGGATGACCGCCCGGGCCGCTGATCCCGTCGCCACCTACAGCTACGGGATGAAGCAGCGGCTCGGCGTGGCGATCGCGATCCTCAAGGACCCTCGGCTGCTGATCCTGGACGAGCCCTCCAACGGCCTGGATCCGGCCGGGCAACTGGACATCCGCCGGCTCATCCAGGACCTCGGCGGCGGCCGAACCATCGTGCTCAGCAGCCACGATATGGATGAGGTCGAGCAGGTGTGCGGCCGGGTCGGCATCATCAGCGGCGGGCGGCTGCTGGCCGAGGGCACGCCGGAGCAGCTGCGCGGCGCGGCGGGCCTGCTGGTGCGGGCCGAACCCGCGGACCGGGCGGCCGCGCTGGCCGCCACGCTGGCCGGGGTCGAACGGGCCGAGCTCACCGACGGGTCGCTGGCGCTGGCCCTCACCGAGGTCACCCCGGCCCGGACCGCGGCCATCAACCGGGAGCTGGTGGACGCGGGCCTGGAGGTCAGCGAGGTCCGCACGGCCCGGCGCCCGCTGCGGGAGGTCTTCCTCGACCTGACCGGCCGACGTACCGGCGGCGCCGACTCGGTGCGCCCGCGGGCCGGCCGGGGGCGCTGACCGGTGCTGGCCGCCGCCCGCGCTGAGCTGCTGGTGCTGCGGAAATGGCCGGCCGCCTGGGGCCTGCTGCTGGTCACGCCGGCGGTGACGCTGGTCACGTACTACGTGGTTGGTTTCGTGTTCTACCTCACCGCCACTCCGGCCCAGTACGCGCAGCTGGGCACCCCGGCCCAGAACCTGCCGTCGCTGCTGCCTGGCCAGTTCGTCATCGTGTCGCTTACTCAGTTCTCGTTCAGCGCTGTGGCACCGTTCGTCGTGCTTGGCGCGGTGATGGCGGGCGGTGACTGGGAACGCGGGACGGTCGGGACCGCGCTGCTGGCCGGCCCGGGACGGATCCGCACCGGGGCCGGGCAGGCGCTCGCGCTGGCGCTCGCGCTGGCCGCCAGCGTGCTGGCGACCTTTGTATTTTCGGTCGCCGCCAGCGTGGCGATCCGGGCGGTGGAAGCCAAGTCGGTCACCCCCTTCGCCGGCGCCATGCCCGCCACCTGGGTGATCGCGCGGGGGCTGGGCGTGGGCATCCTCGTCGCCCTGGCCTACGGGGCACTGGGCCTGGCGCTGGGCACCGTGTGCCGCAGCGCGGCCGGGGCGATCGCCGCCGCGCTGCTGTGGGCCGTGATCATCGAGCCGAACCTCCTGGAGCTGGGACAGCAGGCGGGCGGGACACTGCTGAAACTCGCCGACTTCCTCCCCGGTACCAGCGCGGAGACGGTCACCGGCCTGTTCGGCTCACCGGGCGGCGGGGCGTCGTCGCAGATGTACCTGCCGGTGCGCCCGGCGGTGGCGGCCTGGGCGCTAGCCGGCTACACGGTGGCGTTCCTGGGGCTCTTCTTCGTCCTGCTATGCCGTCGGGATGTCCTGACCGGGCGCGCCCGCCTGCGCCGCCTGCGCCGGCGGCCCGCCGGACGACCGGCCGGTTCTGCGGCGGATGCCGGCCCGGCCGCGGGCCCGGCCGGCGGGGTGCTGGCCGCGCTGCGCGCTGAACTGCTGGTCATGCGCAAGCGCCCGGCTGCGTGGGCCCTGGTCCTGATCCTGCCCGTCGACATGCTGGCCGCGGGCTACCTCACCTATTACGTGTACTACCGGACCGCCGCGACCGGGCTCACGCTGGGCGTGAACGCCCCGCAGGTGCTGTCGGCCATGTTGCCCGGCCAGTACCTGACGGCCGCCCTGGCCACCTTCGGGACCTATTCCGGCGTGTACGGCCCGGCCGTGTTCTGCCTGCTCGGTGCCCTGATCGCCGGCCGCGACTGGGGTCAGGGCACGATCAAGACCGCGTTGCTCCAGGGCCCGGGCCGCCTCCAGACCCGGATCGGCCAGGACCTGGCGGTCATGATCGCCGCCGTGGCCGGGGTGGCCCTGACGTTCCTGCTCGCCGCCGTGGTCAGCGCGGCCGTGGCCACGGGCCTGGGCGGATCGGCGCCCTCGCAGGCCAGCAACTTCCCGGTCCCGGCGCACGTGGCCGTGACGGTGGCCGGGGCGCTGGTCGTCGGGCTGGCCTGCACCGCGATCGGCCTGGCCCTTGGCACGGTGCTGCGCAGCGCCACCAAAGCGGCCGCAGCCGTGCTGCTGTGGGTCGTCGTCATCCAGCCGAACCTGGACCAGGTCAGCACCCAGCTGCACGGCGCGGCGCTGAAGCTCTATGAGATCCTGCCCGACGCCAGTATCAACACCCTGGTCAACCTGTACAACACCACCATCACGCCGGTTCCGGGTACAGATATCTTGCCGCCGAGCGGGGTGCGGATTGCTCCCGTGCTCGCCTTCGTGATCCTGGGCTTGTACCTCGCAGTGTTCCTGGCCATTCCTGCGCTGATCACCGTGCGACGCAACATCACCTAAGGAGGGGCGTGAACAGGTCACCGTGGCGGGCCACCCGGTCCAGCACGTCGTCGGCGGTGAAAAACAGGTCTTCCGGCGCCCGGCAGGCCTCGACCTCGGCCCAGCTGACCGGCGTGGAGACGGTGGGGCGGGACCGGGCCCGCAGCGAGTAGGGGGCCACGGTGGTCTTGGAGCCGTTGTTCTGGCTCCAGTCGATGAGGACCCTGCCGGTGCGCAGGGCCTTGGTCATCCGCGACACCGCGAGGCGGGGCTGATCGCGTTCCAGCCGCTCGGCGAACGCCTTGGCCTGCTCGCTGGCCTGATCCGAAGTCACCCCGGAGATGGCGGCATACAGCTGCAGGCCCTTTCCGCCGGAGGTCTTGGCCAGCGGGGCGAAGCCTTCGGCTTCGAGCAGCGGCCGCAGCGCCACCGCCACCTGGCAGCAGTCGACGATGTTCGCGGGCGCCCCGGGGTCGAGGTCGAAGACGAGCAGGTCGGGCCGGCGGACGTCG
This sequence comes from uncultured Actinomycetota bacterium, assembly GCA_963844625.1. Classification (GTDB taxonomy): domain Bacteria; phylum Actinomycetota; class Actinomycetes; order Streptosporangiales; family Streptosporangiaceae; genus Palsa-504. The sequence continues at coordinate 72,086 of CAWJPF010000005.1, read as the reverse complement.
GGCATCCGCCACATCGGGACGTGCAGCTCCAGGCCTGCCAGGTTGGCCGCCCAGATGAGCGCGGGCAGGTCGTCCACCACGAGGTACGTCACCATCGTGCCGCGGGCCCGGGAGCTGGCCGAGTTGACCCGGGCCGTGCGGATCCAGTCCGGCCGGTGCTCGGTGACGTGCTTGTTGAAGAAGGCCTGGCCGTCGACGCCGTCGGGATAGCGCTTGAGGGTCAGCGGGCGGCCCGCGATGTGCGGCAGCAGCACCGGCGCCACCCGCTGGTAGTAATCGAGCACCTCGGCCTTGGTGAACCCGGTGTCCGGGTACAGCACCTTGGCCAGGTTGGTCAGCGTCAGCGTCCGGTCCTCGACCGTGACGGCCACTTTCGCGTCAGGGCTCACGGATCACATCCGCAGGGTCGATGTCGTCCCGCAGCCCCTGGTAGACCGGTGCCCGCATCCGGCCCGCCTTGGTCCACCGGTCGTAGCCCACCTGGATCACCAGCCGGGGCTCGACCCACACAGCGGGGCGGGCATACTCGGGCGGGACCGGGCCGTCGAACGGGGAGTCGGGGCGGCGCAGCGGCTGGAGCTTGTCACCGAGCATACGCAGCGTCTGGTCATTGAACCCGGTCCCGACGTGGCCCGCGTAGATCAGAGCGCCGGACGAGTCGCGGACGCCAATGAGCAAGGACCCGACCTGGCCGGTCCGGTTGCCTTTCCCCGGCTTGTAACCGGCCACGATGGCCTCCTGGCTACGGACGTTCTTGATCTTCCGCCAGCTATCGGTCCGGACACCGGGCGCGTACCTGGAAGTAAGCCGCTTGGCCACCAGGCCTTCCAGGCCCTGCTGCACCGAGACAGCCTGCACGGCACCGAAATCCTCGCCGGGAAAAGAAGGGGGCGTCTGCCAGTACGGCCCGGCCAGCGCCAGCTCGTCGAGCAGCGCACGGCGCTCGGCGTACGCCACGTCGAACAACGGCCTCCCGTCCACCTGCAGCACATCGAAGACCAGGTAGGTCACCGGGTTCTGCCCGGCCAGCAGGGCCGCCTGCGACGCCGAGCTGACGTGCATCCGCGGTTGCAGCGCCTCGAATTCCGGCCAGCCGCCGTCCCCGAACACCACGATCTCCCCGTCGAGCAGCAACTGCTTATGGTTGGTGGCCGCGCCCAGGCGGGCGAGTTCCGGATAGGCCACCGTGATGTCACGCTCGGTCCTGGACATCAGGCGCACCCGGCCGCGTTCGATGTACGCCAGGGCCCGGACGCCATCCCACTTCATCTCGAGCGCCCAGTTCTCCATATCCCTGGGCGCCGCTGCGGTCACCGCGAGCATGGGGCGCAGGGCCGCGGGCAGCGGCAGCCGCTCCCGGTGGATCATCCACTGATTGCCCCGGGTCTGGAACAAGGCGAAACTCCCGGTGACCCGCTGCCCGTGCAGCCTGACCTTGACCTCGTCCGCGGTCCACTTCTCGGTCTGGTAGCTGCCGTGATCCCAGATGGTCACGGCGCCCGCACCGTACTCGCCCCTGGGGATCTCGCCTTCGAAGCCGCCGTACTCCAGCGGATGATCCTCGGTGTGCACGGCCAGGTGGTTGACGCTGGGATCGGCGGGCACGCCCTTCGGCAGCGCCCAGGACACCAGCACCCCGTCGCGCTCCAGCCGGAAGTCCCAGTGCAGCCGCCGGGCGTGATGTTCCTGGATCACGAACGACCCGCCATCAGGGTTCTCGCCCGCGGGGGCTTCGGCGGGCACCGGCTCGGGCGTGCGGGCAGCATCTCGCTTGTCCCGGTAGGCCTGCAGCTTGTCCACGTACCCGGTCTACCCGGGTCGACCTGGCCGGGAACGGGTACCGGCGTTCGTTCGAAATAAAGGCTTGTACCTGGCACCGGGATATGTCTGCAGTTTCTGGGGCTATCACCCCAGAAACTGCAGACATATCCCCGGCTGGCCCGCGCGGGAGGCTCGCTCGGCCGGCACGGGGCGGGGGAACCGGTCAGGCGGGGGCGGGCGCGTACTTCTCGACAAGGGCACCGACGTTCGGCAGGGCCGCCACGATGTGCTTGGCGGCGCCGCCACGGACGGCGCCGTACGCCTTCAGGATCGTGGCCCGATCGGAGGTCTTCGCCCGCGCGTCGGTCACGGACAGCAGGGCCTCGGACACCTCATCGCCGCGCTTGCCCAGGTAGTCGCCGAAACCCGAGGCGCCGGAGACGCTGAAGTCCGCCCAGTACGGCTCGAGTTCGGCCACCATGTCAGGGAGCAGGGATTCCACCATGGACTGGAGGTAGCCGGATGCGAAAGCGTTCGCCGTCTTGTAGGCGAGCTTGACCGTAGTCCCAGAGACCCCGGACTTGGTGGCGACCTCCTGCCGGATGAGCTGCTGGCAATCGGCGACCACGTGCGGCCAGGCGTCCGGCGTGAGCAGGATTTCCTGAAGGGTCGGGGCCATGGGCGTCTTCTTCTCCTCGTAGCTGGGGGTGGATCAACACGCCTCTGGGAGTCCCGCTCCCCTGCAGGCCACATCAAGCTAGCGCACTCGCGTGACGTCCGTTATCGGAGTTTCATTACCGTGACTTCGGCGTCGTCTAGCGCCCATACAGTGGTCGCGTGACCGAAACCTGGCAGGTCGAACCGTCCGGGCCGCTGCGCGGTGACATCGGCGTGCGCGGATCGAAGAACGCCGTGACCAAGCACATGGTCGCCGCGATGCTGGGCGACGGGCCGAGCACGATCCGCAACGCTCCTGAGGTCGGGGACGTCAACATCACCGCGGCCATGCTGGAGTCGATCGGGTATCACGTCGCCCAGGCCGGCGCGGAGATCACGATCGCGCCGGCGAGCGTGGTCCAGCCCCGGGTACCGGAGGCGTTCACCGGGCTGAACCGGATCCCGATCCTGATGCTCGGGCCGTTGCTGCACCGGACCGGCGAGGCGTTCGTGCCACTGGTCGGCGGTGACCCGATCGGGCGGCGGCCGGTCGACTTCCACGTCGCCGCGCTACGGGCGCTCGGCGCGGAGGTCGAGGCGGGTCCGGCCGGGATCACGGCGCAGGCCAAGCGGCTCTACGGCACCCGGATCGACCTGCCCTATCCCAGCGTGGGCGCCACCGAGACGGTACTGCTTTCCGCGGTGCTGGCCGAGGGGAAGACCGTGCTGCGCGGCGCGGCCACCGAGCCCGAGGTGGTAGAGCTCGCACTGTTCCTGCAGCGGATGGGGGCCCACATCGAGCTCAGCCCCGACCGGCGGATCGTGATCGAAGGGGTGCCCCGGCTGCGCGGGGCCTCCACGCGGCTGGCCGGCGACCGGCTCGAGGCGTTCTCCTACCTGGTGGCGGGCCTCATCACCAGAGGCGAGGTGCGCGTGCACGGCTGCCCGCAGGACCGGCTGGTCACGGCGATCACCACGCTGGCCCGGATGGGCGCCCAGGTCGACATCACCGACGAGTGGATCACCGCGTCGGCGCGCGACGGGCTGCGGCCGGCCTCGGTGCACACCGATACCCACCCCGGGTTCATGACGGACTGGCAGCAGCCGCTGATGGTGCTGTTTACCCAGGCCGACGGGATGTCGGTGCTGCATGAGACGGTGTTCGAGAACCGGCTCGTCTACGTCCCCGCGCTGCAGAAGATGGGCTGCGAGATCGAGGTGTTCGCGGCCTGCCTCGGCGGCCCCGCGTGCCGGTTCCACGACACGAACGCGGTGCACTCCGCGGTGATCAGGGGGGTGTCCAAGCTGCGCGGCGCCGACGTCACCCTGCCCGACGTGCGCGCCGGGTTCTCCGCGGTGCTGGCCGCGGCCGTGGCCGACCGGCCTTCGGTGCTGCGCGGCATCCACCACATCGAGCGCGGCTACCACCGGCCGTTCGACCAGTTCGCCTCGCTGGGCCTGACCATCAGGCGCGGCTGAGCCGTAACGTTCTCCGAACGGTATCGCCCTAGCCTGCACTTATGAGGTACGCCGTGATGACTGGCCTGGTGCTGTTGGGCTATGCCGGGCTGGTAGTGCTGGTGATTTCCCTGTTCCCGTTTTCCTCACCGGTCGCGATAGCCGTCGAAGTCCTGGTCGCGATGGTGATGCTGAACAGGCCGCGCCGCCGGATGCAGCGGGCGGTAAACCGGCGGTTCCATCGCCTGGTGTGACCCCGCGGGACCGCAGCCGCACGGCTACCATGCGCCGCATTTCCCGGGCGGAACACCGCCTTGATCGCTAAGGTAACGCTTTAACACCAGAGCGGTAACCGACGAGCGAGGCACGCGAAGCCAGTGCAGGCAACGAGATCCGGGCCAGGCCACCGCCGGCCGAGGCGGACCGGCGGCGCAAGGATCGCGCTCGGGACGCTGACGGCGGTGCTGGTCGTGCTGGTACTCGGGGTCTACGGCCTGGGCCGGATGCACGACCAGGCCGCGACCCAGGCGCTGGCGAAGCCATCGGCCACGGCATGCCCGTCCGCCCGGGGCGGACTCGGTACGGGCTGCGCCCCGTCCGCGCACGGCGTCGCCGACGGCACCGGGCTCAGCGGCGGGGAGCCCCCGGTCTGGCCCAGCAGCCTGCCGGTCCGCCAGCGGACCGCCGCCCGGACCTCGCTCGCCTCGCCCACGCCGGCGACCAGCCCGGCCAGTGCGAGTCCCGCTCCTAGTCCCAGTCCGACGCCGAGCCAGGCCATGTCACCGGGGCCGACGGGCGCCTCGGCCCGGTCGGCCGCCTCGCAGGTGCTGGCGGTGATCAACCAGGCGCGGGCCCAGGCCGGGCTGCCTGCCTACACGCTGAGCGCGGGCCTGGACGCGACATCGCGGGCGCACACCCTGGTCATGGCCGGCGGCTGCGGGCTGATGCACCAGTGCCCCGGCGAACTGGCCATCGGCGACCGGCTGACCCAGGCGGGCGTGTCGTGGTCGTCCTGCGGGGAGAACATCGGCGACGGCGGCCCCGAGCCCGATACGGCCACGGCCATCGCGCAGATGGCGGTCGGCCTCACCCGGGACATGCTGAACGAGCAGCCGCCGGACGACGGCCACCGGCTGAACATCCTCAGCTCGTCGTACCGCGACGCCGGGATCAGCGTAATCCGGGATGCCGGCGGCAACGTCTGGATGACCCAGGACTTCTCCGGCTAGCTGGCTGTTGTCGTTTAGGGCTGGTGCGCCTGGTTAGGCTGCATGGCATGACGACGGCGTTCGTGCTCGGTGGCGGGGGCCTGCTCGGCGCACACGAGGTCGGCATGCTCCGCGCGCTTTCCGACGCCGGAATCCGGCCCGACCTGGTCGTGGGTACCTCCATCGGCGCGCTCAATGGCGTCCTGGTGGCAGCGGACCCGGCGGGCGCGGCGGCCCGGCTCAGCCAGATGTGGCAGGGAGACGAGTTGCGGCTGGCGTTCAGTGAGACGATCTGGGGTCGCGTGATCCGGCTACTGCGTTCCGGCACGCACCTGCACTCGCTGGAGCCGCTGAGCCGGCTGCTTGCGCAGGTCCTCCCCGGGGACACCTTCGCCGACCTCGAGCTGCCGTTTCAGTGCGTGGCAGCCAGCATCGAGGACGCCTCCGCCCGGTGGTTCGCCAGCGGACCGGTGGTACCCGCGGTGATGGCCTCATGTGCCGTGCCCGGGCTGCTGCCGCCGGTCGAGATCGACGGCGGCCACTACTTCGACGGCGGCCTGGTGGACTCGATCCCGGTCGGGCGGGCGGTTGCCCTCGGGGCCAGCACCGTCTACGTCCTGCACGTGGGCCGGATCGAAAGCCCGCTGGCCGTACCCACCCGCCCGTGGGAGGTGGGGCTGGTCGCGTTCGAGATCGCCCGCAGGCACCGGTTCCACGAGGAGATGTCGTCGCTGCCCGACGGCGTCCAGGTGTATGTGCTGCCCGCGGGCGGTGACCGGCTCCTGCCGGGACGGTCGCAGTTCAGGTACCGGGACAAAACCGGGGTCGGGCTTAGTATCGAGCGGGCGTACACCGCGTCTGCGGGCTATCTCGCCGCGCTGGCCAGTAATAATTCAGGCATCTGAGAACGGGAGGGGCCTGTGCTCCCACCCACGCTGGTCCGCCGCCTCGTGCTGGCGCCGCTCGTCATCGCCATCGCGGTCACCTTCCTCGTGCTTTCCCCGTTCCTGGCGCTGGCGGCCCTGGTATCCGGGCTGGCCGCGCGGTCGCGGGCCGGCCATATGCGCAGCCTGCGGCTGGTGAGCTTCGCGGCGATATGGTTCATCGCGGAGACCGTGGCGCTATTTGTGCTGCTGGGCCTGTGGATCGTGAGCGGGTTCGGCGGCCGGCTACGCACCGAGCCCTATCAGAGCCGCCACTACGCGGTCGTGCGGTGGTTGCTCGACACGCTGTACAGCGGGGCGGAAAAGACGTACGGGCTGCGGGTCGAGGTCGACGAACCCGAACTCACCGCGGAGGAGCGGATCGCGCGGCTGACCCGCCCGGTCATCGTGCTCTGCCGGCACGCCGGGCCTGGTGATTCGTTCCTGCTCATCCATGAGCTGCTGTCCGTCTACGGGCGGCGGCCGCGGGTGGTGATGAAGGCGGCGCTACAGCTGGACCCCAGCCTGGACGTGGTGGGCAACCGGCTGCCCAACGTCTTCATCAAGCACAGCAAGACCGGCGAGAACATCTTCACCGAGCAGATCCAGCGGCTGGCGCGCGGGCTCGACCAGACCGGCGCGCTGGTGATCTTCCCCGAGGGCGCCAACTGGACACCCGGCCGCTGGCGCCGCGGCATCCGGCGGCTCGAGCACCAGGGCCGTGACGACCTGGCCGCGCGCGCCCGGGACATGCCCAACCTGCTCCCGCCGCGGCCCGGCGGGACGCTCGCGGCCGTGGCGGCCTGCCCGCAGGCCGACGTGATCTTCGTGGCGCACGCCGGCCTGGACAACATCATCAGCGTCGGCGACGTCTGGCGGAACTTCCCCATCGACCAGGTCATCCGGGCGAAGTGGTGGCGAGTGCCGGTCGATCAGGTACCGCGTTCGGCCGGGCATGAGGCGCAGGTGCAGTGGCTCTACGACTGGTGGGAGCGCATCGACAGCTGGATCTCCGCGAACCGCCCGCAAGCCGCCGTGGTGCCGGGGCCAGAAGCCGCCGTGGTGCCGGGGCCAGAAGCCGCCGTGGTGCCGGGGCCAGAAGAAGGCGTCGACCCAGCGGCCGGTACGGTGACATCGTGATCGGGCAAATCGCGACCGGGCCGCAGGCCTGGCGCGCCCTGGCCGCGGGCCAGCAGCCAGACTGGCCCGATGCCGGACGGCTGACCGCGGTGACCACGGAGCTGGCCGCGCTGCCGCCGCTGGTCCTGGCGGATGAGTGCGACCTGCTGCGTGAACGCCTGGCCGCGGTGACGCGGGGAGAGGCGTTCGTGCTGCAGGGCGGGGACTGCGCGGAGACGTTCGAGGGGGCGACCGCCGACGCGGTCCGCGCCAAGCTGCAGACGTTGCTGCAGATGGCGCTGGTGCTGACGTACGGGGCGAGCGTGCCCATCGTCAAGATCGCCAGGATGGCCGGCCAGTTCGCCAAGCCGCGGTCGCACCTGACCGAGGAACGCGACGGGGTCGTGCTGCCCGCCTACCGCGGCGACGCGGTCAACGGCCTCGAGTTCACCGCGGCGGTCAGAAGGCCGGATCCGGGCCGGCTACTGCGCGCCTACCACAGCGCCGCGGGCACGCTCAACCTGTGCCGTGCGCTGGCGACCGGCGGTTACGCCGACCTGCGCCAGGCCCACGCCTGGAACCAGGATTTCGTCCGGGAAAGCCCGTCGGGGCAGCACTACGAACGGCTGGCCGGTGAGATCGACCGGGCCCTGGCGTTCATGCGAGCCTGCGGCAGCGACCCGCAGGAGCTGCGCTCGGTGGAGCTGTACTCCAGTCACGAGGCGTTGCTGCTGGATTACGAGCAGGCCCTGACCAGGATCGACCCCCGGACCAGGCGGGCCTACGACGGGTCCGCGCATTTCCTGTGGATCGGCGAGCGCACTCGCGCGCTCGACGGGGCACACATCGAGTTCGCCCGCGCCGTCAGCAATCCCGTCGGGGTCAAGGTTGGTCCTTCCGCTGCGGCGGGCGACCTTCTGGGGCTCGCCGAAACGCTCAACCCGGACGGCGTACCCGGCCGCCTGACGTTCATTACCCGGATGGGCGCCGCCCGGATCCGTTCGGCGCTGCCGCCGCTGATCCGGGCGGTCCGCGCGGCGGACATCCCGGTGGCCTGGGTGTGCGACCCGATGCACGGCAACACCATCGCGGCGCCAAGCGGCCACAAGACCCGGCGGTTCGCCGACATCCTGGCCGAGGTGGACGGATTCTTCGAGGTGCACCGGGCGCTCGGCACCCACCCTGGCGGCATCCACATCGAGTTCACCGGCGACAACGTGACCGAATGCGTGGGCGGCAGCCACCAGATCGCCGAAGCCGACCTGCACCAGCGTTACGAGACCGCGTGTGACCCGCGGCTCAACCGCAGCCAGTCACTGGACCTGGCCTTCACCGTCGCCGACCGGTACGGCCAGCTCACCCGGCCGTCGGCCTAACCGCCGCCGGGGCCTGGTCCGGCAACAAGGTACACGCCGACCGTGCGCCGCGGCCACTTAGCAGGTGACGCGGAGTACCGTCATGACATGAAACCGTCACCGATGATCATCCCGCCGCAGGCCGCCGGAGCTCCCGGTATAGGCGTGAGCGGATTGACCCTGGTGATCCACGACTGGCCGGCCACCGGAGCCGCGGGTGACGTCGCGCCGCTCCACGTCCATCACGCTGATGACGAGGCTTGGCACGTGGTGTCCGGGGCGCTGCGTTTCCGGCTCGGGAACGATGAGTTCGTGGTCGGGGCGGGCTCGACGGTGCTCGTCCCGGCCGGGGTACCGCATACATTCGGCAACGCGGGGCCCGAGCCGTCGCGGTACGTCATCATCCTGCCCACCAGGCTCGATGAGCTGATCCGGCAGCTGCATGAGACCAGCCCGGCTGATCACCCGGCGATCTACCAAAGGTATGAGTCCGAGCTGCTGGAATGAGGAAGTCGTCAGCCGCGCCGCGGGACCGCAGTCCGGCTCAGGCCTGTTCGGGCAGCTCGCTGATCAGGTCCTCGGCGGTCTCCATGCCTTTGCGCCAGACCGACCGGGCAATGATCTTGCTGGGGTCGACGCGGCCGCGGTAGCGGCGGGCGATCTCGGTACCTTCCTCCAGCAGGCCGTCCGACAGCGTGGTGGGCTCGAGCCCGAGGGCGAGGAACTGATCGTTCCGGACGATCAGGTCGTTCTCGTCCGCCTCCCGCCGCGGGTTGGGCAGGTAGGCGATGTCCGCGCCCATGATGTCGGCGACCAGCTTGGCCAGGCCGAGCACCTGGTGCGTCTCGGTGACCTGGTTGAGCACCTGGGGCCGGTCGCCGGCCTGCGGCGGATTGTTCAGCGCGAGCTCGATGCACCGGACGGTGTTGCGGATGTTGATGAAGGCGCGAGTCTGCCCGCCGGTGCCGTGCACGGTCAGCGGGTGGCCGATGGCGGCCTGCATGAGGAACCGGTTCAGCACCGTGCCGTAGTCGCCGTCGTAATCGAAGCGGTTGATCAGCCGGATGTCACGGACGGTCTGCTCGGTCTGGGTCCCCCAGACGATGCCCTGGTGCAAGTCGGTGATTCGCAGCCCGTCGTTCTTGGCGTAGAAGGAGAACAACAGCTGATCCAGGGTCTTGGTCATGTGATACACCGACCCGGGGTTGGCCGGGTGCAGGATGTCCCGCTCGATCTCTCCGTCCGGCGTGGGCACCTTCACGGTCAGGTAGCCCTCGGGGATCGGCGCGCTGCCCGACCAGCCATAGCCGTAGACGCCCATCGTGCCCAGGTGGGCAAGGGCCGCGTCGACGCCGGTCTCGACGAGGGCGACCAGCAGGTTGTGCGTGGCGCGGATGTTGTTGTCGACGGTGTACCGCTTGGTGGCCGGGGTGCGCATCGAGTACGGCGCGGCACGCTGCTCGGCGAAGTGCACGATCGCGTCTGGCCGTGTCGCCAGCAGCACGTCCACCAGCCGGTCGTACTCGGTGGCGATGTCCAGGTTCACGAACCCGATCTCGCGGCCGGTGACCTCCTGCCACGCCCGCAGCCGCTCGCCGACCGGCCGGATCGGAGTAACCGACTCCACCTCGAGCTCGATGTCGATCTTCCTGCGGCTTAGGTTGTCGAGGATCGTGACGTCGTGCCCCTTGTCCGACAGGTACAGGGACGTAGGCCAGCCGCAGAAACCGTCTCCGCCGAGAACCAGAACGCGCATCTTAGGAAAGCTCCATCTCCGGTGGTAAGCCATCAGGCGGTACCGGCTTGACGATGGGTACCGCAGGGTGAGCGTACCTTTGCCGGATGGATCAGGCCCCGCATTCGCGGATCCCCTGGCGTGGTACGACGCACGGCTGGGCTCGTGCCGTGGACCTCGACCATCTTACGTGGTGCGGCCGACGGCCCGGCGGCGAATGAGCTGAGGCGGCTGGCAGCGTCGTAACCATACCTACGGTGTGCGCGGAACGTGTGCTGGGGGCAGGCACCACGGCCCGTTCGGTGGCGTAATGGGACACATGCTGGCATTCCAGTTCATACCAGCGTCCCCGGTGTACTCTGCTGTCCCAGATAGCCGTGGGACCGGGGAGCGTGATGGGGTACAGCGGAGCGATCGCGCCGGTACCCGCGGTCGCGTGCCTGCCGGAGGACTGGTGGGATCCGGCCTGGCAGGCGGAGCAATCACCGGACGCCACCGGACTCGGGCCTGCCGTCTGCGAGCCTGGCGAAGCCGTGGCCCCAGCGGCCGGGCCCGAGACGCGCCCGGCGGCGCCGCCGCCGTCGTGGGGCCGGGTCATCGCCACCACCTTCAGCTTGTGGGCGGCGCGGCACCTGCCCTGGCTACGCCGCCTTCCCCGGCGGCTGCTGGCGGCGTCAGTGCTCGGCGCCGGGCTGGTGGCCGTGGCCATCGGGACCGCTGGCGTGGCCGTGGCTGTCCTGTCGCCCGCAGCTGCCACGCCGCTGCCCGCCCGGCCGGCGCCCATCCCGGCCCCGTCTGGCCAGATCGTGCTGCCCGCCTCGCTGGCGACGACTGCTCAGCCCGCCCGGCCGGTCGGGCTGAGCATCCCGGCGATCGGGATCCGGACCTCGCTGATAGATCTCGGCCTCAACAAGAACGGCACGCTTCAGGTGCCGGGCACCACCACGGTGGCGGGCTGGTACACCGGCGGCCCGCGGCCAGGCGCGGTCGGCGCCGCCGTCATCGCCGGCCATGTCGACTCCCGCAGCGGGGTGGGCATCTTCTTCTGGCTGCGGACCCTGCGTGCAGGCGACCGCGTGTACGTGACGCGCGCCGACGGGACGATGGCGGTCTTCACCGTGACCAGCGTGCGGATGTACGCGAAGGACCAGTTTCCCACCGCGGCGGTGTACGGGGCCGTGCCGGACGCGGAGCTGCGCCTGATCACCTGCGGCGGCGTCTTCGACCGGTCGATCGGCAGCTACCTCAGTAATGTCGTCGTCTTCGCCCGGCTCACCGGGTGATCACCGGTGCGTAACACAGCGGATGGAGCGCATTTCGCCGGTTCGCCGAGCCAAGCCGGGGAGGAGATAGCGCCAGCCGACCTGAAAGGGCCGCCCGGGACCCCGTCGTGGAGCCGGGTCCTGGCGACGACCTTCAGCTTGTGGGCGTCACGGCGGCTGCCTGGCCCGCGCCGCCCGCGGGCGCTGCTCCTGGTGATCTGCGTGCTGGCGATCGGCGCGGCCGCGGTGGGTGTCGTCCGGTTGACCAGCACGTCCTCCCGGACCCAGGTGTCGTCCCCGGCCCGTCCGCAGGTGCATCCCCGTGGATCCGCCGGTGCGGCCGGATCCGCTGAGGCCGCGGCCAGGGTCGCGGCGTCCGTCCGGTCGCAGGCGGCGGCCTGGATCGCGGGCCAGGTGAGCAGCGACGACACCATCGGCTGTGACCGGCTCATGTGCGCCGCGCTGAGCGCGCACGGGGTCGCACCCAGCCGGCTGCGGTCGCTTGGGGCGGCGGCGTCGAGCGCGCCGGGCGCCGACGTGATCGCCGGGTCCGCGGTGCCCGGCGCCGGGCTCGGCCAGGACGCGCCGGCGTTGCTGGCCAGCTTCGGGTCCGGCGGCAGCCTGATCGAGGTCCGCGCCACCTCGCCGGGCGGGCCCGCCAGCTACCAGGCGGCGCTGGCGGCCGACGCCGCCGCGCGCAGATCCGCTGGGGCGCAGCTACTGCACAGCCAGCGCATCGAATTCGGCGCCCAGGGCGCTGCGCAGATCCAGGCGGGTCAGGTGGACTCCCGCCTGCTCATCATGCTCGCGATGCTGGCCTCGCAGCGCTCGTGGCAGGTGATCGCCTTCGGCGACGCGTCGCCCGGGGTGCCGCTCGCCGAGGCGCCGTTCCGGCAGGTCATCATCACCGGCGCGGGCGGCCGGGACGCGGCGGGCGGCCTGGCCGCCGCGCTCGCCCTGCTGGACGCGCAGCGCGCCCCCTACCAGCCCGCCCAGGTCACCACGGTGCACCTGGCGGATGGCCAGGCGGGACTGCGCATCGACTTCGCCGCACCGAGCCCGCTGGGGCTGCTGGCGGGCGGTGCTCACACGTGAGGGGAACCAACGATGAGGCTAGGTAAGCGCCTGGTCCTGCTCACTGCGGTCACCATTGCGCTCAGCGGCCCCGTCGCCGCTATGGCGGCCACGTCACCCGCCGCCGCCGCGAACCAGGGGTGGGTGCGCTGCGCGAATCTCTCCCCCGGCACGCCGGCGGAGGTGTACCTGTACCCGTTCGGCAATCCGGACCATCCGATCGTGCTGACGCACGAGGGCTACGGCTACGGCGGGGTTTCGGATTACATGCCGGTCACCGCCGGCCAGTACACGGTGGCGATGCGCCCGGCCGGGGCCCCGGCCGCCAGTCCCCCGACGATCTCGACCAGCTTCATGGTGAGTGCCGGATCGGACTACACCGTGGCCAACATCGGATCCGCGACGGCCCGGCGGCTGGAGGTACTGCAAGACGAGACGGCCGGGGCGGCCGGGTCGAAAGTGCTCGTCCGGGTCATCCAGGCGTCTCTGAAGCAAGCCCAGGTCACGGTCAGCGTCGGGTCCGACACCCTCGCGAGCAAGCTGGCCTTCGGCGCGGCCTCGGCGTACCAGGCCGTCCCGCCGGGAACGCCGACCATCACGTTCAGCACGCCGAGCGGGCACGTGGCCATGCCCGTGACGCTGGCCGCCGGTTCGGTCCACACCATTGTCGTCCTGGACGGTACCGCCGGGCTGCGGATCGACAACCTGACCGACGAGGCCGGCCGCCCGGACGTGCCGCGGGGCGGCGCCGCCACCGGGCTGGGCGGAATGGCACCGGGCGGCGGGCCTGGGCTGGCGCCGTGGCTGGGCACGCTGGCCGGCGGCCTGCTGCTTGTGGCGGCCGGGATGGTTGGCCTGCGCAGGTCACGACGCACGGGCGACCCGATCGAAAAGCTCAACTTGCAGGGCTAGTCCATGGCCTGACCGGGACCGCCAGACGCGGGCGCGGGTACTGGTTAGGGATGGCCCGGCTGGGGCAGAAGCGATCAGGCATGCTTGATGGCCCGACGACGGAGCCCGGGCCTGGCCGGAGGTGAAATGGCGTGGAAATCAAGATGGTGCTGTACCTGCCCCGCGATGCCGCCAGCGTGCCGGTCAGCCGCCAGGTTCTCGATGGCTGCCTGGAGACTCTCGGCGTCGCACCGGACACGCGGAATGACATCGCCCTGGCGCTGAGCGAGGCGTGCGCCAACGTGATCCGGCACGCCGGACCCGGCGACGAGTACGAGGTGCTGGCCAGGGCCAGGAACGGGCAGTGTGTCATCGAGGTCGTGAACACCGGTGACGGAGGGGCAGGCGGGATCGTTCTCAACAGCGACCCGGTACCCGCCACCGCCGAGTACGGCCGCGGCCTGAAGATCATCGATGCGGTGGTCGACAATCTGCAGCTGACCGGCAACGGACGCGAGGGCACCACCGTCCATTTCGAGAAGAAACTGGAATGGCTGCCCGGAGCGGCCGGGCAGCACCTGTTCAGCGCCGAGGGCGGCCGCCAGGCGCGGACCGGGGACGGGAATCAGTAGCCCGGCGGCCCCGCGTATCGCTGCCAGCTCAAGCGGCAGGCACGTTTCCGGGCGTTCGCGGTCCATATCCTCAGTGCGTTCCCCTTTCACGGAAACGCGCTGCCGTAAGCTTCGGCCAGGCAAGCCCTGTGACGCATCTTAGGAGGATCGTGACCGAGCGCGGGAACGTCTCAGCACGCGACCTGGCCGACCGCTTCCACCAGCGCTGGCTCGAGCACAATCCCTTCACCGCCACCTCATACGGCATTCCGGGGTACGACGACCTGGTCCCGGACGAGAGCGAGGAGGGCGAACAGGCCTGGCGCGCTGAGATCGGGCAGTTCTGCCGGGAAGCCGACGCGATCGCAGCCGAGCCGCTCACGCCGGCGGATGCCGTCACGCTCGACTGCACCCAGGCGGCGGCGGCCCAGGAGCTGGCGGTCATCGACATGGCGCGGGCGGAGCACACGGTCACCGCCATGCCGTACGCGGGGCCGGCCGCCTTCCTGGCGGTGGCCGCCCGGACGATCCTGATCGACCCGGCGGCGGCCGAGGCCTACCTGACCCGGCTGCGGCGCAGCGGCAGCTGGCTCGACCAGGTCAGCGAACGGCTGCGGACCGGAGCCGGGAAGGGACGGCTCCCGGTAGCTCCGCTCGTCGAGCAGGCCATCAGCTGGGCCGAGGATGTCCTGGCCGAGCCCGTCCCCCGACCGGTTCTTTCGCCCCAGCCACCGCCAGGCTGGCCGCGAGCGGCGGCGTGGGAAGACGAACTCCGGGCGGCCGCCGGGGACGTGCTGAAGCCTGCCCTGGCGCGGTGGCTCGTCACCATCAAGGAGCTGCTCCCGCGGGCCCGGCCGTCCGGCCGGGCCGGACTGGTGTACCTGCCCGGAGGCAGCGAAGATTACGCCCGGGCGATCCGGATCTACACAACCCTGTCCCTGACACCAGAAGAGCTGCACCAGACCGGCCTGGATCAGATCGCCTTGCTCGAAGCCCGGGCCATTGAGCTGGGCGCGGGGCTGGGGCTTTCCGGGCTGGATGAGGTATTCGCCGCCGTGCGGGACTCGGCCGGAAAGATCTCCCCGGAGGAGGCCATCCGGCAGGCGGCAGTCGCGGTGACGCGGGCCGAGGCGCGGGCGGCGGAGGTTTTCCCGGCCCCCCTGCCGCCGCCGTGCGAGGTCAAGCCCATGCCGAAGGTCGTGGCGGTGAGCGGCGCAGCGCCGCACTACACGCCGCCGCGCCTCGACGGCGGCCGACCAGGGACGTTCTGGTTCAATACCGAGCGGCCGACCCCCGGAACCGGCTGGGACCTCGAGGTGGTGGCCTTCCACGAAGCGGTCCCGGGGCATCATCTGCAGCTCTCCCGCCTCCAGCTGCTTGCCGACCTGCCCGCGCTGCAGCGTCAGCGCAGCATCACCGTGTTCTCAGAAGGCTGGGGCCTGTACGCCGAGCTGCTCGCCGGGGAAGCCGGGCTGTATACCGACGACCGCGCCCGGCTCGGTGCGGTCAGCTCATCGCTGATGCGCGCCGCCCGGCTGGTGGTGGACACGGGCTTGCACGCCTTCGGCTGGAGCCGGGAGCGAGCTCTGGACTTCCTGGTCGAGCACGTGCCCATGCCGCGGGAGGTGCTGGCCCCCGAGGTCGACCGGTACGTGGTGATGCCGGGACAGGCGCTGGCCTACCTCACCGGCCAGCGCGAGATCCTCCGGATCCGGGCGGAGGCCCAAGAGCGCCTGGGCCCGGCGTTCTCACTGCCCGCGTTTCACGCCGCCGTCCTGGACCACGGTTCGCTGCCGCTGCCGACCCTGGACCGCAGCATCGCGGGCTGGCTGGATCGTGGCGGCCAGTGACCATCTTGGGGTCAGTACAGGTCGAGGTCGCCCGTCACCGGGTCGATGAGATCGTCGTAGTCCGGGCCGATGGCGAGGCAAGTCCGGGTCGGGATCCCGCCGAATTCGGTCAGGCCGCGGTCGGTAATCAGGTGCGCGGTGAGCCCGGCTTCCAGCGCCTTCCCGTAGACCGCCAGCAGTTCCGCCTCGGAACCTACCTTGACCGTGACCTTCCGGAAGCTTCGCTCGAACCAGGCTTGCTCAGCCGCAGAGAGCTGGAGGTGATCGACGCTCCCGTCGGGTGCCATCCGCTCGATGATCCGCTCGCGCAGCCACGCCATCGACGCGTGCGCGCCCTGGGCGATCTCCTTGCCGCGGCGCATCCGCAGGTCACGCCGAATGACGATGACCTGCTTGACCAGGCGCTCTGCTGCTGACTCAGCCACGATGCCCTAACCTACTTAGCTACGGCCAGCCGGCGCTGTCCGGGCCGGCCTGGCATCACGTGCGGGAAGGCGCGACTCGAACGCGCAAGCCACGAGGTCTGAGCTCGTGCGGTATTCCAATTCCCTTGACGGCATGTTCGGGTATCGAGCCATTAACGGCAAGCCGATGCTCTCCGGCTTATCCCAGCGACCTGTGGACGAGCTGTGCATAAGCCGGTGGATAACCACTGCGGCCGTGCGGATAACCAGTCGGCATTTGTGGACAACGTGTGCATAGAGAAAAAACTGGAAATGAATTCCCGGAGACTCTTGCGCGACACTCGCGGAAGCAGTAGAAATGCTCTCACCGCTAGAAACGGGCACCGCCCGGGGGCAACCCCGGGACGTGAGAAGGACCGGGAAACCGGTATTTCGCACGGGTACCTGGCCTTAGCGTTGGGCGCGCGGCCGCTGAGCGGGCAGGCAACTGGCCGATCCGGTGCGGCGAGGCCTGACAAGGCCCCCTCCATCTCATACATGGAGGGGGCCTTGTGGCATTCTGCCCGACATAAAGGTTTTTTCCAGGGCGACACGCCGGCAAACACCGGGATGGGCGGCGGCTACGGCTCATCCCTGAATTGGGCTCGCCAGCGGCGGCCGAGCAGCGCGGCGCGGGCGGCGAGCCAGAGCCCGAGCGCGGCCCAGACTCCGGGCAAGCCCAGCTGCGGGAAGCGCAGCACCAGCGCCGCCATGGGCACGTAGGCGCCGATGGCGAGGATCATCGCGCGGCGCATCGCGACGTAATCCGAGAGGCCGAGGATGAGGCCGTCGAGGACGAACGCGAGCGCGGCCACGGGCTGGGTGAGCGCGGCGAACAGGAGGGCCACGGTGGCGGCCTGGCGGACGGCGGCGTCCGTGGTGAACAGCACGGGTACGCCGAACGCGAGCGCCGCGGTGACGACGGCGAGCCCGATCCCGGCGGCCAGGCCAAGCCGCAAGGTGCGCCGTCCGACCA
The DNA here is from genome assembly GCA_963844625.1 of uncultured Actinomycetota bacterium. Lineage (GTDB taxonomy): Bacteria > Actinomycetota > Actinomycetes > Streptosporangiales > Streptosporangiaceae > Palsa-504. The sequence continues at coordinate 54,763 of CAWJPF010000005.1, read as the reverse complement.
GCCGCGCGCCGTCCCGATCGCCGGCACCAAGGGATGAGCTGACGTAGACCTGCGCGGGCACGGCGAGCGCGTCGAGTAGCAGCGCCAGCAGGTACCAGACGCGCATGGCGATCTGCTGGCCGCCCAGCGCCACCGGCCCGAGCCGCGCCGCGATCGCCGTCGTGGTCAGCGGGACCACGCCGAGCGCGATCGTGCGGACCGACAGCCGATGGCCGTCCCGGAGCAGGGCCGTGACTTCTGTGCGGCCGGGTTTGGCGGGGCTTAGCTGGGCCCGGCGCCAGGACGCGGTGGCGTACAGCGCGGCGGCGGCCAGCTGGGCGGCCACGGTCCCCCACGCCGAGCCGAGCAGGCCGAGGTGCAGGCCGTAGACCAGGAGCCATTCGAGGGCGACGTTCAGCAGGTTGGCGGCGACGGCGATCCGCAGCGGCGTCTTGGTGTCAGCCAGCCCGACGAGATGACCGTTGCCCGCGTAGGAGAGGTAGAGGAAGGGCACCCCGGCCGCGGACGCCCGCAGGTAGCTGACCGAACCCGTGAGCACCAGCCGGTGAGCGCCGAGCAGCGCGGCGATCCAGGGGGCCGCCACGATGACGGCCAGCGCGGCCAGCAGTCCGGTGACCGCGGCCACCAGGTACGCGGCCCCGGCGGTTCGTCTGGCTCGATCCGTCGCACGCGCGGCGGCCAGCCCGGCCACCGCCGAGGTCGTCGCGGTGGTCAGGAAGATCGCGAGCCACGCGGTCATGTTCAGCGCCGAGCTCGCGATCGCCAGCGAGTCCAGCGGCGCCCGGCCCAGATGACCGACGATCGCGGTATCGGCCAGGCTGTAGGCCGGCTCGGCCGCGATCGACCCGAGGGCCGGCAGGGCGAGGGCCGCGATGCGCCGGTCCAGTTCACGGTCCGCCTTCGGGCGGCTCGCGCTAGTGCTTGAACTGGAGTCGGCGCTGGTCAACACGCGGTCAGCGCGGCTCAGCGGCGAGGCGGGCGCCGGGAGCCAGACGGACGTGCTCGGTCAGCATGATCACTAGTTTCCCGCGGCGCGCGGTGGCGGCGCAAAGCCGTTTTCCGCCCTCGGGCGCCTGGGCCAACTCGTGCTACTAGGCCATACTTGGTGTCTTTTTGCTGATGGCGGATACTGTCGGGACAGGCTTCGGTGGGCGGGGCGGTGATGGGCATGGACGAGCAGCCGGACATCTTGTCGTTCGAGCCGCGGCCACGCCGCGGCGCCGGGCGACCGGGATCTCGGCGCTCTGGCGGCGGGCTCCTGATCCTCGTGCTCGGCGTGCTGCTGGCTTCCCTGGGCGCGGGCGCGTACCTGGCGCTACTGACGGCGCACCAGGATGACACGATCCATCATCTGCAGGCGGCGCTGCGGGAGGATCGCCCGTCAGCGCATGCCACCGCAGCCGCACCGGCCTTGCCGGTCGATTCCGGCAGCGCCCTGTCAACGTTTCCTGATGCGGGCGGCGGCTCGTTTTCCGTGGTCGCGGCGGCGGTCCGCCCCAGGCCTGGGGCGGCCTCTCTGACCTGGCTGTTCGTATATGGCCAGCACGCCAGTCCGGGCCAGCGCTACGCCCTGCTCGAGGGTACCTGCGGAGGCCAGTACGTGACCGCGTCCGACCTGGCGGACGGTACGGCGGACCGGAAAGGTGACCTTTCGATCGTGGTGCCCAATCTGGCCATCAGCTCCAGCACCCCCGATGTCTGGATCCTGGTGTACCGGACAGAGGACGGCGTGACGCTGGGCGGAATCCGCGGGCCGCTGATCGGCGGCGGCGCGAAGGCGTTCCGGTCCGCGCCGCCGTGCTGAGCCAACGGCCTGCCACCGCGGCCGGTCTAAGATCTCCGTCAGCCGCAGGTAGTAGCCGTCGGGATCGGTGATCCGGAAGTCCCGCAGCCCCCACGGTCGTGACGTCATCGGTTCAGCTAGCGGGAATCCGGACGCCAGAACGCGTTCGTACAGACCATCCAGGTCGTCGGTCTCGAGCACGATCTCCACACCCGCGCCGTGCTCCCGTCGTACCCGCCGCTGGGTAAAACCGGGACCTGCGCCGTCGGCCGGCAAGCTGGCGATCAACCCGAGTCCGATCGTGACGTCGCCGTGGCGCAGGCTCACGTAGCTGGCCTCGCGCCGGGCGACCGAGAACCCCAGCGCCTCGGTGTAGAACCCGATCGTCCGGTCATAATCGTCGACGAACAACTCGAACCGGACGCTCATGTGGCTGCGGCATGCTACGGACGACCGACCACGGCACTGGAGAGCTGTTTAGAGGACGCGGGGATCAGCATCGACGGCTGTCTCGTCGGTCGTACCGGCAGGCTCGCGGCCCGTTGACTGGCCGGGACGGTCCAGCTGATCGCCGTTCGCCGATGGTGGGGCGGCCGCCGGCAGGGCATCGGTGTTGCGGCGCCGACTGAGCAGTGCCGTGATGCCGAGCACCGCCGCGATCGGGATAAGCGAGAACTGCGGCAGCTCGTACCGCCAGTCGAAGGGTGAGATGATGAAGGGGGGCTCGACGGCGGCGATGGTGCCGAGCGTAAATAGCAGGCAGGGCGCGCGCAGGCCGCTGCGCCGGGCCCGGCCGATCCCCGCCATCCCGGCCGCGCCGAGGAGGAGGCCGGCGGCGAGCAGCGGGCCCGGCACGTAGAAGTACCGGCTGTAGCCGGAGAGGAAACCGGCGAGCGCGGGCTCGATGGACGGGCCGGTGTGACCGGCCGACCGCAGGGCCGCGATCGCGCCCGGGTACACCGGATAGTACGGGTGGAACTGGTGATACCAGACCGGGTAATGCTCGGGTCCGGCGCCGCGGACCGGGGAGAAGCTGTACAAGACGTCGCCGGCCATCACCTTGAGGTAGGTCAGCGGCTGGTGCTCGATGATCCGCCGGTCGAAGTCGAGGATGATGTCGTCCTTGCTCATCCCGGGCGGCGCCTTGAGGGTCACCTGCGGCGACTGCGGCGACCACATGTAAAAGTCCGGGTTGCGCTGAGCCGGTGGCTGGGTGGGGCACAGGTGTCGCTCGTATGCGGGCATCGGCACGCCGGTGCAGTCGATGAACTGGGCGATCCGGCCGTACATGAACTCGCCGTTGTAACTGACGAAGTCGGCCTGGCCGCGGGTCACCTGGAACCACCCCAGGTAGGCGACCACCGGGAGCAGGAAACCGGCGATCAGCAGCGCGGCCCGCGCCGCGAGGCGCCGCCAGGGCCGGATCGCGGCCACGAGATAAATCACGGCCGGGATGATCACGATCAGGTCGGATTGCCTGATGTCCGTGGCGACGGCGAGCAGCAGCCCGGCGACCACGGGCGCCACCCGGCCGATCGCGCCGCGCTTCCATACCAGCACGACCAGCGCGGCGGTGACCAGGAACGTCGCGCTGACGTCGGTAAGGACATACTCCTCGATGTTGACCTGGAGCGGGTCGAACAGCACCGGGATGGTCGCCAGCGCGGCGAGCCAGCGCCGGCTGCCGAAGTGGATGAGGACCGCGTAGATCAGCACGGCGGTGGCGAGCCCAAGCAGGTGCTGCGCTAGCGCGACCACCATCAGGTTGTGGATCAGCACCGCCGGGATGAGCAGCACCGAGTAGCCGCTGGTGCGCAGCCAGTCCGGAGTCCAGTTCCCGGCGATGAACTGCTGAGCGAACCGCAGGTACCGCTCGCTATCGGGAAAGATCAGCGCCGGATGGTAAGCCAGCAGCACCACAACGCGCAGCGCGGCGGCGCACGCCAGCACGACAAGCAACGGCCAGTGCTCCCGCAGCACGCGGCGGCCGCGTTCGGCAAGCCCCAGCGCGATAGGTCGCGCCGAGGCGGGCAGGCGGGACCCGGGCGACGGACGCATGGCCTCTAAGCTAGCCGTATCCCAACACCCGATGTGGCGCTTACCCGTCGCTCCACCGAGGCGAGGGTGACCCCGGCGAGAGCTGGGGACAATGTTGCGTTCGCGAAGGACGGGAATATCGACAACAATGGACCACCGGCAGCACGCTCGCGGCCGCGCTACCCTTCTTAACTGCGACCATAACTAAGGATGTGGTGATGCGGCTGACCGCGGGCTCGATGGGTGGCGCCGACGCGCGCTCCGGAAGCACTCGCGCGGGGTGACGAGATGACCTCGACGCAGGGTGCGCCCGCGACCGCAGCGCAGGACGCCGTCGCGGCACCAGGCACCAGGCTCGCCGAGCCGGCAATACCTGGCGGCCGGGTCGAGGCCGGGATGGGCGTGCTGATCCGGGTACTCGCGCACAGCCCGCTGGCCCGGCCGGGTCCCGCGGTATCGCTGTCGGCGCTCGGGCTCGGGCTGGTCGCCTTCACCGGGCTCTGCGCGACCTCACCCGCCACAGGCGGGTCGACGCTGCCGGTGCTGCTGCCGCTCACCGCGCTGGCGCACCGGCTGGGCGCGCCGGCGCTTTCCCCCTGGCCTACCAACTTCCTCATGAACGCCGGGATCATACTGTGCTGCCTGGGCCTGGCCTTGATGCTGTGGGCGAACAGCCGCGGCTGGAGCCCCAACCCCCGGCGGATCTTCTGGACTGCGGCGGCAGTGGTCGCGGTGCTGGTGAACATCACCCCGGTCGGCTCATCGGACGTGGCGAGCTACGCCGCGTACGGGCGCATCGCCGCCCTCGGACACAATCCGTACGTGTTCCCGCCGTCCGCCCTGCCCGGCGGCCTGAACAACCCGTACACCGCGCTGGTCGGCATTCAGTGGGTGCGGACCCCCTCGGTATACGGGCCGGTGGCCACCTGGATGCATCTGGCCGCGGCGCTCGTGGGCGGCAGCAGGGCATGGCTGACCATCTGGATCCTGATGATCGCGACGGGAATCGGGTTCCTCGCCGCCGGGTACGTGCTGCTGCGCTCGGCGGCCAACCCCGTGCGGGCCGGGCTGATCTGGGTCGCGAACCCGCTGCTGATGTACCTGTTCGTGATGAGCGGGCACCTTGATACCTTCGTCGCGCTGGCCGGGATCGTGGCGATCCTGATCTCGCGCCGCGGCACGAGCATCTGGCACGACCTCGCGGTCGGCGCGATTATCGGCGTGGCCGGCGGGATCAAGATAAACGCCGCCTTCGTCGGGCTGGGCATCGCCGTGCCGCTGATCCGCGAACGCGCCTGGCTGCGCCTGCTCCGGACCGGCGCCGTCGCGGCGGCGGTCACGCTGGGCCTGTACTACTTCAGCTACGGCCTGTCTGCGCTCAAGCCGCTGCCGCAGGCGTCGAGGTGGGTGATCGCGCCGTCGATCTGGCGGCTGGTCCAGATGGCCAGCCACCATTTTCACCTGCTGAGTCCGTCGGCGACATCAACGCTGATCGCCGTGCTGTGGCCGCCGCTGCTGCTCGCGCTGGCCTGGTACCTGTACAACCGGCTGTCCCCGGACGTGCCCGCCGTGCTCGCGGCCACCTGCGCGCTGACCTTCGCCTGGGTGCTGGTGGCCCCGTGGTCGCTGCCCTGGTACACCGCGCTGGCGTGGGTCACGCTCGCGTTGCTGCCGCGCAACTCGCTGACCCGCTGGCTCACGCTGGTAACCGGCGCGGCCGCACTCCTGCACTTCAACGCCGGGCATCCGACGAACCCGCCGGTCGCCCCGGCCCCGTAGCCATGGAGCCGGAGCCGGGGCCGGAGCAGTACCGGTCCTGGGCCGACGCGGCCGTTCGCGCCTTGCAGCGCTGGTACAACCCGCGGACCGGGCTATGGAAGACCGCGGGCTGGTGGAACGGCGCGAACGCGCTGACCGCGCTGATCCAGTACGGCCAGCGAACCGGCGAGGATAGGTACTCCGGCGTCATCGAGACGACTTACCGGCGGGCCCAGCGGGTGCACCCGGGCTTCAGCAACGAGTATTACGACGACGACGGCTGGTGGGCGCTGGCCTGGATCGCGGCGTTCGACCTGACCGGCGAGCAGCAGTACCTGGACCTGGCGCGCAGCCTGTTCGCGGGGATGGCGGCCGGCTGGGACGGCACATGCGGCGGCGGCCTGTGGTGGACCCGCGGCAAAACCTACAAGAACGCGATACCGAACGAACTGTTCTTGCTCATCGCGGGCCGCCTCCAGCAGCGCTCGGCCGATCCAGGGGGCGGCTATCTCGACTGGGCCAGGCGCGAGTGGCAGTGGTTCACGGCCAGCGGCCTAATCGGCCCGGCCAGCCTGGTCAACGACGGGCTGACCGCCGACTGCGCGAACAACGGCGGCACGACCTGGACCTACAACCAGGGTGTGATCATCGGCGGGCTCACCGCCCTGCACGAAATCACCGGCGATGACGGCCACCTCGGGCAGGCCGAAGCCATCGCGGCGGCCACGCTGCGTGACCTGACCGTGCCGCCGGGCATCCTCGCCGAGCCAGGCGAGCGGGACACCGCGAGCCGGGACGGCGACCGGCCGCAGTTCAAGGGCATCTTCGTCCGGAACCTGTACGAGCTTTACCGGCACCGCCCGCGCGCCGAATACCGCGACTTCATCCTCACCAACGCGACCTCGCTCTGGCGCCACGCCAGGAACCGGCGGGACCAGGTCGGGCTGGCCTGGGCCGGGCCGTTCGACCGGGCCGACGCGGCCCGGCAGGGATCGGCGCTTGACGCGCTCAACGCCGCGATCGGTGTCACGGGGTCCGGCGGCAGGCAGGACGGCCCGTTCGGTAAAAATGATCTTTTACTCCCTTCACCGGAGAAGGGGAAGCCCGGGCAGGTCATGGGCTAAGTTCTGACAGTGATCAGCACCGGCCTGGTGATTCAGGCACGCCAGCCGGACCTTTGAGCATTTCTTCAGGTTGATTTGCGACGGTGCACACAATGAGGACTGAGTTGCCGCTGATGTCGGGCGGGATAGCGGCTGATACGCGGGACGCGCCGACGTTCCGCCGCCGGCGGGGCGATGTAGTGGCCGTCGTCCTGCTTATCGCACTGCCCGCCGTCATTTTCGGCGTCCCCGCGCTGCTCGGGCACGCCGTTCTCCCCGGCGACGACCTCGGCCAGAACTTTCCGCTGCGCGTGCTGGCCGGACGCGAGATCCGGGCCGGCCAGCTACCGCTGTATGACCCGTACATCTGGAGCGGCGCGCCGTTGCTCGCGGGCTGGAACGCCGCCGCCGCGTACCCGTTCACCTGGCTGTTCGCCATCTTGCCCGGCACGGCCGCGTGGACGGTCAACCTGATCGCCACCTGGGCGACGGCCGGGCTCGGGATGTTCGTCTTTCTGCGCGCGCTCCGGCTCGCGAGCCTGGCCAGCTTCCTCGGGGCCCTCTCCTTCGCCTTCGCGGGGGCCATGTCGGCCCAGGTGACCCATTTCGGCCTGATCGCCGGCCTGAGCTGGGTGCCGTTGCAGCTGCTGAGCATCCTGCGGCTGTCGCAAGACCGCCCCATGACCTCCAGGCCCGGGAGGCCGGCCTGGGCTGGCTGGGCGGGACAGCTGGGCTGGATCGCGGTCCTCGCCACGGCCACCGGCCTGGTGATCCTCGCGGGCGAGCCGCGCGCCGTCGACGACGCCTGCGTGATCGTGGGGATCTACGCGGTCTGGCGGGTCGCTCGCCTTGGGCGGCGCGCGGGCCCGGCCGTCGTCTCGGTCGCCGCGGGCCTGCTGCTCGGCGTGTGCCTCGGAGCGGTCCAGTGGCTGCCCGGCCTCGCCGCGATCAGTACCTCCCAGCGTGGAACCGGCTCGATGTTCCTGTTCAGTTCCGGCTCGCTGCCCACTAGGTGGCTGCTGCTGGCGCTGGTGCCCGACCTCATCGGCGGGTCAGGCTCGCTGGGCCAGCCCAGCTTCCTCACCGCCTACAACCTGACCGAGGTGACGAGCTACGTAGGCATTCTCCCGCTCGTAGCCGCGTTCGCCCTTCTCGGACGCCTGCGGCTGCGCCAGCGGCCGCCGGATTGGCTCGTCTGGCACGTTGCGGCGCTAGTCGGCGTCGTGCTCGCGCTCGGGAGCAATACGCCGCTTGGCGGGGTGCTTTACCGCCTGCCCCTGTTCGGTGACCAGCGGCTGCAGAGCCGTAACGTCCTCGTGCTGGATCTGGCGCTCGCCGTCCTGCTCGCGTACTGGGCCGACCAGCCGTTTCCGGCGGGCCTGGCCTCGCGGGCCCGCATCGCCCTGGAAACCGCCCTCGGGGCGGTGCCGCCGCTGGCGGTCATCGCCCTGGTCGCGGCGGGCCTCACCTGGGGCGCGGGCCTGCTTCAGTGGCTTGGGGTGAGCACCAGTACCAGCGTCAGCGCCATCGGGCGGCTTCAGCCGTTCCTGGTCCCGTACGCGGTGCTGGGCGCCGGCGCCGTCGCACTGGTGATCTTCGGGCGGCGCCTCAGACCGAGGCTGCGCGCGCGGCTGCTCGTCGGGTTCGTCGTCGTCGACCTGGTCGTGTTCAGCGTTCTCGGCGTGGTGGAGGTCGCTCCCGGCGGTGTCGGCGGTTTCGGTGGTTCTGGTGGTTCGAGCGCGGCCCCGACTGCGCCGGGCCGGACTGCGCCAGCCCAGACGGCTGCGGCCCAGACGGCTGCGGCCCAGACGGCTGCGGCGGTGGCGGCCGCACTGCGCCCGATCGCGGCGCTCGGGTATCCGGGACGTTTCGCCATTTATGATCCTGACCTGCTCGACTCCGGTGAGCTGCCCGCCCTCGGCCAGCCTGACCTTAACGGGGTCAGCGCCAACACCATGCCATCCATCCAGGGATACACGTCCATAGTTGACGGCCGCTACGCGTCGGCGACCGGAACACACGAGGCCACCGGTGAAGGGGATGCCACGATCGCTCCCCAGGCCATCGAGGACGGGACTCTCGATCAACTCGACACCTCGGTCCTGCTGACCTTGCCCGCGTACCTCATCACCAGCGCCGCGGCCGGCGGCCCCGACGCCGGGCCGGCCGGCACCGGCCAGCGCAACATCACCGCCGATCAGCGCGCCACCTGGTACCTGGGCACCACGCTCGAGGTGTCCAAGGTAGAGGTACCCGATGCCGGCGCCAGGCAAGACGCGGCCGCCGGGACCCAGATCGGGCTCAGGACGCCGGACGGCTCGACGCTCTGGTCCCGCGCGCGGGCGATAACGCCCTCGACCCTGGCGATCACCCTGTCCCGGCCGGTGGCGAGCACCGCGGTGCTGGGCCAGGCGCACGTAGCGCCATCCCCGCTAGGGCCGCCATCCATCACCGCGGCGGACGGAAGCGTGTTCGTAGCCGATGGCCAGCTCCAGAATGCTCTCGTGCCGTCACATTGGATATTCGGCGGCTTCGACGGCTCGTTCGCAGTCTTCGGCAACCGCTCAGCCCTGGGACCACTCCGCATTGAGTCCCTGCCCGGCCGGTCATCCGCTGGCGCGTGGATAAAGGAAGTGAGCAGCGCGCCCGGCGAGCCGACCGCGGCCACGGTGTACTCGCCGCGCGGAGCCCGCGTCGTTCGGTCGGTGGCGGCGATCCCCGGCTGGAGCGCCAGGTGGCAACCCCGCCATGGCCAGGCCACCACGCTGACCGTCCAGCGGGCCGGTGTCATCCAGGCCGTCGACGTGCCGCCCGGACCGGGGGTCGTCACCTGGAGCTATACACCGCCGCGCTTTCCGGCCGGCCTGGCCCTGTCGCTCGTGGCGACCACGCTCATCTTGGTCTTCTTCTTCCTGGCCTTCCTGGCCGGCAGCCGGGCACGCCGATCAACGGTCACGTTGCCTCGATACGAACGTGGTCGCGGCGAACTGGCGAGCAGCGGTGCAGACTGAATCTGGCGGCCCAGTACGGGGCGGCCAGCGATCAGCGGAGGATGAGCCGTGGTAGAGACACCAGCAGTGTTCCCGGCCTGGCCAGGCGGTGCCGAGATGGCCGTCGCGCTGACCTTCGACGTTGACGGCGAGGCAGCGTGGCTCGGGGAGGGCCCCCAGAACGGCCGGCGCCTGACGCTGCTGTCGCAGAGCCGCTTCGGCCCGTCACGTGGCCTCGGCCGCATCCTGGACCTGCTGGCGGAGTTCGATATCCGGGCCACCTTCTACGTGCCCGGCCACACCGCCGACCACCACCCTGACACCATGACCGCGATCCTGGCGGGCGGCCACGAAGTCGGCCATCACGGGTACCTTCACCGCAGTACGGATGGCCTCGACGCCGACGGGCAGCGCGCGGAACTCGAGGCCGGCCTGACGGCACTCGGCCGGCATGGAGTCCGCCCGGCCGGCTACCGATCACCGGGCTGGGAACTGACGCCCGAGACCCTCGCGCTGCTCACCGAGCTGGAATTCTCCTATGACAGCAGCCTGATGGCTGACGACCGGCCGTACTGGGAGATCAGCGGACCCAGGCCGCTGCTGGAACTGCCCGGACACTGGAGCCTGTGCGACTGGCCCTACTTCGGGTGGACGCCCTACCACGGCGGGCTGCTCGCCGACCCAGCCGCGGTCGAGCGCATCTGGCTGGAGGAATTCGAGTCGGCGCGGCAGGAACACCGCGCTGTCACCTACACGATGCATCCGGAGGCCATCGGCCGCGGCTACCTAATACGGATGCTGCAGCGGGTAATCACCGGGATGCACGGCCATGGTCGCCCGTGGTTCGCCACGCACGCGCAGATCGCGGCTCTCGCGAACGAACCCGCTGCCGGGTCGCCGGCCCGCTAGCCGATGACCGCCGGGCGGCTTGACCGCGGCACTCCGCTGGCTGCTGTTGGGACAACGGATGCCTAGTAACCGGAACATGGCGGGCTGGGCAGGCTGATCGTTAGGGTCAGGTCGGTCATGTCACAGTGCCGGGATCCGCCGATGCATTAGGTTGCGCTCGCCATTGTGGTTGTCGCGGTCGTGGCCGCTCTGAGCAGATCATGCTCCAGCGGTCCGAGCCCGGCCAGAACTCTTGCACCTTCCCGTTCACGTGGTCGTGTGCCAGGTGGTCACCGTCAACCCGGGTGCGGGGCTGTTAGCCTAGCGGGCGGAACGCCGCCCGGATCTCGGTCGCGAACAGCTCAGGCTCTTCCCAGGCGGCGAGGTGGCCGCCCTGGCCGGCTTGGTGGAAGTAGTTGAGGGTGGGGTAGGACTTCTCGACCCAGCTGCGCGGGGCCCGGAAGATCTCGCCGGGGAACGTGTGAAGCCGACCGGGAGCGAGACCTCCTTCACAAGTGGTACTGGCTCACGATCGTCTTTCGCGCGGACGGGTCGCGCCAGTGGACATCCTGGCCATTGCCCTGGTCTGCGATAAGGCGCAGGTGGAGAGGCTGCGTCAGGCCCGCAGGTTGGCCGGCGCCGGGCAGTAACGGCCTCGGAGCTGGCCGGGTTCCGGCAACTGACCGGTGGCGTCGATCACGGCAGGTACGCCAGGTAGCCGCATACGACCGCCGTGCACATTCGGGCCATTTGCGGCGGTAGGTGACTTACGGCCCCTGCCCAGCTCAGCGCCAGGGTCTATACTGTAGACATATGCTGTAGTAAATAGAGGACGAGTGCCTCAAAGACGGTTGAGGGCTTCCTCCTAGGCGGAGGAGAGGGTCGACATGAGCCACGGGGCTGAGTACACCTGGGTACCCGGAGTCCACGTCGGAGACGAGATACCGCTGTGTGAACGCTGCGATCATCATGCTGGTTCACATCACAATGTCACTAGCTGCTCGGCCCGGGGCCGCTGGTTGCAGCACTGCCGGTGCAGCGGCTACATCAGGTCTGATTCGACTAGTCTCATGGCGCCTGGGCTCCTCCGCTCGCCGGGTGCCCGCTAGCTGGCTATTAGCCGGAGGGTCCTGATCTGGTGCCATCTTCCTGATAGCCGTTAGGGCCCATGAAAGCGGATGCCGAGTCCGGGCCGGCGAATGCCGATCGCGCAGTGATACGCGAAGCGCGCCTTGCGTGGCGGCCGCAGTGGGACAATCGTGGCGAAGAAGACGGGCCTGCGTGCCGTACAGTGCATGCGTGCCGGACAGGCCATAACCATTTTGCCGACAAGCGGCATCTCGGCCATTCAGCGGCGGGAGCAGCGCCTCCGCGCATCGTGGCAGGAAGAGGGCGCGGACACCGAGTTGCTGCGCACCGCGTCCGCCGGTACCGGGCGTTCTTCCACCAGCTCACCCAAGTGTGGGGGCGTCGTCCGGCACGTAGTGGCGGCTCTCGTCTGACGGGTCGATCCAGACCCGCATGATCACGCCGCTGGACGGATCGCGGAACCGCTCAGCCGTCGGCACCCAGCCCGGCTCGGGCTTGTGCGTCTGGGCGTGCCGCCCGCGGGAACCCCCGCGGCGCCCGGCGCCCGGCGTATCGGGGACACCGGCGGGCGGAAGGCCGGCCAGGGCCACCGCGGCCTCCTCGGCATAGGCGGCGGCCAGCACGACACCGACCCGGTGGCGCAGGTCGTCCAGGTCCAGCCGGCCCGCGGCGTAATGCTCGCGCAGCAGCGCGATCAGGTGCTCGCGGTCGGCGTCCCCGAGCAGCGAGCGCCGTCCGGCCGGTGCACCGCCCCCGGGCTCGCTCATGCCGACGGCGTGATGACCACCGCGCTGCCGTAAGCGACGACTTCGGCGCGTGCCTTGCCGATCTCGGCGGAGTCGAAGCGCATCGCGATCACCGCGTTGGCGCCGAGCAGCTTCGCGTTCTCGATCATCCGGTCGATCGCATGCCTGCGGGCGTCTTCGAGAACCACCGTGAACTGCGAAACCTCGCCCTGGCGCAGCGACGAAATCCCGCCGGCGACGGTCTTGCTGAAACCCATCGCCCGCACCACCAGGCCAAACGTGATGCCGAGATTCCGTTCCACCACCATGCCTGGCAGCTCGAACGCAGTGGTGACAGGAAAAGCAGCAGCCCCGGACTCCGGGGTGCCGGCCCTACTCGTCGTATCTGTCATGCAGGGCAGTACACCGCCCCCGCGCACGCCGTGTCAACGAGCCGCGCCCCGGACGTCCGCCGTCGGCCCCACGGGTCGGCAGGGGCTCCGGGGCAACGGCACGCCCTAGGCGCGTCCGCGGGGTGCGCGGATGCGGAGCACCGTTGATCAGTTGACTGAACTCACGGGATCCTGACCTGGGCTTTCTCTGGGATCAATCGTCAGTTTGCTGTTCGGGTGCGCTTAGCCGACCGGGGACGACGCATCGCTCTACGGGATGGACTTGCTGCGCTGGTTCCGGTTCACGGCGGCCGGCCACACCGCCACATCCGCGCGAGGACGCGGTCAGCTCGTATGGCTGGGCTCGACTCGTCGGCTACGGCCGTCCGGCGGACCCGCGTCGGCGACGCCTCAAAGCGTCGACCATCTGGGCCGGCATCTTGCTCAACGTCGCGGACTCTTCGTCCTCGACCGCGGTCAGGGCGCGGACCTCTTCGTCGGTCAGCTGGGCCGCGACCTCAGTCGCGCCGATGTTGTCGCCCAGATGCTCCAGCGACTTGGTACCCGGGATCGGGACCATTACCGGCGAGCGCCGAAGCAGCCAGGCCAGGGCCACCGCCGACGTGGAGGCACCGAGCCGCTGAGCTGGCCGCGTGAGCGCCTCGAGTTCGCCGAGGAAACCGATCGCAAGGGGAAAGAACGGCACGAAGGCGATACCGTACCGCTCGCAGGCCCGCCCGATGATCTGGTTGACGGTGCGCGGACCGTAGGCGTTGGCTGTGTCGAAGAACCGGACCCCCTGGTCTACGGCTCGGCGCAGGACCTCGATCGCGCCGGCCACGTCTTCGGCAGCCCGACCACTCCGGGGCCAGCCAACTGCATGGCACCGTATCCGAGTCGGGGCACTCGGTCCTGCCCTCCCAACAGGTGGGTGGCGACGAACTCCTCATCGGTGGAACTGGTCAGTTTTCTCGTCCCTTCTCTCGTGCAGCTTGTCGGATCTCTCGTGCAGCTTGTCGGAGTTCCGCCATCGCGACGCCTCGGCCGGCGTCGCTAGGCATTGCCGCTGCGGCTAGCAAGACGTGCCTGGATCCTTGGCGATCGATCTCACTCGGCATCGGCGGACCGCGCGTACAGACCGCAAGTGGGTCCGGTGCGGGTGCAGATTGGGGCTATCGGCAGGATAGGTGCGCTAGGCCCTGCCGTCGGCAACGACATCCTCTGCGCTCTGACCTGGTGCGCCGTCCTCACCATGGGCTACGGCGCTACCTGCCGCTTCGCCTGCATCTTCCGCTGACGTCACGGTCGTTCGCTGGGTTCCGGGCCGCCTGGTCCAGCGGCGTAGCCAGAGCAGGCCGAAAACGGGAAGGACGAGAGGGACGAAGCCGTAGCCGCTGCCATAGCCAGACCAGACCGTGGCGTCGGGGAAGGTGGCCGGGGCGGCGAGGCTCCAGGTGCCGACCGCAAGCACACCCACGAGTTCGATCGAGCAGGAGAGGACGGCGATCCGGCGTGCTGTCGGGCTGCCGACGGTGAGGGTGACCGTGGCGAGGATGTAGACCACGGCGGCGAAGGCCGACAGCAAGTAGGCGACCGGGGCGTGGCTGAACTTCGTCGCGATCTGCACTCCGGCCCGTGCGGAGGCGGAGAGCGCAAAGAGCGCGTAGATGGCGACCAGCAGCCGGCCCGGGCCTGTCCTGGTCGAGTCCGGCTGCGATGCCGCGGGCTCAGGCGGTGCCATGGGTTCAGACATGGATGACCGGCCAGATCTGATGCAGCCGGACCATCAGCACGGCCGCGACGAGCCCGGCTACGGCGATGACCGCGGGGCCCCACCGGGATCGCTCCATCAGGCCCCAGAACGCGGCGGCCACCAGGACGAGCGGCGTCGCGATCAGGTATCCGATGAGCGTAGCCAGCCCGGCCGGGCGTTCACCGTCGGCGAGTTTGGCCACGATGATGCCGACCTGGACAAGCAGCAGGATCTCAAGGACGCCAACTGCGGCGAGGAGGGGGACGTTCATTCGCCGGTTCAGGGCGGTCATCAGCAGCGCGTATCCGGCCAGCACGAGACCGGCGACGATGATCGTCGTGGAGACGGCGCCGTTCACGCATGTTATTTTACTACGTTTCGTAGTAACCGGCGCTGGGCCGGGCAGTGACGCCCCTGGACCGAGGCTTCCGCCTGGCGCTGTTCCCGGTTCGTGGGGCGCGCTGGCCAGCGATACCGCCTGGGCCACGGCAGCGGTCACCGCAAGCGCCGGGAAGTTCCAAGCCCGCCTCGCCGCCCAACCGTTCCACGCCCGAGGTTCCTATCCTGCTACTGAGCGTAACGTCACTGGAGGTACTGTATCCGCACTCGACATAAGCATGTCCGGCCGCCAGGGGAACCGCAGGGCTCCGGCGTGTTCCGGACTTATGCGGGTTTGTCCGGTGTGCACGGTTGTGGGGCGGAATCGCACAGTTGTGAGCACGGGCACGCCACGTGATCATGTAGGTCTCTGAGGTCTACATGAACGAGGTGTGGCGTGCCCGTAGTGGTATTGTCGCGCGTGGGTGCGCGCGTGGTCGAGTCCGGTCCCGGCGGGGAGAATCTGCCCGCCAGTACGTGGCAGCGCCTGGAAGCGCTGCCTGACCCGCGCTCGCCGCAAGGGCGGATCTACCCGCTGGCCTGCCTGGTCGCGATCGCGGTCTGCGCGTTCACCGCGGCCGGGAACGACCGGTTCACCGCGGTCGGGCAGTGGATCAGGCGGGCGAGCCAGGCAGACCTGGCCCGGCTGCGCGCCCCGTGGGACCCGCTCGCCCGCCGGTACCGGGCACCGGATGAGAAGACGATCCGGGTCGTGCTGGACCGCCTGGACCCGCGGGCCCTGACCCGGGCCTTGCTCGGCCCGCGCCCGCGCGGCCGCCGGCGCCCTGGCGGGCCGTCGGCCAGCGTGCGCGATTACCGTGCCCGCCGCGCGGCCGGGCAAGCACAAGCGCTGGCCGGGGAACGGTTAGGGCAGTGGCCGTGGACGGCAAGACCCTCCCGGGGAGCCCGCCGCGCCGTTAACTCAGTAGGTACTGAAAATCACTTGTTAACCCGCCTTCCGGCTGCCAGGCTGAGGCCGGGTGATAGCCGTAGCACAGGCCTGGGCAAGGCATCACGAGGAGATGTTCTATGAACCCGAATCAGTCGACTCTCAGCGTGATGATCGGGCAACCGGGTCCGAACCAGGTGATACCTCCCGGCACAGACTTTATAGTGACAGGGCTGGCTACGGGCACGGGAGGCGCCGAGCCACATCCGATTGATTCTGTGACAGTGCGGGCTGGCGGCGGGACTCCGGTATCGGCGACCCTGGGGCCTCCTCCGTTGCCAGAGCCCGGGACAGTGGCCTACAGCGCCGCGGTGCGCATCACCGCCGGAGTCACTATCACTGTTACGGCAGTTGATGATATCGGTCGCAGGGCAACTGCCGCCGTCACGGTAAGGACGGTGTACACCACTCCATGTTCTGGCAACGTACCCTGGAGCAATTATCCTCTGACCGAGACCGTGACGCCCTACCGTACCTGCACGCCCAGCAATGTAACGGACATCGTTGCGATCATCCGGGAGGCGGAAGCTGCTGGCAAGCACGTGCATGCGTTCGGCAGTAAATGGTCCTTTTCCGACTGCGCTATCACAACTGATTACATGATCGACTGCGGGGAACTCGTTGGTGCGGTCCAAACGGTACAGAAAGCTCTTCTCCCAGGGCAATCGCAGCTGCTTTTCCACGTTGAGGCAGGAGCGACAATCGAAGACCTCTACACCGCTTTGGGGGCACAGGGTCTGGCGCTGATAACGATGGGCGGGGCCAGCGGGCAGACGATAGGGGGCGCAATATCTACCGGTACCCACGGTGGCGACCTGTTCATGCCGCCGCTTGCGGATAGCGTTCTGGCCCTTCATCTGGTCGGGACAGGCGGAGCCCAGTATTGGATTGAACCGTCGCCGGGTATTACTGATCCATCGCTTCTGCAGAAGTTCGTGGTGCCAGGCATTGACGCGCAGAACATCATCTATGACAACGCGACGTTCAATGCCTGCCTCGTGAGTCTTGGATGTATGGGGGTCATCTACGCGGTAGTCCTCAGGGTTCGTGAGGCTTACGATCTGATCGAGACAACCAGGCAGACAACGTGGCAGGCCCTCCTGCCAATCATGCCCGCACTGCTGCGCGACGAGTCCAATCGATTTCTCCAGATCGCGGTCAGCCCCTACCCAGACGCTAGTACAAACAACCCTTGTCTCGTGACGACCAGGACCGAAGCCGCACCCACCGGCCCCGGGGCCCGGCCCAAGGGGGACGTCGTTGGGGCGATGGCGGTGATGATATTGGAGCTGGACCCCTTTGCGCAGGCGACGCTCGGCTTGCAGCTGATACTCAACGACGGTGGCCTCAGCGACGATCAGAAGCTTATAAAAATTGTTCAGACCATAATGTCTCAGGCCCCGGACCAGCGGTATGTACTAGCCGAAAATTACGGAAATTTCATGGCGGCGCTGTGGCCGGCCGTCACGTTCCGCGGTTTGAGCTACTCCGTCATGGATACCGGCTTCGGACAGCCGGCCGAATCGTCTAAGCCGTCCTACTCTGCCGAAGTGTTCTTCCCGTCAATCGACAGTACTGGGCAGATGCCATTTGTTGCCTTCGTCAACGCAGCCATTTCTGCCATCAGCGCGGCTACCGAAACATTCGTTACCGGCTACGTATCCCTGCGGTTTACCGGTGCCACCCGGGCGATTCTCGGCATGCAGCAATGGAGCCAGACATGCGCAATAGAGTTTTCTTGCTTGCAAGGCGTCCCGGGAGAACTCGCGCTATACACGCAAATCCTGAATCTCGCCTCCCAGCACGGCGGAGTACTGCATTGGGGCCAAATTATTGAGCCATACCGTGGCAACGGCACGGTGTATCCGGGGTACGCTAACTGGCGGGCAATATACGCCACCATGTCGAAGAACTTCACTGCCCGCACCTTCGAGAACGCGCTATCCGCTCGCTGGGATCTCACGACCCCACTGCCAGCTCAACATGGATTTGGCGGCGACGATCTAGCCTTGGCCGGAGGCACAGGCTGGCAATCGGTCCCGGTCGCGTTCTCCAACGGCGACGGCACGTTCACGGTGACCAACGACGGCGCCAGCGACTTCGCGGGCTGGGCACAGGAACCTAACGTCAAGGTACTCGTGGGCGACTTCAACGGCGATGGCCGCGCGGACATCGCGCTGAGCGGAGTTACTGGCTGGCAATCGGTCCCGGTTGCGTTCTCCAACGGCGACGGCACGTTCACGGTGACCAACGACGGCGCCAGCGACTTCGCGGGCTGGGCACAGGAACCTAACGTCAAGGTACTCGTGGGCGACTTCAACGGCGATGGCCGCGCGGACATCGCGCTGACCGGAGTTACTGGCTGGCAATCGGTCCCGGTCGCGTTCTCCAACGGCGACGGCACGTTCACCGTGACCAACGACAGCTCCCGTTTCGCGGGCTGGGCGTCGTCGGCGGGCGCGAACGTGCTGGTCGGCGACTTCAACGGGGACGGGCGTGCGGACATTGCGCTCACCGGAGCTACCGAATTCCCTGAGACGATCCCGGTTGTGTTCTCCAACGGCGACGGCACGTTCACCATTGCCAACCAGGGCGCGCCCGGCCTCGCGGGCTGGGCGCAGGAACCCAACGTGAAGGTACTCGTGGGCGACTTCAACGGGGACGGCCGTACGGACATCGCGCTGACCGGCGAAGCCGGCTGGCAATCCATCCCGGTCGCGTTCTCCAACGGCGACGGCACATGGACGATCACCAACCAGGCCGCGCCCGGCTTCGCCGTCTTCGCGCAGGAACCCAACGTGAAGGTACTAGTCGGCGACTTCAACGGGGACGGCCGTACGGACATCGCGCTGACCGGCGGAGCCGGCTGGCAATCCATCCCGGTCGCGTTCTCCAACGGCGACGGCACATGGACGATCACCAACCAGGCCGCGCCCGGCTTCGCCGTCTTCGCGCAGGAACCCAACGTGAAGGTACTCGTGGGCGACTTCAACGGGGACGGCCGTACGGACATCGCGCTGACCGGCGGAGCCGGCTGGCAATCCATCCCGGTCGCGTTCTCCAACGGCGACGGCACGTTCACGGTGACCAACGACAGCGCCAGCGACTTCGCGGGCTGGGCACAGGAACCTAACGTCGCCACGATAGCCGCGAACCTCGGCTGACCGGTGGTCGGAGTGAAACGGATCACGCGTGTATTAAGCGATAAGGTCGCTCGCTTTCTGGAGGAGCGGTTACGTATGGTGACAGCCGCTGGTCGCGACCGTTGCGCGATATCCGCTGGTTATTTCAAGCCCCAGGACTCCTGACATAGCGAAGGTCGGCAACAGGTCTGAACTTTGCTGCCCTGCGCACACGCCGGACCGCTTGTGAATCTGGTGTCTGGGGGCCAGTGAAAATAGATGCAAGATAATTATGTAAAGCTGCTGCATCTACAAGTTCATGACCTGCGCAAACGTGGCGAGCAAGTCGCAATCTCAGCCCTAACCTCACACCGAATTTCGCGCTATGTCAGGAGTCCTGAGCCCCGGATTTAGGCGTATTCGCTGTAGCCGCCGCGGGTGTTTTGTGTGCTTTTTCCTGCATGGTGGAACGCATTACCTGAACAGTGTCTCCACCGCAGCCCCGTACAAGTCCCCTTTTCGCTGCTGTTTTTAGAACTAAGCGGCTACTACGTGAGTACTGTTCAGCTACATGTCAACGCCGCAGACGTCCTGGTCATGCGCGGCGTAGACAGAGACGGCTTCAGATAACCGTCGGCATGTACGGCGATCCGGTACGAGCAGCCTATAGGGCTCCGGCGTATTCCGGAATTACGCCGTTTTGTCTGGCATGTGAGTAATAGGACGAAATCGCACTGTGCCCCCATCATCGCGGCCATCAAACAAGCCGGCTACCTGCACATCCCCGAAGGCCGACGCGGCTATACCACCCCGCTGGAGCCCTCCGCCTGCACGGCCTCGATTACGACAAAAGGGACATTCACGGAACACGCCGGAGCCCTGAGGGGAACCGACGGTTTTCAGGCCGCTGGCATTCATGCACGGCCTGTCAGCATGCGGCTGACGGCTGAACTTCGCCCGCATTTCGCGAGACGACCGCACGAGAATAGGCAGCCGGTCGGCCGGAAGACCGCAGGCGTCATACCCTGCCCCGCCATCAGCCCGGGCCATCAGTTCATGAGCTTGTGCTTTCGCTGGTCAGCGGATCCAGCGGGCAACCTGAGCGGGCTGTCATTTACGAGGCAAGCTGCCGATGTGGATCACTACTGCGGCTCCACCATAGGATTCCTCACACCAGGACCCAGTACGCCGTGCATACCATGCCCAGTCGTGAGCACCTCGGACTTCCCCAATCGCGGCAAAGTACGCCGAATCAAGATGACACTGCGTCACGAGCAAAACGGTCGTCGATTGATGCCTAAGCGCGCGCTCCCTGCCGATTAGGCGTAATTGACATGTCTGTAGGTCGCACAGCTGATTGATCACGGGTGAAAGTGCGATCGAACCGGTGATCCCTTCCGTGTCAGTTCAGGGCAGCTACCGGCCCATGATGTGAACGACCCAACCACTGATGTAGGCGGCAAACAGCACCGCAAGCCAGATGTATAGGATGTCCTGGAAACTCATAAGACTCAACGTGATGCCCCTTTCTTGATTACGCCGAAATTCTCCGATAGGCGAGCCGGACCAGCCCGAAGTTCGCGACAGCTCCCGCGCCGGTCAGTA
This sequence comes from uncultured Actinomycetota bacterium, assembly GCA_963844625.1. GTDB lineage: Bacteria > Actinomycetota > Actinomycetes > Streptosporangiales > Streptosporangiaceae > Palsa-504. The sequence continues at coordinate 34,191 of CAWJPF010000005.1, read as the reverse complement.
GCGCCCAGCCCCAGTAGCCTTCGGACAGGAGGATGACGGTCAGCAAGATCAGCCAGATACCGACGACCAGGCGGATGGTGATGGCACGGCCCGGCTCACGGTAATCCCATGCCAGATCTGGCTTCATCGCGGGCCTCTTTCCTTGCCTGTCCTCATTCTAATATTCCGGGATCATGGGAACTGCGCCCGCACGTCGCAGGGGATGGCCCGCGTCCGGTCCGGGCAGGCTCCGGCCTGGCCCTTGGTTCTGACCGGAGTGTCCGCAGTGGTCTGCAGGGTCAAGTGTGACTTCGCGTGCACGTTGACCGGCGCCTTTCCGCCTATGCTGGTTGCCTTGCGGGGACAGTCATGCTTGGGGCTGGAGGGGCGGGCACGCCCGCTCAGCGGGCCATCCCCGGACCCTCGTCTCGCCCCGGCTGCGCGCTTTCCTGGTCCTCGGTCGTTCGGCAACTGAGGCGATTACCTGTATAACCAGGTGTCGGTGGGGCGGGTCTTCGGCGTCCGGGCGCCGGGCGGCAGCCCCGATATCGTTGACGAATCGTTCTTCGGCAAGAACCCGTCGGTCCCGCCGTACGCCCGGATCCCCGTGATGAGTCCGCGGAGCGCGGCGAGGCGATCGGGGCACGGTTCGCGGAGGTTCTTGCGGCCACGGAGCAGCCGGGCTACCTGGCCGACTTCTTAGCGCAGGTACGGGTGTGGGTCAAGGAGCGCCCGGACTTGCGGGCGCTGCCGGACGCCGGCTTGATTGCCTACGGCCGGACGGCGAGCTACCGGCAGCGCCCGACCTGGGACGTGTACTGCATGATCATGCTGTACGCGACCGTGGGCCCCCGTGTCGTGGGCCCGGTCGCCGCGTCACTCGGCTTCCCGGATGCCGTGGGTGGAACTGTTCAGCGCGATCGGCGGTGTCGCGAGCGCGGCGACGGCCGGCCGGGTGTGGCGGCTGTCGCGGCTGGCCCGGGATCTCCCATTAGGCTCCAGGGTCAAGTGTGACTTCGCATGTACGTTCACTCGGCAATTTCTTCCTGTGCTCGTCGTCCTGCGGTCACAGTCACGCTTGAGCCTGGAGGGGCGGACACGTACCCTCAGCTGGCCATCTCCGGATCTGAGCCCAGCCAGGACTCTTGTACCTACGGCGAGGTACGGCAAGGTCGCTTCCCATGCCCCTGCCCGCACATCGTCTGCAAATTGGGCAACGGCCGGTCCGGGGGAACTCTTGGGTGCTCGCTACCGGCGCATGTCATGCGAGTAACGCTCTCATTTTTGAGACTAGAACTCTCGATTTGGGAGTGTTAGTCTCATAACTATGATCGCTGATGAAAGGCGTCGCGACTCACCCAGCGGCTCGGGCGGCCAGGCCCGAACCCGCCTGGCTCGCGCTGCCGTCGTTGAAGCCGCGCGGACCCGTTTCCTTGACCGCGGCTACGCCGCGACGACGATCGAGGCAATCAGTGACCTGTCAGATGTCCCGCCCGCGACGGTGTACCGGCTGTTCTCCTCCAAGCTGGGGATCCTTAAGGCACTGCTCGACATCTCCATATCCGGTGATGACGAGGCCCTCCCGCTAGAGGACCGGCCCCACGTCCGGGCGCTTCTGTCCGATCCGGATCCCCGGAACCAGCTGGCGGGGTTTGCTGGCATCACCTCCGGCATCATGTCGAGAACCGAGCCTGTGTACCGGATTCTCGTCAGCGCGGCAGGCTCGGATCCTGATGCTGCCGCGCTGCTCGCCGAGCAGACCCGGCACAGGCAACGGGGCCAGGCTAGGATCGCGCGGTCCCTCGCCCGCGCTGGCGCTCTACGGCCGAAGCTGCGCGAGCGCGACGCTACGGACGTCATTCACGCGCTCATGTCCCCCGAGGTCTACCGGTTGCTGACCGGCGACCGGGGCTGGCCCGCCGCCCGGTACGAAGAATGGCTGAAAAACATCCTCATCGACCAGCTGCTTCCTCCGTCGGCCTCCGGTGACGAACATCTCCGGATGCAGGGGCGGTACGCACGATCAACCTCACGAGCACAGAAATAAGCCGGGCGGCGCCGGTGAGAGCTGGCCTGGGCCACACGCTGGCCCGCCTGGACGCCAACCGAGAGGAAAGGACACTGGCATGGACACCTGGGCCGAACCGCCGGTCACCGCAAGCAGCAACCGCTTTGCGTGCTGGCGATCGGTCGGCTACTGGCTGGCCACGGCGGTGGTGGCAGGCGAGATGGGGCTCGGCGGCATCTGGGATATTGCGAGGCTTCCGTTCGTCGCGGACCTGGTAAAGCACCTTGGCTACCCGTCTTACTTCCTGGTGCTGCTGGGAAGTTGGAAGGTGCTGGCCGCCGCCGCCCTGCTCATCCCTCGTCATGCGCTGCTCAAGGAATGGGCCTATGCGGGCGCCTTCTTCACCTACACCGGGGCGATCGTCTCCCACCTGGTCACCGGCTACGACCTCGCCGAGGTCGGGCTGCTAGGCGTCTTCACCGCACTGACCGTACTGTCCTGGGCACTACGGCCCCCGGGCCGCCGTACCCCGCGCCCGATGCGGCCTGCACCGGCGATCAAGGGCAAGCCTGCGACGCCCGCCGCGGTCTAGACACGATGCCCGTGACTGTGAGCCGATCATGCACAGACCAGTAACTGCGGCCCTTGGCGTTGCGTGGTTCGCGGCAATCGGCGGGACGTTTGGCTGCCTGCTTCCGTACCTGCTGGATGACTGGCATTTCCACCGGCCGCTGCCTTACTGGGGAATCGCCCGCACCGTGGCCGTGCTGCTTGTCTGCGCGGGCCTCGTCCCGGTGGTGCAGTCGTTCATCGTCTTCTTCAAGGCAGACGGGACTCCTGTGCCGCTGGCGTCGCCGCCGCGTCTGGTGGTAAGTGGCTTCTACCGCTACGTACGTAATCCCATATACGTCGGCTTCCTGATCATCCTGGTCGGCCAGACGTTGCTGTTCGGCACGCTTGGCCTGCTGAAGTACACCGCGGCGGCGTGTTTTGTCGGCGCAGCAGCTGTGGGCTTCTACGAAGAACCCAAGCTGGCCCGTAAGTTCGGAGCCGAGTACGAGGCTTACCGACGCGGCGTGCATGCCTGGATTCCCCGACTGCCCCCATGGACCCCCGGTGAACCCACCGCACCGGGAGCGCAGGATGGGCCCAAGCCCGCCTGGCGAAAGGTAGAGTCACATGGCCCTAGACAAGAGGCTCCACGCTCTCGCCGAGCTGACGGCAGCCACCCGCACCCACTGTGAATACTGCATCGACATGGGTTCGGCTATCCCGCCAGTGGCGTCTGACCGACGAGGAGTTCCTGGCCCTCCCCAGCTATCAGACAAGCCCGCTGTTCTCGGAGCTGGACAAGCTCGTACTCGACTACGCCGTAGGCATGAGCCGAACCCCAGTCGACGTCTCCGACGTACTGTTGTTTGCGTTGCTAGTTGGCATCGCGCCGAGTACCACAGCGTGCTTTTCCGGTTGGCTGTGTTCGGAGTCTGAGGCTGTCAGGCGATGATCTGTTGTGGGCAGTGAACGGGAGGGCGCGGCCGGGGATTCGACACTGACGGCCTTGTATCACCGTGCCCTGCCGCTGGTCTACGGGTACCTGCTGCCGAGGTGCGGCAGTGCCGGGCTGGCCGAGGATCTGACGGCAGACACGTTCATGGCGGCTGTCGCGGCGGCCAAGCGGGATCATCCCCCGGATCTGACGGTGGCCTGGCTGGTGGGCGTCGCGCGTCACAAGCTGGTCGACCATTGGCGGCGGATCGATCTCGAGCGCCGCAAGCTGGGGGTGATGGACTGTGACGCCGAGCCGGCGGAGGACCCCTGGGATGCGCAGCTCGACGTCGCGGCTGCCCACGCCGCTCTGTCCCGCCTGTCGGCGCATCACCGCGCGGCGCTGACGCTGCGCTACCTGGACGGCCTGCCGGTAGCCGAGGTCGCCGGGGAACTCGGCCGCAGCCTTCACGCCACCGAGACGCTCCTTGTCAGGGCCCGGGCCGCGTTCCGCCGCGTCTACGAAGAGGGGCAAGGCTATGATGCCTGACCCGCTCGAGGCCCTGTGCCTGCCGGTCATACCCGTCGAGCCGCGGCCGGAGTTCGCGGCCAGCTTGCTGCGCCGGCTCAGTGGCGAGCGGGTCCCGGCACGCGGCGCGACCGTCCGCTACTTCGTCGCCGACCTGGACGCTGCGGTCGCGTTCTACTGCGATGACCTCGGCTTCGACGAAGAACTACGGCCAGCCCAGACCTTCGCCATGCTCTACCACGGCGACCTGCGCCTGCTGCTCAGCGTGTCCGGCACGGCGCACGCCCTGCCGGACGGGACGCTCCCTGACCCCGGCGGGTGGAACCGGATCGTGCTCCAGGTCCCCGACCTCGCTGCGGCCGTCGATGCGCTGCACGCCCGCGGCGTCCGGTTCCGGCACGAGATAGTCACGTCGGTTGGCGTCCGCCAGACGCTGCTAGAGGACCCTTCCGGCAACCCGGTCGAGCTGTTCGAACCGATCGCCGGTTACCACGAGCGGGCCTCGCGAACGGCCGGCAGTAGCCAACACCAGACCTCAGCGCCATCACACGAGAGGACCACCGATGTCTACCGTGAGCATCCGTTACATCGTCCACGATGTCGACGCCGCCATCGACTTTTACACCACCTACCTGCAGTTCGAGCTGCAGATGCATCCAAATGACCTGTTCGCCATGCTCGGGCACGGTGATCTCCGCCTGGTCCTGGTCAAGCCGACCGGCCCGCAAGGCCCCGCCGGGGGCGGCGCGGCGATGCCCGACGGCCGGATGCAGGAGCCAGGAGGCTGGAACCGGTTCAGCGTCGAGGTCCCCGACCTGGCGGCCACCGTCGCGGGACTGCGCAGCCGGGGCGCCCGGTTCCGCAACGACATCGTCACCGGAACAGGCGGCAGGCAGATCATCATCGAAGATCCCTCCGGCAACCCCGTCGAACTCTTCCAGCCGATCCTTCCCGAGGCCAGGATGACCCAGCCGACGGCATGACAACTGGCGGCGCGGTTTGGAACCGTCCGGGCCGTCGGAGAAGTCGCCAGGAACGAGGGCAGTCATTAGCACTGGGTGGGACGGCGCTGTCGAACGACCTTCCGTTTTTCAGGCCGGACACATCCCCGGGTTGCGGCAGATCGTGCAAGTGTAATGCGCTGTCGCTGATCGCTGCCGGTCGCCGGTGGTCGCTGGTGTTGCTGTCAGCTCAGAACCAAGTCATCCGGTGGCAAGCCGACCCGGACCGGATAGCACCCGCGACCGAGGACGGGAAGCGGCGCGACAGCATGAGCTACTGTGCGGTCTCGGCCAGTACCGCGTCGATGCGGGCCTGATCTTCCGCCAGACGGGCACGTCTGGCCGGGTCGGCCTGCCTCTCGCGTTGAGCCTGCGCCTCGCGCAGCGCATACTCTCGCCGCCGGGCCAGCAAAGCCTGATATTCAGCGTCAGCGTCCCGCACCGCTTGCCGGACACCCCGGATGAAGTCCTCAAGTTGACCTCGCGGAACCCCCATCCTGATCCATCCGTCTGGGTCGGACCCCATCTGGCCATGGTTCCAGACGAGCCGCACCCGATGACGGAAATCCCCGAACCAGGGGTGCTCGCCCGGGCGGTCCTTCCACAGGCTCGCCCGACTGCAGCGAACGGTGATCTCCACTTCGACAAGTCCCCCGCCAGGCTCGTCGATGGCACGGATCCCGGTGACCGTGCAGGGATCGTCGCCGGGGGCATCCGGGGAGTTAACCATGCCATTCATTCTGCCTGACGCGCTGACCGAGGACCGGAAGCGGCGCAGCAGCATGATCAACTGCTGAGAAGGTCGGTTTGCGCAGCGGGTCAGCCTGCCTGCACGCAGGTCAGCCGACGCATCAGATTGTCCGGGAATGACTGTGACTCCTCGCGGATCTCGACCGTCAGCGGCGTGACACCCGGCGATGGCGCGGCACTAGCAGCAGCCGTCGGCAGATTACGGCCTGATAGCCCGGCCTGCCCTCGGCAGGCAGTTACATTTGCCGGGTGGAAGTCACCATCCGCGCCTACGATCCGCGTGACGCGGCCGGTCTGGCCGACGTCTTCTTCCGCTCGGTCCGGCAGGTAGCGCTCTCTGATTACACGGCTGCCCAGCTGAGGGCCTGGGCCCCGGAGCCCAGGACCGCCGAGTGGGCGCATGGGGAAGCCAGCGACGGCCGCCTGGTTCTGGTGGCCGCCAATAAGGATGACCGCCCCGTCGCCTATATCGATCTTGAGCCGGACGGGCACATCGACCGCGTGTTCTGCGCGCCCGAGGCAGCCGGGCAGGGGATCGCGTCGCGGCTTTATGACGCTATAGAGGCGGCGGCCCGCGAGCAGGGAATCAGGAGCCTGTTCACCGAGGCCAGCGAGCTCGCCAGGCGGCTGTTCGAGCGCAAGGGCTTCGCGGTTGTGGAACGACAGGACCTGGTGATCCGCGGCGTGGCTATCCACAATTACCGGATGGCTAAGGCCCTGGATTTAAACGCACCACATCTGGGCTGGCCGGGTGGCCGGATTTGAACCGGCGGCCTCCTCGTCCCGAAGCCAACGCGCGACATGGCCTACCACCACTCTTATCATGTCTGACCTGCCTCGCGCCGTCCGTGGACATCCGCTGGCGTCCGCTGTTGTCTGCGGCGGTTGTTAATCAGCTGGTTACTCACCCGCCAAGGGGGCGCATCCGACCATCGGTCGGTCCCGCCGTTAGCGTGTACTGCCCTGCTCACGCTGGTAGCGGATGCGGCAATTCGCAATGGCTTCGGTGTACCAGGCGCGCAACCAGTCGCTTTCCATGCCTGCGGCGAGAAGCACGGCGGCGCCCGGAGGTTCGACTGTGAACAGGATGCGTGTACGGGCCAGCTCGAGTGCACCCGGCCGCAGCTCACTGAGTTGCAACGAGGGCCGGGCCGGACCCGGCGAATCAGCATTTATCGTCTCGTCTCCCGTAGCACCCGCACCGTCGATATCAGCGCTGGAAGCGTCGATTACCGCCTCCGCCCACGCGGCCTCGGCCGCTGCTTGCGCCGCCGTATAAGCGGCCTTAATGGCCTCCATGCGGGTCCGGAAGGCGTCTACTTTGGCCTGCAGGCGCTGGCTGACCGCGGTAATGCGCTCCTCCTCGGCCTGCATGTCGGCGTACTGGCGGCGCAGGTCGGCTAGCTGCTCCTCGGCTGCGCCGCGACGTGCATCGGCCTCCTCGGCCAGATTGCCGTGGCCTGCCTCCATCGCTTTGCGGCTTTGCTCGCCTAGCTTGCTGATCTGCTGTTCCAGCTGTGCGGCCTGCAGCTCCAGCCGCTTGCGCGACGTGGCTACGTCAGCGACAGCCCTGCGCACGCGCGTCAGCATTTCAAGCTGTCGCTCATAAGCGGAATCCAGATCCGGACGGGCGCTCAGGGGCGGATCATCAACAGGGACCACGAGAGGCGATCCCACGCTCTCTCCACCGGCACGCAAGGTGGCTACCGCCTCATCGATGAGATCGGCGGCTGCGGGATCGCGGTCCCTTACTGTAGATAGCCATTCCTCGACCTCGGGAGCCATCCGGATAAGGTAACCCATGGCTGCCTCCAGAACGCACGCGGCCGGACACGTACTATCGCATGCTAGCCGGACATGGTGCAACCTTCACGCTTTACCGCTCCGGAGGCCCCTTCTCGGCGGTGTGCTCGGCTGTGAGGGTCAAGAGCAAACCTGACGCTAGGTCCGCGTCTGCTCCTCGGAGCAATGACCTTCTGGATGCAAACTACCGGCAAGCGCGGCGACTGGGACGACTCTGGCAGCTGGATCGTGGTGTCTGCGATCGGCCATGCGAGCGATTGTGCGCCGCTGCTGCTGTACTTTCCTGCTGTGCGGACCTGGGCTGGGTCAGGATCACCGGACTCCGGGCCCTACGGTGGGGACGCTGGCATGCTGGGTGTTGCGGTACGCCCTGGCAGCGATGTAACCGTACAGGAGACCGATGAGTCATAGCCGGGCTGACGTTGCGCCGGACGGGTACGATCCGCGGGTCTTCCGCCTCCCGGGCGGGAGGGATCTGGCTTACTGCCTCTATGGCCGCGAGGACGGGACACCGGTCCTGTTTTTCTACGGGACGCCCGGCACGATGTTCCTCGCTCCGGATCGGATGGTGCCAGTTGATGAGCTGGGAATTCGCTTGCTGGTAGTGGACCGTCCAGGGTATGGCGCCTCGACCCGGCTGCCGGGCCGCTGCGTCGTGGCGGCCGCCGACGACCTGGCCGTCCTCGTCGATCATCTTGGCTGGGACCGCTTCGCGGTGTGGGGGGCTTCGGGCGGTGGCCCGCACGGGCTGGCTTGTGCTGCGCGCCTGAGTGACCGGATCGCGCGCTGTGCCTGCGTGGTGAGCCCGGCGCCGTTCGATGCTGACGGGCTGGACTGGCTTGATGGCATGTCGGCGCTGAATGTCGAGGAGTTCACTCGTGCCCTGGCCGGGGAAGCTGCCTACCGGCCGATGGCCGAGCAGCTCGCTCGCGCCGCCGTGGCGGCGGCCGAACGCGGCGGCCTGGCCGTCGCTGATGACTATGCCCTGGCAGAATCTGACCGTGCAGTGCTCGCCGCGCAGGCGCGATCACCGGGTCATCTGTTCCGTACCAAAGCCGCCTACGCCGGCGGGATCGACGGGTGCGTTGACGATGTCATCGCGTTCACCCGGCCGTGGAACTTCGATGTCGGCAGCATCCGGGTGCCCGTGTCCATCTGGTACGGGCCCGATGATGCCCTGTGCCCTCTGGCTCACACTGACTGGCTCCTCCAGCACATACCTGGCGCGGAAGCCCGGGAACTGCCTGGCGGTCACGTCCTGGACGAGCCAAGCCTGTACCGCCTTTACGCGTGGCTAACATCCGATCCGTAAACTGTGTCACGCACACCCGCTACCTGCCCTTCTGGCGCTGACCTGCTGGAATACTGCTCATTTCCGCAGGGCCGCCGGTTTCGGCGGCGCTGTCCATCCGGGGCATTGCCGTTCGTCGTGCTGATGACAGACGGGCAACCGCGGGTCGTTACCGGGGGTGCCCGGCAGGCATAACGCGACGCTGGAGGAGCAGGCCATGATGCCGTATCAGAGTTATCAGCTATGGGACACAGCACGCGCCAAAACGACCTCTGAGCAGCGTGCCGCCGATGAGCGGCTTGGCAAACTCGCGGCCGCGATCTCAGGATCGTTCAGCCAGGCCTGCCGCAAGGTGCGCGCCGTGGCGGGCCTGCGATCAGGGCTAGGACGTTCTGCTCGGCTAGCCGATGCCGATGCGGCAGCATATCTGCGGGCAGCAGGCTGACACCTGCGCGGGGCCGGGGCGCCGAACGCCGGCTGGAACCATCGAGGACAGGACTGGAGGAGCCGTGCGCTACATGCTGCTTCATTGCGTCGATGAGGGTATCGAACTGAGCACCGATCAGGCGGCCGAGGTGGAGGCCTCCACCTCGGCCTGGATCGAACAGACGATCCGGGACGGCGTGGCCGTGCACGGTGCTTACCTGGAGCCGGTCTGCGAGGCGAGGACGGTACGCCTGCGCACCTCAGAGGTGCTGGTCACTGACGGACCGTTCGCCGAGACCAAGGAGCAAATCGGTGGCTACGACGTAATCGAGTGCGCGGATCTCGACGAGGCGATCGCGGTGGCATCCCGGCACCCGGTCGCCCGGATCGGCACGATCGAAGTGCGGCCGCTTCAGCAGCGCGCGGATGACCTGTGAGCCTGGGAGATCAGCGGCGCCTTGCCCCCGGTTGGCTCGGCGTGCGCCGGGCGGCCCTAAGGCTGAGCCCGGCGCAGACGCCGGGCGAGCGGCGGAGCGCAGCGGAGCCGCTCTTGATCGCGGCGGCGGAAGTTTCGAGCTGGGTCGGCTCGCTCGTGGCCCGGGGTCTGGCACCCTCGACCGCGACTCGTGCCCTGGCTACGCTGCGGTCTGTCCTCGCGTTCGCGGTGGCGGATGGGCCGGGTGCAGCACAACGTGGCGGCGGCGGTTCGCAAGCCGACTAGTGGCCGCGCTCGGCGTGAGGGCCGGGCGCTCACGCTCGATGAGCTAACAAGGCTGACGGAGGCATACCAGGGTGGCTACCGCGATGTGGTGCTGGCGCTGGCCGGGGCTGCGCTGGGGTGAGCTGGCCGGTATCCGAGTAGGTGATCTGGCCGAGGCCTGCGGCGAAGATGAGCGGGTTGACGAGGCCGTAGGACCAGTCCACCGCGGCCGGGTTCTTGACGAAGGCCGAGTAGCCGCCGCCGTTCCATTCCTTGAGCAAGGTGGTGCTCTGGAAGGTGAACACGAACGAGTGCAGGGCGACGTAGGCCAGGTAGGCCGCCATCCTGTTACGGATGAAGTAGCCGATCGGGAGCGGGGCGAGCAGCATGATGATCAGTTCCACGGCGGTGCCTTTCTGCGTGCTGGGTAGCGGTTTTCTGTGGCCGTCAGCGTGGCCTGCCCGGGCGGCCCGGGCCGTCGGTGGACGGTGGCTATAGCTTCGGCAGGACGCCAAGTTGCTGCAGGAGGCCCAGGGTGTCCTTGTCGGACCATTTCTCGGTGATCTTGCCGTTTTCGATGCGGTGGATCGCTGTCCCGGTCATTTTGACCTGGCGGCCGGTGGCGGTGATCCCGGCAAGGTCTCGTTCGTGTACGCCGTAGGCGGTGAGCCGGGTGACGACCTTGTCGCCTTCGGCAACTTGATCCTCGATTTCATGCCGGCCGGGCGTGGCGTCCCAGAACATCCGGAATGACTGCTTGAGACCCTCCCGGCCAGAGCCGATCCCGGGAAAGGGCGGTGGTGAGTGGTCGAGATAGTTCTCGGCCACCAGCTCGTCGATGGCGTCCAGGTTGCCTTCGTCGATTTCCTTGTAGAACCGGCGGATGAGCGCCTTATTATCTTCGCCCGGCATGATTACCTCCCGCTGTTGTTGAGAAATGGCGGCCGTTGACGGCGGGCCGTCATGTGCGTCGTCATCGCGCGCCTCGCTGGCCTGGTGGAGACCGGTGCGTTGCAACGTCCGGCATCCGCCGGGACGGAGGCCCGCTTCGTCAGCGCATTAGCGTGGCTGTCAGCTGCCGGCGGCCGGCAGCAGCGGGGTGAGCGCCTTAGCGGCCAGAGCAACGGACTCCGGCCCGGTGCCGCCCGCGAGCTCCACGACAAGGTGATCGATGCCGGCGTCGAGGAAGGGCCGGATCATCCCGGCGATTTCGGCGGGCTCGCCGACGAACGCCCCCGCCTCGGCGGCCGGCTCGCCCAGCCCGAAGGACGGGCCCCACCGGTCCCATGCCGCCCGGGCCTGCTCGCGCGTTTCGGCCACCGCCATCGTGGCCTTGTAAGTCACGGTGATCTGCGCGGGGTCACGGCCGACGGTCACGCAGTGCTGGCGCAGGACCTCGAGCTTGTGCGGGATGCGAGCAAGGCTGTCTCCGGAGGGCAGCGACAGGTTGATCATGTCGGCGTGCTTGGCCGCGATCCGGAGCAGGCGCTGCTCGCCGCTGCCGGCCACGAGCACCGGGATGCCGCCGGGCCGCAGTGGCCGGGGCCAGTTCGGCGGGGCGCCGCCGGCGGCCCTGGCACCGATCATGGGCCGGATGACCTCCAGCGCGTAGTCGAGCATCTCCATCCGGGCGCGGACCGGCGGGAATGCATAGCCGTAGGACTCGGCTTCGGCCTGGGTGCGCGGGTGCCCGGCGCCGATCCCGAGGATGGCGCGGCCGCCGGACAGCACGTCGAGCGTGGTGATCATCTTGGCCAGCAGCGCCGGATTCCGGTACACCACCGAGGCGGCGAGCAGGCCCAGGTCAAGCCGCTGGGTGCAGGCCGCGACGGCGGCCAGGACCAGATGCGATTCCGGCACCGGGGCCGCCGGGCCCGCGGGGCCGGGGCTGTGGAGGTGGTCGGTGAGCCACAGCGTGGTAAACACGCCCGAGTTCTCCGCCGCCGAGGCGACATCTTGGGTATACGCGGCGATCGAGCCGCCCGCGTCGGGCTCTGGGTAACTGGTCAGGTGCAGTCCGAAGGTTGTCATGGTCCCAGGCTGTGCCCGGCACGCGGCGGTCACTATGCCAGTTTCCTGGGGTGGTGACCGGACCCCCGGTTCCGTACCGTGGGATTATGCCGCCCGAACTCCTCCAGCGCCGGGCCGACGTGCTCATCGAGCGCTGCTACGCCGGCCTGGACGCCGCCACGCTCCGCCGCGAGGTCGCCGCCCGCCTGAAGGCGATAGCGGGGGTCGATGCCGCCTTCATCGCCACCGTGGACCCGGCGACGCTGCTGTTCACCTCGGCGATCAGCGAGGAACCGCTCATCGAGGCGGCGCCTGCCTTCCTCGCCAACGAGCTCGGCGGGCGTGACGTCAACCGGTTCACCGACCTGGCCGCTGCACCGCACCCGGCCCGGACCCTTGACCAGGCCACCCGCGGCGACCGGGACAGCAGTGCCCGGCACGCGGCCATCATGCGGCCGCTCGGCCTCGGCGACGAACTGCGGGTAGCGCTGCGGACCCGGCAGGCGTGCTGGGGAATGATGTGCCTGCACCGGCAGGCCGGGGCCACCGGATTCTCCCCGCGCGACCGCGACATCGTCACCAGGATCGCCCCGCACGTGGCCGAGGGCCTCCGCCGGGCCCTGCTGGCCGGGCAAGCCCGCGATCCCCACCCAGCACTGGGGCACGGGGTGGTCATCCTCGACGCAGCCGGCACGGTCACCTCCCTGAACGACGCCGCCGAGCGCTGGCTGGCGCAGATCCCCGAAAGCGACTGGCCAAGCTCATGCCAGCTGCCGCTGCCCCTGCTCGCCGCGGCCGGCCACGCCGGGGAGCGCCCGGCGCCCGCCGTGCGGCTGCGCACCGTCCGCGGGGACTGGCTATCCGTCCACGCCTCACCGCTTCACGGCGGCAGCCAGCAGTCCACCGTCCTGATCCTCGAGGAGCCCGGGCCCGGCGAGCTAACGTCCCTGATCCTGGCCAGCCACGGCGTGACCGGCGCCCAGGCCCGGGTGGTCGCGCTAGTGCTGCGGGGATACGCCACCAAGCAGATCGCCGGCCAGCTGGCCATCAGCCAGTACACCATCCAGGAACACCTGCGAGCAGTCTTCGACAAACTCGGCGTCCGCAGCCGCCAGGAACTAGCCGCCGCCCTCATGCGGCCCAGCCGCTAAACCAAGAGCCCGCCGGGATAACCCAGGCCCCCTATCGTCTCGCCTCATGTTTACTCATCGCCACCGTATGACCGGAGATCCTCATCTGCCGCGTAGCGCTGTCGCTTGAGATCGCTAGACCGCGTGCCGCGGTCGTCAGGCCATGGCAGGTCCCGTGCCGTCCTGTCGCAGCGGTGCTGCAGGCTTGTCCTCGTGAGCCTGCCTTTCCCTGAACCCGCCATTGCGGTGTCCTCGCGTGCCGAGGTTTTCCTCGGCTACCTCGACTATTTCCGGTCCCGGCTGGTGAGCAAACTGGAAGCGCTGCCGGCCGGCGAGCTGCGGCGCAGCCGGCTTCCGTCGGGCTGGACGCCGATCGAGCTGCTAAAGCATGTCGCCTGTGACGAGCTGCGCTGGCTGGAGTGGCGCTTCGAAGGCCGCCGTGTCGGCGACCCGTGGGCCGACGACCATGATGGCCGCTGGTACGTCGCCGGCGGCGAGACACTGCAGGACCTGGTAGCAGCGCTGCACGCGCAGGCCGCGCGCAGCAGGGCCGTGGTGGAGTCCCATGATCTTGCTGACGTGGGCCGGCCCGGCGAGGGGTGGAGCGCAGACGGGCCTGCTTCACTGGAGCGGGTCTTGTTCCACCTGCTGCAGGAGTACGCCCGTCACCTCGGCCATCTCGACATCGTCTCCGAGCTCGCCGACGGCCAGATCGGAGAATGAGCCAGCAGCACCCGCGCAGCCTCGCTCGCTGTCGGGGCCCGCAGGTACGCAAGTGGACGCTAGTTGTGTCGCTGCAAGAACACCCGGTCATGCCGCGTAGCGCGCGGTCGCTCATGGATAAACTGCCAGCGCACGCGGCTGTGGGTCGGCCTCGCGCGTGGTGCGCCTAGCGGGGGCAATGCAGGTGCTGGAGCTTGCTCGGGGTGAGCGGTGGGTGGCGCCACATGGCCTCGGCGGTGCGTCCGGGGAGGTAGCAGGTGATGTCCATCCGGTGCGGGGTTTCCAGGAAGATGACCTCGGTTCGCAGGGTGTGGCCGTCGAGCCAGCCACCGGAGGCGGCCACCGGGATGGTTTCGCCGTTGCAGCCGGCGTGGTCGGAGACGGTCCAGGCTCCGGCGCCGACGGGAAAGGTCAGCGCGTTCGCAGGCTCGATGAGGCTGATCTGCCAGCCGCCGGCCCGCGGCGCTACCTCGATGGAGGTCAGGAAGGGCTGGTCCTGGGTGCCTGCGGTGCTGGCGGTGATGGTGAACGGCCCGCTGGTCCACGGGGCCCAGTCGGCGGGGGCCGGTGCGCCGGGGCAGGCGGGCAGCTCGAGGCGGGCGAGCCGGGCATTGAGCTGGTGGTGCGCGGATCCGGTGCCGGGTGAGACCGTGCCGAGGCCGGGCAGCAGGTGGGTCCACATGGCGTCGAGGACGGCCTGCATGTCGAGCGTGCAGGCGGTGGTGACGATCACCGTGTCCTGCTCCGGCAAGATCACGCAGAACTGCCCGAAGGCCCCGTCGCCGCGGTATCCGTGCCGGGACATCCAGAACTGGTAGCCGTAGCCCTGCCGCCAGTCAGGGTTGGGTTCGTCCGGGTTGCTGATCTGCTCCGACGTCGCCTGGGCTACCCATTTCCCGGGGATGAGCTGGGTTCCCTCCCACGTGCCCCCGTGCGCGTATAGCAGCCCGAGCTTGGCAATGTCCTCGGTGCGGGCGTGCAGGCCGCTGAAGCCTTGCTCTCGCCCGGGCGGGAAGGTGTGCCAGCCGACGTGCCCGATGCCGAGCGGGTCGAACAACCGGGGCCGCAGGTAGCTGGTGAGGGGCATCCCCGCGTTGCGCTGAATGATGCTGGCCAGCGCGTACGTGCAGGGCTGGCTGTAAGCGAAGACCGTGCCGGGATCGCGGTCGGGCGGGATCAGCAGGAACCCGCGGACCGGCTCTTCCGGGTCACGCATGATCGCCTCGGTCAGCATTTCCCGGGTATGACCAGCGGCCATCGAGGCGACGTGCCGGACCTTCATCGAACGGCTGCGCGGGTCGGTGATGTCCGCGGCGAATTCGGTGAAGTGCGAGATAACCGTATCGTCCAGATCGAGCAGGCCCTCGGCCTGCGCGAAAGCCGCCGCAGTGGAGGTAAAGCTCTTGCTGAGCGAATACAGCAACTGCGGCCGACCGGCGCTGTACGGCGCCCACCACCCCTCAGCCACCACCCGCCCGTGCCTCACCACCATCAGGCTGTGCATCTCGATGTCAGGACGCTCATCTACAGCGTCCAGGAAGCTGAGGATCGCCGCCGGATCGACCCGCTGATCCGCAGGCGTGCTGCGCGGCAGGGAACTCGGCATGACGCGAGCCTAGGACACGGCAGAACCCGGAATCATGAACGGCCCCAGGTTTGTGCGGAGGGGCGCGATGGTCACAATGGGCAGACCTCTGAATCACGAGCAGCGGGAGACGAAGTGCCACAGGACCCGCCAGGACCAGCACGAAGGTGACAACGGCTTCGGCCGCGAGGACCCGCCCCGCGGACACCCCGGCGGCCGGGGCGGTGGCGCCAAGGTGGGCGATCGACCGGGCCTGGTCTCCGTACAGGCCCCAGGTGACCGCGGCCGCCGCTGTCGCGCCTGCGAACTGGGCCAGGACGTAGCCAGGAGCGCAGGCCCACGGGAAACGGCTGCTGGCGGCCAGCCCGAGGGTCACCGCCGGGTTGAGGGGGGGCACCGGAAGTGTGGCCGATGCTGGCGACTGCGATCGCCAGGGCCAGGCCGCCGGCGACGGGTACCGCCAGGGACCCGTACGGGGTCCGGGCTCCCGGCCGGGACAAGGTGGCCGCGACGGCGGCGCTGGTGATGGCCAGGACCAGCACGAACGTGCCGGCTGCCTCGGCGGTGGCCGCCCGGGCCAGGTTGCGGTCAAGCTGGTGGCCGTGCAGGAACACGACCGCGCTGCTGCCGGCCGCCTGCTGCCGTGATCGGGGGCTCGCGCTGGTTGCTTTCATGATCACCACTTCGCCGGTAGCCGGCCATCGGCAGGGACGATCGGTTCGCGGTCGCCAGCATTGAGGGCCGGTGCGTGCACGGCCATCTGCGACCGCGCCAGGGCGTTCTCCGGGACCGGCGTGCCGCGGCCGACTGGCCGCGGCCGACTGGCTGCGGCCGCCGCACGTCAGCTGCCAGGGGCTGCTGAGAATCAGCTGACGGCGCGGCTGATGCAGGCGCCGCCGGCTTCAGCAGCAGCCCCCGTGCAGGCCGTGCCGGTCAGGTGGCAGCCCGTACCGCCGTCAGGACGACGGTCGTGACCAGGCCGGGATTTGGTGATCATGGGCAGTGGCGGTGTTCGTCCGGCTGACGGGCCTGGCGCGGCGGCTCAGGGGGGTGCGGGTGCCGGTATGCCGGTCGCGTGGCGCAGGAGGGCGAGGACGTCGGTGTCCAGCCGCCGGGCGACCTGGGAGGCGGCGGCATCACCGTAGGGCGCGATCGCGCTGGCGACCGTGTCGTAGGCCACCTGGGTTCCGCCGCCCGGCAGTTCCTGGAGGAGGATGGTGACCGGCGCGTAGGAGCCGGCCGCGGGCAGGTGGCGGGTCATCTGCCCCATGGTGACCGGGTTGCCGGCGATCAGCCGGACCAGGCGGCACCCCGCCTGGTCCGCCTGCGGATCGAGGGCCAGCACGTGGTCGTCATCGAGGCGCCAGAACCGGAACAGGCCCGCGCTGCCCTGCGCCTGCCGGACCAGCGCGGTGAACTCCTCATACGAGGTACTAGCCGCCAGCCTGGCGAACAGCACCCCGATGTCCGGCTGGCTGATACCGGCGTAGATGCCGTCCAGGACAACCTGAAACGGCCGTTCGCTGGTCAACACGTGGTGGCGCACGGGTATGTCGAGGACTTGTTCGGATGCCACCGGTTTCTCCCTTTCTGAGGTCGCCCTTTCTGAGCCCTGCTCGCCCGGCCGGGGAGCAGGGGCCCAGAAAGAGCGCGATGCCCTAAACGCCTGCCGCGGCGGCGCGGATGACGTCGAGGACGTAGTCGGGGTGGGAGAGCATGGGGACGTGGCTGCTGTCGATGTCGTAGGTGGCGGCACCCATCCGCTTGGCCGCGGCCCGCTCGAGTTCGGGGTGGACGGCCTGGTCGTTGTTGGCCACGATGTACCAGGACGGCTTGGTCCTCCAGGCCACGCCCGGGGCGTTGTGGGCGAACAAGGTCGCCGCCGGGGGGTTGGCCGTCGCCCAGACGATTTTCTGCTCTTCCTCGGGCAGGTCGCCGCAGAAGCACCCGATGGCCGACGGCTTCATCCACACGCGCCCGTCCGCGACCACGGCTTGGGTGAAGGCCGGGGTGACCGGGAACTTGTCCTGCTCGCTCTGCGAGGTCTCGGTCTCATCCGGGCCGAGGGCGGCGATGTAGACGAGCCCGGCGACGCGGTCATCGGTGCCCGCGGCGGTGATGACCGCGCCGCCGTAGGAGTGGCCGACCAGGATGATCGGGTTGCTGACTTGCCCGAAGTAGCGCACCGCCGCGGCGACGTCTTCGACGCTGGAGTTGAGGCCGTACTGGGCGGAGACCACCTCGTGGCCCTCGGCCTGAAGCGGCGCCATCACCTTGCTGAAACACGAGCCATCGGCCCAAATCCCGTGACAGAACACAATGCTCGGCTTGGTTGGCGTGGACATGGCTTCCTCCCTGAACTGCGTTGGCGACGGCTCCATTCGGGGGAGCCGCACAGCCACCAGCCTGGCCGGACTGGTCACGGCGATTCCTCACACGTTCAGGTGAGGCGACACACTCGCCGGCAGCGCGTCGGGTTCTGACCCGTTCGGGCGGGTACAGCTACGTCTCGAGAGGGCAGCGTCTTCGCCGAACCGGATCGTCGGCCTTGACCGCGCCGGGCGCACCTTGATCGCCGCCGACGGTTGTGAGGGGGTCGGCCTTCGCTCGCCAGGGGCCAGTGCGGCGACCGGTTCTCCCACGAATGGAAAGTCATCGCGCTGGGCATGACGACGACAGGTCATGATCCTCACGCTTGCCGCCCGGTCCAGCCAGCAGGATCTGGTTCGCGTCTGCCGCGATTCGTTACCGCATGCTGGCCGCGGATCTCGTGTCTTCGGCTGAATGGGGTTGGCCCTGTCTGACCGGATCTGCGGCCGGCACTTTCCATCGGGTTCCGGCAGCGGCCGCGACAACACGGCGGGCGCCAGGTCAGGTGGAGGCGATGAACCTGTTAATAGCCGCCGCGACCTTGGCTGGTTGCTCTTCGGCAACCCAGTGTCCGCTGTCGGCGATAACGCTGGTGGCCACGTGCCGACTGCCGGCTTCGCCCAGACCGGCTGCCACCTCGGGCAGCACGGTGGCGTGACAGTACTCGGCGAACGCCAGCTGGATCGGGGGGTCCACGGTGCCGGTATTGCGCTCGTTGCTGGCGATGTCGAGCGGGATCGCCCGGTACAAAGCGAAGCCTGCGGCCAGGCGCTGCGGCCCTTGGTATCCATGCACGTAAATGGCCACGTCGGCATCGTTGATCGCGTCTGGGTGCGCGGCGAACCGGTCGATGTGGCTGCGGAAGTAGCGGTGCTCCCGCCCGGTGACCAGTAGTTCCGCCAGGCCGGTGTCGCCGGACATGGTCTGGTGGAATCCGATGTGCCAGAACGCCGGTGATGTGAACAGGTCCTCGCAACCGCCGACTCCTGCGATCGGGGTATCCAGCAGCATCACACCGCGAACCTGTGTGGGGTAGCGGCGCAGGTAGGCATATGCGACTTGAGCCCCAGCGCCGTGGCCCGCGAGCAGTGGGCGCTGAACGCCGCGCTGGCTGAGGTCGGCGTGAAGATCCCCACTGATTGACCACTTGTCGAACCGGTCGAGCGCTGGCTCTGAGGAGCCGATGCCGGGCAAGTCGTAGGCGAGCGTGTGGCAGTCCGAGGTGAGCCGTGGTGTCACGTGCCGCCACGCGTACGAGGTCTGCGGCCATCCGTGCAGCAGGACCAGCGGGATCGTCCCGCTGCCGTGCTCGACCAGGCCGAGCCGCCGGGCCGACGCCTGCCGACGGTTGGCATTGTCCCGTCCGGAGCCGCTCCGGCCGTGATCGCTGACCACGTTGCTGACTCTAGCCAGGCCGCCGCACCGGGCGCGCTCACCCATTCAGGTGAGAACATTGAAGTCCGCGCAGGCAGCACACAATCGAGCAGGCTCACAGCAACCCGTTCCTGCTCGTCGAGTTCTCCCATGGCCTCGGGGAAGAGGGCATCGTCGTGGCCGAGTCCGGCCGGGCCATGCTCGTCAATGAGCTCCGCCTCGGGGGAGAACAGACGCCGCCCAGCTTGCGCGGAATGCCGGTCCGGCCGAACGGGTCGCCATCTATGGGCCTCGGCGGCGGTTCCCGGTCACCGGCTCGCCGCTGCCCGCTGGTTGTCCGTTCCAGAGCTGGTAGTGCCAGTCCGCAAAGCTTGTCGAAGCGGGCATTCTGGCTGAGTCCGGCGAACGGCTGGCCTTCCGGCATGACCTGATCCGCGACGCGGAACAGGCCAGTATTCCCGCACCGGCACGCGCGCTGGACCGCCACGGGCGCCAAGGTACTGCTCGCCCGCAGAGCCCGGTCCGTCGAGATTGCGATGCAGCTGTCCAGCAGCGCGAATCCCGTGACGGAAAGACCTGGAGATTATCAAATACCTGTTCGCATTGTTGCATATCGTAAACTTCAATCTTCAGCACAGTTTCGAGTTGAGAGTCAAAGTCTCGGGTCGAGCTGACCAGCGTGGCCGCCGACCGCCCATTGGACATCGCCCGAACGGGCGATGCACGGCGGCGCAGCCCCTGTCACCCTGGCCAGCAGATATGCCGTTTCCTTGAGGTGGTGCCGTGCGGTCAGGACCGTTGCGAGGTCGTAGCGAGCTGATGGCCAGTGCGCTGTCGGCGTTGCGTGGTGCCTGCCAGCACGGAACCAGTGCCAGCGTACTGATCTGCGGGCCGGCCGGTATCGGCAAGACCGCGCTGCTCGCGGAGGTCTGTGAGCACGCGACCCGCATGAAGATCCGGGTCGGCCGCGGCAAGTGCGATCCGATCGAGCAGGTCTGGCCCGGTGCCCCGGTGATCGCGGCGCTGCGCGTAGGGCGGGACCCGCTGATCGCTGCGGACCAGTACGAGCAGATCGCCGGCGCGGTCAGCGAACCACTGCTGCTCGCCGACCGCATCGCGTCCCGCCTGGAGGAACTTGCCGCCGTACAACCGTTGCTCATCGCGATCGATGACGTCCAGTGGGCCGACCGGGTCAGCCGGTTCCTTCTGCGCAGCCTGGTGTCCCGGCTGGCCGGCCAGTCCGTAGTGTGGATATTCGCCAGCCGCGATGCCCCCGTCGGGATCGATCTGGCCGGCCACGACGTCGTCCGCCGCGAGTATCTTCAGCTTGCGCCGCTGACCACGTCTGACCTGGCGGCGATGGCCCGGGATCGGCTCGGGCGGGTCCCGGACGAGCGGACCCGCCGCTACCTGGATGCCACCGGCGGCAATCCCTTCCTGGCTACTCAGGTCATCGACAGCCTGGCTCGTTCGGCCGCAGGCGGGGAACGCGACGCCGTGGCGGGCCAGTTCGTCACAGCGATGGCGCGCCGGCTCGCCGATCTGTCCAGTTCGGCGCGCGAGCTGGTGGAGCTGGTCGCGGCCGCCGGCCGGCCGTTGCCGGTACGCGACGCTTTCGGGCTGATGCCAAGCCTGGGCAGCTGCGACGGTGCGGACGGTCTCGGCGGTGCCCTCGAGTCCGGGCTGATCACTAAGTCCGCCGATGCCCTGACCTTTCGCCACGACCTGGCCCGGGAGACGATCTACGCCACCCTCGCCGGCAATCGCGCCCGTCAGTTGCACGCGCACCTGGCCGACTACCACCTCAGCGTGCTCGGTGAGCCCATGGTCGCCGCGTCCCACGCCCGGGCGGCCGCGAGGACCGGAGACGTTGCCAGTGCCGTGATCTTGGTATCCGCGGCCGAAACCCTGGCCAGCACTAGTGCCGATGACGCGGGCGAACTCGCTGCGCTCGCCTTCGCTACAGTGCGCCCCGCTCAGCCGGAGTGGCTGGACCTGAGCCGTCGCTGCCTGTCCGTATTGTGCGCGGCCCAGCACGCCGACCAGGCGATCACCGTCGCCGACCAGATCCTGGCCCGCGTCGACGACGCTAACCTCGCGGCGCAGCTTGAGACCGAGGCCGCCCGTGCGCTGTGGCTGAGCGGACGGGTCCATGACCTGATCTCCAGGATCGAGCGGACCTTGCGCAGTAGCGACCTGGACGCGGCAGTCACCGTGCGGCTGCGGGCGGCATACGCGCTGGCCCGCACCCGGACGCTACCCGGCGAGCTAGCTGCCAAAGAAGCGGCCAGCGCGGTCGAGCAGGCCCGTGACAGTGGCGACCGGGAAGCGCTCACGCTGGCGGTGCAGGCCGCTGGCGAGGCATCCCGTAACCAAGGGTGCCACCAGGTGGCCTTGCGGCATTTTCGTGAGCTGCGTGCCCTCACTGGCGCGCCCTACCTCGCTGAGGAGATCACCGCGCTGCAGTTCGTGGACCGCTACGACCACGCCCAGGCCCTGCTCGATCAAGCTTGCGCCAGCTGCGCCACCACCAAGGCTTTGCTGCCTGGCATCTCCTGCTCGCAGATGTGGCAGGACTTCAATCTCGGGCGCCTCGATGACGCCGACGCTGGCGCTCGCACACTGATCGAGCTTGGCCGCCAGCTGGGCACCAGTCTGCATCTTCTCGACGCGATCACGATCCGTACCGCAGTCGCGCTCTTGCGCGGCGAGACCGAGATCGCCGCGGCCCAGCTGCGGATCGCCGATACGCTCACCAAGGCCGACGAGGCCATTCGCAACCCCGGCATCGCCGTTATGCGTGGCTGGCTCGCCGCGAGCCGCGGCGATCTGCCTGCAGCACGCGACACACTGCGGCCGGTCCTGCAGGGTGCAGAACAGGGCCGCAGCTACTGGCCGCTGTGGCCGTGCTGGAACGGGCTGTTCTACCAAATCGGTACCGCTACCGGCGATGACACCTTCGCCGCCGCCTGCCTCGACGTCGCCGAAGCGAACGCAGCCGGTAACCCCGGCGTGGCCAGCTTCGAAGGCGTCGCCCTCAACCTGCGCGGACTGGGTAAACAGGACCTCAACATCCTCGCCGAGGCCGTGCAGGTTCTCGAGCGCAGCCCACGGCCGGTCCTGCGCGCCGTCGGCGCCGAGTCCTACGGACGTGCCCTGCTTGCCGCCGGCCGCCGCTCCGAGGCACTCGCGCAACTCGACCGGGCCTGGGACGAATATCACCACATGGGAGCGCGGGCTTTCCGCAGCGAGGTGCAGCACGCCATGCGCGAGGCCGGCGCCCGCCGCGCAAAATGGTCCACCTCGGCCGCCGCGCAGGCGGCCGGATGGGCTTCCCTCACCGAGGCTGAGCGGCGCGTCGCCACCCTCATCAGCGAGGGAAACACCAACAAGTCCGCAGCATCCGCCCTGGGCGTCTCCATCAACACCGTGGGCACTCACCTCCGCGCGGTATTCGCGAAGCTCGGTGTGCAATCCCGCGTGCAGCTGGCTAACCGCTTGGCGAGTTACACCAGCGTCGACTCAGTGCGACGGCCGAACTTATCTCCACGACCTTGCGGGCTCATCGCCCATGCTCGGCGTGCGGATCCCCTGGCGATTGGAGCGATCGGCCCGCGACAAGCCTCGTGAGGTGCACACGGGAGTTGACTCCGAGCTTTTCGAAGACGTGCCGAAGATGAGAATGAACAGTGTGCGGGGAGATGAAGAGCTTGTCGGCTATCTCCCGATTTGTGCGACCATGCGCGACAAGATTGGCGACCACCGACTCGGCTTCGGTCAATGCCTCCCACCCGGTCTTCGGCCGATCGATTTTGGCGAGACGCCGCCGCACGCCGAGACGGCGAAGCCGGCCCCGAATGCGTGCAGCGTCCCAGCTCGCCCCGACGCGCGTCGCAATGGTCAGCGCCTGGTCGAATGCGGAGATCGCCGGCGCGTTGTCGCCGTGCTGCGCCAGCACCCGGCCGAGGTCTTCGAGCGCGGACGCGTAGGCAAGAGGGCGAGGTCCGTCTCGATAGAGCGAAACCGCACGCCCGAGATCCTCAGGGGAATCGCTCCAGATGCCTCGGGCATGTGCCGCTGCCGCAGCACACGAAGGGACATTTGGGTTGAGGGTCGCACGTCGTTCAGCGAGCGAGATTCCGTGTTCTGCCAGCTCCTCGTCACCGACCGCTGCGGCGACGCGGACGCGTTCGGCATCGTAGGCGACCTCGTGCGGGTAAAGAGGGAACATCGAGAGTCGCTCCTCATGTCCGCAGGAGCAGAGCCACTCGTGTGCCTGCATCGGGTCTCCCTGGGACAGTGAGAGAAGCGCGAGGTACCACATCGCATGATGCCGGACACAGGGCGCCTTCGCCTGCAACATGATCTTCGCGATCTCGGCAGCCTCCAGCGCGCCGGACTCATCTCCAATGTGGATTTTGAGGTTGCCGAGCGCGACGACCGAGGGGGCGTGGAGGGCTCCGGCGATGAGATGGGCTTCCTCGCGACTAAATCGGCCTTCAAGCGCGAGCGCGGCCTCGGCGAAGTCGCCCATCTGCAGCATCTGCCAGCCGCGAGTTGTCTCAAAGATGCGCAGCGCCCAGTTCTGCCGGTCACGTTGGGCTGCGATTACCCCTGCGTCGATAGCCTGAAGCGCATCCTCGTACCGGTCGTTCGCTGCGAGGATCCAAGTTCGGAGAATGTGCGCGAGACGAGCCCGCGCGTCGCCTTGGCCATGGAGCTGACGGCGTTCTGCAACCAGAAGAATCTCGAGCGCGCGCCTGAAGTCGAGCAGCTGGTAGGCCATTCCGGACTCCGGGAGTTCAAACGCGAACTTGCACACCTCACTCGTGCTCGCGTAGGCGGCCTCGCGGGCACTCGGCTCGATTTCGAGCGCCTCCTTCCCTCGTCCGGCCACGGTGAGGCTGTGATAGAGCGCTGCCCAGAGTTCGGCGCGTAGATCCTTGGACAAGGACGGAAGAGCGAGGCCAGCTCGTGCGTTTTCCGCCCGGACTTCCGGAGACAGATCGAACATGCCGGCGACGCTCGCACGTACCCTCGCCTCTTCCCCAGTGGGCATCGCCTCCCGGAGTGCCGAATCAGCGAACCGCTTCCCTTCCTCGGCGAGACCGGCTGTGAACAGTGATACGACCCGTTGGGCGACCAATGGACCTCGGAGAGCATGGCGGAGTGGGGTGAGGTCGAGCGCCTTCGCGGCTAGCTCAGCTGCCACGGCTGGGTCAGAAGCACTGAGGACCTGGGTTGCCTCGAGCGCCGTCTCGATTGCCACGTCATCGCCCGGTTCTGCGGACTCGACGAGCTGGGTAGCCACCTCTGCCGGGAGCGCGCCATGTGCGAGCAGCACGTCCGCCGCCTGCCGGTCAATCGCACGTCGGACCGGCGACAGCAAGCTGCCGCGAACTGCCTCCCGGATGATGTCGTGTCGGAACGCCAGCTGACCACCGTCGTCAGCGAAAATATCGGCCTGAACGAGCTCGTTGACCGGGTCGATCAGCTCCGTGAGAGAAGTACCTGTCATCGCGGCCAAGTCGTGAATGCTGAACCTGCGTCCCAGCCCCGACGCGAACGTCGCCGCCCGTTCCGACGCTGGCGACATGCGCGCAAGGCGCCCCCGCATGCTGTCACTCACGCGACGGGGCAGCCGGTCCTCGACGAGCCTCGCGCGCCCTGAATCCAGCGAAACGAGGTGGTCGTCCTGGAGTCCGCGGAAGAACTCGACCAGCAGGAACGGATTGCCCTGGACCCGGTCCGCCTTCTGCAGGAGTTCGGCGTCCGCCTCGGCTCCGAGCACGTCGGCCGCGACCCGCGCGACCGCTTCGCGATTGAGCGGCGCCAACCGAATCAGCTCCGCTCCGGACTCGATGAGCTCGGCCTTCGCGTGCTGCATCTGATGCAGGCCCTGGCCGGGCCGAAATGCCATCACCCACGCCACAGGAAGCGACGAGAGGCGCGAAGGGAGCTGCCGCATTGCGACCGAGAGACTGGTCCCGCCCCAGTGCAGGTCATCGAGACAGATAAGCACCGGGTTCTTGAGCGCGGCCGCCTCAATGAGGGACTGCACGTCCTGCAGGAGCCAGAACAAGAACTCCGACGAAGCGTGGACGTCATTAAGCGCTCGCCGATCAGCGAGCGGCAGATCCCCCTCAAACAACGCGTCGAAGAGGGCGCCCAGCTCGATTACGCGTCCCGGCTCGGCTGCTCCTCGTCCGACCCGGAACGAGAGCTCTCCAGCCATCGATACGCACTCGTCGAGCAGCCTCGTCTTGCCGAGCCCGGCGCTTCCCTCCACCACGATCACGCCACCGGTACCGGCCCGGACCTGGTTCAGCCGCCGACGTATGAGCGCGAGTTCCGGCTCACGTCCTCGGAGGGGAGGACGGAACGGAGCGTCCATCTTTCAAAGGGTACTCGGGGATCGGCCGGATCGCTGAACGCCATGGCTCGACGCGGGCGGAGTAGCCCGACCGAGCAATCTCGTCAGGCGGCGGCCTGCCCCATCCCAGCGCTTCAGATCGGCATCGGTCGCAGACGGTGGCGAGGATCTGGCATCGGCGGCGTCAAAGCCCGGCTGGCGAGCGGGCGGCGGCGCCCGGCCAAGTCCCGTGCGCCGCGTCGCCTCTCGGCGACGAACCGGGGCCTGCTACCGGGCACTCTGGTGTCTACCCGGACAGGACTTCCATCCGCAGGCCTGGACCAGCGTCCAGGACGCAACACGAAAGACCATAGCTGGCCGAAGCGGCCCGTTGTCTTCTCTCCTCCATCATTCCGTTGATCTCGGCCTCCGGCACTCTCTGCGGCAAGCATCCGGCTGAGCGCTGCGTGGGCGGCAGCCTCATCGGGGCAGATCTGCCTGAGCAGGCGTGCCTTGCCGGTGACCGGGTTGGTTCCTGCGCAGACCTTGACTCGGAACGAGCCGCATGGCAGTTGCTGTATATGACCCTTGCTGGTCTTGGCTATGACGACACGATAGCCCGATCAGGTCTTTTCGGTCCACAACCCGGTCCACGCTATCGAACATTTCCGTTCGATTTATGGCTTCTAGCTGGAGCCGCCTATCGGAATCGAACCGATGACCTACGCATTACGAGTGCGTCGCTCTAACCGACTGAGCTAAGGCGGCGGGCCGTCCGGCGGGACGACGCGATGAGTCTACCGGAAGCTGCGCTCGGGGCCGCCCCGGCCAGCAGCAGACAGCTCGTAATATCTCACCGTGAGGCTTGCCGAAAGCGAGGCGCGGACCCGGTTCGCCACCGTGCCCGTTGCCCGGCTGGGAACCGCTGACGGTCAGGGACGTCCGCACCTGGTGGTGGTCACCTTCGTGGTCGACGGTGACACCATCTACACGGCCGTCGACCAGAAGCCGAAGTCGACTACCGACCTCAAGCGGCTGCGCAACGTCAGCGAGAATCCGATGGTCACCATGCTCGCCGACCAGTACACCGACGACTGGGAAAAGCTGTGGTGGGTTCGCGCCGACGGCCGCGCGGCGATACTGGCGGACCAGCGGCAGATGGCGGCGCCGTTGCGGATGCTGGCGGATCGCTACTGGCAGTACCGGCAGGCACCGCCGACGGGTCCCGTGCTGGCGGTAACGGTCGAGCGGTGGTCGGGCTGGACCGGGGCGGCGACGCACTGAGCCCGGGGCGCTCGGACGCTCACTGCTGCTCGGACTGCCACCGCCGGAAGAGATCGACGAACTCATCCCGCATCTGCGGCGTCAGGTCTTCGGGCGTCAGCTGCCCGCTGAGGCTGATTGTCTCGCGCATCTGGGCCAGGTACTCAGTGCAGTGCGGGCAGCCGGCCAGGTGTGCCTCAAAGCGCCGCCTAGCCAGCCGGCTCAGCGTACCTTCCAGGTAATCGGTGACTAGCTCGACCGCCTGCTGGCAAACCAGGTCACGACGCCGGAGGAGTCTCATCGCACCCCCCGGAACTCGTCTTCGAACAGCTGCCTGAGCCGGCTTCGCCCGCGGTGCAGCAGGACCCGCTGGTTCACCTCGGACAGGGCCAGGACGCCGCACACCTCTTCGCTGCTCATCCCCTCCACGTCACGCAGCAGCACGACCTCACGCTGCCGGGCGGGCAGCTCATCGATCCACACCCGGATTCGGTGGGCGAGCTTACCTGCCTCGAGGCGGCCCTCGGCCGCCTCGATCCAGTGCCCGGGCGGATCCGCCCAGCCGCCGGAGGCATCGAACCGCGCCGGATCCACGACCGGCTCGGGATCCGCCACGGGGACGGTGCGGTTCTCCTTCGTGCCGGTCTTCCTGGCCTGGTTGACCAGGATACGGAACAGCCAGGTCTTCAGGGACGAACGGCCTTCGAATCCGCCGAGGCCACGTAGCAGCGCCAGCCAGGTGTCCTGGACGACCTCCTCGGCGATGGCGCGGCTCGGCACGAACGAGGCCGCCAGCCGCAGCATCGGTTCGTTATAGCGCTTGACCAGGCCGATGAACGCCCGCTCATCGCCCGAACGCAGCCGCCGCAGCAGCTCCTCGTCGGATTCCATCACCGACAGGATAGGACCAGCCGCCCGCCACCCGGGACCGGGCGGCGGACGGCCGTCAGCAGACGTCAGAGAGCCACGATCCCTTCGCCGCCCACCGCGTCCGGCACGGTGACGGACCCGATCTCGGTCAGGGTCCCGGCGGCGCCCACGCTGAACTCGTCGACGATCCCGGCCCCGCCCGTCTGGACGTAAAGGAACCGGCCGCCGGCCGCCGCGGACGCGTCCACGGTCCCGGCGTCGGTGCCCGTGGCGCCGAGCAGCGTCAGCTGCCCGCCTGCGGAGGAGGTGAAGCCGCTCACGGCGGCGCTGCCCGCATTGGACGCGAACAGGAACGCCCCGGCCGGGGCCACCCAGCAGGTCGCGGC
This sequence comes from uncultured Actinomycetota bacterium, assembly GCA_963844625.1. GTDB lineage: Bacteria > Actinomycetota > Actinomycetes > Streptosporangiales > Streptosporangiaceae > Palsa-504. Next base: position 6,156 of record CAWJPF010000005.1, on the reverse strand, counting down.
CTTCCCGGTGCCGGCCGCGTCGAGCAGGCTCAGCGTGCCGTGGCCGCTGAGCGCGAAGGTGGCCAGGGCGTTGGTCCCGGCCTCGGCGATGACCACGTTCCCGTACCGGTCGAAGGAGATCGCGAAGGGCACCGTGCCCGGCTCGGAGTTCACCACGGGGACGGCCGACAGCCGGCCGCCGGAACCGACGCCGAACACGTCGATTTCGTTCCCGTTGTTCTTGGTCGTCACGATGAGCTGGGCGCCGTCCGGGGTGAAGGCCACCTGTCCCGGCGTGCTGGTGAACTGCGGGGTCTCGGCGGGGTCGAGGCCGAGCGCGCGGCCGGAGCCGGGCAGCGGAGCCAGGAAGCTGCCGGACACCCGGTAACCCTGCACCGAGCCGCCGTTCAGCGCGTTGAGCACGTAGACCACATCGCCGTGGACGGTCACGCTGACCGGGAACGTGCCGCCGGAGCTCAGCACCTGACGCAGCGCGAGCCGGTCCCCTTGCACGGCGAAGACCGAGACGGTGTTGCTGCCCGCGTTCACCGCGTAGAGCAGGTCATGCCACGGGTCATAGGTCAGCGAGCCCTGCGACGCCGTGTGGTCCACCACGGACCCGGCGAGAATCCCGCCGAGGCCGCCGGTGGCGTAGCTGCCCGCCGGGCTGAGTGTGCCGTCCGCCGCCCGGTGGTAGGCCACGACATGGTTCCCTGACGTGCTATCGGTCTGCACGAACACGACATGACTGGCGCCGCCGTAACCGAAGGACGGCGCGGCTGTGCTCGCAAAGGCCGGCGCGGCGAAACCTGCCACCGCGGCCGTCGCGGCCGCCGCGACCACGGCCGATTTGAGACGAATGGGTACTCTCACGAACAACTCCTCGCGCTTAGGGGGCCCGGACGTGCCCTTGTAGTTCCGCGCGGGCCCGCCGCGTTACAGTGACGGCTACTGGCAGATCATGCCGCTGCGAGGAACGGACAGGTTGATCAGGTAGTCGTTGACGATCGTATCCACGCAGGCGCTGCCCTGGCCGTACGCGGTGTGCCCGTCGCCGTTCCAGCCCAGCAGCACGCCGGAGGCCAGGTCGCCCGCCAGCGCCTGCGCCCACCGGTACGGCGTGGCCGGGTCGCGCAGCGTGCCGATGACCAGGATCGGCGGTGCCCCGGCGGCCCGGATCCGGGGCAGCGGGTAGGACGGGACCGGCCAGTACGCGCAGGCCAGGCTCCCCCATACGATCGGCGCACCGAACAACGGAGCCTGCGCGGCCGCCTGCTTGGCCGCCGCCTGCCACGCGGCCAGCGAGCGCGGCCACGGCCGGTCCAGGCAGCTGATGGCGGTGTCGGCGTCGGCCAGGTTGCTGTAGGTCCCGTTGGAATTCCGTTCCAGCAGCAGGTTGGCCAGTTCGACCAGCACGGTACCGTTCCCGGCGAACGCGTTGGCCAGCCCGGTCTCCAGGTCGGGCCAGTACGACTTGCTGTACAGCGCGGCGGCGATGCCGTTTACCAGCATGGCGCCGTCCGCGACCTGCCCGTCGTTCAGCTGGCTGGCCAGCGGCACGGAGTCCGCCCGGGTGACCAGCCCCTGCACCTTGGCCACCGCGGCCGGGACAGAACCGCCGCGCACCGGGCAGCCGGCCGTGGCCAGGCACCACGACATGAACGAGGCGAGCGCGACCTGGAACCCTTCCGCCTGCGTGATGTCGTCCTGCAGCGACGGCGTGTCCGGATCCACGGCACCGTCCAGGACCAGGGCTCGCACGCGGGCGGGAAACAGTTCCGCATACCAGGTACCCAGGTACGTTCCGTATGATTTCCCGAGGTATGTGAGCCGGGATTCGCCGAGCGCGGCGCGGAGTATGTCCATGTCGCGGGCCGCGTTCCGGGTGCCGACGTAGGGCAGCAGCGCCGCCGAGTTCCGCTCGCACCGCTCCGCGTACAGCTTGTTCTGCCCGATCACGGTCGCCAGCTGGGCGGCGTTCGCCGGCGCGTCGTCGGTCGCGAGGTACTGGTCGAGCTCTGGGCCGGTCATGCAGCTCAGCGCGGGTTCGCTGCCGCCGACGCCGCGGGGGTCGAACCCGACGATGTCGAACCTGGCCAGCGCGGCCGCGGGCAGCTCGCTGCGGGCGCCGAGCGCGTACTGCACCCCGGAACCGCCCGGGCCACCCGGGTTGATCACCAGCGCGCCGATCCGGCGGGACGGGTCGGACGCAGGCAGCTTGACGACGGGCAGCGAGAACCGCCTGCCGTCCGGCCGGCTGTAGTCGAAGGGCACCAGCAGCCGGGCGCATTCGAAGCCGTTGTCGCACGGCTGCCAGTCCAGCCGCTGCGCGTAGTACCCGGCCAGCGTCGAGGGCGCGGCGGTTTTAGCCGCGCCGGCAGCGCCGGAGCAGCCAGCCGTGAGCACGAGCGCCGTGACCGCGAGCAGGGCGACCGCGACGGCCCGCAGGCGCCGGCGGCCCGCGGTCACTGGTCCTCCCGGCCCGCCTTCCCGTGCATGGACTCGTAGGCCTTCCGCGACCCGCACACGCTGGCCTTCGGGCACGCGTGCGCGCGGCCGTCCGCGGCCAGCTTCACCACCACCGTGTCGGAGGGAACGTTGTGGCCGACGACCGTCCCGGGCCCGGCGGGCGAGGTGACGGAGGCGCCGACCGGCGGCGCGTCCTTGCGGAAGTCCTGGTACAGCGGGTGCTCATACTTCAGGCAGCACATCAGCCGCCCGCACGCCCCGGCGATCCGCAGCGGGTTCACCGGGAGTTCCTGGTCCTTGGCCATCCGGACCGACACCGGCTCGAAGTCCTTCAGGAAGGTGGCGCAGCACAGGTCACGCCCGCACGGCCCGATCCCGCCCTGCAGCCGCGCCTCGTCCCGCGGGCCGATCTGCCGCAGCTCCACCCGGGCCTTCAGCCGGCCGCCCAGATCCCGGACCAGGGCGCGGAAGTCCACCCGGTGCGGCGCGCCGAAGTACACGACGAAGACGTTCTCCGAGCCGATGAAGTCCACCGCGGTGACCTTCATCGGCAGCCCGTGCTCCCTGATCAGCCGGCGCGCGGCCAGCCGCCCCTCGGCCCGCCGCCTGCGGTTCTCCTCGTCCCGGGCCAGGTCCTCGCCGGTGGCGATCCCGGCGCACACCGGCAGCCCGTCGATGTCCTCGGATACCCACTGCGGCGCCCACACGCACTGGGCCACCTCGGGCCCGGAGTCGGTGGGCACCAGCACCTTGTCGCCGATCGCGGGCGAGTAAGCACCCGGATCGAGGTAATACAGCCGCCCGTACCGTTCGAAGCTCACCGCCATCATCATGCCCACAGAGCCAGACTACGTGCCCCGCCGCTCTCGGCCAGGACCGGCGGCCCTCCCGCGCGCCCGGCCGCGTTGGCTGCGGGCGCGCGGGAGAAAACTTCATCCGTCATCTGGTATGCCTCATCCCGTTTGTCGGACCTAGGTGTCATGCTCAAAGCCATGCCGCGAACAGTGCAACGAGATGGTGTGAGCGAGCTGCTGAACGGGCAGTTCTCCGTGGTCAGCCGCGGGCAGTTGCTAAGCCTCGGCCTATCCGACCGCGTAATGCAGTACCGCGTCCGGCCCGGCGGCCCGTGGCAGGTCCTGCTCCCCGGCGTGTACCTGGGCGTCAGCGGCGAGCCCAACCTGCCGCAGAAAGAGATGGCGGCCCTGCTCTACGCCGGGCCGCGCAGCCTCATCACCGGCCCGGTGGCCCTGTTCCACTATGGCATCGGAGGCGCGCCGGACCTGGACACGATCGACGTTCTGGTACCCGCGGAGCGGCAGCGCCGCAACACCGGTTTCGTCCGGCTCCACCGGACGAAACGGCTGCCGGACCAGATCGCTGCTAGCGGGCCCGTGCGCTTCGCCACGGCGGCCCGCGCCGTGGCCGACACCGTTTGGCCGCTCGCCGACCTCAGAGAGGTCAGGGCGCTGGTCGCGGGCGCGGTTCAGCTCGAACGGTGTACGGTCAGCCAGCTGGCCGACGAACTGCGGGACGGACCGATCCGTGGCTCCGCGACGTTCCGGACGGTGCTGGGCGAGGTGGCCGATGGCATCAGGTCCACCGCCGAAGGCGACCTCCGCGACCTCATCAAGGCGGCCCGGCTGCCGATGCCGCTGTTCAATCCGTCCTTGTACAAGGACGGGACGTTTATCGCCAGGCCCGACGCGTGGTGGCCGGAGGAGGGCGTCGTCGCTGAGGTCGACTCGCGCGAGTGGCACCTGGGGCCCGTCGAGTTCGAACGCACGACAACACGCCGGACCCGGATGAGCGCGGCCGGCATCATCTCGCTGCACTTCCTGCCCAGCCAGATCCGCCGCGAGCCCGCCACGGTGACCAACCGGATCAAGGAAGCCCTGGAGAGCGGCCGCACGCGCCCCCCTCTCCCCATCCGTACCGTCCCTTGCCCGACCAACGCCGACGGCAGTGTATGAAAGCAGCACCCTGCACATAAGAGTGTGCAGGGTGTGACAACCATACGTACCAGGCTTTCCACACCAACCGGCGCGGACGAAACTGAGGTTACGAGCGGGACTGGGGTTACGAGCGGGACTAGGGTGCGGGCGGGACTGGCGCGGGTGCGCGCGGGCGGGCCCCCGAGGCGGGCCCCCGAGGCGGGCACCCGGGGCGGGCGCGCGCGCTTTAGCCGCGGACTAGGGAAAGGGTCATGTCTTCTACGGCTAGGAGGGGGGCGACGTTCAGGGTGAGGCGCTCGCGGCAGCGCATGATGGCCTGCATGCGGCGCAGGGTGGACTCGGGGGACGACGCCGAGACCACGCGGCGCAGATCGGCGTCCTCGTTGGCGAGCTCCACGTCGGCGCCCACCTGCACCATCAAGATGTCCCGGTAGAACAGGGCCAGCTCGAGCAGGGCCTGGTCCAGCATGTCCCGCTTGACCCGGGTGGCGCGTGACTTCTGCCGGTCCTCGAGGTCCTTCATGGCGCCAGCCATGCCGCGCATGGCCTTGGCGACGCCCTTGCCGGTCGATCCCTCGCCGAACGCCCTGCGCAGCGACTCGCGTTCCGGGTCGTCCAGTTCCTCGGTGACCGCCTTGGCCTCCTCCTCGGCGGTCCGCACCAGTGCGGCGGCGGCCGCGAGGGCGGGGCCAAGCGAGGTGGCTTCCAGCGGGACGCGCAGCACGTCGGCGCGGCGCTTGGCCGCGGCGGGATCAACGGCTAGACGCCGGGCGCGGCCCACGTGTCCCTGCGCCGCACGGGCCGCGGCCAGCGCTTTCGCGGGCTCGATACCGTCCCGCTCGATCAGTACCTTGGCGACCACGGACGACGGCGGCACGACAAGCGTGACAACCCGGCACCGGGACCTGATCGTCGGCACCAGGTCCTCGGCCGACGGCGCGCACAGCAGCCAGACCGTCCGGGGGGCCGGCTCCTCGATGGCCTTGAGCAGCGCGTTGGCGGCCTGCTCGGTGCACCGGTCGGCGTCCTCGAACAGCACGACCTGCCAGCGCCCGCCGGTGGGCTGGCCTGCCGCGCGCAGCACCAGGTCCCGCGTCTGCTTGACGCCGTAGGACAGCCCCTCGGGCCGGATCAGCATCAGGTCCGCGTGCGTGCCCGCCTGCACCTGATGGCAGGACGCGCACTGACCGCAGCCGCCGGACGGGCAGAGCAGGGCGGCGGCGAACGACCGGGCCGCCACCGACCGGCCCGAGCCGGGCGGCCCGGTGAACAGCCAGGCGTGCGTCATCGCGCCCGGCTGTACCGGCCCGGGGGGACGCCCCCCCCTATCCCCCCCGCCGGGGGACCGGCCGCCGGCCAGCAAGGCCGCCGCCGCGGCCGCGGCCTTCTCCAGCTGCGCGACCACCGCGTCCTGCCCGGGCAGGTTCCCGAACACTGTGTTGGCCTCTCGCCTCCGGGGCGAGGTCACCGGACCTCTTCCTTGATGGCCGGGAAGTCTCCGGTGTTCGCCTCCGCGACCAGCGGAACCGGGTCGGGGAGCATGCCACGGATCCGGTCCTGGATGTCCTGGGTGACCTCGCCGGGCGGGCGGGCCGCGTCGAGCACCAGGTAACGCCCGGGCTCGGCGCGGGCCAGCTCCTGGAAGCTGGTGTGCACCCGCAGGCGGAACTCTGCGGGCTCGGCTTCCAGGCGGTCCGCCGAGCGGGTCCGCCGCCGCAGCCCGGCGATGGGGTCCATGTCGAGCAGGATGGTGAGG
>CAWJPF010000004.1:0-282219 GCA_963844625.1 uncultured Actinomycetota bacterium | reverse complement strand
CCGATCGTGGTCGACTGGAAGAACGCCAGGTTGAGCCATCCGGCGAATCCGGCCAGCAGGCCGGACAGGGCGTAGACCTTGATCAGGTGACGGGGTACGTTCCGGCCGGAAACGCCGGCCCGCCTCGGGGTTTGATCCGACGCGTAGGTGTACAGCCCGAAACGGGTCCGGTGCAGGGGCCACGTCCCGATCACGATGACGACCGCGGCGATGACCGCCAGGGTGGGAACCTGCCAGAAGACGTTGCCGAAGCCCACGGAGTTGACCATGACCGTCGGGATATCGCGCAGGTCCACGCCTCCGGTGATCACCTCCGCCAGGCCCAGGGCCATCCCCAGGGTGCCGAGCGTGACGATGAGCGGCGGAACCTTCGCCCTCGCGATAAGGACTCCGTTGATCAGGCCCCAGCCGAGCCCGCAGCCGATGGCCACCAGGGCGCCGACGATGGCGGCCCCCCAGCCCTGGCCGCCCATCGCCGCCATCGCCTTATCTGCGACGACGCCGCTGAAGACCAGGACGCTGCCCGCCGACAGGTAGATGCCGCCGGTAATGATGTCGAAGGTCATCCCGACACCCAGTACCGCCAGGATGGATGTGTCCTGGATGATCCCGCGGATGTTGAAGACCGTCAGGAAGCTGCCGGCTTGAGGGCCGCGAAGATGACGACGATCACCGCGAGCACGATGATGATCTGCAGCGCCTGCAGCCGGGCCAGCCGCGCGAGCCGGCCGGTGGTTGTGCTTCGCTCGGCACCACTTCGGCGGGCGCGGGCGGAGGCACGGTCGCCTGTCCGGTCATGACTGGTTCTCCTGCGTACCGCGCCCGTCATCGCTCCGACCAACTCCTCCATCGTTGTCTCCTTGCTCTGTACGTGGCCACCCGCCTGCCGAGCCGCATGACCTGAACCTCGTCGGCAACCTGGATCACGTGCGGCATCGAGTGACTGATGAACACCACGCCGAGCCCCCGGTCGCGTACCCGGCGGATCAGGTCCAGTACCGCTTTGGTCTGCACCACCCCGAGGGCGGCCGTGGGCTCATCGAGCAAGACGATCCGCTTCGCCCAGGCGGCCGCACGGGCCACCGCCACCGCCTGCTTCTGGCCGCCGACATGGCGCCGATGCTGCCGGCATAGTTGCGCACCGTTGCGCCGAGCGCGTCGAACGCCTTCTTGCTGCCCGCGAGCATCTCCGCGTTGTTCATGAACCCCAGCCGCCCCATGACGCCGGTGCGCATGACCTCGCGGCCGAGGTACATGTTCTGCACAGGATTGAGATGAGGCGCCAGGGCCAGGTCCTGGTACACGGTCTCGATCCCGTACTCGCGCGCGGCCAGAGCTCCCGAGAGGGTCACCAGCTTGCCGTCGACCAGGATCTCCCCGGACGTCGGCGTCTCGGTGCCGGACAAGATCTTGACCAGCGTGCTCTTGCCTGCGCCGTTGTCCCCGATGAGCGCGACCACCTCGCCGGCCTTCACCTCGAAGTTGGCGCCTGACAGCGCGCTGACGTGACCGTACACCTTCGTGATGTCCCGTGCTTCCAGCGCAACGCTCATCGAACCACTCCTTATCGACCGCAGTACCAGCTGAAGCGGCGGAGCCGCTGAGTCCATCACCGGCTCCGTAACGCGGTTGTAAGCATGCCGCAATTTTACGAAGAGGGTGCCTCCTCATGTCACCGATGTCAAGATTCAAATCTATAACGATATCTTCCGTCTAAGAACACGTTCAGGCCTGGGAAAAGAACTACTGATGGGCATATTGACATCGGTGACATAGCTGCTGCACACTCAAGCAATCGTGTTTCCGCGAGGTTGCCAACAGCTGAACATGCCGGTCAGTGGGATACAAGCAGGCCGGGCACCGCACACTCAAAACGGTGCGCGCTCGTTATCATCCGGGACCGGCAGCCGAACCCAAGATTCACGCGAAGGAGCAGGTATGAAGCGGTTTATAGCGGTACCAACCGCGGGTGCGGCGGCAGTCATGCTGCTGGCCCTGACCGCGGCGTGCTCGTCATCGAGCTCGTCGACCGCGGCAAGCGGGTCCACCACCACCGGCGGGTCCACGACCGGGGCCTCGACCACCGGCAAGACCTACAAGATGACGTTCATCCAGGGCGTGGCCGGCGACGGGTTCTATGTCACGATGGGCTGCGGGATCCAGGCCGAGGCCAAGAAGCTCGGCAACGTCACCGTCAACATCCAGGGCCCCACGCAGTTCGACCCCACGCTGCAGAACCCGATCATCGAATCGGTCACCGCGGCGAAGCCTAACGCGATCCTGATCGCTCCCGACGATGTGTCAGCTAGCCGGCCCCCGATCGCCGCGGCCATGGCCGACGGCATCAAGGTCGTGCTCGTCGACACCACGCTGAGCGACCCGTCCGGGGCCGTCTCGCAGATCTCCTCGAACAACACGGCCGGCGGCGCCTACGCCTTCGCCGCGATCAAGCAGCTCGTGCCCGGTGGCGGCCCCGTGCTCATCGTCAACACCAAGCCCGGCATCAGCACCACCGACCAGCGCCAGGCGGGCTTCGCGGCCGCGGCCAAGGCCGACCCCAAGTTCACCTACGTGGGTACCCAGTTCGACCAGGACACCGCGTCTCTCGCCGCTCAGGTCACGCTCGCGGCGCTGCAGAAGAACCCCAACATCGTCGGCATCTTCGCGGCCAACCTGTTCTCCGCCGAGGGCGCCGCCACCGGTGTGCGCCAGGCCGGCAAGTCCGGCAAGGTGAAGATCGTCGGATTCGACGCCGAGCCCGATGAGATCACCGCCCTGCAGCAGGGCACCGTGCAGGCGCTCATCGCCCAGTCACCGTACGTGATCGGGACCAACGCGGTGGACCAGGCCTACGCGGCCCTCACCGGCAAGCCGACCACCCCGAAGATCGGCACCAAGTTCACCATCATCACCAAGGCCAACCTGAACACGGCGGCCAGCCAGGCAGCGATCTACAAGACCAGCTGCTGACCTCAGCCGCCGGTAGAATGCCCAGCGAATGGTCCCCCGGTGCTCACCGGGGGACCTTCGCCACCGGACCTGCGTCGCTCGTATCCGCCGAACTAAACCCCCGCAGTCGCCTGAGCAGGCGCCAAGTCCGGAGGCGATGATCCTCGATGACTACCATGCGCGACGTCGCTCGTGTCGCCGGAGTCAGCGCGAAGACCGTGTCCCGGGTCTTCAACGACGATCCCCACGTCACCGAGGAGACCCGCGAGCGGGTGCGCTGGGCGATGCAGAAACTGAACTACGTGCCGAACCTGCTGGCCCGGAGTTTCCGCGCTGGCGCGGACGCCGCGGTCGGCCTGGCCGTTCCCGACCTCGCCGACCCGTTCTTCGCCACGATGACGAGCAGCATCGAACTCGACCTGGTGAGCCGGGGCATGGCGGTCGTGGTGACCAGCCTTCACCACGGCGCCGACCGCGAGCGCACCGCGCTGGAGGCGCTGCTGCGGCGCCAGATCAGCGGCCTGATCGTGGTGAGCGTGAGCGCGGACCAGTCCTACCTGGCCCCCTGGCAGGAGCGGACGCCGATGGTGTTCGTCGACCGGGCCCCGCGAGGGCTCTCCGGCGTCTACGTGATCGAGGACGACCTGGGCGGCGCCCGCGAGGCGGTCACGCACCTCGCCCGCCACGGGCACCGGAGCGTTGCCTTCTTCGCTGTCTCGACCCCGGTGACGACCACCCACCGCAGGCTCAGGGGCTACCGCTCCGCGGTGGCGGAGAACGGGCTCGCCGACCGTCCCGACCTCGTCTGCATGCCCTTCGAGTCGCCCGAGGAGTCCGCCGCGGAACTGGTCAAGCGGCTGACGGCACCGGACCCTCCCACCGCCGTGTTCTCCTCGAACATCCCCTGCACGATGGCGCTCGTGCTCGCCCTGCACCAGGCCGGACGCACCGACGTCGCGGTGGTCGGATTCGGCGACATCCCCATGGCCGAGGCCCTGGCTCCCGCGGTCACGGTCCTGGATCAGGACCCCGCGCGACTCGGGCGCATCGCCGTGGAAAGGCTGCTCCAGCGCATCGAAGACCCGCACGCACCGCTGCGACGCAGGACCGTGCTCCCAGTCGGGCTGATCCCGAGAGGATCGGGCGAGCTGCCTCCGCCTCCCGCGTGACCAGGAAAGACACGACCATGAGCGAACCAGGGACAGCAGAATGGCGCCGCGCCGAAGCCAGCCGGCTGATCGAATTCGGGCGGGCGGCCGCGCTGCCCGACGGCGGTTTCGGGTGGCTTGACGCCGGCGGCGACATCGACGTGACCCAACCCCGCCCGCTGTACATCAACGCGCGCATGACGTACGTATTCGCCCTGGCGCACCTGAACGGCGTGGACGGCGCGGATGCCCTGGCGGCGGCCGGACTCGGTGCCCTCGCCAGCCGCTACGCCGACGGTGAAAACGGCGGCTGGTTTTCCAGCATTGACCTATCCGGGAACGTGATCGATACCACCAAGGCGAACTACGCGCACGCGCACATCCTGCTGGCGAGCGCCAGTGCGGTGGCGGTCGGCCTGCCCGGCGCCGATTCTGCCCTGGCGGCCGCCGCGGCCGCCATTGACCAGCACTTCTGGTCCGACGCCGAGGGCTGCGCGCTGGAGAGCTGGAACGCTGACTTTACCGAACTCGAGCCCTACCGCGGCGCCAACAGCAACATGCACTCGGTGGAGGCCTACCTCGCCGCGGGAGACGTCACCGGCGACCCCGGCTGGCCCGCTCGGGCCGCCGCCATCGCCGACCGCCTGATCAACGGCTACGCCCGGGCCAACGCGTGGCGGATACCCGAGCACTACGACGAGAACTGGCAGCCGCTGCCTGACTACAACGCCGATCGCCGCAGCGACCCGTTCCGGCCGTATGGCACCACCCCCGGCCACTCCTTCGAATGGTCCCGGCTGCTGCTGACCCTGGAGGCGGGCCAGACGGCGCCCCCCGCCTGGCTGCCCGAGGCGGCCACCGCGCTCTTCGATACCGCCGTCGCCGACGCCTGGCAGCGGGATGGCCACCCGGGATTGATCTACACCGTCGACACCAACGGCCAGCCGGTGGTGACGGCGCGAATGCACTGGGTGGCCTGCGAGGCCGTGCTCGCCGCCGACGCGCTGCACCGCCGCACCGGGGAAGAACGCTTCGCCGCGGTCGCCGCCCAGTGGTGGGGTGAGATCGACCGCTACTTCCTGGACGCCAAGAACGGCGGCTGGTGGCAGGAGCTCGCCCCGGACATGACGCCGGCCGCGACGACATGGTCGGGCAAGCCGGATCTCTACCACTCCTACCAGGCTCTTCTGCTCCCGTCGCTCCCGCTGAGCCCGACCGCGGCCACCGCGCTGGCCAGGTCCCGCGGTGCGCGTCCCGATCAGGCGTCATGAGCAGACCCGCCGCCGTCCTGATCGGCGGACCTCCGGCGACGGGCAAGACCACGCTGGCCACGGCCCTGGCTCCTCGGCTCGGCGCCGCCCTCCTGGATCTCGACGTCGCGACCGGCCCGCTGACCCGGGTGGTGTCCGACCTGATCGGCGTGCACGACCCGGATGATCCCGCCCTCGCCCGGCTGACCCGGGCCGCCCGCTACGACACGCTGCTTGGGCTGGCCGAGGCCAATCTGCAGGCAGGCCGGCCCGTGGTACTCGTCGCGCCCTTTAGTGCCGAACGAGCTCAGCCTTCCGCCTGGGCCGCCAGCACGCAGCGGATCGCGGGCGAGCCCACGATGGTCTGGCTGTACCTGCCGCCAGAAGAGCTCATCCAGCGCTTGACGCGGCGCGCCCTGGCCCGTGACGAGAACAAGATCCGCGACCCCGAGTCCTTCCTGACCGGCCTGGACCTCGAGCCGCCGGCCGTACCCCACCTAGCCCTGGACGCCTCCCAGCCCACGGCCACGCTGGTGAAATCCGTCCTGGACCACCTGTCCCGATAGCCCCGCCCCTGTCGCCACCGCTCCCGATTTGTCTACGCTTTCGGGTGGTCTAACCCCCGAAAGCGTAGACAAATCACGGACGATCGCCGATGCATCCGTCCCCGCCCGCTACATCCCCCGGCAGCCTCGTCCGATAGATCTTGCCATCGATGGCATGGTAGGGCAGAATAAAGGAATGCCATCGATGGCAAAGTCCGCTCCCAGCAGGTTGCTCGATGTCGCGAACGCGGCCGGGGTGAGCCTGCGCACCGCCTCCCGGGTCCTGAACGACGATCCGCGGGTCGCGCCGGTCACCCGGCAGCGCGTCCGGGAAGCCATGCTCGACCTGCGGTTCGAGCCCGATGCGATGGCCCGGTCGCTACGAGCCGGTACGGACACCGCGATCGGGTTCGTCGTGGAGTCCATCTCTGACCCGTTCTTCGCCGAGGTCATCGACGCGGTGGAACTGGAAATGTCCCGTCACGGCCGGTCGGTGCTCGTCACGAGCACGCGGCGTGACCCCGGCTGGGAACGCGACGTCATCGGGCGCATGATGCAGCGGCGGATCGCCGGGCTGCTGCTCTGCCCGACCGGCGATGACCATGCCTGGCTCGACCCCCGCGTGCCCATCGTGCTCGTCGACCGGACGGCGCCCGGCCTGTCCGCGGACCTAGTGGAGATAGACGACCACCGCGCCGCGTTCGACGCCGTGTCTCATCTCATCGCCCACGGGCACCAGCGCATCGCCTATATCGGCGACACGCCTGCCATCCCGACCTCAGCGGCCCGGCTGCGCGGTTACCGTGATGCCCTGGCTCATTACGAGGTAACAGCGGACGAGCACCTGGTCAACTCCGCCTGCGCGACCAGCCAGGCTGCCGCGCACGCGGTGTCCGCCCTGATCGGCGGGGCCCGCCCGCCGACCGCGATCCTGAGCGCCACCACGCGGGCGTCACTCGGCGTGGTGCCGACGCTGCACTCCGCCCGGCGCACGGACATCGCCCTCGTCGCGTTCGGCGACTTCCCCATGGCCGATGCCCTGCGTCCGGCCGTCACCGTCGTGGACCACCCCGGTCATGAAGTCGGGCGCGTGGCCGCGGAACGACTCCTGGCGCGCCTGGAGGCGCCCGGGCTTCCCGTCGAACGCATCCAGGTCCCGGCCAGGATCATCGAACGCGGCTCCGGGGAGCTCCGCCCATGACGGTCAGCACGGATGTTGTCATCGGAATCGACGTCGGCACGACCTCATCCAAGGCCGTGGTCCGGTCGACATCCAAGGCCGTGGTCCGGTCGACATCCAAGGCCGTGGTCCGGTCGACGTCGCGGTCTGGCACCTCTTACGTAGAGCAGCCCACCCCGTGGCACGCCGGTAGCTGCGGCCAGACCGAGATCGATCCGTACCGCCTGGTCGACGTGGCCGTAGAACTGATCGGTCGCGCGGTCCGAGCAGCCGAATCAGCGTGGGGACCGGTCCGCGTACGCGGCATCGGCGTAGCCGGCCTGGGCGAGAGCGGCGTGCTGCTCGATGCGGCCGGGCGGCCGACGGCCCCGGCGATCGCCTGGTTCGATCACCGCGGCGAGCATGAGCTCGAGCAGGTAGGCCGGGAGTCCCCCGGATTTGCCGCCGTGTTCGAGCGCACGACCGGTCTTCGGTGGTCGAGTCAGGCCAGCCTGGCCAAGCTGCTGTGGCTACGCGCCAGCGGATATCGGGTCGGTCCGGCGTCGACCTGGCTGAGCGTGCCCGAATGGATCGTCTTCGCCCTGGGCGGCGATCCGGTTCGCGAGCCCTCGCTGGCGTCCCGGACCGGTCTCATCGACCAGGGCACCGGCGAGGTCTGGCCCGACGCCCTGGCGGCGGCCGGCTTGCCCGCCCGGATCCTTCCCGGCGAACGGCCTGGCGCCCGCGTCGGTTACCTGCGGCACGACGATGTCGTCTCCGGCGCCGCAGGCGCCACCTTGACGGTGGCCGGGCACGACCATCCGGTGGCGGCCATCGGCGTCGGCGCGGTCGAGGCGGACGAGCTGTTTAATTCCAGCGGCACCGCGGACGTGCTGGCTCGCTCCATCCCGGGGACGCTGGATGAGGACCAGCGCCAGTGCGTCGTCAGCGCCGGCTGGTCGATCGGGCGGCACGTGCTGCCTGACACCAGCCTGCTCCTGGCCGGGGTCAGCGGCGGACTGCTGCTGCGGCGCGTGCTGGCGGCCCTGGGCGCGGAGTCCGGGCCGGCTCGGGCGACGCTTGATCAGGCCAGCCTGAGCGTCGGTGACCTACCCGCTGGCCTGTCGGTCACCGGCGACGGCCGAACCCAGGACGACGTGGTCATACGCATCCAGGACGCCGCGTCTCCCGGCACGGTCTGGACGGCCGCTGTGCGCTACACGGCGGCCCAGACCCGGCACTTGCTTGATGACATCGAGGAGATCGTCGGCCCGCACCGGCGGGCCGTGGCCGCCGGCGGATGGACGCAGATGGCCAGCGTGCGCGCGGCCAAGGCAGCCGCCATCGACGCGATGAGCTTCTCACCCGTTGTGCAACCGGGCGTCACCGGGGCCGCTCTGCTGGCCGCGTTCGCCCTTGACGGCGAGGGGCTGCCGCTCGCCGACTTCATCCGGCAGTCGACGAAGGAATGAAAATGACAAACGCCACGAAAGTCCGAACGGGAACGCTGGATGACATCGCCGCCGACAGCCACGTGTTCTCGATCATCGCCATGGACCAGCGCAACACCCTGCGCCGCATGTTCACGGCCGTCGGCCTCGACGCGAGCGACGACGACCTGCGCATCGCGAAAGCCGACGTGGCCCGCGTCCTGACGCCCGCCGCCACCGGCCTGCTGTCCGATCCGACCTACGGCGTTCCAGCCATCACCGAAGCCAAGGCGCTCGCCCCGAACTGCGGGCTGCTCATCGCCGCCGAACCGTCCGAGCGGCGCAGTTACCAGGGCGAGCCGCGCACCCACCGCGACCCTGACCTGGACGCTCAATGGGTCCTTGACCAGGGCGGCGACGCCCTCAAGTTCTTCGTCCAGCTGCGCGCCGACCGCCCTGCCCCGGCCCCCGGTGAGCCGGACCTGGTCGCCGAGACGCTGGCCGTCTGTGAGGAAATCATCCGCGATTGCCGCGCCACGGGTGTCCCTGTGGTCATCGAGAACCTCGTGTACGTGCGGCCGGGGGAAGACCTTCGCGGCCAGGCCCGCGAAGACGCGATCATCGAGGCGGCCTTGGCCCTCAACGACCTGGACATCGACCTGCTCAAGCTCGAATATCCCGGTTCACCGCAAGGCTGCCGGCGGCTTGCCGCGATCCTCGACCGGCCTTGGGCAGTCCTGTCCGCTGGCGTTCCTTTCGACCAATTCACTGACATCATCCGGATCGCAGCCAACGAGGGGGGAGCCTCCGGCTTCATCGCCGGCCGCTCAGTGTGGCGCGAAGTCGTCAGCCTCGCCGGTCATCAGCGCCAGGAGTTCCTCACATATGTAGCGTTGCCGCGACTGGAAAGGCTCATCGATGTCGCAGAACACTCGGCGCGGCCGTGGACTGAGATAAGCCCGCCCGCGCGGGCCACCTCGCCGGCGGTGACCTGAACCCTGCATACACCAGCGCTCGAGAAGAGAAAGCCGCCAGTCGGCCGCCTCGTAATGGCGGGGGACATCGACTTCGATGCGGGAACGATCCGTATCGAGCAGCAAGTCCAGCGTGCGGGCGGCGAGATGCGCATCGAGCCGGTCAAGACTCGGGCAGGGCAAGCTTCCCGTGCCGAGCCCCACCGGTAGCTGGCGCCGATGCAGCGCGCTAGCACACTGTTCAGCGAGCACCTGCTGGCCCTCGGCGTACCGGCCAGCGACCCCCGTTACCGGCGCGCACTCTCCCACCTGCTGGCCTGTGAAACCAACTGCTACCGCTACTGGGCCAGGGGCACCTGGACCGACTACAGGACCGAGCTTGCCCGCCGCGCCATCGAGGCCGCCAGCTCACCAGCCTGACCCGACCTTGCTCGCCATTCCCGTCATCACCGAAGCTGACCCCGTCCGGCTCCAGCTGACACATACCTCATCCCGCCATCCCAGCTGTCCCGGAACGCGGATCGCAGACCCACGCGACACTATGACTCGATATGTATCGTCAGCGCGGCTGAGATGCCGCTGGCCCGCTCGCATGCAGGGCGGGTATTTCACGGCTCTTGCGTCAACGTTGATCACGTTACGTATCCCAGTCGGCGCAGGGCCATCGCGTGCAGCGCCGTGGACTTATTGACGGGTGAACACGGCGTGGACAGTGACGGTGTTGTTCAGCGACGCCATGCGCAGCGGGCTGTATGTCAGGCCGAAGTCCGCCCGGTTGACCGGGACCTCGGCGTCCAACCGGACCTCGCCTGCGGTGGCGGAGACCTTCGCGTCGAAGGAGAGCGGGCGGGTGCTGCCGCGGACGGTCAGGCTGCCGGTTACCCGGATGCCCCCGCTGGCGGGCTGCATGCCATCGACGGTGTAGGTGATATCTGGGTGGTTGGCGATGTCGAAGAGCTTGGCCGACCGCAGGTCCTTGTCGCGCATCTTGTTCTTCGTGTCGATCGACCCGGCCGCGACGGTGACGGTGCCGGTGACCTGGCCGGCTCCGGTCACCGTGCCGTTACCGGTGACCTGGCGGAAGACGCCGTGGAGCGGACGGAGCCCCCAGGTGTGCCTGCTCTCCAGCCGGACCTCGGACCTGGCTGGGTCCAGGGTCCAGGACCCGGTGACCGTGCCGTCCTGGACCAGCGCCTGCAGCGCTGAGGTGGTCGGCTGTCCCTGCGGTGTCATTCCACCCTCCGTAAGTTTCGTTCCTGAATCAGAATAGTTTTGATAGCGAAAGCATATACTTGGCTTGCAGAAGGTCAAGGCGAGACGGCGCACCACGGAAGCAGGGCCATGGCGGACAAGGCGGGCAGCTCCGAGCACTCCGCGTTGTGCCTGCGCCTGATGCAGCTGTTTCCCCGCGTGACCAGGGGAATGCGGCGCTGGCAGGACCGCGCCGCGCCCGCGCCCTCTCCGCTGAGCCCGCGGCACGTCGCTGCGCTCGAGCAGATCCGCGGCGGCCCGCTCACCGTCGGGGAACTGGCCTCCCGGCTGGACCTGACCCTCCCCACGGTCAGCGGCGTGCTCGCCGACCTTGACCGCGCAGGCTTGGTCGAGCGGCACCCTGACCCGGCCGACCGGCGGCGCACAATCGTCCAGATCATCCCTGGCCAGGCAACCCTGATCGGCCACTGGCTCGATGGCGCCGCCAAACCGCTAGCCCGCGTCCTGGACAAGCTCACCCCCAGCGAGCAGGAAGCCTTCCTCAAGGCCATGGACCTGCTCGAAACCGAGCTGCACCGGCAGGACATCGACAGCTGAACCGGCCCGCTGGCCCGGCCGTCCCGGGCTCGGTGAGCCATTAACGTGCGGAGCGCGAGCGCACGGGGCCAGGCTCGAATACCTGCACCTCGCTCGTCTTACTGCAGATCGAGCAGCAAGGCACTACACGGCACGAGACTCCATGTGATTGACGTCACACAGATGTCCTAACCAAAGTCCTAACCAAGCGGTTAGGGAAAGCTTCGGACTCCTGCCAAACCTGCAGGTCACCGGCTATACAACATGGGGTGAGTGAGGGGATTCGAACCCCCGACATCCAGGACCACAACCTGGCGCTCTAACCAGCTGAGCTACACCCACCATCGCCTGCTGGGTCACAGCAGAACGCGCGCTGCCCCAGCCAGGGGACGTCGCGCGGCTTCCAGAAGTATAGCGGCCCGCGCGCGCCCGTGCGTCAGCTCCCGGACCTGCCCGCCGCGCCGGCGCCGGGCGCCGCACCAGCCGCGCCAGCGCCGTGCGCCGTGCCAGGTTCGGTGTAGCGCGCGGCGATCTCGCGGGCGGTGGCGGAATCCGGCCCGGGCTGCGGGACGAACACCGCCTCCCGGTAGTACCGGAGCTCCTGCACGCTCTCCCTGATGTCCGCGAGGGCCCGGTGCCCGCCGTGCTTGGCGGGAGAGGAGAAGTACGCCCGCGGGTACCAGCGCCGGGCGAGCTCCTTGATGCTGGATACGTCGACCATGCGGTAGTGCAGGTAGTTGTCGAGTTCCGGCATGTCACGTGCGATGAACCAGCGGTCAGTGGCGATGGAGTTGCCGCACAGCGGCACCTTCCGGGCCTCGCTGACGTGCCCGCGAACGTAGCCGAGCACCAGCTCCTGGGCCTCGGCCAGCGTGATCCCGCCGGGCAGCTCGGCCAGCAGCCCGGAGGTGGTGTGCATCTCGCGGACCACCTCCGGCATCGTCTCGAGGGCCTCAGCGGGCGGCTTGATGATCAGGTCGATGCCCTCGTCGAACAGGTTGAGGTCGCCGTCCGTCACCAGGCACGCGATCTCGATGAGGGCGTCGCGTTCGATATCGAGCCCGGTCATCTCGCAGTCGATCCACACGAGCCGGTCGTTCATCTGTACAGCGTATGGCCTCGGCGCCGGTGCCCTGCCAGCAAAACCCTATTTATACCGAACGAACCTCCGTATCCGCCGCAGCCACCTAATCCGCGCCGCGCCGAATGTGCGCTGGGGTCGCGATACCCGGCCGCAACGCATCATCGGGCTCCGGTTCCCCGAACATCATGGTCACCGGCACCACGCCCGCCCACACGTCGGCCGCGTAGTCCTCCGGCTCATCGGACGGGCCACCGGCCCGGATCTTGACCGAGGACTCGGTGAGCGGCAGTTCGAGGGCGGAGGTGGCGGCTAGTTCCTTGCGGGTGGGCTGGCGCGCGTAGGACCACTGCCCGGGGGTGAGGTGCTCGGTGATGACCCGGAGCGCCGCCAGCCGTTCGGCCGGATCGGTGAGCAGGCGCGTGACGCCGTAGATCATGGCGCTGCGGTAGTTCATCGAGTGGCTGAACACCGACCGGGCGCAGACCAGCCCGTCCAGGTGCGTGACGGTGACGCAGACCTCGCGGCCGGCGCCCGCCATGAATGTCGAGTTCGCCGACGACCCGTGCAGGTACAAAACGTCACCGTCCCGGCCGTAACCGGTCGGGAGCACGCGCGGCACGCCGTCCGCGATGACACCGAGGTGGCAGATCAGCCCGGCGTCGAGCACGGCGTACAGATCATCACGGTCCGTCCGCCCGCGCTCGCGGTGCCGCCACAACGTGGTACGCGCGGTATCGGAGAGGTTAGGTATGGTCACGATCCCTAAAGGTACGCTCAGATGGCCGCCACGCTGAGGGCAGCCGGCGTCCGCGGGCCCAGGCGGATGGCCTGCCCGCTGACGCGGGCAGGCTCCGGTTCGGCCAGTTCGCTGATCATCGTGGCATCCAGCTTGGTGAGCTGGTCGATGTCGATGCTGCCGGGTCCGAGGTTCTCGCACTCCGGTACCTGGGAAGCGCCGTAGTGGCCGCCGCGAGCCCACAGGGCCCGGCTGCGGAGCCGGGTCAGCTGCCGGAACGGGGCGGGCTGCCCGGCCGGCCAGCGCCGCGGGATCTGCCATGAGTCGAGCCAGCCCAAGATCGCGGTGAGCCCGATCATGGGATAGCTGGTGAACGGTTCCCGGACCGAGCCGAGCACCCCGATCTGGACGCACAGCCTGCCCTCGCGGTTAACGCTCGCCGGCCGGCGCGGAAGGCGGTCCGGCGCGTAGTCAAGGTGCTCGGGCGTGCCCAGCGCACAGCCCGCCCGGACGATCGGCAGCAGCTGCGCGATGTCTCCGGTCAGGGGGTCCCAGATCAGGTGACAGGGCCGGTCGTCCTGATTGAGCCGCTGCGCGGCCGACCACACTGATATGACGCGCGGGTCGGCTCCCAGTGTCAGCCAGACCACGCGCGGCGCTCCTCCCCCTAGCTTTCCCCCGTCGGTCTGTGCTCGGATGCATCTGGCGCCCGGCATCCACGCGTCGGCCAAAGGGTCCCTCCCACGCTCGAACGGTCTAGACCTTCTAGTTCCCTTTTCCCTGCTTACGTCACCATTCGTGTTTAGTCCATAGGTGGGACGTTAAGATTTCCCGATCATGACCGTTAGCAATAGTCCTCCGGGAATCCCCAGCCCCGCGCGACTCGAGAATTGGCTCAACGCCAGCCTCAGTGACAACCTCGGCGGCGAACCCCCTGAGCTGGCCCGCACTGAGCTGGCCCGCACTGAGCTGGCCAAGGTCGAGCTCATCGCGGGCGGCCGGTCGAACCTGACGTACCGGCTGGCCGTCGAGGGGCCATCGGGCCGCCGCCTGCTGGTGCTCCGCCGTCCGCCGCTCGGTCACGTGCTGCCGACCGCGCACGACATGTCGAGGGAGTTCCGCGTCCACTCCGCGCTGGCCGGGACGCGGGTGCCGGTCGCCCGGCCGCTGGCGTTCTGTGCCGACGTCGACGTGATCGGTGCGCCCTTCTACCTGATGGAATACGTGCCCGGACTGGTGCTCCGGACCCGGCAGGACACGGCCGGGCTGACCGAACCGCAGGCCAGGCACCTGTCCGAGGGCCTGGCCGACATGCTCGCCGCCATCCACGGCGTCGACCTGGCCGCGACCGGGCTCAGCGGCCTGGGTCGCGGGGCCGGGTACCTGCGGCGCCAGCTCGACCGCTGGCAGCGGCAGTGGGACCTGTCGGTGACCAGGGAAGTGCCGGGTTACGCCGAGCTGGTGGCCAGGCTGACGGACGCGCTCCCGCCC
Source organism: uncultured Actinomycetota bacterium (assembly GCA_963844625.1). GTDB lineage: Bacteria > Actinomycetota > Actinomycetes > Streptosporangiales > Streptosporangiaceae > Palsa-504. The sequence continues at coordinate 267,665 of CAWJPF010000004.1, read as the reverse complement.
GAGGGCGAGACGACGCTGGTGCACGGTGACTTCCGGCTGGACAACGTACTGGTGACGGTGTCACCAGAGCCGCGGATCGCGGCCGTCGTGGACTGGGAGATGGCCACCCTCGGCGACCCGCTGGCCGACCTGGGCCTGACCCTCGTCTACTGGACCGATCCGGGCGAGGAAGGTGTCGGCCCGGACGCCACCACGAGCCCGGGGTTCCTGTCCAGGGCCGGGTTCGCGGCCGGCTACGCGATGCGGACCGGCCGTGACATCTCCCGGATCGGGTACTACGTGGCGTTCGGTTACTTCAAGCTCGCGGTCGTGCTCGAGGGCATTAACGCGCGATACCTGCAGCACCAGACGGTGGGCGAGGGTTTCGACGCCGAGGGCCAGGCCGTTCCCGTACTGGTCGCCCGCGGGCACGAAGTGCTGGATACCGGCCTGTAGCTGTGCCTGCCTCGAAATGGTGCGGACCCCCGGCCGAAGCCAGGGGTCCGCAACAGAACTGTGGCGAGCCCGGCGCCCCGCTCACACCGGACCGCCAGTCCGGTGCCCCGCTCTCGCCGGGCCTGCCGCTCGGCTTCCGCCTGCCGAGCTACTTCGAGGCCCGGCGCCCCGCTTACGCCGGACCTCTGCCATAGATGACGCGCGACCCGCGCCGCCGGTTGACGCCGTATGTAACCATCTCGTAAAGCCCTTAAGGCGCGGTGACGTCCACGCGGGCCGGCCCTGCCGTCGGCAGGGCCGCGACCTGCTCGGCGATCGCGGCGGCCGTCTGCGGCCCCGGGGCGTCGACGGTCATCCGGGCCACGCCGGTACCGAAGCCGCGCAGCTGCAGCGCGTGCTTGAGGCGGCCGACGCTCGCGCCCAGGGCGACGATCTCCGCCAGTGCGTGCGGCGAAGAGCCCGGCTGGCGGAGGGCCGCGTAGACCTCGGGGTAGGCGGAACTGCGCCCGGAGATCACGCCCGCGCCGCCGGCCCGCATCGTGGCCACCGGGTCGGAGTCGTCGCCGGAGAAGATCCGCAGGCCGGGAGCCGCCGCGACGTAACCGGCCAGGTCACCCGCTGACTTACCGCTGAGCTTGGCGCCGGCCAGCCCGGCCGCGTCCGCCACCGCAGCCAACAAGGGGGGTGGCACAGGTACGGCGGTCCGTTCGGGAAAAATATAGGCGTAGAGCTCCGGGCCGGGCACCGTGTCCCGGATGCGGCGGTAGTGGGCGCTCAGCTCGTCGGGGCGCGCGGGCAGGTAGTAAGGCGTGATCGCCGCGAGGCGGGTGGCTCCCAGCCTGGCCGCCGCCTGTGCCAGCCGGGCCGCGTGCCGCGCGTCCGGGGCGCCGATGTGCGCGATGACGCGGTCGGGTCCCGCCTCGGCGAGCGCCAGCTCGAACAGCGATAGCCGTTCGGCGTCGTCCAGAGCCGGGAACTCACCGGTCGTGCCGGCCACGAAGAGCCCGTCCACCAGGCCGGCCACGAACTCATACAAAGCGCGGTTGGCCGCCAGATCGAGCTCGCCGTCCGCGCCGAATAGCGTCGGGACCGCGGAAAATACGACTGGAACCGAACTCACACCGGGGTCCGCGGCTGGAAGAACGCGGTCGATTGCTTCCGCCAGAGAAGCACGACCACGCCCAGGCCGATCAGCCAGGTCAGCACCGGGAACACCAGGCCGAGCAGTGTTTTCGGCTCTCTCAGCACGCCGAACAGGTCCAGGGTCGCCAGGCCGAACAACACGGTCGACAAGATCCGGGCCCAGTTCCGGCCCCGGCCGTTGGCCCGCGCCATCCACAGCCACAGCGCGACCCCGACCACCCCGGCGACGATCGCCAGCGTGATGATGAACGTGTTCAGCTGGTTGACCTGGGCCACGGTGAGGTCGGGCCGCGCCTTCCTGATCGCGGACTTGGTGCCGCCGAGATCGACCAGGGAGACGATCAGGCTGACGGTGCTGACTGCGGCGCCCGCGTACATGAGCTTGACCGCGTTCTGCACTGTCGGAGGTGCAGCGGGCCGCTCCGGCTCAACGGTGTTGCCGCCAGAGGGGTAAGGCTGGTACATGATGACCTCGGCTAGGTAACGATGCCGGACCGGCGCAGTCCCGCAGTATGGCGTCCAGACTAATGGCTCGGCCCGTAGCGGGCTATTCGCACCCACGGGTTCGACGATACTGAAGCACCATGACCGACGAGACCCAGGCGAGCGCCGCGACCTCGCCGGCTCGCGCCCAGTCGCCAGCCGGGCCGCCAGCCGGGCCGCCAGCGGAGCCGCTTCCCCCGCTGGACGGGCGGGCGGCCGTACTGCAGCGCTGGGAGATCGTCGCGGTCTTCGCCGTCTCGCTCGGCGCCAGTGGCGTGTACGCGCTGGTCTCCTACATCGGCTCGCTGACCGCGAAGCAGTCGCTCGGCAAGCAGACCGCGGTGCTCAACGGCACGCTGGCCCCCGGCCGGCCGCTCCTGGACCTGTTCCTGCAGCTCACCAACATCACCCTCGCGCTCGCCCCGGTGCTGCTCGTCCTCTACCTGCTGGCCCGCGCGGGCGAGGGGCCATCGGCGATCGGCCTCGACTTCCGCCAGCCCGTCCGGGACCTGGTCCGGGGCGCGGCGATCGCCGCGGTGATCGGCGGCGGCGGCCTGGGCCTGTACCTGATCGCGTATCACCTCGGCGTCGAGCTGAACGTCGTCGCGGAAGACCTGCCGGTCATCTGGTGGCGGATCCCGGTGCTGCTGCTCTCCGCGTTCGAGAACGCGGCCCTGGAAGAGATCGTCGTCCTCGGGTACCTGCTGAGCAGGCTGGACCGGCTCGGCGTCCGGCCGTCCCGCGCGATCGCCATCAGCGCCCTGATAAGGGGCTCCTACCATCTGTACCAGGGCATCGGCGCCTTCTTCGGCAACGCCTTCATGGGGGCCGTGTTCGGTGTCCTTTACCGCCGGTGGGGCCGGGTCACCCCGATGCTCATCGCGCATTTCCTGATCGACGCCGTGGCCTTCGTCGGCTACGCGCTGCTGGCCGGGCACGTGGCCTGGCTGCCGAAACCATGAACGTACTCGACCGGCTCTGGGAGCGGGTGTCCGGCAGCCAGCCGCTGCCGCCCGCCTGGGTGGTGGGCCTGACCGCCCTGGCTGCGCTGGTCGTCGTGGCGAATACCGGGACGTGGCGGCTGGCGGGCAAGGTGATCACGATCGCGCACGAGGGCGGCCACGCGCTGGTGTCCGTGCTGTCCGGCCGGCGGCTGGACGGGATCCGGCTGCACACGGACAGCTCCGGGGTGACCTACTCCCGCGGCAAGCGGAGCGGACCCGGCCTGGTGCTCACCGCGGCGGCGGGTTACGTCATGCCGTCGCTGCTCGGCGCGGGTGCCGCGTGGCTGCTGGCGGAGCGGCACCTGACCGCGATGCTGTGGCTGGCCCTGGTGCTGCTCGCCGCGACGTTCCTGGCCATCCGCAACGTGTTCGGCGCGGTCGCGGTGCTGGCCACGGCGGCCGCGGTGTTCGCGGTGAGCTACTACGCCCCGGCCGCCGTCCAGGCCGGGTTCGCGTACCTGGCCGTGTGGTTCCTGCTGTTCGGCGGGATCCGGCCGGTGCTCGAGCTGGCCCGCGGCCGGCACCGGAGCTGGAGCAGGACTTCGGACGCCGACCAGCTCGCCCGGATGACCGGGCTCCCTTCGGGAGCGTGGATCACGCTGTTCGCGCTCGTCGCGCTGGCCGCCCTGGTCCTCGGGGCCAGCCTGCTCGTCCCGCCCGGCACCCACCTGTAGTGGAAGCCTTTCCGTCCGGCGTCATCCCCGAAGCCCCCGCCCCAACGACATCCCGGAAATAGTTGACCGTATACGACCGGTGCCATTATCATCTGGCGATAGTTCTGTTCTTCTCTCCCGAGAAGGGTTCCATGGCCAGGGCTTCGGCGGTCAAAATGCCAATGGAGGCGAGCGCCGCGCACGGGTGCGAAGGCGCACGTCGCGTCCTCGCCCTGATGCTCACGTTCACCGCCGAGGACAATACCCTCACGGCGCGTCAGCTGGCCGACCGGACCGGCATCGCGTTGCCCAGCGTCTACCGCTACCTCGCGCTGCTGCGCGAGACCGGGCTGCTGGCCGGGAACGAACGCGGCAATTACCGGCTTTCCGCGCGGCTGATGGGCCTGGCCCGGGCGGCGGAAGCCGCGGAATCCATCATCGACGTGGCCGGTCCCGTGATGCAGGATCTCGCCGAGCAGACCGGCGAGACCGTCATCCTGGTACGCCTGATCGGCCGGTCGGCGGTGTGCGTGCACCGGGTCCAGTCCGCGCAGCAGCTGCGCATCTCCTTCGAGCCGGGCCAGTCGCTTCCGCTTGAGCGCGGCGCCAGCGCCCGGCTGCTGCTGGCCAGCCTGGCGCCTGATGTCCGCCGGGAGTACCTCGCGCCGCTGGCCGAGCGCGATCCTGAAGCCGCCGCCCTGCTCGAGAAGAAGATCCTGGTCGCCGGACAGCAGGGGTACGCGGTGAGCGAAGAGGAGATCCACAAGGGGGTATTCGCCTCCTCGGTCCCTGTGATGCAGGGCAAGCGCACCGTCGCCGTGCTCACGCTGCCGTCACCGCTGGTCCGGGCACCGCTGGAACACCGGACCCAGCTGCTGCGCCAGGTTCAGGCCGCGGCCGCCGTCATCAGCGAGAAGCTGCGCGTCGCGCGCCGTTAGTCCCCGTGGCCCGTTAGTCCCGTGGCCCGTTAGTCCCGTGGCCCGTTAGTCCCGTGGCACAGTGATCCATGTGGTGAGACAACCGGATTGCACCGCTATTCTTCCCGCATGCCGGACTTCCGTGACGTGATCCCGGGTACGCAGATCAGCGCTGGCCAGGCGTCGCTGACCGGCCTGCAGGCCGAGCTGGCCGCGAGCGCGCTGAGCTCAGCCGCGCTGACCGGGTTCTACCTGCAGCGCATCGACCTCCTGAACCCCGCCCTGCACGCCGTCATCACGGTGAACCTCGAGGCCCCGGCCGAAGCGGCGGCCAGCGACGCGGTCCGCGCGGCGGCCGGACCGCGCGGTCCGCTCGAGGGCATCCCGGTGCTGATCAAGGACAACATCCAGGTAGCGGGCATGCCGACCACGGCGGGATCGCCCGCCTTGCTCACCGCCGAGCCTGGTGACGCGTTTATCGTCCAGCGCCTGCGCGCGGCCGGAGCGGTGATCATCGGCAAGGCGAACCTGTCGGAGTGGGCGAACTTCCGGTCGGCCTACTCGACCAGCGGCTGGTCCACTCTCGGCGGCCAGACGGCCAACCCGTACGCGCTGGACCGGAACCCGTCCGGGTCGAGTTCTGGGTCGGCGGCCGGGGTCGCGGCAGGGCTGGCGCCGGTCGCGGTCGGCACCGAGACCGACGGCTCGATCGTCTGCCCGGCCAGCGCCTGCGGGGTCGTCGGCATCAAGCCCACCAACGGCCTGGTAAGCCGCCACGGCATCGTGCCGATCTCGCCGGTGCAGGACACCGCGGGCCCGATGGCCCTGTCGGTTTCCGACGCGGCGGCCCTGCTGGGGGTCCTGGCGGGCGCCGACCCCGAGGATCCCTATCCGGCCGGTGAGCAAGATTTGGCCGAACGGGCCGTCCTATCCGCGTCCGGTACTCCTTATCCGGGGGCCCTGGATCCCGCTGCCCTCGACGGGGCCACGCTGGGGATCTGGCGGGACGTCTCCGAGCCGGCCGGGCCGGCCAGCGCCGCCCTGCTCGAGGCGGCCGTGGCCACGCTGCGCTCGCTCGGGGCCAGCGTGGTCGACCCGGTCACGCTGCCCGACGCGGAGAAGATCGGTGAGCCGGAGTTCGCCGCGCTGCGGCACGAGTTCAAGTACGGGATTAACGCGTACCTGGCCTACCTCGCCGAGTTCGCCTCGGGCGCCGCCCTGCCCCGGACGCTGGCCGAGCTGGTCGACTTCAACAAGCGGAACTCGGATCTGGTGCTCTCCCGGTTCGGCCAGGACGTGTTCGAGCAGGCCGAGGCCACGAGCGGCGACCTGGCCGATCGCGAGTACGCCGCGCTGCGGCGCGAGGCCACCCGGCTGGCCCGCACCGCCATCTTCACGCCGATGGCGAAGCATTCGCTCGAGGCCATCGTGGCGCTGACCGCCAACCCGGCCGGCCTGACCGACTACGTGCTTGGCGACCACGACGTGTTCCACACCTCGGGCCCGGCCGCGGTCGCCGGGTGTCCCTCGGTCACGGTGCCCTGCGGCTACGTGTCGGGCCTGCCGGTCGGCCTGTCGTTCTTCGGCCCTCGCTGGACCGAGCCGCGGCTGATCGCCCTCGCCTACGCCTTCGAGCAGGCCACCCGCGTCCGCCAGCCCCCGGCCCTGGCCGCCAGCGTCGTCTAGCCTTCCCGCTACCCCCTCCGCCCCGCTACCCCCTCCGCCCCGCTACCCCTCCGCCCCGCTACCCCTCCGCCCCCATTAACCCCATCAGCAGCCAGCGTCCCCGCCCGCTTGCGTATGAGAGCAGCACCCTGCACAAAAGAGTGTGCAGGGTGCTGCAACCATTCCCATCCCGCACGCCGTGAGCTGGCCCGCGGCCGCGGGCTGCCCGGTCCTGGCCGCACGATAACCTGACCCACATGGAGACGTGGCGCCGTGCGGATGTCCCCGTGCTTCCGGGGAGCGGTCCGGCGCCCCGCCTGCACGACACGGCCACCGGCGAGCTGGTCCCGGCCGCGGCTGGTCCGGTCGCCACGCTGTACGCCTGCGGCATCACCCCCTACGACGCGACGCACATCGGCCATGCCGCTACCTACACCGCCTGGGACCTGCTCGTCCGGGCCTGGCTGGACGCCGCCCCGGATGCCCCCGACGCTCCGGCGACTCCCGAGACCCCGGTCCCGCGCCGGTTCACCGTTATCTACGTGCAGAACGTGACGGACGTCGACGACCCGCTGCTCGAGCGGGCCGCCCGGGATGGCGAGGACTGGCGGGAACTCGCTGATCGCGAAATCGACCGGTACCGCCGGGACATGGAGATGCTCCGCGTCCTGCCGCCCACCCACCTGGTCGGGGCGGTCGAGGCACTGCCGGTCATCGAGCGCTTCAGCACCCGGCTGGCCGACCGGGGCGCGCTGTACGACGTCGACGAGGATCTCTATTTTTCCCGGGCCGCCGACCCGCACTTCGGTGCGCTGTCCGGACCGGGTACGCCGTCCGGTTTCGATCTGGCCCAGATGATCGACCTCGCCGCGCAGCGCGGCGGTGACCCCGGCAGGCCGGGGAAGAAGGACCCGCTTGACTTCCTGGTCTGGCGCGCCGAACGGCCCGGCGAGCCGTCCTGGGACTCGCCTTTCGGGCCCGGCCGGCCCGGCTGGCACGTTGAGTGCGCCGCGATCGCCACCGAGTACCTCGGCCCGGTCTTCGATGTCCAGGCGGGCGGCTCTGACTTGGTGTTTCCGCACCACGAGATGAGCGCCTCGCACACAAGGGTCGCGCTGGCTCCCGTCGAGGGGGTATTCGCCCGGGTGTACGCTCACGCCGGATTGGTCAGCTACCGGGGCGAGAAAATGTCCAAGTCGCTGGGCAACCTGGTGTTCGTGAGCAGGCTCCTGGCGGACGGCGTGGACCCGATGGCCATCAGGATGGCGCTGCTGGCGCATCATTACCGGTCCGACTGGGAGTGGACCGGCGCCGTCCTCGGCGACGCCCAGGCACGGCTGTCCCGCTGGCGCACCGCGCTGGCCCGCGCCGAGGCCGTCATCCCCGAAGCCGTCCTGGCGGTCGGACCCGACTTGGCCGCCGAGGGTGAGTCCGGCCGGCGGGAGGCCGAGTTCGGCGCGCCCGGCGCCAGCCCACCCGGCCTGGCCGAGCAGGTCCTGGCCGGCCTGCGGGCGCGAATGCGCGACGACCTGGACGCTCCGGGGGCGCTCGCCATCGTCGACCGCTGGGCGAATTGGCTGCTGGCCGAGCCGCCGACGCGATTCACCTCCCGCGACGTGGCCGGCGCTCGCCTCGTCAAGCAGGCCGTCGATGCCCTGCTCGGAATCAGCCTGTAACCGGCTCGGCCCGGCAGAACGGTAACGTTCCCGGAACGGTACGGACGTACGGTGTGCCTATGCGGCAGGCGCAGGCCAGGCGGGCAGCTGTCGGCCACGACGGATGTTACGGCACGCCGCTCCCTGGTGGTGTCACTCGGGGCGGCGGCCCTCGTTGCCCTCGCCGTGGTGCTCGCCGCCGCTTCGGTGCCGCTCTACGCCCTGACCCGCCAGAACTGGCAGGTGAACGGCGTTGGGAACATCGTCGTGACGCTGCTCTTCTTGGTGGTGGGCCTCGTCATCGTGCGCCGCCAGCCGCGCAACCCCATCGGCTGGATCCTCCTCGTCGCCACCACGGGCAGCCAGCTGCTTCCGGCGGATGGCCAGTCCTACGCGCTGCTCGCTTACCGTCTGGGCCACCGGCTGCCACTTGGTGCGGTGGCGCTGCTAGCCCAGTACTCCTGGACGGTCATCGCTCTGTTGCTGCTGCTGATCATCTTGCTGTTCCCGGACGGCAGGCTCCCGTCGCCGCGCTGGCGCCCGGTGCTGTGGTCCTACCTCGCGGTGGTGGCGTGCATCGCGGGAAGTACGTACGCGGTCGCGGTGACCGCCCTCACCGCACCCCAGGTCCGCGTGGACCTGGGCGGGGGACTAGCGGCTGTTGATCGTCCGGCGGGCAGCTCCGCATGGCTCGGCACCGTCGACCAGCTGATCTTCCCGGTGCTCGTCGCCTTCTGGCTGTCGTTCGTCGCCGCGCAGGTGCTGAGCTGGCGGCGCTCGTCGGGAGAGCGGCGCCAGCAGCTGAAGTGGCTGATGAGCGGGGCCGCGGCCCTCGCCGTCTCGCAGGCCATCTGCCAGCCCATCCTGAACTTCGTTCCGAACCTGCCGGACCAGGTCCAGCTGGTACTCAACGTCCTCCTCGCGCTCGGCGCCGCCGCGGTGCCGATCTGCCTCGGTTTGGCCATCCTGAAATACCGGCTGTACGACATCGACCGGATCATCTCCCGGACCCTGGCGTACGCGATCGTGACTGGGCTGCTGGTCGGCGTGTACGCGGGCCTGGTGCTGCTGGCGACGCAGGTCTTCCTGTTTCACACGCCGGTGGCGGTGGCGGTATCCACGCTGGCGGCGGTGGCGTTGTTCAACCCGCTGCGGCGGCAGGTCCAGCGTGCGGTCGACCGGCGGTTCAACCGGGCCCGCTACGACGCCGAGAAGACGGTCGCCGCCTTCGCGGCCCGGGTGAAGGACGCAGTAGACCTGGACTCGGTGCGGTCCGACCTGGCGGGCGCCGTGCACCAGGCCCTGGAACCCGCCCACGTCTCGGTGTGGATCAGCCGACGTGAGTGAGGTGTCAAGACTCACCGTCGGCCTGTGGATAACGTGCCGAGTTATCCACAGCTGCTGAGCTGGCCCGAGCGGGGTGCTTCCCGGAAACCGCACGCTGGCGGCATGACACAAACCCTCACCGCGGGTGACGAAACCCCGCCGCCCCAGCGAGCCTCCCAGCTCCCGCCAGCCCAGCAGCCCCTGCAAACCCCGCCGTCCCCGCAGCGTCCGCCCGTCGACCAGCCCGAGCCGGAAAGCCACGCCCCGCTCCGGGCCGACTCGCCCGCCTCGCTGCTTGCGGTCATCCCGCTCCTGCTCGGCTTCAGGCCCGAGGCCAGCCTGGTACTGATCGGGACCGAGCCTCCTCGCCACACCGTCAAGGTCACGCTCCGGTATGACCTGCCTGATCCGCCCGGGGTCGGCGTAGCGGCGGATATCGCCTCGCACGCCCTGGGCGTCATCGGCGCGCAGGGGCTGACCACCGCGGTAGCAGTCGGCTACGGTCCCGCGGCGCTGGTCGACCCGGTGGCGAGCGCGATGCGGGACGCGGCCTGCAAAGCAGCGATCGATGTGCGGGAATTCCTCCGGGTCGAGGCCGGCCGCTACTGGTCCTACGTATGCGGCGACGAGGCGTGCTGCCCGCCCGCGGGCGTCCCCTTCGACGTGAGCGCGCCCGCCGGGCCGCCGGTGCTGCCCGACCGCGCTGCGGTGGCCGCTCGCGTGGCCCCGCTCGGCGGCATAACGGCGGAGTCGATGCGCCAGGCCACCCGCCGGGCGGAGCGGCACGTCACCCAGCTGCTCGCCAAGGTCCGCAAGTCCCCCCGCCGCGGCGCGGCCCGGCGGCTGATCGCCGCCGAGGGGCTGGCCGAGCTCGGCGCCCTGATTGCCGCGTACCGGGCCGGCGGCAGGTACGCCACGGACTACCAGGTCGCGTGGGTGACGGTGACGCTACGGGACCTGCGAGTCAGGGATGATGCCTGGGCCCGGATGGATCCCGCCTACCTGGACGCGCACCGGCGGCTGTGGACTGACGTGACCCGGCGGGCACAGCCGGGGTACGTGGCCGCGCCCGCGGCCCTGCTCGCCTTCGTGGCCTGGCAGTGCGGCGACGGGGCGCTGGCGAACGTGGCGCTCGACCGGGCCCTCGCGGACGATCCCCGCTACTCGATGGCCCTGCTCCTGCGGCAGGTGATCACCGCTGGGGCACCGCCGTCGCTAGCCCGGCTGCCGATGACCCCGGAAGAGGTGGCGGCCAGCTATGACGACGCCGAAGCCGACGACGGCCCGGACGACGACCACGAACTGGACCTCGATGTCCACGACCTGGACCCAGACGAGGAATCTTGAGGTCAGCGGCATATCGGGGTCGGCCGCGACGAGGAAGGCCCGGCGTTCCGAGTACACTGCCCGAGACGTTCGTCCAGCTCAGTTTGTATCGTGCCTGTTTATCTGTCTCCGGCCGTTCCTCCGTAGGGGAACGCCTTTAACCGGAAGGATGCCGCATGACTGCCGACGCGCACGAGGTCGCGGTGGCTGAACTGCGTGACGCCTACGCGGCCTGGCCGCCGGGGGCGCCGGTGCGGCTGGCCAAGCGCACCTCCAACCTGTTCAGGTTCCGCGAATCCGGGGATGGCAAAGGCCCGCGGGCCCAGACGGCAGCACGCGGCCTGGACGTCTCCGCGTTCGGCGATGTCCTGCGGGTCGACCCAGACCGCAGGACCGCGTGGGTCGGCGGCATGACGACCTATGAGGACCTGTGCGACGCGACGCTCAGGCATCGGCTCATGCCCCTGGTGGTGCCCCAGCTCAAGACGATAACCCTCGGCGGTGCCGTCACCGGGCTGGGCATCGAGTCCTCGTCCCTGCGCAACGGGATGCCGCATGAGTCCGTGACCGAGATGGAGATCCTCACCGGCGACGGCCGCGTCGTCCGGGCCACCGAGGACAACGAGCATTCGGACCTGTTTCGCGGCTTCCCGAACTCCTTCGGAACGCTGGGCTACACCCTGTCGCTAAAAATCGAACTCGAACCGGTTAAGCGCTTCGTGCACCTTCGCCACTTCCGGTTCGGGACCCCGGAAGCGTGCATGGACGCGGTCGGCCAGATCGCCGCGGAGGGAAGCTACCAGGACCACCGGGCGGATTTCGTCGACGGGACCGCGTTCGGCCCCGACGAGCTCTATCTCACCGTGGCGGCGTTCAGCGATGTCGCGCCATGGCGCAGCGACTACACCGGCCAGCAGGTCTATTACGAGTCGATCCGGCGCGACAAGGAGGATTTCCTCACCATCCGGGACTACCTCTGGCGCTGGGATACTGACTGGTTCTGGTGCTCGCGGCCCTTCGGTGTCCAGAAACCGCTGGTCAGGCGGCTATGGCCGCGTCGTTACCGGCGCAGCGATGTGTACCGCAAGCTCGTGGGCTTCGACCGGCGCTACGGCCTCACCGACGTCCTGAACGCACGACGGAAACTCCCGCCACGGGAGTTCGTCATCCAGGACGTGGAGATCCCGGTCGAACGTGGTGCCGAGTTCCTGCGATTTTTCCAGGAAAATGTGGGAATGACCCCGGTATGGATGTGCCCGCTGCGGCTGCGCGACGAGCGCGTCTGGTCCCTCTACCCGCTGACGCCCGGTGAGGTGTACGTGAACTTCGGGTTCTGGGGCACCGTTCCGCTGCCGGCGGGCCGGACGGACGGCTACCACAACCGCCTCGTCGAAGACGAGGTCGCCAAGCTGGACGGGCAGAAGTCCCTGTATTCGACGTCGTTCTACGCCGAGGACGACTTTTACCGACGCTACAACGGCGATGCCTACCGCGCGCTCAAGCACTCCTATGACGGCGAGGCGCGCCTGCTCGGCCTCTACGAAAAATGTGTCAGCGGACGCTGAGGCGTCGGACGAACGGAAGGGACACACGAGGATGGCACTAGCGGAGGCGTTCGAGTCATTCGTGGGGCCCGATGCCCCGGTCGAGTTCGCGGCCTACGACGGCAGTCGCGCCGGCGCGGCCGGATCTCCGGTGAAGGTCACGGTCCGCTCGCCGGTGGCCGTGGCCTACCTGGCTCAGGCGCCGGGCGGGCTTGGGCTGGCCCGGGCCTACGTGGCCGGCCACCTGGACGTCGAGGGCGATATGTACCAGGCCCTATCCAGGATGACCAAGGCCCAGTCGATGAGCATGACCGCGGCCGAGAAAGTGCGCCTCCTGCGCGCCCTCGGCGGCCCGAAGCTCCTGCTGCACCGGATGCCGCCGCCGCCTCAGGAGGTGAGGGTGAACCGTCGCTGGCGGTCCGGCCGCCTGCACTCCAAGAGCCGCGACGCCAACGCGATCTCCCATCACTACGACGTGTCCAACCGGTTCTACGAGTGGGTGCTCGGGCCGTCGATGGCGTACACCTGCGCCTGCTACCCGCGCGAGGACGCGACCCTGGAGGAGGCGCAGGCGTACAAGTTCGACCTGGTCGCCCGCAAGCTCGGGCTGCGTGAGGGCATGCGCCTGCTGGACGTCGGCTGCGGCTGGGGCGGCATGGTGATACACGCCGCGCGAGAGTACGGCGTCAAGGCGCTCGGGGTCACGCTGTCCGCCCAGCAGGCCGCCTGGGCCCAGGCCGCGATCGAGCGGGAGGGCCTGTCCGGGCTCGCCGAGGTCCGGCACATGGATTACCGCGACGTACCGGAAACCGGTTTCGACGCGGTCAGCTCCATCGGGCTCACCGAGCACATCGGCAAGCAGAATCTGCCGTCCTACTTCGCCTTCCTGTTCAGCAAGCTGAACGTGGGCGGACGGCTGCTCAACCACTGCATCACCCGGCCGGACAACCTCGAGCCCCCGATCCGCAAGGCCGGCTTCATCAACAGGTACGTGTTCCCCGACGGCGAGCTCGAGGGACCCGGCTACCTGGTCTCCCTCATACACGACACCGGCTTCGAAGTACGGCACGAGGAGAACCTGCGCGAGCACTACGCGAAGACCCTGACGGCCTGGGGCGCCAACCTGGACGCGCACTGGAACGAGGCGGTCGAGGAGGTCGGCCAGGGCACCGCCCGGGTGTGGCGGCTGTACATGGCGGGTTCCCGCCTCGGGTTCGACCGGAACCACATCGAGCTGCACCAGATACTGTCCGTGCGGCTGGCGGCGGACGGGACGTCGGGTATGCCACTTCGGCCTGACTGGGAGCCCTCGCGGGTTCTCACAGGTTAATTTGCCGAACGGACCGTGCTTCTCCGGTCCGCGGCACCGTCTTGCTGGCCGCCGCTTTCCTGCGACGCCAATGGTCAGCTGGGTTACTCAATCATGAGTAAGGGCTGGCGGGCCGCCCGTCAAGGAGAATGACGAGACACACTGATTTCCGCGCACGAATGCATTTCTGGTCCGTGATAGAAGCCTTTGACCGCTATGCGCAGGCCGGGTTCAGCTCCCGTCCGACCTGATCGGCCCGGCCCTATACCAGCGCAATCCGCACGAGCGCCTGGGCTGGCGGCGCTGGAAATAAGTCACGCCCAGGCCGCGTTCGTGACGTGGGAAGCGGTCGGTGGCGACATGACGGACTGGCAGCTCGCGAATGCGACCTATTCATGAAGATCCTGCTTTTAACGGTCGTGCGCCCACTGCGGTTCTCCGGGGCACACGGGTTCTTCCCGTCCTTAGCCGCCCGCCGACGTCGCGGGACGGACGCGTCAGCGCGGCCGCGCGGTACCAGGGAGCGAGCCCCGGGGACCTGGCCGGCGGGTACCCGGCAGGTGCGCTATCCTTTGCGCATGCGTGCCGTCCGGCTGCTTCTTAGCTAGCCGCGTCAATCTACCGTCGTTGACGCGGCTGCCCCTCGTGTCGAGGGGCGTTTTCATTGCAGGTGATCATCACCCCCGGTGGGGCCGGACCGATTCAATGGTGAGGAAACGATGACAGCGGCCGAGAGCGCCGAGCTGGCGCAGCGCTATGACCCCCGTGAGGTCCAGGAGAAGTGGCAGGCCCGCTGGGCGGAGCTAGAACCGTTCCGCGCCAGCGAGGATCCCGCGGATCCCAGGGAGCGCTACTACCTGGTTGACATGTTCCCGTACCCGTCGGGCGACCTGCACATGGGCCACGCCGAGGCCTACGCCATCGGCGATGCCCTCGCACGCTATGAGTTCCTGCGGGGTCGCAACGTGCTGCACCCGATCGGCTGGGACGCCTTCGGCCTGCCCGCCGAGAATGCCGCCATCAGGAACAATTCCCATCCGGCCGACTGGACATACGCCAACATCGAGACGCAGGCCGCCTCGTTCCGGCGGTATGCGACCTCCTTTGACTGGAGCCGTCGGCTGCAGACCTGCGATCCCACCTACTACCACTGGAATCAGTGGCTTTTCCTGCGCTTCTACGAGCGGGGCCTGGCCTACCGCCGGGACGGGTACGTGAACTGGTGTCCGGTGGACCAGACCGTCCTGGCCAATGAGCAGGTCATCGCCGGCAAATGCGAGCGCTGCGGCGCCGACGTCGTCCGGCGGATGCTGAACCAGTGGTACTTCAAGATCACCGAGTACGCGGACAGGCTGCTCGCGGACGCCGAGCAGCTCGAGGACAGCTGGCCCGACCGCGTCCTGCTGATGCAGCGCAACTGGATCGGCCGCTCGGAGGGGGCCGAGGTCCACTTCGCGGTCGAGGGCCGCGATGAGCCCGTCACCGTATTCACCACCAGGCCCGACACGCTGTACGGGGCGACGTTCTTCGTGGTCGCGGCCGACTCGCCGCTCGCCGAGCAGCTGTGCGCACCCGATCGCCTGCCCGAGCTGCGCGCCTATGTGGCGCAGGTCAGGAAGCTGACCGACATCGAACGCCAGTCCACCGACCGCGAGAAGACCGGCGTCTTCCTGGGCCGGTACGCCGTCAACCCGGTGAACGGCGAGCGGATCCCGGTGTGGGCCGCCGACTACGTCCTGCCCGATTACGGCACCGGGGCCATCATGGCCGTACCCGCCCACGACCAGCGTGACCTGGATTTCGCCCGCGCCTACGGGCTGGACGTCCGGATCGTGGTGGACACCGGGCAGGCGGACCCGGCCCAGACCGGCATCGCGACCGCGGGCGACGGCACGCTCGTGAATTCCGGTCCGATTAACGGGCTGGCCAAGGCGGAGGCCATCGCCACGATCACCGCGATCCTGGCGGAGAAGGGCCTGGGTAAGGCGGCGGTCAACTACCGCCTGCGGGACTGGCTGGTCTCACGGCAGCGCTTCTGGGGCACCCCGATCCCGATCGTGCACTGCCCGTCCTGCGGCGAGGTTCCGGTGCCCGACGACCAGCTCCCGGTGGTGCTGCCCGACCTGCGCGGCCAGGACCTGGTGCCCAGGGGCGTGTCCCCGCTGGCCGCGGCCGAGGACTGGGTGAACGTGCCCTGCCCGGCATGCGGCGGCCCGGCCAAGCGGGACACCGACACCATGGATACGTTCGTGGACTCCTCCTGGTACATGTTCCGGTACTGCTCGCCCGGCTACACCGACGGCCCGTTCGACCAGGCCGAGGTCAGCCGCTGGGCGCCGGTGGACATGTACGTGGGCGGCGTCGAGCACGCCATCTTGCACCTGCTGTACAGCAGGTTCTTTACCAAGATCCTGTACGACATGGGGCTGGTGGACTTCACCGAACCGTTTACCAGGCTGATCAACCAGGGCCAGGTGATCAACCACGGTAAGGCGATGTCCAAGTCGCTGGGCAACGGCGTCGACCTGGGGCAGCAGATCGAGCGCTTCGGCGTCGACGCGATCAGGCTGACGATGATTTTCGCCAGTCCGCCCGAGGACGACATCGACTGGGCGGACATGCACCCGGAGGCGATGGTCAAATTCCTCGGCCGGGTCTGGCGGATCGCCGCCGACGTCGCCGAGGCCGACCCCGGGACAGGGGTTGACCCAGGGACGGGGGACGCGACCGGCGGCGCCGGAGACACCGAACTGCGCCGGGTCACGCACCGGACCATCGAGGAGGTCACCCGCCAGGTTGAGTCCTACCACCTGAACGTGGCCGTAGCCCGGCTGATGGAGCTAGTCAGCGCTACGCGCAAAGCCATCGACTCCGGCCCGGGAGCGGCTGACCCGGCGGTCCGCGAGGCGGCTGAGGTACTGGCCGTGCTGGTATCGCTGTTCGCGCCCTACACGGCCGAGGAAGCCTGGGAAGTGCTCGGGCACAAGCCCTCGGTAGCGCGGGTGGCCTGGCCGGACGCGGACCCGAGCCTGCTCACCCAGGACAAGGTCACGTGCGTGGTGCAGGTCAACGGCAAGGTGCGCGACAAGCTCGAGGTCTCGCCGGGCATCGCCGAAGATGAGCTTCGCGAACTCGCGCTAATCGCGCCCGGGGTGGTCCGGACGCTGGGTGACCAGCAGGTCCGCAGGGTCATCGTGCGAGCGCCGAAACTCGTCAGCATAGTGGCCGCCTAAACACCGAGGCCGTCTCCGCGCCCACGGCGCACCTTGATCGGGGCGGACGCGCTCGACCCTAGGCGGGTTCGAACGCCTCCGCACCTCCCGACCACTGCGTGCCCAGATGCGGCATTTGCGTGCTCAGATGCGGCGGAGCACAGCGACGACGCGGCCGAGGATGGTGGCCTCGTCACCGAGGATCGGCGTGTATGCCGGGTTGTGCGGGATCAGCCAGACGTGCCCGTCGCCCTGCTTGAACGTCTTCACGGTCGCCTCGCCGTCGAGCATCGCCGCCACGATCTCGCCGTTCTCCGCGACCTTCTGCTCCCTGACTACGACCCAGTCCCCGTCGGTGATGGCCGCGTTCATCATCGAGTCGCCGGCCACCTTGAGCAGGAACAGCGTGCCGTCGCCAACTAGCTGCCTGGGCAGCGGGAAGACGTCTTCGACGGATTGCTCGGCCAGGATCGGCCCGCCCGCGGCGATCCGCCCGACCAGAGGCACGTAGATGGCCTCCTGCGAGGGGATGTCGATGCCGGGAATGTCGGCGGCCTCCTCCTCGCGGCCGGGCTCCGGCCGCACCGCCGGGTGGCCCGGCAGCCGCACCTCGACGGTCCGTGGCCGGCCCACGTCCCGGTGCAGGTATCCCTTCTTCTGCAGCGTGCTGAGCTGGTAGGAGACGCTCGACGTGCTGGTCAGGCCGACGGCTTCGCCGATCTCCCGCATCGAGGGCGGGTAACCGCGCTTCTGTACCGATTCCCGGATGACCTGGAGTACCTTACGCTGCCGCCAGGTCAGGACGTGATCGGGATCAGGCCGGTCCGGCGTGTCGGGGATGATGACCGGCACGCTGCCCTTCGGCTTGCGGCCCGGCCGTCCCTTAGGTCTGGGCGCCTCTGCTTGATCGGCCTTGGAAGTACCTGTTGCGGTGCCCCCCATGGCGGTTTCCTCCATCTTGATGACCTTCCGTGTCCGGGTTCTTGCATGCTGAGTAGAGAGTAACGGTTCTCGCTCGAGATCCCAAACATCTGTTCGACGTGTCGCAGAAATGTCAGACCCGCGCGATACAACGTTTATGTACCCGTTCGATCGAACAATAATACGATCGAACTGGGGTACGATCGAACTAGGTATTGCTCGAACGAGGGTTTGAACATGGAGGTCGCCATGGATGCGATGCGAGCGGCGGCACTGCCAAAATCCGGCGCGGGGGAAAATGCCAGGCCCCGCCCGGAGCTCCGCGTGTTGTACAGCGCCGAGACCGCCACAGCACCAGCCCCCGTAGCGGCGTCTCCCGCCGCCCCGTCTCCTGTAACGGCGTCTCCCGTGGCGGCATCTGCCGTCCCCGGCCGCCCCGCACCAGCTCCCTCCGGGCCGGCGCGCGCCGTGGCCACCCCCTCCGTGCTGGTGCGCCCGGTACCGGCTCCCCGCACCACGTCCGAGCTCCGCATGCCAGCGCGCCCCGTAGCGGCCCGCCGCGTGCCTGCCGGCCCCACGAAGGCCGCCAGTCCGCTGCGGCTCACCAGGCGCGGACGTGTCGTGGTCGCCGCGGCGGCTGTGCTGCTCGTGGCCGCGCTCTCCCTGATCGTCGCGGGCGCGGCGCAGGCGATCAGCCATTCCGCGGCCCCGGGCGCGGCCAGGTCGGGCCTCGCCCAGGTAGCCGTCCGCCCGGGCCAGAGCCTGTGGTCGGTCGCGGAGAGCGCGGATCCGGACGCCGATACCCGCCTGGTCATCCGGCAGATCATCCAGCTGAACGCGCTGGCTGGCGACACCGTCTTCGCGGGCCAGCGGCTGTGGGTACCGCGTAGCTAAAAAGCGGTCCCCGGGACCCCCGCCCGCGGAAATTCCGGCGCCGCGACACGCCCGGGACGACACGCCGGCGCACCCGCCCGAGCTGCTCAGCGGCCAGGGTTTCTGGACTGACTGCTCGCACGCGCTTGCCTCCAGCCATCCTGGTGGTCTACGGTAACCACAACATCTAGTACTTACATCGTTGTGTTTTTTCCACAAGTTGTGTTCACAAGGTAGACTGTGAGTACAGCATGACGGCCAGGGAGGTGTGATCGCGTGCACTGTCCGTTCTGTCGTCACCCGGATAGCAGGGTCATCGACAGCAGGACCGCCGACGACGGCGTCGCGATCCGCCGCCGGAGGTCGTGCCCCGAATGCGGGCGCCGGTTCACCACCCAGGAGACGGTCATCTTGATGGTGGCCAAGCGCAGCGGCGTGACCGAGCCGTTCGCCCGGAACAAGATCATCCGCGGCGTGCAGCGCGCCTGCCAGGGACGGCCGGTCAGCGAGGACAAGCTGGCGATCCTGGCGCAGCAGGTGGAAGAGACGATCAGGGCGCGGGGGCTGGGCGAGGTGCCCTCGCACGAGGTAGGCCTGGCCATCCTGGGCCCGCTGCGGGACCTCGACGAGGTTGCCTACCTGAGGTTCGCCTCGGTTTACCGAGGGTTCGAGTCCCTCGCTGACTTCGAGGACGAGATATCCGCCCTGCGCCAGGGCCATAACGCCGCCACGGCGGATACGGAACCGGCGTCCTAAGGGCACCAGAGTTGTCATCGTTGCGTATGGCCATGCAGGGTCAGGCAGGGATCCGGAAGGGTCCCGGAAGGGGGACAGAATGACGGAGACGGTGAGCGGAGCGGGGACCCGCCGAGGCAAGAGCCCGCAGGCCCGACGGGGCGGCCTCAAGGTCGAGCGCATCCACACCACGCCGGGCGTGCACCCCTACGACCAGGTCACGTGGGAGCGCCGGGACGTCGTGATGACGAACTGGCGGGACGGCTCGGTCAACTTCGAGCAGCATGGCGTGGAGTTTCCCGACTTCTGGTCGGTGAACGCCGCCAACATCGTGACCACCAAGTACTTCCGCGGCGCAGTCGGCTCACCGCAGCGCGAGTGGAGCCTCAAGCAACTCGTGGACCGGGTTGTCGGCACCTACGAGAAGGCCGGGCGGGAGCACGGCTACTTCGCCTCCGACGAGGACGCCGAGATCTTCGGTCACGAGCTCAGGTACGCCCTGATCCACCAGATTTTCAGCTTCAACTCCCCAGTCTGGTTCAACGTAGGCACCGCGTCTCCACAACAGGTATCGGCGTGCTTCATCCTGGCTGTGGACGACACGATGGACGCCATCCTCGACTGGTACCGGGAGGAGGGACTGATCTTCAAGGGCGGGTCGGGTGCCGGTGTCAACCTGTCCAAGATCCGGTCGAGCAAGGAGCTGCTGTCGTCCGGCGGTACCGCGAGCGGTCCGGTCTCCTTCATGCGCGGCGCCGACGCCTCAGCCGGCACGATCAAATCGGGCGGCGCCACCAGGCGCGCGGCCAAGATGGTCGTGCTCGACGTCGACCACCCGGACGTGGCCGACTTCATTGTGACCAAGGCGCGTGAGGAAGAGAAGGTCCGGGTGCTCCGCGACGCCGGATTCGATATGGACCTCGGCGGCAAGGACATCATCAGCGTCCAGTACCAGAACGCCAACAACTCGGTCCGCGTCTCCGATGAGTTCATGCGGGCGGTGGAGGAAGGCAAGGAGTTCGACCTGCTGGCCCGCCGCACCGGCGAGGTCGTCGAGCGGGTCGACGCGCGGAAGCTGATGCGCATGATGGCCCAGGCGGCATGGGACTGCGCCGACCCGGGCATCCAGTACGACGGCACGATCAACGACTGGCACACCTGCCCGGAATCCGGCCGCATCAGCGCAAGTAATCCGTGCTTCCCGGCTGATCAGCGAGTGGTAACGGACAAGGGACTCATCCGGATCGGTGACCTGGTACGCCGGGCTGCGAACGAGGAGGAGTTCGGCGTTTACACGAACGACGTGACAGCCGAGGCCGATCCGCAGGAGCGGGTAACGGCGACGTCCCCGACGCGGTACATGGTCACGGGGAGGAATGAGATCCTCGAGCTCCGCTTCTCGGACGGCGCAAGGCTACGATGCACTCCCGGTCACCGTGTCTGGACCGCGAACAGGGGATGGGTCCATGCCGAAGAGCTGACCGCCGACGACAGGGTTGTCCGCTCGTTCCAGCACGCGTCGCGTCACATGGCCGATCAACGCCTCCCCATGCATGCCATCCTCACGGTCGAGTACGAGAAGACCCGTAAGCCGCTGCAGGTTCCCAGTAAATGGGATGAGGAGTTTGCGCACTACCTGGGCTGGCTAGTCGGTGACGGTTGCATCGATGCGCGCGGTGCGAGCTCGGTGACCGTCTACGGTTCCGACGAGGATAAAGATGTCATCCTGCCCAAGCACCATGCCCTGCTGACCAAGATCACGGACTTCGAGAGCAAGCCGAGCGTGCAGGCAAATGGCACGCTGCAGCTACGCGTGAGCCGGCCGTTCGGCCAGTTCTTGCACGCCCTCGGCGTAGCCGAGGGACGGGCCGCGGAAAAGGTAGTCCCCTCTTCGGTCTACGAGGCGCCCGAAGACGCCATGATCGCGTTCCTGCGTGGCCTGTTCGACGCGGACGGCTGCGTCGTGCACCAGGCGGGCAAGGAAACCAGGTACGTCGGTCTGGGCAGCCGCTCTGAAGAACTGCTTATTGGCGTGCAGGAGCTTCTCGCCTCACTCGGCATCGCGTCGCGTATCTACATGACAGGCGTGAAGAAGGCACCTTCGTTCCGCTACACGCGCAAGGACGGCACCGAAGCCAGCTATGGCTCCGACGGACCCTCCTATGACCTGCGCATCACCGCAGGAGCCATCCGGGAATTCCACCGGCTCATCGGCTTCAGCCTCCCCAGCAAGCAGGCCAAGCTGGCCGAGATCGTCGAGCGGACTGGCTTCTATAACGTCGACCGCAGCGTCCGCATGGTCAGCCGCGTGTCGAAGGGTTTCGAGACCACCTACAACCTCACCGAGCCGAGGAACCACTCCTACATCGTCGGCGGCACCGTAGTAGCTAATTGCAGTGAATATGTCCACCTCGACAACTCCTCCTGCAACCTGGCCAGCATCAACCTGCTCAAGTTCCTCCGTGAGGACGACACCTTCGACGCCGGGCGCCTCAAGAAGATCTCCGAGCTGATCATCACCGCGATGGACATCTCCATCTGCTTCGCCGATTTCCCGACCGAGAAGATCGCCGAGACCACCCGGGCTTACCGGCAGCTCGGCATCGGCTACGCCAACCTGGGCGCGCTGCTGATGGCCACCGGCCACGCCTACGACTCGGCGGGCGGCCGGGCCATCGCCGCCGCGATCACCTCGCTGATGACCGGTGCCGCGTACAAGAAATCGGCCGAACTAGCCGGAGCGGTCGGCCCTTACGAGGGGTACGAGCGGAACGCCAAGCCGCACAAGCGCGTCATCCGCAAGCACGCGGACGCCAGCGAGGACATCCGCCCGGTCGCCACGATGGACCGGGAGATCCTCGACCTGGCCAACCAGACCTGGATCGAGTGCATCGAACTGGGTGAGACAAATGGGTACAGAAACGCCCAAAGTAGCCTACTCGCGCCTACTGGCACCATAGGCCTCATGATGGATTGTGACACCACTGGCATCGAACCCGACCTGGCCCTGGTCAAGTTCAAGAAGCTGGTGGGCGGCGGCTCCATGCAGATCGTCAACCAGACCGTGCCGCGGGCGCTGAAGAACCTCGGCTACCCGCACGAGCAGGTCGAGGCGATCACCGAGTACATCGCCGAGCACGGTCATGTGGTGAACGCACCCGGCCTGCGGCCCGAGCACTACGAGGTGTTCGACTGCGCGATGGGCGAGCGGGCGATCATCCCGATGGGCCACGTCAGGATGATGGCCGCCGTACAGCCGCACCTGTCCGGTGCCATCAGTAAGACGGTCAACATGCCGGAGAGCGCCACCGTCGAGGAGATCGAGCGGATCTACTTCGAGGGCTGGAAGCTCGGCCTGAAGGCGCTGGCTATCTACCGCGACAACTGCAAGGTCGGCCAGCCGCTTTCGGACGCCAGGAAGAAGCCCGCCGAGACGGCCGCGGCCGCCCAGGCTCCGGCCGCGCCGCACGAGCACCGGCCGGTCCGCAGGCGGCTGCCCCGGCAGCGGCCCGCCACCGTGACCAGGTTCTCCGTCGCGGGCGCCGAGGGCTACATGACCGCCTCCAGCTATCCGGACGATGGCGTCGGCGAGGTGTTCCTCAAGCTCGGCAAGCAAGGCTCTACGCTGGCCGGCGTGATGGACGCCTTCTCCATGGCCATCTCGGTCGGCCTGCAGTACGGCATCCCGCTGGATTCCTACGTCGCCAAGTTCACCAACATGCGGTTCGAGCCGGCCGGCCTGACCGACGACCCGGACATCAGGATCGCCAGCTCGGTGATGGACTACATCTTCCGCCGCCTCGCGCTGGACCACCTGCCCTACGAAGAGCGCGCCGAGCTCGGCATCCTGTCCGCGGCCGAGCGCGCGGCCGAAGTGGCCGGGCATGACCCCGCCGGGCTGAGCGAGGATGTGGATCCCATTGAACTTGCCCAGTCGGCCGCCGTCGAACAGCCTCATCCCGAACGGGCCGTGGTACAGCCCCCGGTTCAGGTTCGTCCGACCCCGGCCCACACCCCGGTCGCCCCGCACAGCTCAACCGAGCTGATCGAGGCGCAGCAGGGCCGGACCGCGGATGCCCCGCTCTGCCTCACCTGCGGCACCAAGATGCGTCCCGCGGGCAGCTGCTACGTCTGCGAAGGCTGCGGTTCCACCAGCGGCTGCAGCTAGAACTGAGCAGTATTGCATCAGATGCAACATGCTGACGCTTCCCCGGCCTGAAAGGGCTGGGGAAGCGTCAGTGCCCAGTTTCCCGATACCCGAGCTGTTCGTCTTGCCAGAGCATGCTCGTGCCGCCTCCTCTAGCGAAGGACTTCGACGAGCAAGATCCAGGCGTTGGATGCGGCAATGCTGACCGCGAGGACGAAGGCGAACGGGAGCCAGTGCAGTCCGCCACCGCCCTGGGCCAGCAGGGTGACTCCGCTTACGGCGTACGCAGCTGCCAGTAGCAGGGCAAGGAAGAGCCGAAGGTTGTAGGCGATGGGTTTGACACGTGAGGACCGGTAGGCGGAGGTCGCCCGGGCCGGAGATACAGCTGACCCGGCTGCGCTAACCAGCAGGATCCCGGCGAAGGTCACCCGGCCGATGGACGGATCCAAACCCACCAGACTGATCCCGAGCACGATTAGCAGGGCGACTAGCGATTCGAGGGCGCGGCCGGTGAGGTAGGAGCTGCCGATCTTCTTCTCCTCAGCGAGAATGTCGCGCAAGTTGATGCTGACCGCCACGAAGATAAGACCACTGAGCGCCGCAGCAGCGCCTGCCGCGGCGATGAAGAAATCGTGCCACGCCTCCGGATCGTAGGCTCCGCCAGCCATGGACAGTCACTTCCGTTCCGAGAAGTCGGTCCGCCTTGACAAAGGCTGTCATAGGCGACGGTGAGGGGCCAGCGTGGGATGGACTCAGGCCACCTGAGGTGAAAGCGGGCACACCAATATCAAGCCTTACTCGCGCAACTCCGCACTCCGCAACTCCGCAACTCCGCAACTAAGGTCTGTCCCGTAGATCTTGGGGTGGGCGCCTGAAATCCGGCTCGGGTGCGGGGTGCTGCCGGTGCCGCCCGGCCGGGGTAGGTGTCACTCCGGCCTGTCCTGTCCCGTCAGGCTCCTGCCGCCGCTGACGTCTCAGCGCCCTGCGCTCCCGCGCCGGTTAACGTGGAAGATCCGGCTTCCGCGGAGGATCGGGGCAGTCCTGGGGTACCAGGATTACCGCGCAAGCCGGATCTTCCAAGATCTCATATGAAGCGGCCTGTCAAGCTTTTGCTGTTGCGGTGCCTGGTTCGGGTGGTTTTCTGCTGGTTTGCCTGGTTGTCGTAAGGGGTGCGGGGGCGTGCTGGTATGGCCCCGTGGCCGGGATCGCTGCCGGATCTCGCGCGCGGTGCGCGGGGTCACAGGGGCGCGCAGCGCTCGCGCAGCGACGCCGCAGGCGCCCTTGACCCCGGCGTTCCGCGCGCTGGGACAATCGGGCGGCCGGGCATGGGGCTGGCGGGCTGGCCCGGGCCGGGCGGCGGGCGGGGACGGCTGGGGTGGCGTACCGGGGCGGCGTGAGGGCTGCTGCCTGTCACTGCCACTCTCATATGCGCGTATCGGGATCGCAGGTCTGTCATCGGCAGGATGGTGCCCCAGACTTTTGGCCGGGAGTCGCGCCGGCGTCCACTGATCGTGACGGGGGTCGTTCCTGCGGCGGCGAGCGTCCCGGTACGCCACCGGCTCGGGCGGGCCATCAGGGCCCGGGTTCAGGCGGTCATCTCGGCCCAGGTGAACCCGGCCAGCTCGCGGGCGACCGCGACGGCCGCCTCCGGCGCGGCCTTGGACTGCAGCAGATGCTGGTAGCGGGCGTGCAGCCGCCGCTGCGCCTTCCACGACCGGGCCAGGGTGTCCGGGGCGGCGCCGGCCTGGCGGCGGCCCAGCCCCGCGCCGGTCGCCGGGCGGTGCCGGTAGGCCCACGCCGCCTCGGTCAGCGCGGAGCGGACCGGCTCGGAGCCGGCCTTGGTGATGCGCCCGCGGCGGGTCCGCTCCCCGGAGGAGTACTCGGCGGGGACCAGCCCGGTCCAGCCCATGAACATCCGGGCGGCGGGGAACCGGCGCCAGTCCACCACCTCGGCGGCCAGCGTCAGCGCGGTCAGCTCGGCGATGCCCCGGTAGCAGCCCAGCCGGGCCACCGGCCCGGCCAGCGGCTCCCGGGCCGCCCACGGCATCAGCTCGGCCTCGACCGCGGCCAGCTCGGCCTCCCGGGTATCCAGCGCGGCCCGGTAGAACCCGATCGCCGACGTCAGCGCCGGCTCGCCGAACCGCTGCGCGGCGATCCACCCCCGGTGCGCCGCCGTCCAGTACGACCCGTCCCGCCAGATCCGCCCGTGCCGCATCAGCACCGCGGTCAGCCGCTGCTGCGCCCGCCGGCGATCCGCCAGCAGCGCATCCCGCGTCCGCACCAGGTCCCGCACCGCCTCCTCCGCCGGCGACGGCACCCGCACCGCCGTCAGCTCCCCGGCCCGGTGCAGCCGGGCCAGCCGCCGCGAGTCCCGCCGGTCCGTCTTGACCTTGTCCGAGCCCCCCTTCGGGATCAGCGACGGCGCCACCACCTGGCACGCCACCCCCATCGAGGCCAGCAGCCGCCACAGCTCATAACCCCCCGGCCCGGCCTCATACCAGCACCGCAGCACCGACCGGTCCCCGAACCGGCCGACCAGCCGCCGCACCGCCGCCTCCTCATTCGCGATCCGGTCTGTCACCGGGCTGTCCTCCCCCGGCCACAGCGTCGCCACCACGATCACGTTCTTCGAGGTATCCATCCCCAGATGGATCAGCCCCGCCGCAGATGCCACACTGGACATGACGGCCGGCTCCCTTCCGCCATAACGGCTCCGGAACTTGGGGAACTTGCACCTTCCAGCATCCGGCGACCCGCGACATAAGCCAACAGGCATACGGGCGGCCACCGGAGCCGGCCGCTTCATACTGACTTTTCCTGGGCCGGGCCCGGGCCCGGCGGCCCGGCCGGGCCGGGGCCGTAGGACCGCGAACGGGTCACCGGGACCCCGCCCGCCCCATCAGCCCCTGACATGGGGCTGGGCACCAGCCCGGCGACACGGCATGCGCCTGCGGGCCCGGAACCAGCGCCTGCGGGCCCGGAACCAGCGGCTGCCAGGCGCCCAGCGGGCGCCCGACAAGATCTACGGGACAGGCCCTAAAGGTCGCGGGGTGGATGGAGGCTCATTGGCTGCGCGCCACGCCAGCAGCGAGAACCCGGTCATGCTCTTCAGCGCGAACAGGCTTCTCACGCCCGCGCTGCGCTCCGCGGGCTTCAGCCAGCTCAGGGATCAGACGGGCGAGAGCCTGGCTACCGCCCCAGCCTTCGCCGAGGCCCGGCTGGCCTTCAGCCCGGCCCGGCCCGAGGACCGGCTGGCCTTCAGCCCGGCCCGGCCCGAGGCCCTGGCCGCCTTGGCGCCGACCTTGGCCGCCTTGGCACGGGCCTCGCCCGAGGCCTGGCCGGCCTTAGCGGCCTTGGCACCGGCCTTGGCCGACGCCTGGCCGGCCTTGGCGCCGGCCTTGGCGCCGGCCCCGGCAGACACCCTGGCCGTCTTTCCCACCAGCGCCGCCTCCCGGCGCGCCGTCTTGGCCGCGTGCCGGGTGCGCCAGGCCAGCGAGGGTTTTCCGGCCGTGTCCGCCGCGGCGATCAGCAGGCCGCCGAACATCGACAGATTCTTCAGGAAGTGGATGCGCTGCTGCGCGGCATTGCCTTCCTCTTCCTCCTCCCAGAACCGGTGGCCGGCCAGGGTGGTGGGCACCAGGGTCGCGGCGATCGCCAGCGCGGACAGCCGCGGCCACCGGCCCAGGGCCAGCAGCGAGCCGGCCACCATCTGGACAGCGCCGTTGAGGCGGACGGCGTCGTCGGTCTTGGCCGGGACGGCGGATACCCGCTCCGCGATCGGCCGCACCACAGGCTCGGCCCTGGAGGCGTATTTCTCGGGGCGACGGAAGGAGTCGTAACCCTGCAGGATGAAGATGGACGCCAGCATGGGGCGCGCGACGGCTCTTAGTACAGGCATGAATCGAGCCTTGCCCAGCGAACCAGCCTTATAACATCCTGGGCTGCATAATGACGGGGTGAATGAGCCGGAGGTCACGATCAGGCCAGTCTGCGAGGGCGACCGGCCGATGCTCTCGTGGCTCGTCGCCGAGCTGTGGGGCTCCGAGCTGGTCGCCGTGCACGGTAACGTCCTGCGGCCCGCCGAGTTCCCCGGGTTCATCGCCGAACGGTCCCGCCGCGTCGTCGGCCTGCTCACCTACCAGCTCGTGGGCGACTTCCTCGAGATCGTCACGCTCAACGCGATCGAACGCCGGGCCGGGATCGGGACGCGGCTGATCGAGGCGGCCGCCGGGACGGCGCGCCGTTTCCGCTGCCGCGAGATCCGACTCACTACCACCAACGACAACGTCGACGCGCTTCGCTTCTACCAGCGCCGCGGGTTCCGGCTGGCCGAACTCCGGCCGGGTGCGGTGGACCGGTCTCGTCTTGAGAAGCCCGAGATACCGAGGGTGGGTGAGTACGGCATCCCGCTGCATGACGAGATAGAGCTCAGCCTGCCGATTCGCGAGACGCCGCCTAGCGCGGAAGTGCGCGCTAGGCCGCCGCGCCCTTGACCAGCCGGCCGCCGGTCCACACCGCGGTGACGTGAGAGGGGTCGGCGAGTACGTCGATATCCGCCAGCGGATCGGCGTCCAGGGTGATCACGTCGGCGTCGTAGCCCGCGGCGAGCTGGCCGCTGCGCGGGGCCTGCGGTCCGAGGGTAAGCGGTCCGGAGGCCGTAGCCGCCTCGATCGCCTCCCGCGGGCTCATGCCCAGCTTCACCAGGTACCCGGGCTCGGACCCGTTCTGGCCCCACGCGTTCGGCAGGTCGGGGCCGGTCAGGGCGATGTCGGTACCCATCGCGATGGTGACGCCGTGCTCGTAGGCCCGCGTCACCGCTTGCGCGTGGATATCGGCGATGGCCTCGAGCTTGGCCATCGCGTAATCGGGCACGGCCGCCTTGTTCGCCAGCATGTCCTCGATGATCGTCCTGGTCGGGACCAGGATGGCGTCGCACTCGCGCATCGCGTCACAGCACTCGTCGTCGAGGTAAGTGCCGTGCTCGATGGTGCGCACGCCCGCCCGCAGCGCCGCCATGATGCCCGGCTTGCCGTGGCAGTGCGCCGCGACCACCCGGTCGGCGAGCCCCGCGACCTCCACGATGGCCCGCAGCTCGGCCAGCGTGAACTGCTGGTGGATCGGGTCGTCGAGCTCGGAGAGCACGCCCCCCGACGCGCACACCTTGATCAGTTTGGCGTTCCGCCTGAGCTGCTCGCGGACGGCCCTGGCGCACTCATCGGGTCCGTCGGCCAGGCGCATCATGCTGGCGGTCCTGGCGTAGTCCTCGATCCAGTCCAGCGGGAAAGCGTGCAGGTCGCCGTGCCCGCCGGTCGTGCTCAGGATCGCCCCGGCGCCGTATATCGCGGGACCGGCCACGACGCCCTCGGCCACGGCGCGGGCCAGGTACACGCCGAGGCCGCCGACATCGCGCACCGAGGTGATCCCCGCGTCAAGCGCGGCCCGCAGGTCCCGCGTGCAGCGGGCGGCGCGCAGTGCCTCAGGCTCGAGCGGGATCCGGGTGAGGTCAAAGGACCTGGTGCCCAGGAGATGCCCGTGACACTCCCACATCCCGGGCATGACCGTCACCACGCGGGTCACCGGCGCCCCTGCAGCCGGAGGGGCCATGGCGGCGGGCCCCGCGTAGCCGATCCCGGCTCCGTCGAGCAGAACCACCCCGTCACGAATCGGATCACCGTGTCCTGGGATAAGCAGCTCCGCTTCGATCCTGTACATATAAGCTCCTTCTCAGGCCTTTTGGGTAGTTCTCGCCAATTTTGGGGCAATCTGACGCCAGGGGTGTCATGTTTGTGATGGTGTTTATCTTGACGTGCCGGCGAGTACCCGGTCCATCATGGCTGTGTCCGCCTTGAAGGCCGGTGACGTTCAGGAGGGAGGCCCCGGTTCGCCGCGACTATGACGCATCTTTCACCGACAGTATCGACGTGTGTGCTGTCGTGATCATGGGTGATGCGCTATACAGGACGTACGACTGTCCGGCAACCGGTTGCGGGGACCATGGGTCAGGCGATCTTGCCGCCGGGTTCGTGGCCAGGCTGCGGGGCAGGGACTAAGGGCAAGGAAGCGAGATGCTGCCAAACGAGAGGGCCCAGCCCGCGCCAGATAAGCCAAGCTGGGGTAGCCGCATCTGGCGTTCTCTCCGGCGGGCTCCGACGTGGCTGAAGGTCGTCGTGGTCGCCGCGGCCATCTTGTTCTTCCCGGTGACGCTGGGTCTGATCGTCCTCGCCGCGCTGGTCTACGCGGTCGTCGCCGTGGTCCAGAGCCGGCGGACTGCCATCGCTTCCGCCTCGGTCGCGGTCTGGGGGCTGGTCGTGTTCTCCGCCGTGGGCAGCGGGAACGCGAACCGGACCTCGTTTTTCTTGCTGCTGCTGCTGCCCTTCGCCGTTGCCTTCGCCGCGCACGCCCGGGCGCTGGCCCGCTGGTTCGTGCCGTGCCGCACGGTCGCCTGGGCCCTGCTGTGGTCGGTGCCGGTGGGCGCCATCGCCCTGAAGCTGCGGCCGCCCGTGCCGATGATCGGCACGATCGCCGCCTGGCTGCTCGCCCTGGCCGTGCTCGGCTGGCGGGTAGCTAAGGGGATCCAGGACGCGCGTATGGTCGGTCACGGCCCGGGCGGCTACCTCGACCAGTCCGGCCAGGCCGCCGGCCCGGGGCAGGCCGGGGCCGCCGCAAACCAGGCGACCCGCACCGGCGGCCATCCGGGTGCTCCGAGCTACGGCGTCCGGGCCCAGGCCGCGGCGCTGCCCTACGCCGACCAGGCGGCGCGCGACCACCAGGCGGCCCCGCTCAAACCGCGGCCGCAGATCTCGGTCGAAGACGCCATGGCCGAGCTCGACGCGATGATCGGGATGACGCACGTCAAGGAGCAGGTGCGGTCGATCGCCGCGTCGATCGAGGCGGCCCGTCGGCGGGCGGTGGCCGGCGTCACTACGGAGAAGCCGATGCGTCACTTCGTCTTCCTCGGCCCGCCCGGGACCGGCAAGACGACGGTGGCCCGGGTGCTCGCCAAGATCTTCTATGCCTTCGGCCTGCTCGAGATGCCCGATGTCATCGAGGCGCACCGCGCCGACCTGGTGGGGGAGTACCTCGGCGCGACCGCCATCAAGACCAATGAGCTTGTCGATTCCGCGCTGGGCGGAGTGCTCTTCATCGACGAGGCGTACAGCCTGGTCAACGAGGGCGACGGGCAGAGCGACCGGTTCGGGGTCGAGGCGGTCCAGACGCTGCTCAAGCGGGCCGAGGACAACCGCGAGGACCTCATCATCATCCTGGCCGGATACGAGAAGCAGATGGAGGGATTCCTCTCCTCCAACCCCGGCCTGGCCTCACGGTTCGCGACCCGGCTGAAGTTCCCGAGCTACTCGCCGGCCGAGATGCTGTCGCTGGCCGAGTCCGCGCTCGACCGGCGCGGCGAGATGCTCGACGCGGATGCGCGGCCCGTGCTCTACCGCACGCTGGAAGAGGTCGGCCGCCGCCGGATCGCCGACGAACTCGGCAACGGCCGGTTCATCCGCAGCCTGCTCGAGAAGGCCGGCCAGGCTCGCGATGTCCGGGTGATGACCGCCAGCGCCGATCCCGCGCCCAGGGACCTGGTGACGATCCGCGCCCACGACCTGGAGCAGGCCTACAGCGAGCTCACGAGCCGGCTGCGCGGCTACGAGGACACGCCGACAGTGGAAGGCGCGATCGCCGAGCTGGACGAGCTGGTGGGCCTGGAGCCGGTGAAGCAGCAGGTGCGCGCTATCGCCGCGCAGCTGCGCGTAGCGAAGATGCGCGACACCCACGGGCTGGCCAGCCAGCCGCCCACCCGGCATTTCGTGTTCACCGGGCCGCCCGGCACCGGCAAGACCACGGTCGCCCGCATTCTCGGCCGGATCTTCGCCGCGCTTGGCCTGCTGGTCCGCCCCGAAGTGATCGAGGGGCACCGCGGCGACCTGGTCGGCGAGCACCTCGGCTCCACCGCGATCAAGACCAACAAGCTCGTCGACTCGGCCATGGGCGGGGTCCTGTTCATCGACGAGGCGTACTCGCTGCACAACGACGGGTACTCCGGCGGTGACGCCTTCGGCTCGGAGGCCGTGCAGACGCTGCTCAAGCGCGCCGAGGACGACCGCGACCGGCTGGTGATCGTACTGGCCGGCTACCCGGACGACATGGACAGGTTCCTGCGCAGCAACCCCGGCCTGGCCTCGAGGTTCAGCACCCGGGTCACCTTCCCCAGCTACCAGCCCGACGACCTGGTCCGCATCGCCGTGTTGCTGGCGGAGCAGGCCGGGGACATGTTCGACCCGGAGGCGGTCGGGGTTCTGGCCACGATTTTCCGGCACGCGTGCGACTCGGGCCGGATCGACGAGCTCGGCAACGGCCGGTTCGCCCGGTCGCTGTTCGAGCGGGCCTGCGCCTGCCGGGATGTCCGGGTGGTGGGCCTGGACCAGCAGGCGACCGCGGCCGACCTGACCACGCTGACCGCCGCGGACGTGGAGACGGCCTACCGCGACCTCGCCGTGCCCGGCCAGGGCTAGAGCGGCTAGAGCGGCTAGAGCGCTGGAGACCAAAGAACCCGGGCGCTGGGAATTCTGGATCGACCGGGGCGGCACGTTCACCGATATCGTCGCGCGTCGCCCTGACGGCACCCTCGTCGCGCACAAGCTGCTGTCCGACCACCCGCGTGCCTACCCCGACGCCGCGGTGGCCGGCATCAGGCAGTTGCTCGGCCTGGGCCCCCAGGACAAGTTCCCGGCCGACCGGGTCGGCTCGGTCCGGCTCGGCACCACGGTCGCCACCAACGCCCTGCTCGAGCGGAAGGGCGAGCCGACCGTCCTGGTCATCACCCGGGGCTTCGGCGATGCGCTGCGGATCGCCTACCAGAACCGGCCGCGGATCTTCGACCGCAGGATCGTGCTGCCCGAGGTGCTGTACGACCGGGTGATCGAGGCCGACGAGCGGGTCACCGCGGACGGCGAGGTCCTCACGCCCCTAGACGAAGAGGCCATAAGCAACAAACTGAAAGACGCCTACGACGCAGGCTTCCGCAGCGCCGCCGTGGTCCTGATGCACGGCTACCGCCACACCTCGCATGAAAAGCGCATCGCCGCCATGGCCAGGGAAGCGGGCTTCACCCAGGTGTCGGAGTCGCACCAGGCCAGCCCCCTGATGAAGCTGGTCTCCCGCGGTGACACGACCGTAGTCGACGCCTACCTGTCGCCGATCCTGCGCCGGTACGTGACCGAGGTCGCGCGCGAGCTCCAGGGGGTCCGGCTGCTGTTCATGCAGTCCAACGGCGGCCTCACCGACGCGGGCAGCTTCCGCGGCAAGGACTCGATCCTGTCCGGCCCGGCGGGCGGCATCGTCGGCATGGCCAGGACCGCGCAGAAAGCCGGCTACGCCAACGTCATCGGGTTCGACATGGGCGGCACGTCCACCGACGTGTCGCATTTCGCCGGCGAGTTCGAGCGCGAGTACGAGACGCAGGTCGCCGGGGTGCGGATGCGGGCGCCGATGCTGGCCATCCACACGGTGGCCGCGGGCGGCGGCTCCGTGCTGCACTTCGACGGCAGCCGGTACCGGGTCGGCCCGGACTCGGCCGGCGCCGACCCCGGGCCGGCCTGCTACCGCCGCGGCGGCCCGCTCACCGTCACCGACGCCAACGTCCTGCTCGGCCGCGTCCAGCCGTCCCACTTTCCCGAAGTGTTCGGCCCGAGCGGCGACCAAGCGCTGGACGCGCAGGCCACCCAAGCCGCCTTCACCCAGCTCAGCCACGAGATCACCGAAGCCACCGGCGACCGCAGAAGCCCCGAGCAGGTGGCGGCCGGCTTCGTCGAGGTCGCCGTGGCCAACATGGCCAACGCGATCAAGAAGATCTCGGTCCAGCGCGGCTACGACGTGACGGAGTACGTGCTGAACGTGTTCGGCGGGGCCGGCGGCCAGCACGCCTGCGCCGTCGCCGACGCGCTCGGCATGACCAAGGTCCTCATTCACCCGCTGGCCGGCGTGCTGTCCGCGTACGGCATCGGGCTCGCCGACATCATCGCCATGCGCGAGCAGGCCGTCGAGGCCCCCCTCAGCCAGGCCCTGCTCGCCGAACTCCCCGGGATCCTGCGCCCGCTCGAACAAGACGCCCGCGCCGAGGTCGCCGCCGAGGGCGTGCCCGCCGGCCGCATCACCGTCGCGTCAAAGGCCCACCTGCGCTACGAAGGCACCGACACCGCCGTCATCGTCCCCGTCGCCTCGCTGGAGGCCATGATCAGCGCATTCGAGGCGGCATACACCCGGCGCTTCTCCTTCCTCATGCCCGGCAAGCCGGTCATCGCCGAAGCCGTGTCCGTCGAGGTCACCGGGGCCCAGGAAGCACTGAAGGCCACCGCTGGTACCCAGGCCCGTTCGGCCGGAAAAGAAGATGAGCGGCCGGTCAGCGAGGCACGGGTCCCGATGTTCGCCGCGGGCGGGTGGGCGCAGGTGGAGTTGTTCCCGCGCGCCGGGCTGCGGCCCGGGCACGCCGTCGGCGGCCCGGCCATCATCGCCGAGGAACTCGCGACCACGGTGGTCGAACCGGGCTGGCAGGCCGTGGTGAGCGACCGCGGCGACCTGCTGCTCTCCCGCATCGAGGCCCGGCCCGCGCAGGCCGGCGCGGGCACCGCCGCCGACCCGGTGCTGCTCGAGATCTTCAACAACTTGTTCATGTCGGTCGCCGAGCAGATGGGGGTGCGGCTGCAGTCGACCGCGCACTCGGTCAACATCAAGGAGCGGCTCGATTTCTCCTGCGCGATCTTCGACGCCGAAGGCGGCCTGATCGCCAACGCCCCGCACATGCCGGTGCACCTGGGCTCCATGGGCGAGTCGATCAAGATGGTGATCAAGCGCAATCAGGGCCGGATCCGCCGCGGCGACGTCTACGTCCTCAACGACCCCTACCACGGAGGCACTCACCTCCCGGACATCACAGTAGTCACGCCAGTTTTCCCCCCGCGCGGCCAGGCCACCACAGCGATGCTCCATCGTCGTGGCCAGGACGACAGCGATGCTCCATCGTTGTGGTCAGAGCCCGAGGAGCCCGAGGAGCCCGAGGAGCCCGAGGACCCCGAGGACATCTGGTTCTACGTCGCCTCCCGCGGGCATCACGCCGAGATCGGCGGCGTGTCCCCGGGATCGATGCCCGCCTTCAGCACCCGGGTCGAGGAGGAGGGGGTGCTGATCGACAACTTGCTGCTGGTCCAGGACGGACACCTTAAGGAAGCCGAGACGATCAGCCTCCTGGAAACGGCCGAGTACCCGTCCCGCGACCCGGCCACCAACCTGGCCGACCTGCGCGCCCAGATCGCCGCGAACGAGAAGGGCATCGCCGAACTGCACCACATGGTGGAACATTTCGGCCTCGACGTCGTCCAGGCGTACATGGGCCACGTCCAGCGCAACGCGGCCGACGCCGTAAGGCGCGTCATCACCGCCCTGCACGACGGCGAGTACACCTACGAGCTGGACAACCAGGCGCGAATCAAGGTGAAAGTCCGCGTCAACCAAAGCCGGCAGACCGCCGAGATCGACTTCACCGGGACCTCACCCCAGCTCAATGACAACTTCAACGCGCCGTCCAGCGTGGCCATGGCGGCGGTGCTGTACGTCTTCCGCACGCTGGTGGACGACGACATCCCGCTCAACTCCGGCTGCCTGCAGCCGCTGACCGTCACTATCCCCAGGGGATCGATGCTGTCCCCCGAGTACCCGGCCGCGGTCGCGGCCGGCAACGTGGAGACCTCCCAGGTCGTGACCGGGGCGCTCTACGCGGCGCTCGGCGTGATGGCCGAGGGGTCGGGCACGATGAACAACGTGACGTTCGGGAACCAGCAGTACCAGTACTACGAGACGGTGGCGAGCGGGTCGGGCGCGGGCGACGGCTTCGACGGCACCGACGTGGTGCAGACCAAGATGACCAACTCCCGGCTCACCGACCCCGAGGTGCTCGAGTGGCGCTACCCGGTGCTGGTCGAGTCCTACCGGATCAGGGCCGGCAGCGGCGGCCGGGGCCGCTGGCGCGGCGGCCACGGCGGCGTCCGCAGGCTGCGGTTCCTGGCCCCGATGACGGTCACCACGCTGACCGGGCACCGGCGCGTCCCCGCGTTCGGAATGGCGGGCGGCGAGCCCGGGGCGCTGGGCCGGCACTGGATCGAGCACCCCGACCAGACCATCACGCACATGGGTGGCTGCGACTCGGTCCAGGTCACCCCCGGCGACGTGTTCGTGATCGAAACCCCAGGTGGCGGTGGATACGGACCCGCCGTAGCCGGCTGAGGCCGCAAGAATTGAGGCCGAACGGACGGGGGTATCAGCCCTCGTCAGCCTCGAGCTCGCGTAGCACGGCGATCAGCGCGGCCTCGTCGCCGCCGGTGTGATCGAGCACGGCCATCAGCGCGTGCAGGACCAGGTGCCGGTCCTGGCCGGCGTCAAGCAGCCGCTGCGCGGCCTCCCAAAGCTCGGGCGGGTCACCACGCCAGAGCCGGTCCGCCAGCACCAGGTGCCGCTCGATGTGGCGGCCGACGCCGCCGGGCGCCGGGGTGGCGTGGTCGGCGGCGAGCAGCGCGCGCCGGTCGCGCGGGTCGGCCGGGTCCAGGATGGAAAGGTCGCTGCCGGAGTGCCAGCCCTCAAGGACCGGGAACGCGAACGCCCGCCGCGGCAGCGCCTCCAGGTCGGAGTCCGGCAGCAGCCGCCGGACCAGCGCGTAGTCGAGGCCGAACTCGGCCGGATCCCGGTAGGCCTGCCCGAACCGGCTCATCGAGTTGAACACGGTCTCGAGGGTCTCGGCCACCACGGCGTCGTCGAGCCCGCGGCGGCGGCCCGCCCACCGCACCCACGCGGCCAGGACGTGCGGCATGGCGTCCTGCTCCGCGAACGACAGCATGACCTTGCGCGGCAGCCACGAGAGCAGGAACGTCTCCACCTTGGTCGGGCTCATCCGCAGCGGCCGCCCGAAGTCCTTGTCGCACCCGTAGTCGATGATGCGGTCGGCGCAGTGGCTGGCCGACCCGCGGTCGGAGAGGTCCTCGGCCTCGTCGGAGGCCAGGAACTCGGCCGCGAGCATAGCCCGCCGGTCCTTGCTCCAGGCCAGCCGCCGCGGCCCCGTCTGGCCGGCCAGCGTGCGGCCGCGGTAGGGCGGCAGCGCCCTGATCCTGGCCCGTATGAACGCGTGGTAGGAGGGGAACGAGTCGCTGACCGCCGGGTTGGCCGCCGCGTCGGTCACGGTGAGCGCGCCCTCCAGCAGGTGCCTGGCCTGTCCCGCGTCGATCTGCCGGAACGCGTACTTGCCCTCGGACCCGGGCCCTTTGACGCCGCGCTGGCTGCTCACCTCGCGGCAGTGGTCGAGCAGTTTGCCGACCCGAGAGGTGACCCAGCCGTCGCGGATCATCCCGTCGGAGTTGTAGTCCACCATGGTGACCAGCGCGTGCGGTTCCTCCCCGGCGTAGCTGAACACGCAGATGACCTCGTCCTGATCACCCAGGTCATCGGGGTTGATGTAACACTCCGCCGAGGTCACCGCGCCCAGGTGCTCCGCCCAGCCGGGGCAGGGCACGCCGGCCTCGATCAGGTCCAGGGCCGCGCGCTCGGCCTTGGCCGCCTGCCGGGGGGTGCCGAGGCAGGCGATGCCGGAGAGCAGGGCGAGCGCCGCCGGGTTGCGCTGGCGACCCGCGTAGTCGACCAGCCCCTCGCCGACCAGCTGCTCGACCGTGGCGGCCCGCCGGCCGCCGCCGCGCTGGCCCCACCAGGTCCCGAGCAGCTCGCTGACCATGAGCTCCGCGTCGAGCGGGCTGCGCACGGCCAGGAGCTCGCGCGCGGCGCGCAGGAGTTCGGCAAACAGAGCATTCGGCGGCGGGACAGCGGCGCCTGGTCGCTGGCCGCTGCCCGATCCTGAAGGGGACTGGCTGTGACGGCTCTGCGCGCTCACCTAGATAGCCTCTCAGATCTGGACATGCGGACGCTATGCTACGTTGTCATGCCCGCTGTGATTCCGCCTCCTAGATGGCGTTTGCCACGCCGGGCAAACTAGAGGTGCATGGCAGAGACCCGTTCGCTATCCGCGAATCCGCTTACCTGGCCGCACCAACTGCCGGACTGTGGCACGCTTGATTGGTTGGCTGCGGGAACGATAGTCCCGGGAAGCGGGAACGATGACCCCGGGGAAGGAGCCGCCCATGGCAGCCCCCGGCGCGGCAGGCGGGAGCTCGTTGTGAGCATGGAGACCTCCGTGCCCAGGCAACGGGACACTCCCGAGTCCGCTCTGGTGGACATGCTGATGGTGGAGGCGCCGGCTGGTCTGGCCCTATTCGGGCTTGACCTGCGCTTCCGCTGGGTGAATGCTGCCCTGACCCGGCTCGGCGCCGACGCCGGTCCGCGCCGCGCCGACGCTGGTCCGCCTAGCTACGCGGGCCTGCTGCCGTCCGAGGTGTGGCCGCAGGAGATCGCCACCCGGGCTGAGGCTGCGCTCCGGCTGGTCCTGACCCAGGGCCTGCCGGTCACCGAGCCCGGCTACCCGCTCCTGACCTCCCCCGCGGCGGCGACCGAGGCCGCGGAAGAAAAAGACACCGGGGACGACGCGCCGGGCGTGTCCGGCTGCGCGTCCTGGTTCCCGGTGCACGACGCGGCCGGGGAGATCTTCGGCATGGGCCTCATCCTGCTCAACGCGGCCGCGCCTTCGGCGGCCGCCGCCGAGGCTACCGCCGCGGCGCTGGCCGCCGCGGCGGAGATCAAGCGCAGCGAGGAGCGCTACCGCGCACTGGTCCAGGGCGGCGCCCAGGTGGTCTGGGTCGCGGCGCCCGACGGCGCGATGAAGGAAGACTCGCCGGAGTGGCGGTCGATCACCGGCCAGTCGGCGCAGGAGTACACCGGGTCCGGCTGGATCCACGCGGTACACCCCGAGGACCGGGAGCGGGTCGAGCGTGACTGGCGCGAGTGCGTGCGCACCGGCCGGGTCTTCGATGACCGCTACCGGATCCGCACCAAGGCCGGCTCCTACCGGCACTACGACGTGCGGGCGGTGCCGATCGAGCGGGACGGCACGATCGTGGAGTGGGTCGGGGCCAGCACCGACGTCACCAGCCAGCGGGAGGCCGAGGAGATGCGAGGGCGCCTCACCGAGCAGCTGTCTGCGGCCGCGCTGCGCACCGCCCGGCTGCAGCAGGCCACCTCGATGCTGGCCGAGGCGCTCACGGTCGAGCAGGTGGTCGAGGTCATCACCGAGGTGGGCCGGACCGCGATCGGCGCGCTGCGTTCGGCCGTCGCGCTGCTCGATCCCGACAGCGCCCGGCTGCGGGTCGTCAACGACGACCTGCGGGACGCGCCCGACTCGGCGGGCGGCGAGCTGACTCTGGAGTCCCCGAGCGTGATGACCAAGGCGATCGCGACCCGGCGGCCGGTGCTCGTCGA
This sequence comes from uncultured Actinomycetota bacterium, assembly GCA_963844625.1. Taxonomy (GTDB): domain Bacteria; phylum Actinomycetota; class Actinomycetes; order Streptosporangiales; family Streptosporangiaceae; genus Palsa-504. Next base: position 228,912 of record CAWJPF010000004.1, on the reverse strand, counting down.
GGACCCGGAGGACCTGCGCAGGCAGTTCGAGGGCGAGCTCGATATCGATCCGGACCGCATCGCGGCCTCCGACGAGCGTTCCTGGGTCGGCCTGCCGCTGCTGGCCGCGGGCGCGCCGCTGGGCGCGTTGCGGTTCTCGTTCGGCCGGCCGAGGAAGATCACCGAGGAGGAGCGGGTCTTCCTCGAGGCGCTGGCCGGCCAGTGCCAGCTGGCGGTCGAGCGGGCTGGGCTGTACGAGCGGGAGCACCTGACGGCGGAGACGCTGCAGCGCAGCCTCCTGCCCGACCAGCTGCCCACGCTGCCCGGCCTGGTCCTGGAGGCCAGGTACCGGCCGGTGGCCAAGAACATGGAGATCGGCGGCGACTGGTACGACGCCTTCCGGCTGGCGGACCAGCGGCTGGCCGTGGTGGTCGGCGATGTGATGGGCAAGGGGCTCACCGCGGCGGCCGGCATGGGCCGGGTCCGCAACGCGCTGCGTGCGCTCGCGCTGACCGACTCGCGCCCGGCGGCGGTACTGGGCGGCCTTGACCGCCTGTTCAGCGCCACTGAGCAGGAGGAACAGGTCACGACCGTCGCCTACCTGGTGATCGACCCGGAGACCGGCGACGGCGTGCTCGGGAATGCGGGCCATCTGCCGGCTCTTGTTCTACAGGCGGGCTGCGCTCCGCGGTTCGACGAGGTGGAGGCCGGCACCCCGCTGGGCTGGGCCAGCCCGAGGCGGCAGCACGCGTTTAACCTGCGGCCCGGCAGCACGGCGGTTTTTTATTCTGATGGTCTGGTAGAGAACAGGAATCGTGGCCTTGACCGGGGGCTTGAGGAACTGGCCGCGGTGGCGGCACGGGCCGACGCGGATATGCTGGCCCAGCCCCGGCGGCTCCTTGAGTACCTGGTGGAACGTATGCTCGCTGGTCACGAACAGGATGACGACGTCACAGTGCTGGTGATGCACGTACCAGTGGGCGGTCCACGATGAGATCGGCGTAGATCGGCGGAGTTCGGCCCGGGCGAGGCGTACAAGTCACTCCCGGCCGCAGCCTATGGTGATGAAGTGGGAGGCAGGCGGGTTGAATTTGTCCCGAATGGCATCTATCCAGCGAAGGAAGGGGTGACCGTGGTCGTGAGCGCTGCCAATTCCGCAGCGCGGAAGCGCCCCAGGACGCCGGACGCCAAGCCCCGGGCCGTGGAGGATCAGGCGGTTCACGCGGCTCCCCGGCCGGCTGGGCCTGGTTCTGACGAGCACGCTTCCGAGCTGCGCGCCGGCGCGGACGCCAGCCTGACCGCGGTCGGTCTCGACGCGGGTCTGGGCAATGCTGGTCTCGACGACGACGCGGATGTCGAGAGCTTCGATGATCTCGCCGACGCCGACGAAGAGGACCTGGCGGCCGTGCTCTCTGACCCGGAGCTGGCCGATCCGGATCTCGCTGACCCGGATCTGGCTGACCCGGATCTGGCCGATACAGACCTGGAGGAACCCGACATCCCCGACGTAGTCGAGGTGGCCGACGCCCTGACCGGTGACGAGGTGGACGGATCAGCGGGCGCCGACGGGCCCGAGCCCGGCCGGCCGTCTGCGGAGCCGGACGGCGAGGCGGAGGGGGCCGGGGTGGCGGCCGCGCGGGTGGTTAAGATCGCGCCGGATGGCGGGGGTGAGGATGAGGAGATCTTCGTCTTCGGTGATGATGATGATGATTTGCCGGCGGCGCAGGTGGCGGTGGCGGGTGCGACGGCGGATCCGGTTAAGGATTACCTGAAGCAGATCGGCAAGGTGCCGTTGCTCAACGCCGAGCAGGAGGTTGAGCTGGCCAAGCGGATCGAGGCGGGCCTGTTCGCGGAGGAGAAGCTGGCGGAGGGCCGCCGGACGTTGCAGGTGGACGCGCGGATTGACCTGGAGTGGATCGCGGAGGACGGGACCCGGGCGAAGAATCACCTGCTGGAGGCGAACTTGCGGCTGGTGGTGTCGCTGGCGAAGCGGTATACCGGGCGGGGGATGCTGTTCCTGGATTTGATTCAGGAGGGGAACCTGGGGCTGATCCGGGCGGTGGAGAAGTTTGATTACACCAAGGGGTATAAGTTCTCGACGTACGCGACGTGGTGGATCCGGCAGGCGATTACGCGGGCGATGGCGGATCAGGCGCGGACGATCCGGATTCCGGTGCATATGGTCGAGGTGATTAACAAGCTGGCCCGGGTGCAGCGGCAGATGCTGCAGGATCTGGGGCGGGAGCCGACGCCGGATGAGCTGGCGATCGAGCTGGACATGACGCCGGAGAAGGTCGTTGAGGTGCAGAAGTACGGCCGGGAGCCGATCTCGCTGCATACTCCGCTGGGGGAGGACGGGGATAGTGAGTTCGGTGACCTGATCGAGGATTCCGAGGCGATCCAGCCGGGTGAGGCGGTTAGTTTCACGTTGTTGCAGGAGCAGTTGCATTCGGTGCTTGACACGCTGTCGGAGCGGGAGGCTGGCGTGGTCTCGATGCGGTTCGGGCTGACCGATGGCCAGCCCAAGACGCTGGATGAGATCGGCAAGGTCTACGGCGTGACCCGCGAGCGGATCCGCCAGATCGAGTCCAAGACCATGTCCAAGCTCCGGCACCCCTCCAGGTCCCAGGTCCTGCGCGACTACCTCGACTAAGACGGAAAGAAACCCCGGGCGGCGTCTTTGCTGTCCGGGGTTTCTGGCTGTCTGATGGGGGATCGGGCACAAAGAAAGCCGACGTCAATAACGGAACTGACGTCGGCGCCCTTGCCGGCCTGGCTGCGGTCGCGCGCTGCTAAGGAGCGCGCTACTGCGGCTGCGGCTCGGACAGCCGGTTGCTCTCATCCTGGATGTCTACCGCGACCTTGGCCAGCGCCTGTGCGTGCTGACGGCCGTGGTGCGCGCAGAAAAGCAGTTCTCCCGCGTTGGCGAGTAGCACGCGAACATACGCCTGGGCGCCGCATCGATCGCAGACGTCCAGCGCAGTCAGCGGCTTAGTGGGGGCTATGGCTCCTGTCACGTCGCCTTCCTTCGCCTAGTGCCTCGGGCCGGTAATATCCCTCTGGCTCCGGTTTCCTGCCCTTACAGCTCAGCACAACACATACCCCGGCGTCAGCGTTCCCTACTCCGAGTCGTGTACGCCACAAGCGAAACCGTACCCGGACACAGCGTGGTCACATCCGTCACCGGTGACGCGCGATGCCTGCGTCCCGCCGGTCCCCGGGGGGTATACCCGGCGGCACACAGGCACCGTGTGTCGCTACCGAAGCTGTACCCAGATGCCGGCCGATGATGCATTCGTCATGGTCAGTCTGGGATTTCCGGGCCGCCCGCCGCGTGGCATGCCGCGGTCAGCCGGCCGGGGCCGCTACCCTTCGAAGGGTGTCCACCCTCACCACCGCTGCTCCCAGGATTGCCGTGCCTGCCGTTCCCGCTGACGCTTATACCGCCCGGCACCTATCGGTGCTTGAGGGCCTGGACGCCGTGCGCAAGCGGCCCGGCATGTACGTCGGGTCGACGGACGGCCGCGGGCTGCAGCACTGCCTGTGGGAGATCATCGACAACGCGGTCGACGAGGCGCTGGGCGGTTTCTGCTCGCGGATCGACGTGCTGCTGCACGCGGACGGCTCGGCCGAGGTCAGGGACAACGGCCGCGGTATCCCGGTCGACGTCGAGCGCAAGACCAAGCTCACCGGCGTGGAGCTGGTGATGACCAGGCTGCACGCGGGCGGCAAGTTCGGCGGCGGCTCGTACACCGCGTCCGGCGGGCTGCACGGTGTCGGCGCGTCCGTCGTCAACGCGCTGGCCGCGCGGCTGGACGTCGAGGTCGACCGGGAGGGACGCACCTGGGCGGCCAGCTTCCGCCGCGGCGTCACCGGCGAGTTCGCCGGCCCCGGCCCCGACGCGGACTTCACCAGGCGGGCGGGCCTGCGGCCGCTCGGCCGGGTGGCCAGCCGGGTCACCGGGACCAGGATCAGGTTCTGGCCGGACCGGCAGGTGTTCCTCAAGGACGCCAGGTTCAGCTTTGACGCGCTCACCGAGCGGGCCCGGCAGACCGCCTACCTCGTGCCCGGCCTGACCATCAGCATCCGCCAGGAGGCCGGGAGCGACGACGGGGAAGAGCCGCGGCAGGCCGAGTTCCGCTTCGACGGCGGCATCAGCGAGTTCTGCGCGCACCTGGGTTCCGGCGAGCCCGTCACCGAGGTGCTGCGGCTCACCGGGGCCGGCCGCTTCACCGAGACCATCCCGGTCCTGGACGACCGGGGCCACATGACCCCCACCGACGTCGAGCGTGAGCTCCACGTCGACGTGGCCGTCCAGTGGGGGGCGGGCTATGACTCGGTGGTCCGCTCGTTCGTGAACGTCATCGCCACCCCGCACGGCGGCACCCACGTCACGGGCTTCGAGCGGGCCCTGGTCCGGACGCTGAACGACCAGCTGCGTACGGCCCGGCTGCTGAAGAACGGCGATCAGCCCGTCATCAAGGAAGACGCGCTCGAGGGCCTGGTGGCGGTGGTATCGGTACGGCTGCCCGAACCCCAGTTCGAGGGGCAGACCAAGGAGGTCCTCGGCACCCCGGCCGCGTCCGCGATCGTGGCGCAGGTGGTGGGAGAGCAGCTCAAGGCCTACCTGGAGAATCCGCCGCGTGGTGCCAAGCAGCAGGCCCGCTCGGTCCTTGAGAAGGTCGTGTCGGCGGCTAAGGCGCGCATCGCCGCCCGTGAGCATCGCGACAACCAGCGGCGCAAGTCGGCGCTGGCCAGCTCGTCGCTGCCGGCCAAGCTGGTCGACTGCCGGTCGGCCGATGACCGCAGCGAGCTGTTCATCGTGGAGGGAGACTCCGCGCTCGGCACCGCCAAGCTGGCCAGGAACTCGGAGTTCCAGGCGCTGCTGCCGATCCGCGGCAAGATCCTCAACGTGCAGAAGGCATCGCTGGCGGACATGCTCAAGAACACCGAGTGCGCCTCGATCATCCAGGTGATCGGCGCGGGCTCGGGCAGCTCGTTCGACCTGGATTCGGCCAGGTACCAGCGGGTGATCTTCATGGCGGACGCCGACGTGGACGGCGCGCACATCCGGACCCTGCTGCTGACGCTGTTCCACCGGTACCTGCGGCCGATGCTGGACGCGGGCCGGATCTTCGCGGCGGTGCCGCCGCTGCACCGGATCGAGCTGAGCCACGTGCGCAAGGGCCAGGCCAGATACCGGTACACGTACTCCGACGCGGAGTTGAACCGGACGCTGCTGGAGCTGGAGCGGCGCGGCCAGCGGTGGAAGGAGCCGGTCCAGCGGTACAAGGGCCTGGGCGAGATGGACGCCTCCCAGCTCGCCGAGACCACCATGGATCCCAGGCACCGGACCCTGCGCCGGATCAGGATCGAGGACGCGTCCGCGGCCGCGGATATGTTCAGCCTGCTGATGGGTTCGGAGGTCGCCCCGCGCCGCGACTTCATCGTCGGCGGCGCCGCCGAGCTCGACCCCTCGCGTATTGACATCTGAGGGATCTGCCCTCCGGCGCCGAACCCCGGCGCCGAATCTAGGCCACCCGCACCGCCCCGCCGAGGATGGCCAGCGGTCCGCTGAGCCCCACGCCGGAGCCATCGCGCCGGCCAACCGGATCCGGCAGCGCGACCGGGGCGCCCGACTCGCTGGCCCCCACCGCGGGGGCAGGTCCGGCCCACGCCATGACGAGCGTGTCCTCGCCCTTGAGGAACCGGTGGCAGCGCACGCCGCCGGTGGCCCGGCCCTTGGCCGGGTACTCGTGCAACGGGGTGACCTTCACGGTGCCCGCGGCCGCCCCGGGCAGGGCGTCCGCGCTGCCCGCCACGGTGACCACGACGGCGGGGGAGTAGGAACCAGGCGGGCCCGCGGGCGTCCCCGCGGCCGCGTCGGCGCCCACGGCCCCGAACCACACCGCCGACGCGCCCGCCGACAGCCGGACGCCGGCCATACCGCCCGCCGCCCGGCCCTGCGGCCGCACCGCCGACGCCGGGAACCTGAGCAGCTGCGCGTCGCTGGTGATGAACACGAGCTCGTCTGTTTCGGCGGATAGCTGGGCGGCGCCGGTCACCCGGTCGCCTTCCTTCAGCGTGATCAGCTCGAACTCGTCCCTGGCCTGCGGGTAATCAGGCAGCACCCGCTTGACCACGCCCTCCGCGGTTCCCAGCGCAATACCAGCACCAGGCGTATCAACCGAAGCCACCGCGACCACCGTCTCGCCCGCCTCCAGCGAGGTGAACTCGGTGACCGGCGTGCCGCCGGCCAGCGACGCCGCCCCGGCCCCCGGCGGCAGCGCGGGCAGCTCGAGCACGTTCAGCTTCACCAGCCGTCCCGCGGACGTCACCACCCCGATCGTGCCCCGTGCTGTGGCCCGGATCGCCGAGATGATCGCGTCCTGGGCGGCGCGAGTGGCATGCTCGGGCGGCGGAACGACGGCCCGTTCGGCGTCGCCGCTGACCGCTACCCGCGCCAGCAGCCCGGTCGCTGACATCAGCACCACGCACGGGTCGTCGGCCACCTCCAGGGGGACCGCCGCCGGCAAGGCCGATTCGCCGCCCTCCAGCAGCACCGTCCGCCGCGGGGTGCCGAATTTCCGGGCCACGTCCGCGAGTTCATCGCTGACCAGCCCGCGCAGCCTGGCGTCTGAGTCCAGGATCGCGGTCAGCTCGGCGATCTCCGCCCGCAGCGTGTCCTGTTCCCGCTCGAGCTCGAGCCGGTCGTAGCGGGTCAGCCGGCGCAGCGGTGTGTCCAGGATGTACTGGGCCTGGATCTCGGACAGCTCGAAGACCGTCATCAGGCGTTCCCGAGCCGCGGCCGCGTCGTCGCTCGACCTGATGACCGCGATCACTTCGTCGATGTTGAGCAGGGCAATGAGCAGCCCGTCGACGAGATGCAGCCGCTCTAGACGCTTGCGGCGGCGGTACTCGGTCCGGCGCCTGGTCACCTCGAGGCGGTGCGCGACGTAGATCTCAAGCAGTGCCCGCAGCCCCAGCACCCGCGGTTGGCCGTCGACCAGGGCGACGTTGTTGATGCCGAACGTCTCTTCCATCGGCGTCAGCCGGTACAGCTCGGCCAGCACGGCGTCGGGGTTGAAGCCGCTGCGGACCTCGATTACCAGGTGCAGGCCGCGCTGCCGGTCGGTGAGGTCCTTCAGGTCGGCGATGCCGTTGAGCTTCTTGGCCTGGACCAGGTCCTTGATCCGGGCCATGACCTTCTCCGGACCGATGCCGTAGGGAAGCTCGGTGACCACGATGCCGGTACGCCGCGGGGTAATCGGCTCGATCCTGGCGGTGGCGCGGGTACGGAAGATGCCGCGGCCGGTCTCGTAGGCTTCCCTGATGCCCGCCAGGCCGACGATGCGACCGCCGGTAGGCAGGTCAGGCCCTGGCACGAAGCGCATCAGCGTGTCGAGCGACGCATCCGGGTTCCGGAGAAGGTGCCGGGCGGCCGCGACCACCTCGCCCAGGTTGTGCGGCGCCATGTTGGTGGCCATCCCGACCGCGATGCCGGAGGCGCCGTTCACCAGCAGGTTGGGCAGCCCCGCGGGCAGCACGTCGGGCTGCTGCTCGCTGCCGTCGTAGTTCGGGATGAACTCGACGGTGTCCTCGTCGATGGAGGTGACCATCTCCATCGCGGCCGCGGCCAGCCGGGCCTCGGTGTAGCGCATCGCCGCGGGCAGGTCATCGCCGCCCGTGCTGCCGAAGTTCCCGTGACCGTCCACCAGCGGCACGCGCATCGCCCAGGGCTGGGCCATCCGGGCCAGCGCGTCGTAGATGGCCGAGTCGCCGTGCGGGTGCAGGCGGCCCATCACCTCGCCGACGACCCGGGCGCACTTGACGTGGGGGCGGTCCGGGCGCAGGCCCATCTCGTTCATCTGGTAAAGGATCCGCCGCTGCACCGGCTTCAGGCCGTCCCGCGCGTCGGGGAGCGCACGCTGGTAGATGACGCTGTACGCGTACTCGAGAAAGCTGCTGCGCATCTCCTCCGCGACGTCGATGTCGACGATGTTTTCTTCGAAATCCTCTGGGGGGGTGGCGGTACCGCCTCGCCGTGCTGCCATACCGAACATTCTGCCGTGCCGCCGGGCCTGCCGAGCCACACAACACGGCTAGCGTTGGCCTTCATGAGTGACTATCTCAGCGAGTTGTTCTCCCTGGCGGGCCGGATCGCCGTGATCACCGGCGGCAGTTCGGGAATCGGCCAGGGCGTAGCTTCGGCGCTCGCCCGGGCCGGTGCGCAGGTGGTGCTGATCGCACGCGACTCGCGGCGGCTCGAGGAATCCGTCGCCTCGCTGCGCGTGCAGGGGCGTGCCGCGGCCTGGGTCAGTGCCGACCTGTCCGATCGCGCCGCCATCGACTACGCGGCCACCGCGGCCACCGAAGCCTTCGGCGAGCCTGACATCCTGGTCAACTGCGCGGGGATCAACCTGCGTCCGCCGCTGGCGGAGCTGACCGCGGCCGAGTGGGACCTGACCATGGCGGTGAACCTGACCGCGCCGTTCCTGCTCGGCCAGCGGTTCGGGCCGTCGATGGCCGCCCGCGGGTGGGGGCGGATCGTCAACGTGACCTCGCAGCAGGCCGGGCGGGCCTTCGGCAACAGCGGCGGCTACGGGGCGTCCAAAGGCGGCCTGGCCGCGCTGACGCGTTCGCAGTCCGAGGCGTGGGCACCCGCGGGGGTGTGCTGCAATTCGCTTTGCCCGGGATTCGTCCCGACCCGGCTCAACGCCGCCGTCGCCGGCGATCCGGTGCGCTCGGCGGCGATGGCGGCCCGCACCATGATGGGGCGCAACGGCGAGCCCGCGGACTTCGCGGGCGTAGCCGTCTTCCTGGCCTCCCGCGCCAGCGACTACATCACCGGCCACACCCTCTACGTGGACGGCGGCTTCGCTGTGACCTGACGGTCACAGCACGGGGCGGGCGCCGATGAGGTTCAGCGCGTGCGCGGCCAGGCGGCAGCCGCCCGCCAGCGCCTCACCTGGCGGCTTCTTGTCCAGCCACGCGGGCAGGAAGCCGGCCACGAACGCGTCGCCGGCCCCGGTGCCGTCGATCACCCGGTCCACCGGCGGTGCGGGCACCCGCACCGGCGGCCGCCCGTTGGCGTAGAACAACGCGCCCTCGGCGCCGAGCTTGACGGCCACGTGCGGGTACCAGGCGGTCAGCACCCGCGCGGCCTGCTCGGGATCCTCGCGGCCGGTGAGGACCTTGGCCTGGTCGGCGTTGACGAACAAGAGCACGGCCCCCGCGGACAGCTCGAGAAAGGGCTCGGCCCCGGCCCGCTCCAGCGGTGCCGCGGACGCCCCGTCGACCAACGCCGTCATGTTGGTCCGCCGCGCGTAGTCGATCGCGGCCAGGCCCGCCGCGCGCGCTCCCTCCGACAGCAGCGTGTACCCGGAGACGTGCAGGTGAGCGCCTGGTACGAACAGGTCGTGTGGCAGGTCATCGGGGGACAGGGCGGCGTTGGCGCCGGGGTCGGAGAGCATCGTCCGCTCGCCCTTGTGCGTCACCATCACGACGCAGGTCCCGGTGGGCCGCTCGGGGTCCATCACCAGCCGGGCGTCGACCCCGTACCCCATCAGCTCCATGTCGCGGTTCCGCCCGGCGATGTCGGCGCCCCGCCGCCCCACAAAGGCCACGTCGCCGCCGTCGGCCGCCATCCAGGCGGCGATGTTGGCCCCGGAACCGCCGCCGTGCATGGTTACGCTGGCGGGGGTGTCGCTGCCGCGGGCCAGCGGCAGCGTAGCGTGGGCAACCGCGTCCGTCATCAGGTCGCCAATGACCACCACGCGCGCCATAGTCCTCATCACCTCATCGCTATCCTGCCCCGGGGAGCGACCCCAGAACCTCCCCCCGGGATAAGCTGGGGCTACCCAGCGCCCGGACAGTTAGCCGCAGTTTTACCAGCCGACTTCGGCGGCCCGAGGCCGGGCCTCGACTTCGGTGGCGAGGTGCGAGGCCGCGTGTCCGGCCGCAGCTTCCTACGGTAGCGGCCAGCGGGCTTAGCTGGCCACCGGCTGAGCAGACCAGGCGCCCGGAGCGCCATGTAACACGCGCCCTACGCCGGATTGTCACCGTACTGTTACCTGACCGCGCCCCGTCACCAGCCAGAAAGCGGCAGCACCCGCCCGGCCACGATCAGCTCCGTCTCCTCCGACTCGGCGGCCAGCGCCTGGTTCAGCCGCCCCAGCTCGTCCCGGAACCGCCGCCCGGCTGGTGTGGAGGGCACCACGCCCAGGCCGGCCTCGTCGCTGACCGCCACGACATAGGCCCGCGCCTGCCGCCACGCCGCGACGAGCTCCGCGATCCGGGCCGCCGACGCCTGGCTCTGCCCCCCGCTGGCGTCGTCCCACGCCCCGGACTCGTCCAGGACCGCCGCCAGCCAGGTGCCGATCCCGTCGATGAGCACCGCCCCGCGCGCCGCGGTGAGCACCCCGGCCAGGTTCGTGGTCTCGACCGTCCGCCACCACGCGGGCCGCCGCGCCCGGTGCGCCGCCACCCGGGCCGCCCACTCGGCGTCGCCCGCCCCGCCCGCCTCGCCCGCGTCGCCCGCCTCGCCCGGGTCCCCGGCCCCGTCCGGCGCGGTGGCCACGTAGGTCACCTCCGGCTCGCCCGCCAGCCGCAGCTCGGCCCGCTCGGATTTGCCCGACCGCGCCCCGCCCATCACCAGTACCCGCCAGGGTCGCGACTGATTTTCAAACCTTTTGGCCGAACGGTCCGTCGTCACCCGATCACCGTCACCTGGCACGCTCGCCCGCCAGAACCCGCAGCGCCGCTCGAGCTCGGCGACCGCGGGCACCCGGTGATCGGCGAACGCCGCGACCGTGATCGTGTCCGCCGTGACCAGCCCCCGTGCCCGCAGCCCGCCCAGCTGAGCCGGGTCGCCCAGCAGGTCAATAAACGCGACGTCGTAGCGGGCCGTCCCCGCGGGCGGATCCGGCACCGCCCCAGGTCCCGCGGGGTAAAGCAGCCGTTCCCCGTCAGGCGAGGTGACGTCCCACCCGCCCAGCCTCCCGCCCCCCCGTGCGTCGGCCAGCCGCCGCACCCGGAATCCCGCGATGACCCGCTCCCCGGGCGGTGGCCCCCCGCCCTGCCCGCCGCTGGCCCGAGCCTCCTCGCTGGCCCGAGCCTCCTCGCTGGCCTGAGCCTCGCCGCCCGCCGCCAGCCGCAGCGTCCCGTCGACAACTACGGTCGACCGCTTTCGCCGGTTCCCGTCGGCTGCTGCGCGTAGGCAGGAGGCGCACCGGCAGCCGGGTTGCGGCCAGCCGGAAGTCCCCCCCGAGCCCTCGATCAAGACCTGCATCAGCCGAGGAACGATAGCCGCACCCGGCGGTCCGGGTTGTCCACGTTGAGATCGACCAGGGCGATGGACTGCCAAGTGCCGAGGGCCAGGCGGCCGCCGATCACCGGGACGGTCGCGTACGGCGGCACGAACGCGGGCATCACGTGCGACCGGCCGTGCCCGCGGGATCCGTGCGCGTGCCGCCAGCGGTCGTCGGCGGGCAGGATCTGCGCGAGGGCGGCGAGGAGGTCCTCGTCGCTGCGGGCGCCGAGTTCGATCAGCGCTATCCCGGCGGTCGCGTGCGGCACGAATACGTGCAGCAGCCCGTCGCCGCCGTCCGCCGCCGCGGCCGCGAACTCCGCGCATTCCCGCGTCATATCCGTGACGGTCTCGCGGTTCCCGGTGCGGACTTCGATGATCTGCGTCTCCATGTCCCGGATCATAGGGTGCCCGCCCTAGGATTCCTGTCAGCATGTAATGCTCAGGAGCAGACCCGACGCGGAGGCCGGGGCAATACGGAGGTCGGGTATGGCGGAAGCCGGGGACGAGGCAGGCCGGGGCATGACGGAAGTCGCCCACGCGGACGGGGCGCGGCTGCGGCTGGCCAGGCAGGCCCGTGGCCTGTCCCAGCAGCAGCTCGCGGGAGTGGCGGGCGTCACCAGGCAGGCCGTGTCCGCCGTCGAGTCCGGGCATTCGGATCCTTCGCTGCGTGTCGCTCTCGCGCTGGCCCGCGCACTCGGCATGACCGTCGAGGAACTGTTCGGCCCGGGCGAGCCCGCCGATCCGGTGCTGGCGCGGACGGTCACGCCAGCCAACGGCCGGGGCTCGCGCGTCGCGCTCGCCACCGTCGGCGACACCTTCGTCGCGCTGCCGCTGCACGCGGATATGGCGGCCCGGGTCGGTTTCGGCGCGGCGGGCGGCTTGGTGGTAGGCGCCGGGGGAGCCCGGGAACCCCGGGACCTGGTTGAGGTGCGGCCGATCGGGCCGCCACGGCCCACGCTCGTGGTGGCCGGCTGCGATCCGGCTCTGCCCCTGCTCGAGACCCCGCTGGCCCTGCTCGATCCGCCGGTGGCGTTCGCGTGGTGGCCGTGTGGCAGCGGCGAGGCGCTGCGGCTGGCCGCCGCCGGGCTAGTGCACGCCGCGGGCGTCCACCAGCCCGGCGGCGCGCAGGAGGCTGGCGGCGCGCAGGAATCCGGCGAGGTCAGCGAGATTCCTGGTGGCGCCGCGGTGGTGGGGTTCGCCGCCTGGCGGGAGGGCCTGGTCGTGCGGCCCGGAGCCGGGGTCCGCGGCCTGGCCGATGTCGCGCGGCTGCGGTTGCGGCTGGTGAACCGGGAGGCGGGCGCGCAGGCGCGGACGCTGCTTGACCGGGAGCGGCTCCGCCTCGGCCTACCCCCGGGCGCACTTGCCGGGTACGACAGCGAGGCCGCCGGGCACCTTCAGGTCGCGGCGGCCATCGCGGGCGGTCTCGCCGATGCGGGCGTGTCAAGCGAGCCCGCCGCGCTGGCCTACGGACTGGATTTCATCCCCCTGGCCGAGGAACGGTTCGACCTGGTGCTGCCAGCCAAGCACGCCGCGTCCCGGGAGGTTCAGGGCCTGCTGAAGGTGCTCACGTCGCCGTGGCTGCTCGCCCAGCTCGCCAGCCTCCCCGGCTATGATCCCGCCGGCTGCGGCGTCCTACGTGATCAGTGGCCGTAAACCGGGACCAGCGTGGCCCGCGCGATCGTGTGGAAGCGAAGGTTGAATCCGGCCACGGCGGGCGTTATCTCGTCGTTGACGTCCAGCGACTCCACGTCGAGCGCGTACACGGTGAACACGTAGCGGTGCGGCGGGTCGCCGGCAGGCGGGGCCGCGCCGCCGAAATCCTTGGCGCCGTAGTCGTTGCGGACGTGGAACGCCCCCTTGGGCAGGCCAGAGCCATCTGTTCCGGCCGCGCCCGTCTCTAGTTCGGTCACCGAGGCCGGGATGTTGAGCACGACCCAGTGCCAGAACCCGGAACCGGTCGGGGCATCCGGGTCGAAGCATGTAACGGCGAAGCTCTTGGTCTCCGCAGGGAAACCAGACCAGGAAAGCGACGGGGAAATGTTCCCCCCGGTCATCCCGAACCCGTCAAAGACCTGGTTGTCCGGCATCATCTGCTCATGCGCCACGTCATCGCTGTGCACCTCGAACGACGGCACCGCCGGCATGAAGTCGTGGGGCAGCGGCGGACGATCAGTCATGACTTACCTCCTCATCGAGGCGGATGGGCTCCGCCGGTCCAACGTTATCGGTTGGGCCGCTGGCTAGCTGGCCGGGCGGGGCCGGGACGTCGCATGGTCACGTTTGGGACGATCGGGCGCATCCAGCCGCCGGAGTTCTCCTACGGTGGTCTCGTGAGGCAGCAGCCGGGACGCAAGGTCCGCAGGCGAACGCGCCGAAGGGCAACACGCAGCTTCCTCGGCCGGATGCGGCGCAACGCCGCGCGCGGGGTCCTCGGCCGGACCGGGCGCGGGATCGTCAGCCGGATCCGGCGGGGCACGGCGGGCCCTTCGTCGCGGCTGCGCCGCCTGGTCCTGGCCGTGGTCCTGCTCGGCGTGGCCCTCCTGCCCTACCCGACGCAGGGCGCGGTCGGCGTGCCGCCCGCGTCGGCGTGCCGGCCCGGCTGCCGGGCCGGGTCCGTGCCCGGCATGGTCAGCTGGACCGCGCCGCTGTCCGGCTCGTGGGACGTGATCCCCGGGCTTACCGGCACGGTGCCCGCCTCTGGCCTGGCCTATGTGTCCGTCGGCGACGGTCTCGCCGCGGTGGGCGCGGGACTGACGGTGTCCGGCTACTCGTCCAAGACGGGGGCGCTGCGGTGGCGGGTGACGCTCGCCGGCTTCCCGGCGGGCGCGGCCATCGTGTCCGTGCGTACCTGGTCCGGCGAGGTGACCGCGGGTGTCTCTTATCCGGCCGTCCCCACCCGGGCCAACAGCCCTGTCCGGTCCAACGGCGCCGCCTTCGGCCTCAAGCGCACCGAGGTGGTGCTCTCGGACGCGACCGGTGCCCAGACGGGCCGGTACCCGGCCGCCGAATGGGGCGGGGCGGTCGCGGGCAGCCCGCAGGACACCGTCATCGTGGGCACGACCGCGGTGACGAGCTACGACAACGCGACCGGGCACATCCGCTGGCAGCGGCCCACCGGTTCGGTCGCGCAGGCGTGGCGTACTGACGGCAGCTTCCTGTACGTCGCGGTATCGGCCAGCGGGTTCGTGGGGTCGGCGCCGGTCACCGCGCTGCGCAGGATCGACCTGGCCACTGGCGCGGAACTCCTGGTCCTGCCGCTGGAGAGCCTGTCGTACAGCGGCGAGCTCAGCGCCGCGTTCGACGGCACGATGCTGTTCTCCTCCGCTACCGGGGTCACCGCGTACAGCGGCACGTCCGGGGCCATGCTCTGGACCATCCGCGGCGCGGTGCCGGAGGGGACCGACCCGCGGTCGAAGCGCATCTACCTCACCAAGGGATCCAACCTCGTCAGCGTCGACCCGCTTACGGGCCGGATCACCGCGACCGCCTCGGGCTCCGCGGTCGACGGGTCGGCCGGCGTGTACGTGGTCAGGGGCGGTATAGCGCTCGGGCTCGACCAGGGCCCGAACGGGGACGCATGGGGATACGACATCGCCGCGCAGCGGGTCACGATGGCCTCCGCCGGGTTGCCCTGGCCGCACTATTTCGTCGATCTGGCCGGCGTCGGCGGCAGCGCCGATCCGGCCAGCGGCATGGTGGTGATCGCAGCCTGCACGCGGCTAGCGCCAAGCGCCCAGACCCAGCCGACCTCCACCGCGACGCCCAGCTCCACTCCGCCCGGCCCGACCCCCACCGCGACGCTCGGCCCCACTCCGCCCGCCCAGGCGGCTACCCCGGCCCGGACCGCCACCCCGACCCGGACCCGGACCGCCACCCCGGCCCAGACCTCGTCCGCCTCGTCGGTCACGAGCACCTCGCCAAGCACGACCGTCTCGCCGGCCACATCCGCGTCAGCCGGGTCGGCGCCTAGCCCCAATGTCAGCCCGTCGGCCTCGCCGAGCACTGGTCAGGGCTGCCTGGATCCCGAACTCGTGGCCCTCAGCCTGTAGCGGGATGATGGGCCCTGAGGGGGTACGTCTCCATGGCGATGAACATGGCGAAACTGGTGATGAACAGGGCGAAAAGGGCCATCCGGGCCGCGGATGAGCTTCAGCAGCGGCACGCCTGGCTGGCCGTGCCGGTCGCGGTGTGGAAGAAATTCAATGACGACCAGGCCGGGAACCTCGCTGCGCTGATCGCTTACTCCGCCCTGGTCGCGATCTTCCCGCTGCTGCTTCTCCTGGTGACTGTGCTGGATATCGTCCTCAAGGACAATCCCGAGCTGAAGAAAAAAGTGCTGAACGCCGCATTGGACCACTACCCGGTGATCGGCCAGCAGATGGTGGACAGCATCGGCCGGCTGAGCCAGGCCGGGATCGCGCTCGTGGTCGCCGTGGTGGGGATCCTCATCGGATCGCTGGGAGTGGCGAACTCGGTGCAGAACGCGCTCAACTCGATCTGGGAGATTCCCTTTGCCCGTCGCCCTGGGTTCCCGTGGTCGTGGCTGCGCAGCATCGCCCTGATCATCGCGGTCGGCACCGGCCTCATCGCCACCACGGTCCTATCCGGGCTCGCAGCCGGCGCCGGACGGGTGCTTCCCGGCGCCGGCCCGTCGGTACTGGCCCTCGCGGTGTCGTTGGTACTGAACTTCGGCCTGTTCTGGCTCGCCTTCAGGCTCGGCACCGCGAACGAAATCACCTGGCGGCAGCTGTGGCTCGGCGCCGCCATCAGCGCGGTCATCTGGCAGATCCTGCAGTGGGTCGGCACTAGCTTCGTGTCACATCAGATTGCCCACGCCTCGCCGCTATACGGTACGTTCGCCCTCGTGCTCGGCCTCATCGCCTGGCTCTACCTGCAGGCCCAGCTCACCTTGTACGCCGTCGAGATCAATGTGGTGCGGGCCTACCGGCTGTGGCCGCGAAGCCTGGCACCGCCGCCGTACACGGAACAAGACCGCCGTGCGTTTGAGCTATACGTGGAAAAGCGACATAACCAAAGGGACCTAGTGGTCGAGGCTGGAGGTGAGGGCGATCGCGAGAAAACGTCGGGCTGACCCGGCCGCGGCGCACGTGGTCATCTGTGGCGCGGGGTTCGGCGGCCTCTCCGCCATCAAGACACTCACCCGCGCGGGCCTGCGAGTGACCCTAGTAGACGGCCATCTGTACAGCACCTTCCAGCCCTTGCTCTACCAGGTGGCGACCGCCGGGCTCAACCCAGGCGACGTGGCCTACCCGGCGGGCGGCTTCGCGCGGCGGTACGGGGCGATCTACCGGCGCGGTGAGCTGACCGCGATCGACGCGGCGTCCCGCAGCATCAAGCTCACCAACGGCCTCGAGCTCGAGTATGACTACCTCATCCTGGCCACTGGCGTGTCGGCCTCGTACTACAACATCAAGGGGGCGGCCGAGAACACCTTCGCCCTGTACACCCGCACCGACGCGATCGTGCTGCGCGATCATCTCATGGCGGGCTTCGAGCGGCTGAGCGTGGACAGCGGCGATCTCGCCGTGACCGTGGTCGGTGGCGGTGCCACCGGCGTGGAGCTGGCCGGCACGCTGGCCGAACTGCGCGCCACCGTGCTCGGCGCGACCTTCCCCGACGTCGATCCATCCCGGGTACACGTACGCCTGGTGGAGATGGCACCGTCGCTGCTCGGGCCGTTCCACGAGAAGTTGCGCGACTACGCCAGGGCGCAGCTGGTCTCCCGCGGTATCGACGTGCGGCTGAAAACGGAAATCGCCGAGGTCACCGATAAGTATGTGCACCTGGGTGACGGCGAGGACCTGCCGAGCGATATCACCGTGTGGGCGGCCGGCGTGGGCGCCTCCCAGGCGGTGGCGGGCTGGGGCCTGCTGCAGGGGAAGCATGGTCGCCTCGTGGTCGGACCCGACCTGCGGGTGAACGGGCAGGACCGGATCTTCGCCGTGGGCGACATCGCGATCAACCCCGACGACCCCACCCCGCAGCTCGCCCAGCCCGCCCTGCAGATGGGGCGGCATGCCGCTGCGCAGATCGTCAAGCTCGAAGCCAAAGCTGCTACCGAGCCGTTCAAGTACCACGACAAGGGCACGATGGCCACAATCGGGCGCCGGTCCGCCGTGGTCCAGCTGGCCGGGGGGCTGCGGCTGACCGGCACGCTGGCCTGGCTGGCCTGGTTCGCCCTGCACCTGGTCTATCTGCTTGGCGGACGCAACCGCGTGTCCACACTTGTTAACCTGACATACCGTTACGTCTTCTGGGGTCATGGAGGCGCCGTGATCGTCGGAGACGAGCCGCAGTAGGCTATCTTCCCGATGAGTAGCTTCCGCGTGCGTGTCGCGCTGTCGGTCGGCGTGCTGACCTCGTTCGCCGCCCTGGCCGGATGCAGCGCCTCCGGGTCGGCCGTGAGTTCCCAGGCGAGTTCGACCTCGCAAACCGCGAACACCGCCGGGATGAACAATCCCAACCTGGACCTCGGTACCTCGCTGGGCTCGCGCGCGGCGCCTGACTTCCGGCTGGTGAACCAGTTTGGCCAGCCGATGTCGTTGAGCCAGTTCCGCGGCAAGGTCGTCATGCTGTCGTTCGAGGATTCCGAGTGCACCACGGTGTGCCCGCTGACCACGCAGAGCATGCTGGAGGCGAAGCAGCTACTCGGCGCCGCGGGGGAGAAGATCCAGCTTCTCGGCGTTGACGCCAACCCCGACGCCACCAGCGTGGCCGACGTGCTTTCCTACTCGCGAGTGCACGGCATGGTCAACCAGTGGGACTTCCTCACCGGTTCGCTGCCGCAGCTGAAGGCCGTCTGGGGCGCTTATCACATCGCCGTCCAGATCGAGCAGGGCCAGATCGACCACACCCCGGCCCTTTTCGTGATCGATCAGCAGGGCCGGGAGCGCAAGCTCTACCTGACGCAGATGGCCTACTCCAGCGTCGGGCAGTCCGCGCAGGTCCTCGCGGACGAGCTCGCCAGCCTGCTGCCCAGTCACCCGCACGTCGCCAGCCAGCAGTCGCTCGCGTCCATTGCCGTGCGGGGGCCCGCCGACCACCTCACGCTGCCGTCCGCGCAAACCACAGGCGGTACCGTCGTCCTGGGCCCAGGGAAACCGCACCTGGTCATGTTCTTCGCGACCTGGCTGTCTGAGGTCTCCGACCTGAAGTCCGAGCTGGTCACCGGCAACGCCTACACCTCGGCCGCCCGGCGCGACGGCCTGCCGCAACTCGTCGCCGTGGACGAGACCGTCGTCGAGCCTTCGGCCCAGGCCGTCCGTACCTACCTCAAGACCCTCGGCACGACGCTGAGCTATCCCGTCGCGCTCGACACCACCGGCCGGGTGGCCGACGGCTACGGCGTGCAGGACCAGCCCTGGTTCGTCCTGACCTCGGCGACCGGCAAGATCCTCTGGTCACACGACGGCTGGCTGCCCCTGTCCGCCCTCGAATCCGCCGCCAAGCGCGCCAGTTCCCAGGCATAGCCCAGTGGCCGGCAGGCCCGCATATCGCCCAGTGCGGGGGTGACCTGGCAGCAGGACACGCCGGTGGCGTTCACGGCTGCGGTTCTCTCTGTCGAGTTCTCGGTGCTGCGGCGCCGGGGCTGGCCGGTGCTCGCGGATCATGCTGCCGGCTCGGGACGCGGCGACAGGTGTTCGTGCACGGCGGTCCAGCGGTCACCGTCGCGCCGGAACACGATGGTCTCTCGCTCGCTGACGGCCTGCTCACCAGCGCGGGTGCGGATCACGGTCGTGACGTCGTGGCTGAAGACGGCGGCAGCGCCGAGGTCCTGGACGACGGGCTGCGCGGAAGTGCAGGACTGGACGCGGAAGTCATCCTGGTGTTCCCACTGCCTCCATAGCCGCTGGTATTCGTCCCGGGATGCCAGCCTGGCGGCGGTGGTGTGGAAGATGAAGGTCGCGTCGGGGGCGAAGCAGTCGAAGTAGGCCGCGGTATCGTGCCGCCCGAACGCCTGGACTAGGTCCCGCGCGGCGGCAAGGACCTCGTCGGTCGTGCTCATAACGCAGCCTTCCTCGCCGCGAGCGCGGACAGTAGCTCGTAGCCGACGTGCGCGGCGGCGATGCCGGTGATCTGGGCGTGATCGTAGGCGGGCGCGACCTCTACGATGTCTGCGCCGATGAGGTTCAGGCGGGAGAATGATCGCAGCGTGGACAGCAGTTCCCGGCTGGACAGGCCGCCTGCCTCCGGGGTGCCGGTACCGGGCGCGTGCGCCGGGTCGAGTACGTCGATGTCGACCGAGACGTACACCGGCCGGTCACCGACTCGTTGCTGTATGCGTTCCACCATGCCGTCCACGCCGAGCTGGTCCAGCTCGGGCGCTGATATCACCTGGAAGCCCAGATGGGTGTCCTCGGTGAGGTCGCTGCCGGTATACAGGGGGCCGCGGATCCCGGCGTGCAGGCACCCGGTCCGGTCCAGGAGGCCTTCCTCGGACGCGCGGCGGAACGGCGTGCCGTGGGTGTAGGGGGCACCGAAGTAGGTGTCCCAGGTGTCGAGGTGCGCGTCGAAGTGGACGACCGCCAGCGGGCCGTGTATCGCGGAAAGGGCCCGGAGCATCGGCAGCGCCACCGTGTGGTCGCCGCCCAGGGTCAGCACGAACCGCGCGCGTTCCAGCAGGGCACGCGCTTCCCGCTCGATGGTGCTGATCGCATCGTCGATGCTGAACGGGTTGACCGCGAGATCCCCCGCGTCGGCCACCTGCTGGGCGGCGAACGGCGATACCTGCAGGGCCGGGTTGTAGGGCCGGAGCAGGCGGGATGATTCCCGGATGTGGGAGGGCCCGAACCGGGCGCCTGGCCGGTAGCTGACCCCGCTGTCAAAGGGCACGCCCAGCACGGCAACATCGGCCTGCGGCACCTCATCGATCCGCGGCAGGCGGGCGAAGGTGGCCTCCCCGGCGTAGCGGGGGACCACGGTGGCGTCCACCGGCCCGACGGTGTCTCCGGTGATGATCCGCGGAATGGGCTCGGTCATGTCGTTCCACCTCTCAGTTTCTCGTCTTGCGTGCGCCAGGCCGACATGTGGCATCAATGTGTCACCGGCGGCCCTGACCTGGAACCGATGGTCTCGCTGCAGTCTCCCGGCCGGGCGGCCGGGGCGGCCGGGGCGCTGAGCGATCTAGCGTCCGGCCGCGCCTGCGCCAGCTGCTGATCTGCGCCCCGGCCACGCGATAACGCGGGCTCGGGTGCCTGCCCGTCGGGGTGGCCTTGCTCATTGATGGCCGCTGCCTCGGCGGCGACGTCGATTGCCTGTAGTTCTCGTTCGCTGGCGTCGATGGCGGACTGCTCGGCGGCCAGGTCGAGCGAGCGTGAAAGCAGCAGGTACACCAGGCCGGAGACCACCAGGCCGACCAGCCAGGAGTAGTCCACGCCGTTGGTCAGGTGGGCCGGGAAGTAGCCCGTGTAGGACAGGCCGGCGATCGGCGGGAGCACCATGAACGGGATCTCGGCGGCGAAGCCGACGAAATAAGCGGTCAGGCCGCGCCAGCCCCAGGCACCGTAGACGCCGTCCGGACGGAAGATGTCGGTGATCGCGTAGTGCCCGCGGCGGACGAAGAAGAAGTCGACCAGGTTCAGCGCGGTCCACGGCACCAGCAGGTACAGCATCAGCGTCAGCGAGTTCAGCACCGCGGACACGGCGCTGGTACTCGAGGAAAGGCTTGCCCCGATCACGTACCACACGATGGCCAGCGCGATGACCGTGATGACGCGCAACGCGCGGCTGGTCTTGATCGTCTTGAACGAGTCGATCCCGGTCAGCACGGTCAGCATTCCCCCGTAGGCGTTCATGCCCATGGTGGCCAGCAGCGCCGTCGCGGACAGGACCGCCGTGATCGAGCCGAGCGGCGCGACCACGTTATCGCCGACAACCTGCAGGCCGACCAGGCCGTCGCTGATGTTCAGCCGGGTCGCCAGCCACGCGCCCAGTGCGATAAGCCAGATCGCCGAAGTTGACGCGCCGAAGAACACGGCGGTGATGATCCCGCGGGCCGGCGTCTTACGCGGCATGTAACGGGAGTAGTCCGACACGTACGGCGCGTAGGTGATGTTGTAGGCGGCGGCCACCGAGAATTGCGCCATGAACGCCGCGAACAGGAAGCCGGAGTGATGGGGTGCGTGCCCGCCGGCGTGCCCGATGAGGATGGCGACCGAGATGATCGCATAGCACGGGAACGAGATCACCAGCAGGAACCGGAAGACCCGGTGCACCCAGTCATAGCCGAAGATCGCCAGCAGCGCTGCGAGCACCGCGGTGCCGGCCGCCACCAGGTGGGCGTTCCAGCCGAACGCGCCGTGCAGCCCGGTGCTCATCAGCACCTGGTCGGCCACGTTGAAGGCCATGTAGGTGAACAGCACGGCGAACAGCGCGACCACGACGCCCCGGTAGCCGAGCTGGGCCCGGGTCTGGATCATCTGCGGCAGGCCGAAGATCGGACCCTGGGTGGCATGGAAGGCCATGAACAGCGTGCCGAACCAGATGCCCAGCGCGCCGGCCAGGATCGACCAGCCCAGCGACAAGCCCAGCGCGGGGCCGACGAAACCGATCGGGATCGTGAAGTACTGGAAGTTTCCCAGGAACCACAGCATGGCCTGCTGCCAGACCTTGCCGTGCCGTTCGGTGTCGGGGATCCAGTCGATCGAGTGCACCTCGATCTGGCCAAGCAGCCCGCGCTCTTGTTCTTCCTTGACCGTGGGTTCCCGGGACTGTGTGGCCATGGATGCTCCCTGCTAGATGTGACCTGCCTCACGAGCTATAATCTCCAAGGGTTTCCTGTTAGTCAACCCTTGTTTCATAAATAATCCTGTAGTTTCATACTTGACGGCGGGGCCCGGGGCACGCGGCCCCAGGATGGGGAAGGAGGACTGATGCCCGGCTCCAGCAGCGGGAACAGCATTCCGGATGCGGTACCTGGCGGCACGCGGATCGGCGCGCAGCTGAAGGCGGCCAGGCTCGCCGCCCGCAAGAGCATGGCCGAGGTAGCCGAGCAGAGCGGGCTGACCAAGGGATTCGTGTCCAAGCTCGAGCGGGATCTCGCGAACGTCTCGGTGGCCTCGCTGATCCGGCTCTGCGAGGCACTGGACGTCTCCGTCGGCTCCTTGTTCGAGGCCTCAGTAGGAGAGGTGGTCCGGCGCGGTGACCGCCCGCCGATCAATTTCGGCGGCAGGAAGATGACGGAGTACCTGCTCACGCCGTCCGGCGAGAAACGAGTGCAAGCCATCCTCAGCGACATCGAGCCGGGTGGCGGCAGCGGCGACGAGCCCTACTCGCTGCCGGCCGACGTGGAGTTCGTCTTCGTCTTGGCCGGCCAGTTGCAGATCACGGTCGCCGGGGAGCAGATTACCCTCGAACAGGGCGACGCCTTCACCTTCCCGGCCAGCACCCGGCACACTTTCGGCGTGGCCCCGTCAGCTGGCCGCGCCCAGGTGCTCTGGATATTCTCGCCCGCCCTGCCCGACACCGGCCCCGCGTGACATCCGTCATGGGCGACGCCGGAGAGGAAGTCACCCGCCAGACCGGAGAAAATGCACTGGGCGTACTGGCACGGTCGGGCTAAATTCGGGCTTGTGACGGCAACGAATACCGTGGATCTCCTGATCGGCGTGGCAGTACTCGTATTCGTACTGGTCAGGCAACTGCAACCCCGCCCGGTCCGCGATAACATGCGGCTGCCGCTTGGCGCCAGGGGAACTGGCTCACCGCGGCGCTGTGGATTGTCTCGCTGGCCGCTCACCTGGGCTATGACTATCTCGTCGACGGCAAAGGCCCGCAGGCCGGCCTGGGTACGGCGTCCCTGCTGCTGTACCTCGCGGTTACGTTCACGATCCAGCGGCTGATCCTCCAGGCCCGGGCCCAGCGGATGCCGGGCGCCGGCCAGCGGGATTCCAGCGCTCGCACCAGGTCGTGGTTACTGGCGGAGCCTGAGGTCGGCAATAACCTAGTTCCGGTCGGAAGCACCGAACAGGAACTCAGCCGTGCCTCAACGGCATCAGTCGCCGCAAGCCTGGCCCGGGAAGATTACGGGCCCTACGCCACGCATGGTTTGGGCCCGGGCCCGGGCCCGGAGCGCCTCCGCGGCCTGGTGGCCGTTCTCGCCGGTCTGCGACATACGGGCCGCGATGAGCCCCGCGACCAGCGGCGTCGAGAAGGACGTCCCGCTCCAGCGGGCCATGCCATCGAAGTCCCGCCACTGGCCGACGTTCGGCGGCTCGGTGCAGAGGTACCGCCCTTTGGCGAAGGCGTTGATCAGTCCCTCGCCCGGCGCATACACGTCTACCCAGGATCCGTAGTTGCTGAAGGACGCCCGGGCCCGCCGGTCAGCGCTGAGGGCGCCCACGCCTACCGCCCAGGGATAGGCGGCCGGCCAGAACGGACGTCTCGATGAGTCGTTCCCGGCCGCCGCCACTAGGACGGTTCCGGCATGGCTTCGCAGTCGTTCTTCCACGACCTCGAAGCCCAGCAGCGGGATGTCACGTCGGCTGTTGGTGCCGAACGAGAGCGAAATGACCTCCGCGCCCAACTTGAGCGCGTCGGACACCTGCTTGGCCAGGTCAGCTTCGAAGATCGCACCAAACTTGGCGAACGTCCGGTACACCCGCACCTCGGCCTTGGGTGCCATGGTCCGCGCGACGCCGGCCACGAACGTCCCGTGACCTGCATAGGGGAGGATGCGGGGTGGATAGCCGCCAATCGGATTCTCCTTCTCGCCCTGGACTCCTTCCAGCCACGAGTGCTCGGCGTCCGCGCCCGGCAGCAAGCCGCTGTCGAGAATCGCCACGAGGACGCCCTCGCCGTCGCAGCTCTCGGTGGACACGCGCGGGTCGGGCGCCGCGTCGGCCGGGACCTCCTCCGGCTCCGTGGCCGGACAACTGCTGCTCGGGCAGACATACAAGACGTGATCCGGGGTGGCCACCCCCTCGCCGAGCGTCCGGTCGACGGCAGCACAGGCCTCCTCCACGCTCCGGTGCTCATCTGCGGAAAACTCCAGACGGGTCAGGCCGCGCAGGTTGTTGTCATACGAAACGGCCGCGCTAGGCACCACCGCTCTGACGCGGTTGACGTCCGTGTCACGTACCAGCAGGGTGCGATCCCGGTGCAGGTAGTCGACATGGTTGGGGTCGCTCCGGTCGGCCGGATGAGCCGCCGCGCCTTCCAGGCCATCCAACACATCGGGAATACCGGACAAGACCAGGCTGAGCTGTGCGTCGAGACGGCTTCGCGGCCCTTCCTGTCCGTCGTCGCGAATCGTCATGCCGACCTCATCTCACATTGGATTAATATCTCGAACTGTCTAACATCATTGGAGTGAGCTCGGGAGATCCTGATACAGGAAACGTGCCGTCGGACCCGGCCCGGCTCCTGCCGCTCGCTCTATCCCGGCCGCAGGACGCCCTACTCACCGCGCGTTCCGTGCTGGCTGGCCAGCCCAGCGTTTACGACGCCTCATTTGCTCACCAAGCGATTGGGATCGTCCTGCGCGATCGCGGTGACCTCCCGGGAGCGATCGCCGAGCTGAGGACAGGGATGAGACTGGCCCGTGCATCAGGTCGGTCCGAGCGTGAGGTCGACGTACAGGCGACCCTGGGGCTAGCACTGGCGTGGACGGGCCACAGCCAGCAGGGGCTGGCCATGCTGAACCGAGCCGTCGCCGCCTCGCGGGGCGGCGTAACCGGCCGTGTGCTCATGCGACGTGCCTCTGCTCTCAAGGATCTGGGCCGTTTCCACGAGGCGCATCAGGACCTGAGCCGTGCTCTGCCCTACTTCCGCCGGGCGGGCGACACGGTGTGGGAGGCGCGGTCGCTGATTCATCGGGCTGACATATTTCTCGCTCTCGGTCTCCCCGGGCGCGCGGGCGCGGACTTTACCCGAGCCGAGGAGATGTTCGCGGTCAACGGGCAGGAGTTTGAGTACGCTAAGGCCCGGCACAGCCTCGGACTACTGGCGCTGGCCCGGGGTGACCTTCCCGAGACGCTTGCCTATTTCGACGAAGCGGGAAACCGCTACCACGCGCTGGGCGAGACTCTTCCCGACCTCGCCATCGACCGCTGCTGGGCGCTGCTGGCCGCCGGGTTGGCCGCGGAAGCGGCGCACGAGACCGACACCGCGCTCAGCCAGCTACCTCCGGCGGGAGGGATAGCGTTCAAGACGGCGGAACTGCTCTCCGCGGCGGCCACCGCCGCCCTGGCCGCGGGCGACCCGGCCAAGGCCAGAGAGCGGGCCGGTCAGGCCCGCCGGCTGTTCCGGACCCAGGGACGGGCCCCCTGGGAGGCGCGCGCGGGCCTCGTCCTGGCCCAGGCCAGGTACGCGGCCGGCGAGCATTCCGCCGCGTTGTTCCGGTACGCCGAGGAGGTCGCCGCCCGTCTGGACGCGTCCCGGGCCGGCGAGGCGATGCAGGCGCACCTGCTCGCCGGGCGCATCGCCCTGAGCCGGGGGAGCGTGACCGAAGCCGGCCCGCACCTCGAGCGCGCCGCGAGGGCACGCCGTCGCGGGCCACCGCTGACCCGGAGCGTGGCCTGGCTCGCCCGGGCGCTGCAAGCCGACGCGCGAGCCAACGCCCGGGCCACCGTCGCCGCCTGTGCGCGCGGCCTCGACGCCCTCGAGGAGCACCAGATGAGGCTCGGGGCCACCGAGCTGCGCGCGTACGGCACGGCGCACGGCGCCGAATTCGCCACGCTGGCCCAGCACGACGCACTCAGGCGTGGTGACGTCCGCCGACTACTGTTCTGGAGCGAACGATGGCGAGCGACCGCGCTGGCCGCCCGGGAAGCACCGCTCCGCGAAGACAAGGAGCTCGCAGCCGAGCTGGAAGCGCTGCGCGGCGTGAGCCGGCTCCTCGGGGCCACCGAGATGGCCGCCTCCCGCCGGAACGCGCTCGAGCGCGAGCGGCGGCGGCTCGAAGCGGCGGTCCAGGCCCGTACGCGCAGGTCAGCGGGCACCCAAAAGTCCGGGGAGGGCGCATTCAGCCTGGACGAGCTCTTCGACGAGCTCGGCGGGAGAACGCTGATCGAGCTCGTCCACGTCGACAGCATGCTGTACGCGATCATCGTCGCGGACCGGCGGGTGCGGCTGCACACGGTGGGCAGCATTCCCGAGCGAGAAGTCCAGATGAACCGCTTCGTGCTGCGCCGCCTAGCGCACGGCCCGCCGCATCCAGGCGACGAACTTGTACTGAAGCACAGAGGCATCAAGCTGGAGTCTTCGCTGCTCGGCGGCGCGGTGGCCGATCTCGGGGACGGTCCGGTCGTCGTCATACCGCCGGCCCGGCTCCGGGCCGTGCCGTGGACCCTCATGCCGTCGTTGCGCGATCGCGTCGTGACTGTCGCGCCGTCCGCGTCGACCTGGGTGCGGGCACGGCGCACGATGCCTCCAGCGCAGCAGCGCGTGGCTCTTATCGTCGGGCCCGGGCTCGCTACGAAGGGCGCGGAGGTCGCGTCGTTGCGCTCCCGCTATCCCGAAGCCGTGCTGCTAGGTCAGGGCAGCGCGACGGCCGACCGCGTGCTCACCGCCCTGGACGGCGCGTGGCTCGCGCACATCGCGGCCCATGGCACATTCCGGGCAGACAACCCCATGTTCTCGTCGATACTGCTCGACGACGGGCCGCTGACCGTACACGACTTCGAGCGCCTGGGCCGCGCGCCATATCGGCTGGTCCTGTCAAGCTGCGACTCCGGGGTAGCCGCGGCGGTAGGCGCCGACGAACTCCTGGGCTTGGTGAGCAGCCTGGTCCCGCTCGGCGCGGCCGGAATCGTGGCCAGCATCGTGCCCGTCAATGACTTCGCCGCCGTGCCTCTCATGCTGGCTCTACACGACGCTCTTCAACGAGGTGCGACGCTCCCCGAGGCGCTTCTGGCTGCACGCAAGGCGACCAGCGACGACCCGCTGGCAGAGGCAACTGCGCATTCCTTCATGGCTCTTGGCGCCTGAGATTTATCCCCAGGGCCAAGTGGAGGATGTTGACGTCTTGATCAGTGCCGTATCGAGCTTCCACACGAAGTCCGGTTCCAGCGTGCTGTGGCCGCGAGTCCGCGGGTCCCCCCCAACCCGCGGACTCGGACGTAACTACGGAGCGGTCGGCGGGCGGTTTGATACACAGACCACGCGGAATGCAGATCACACGTGGGGGTAGGCCGCGGAGCGCATACCTGTCTTCACGGCGTCCGACACTAGTTGACTGACGATCCGGTCCAGTAGGCCTTCGCCGCGCTGGCCGCGGCCTGAACCCGGCCGCTCAGAGCGTGATCCACCCGGTCAGCACGTCGGTACCGCCCTCGGTACGGTAACGCAGCCGGAACGGGCTGGCCGGGATGGGGTCGACGGCGAAACAGCCGATCTCGTCGACCGGGGTGGTCGTGGTGGCACCCGCCCGGGTCTGCGTCTCGATCGTCCCGGCCCGCGGCGGGATGATCTGACCGAGTAGGGAGCTCTCGGTGACCTCGAGTTCCACGCTGAGGTGGGCCGACGTGAAAGTCAGGGCCCGGATAAACGCGGTCTCAGACCGCAGGCTGGCCGCGTCCCGGTCCTGCTCACGGCTGGAGTCGTAGGTCAGCTGTGCGAGCTCGGCGTCGATCGTGTGCCAGGTGTAGGCGCTCTTGCCCATTTCGACGAACTCCTCAGGCACGACCTGGCGTGCCCGGATCGATTCGCCTAGTGCCGCTAGGAGCTGCTCGTCGTCCCAGCCTTCAAGCACCGTGCCCGCCTCCCGGGGTACTGCTTTTCCACTCACCCTCCGCGAGGGTGCTGACCATGTCGGACCGGCGCAGCCGTTCCAGGCAACGGGCCCGCTGCGGCCCGATGCTGCCGATCGGGATCCCCAGCGTGGCCTTTATCTCCGAGTACGAGCAGGGCGGGTCGGCGAACAGCATGGCCAGCAGCTGCCGGCAGCGCGGCGGCAGCTCGGCGAAGGCCGCGCGCAGCATCGCGTTCCGCTCGGCGATCAGGATCTCCTCCTCGATCATCGCGTCGTCCACGAACTGCTCCACGTCATCGAGCCTGGTCCCCCGCCGCTGCGACCGGCGAGCCGCCGTGACCACGCGAAGGCACTCATGGTGGGTGGTGGTCGCCAGCCAGCCGGGCAGGGCGGCCGGCTCGCGCAGCTTACCGAGCTGCTCGACCAGCAGGAGCCACACGGTCTGCCCGACGTCCTCGATGTCGTGGTTGCTCAGGTCGTACCGCAGGCAGATCGCCCACACCAGCGGCGAGTAACGCTCGACCAGTTCGTTCCACGCATCTTGATCACTTCCGGCCGCGCGGGCCACCAGCGCGACGACATGCGGGTCATCACGCATGGCCCGCCCCGGCCTGCTCGCTCTCCATCATGATCAGCGCCTCGGGTCAATGGCAGTAAACCCCTTTGTAGCCCAGAGAGCCCCGGTAAGCCACCTGATACACCCCGGCCGCAGATTTATGAGCCAGCGGCCCTCGAATCAGCCGCCAAGCGCGTCAGTTCCCAGGCATAGCCCAGCGCCTCACCGGCGTCTCCAACATCACGGTCGCCGTCCGCTCCGGCTGCCCCCGTCCGCCGTTGCGGTACCCGTGCGTCCTGTGATGCACAGGCGTGTCATGGTGCGCCGCGCCGACAGAAGATCATGGAGGATCCGGCCTCTGCGGAGGATTAGGTACCTGATGACAGCCCAAATTCTCCACAGAGCTCGAATCTTCCACGATAAATCCTTAACCTTTCGTACAAGTGTGCGAATATTGTACGGATGAGGCTAACGAGGCCCGTGAGTCACGGAGGGCGCGCCGTCGCCTTCACGCGAGCCACAGCCGCGGCCTTCAACCAGGCCCCCACAGAGCGCTGCGTCGTGACATCCGTCACGGGTGACGCCCGCGCTGCGGGTCGTAGACGGTCCGCTAACCGTCTACGACCTGGAGCGGTTGCGTCGAGAGCCGCGTCAAGCTTGCGACTCGGGCGTCGTCGCGCCCACTGGTGCTGACGAGGTGCTGGCCAGCTCGCTGATCCCGCTGGGGACCGCCGGGATTGCAGCGAGCATTGTGCCGGTGAACGACGTCGCGGTGGTGGCGCTGCATCGGGAGTTGCGCGGCGGCGCAAGCCTGGCGGAGGCCTTGTGTGACGCCCGCCGCGGATCCGAGTCTGACCCGGTGGCCGTGGCCGCAGGTTGGTCATTCATCTGTCCTGGCTCCGGCTGAAGGTATCGACAAAGTATCGATGCCGCCGGATGTTCACAGCGTGACCCATCCAGTCACGGCATCGATGCCGTCGGTGGTCCGGAAGCGTAGCCGGAACGGGCTGGCCGGGATGGGGTCGACGGCGAAACAGCCGATCTCGTCGACTGGGGTGGTCGTGGTGGCACCGGCCCGGGTCTGTGCCTCGAGCGTGCCCCCCTGCGGCGGTCTGATCTGGCCGAGCAGGCAGTCCTCGTTCACCTCGAGCTCCATGGACAGGTGAGCCGAGGTAAAGGTGAGGGCGCGGATTGATGCTGTTTCGGACCGCACCGCCACAGTTCGCTCCCCGTCGGTATTGGAGTCGTAGGTCAGCTGCGCGAGCTCGGCGTCGATCGTGTGCCAGGTGTAGGCGCTCTTGCCCATTTCGACGAACTCCTCAGGCACGACCTGGCGTGCCCGGATCGATTCGCCTAGTGCCGCTAGGAGCTGCTCGTCGTCCCAGCCTTCAAGCACCGTGCCCGCCTCCCGGGGTACTGCTTTTCCACTCACCCTCCGCGAGGGTGCTGACCATGTTGGACCGGCGCAGCCGTTCCAGGCAACGGGCCCGCTGCGGCCCGATGCTGCCGATCGGGATCCCCAGCGTGGCCTTTATCTCCGAGTACGAGCAGGGCGGGTCGGCGAACAGCATGGCCAGCAGCTGCCGGCAGCGCGGCGGCAGCTCGGCGAAGGCCGCGCGCAGCATCGCGTTCCGCTCGGCGATCAGGATCTCCTCCTCGATCATCGCGTCGTCCACGAACTGCTCCACGTCATCGAGCCTGGTCCCCCGCCGCTGCGACCGGCGAGCCGCCGTGACCACGCGAAGGCACTCATGGTGGGTGGTGGTCGCCAGCCAGCCGGGCAGGGCGGCCGGCTCGCGCAGCTTACCGAGCTGCTCGACCAGCAGGAGCCACACGGTCTGCCCGACGTCCTCGATGTCGTGGTTGCTCAGGTCGTACCGCAGGCAGATCGCCCACACCAGCGGCGAGTAACGCTCGACCAGTTCGTTCCACGCATCTTGATCACTTCCGGCCGCGCGGGCCACCAGCGCGACGACATGCGGGTCATCACGCATGGCCCGCCCCGGCCTGCTCGCTCTCCATCATGATCAGCGCCTCGGGTCAATGGCAGTAAACCCCTTTGTAGCCCAGAGAGCCCCGGTAAGCCACCTGATACACCCCGGCCGCAGATTTATGAGCCAGCCTGCTCCAGCAGGAGGCCGGTCGCGTCGAGGTGGCGGGGGATAGGCCCGACGACCCGGGCGGACAGGTACTGCGGCCCGCCCGGCCAGCCATGCCCGCCGCCCTCGATCCGGTCGAGCACCACCGGCGGGTGCCCCGTAGCAGACCAGGTCAGCCGGGTGACCGGCGGATCGCCAGCCTCGCCCGCCAGGCGCACGCAAGCCGGCTCGCCGCTGCTGCCGTTGGCCGCCGCCCAGTCCCTGGCCACGGTCTCGACGGCGGCGACGCGCCGCTGCGACGGCAGGTCGCCGTTCCGGGCCGCGCGCCGCCGCAAGATCAGGCCTGGCAGCCCCCTGGCGCGCAGCGGCCCGCCGTCGTAGGGAACGATCTTGTCGCCGGTGCCGGCCATGATCGTCACTGGGATCTGCTGCCGCGGGACCGGCACGGCCTGCCGGCTCGACTCCCGGAAGGTGCCCGCCACGAGGAAGAGCCCGGCCAGCGGCAGCAGCCCCTGGCGGCCCACGTGCTCGGCGAATCCGGCGCCGTTGGAGATGCCCGCGAGGAAGACCGGCCGCGGCCCGGCGACGGGCCGCAACGCCAGGACGAGGGCCCGCAGGAAGGCGGCGTCATCGAGGGCCGGCTCGGCGGGAGGTACCCCGGCCACGTGCCAGATGCCGCCCCAGCTGTCGGGGAACGCCACGCTCACCCCGGCCGTGGGACCCCGGGTGGCGAGCCCGGTGAAGGTGGCCGCGTTCCGGCCGGACATCCCGGATCCGGGCAGCATCATCAGCAGCGGCCCCGGCTCCTGCGGACCGCGCGCCAGCCAGTAGGTGCGCCGCACCCCGGCGACGTCCAGCACCCCGTGTTCCATCGAGCCTCACCCCCCCCGGCCAGCGCAGCCACGCCAGGTAATCCCCATCGGCGGAAAACCACGCCGGCCCGCGGGTAATCCACGACCCGAAATCTACTCCGGTTAAATGGATACCCCGGAAGATCTTTTTACTGAACGGACCGCGTGCGTGCCCAGGCCAAGCCGGTTCGCCGCCCGCCGCCCGCGGCTACGTCGGTTTGATCGTGGCGTCGGGCCGGACCGCGGCGGAGTGCCGGTCTGCTACCCAGGCGGCGATCTGTGTCCGCGAGGTGAAGCCCAGCTTGGCCATGATGTTGGCGATATGCCGGGCCGCGGTCGTCGGGCTGATGGAAAGCTCTTCGGCGATGGCCTTGTTGCTGGCGCCGAGGGCCACCAGCGCGGCGATCTGGTGCTCCCTGCGGGTGAGCGAGCTAGGCGGCACCGCGGCCACCTCGTACGCTTCGACCACGGCCAGCGCCCGGTCGTCGCCGTCGGGCGCCGCGTCGGGCGGCAGGTCCAGCGCCAGCGCGACCGCGGCCTCGCTGTTCATGGCCAGTCCCTGCGCCCACAGCCGGGCCACGGCCGCGTCGCCGAGCCGTCGCGCCGGGGTCAGGTAGGTTTCCGTGCGCGCGCCGGGCAGCGGCGGCAGGCCGGCCGTCTCCCGCAGCGCGGTGGCCGCCGCGGTCAGCTGCACGGCCCGTTCCGGCCGGTTCTCGTGCACCGCCAGAGCCGCGAAGGCCTCGATCCCGCGGGCCACGCCGATGCGGGCGCCGGTGGCGTGGCTGAGCCGGATGCTCCTGGCGAGGTGCCGCCTGGCCTGTTCGGTCGCGCCGAGGTCCATCGCCACCCGGCCCAGGCCGGCCAGGCAGCGCGCGATCTCCGGCCGGGCGCCGATCTCCCGCAGGATGGCCAGCGCTTCGACGTACCGGCTGTGCGCCTCACCCGGGTGACCGCGGAGCCGGGCTAGGTCACCCAGGCCGAGCAGGGCGCGGGCGGCGCCCCACTGCTGGTCGATGCGCCACATCACGGCGACCGAGGCGCTGGCCAGCTGCTGGGCCTCGCGTAGCTTGCCCGCCTGGGCCGCGAGCGCGGCCCGGGTGCCCAGGGCGTACCCCTCGTTCCACCCGTCGTCCCCGCTCGTCTGCGCGACCGCCAGCGCGTCGTCCGCGTGGGCGGCCGCCTCGTCGGTCCGCCCGGTGTGCAGGGCGATCTCGCTGAGCAGGTTGAGCGCGGCGGCGGTCCAGAATCCGTCGCCGGCCTCACGGCACAGCTTCAGTCCCTGGGTGGCCAGGGCCTCGGCCGTGGCTGGATCGCTGGACAGGGCGAGCTGCGCGCGTACCACCGTGGCCGCGCCCCGGACTCCGGCGGGAACGCCGGACAGGTCCAGGGCCAGGAATGAGTCCAGCCATTCGCCGCCCTCGGCGAAGCTGCCCCATACGAGCCAGCACGGGCTGACCGCGATGCAGATGCGCAAGCCCGCTTCCGCATCGTCGGCGCCCCGTTGGGCCAGGCACCAGCTCAGCGCCTGGAACACGTTGCTGGCGTCGATGTCGTACCGGTGGAAGACGTCGACGCGGGTCGCCCAGGTGGCCGGCACCCGGGCCATCCCGATGGCCAGGTTCCGCTCGGCCGTCCGCACCGTGTAGTCGCGGAGCGCGCCCGCGAACCTGCCCTGCTCGCCGGCTTCGGCCAGCCGGTGGCAGGCGTACTCCCTGATGGTGTCGAGCATCCGGTAGCGCGTCTGGCCGAGCAGCGTCGG
Source organism: uncultured Actinomycetota bacterium (assembly GCA_963844625.1). Classification (GTDB taxonomy): domain Bacteria; phylum Actinomycetota; class Actinomycetes; order Streptosporangiales; family Streptosporangiaceae; genus Palsa-504. The sequence continues at coordinate 195,646 of CAWJPF010000004.1, read as the reverse complement.
CTCGGGCACGACCAGCGACTTGTCCACCAGCGCGGCGATCAGGACGAGCACCGTCCGGGCCGGGATGTCCTCGTCGGAGCACACCTGCTCGGCCATCTCCAGTGACCATCCGGTGAAGACGGACAGCCGCCGGAACAGGACGCGTTCCGGGGGCGTGAGCAGTTCATGGCTCCAGTCGATGGCGGCGCGCAGGGTGCGCTGACGCGGCGCGGCGGACCGGTGGCCTGCCGTCAGCAGCCCGAACCGGTCATCGAGGCGGACGCTGATCTCCTCCACCGACAGCACCCGGACCCGGGCCGCGGCGAGCTCGATCGCCAGCGGCATGCCGTCGAGCGCCCGGCAGATTGAGGTGACGGCGGCGGCGTTGCCCGGGCCGACTACGAATCCAGGCCGGGCGGCGGCGGCCCGGTCGCCGAACAGGCGGATGGCCTCGTAACCGTACGCGTCCTTGCCCGCCGGGTCGGTGCCCGCGGGTGCCACGGAGAGCGGCGGCACCCGCCATACCGTCTCGGCCGCGAGGCGCAGTGGCTCGCGGCTCGTGGTCAGCAGCCGCAGGCCCGGCGAGCTGGCCAGCAACCACTGGCTTAGCTCGGCGCACGCGTCGATCAGGTGCTCGCAGTTGTCCAGGGCCAGCAGCAGCTGTCGCGGCCGCAGCGCGTCGGCCAGCGTCTCGGTCAGCGGGCGCCCGGCCTCTTCGCTGACGCCGAGGACCGCGGCCACGCGCGAGACCACCAGGTCAGGCTGCTGCAGGTCAGCCAGCTCGACGAACCACGCCCCGTCGGGAAACTCATCCGCGGCCACGGCCAGCAGCCGCACCGCCAGCCGGGTCTTGCCGATGCCTCCGGGCCCCCACAAGGTCAGCGCACGCGTGTGACGCAGCATCCGGCGCAGCTCGCTGAGCTCGCGCTCGCGGCCGACGAAACTATTCGGTTCCTCGGGCAGATGTGCCTGGATCTCGTCCACGTCATTCCCTCGGGCCTGGGCACCGTCAAACATACCCGGAGTTGACCTGGCGGGTAATCCCCGGAGTGTGGGTCGTAAACGCCACCCGGCCAGCAAGAACGGTGAGCTGGGCTGCCCACATCCCCCACCAGGTACGCACGCGTTCCTGGCGACAGCCCAGATCTCACCGTTTTCTCAACATATAAGGTCAGTGGCCAGACGGCATCCCTCGGATTATGTACGTCATTATGTATTTTGCACGTTCCTTCTGGTCAGCCTGGCGGGCCATCCAGGCGGCCTTGTCCAGGTCCGGGCCGAACCGGGGACCGTAGAACTCGCGGATGATCTTGACGCAGCTTGACTTCTCCTCGTAGGCGTAGACCACGCTGCTGCCGGACAGTCGCAAGGCGCGGAACGCCGGATGCGGCTCGCGCACCCGCGGATGATCCTGCTGAGGAAGTCATGCAGCGGGTCATCATCCGCGACGTAGCCGACGTATCCCCCGTTTACCGGAAGTCTCCTTACCCCGTGGCGCGGCCCCGGCTAGCCCCTGCTATATAGCCGGGCCGCGCCCTACTTGACACGGAGTTGCCCGGCCCGGCCTTGATACACGGCTAGGCCACAATTCGGGCACGCTGCCGCCGGCTGCCGTTCACGCGGCTCTGACCTGCGCCTTGACTTGAACGAACCTGTGTTCGATACTTTTTCCAATGGGGAACGCGCCTGCGGAAATCAGGCGGATGTCGGCGGGACAGCCTGGGTCATCTGCGCTCTTGAAGGCACCCGTCCTGGGGGTCCCGGAGCTCCTGGAGGTCCCGGACCGAGCCGGCGCGCCCAGGCTATCCGGAGCCGGGACACCGGGCCCGCCGGCCCCGCCGGTCCTGCCGGTCCTGCCGGCGCTGCGCGAGCTACTGCCACGGCACGGCCTGGCTCGCGGGTCGGTAGTGGCAGCGGCCGAATTCGGCCTGCTGTGCCTGGCGCTGGCGGCCGGCGCTTCGGCGGACGGGGCGTGGTGCGGGGTCGCCGGGATACCCGAGGCCGGGATGCTGGCGGCCACCGGCCTCGGCTTGGACGCCGCACGGACCCTGCTGGTCCCGGAGCCTGGTCCGGCCTGGCCGCAGGTGGTGGCGTCGCTGCTGGACGGGTGCGAGCTTGTCCTGGTGCGCCCGCCTGCGAGGGCGCCGGCCCAGGTACGGCAGCGCCTGGAGGCGACGCTGCGGCGCGGCCGGGGCGTGCTGCTGGTGGCCGGCGACTGGCCCGGGGCGCAGGTGCGCCTGCAGGTACGCCAGCTGCGGTGGACCGGCCTGGGAGACGGGCACGGCCGGCTGCAGGCGTGCTGCGCGGAGGTGATGGCGGACGGCCGCGGCGAGGCGGCGCTGACGCGCACCCGCTGGCTCTGGCTGCCCGCCGCGGACGGCCGCGTCACCGTGGCCGACCCGGTGGACATCCCTGACCCAGCGGATATCCCGTTCGGCGGGCTCCGCGCGGTGAGCGCCGGATGAAGGCGCCCGAGCGCATCATGGTCCTGCGCTGTACCGGCCTGTTCCGGCCCGGCCTGGGCGCGAGCGCCCCCGGCCGCGAGGCGGCCCGGGTGTTCGAGCGGGTGCTCGGGGCGGTGACCGCGTTCTGCCCGGCCGTGGAGGTGACGGAGCCGGGCGTGTGCGCGTTCGGGGCCCGCGGGCCGTCCCGCTACTTCGGCGGCGAGACGGCGCTGGCCACCCGGATCATCGCGGCTGTAGCCGAACTCGGCGTCGAATCCCGCATCGGGGTCGCCGACGGCCTGTTCGCTGCCCTTCTCGCCGCCCGTGACCCCAATGCTGCCCGCGACCCCAATGCCGCCCGCGACCCCAATGCCGCCCGCGACCCCAATGCCGCCCGCGACCCCAATGCCGCCGGCCCGGTCCAGTGGATACCGCCGGGCGGGACGGCCAGATTCCTGGCCGAGCAGCCCGTGGCCGTCCTGGCCGGGCCGGGCCGCTTCGATCAGGACCTGATCGAAGCGGACCTGATCAGGCTGCTCACGCGGCTCGGCCTCGGCACGCTCGGCGACCTGGCCGCGCTGCCGGCCAGCGATGTGGCCAGCAGGTTCGGCGACGCGGGCGAGGCCGCGCACCGGCTCGCCCGCGGCCTGGACGCCCGCCCGCTCGCGGCCCGGCCGCCGGCCGCGGAGGCGTCCGTGGCCCGCGGGTTCGACCCGCCGGAACAGCGGGCCGAACCCGTGGTGTTCGCGGCCAAGGCGCTTGCGGAGCAACTGCACGCCGGCCTGGCCGCCCGCGGGCTGACCTGCGTCCGCGTGCAGGTCCAGGCCAGCTGGGCGGACGGCAGCCAAAGCAGCAGGCTGTGGCGGCACGACGGGCTGCTGACCGCGGCCGGGGTCGCCGACCGGGTCCGCTGGCAGCTCGACGGCTGGCGCCCGGCCGCGGGAGACGGGGAGTACGCCGCCGGCGGCATCGCCGCGCTGCGCCTAGTGCCCGATCAGGTAGTCCGCGCCACCGGCCACCAGCTCGCGCTGTGGGGCGAGACCCTGGTCAGCGACCGGGTGGCGCGCGCGGCCATGCGCGTGCAGGCCATGCTCGGGCACGAGGCCGTCCAGCGGCCAGTCCCGGGGGGCGGCAGGAACGTTTCCGAGCAGGTGAGCCCCGTCCCGTTCGGGGAAGAAAGAGAGCCCAGCCTGGACGCCACCGCGCCGTGGCCCGGGCGGATCATGGGGGCGGCGCCCGGTCTGGTTTACCCGGCCGCCCGTGAGGCGGAAGTGACCGATGATGACGGACGCCTGGTCACCGTCACCGGGCGGTGCGTGCCATCGGCCGCGCCCGCCCGGCTGGCGGTCGAGGGCGAGCCGCCGCGGCGCGTCACCGCCTGGGCCGGGCCCTGGCCGTTGTCCGAACGCTGGTGGGACCCGGCCGCCGCCCGCAGGCGCGCCCGGTTCCAGCTGGCCACCGACGACGGGCGGGCGTGGCTGGCGGTGGTCCAGGACGGCCGCTGGCTGATCGAGGCGGGCTACTGGTGAGGGCCGGCGATCGGCTGGCAGGGAGGGCTGGCCATGGGCTGGGATAACCCGCCGGTTCCCTGGCGCGAGCTCGAACGCCGGATGTCCTGGCGTTTCGATGGCCGCCGCGCGCCCAGCCCGCCGCGGCCGGAGCAGGCCGCGGCCCCCGTGCCCTGGCGGCCGCAGAGCGCTATCCCATGGGCCGAACTGCACTGTCATTCCTCGTTCAGCTTCCTGGACGGGACGGCCACCCCGGACGAACTCGTCGCGGAGGCCGCCCGGCTCGGCCTGGCCGTGCTGGCCATCACCGATCACGACGGGATGTACGGGGTGCCGCAGTTCGCGCAGGCCGCGGCGAGGCTGCGGGATCGCGGCGTCCGGCTGGGCACGGTGTTCGGCGCCGAGCTCAGCCTGGGCTTGCCATCCCGTCAGGGCGGCGTACCCGACCCGGAAGGGCGTCACCTGCTGGTGCTGGCCCGCGACCCGGAAGGCTACGCCCGGCTGTGCGCCGTGATCAGCGCCGCCCAGCTGGCGGGCGGGCAGAAGGGCCGCCCGGTCTACGACGTCGAGGCGCTGGCCGGGGCGCACGACGGTCACTGGGTCGTGCTGACCGGGTGCCGGAAGGGGCAGGTCCCCGCCGCGCTGGCCGCCGGCGGCCCAGACGCCGCCTGGCGGGAGCTGACGAAACTGACCGGCATGTTCGGGCACGAGAACGTCATGGTCGAGCTGACCTGCCGCCACGACCCCGGCGACGATGAGCGCAACGACGTGCTGGCCCGACTGGCGGCGCTGGCGGACGTGGGCGTGGTGGCCACCGGCAATGTCCACTTCGCGGTGCCCGCGCAGGCGCGGCTCGGCCAGGCGCTGGCCGCGATCCGGGCCCGGCGCAGCCTGGCCGACATGGACGGCTGGCTGCCCGCGGCCGGCACCGCCTACCTGCGGTCCGGCGCGGAGATGGCCGCCCTGCTGCGGCGCTATCCGGGCGTGGCCGAGCAGACCGTCTCACTCGGCCGGAAGTGCGCGTTCGACTTCCGCGTGATCGCGCCGCGGCTGCCCGATTTCCCCGTCCCGGCCGGCTTCACCACCGAGGCGGCCTGGCTACGCGAGCTGGTGGCCAGGAAGGCGCCGGGCCGGTACGGGGCGCCGGGCGCTGAGCGCGTGCCGGGCGCGTACCAGCAGATCACCCGGGAACTCGACGTGATCGAGCGGCTCGGCTTCCCCGGCTACTTCCTGATCGTGCACGACATCGTCGGCTTCTGCGAGCAGGAGAACATCCTGTGCCAGGGCCGGGGTTCGGCGGCCAACTCGGCGGTGTGCTTCGCGATCGGCATCACCAGTGTCGACCCGGTCTCGCACCACCTGCTGTTCGAGCGGTTCCTGTCCGACGGCCGGGACGGGCCGCCCGACATCGACCTGGACATCGAGCACCGCCGCCGCGAGGAGGTCATCCAGTACGTCTACCGCACCTACGGCCGGGACCGGGCCGCCCAGGTCGCCAACGTGATCTCCTACCGCCCGCGGATGGCGCTGCGGGACGCCGGCCGGGCGCTCGGGTTCACGCCTGCTCAGTCGGACGCGTGGGTACGCCAGATCGGACCGGGGCCAGCCGTCGAGGGGGAGGTGCTTTCACCCGACCCGGACGGCGCTCCAGCCGCCGTGACAGATCTGGCCCGGCAGATGCAGCGGCTGCCGCGTCACCTCGGCATCCACTCCGGCGGCATGGTGATCTGCGACCGCCCGGTGGGGGAGGTGTGCCCGGTCGAGTGGGCCACGATGCCCGGCCGGACCGTGCTGCAGTGGGACAAGGACGACTGCGCCTATGCGGGCCTGGTCAAGTTCGACCTGCTTGGCCTGGGCATGCTGGCCGCGCTGCACGACTGCTTCGACCTGGTCGCCGCGCATTTCGGCGAGCGCTGGTCGATGTCGGCCCTGCCGCAGGAGGACCCGGCCGTGTACCAGATGCTGTCCGAGGCGGACACGGTGGGCGTGTTCCAGGTGGAGTCCCGCGCCCAGATGGCCACCTTGCCGCGGCTGCGGCCGCAGAAGTTCTACGATCTGGTCATCGAGGTGGCGCTGATCAGGCCGGGCCCGATCCAGGGCGGCTCGGTCCACCCCTACCTGCGCCGCCACGACGGCCTCGAGGACGCGGCGATGCCGCACGAGCTGATGCGGCCGGCCCTGGAGAAGACGCTGGGCGTGCCGCTGTTCCAGGAGCAGATGATGCAGCTGGCCATCGACTGCGCGGGCTTCACGCCGGACGAGGCCGACCGGCTGCGCCAGGCGATGAGCGCCAAGCGGGCTCCCGAGCGCATCGAAGAACTAAGGCAGCGCCTGCTCGACGGGATGACCGAGCGCGGCATCGCCGCCGAGGTGGCGGAGGACATCTACGCCAAGATCCTGGCCTTCTCCAGCTACGGGTTCCCCGAGTCGCACGCGATCAGCTTCGCGTACCTGGTCTACGCGAGCGCCTGGCTGAAGCGGTACTTCCCGGCCGCGTTCACCACCGCACTCCTGCGCAACCAGCCGATGGGGTTCTACGCCCCGCACAGCCTGATCAGCGACGCGCGGCGGCACGGGGTCACCGTGCTCGCCGTAGACGTGAACGCGAGCGACGCGCTCGCCACCCTGGAAGGCTCTGCGGGTCTTGAGGGGTCGGGGCCGGTCATCCGGCTGGGCCTGGCCAGCGTACGTCACCTGGGCCGTTCGGCCGCCGAACGGGTGGCGGCCGGCCGGCCGTACTGTGACCTGCCGGACTTCGCGGCCCGGACCCAGCTGCCGGCCGCCGCGCTCGAGGCCCTCGCGACCGCGGGGGCGTTCGGCTGCTTCGGGCTCAGCCGGCGGGCCGCGCTGTGGGCGGCCGGGGCCGCCGCCTCGCTGCGCGAGGACCAGCTGCCCGGCACCACCACCGGGCTGACCGCGCCGCCGCTGCCGGCCATGACCCCGGTTGAGGAGACGCTGGCCGACGTGTGGGCCACCAGCACCTACGGCACCCATCCGGTGGCGCACATCCGGGCGGCGCTCGACGCGCGGCAGGTGCTGACCGCGGCGTCGGCCCGGTCCGCTCCCGCCGATTCCGACGTGGCCGTGGCCGGCCTGGTCACCCACAGGCAGCGGCCGCCGACCGCGCGAGGGGTGGTGTTCATCAGCCTGGAGGACGAGACCGGCATGCTGAACGTGATCTGCCCGCCCCAGGTCTGGGATCGCCACCGCCGGATCGCCACAGTCGCCCCGGCGCTGCTCATCTACGGCCGGATCGAGCGCACCCGCGGCGCCGTCAACCTGGTCGCCACCGCCCTCCGCCCGCTCCGCGTGGCCGCCACCGTCCCCAGCCGCGACTTCCGCTGACCCGCCCGCGGCCGGGTCGGCTCCCGTTCCCGTCCTCGTCCTTGCCGTTGCCCTCGCCGTCGCCGTTGCCCGGCCACGGCCTCGTCCTCGGCGCGAGGGTGCTTGCCGTTGGGCGGGTACGGGCTGGCGGACCCGGGACGCGAGGCCACTGAGCAGGCACAAGCTGGCGGACGCGGGCGCACGCCAGGGCGCGAAGGCGGGAGTCCTCTAAACCTCGCCCGCTCCGGACAAAACCCCGCTTGCCAACCACAACGATGCTCCATCGATGTTGCCAGGACCACAACGATGCTCCATCGTTGTGGTTCCGCGTCCCGCCTCCATGACCGAAACGCGTGGTTTGTCCAACTTTCACTCCCCGTGCGCCGTCACCCCGTGCCCCCGTCATCCCGTGCCCCGTCACCCGTGACCAGGCAGTGGCGCGAGCCCAGATCCGCGAGCCTCCGCCCGGCGCTCTTAGCGCGAGCCTCCGCCCGGCGCTCTTAGCGCGAGCCTCCGCCCCGCGCTCCTAGCGCGCGCCTCCCGCCTGGCGCTCTTAGCGCACCCCCTGCGGCCGGAACTGCACGCTGATCCGCGAGCCGATGGCCTGGGACGTTTTCGGCACGGCGTGTTCCCAGGTGCGCTGGCAGCTGCCGCCCATGACCAGCAGGTCACCGTGCCCGACCTCGAAACGCAGGGGGGAGCCGCCGCCCCGCGGGCGCAGCAGCAGCGGGCGCGCCGTGCCCAGCGACACGATCGCGACCATGGTGTCCTCGGCCTGGCCGCGCCCGATGGTGTCCCCGTGCCAGGCCACACTGTCCCGCCCGTCCCGGTACAGGCACAGCCCCGCCGTCACGAACGGCTCGCCCAGCTCCGGCCAGTAGTACTCGTCCAGCGCCCGCCGGGCCGCGGTCAGCACCGGATGGGGCAGCGGCGCGTCCTCGCCGTAGAAGCACAGCAGCCGGGGGACCGCCACCACCTTGTCGTACATGCGCCGCTGCTCCGCCCGCCACGGCACCGCCTCGAGCAGCGCGCCGAACACCTCTCCCGAACCCCGCAGCCAGCCGGGGCAGACGTCCACCCAGGCGCCCCGGGCCAGCGGCGTCCGCCGTACCGAGGTCCCGAGCGCCCCGAGCCCGAGCTCGCCGGACACGTCGAGCAGCGACTCCTGCACTGAAACACTCATGCGAACATTCTAGCGTATACCCAAACGCGTATTCGAGTCCCTGTAACGCGCGGCCACCTCCGCCGCCACCATGGCCAGGTCGGCACGCACCTCGGCCGGCGACACCACCTCGACGTCCGCGCCGAAGCTCAGCAGCGTCCGCGCGGCCGGCACCGCCGCGAACCGCAGCGGCACGACCGCCCAGTCCGGGTCCCCGCCTTCCGCCGCCAGATAAGCCAGATAAGAAGCGCAGATCCGCCGGAACATGTCGAGCCGCACCCGTACCACCACCGCCACCCCGGCCGGCCTCTGCTCGACCTGCCGCCGCAGCGTCTCCCAAGTTCCGCGAGCTCCACCCCGTCCCTGCGCCGGACCACCGCCTCGCCCACCACGGCCGACACCACCCGCGACACCCGGAACAGCCGTGGTTCCCCGCCCTGCTCCGCGACCAGGTACCAGATCCCCGCCTAGCACACCAGCCCGTACGGATCCGCGACGCGCTCTGTCGGCGAGCGCTGCCCGCTGCTCCGGTACCGCAGCCGCAGCCGCCGGTCGGTGAACACCGCCGCCTGCAGGACGCCGAGCGGCCCGACCGCATCCGGTGCCCGCGTCCACTGCGCCGGGTCCACCAGGATCCGCTGGCTGGTGGCCGCGGCGGCGAGGCGGAAGGGTTCAGGTACCGCTCGCATCACTTTCAATATGGCCGAACGGGCCGCCCCTCCCAGCCCCAGGTCCTCCTGCGCGCCCCCCGTGGTCAGCACGAAGAGCGCCCGCGCCTCGTCGCGCGTCAGCCCGGTCACGTCCGTCCGGTAGCCAGGCAGCAGGCGGATGCCGCCGGCCCGGCCACGTTGGGTATACATCGGCACCCCAGCCGACGACAGCGCCTCGGCGTCCCGGTAGACGGTCCGCGGCGAGACCTCCAGCCGGGCCGCCAGCTCGGCCGCGGTCACCTGGCCGCGGGCCTGAAGCAGCAGCAGCATCTCCAGCAGCCGGCCCGATTTCATGTTCCCTAAAATATGACGTTCCCTGTCATGTTTACCCGCCAGGGAGCCGGCGTCCCGTTCGGCCCCGTGGTCGAGGCCGCGCCCGGCGCCGGCCCCTACGCCCAGCTCGCCGCCTGGCTAGGCCGCCAGCCCTGACCTACCGTAGGTGCCGTGGCTTCCGTTCCAGCTCGCCGTTTCGTGGTGATCGGCGCGGGCGTGATCGGCGCGTCGGTGGCGGCCCGGCTGGCCTCATCCGGCCTGCGCGTGACCCTGCTCGAGGCGGACCAGCCGGGCCGCGCGACCAGCCGGTGGAGTTTCGCCTGGCTGAACTCCAACGACAAGGCGCCCAGGCCCTATCACGACCTCAACCACGCCGGGATCCGCGCCTGGGCCGACCTCGCGCCGGACCTCGACGGCGACGCCTGGTACCGCCCCGTCGGCCACGTGGAACTGGCGGCCTGCGCCGCCGAACTCGCCGCCCGCGTGCGCCGTCTGGCCGAGTGGGGCTACGACGCCCGCCTGATCGACCCGGCCGAAGCCGCCAAGCTCGAGCCTTCGCTGCGCCCCCAGGCGCCGGGAGCCGCGGCTGCGTTCTTCCCCGGCGAGGGCTACGTGCTCACCGAGCCGCTGATCGCCCGGCTCGTCGCCCAGGCCATGCGCCACGGCGCCAACGTCCTGACCGGCGAGCAGGGCCGCGTGACCGGCCTGGAGGCCGGCCCGGGCTCAGCGCTACGCGTGCGCACCGCCGCAGGCGCCACCCTGGAGGCGGACGACGTAGTCTGCTGCGCCGGCCGCTGGGTGCCCGAACTGGCCGCGCTGGCTTGCGCCACCGCCCCGGTCCCGCTGCTCGCCTGGGATACGCCTGGAGCGACCGCGCCCGGCCTGGTCGTCCAGGTCGGACCGGTCACGCCGCCCGGCCCGGCGCGCCTCATCCACACGCCCGAGATCAGCCTGCGTCCCCACCCCGGCGCTCTGCTGCACCTAGAGGCTCCGGACGCGAAAGTCGACCTCCACACGCCAGAACCCGAACTCCGCCGCTGGGCGGCCGAACTGCTGCACCGCGCCCAGCGCACCGTCCACGGCCTCGATGACGCCCGCGTCGTGACCTACCAGGTCTGCGTCCGGCCGATGCCAACCGACGGCCAGTCCATCGTGGGCCGCCTCCCCGGCGCCCCCGCCCTCTACGTCGCGGTCACCCATAGCGGCGTCACCCTGGCCGCCCACCTAGCCACCCTCATCGCCGCCGACCTGACCACCGGTACCCCGCCCGCCGCCCTAGCCCCCTACCGCCCCGCCCGTTTCCCGGCGAAGGCGGGACACTGATGAGGTGACGACGCGCCCGGGCCCGGCCGACCTGGAGGCGGCCAGGAACCGCACGATCCCCGACGTGCTCCCGGCGCCCGGGGTCATGCTGCGGGTGCTGTTCTGCGGCATCAACCCGAGCCTGTACTCCGCCGCGACCGGCTGGCATTTCGCCCGGCCAGGGAACAGGTTCTGGCCCGCCCTGCACCTGTCCGGCTTCACTCCGCGACGGCTGGCCCCGAGCGAGCAGCACCTGCTGCCCGGCTACGGCCTGGGCATCACCAACCTGGTGCCGCGCGCGACCGCGCAGGCCTCCGAGCTTTCCGATGCCGAACTCCTGGCCGGTGCCGAGCGGCTGGCAACCCTCACCGGCCGGCACCGGCCCCGTATCCTCGCGATCGCGGGGGTGACGGCCTACCGGACAGCGTTCGGCCACCCCCGGGCGAGCACCGGCCCGCAGCCGCAGACACCGGCCGGCCCGCGCGTTTGGGTGCTGCCCAACCCGAGCGGCCTGAACGCGCACTGGAGCCTGGCCGCGATCGCCGAAGCGTTCTCGGCCGTGCGTGCCGCGGCCGAAGAAGATCAAATTCAAGGACCATGATGCCGAACGGGCCGTCGTGCGTGTCCCAGTCAACCCGAGACCAAGCCCGGTCCGGGCACCCATCCCGTCATGCGCTGCCCTACCCCGAACGCTGATGCCAGCCCGGGCCTGGGCGCCATTGTCCGGATGCCCAGCCCGGGCTGGAGTCCCCCAGCCCGCCCCCAGTCCCAGAGCAGCCCCCGCCTCAGCGCGCCCGGCCCGCTGGCGCAAACTGGCGGCGCAGGGACCTGGTGCTCATCCAGATTCCGGCGTCGTCTTGGCTGAGGTCCCCAACTGCTCCCGTGGGTAAGAGGGCGATGTCCGGCCGGCGCCACCGTTTTTTGGGAAGATTTCTTCTGCGCTCTTGGAGGTGCAGGTGACGGACTCACAGCCGCCGGGTTCAGCCGACGATGGCACCGAACCCGATGCCCGGTACACCTTCGCCAACGAGCGCACCTTTCTGGCCTGGAGCCGTACCGCCCTCGCCCTGGTGGTGGCCGGTCTCGGGGTGGTCCAGTTGCTGCCGCCGTTCCCCGGCGTGCCGTGGGGGAGGCACGTGCTCGGCGTGCCGCTGATCGTGTTCGGCGCCGTGGTGGCGGTGGCCGCGTACAGCGAGTGGGTCAAGTGCCAGCGGGCGATGCGCCTCAATCAGCCGCTGCCCCGGTCCTTCATGCCGCGGGTGCTGACCGCGGTCATCGCGGTCATGGCGGTCATCTCCGGCGTCGTGGTCCTGGTGTCGGCGCTGCGGTGATGACCGAACACGACGATCCCGAGGACCGTGACCCCGGCCTGGCCAGGGAACGGACCTCGCTAGCCTGGACCCGCACCGCGCTGTCCTATGCTGCCGTTGGCGGCGTGATCCTGAAGAAGGACGTCATCCCCGGGCTGCTCATACTGTGCGCCGCGCCCGTGATCTGGCAGCTGGGCCGCCTGACTCTCCGCCCAGCCAACCGGTTCAAGCTCATCACCGGAACGATCGTCGCGGTGGCCCTGGTGGCCCTGATCGTGGCCGTCACCCACTAGAGCCGCCCGGCTGCCCGCGTCCCCGTCGGCCTTGCCGCCCGCCAATAGTTAACCGATCACTTTACTATTGAGCTGCCCCGCCCTATACTTAAGCATGTGCCTAACCAATTGGGGTCGCTGGACCAGGTGTTCCAGGCGCTAGCCGATCCGACCAGGCGGAATATGGTCGAGCGCCTGGTACGCGGGCCGGCCTCGGTCACCGAGCTGGCGCGACCGCAGGCCATGTCGCTGCCGGCCGCCATGCAGCACCTGCAGGTCCTGGAGGCGTGCGGCCTGGTCCGGTCAGAAAAGGTGGGCCGGGTGCGGACCTGCCATATCGAGCCGGACGCGCTGCGGGCGGCCGAGAGCTGGATCAGCTCGCAGCGCACCGCCTGGGAGAACCGCCTGGACCGGCTCGGCGAGTACCTGGCCGACCCGGCCCCAAGCCCCGTTCGCTAAATACGAGGGAGTAAATCGACGATGGACCGCTATGTCACGCACGCCACATTCAGTCTCGAGCGCGTCTACCCCGTGCCCGCCGCGCAGGTCTTCGCGGCCTGGGCGGATCCCGCCGCCAAGGCCCGGTGGTTCGCCGGCGGCTCGGCCTCCGGCTATCGGCTGGACTTCCGGGTCGGGGGCCGGGAGGTGAACCACGGCGGTCCGGACGGCGGACCGGTGATGACGTTCGAGTCCTTCTACCGCAACATCGTCCCGGAGATGCGGATCGTCTACTCCTCCACGCTGTCGGCCGGGGACGAGGTCATGACGGTCTCCGTCACCACCGTCGAGTTCTGCCCCGCCGAGGGCGGCACCCGGCTGGTGCTCACCGAGCAAGGCACGTTCCTCGACGGCCGCGAGGAACCGACCTGGCGGGAGCGCGGCACCGGTGACTGGCTCGATGCCCTTGGCCGTGAGCTCGCCGGCTAGTCCGATGGCTGATGTCCAGGGGGCGATACAGGCCGCGGCGGCCGTGATGCGCAACCGCTTCACCCCGGCGCCCTGGGCGTGGTAAGCCGGATGGATCGTATCGTCGCCGAGATGCTGCCGTGAAGGGAGAACTGATGAACGAGCCGGTGACCGAACTTGACCACCGCTACAGCGATTCAGGTGCGGTGGCCGCCGGGTGGGCCGACACCCGGCGGGCGCTTGAGGAGGCGCAGCTGTTCTGGATCACCACGGTTCGCGCCGACGGCCGACCCCACGTCACCCCGCTGGTGGCCGTATGGCACGAGGACGCCCTGTACTTCTGCACCGGCGCCACTGAGCAGAAGGCCGTCAACCTGCGCGGCAACCTGCACGTGATCCTGATGACCGGCACTCCGGACTGGGAGGGCGGACTCGACGTAGCCGTCGAGGGCGAGGCCGCTCCGGTGACCGACGATGCCGTACTCGAACAGCTCGCCCGGGCCTGGACGGCCAAGTGGGACGGACGGTGGCAGTTCCAGGTGCGCGACGTCGCCTTCAGCGGGGCCGCGCTGGTGTTCTCGGTCAAGCCCGCCAAGGTCCTGGCCTTCACCAAGGGCGGCTTCAGTCAGACCCGCTACACGTTCTCCTAGTACTCTGGGTCGGCCAACCCTGGAGGAGAACGATGGACACGCTGCTGCCTGGCATCGCCGCGCATCGGGTGCCGACGAGCCGCCTGGCGGTCAACGTACTCAGCGTGGCCGGGCGTACCGGCCCAGCAGTGCTTTTCGTCCACGGCAACGTCTCGTCCTCGCTGTTCTGGCAGCCGCTGATGCTGGCGCTGCCCGAGTCGTACCGGCCGCTGGCGGTCGATATGCGCGGGTTCGGTGACACCGACCCCGAACCGGTAGACGCTTCTCGCGGGCTCCGTGACTACGCGGATGACCTGGCCGCTGTCATCGACGCGCTCGGCCTGGAATCGGTCCACCTGATCGGCTGGAGCATGGGTGGCGGGGTGGTCTTGCAGTACCTAGTCGACCGGCCGGGCACGCACCGGGTCGCGTCGCTCACACTGGAAGATCCGGTCTCCCCGTTCGGGTTCGGCGGGACCCGGGGCCTGGACGGCACGCTGTGCGACCCGTGGGGCGCCGGGTCCGGCGGCGGCTCCGCCAACAAGGATTTCATCGCGCGGCTGGCCGCCGGGGACCGCAGCGGCGAAAGCCCGCTGTCGCCGCGGCAGGTGCTGCTGGCGCACTACGTCAAGCCGCCGCACGTGCCCGAGCACCTGGACGTGTTCGTGGAGTCCATGCTGTCCACCCGCCTCGGCGAGGATCACTACCCGGGTACCTCGCGTCCGGTTGACGTCTGGCCGGGTTTCGCGCCGGGTGACCGCGGCGTACTCAACACCATGGCCCCCACCGTTTTCCGGATCGCCGATCTCTCCGGGGTCGAACCTAAGCCGCCGCTGCTCTGGATACGCGGCGCCGACGACGTCATCGTCTCTGACACCTCCCTTTACGACCTCGCCTACCTGGGTTCCCTCGGCGTGATCCCGGGCTGGCCGGGGGAGCAGACCTGGCCGCCGCAGCCCATGGTGGCGCAGACCCGGGCCGTGCTGCTCGGCTACGCCACTGCAGGCGGCCGCTTCCGCGAAGTCGTCATCGACGACGCGGGCCACGGCCCGCATCTGGACCAGCCGGAGAAGTTCCTCGCCGAGCTGCGCGGTCACCTCGCGGACAGCTGAGCCAGCCAGGCCAAGCCCAGGGATCCGGCCAGCGGAACGCCACACGCCAGGGCGGTCACCGGGCCGATAGCGAAGCTCGACGCGTGCACGCCGCCTGCCGCCGCCCCCAGCGGCGTGCCCAGGTTGGCCAGCGAACGGGCCAGGCGCGATCTGCGCCCTGCGCTGGTCATTCCGGTTCCGGCTGGTCCCGGTCGAGGTACCTGGCCCAGTGCGCCCGGGCGGCCTGCTTGCTGATCCCCAGCCGCCGGCCCACCTCGCCCCAGGTCGCCCCCGCCTCGATGCACGCGACGACCGCCACCGCCAGCTGGTCCGCCAGCCGCTGCGTCTCGGCGCGGTAGACCTCCACCGCCCCGGAGAGTTGGTCAAGAACGCCAGCTGCCTCAGCGGGCAGCTGGCGTCGGTACGGACTCATAGCGACAATCTATGACTTGTCATCTTGAAGATGACAATAACTCTTTGTCGTCTTTCGGTCGGCGGCATCTACCGCCCGAGGAATCTTTGCCCTGAAGATCCTAGATAATTGTGGTTATCTAGGATCCTCCCGTCTTTATAACGGCGAATAGCCAAATAACCGGACGATCCTGGTTTGCGCCAGCAGACGGCTGGGAAGTTGCACACGGGTCCGGCCTCTCCCGACGGAGCGGGAGCCGCTAGTGCCCCAGCCGATCCTGCGTCGCATCGCGCGCCGAGCAGTGCGAGCCGTGCTGCTGGCTGCCGGGATCCTGGCCGTCCTGCTGGTGTTCTCCCGCCAGGCGCAGGCCGCAACCTCAGCACCGTCGGCGGGCACCCTAGCCGTGGCGCCAACCGGCTCACCCGTCACCCCGCAGTCAGCCGCTCCGGCTGCGGCCTCCATGGCCACAACGGCCACGGTCAGCACAGCCAGCACACTGGCGACGTCCGCGAAGCCCGCCTCCCAGGCCGCCAGCTCCGGTACGGGCCTGGCCGCCGTGGTCAGCACCGCTCAGCAGGCGACCGCAGCCGCAGCCGCCACAGTCGCGCCTGCCGCCTCCGCTACGCCCGTCCCCACGGCCGCCAGCTCTGGCGCCGGCCCGGCCGCCGCGGCTAGCGCCGCGCAGCCAGCTGCAACCGTCAGTGCTGCCCCGGCCCCCGCGGTCACCGCGGCAACTACGACCGCTCCGGCGCCGGCCCTCGCCTCCGCCGCCCCGACGTCGGTCCCCGCGGCCGCCAGCTCTGGCGTCGGCCCGGCCAGCGCCGCGCAGCCAGCTGCAACCGTCAGCGCTGCCCCGGCCCCCGCGGTCACCGCGGCAACTGCGACCGCTCCGGCGCCGGCCCTCGCCTCCGCCGCCCCGACGTCGGTCCCCGCGGCCGCCAGCTCTGGCGTCGGCCCGGCCAGCGCCGCGCAGCCAGCTGCAACCGTCAGCGCTGCCCCGGCCCCCGCGGTCACCGCGGCCACCTCGGCTCTGGCGGCCGTCGCCTCCGCCCCGAAGCCAGCCCCTGCAGTCACCAGCTCTGGTGCCGGCCCGGCCGCCGCGGCTAGCGCCGCGCAGCCAGCTGCAACCGTCAGTGCTGCCCCGGCCCCCGCGGTCACCGCGGCCGCTACGACCGCTCCGGCGCCGGCTCTCGCGGCGACCACCTCGAAATTGGCGCCGGTGGCTTCATCCCCCACCGCCACCCCGGCTGCGACGGTTACCGCGATTACCTCGGCGGTCACGTCCGCAGCTACGGCAGCCACCACCGCCACCCCGCCCTCCGGCACAGGCCCTGCCCTCGCCGCCGCCACGTCCGCGATGGCGCCAGTCGTCGCCACTGCCCCAGCCGCCCCCGCCGCTGGGGCCGTCACCACCGCCGCTGGCGTGATAGCCCCCTCGGCTGAGGTCCTGCAGCCGCCCGTGACGACGGGCACGTCGGGGCTAGCCCCGTCCACCAGCCAGCTGGTTGCCCCGCTGTCAACCGGCACCGCCGCGATTGCCCCGGTCGCATCGGCGGCCACCGGAGCGCTCGCGCCGGTGACGGGCTCGCTGGCGCCGGTGCTGTCCGCTGCGACCGCGCCGCTCAGCCCGCTTACGCTCCGCGGCTCACCGGAGCGCTCGTGCCGGTTGCGGGCTCGGCTGGCGCCGGTGCTGTCGGCTGTGACGGCGCCGCTCGTGCCGGTTGCGGGCTCGCTGGCGCCGGTGCTGTCGGCTGTGACCGGCGCCGCTCGTGCCGGTTGCGGGCTCGCTGGCGCCGGTGCTGTCGGCTGTGACCGGCGCCGCTCGTGCCGGTTGCGGGCTCGCTGGCGCCGGTGCTGTCGGCTGTGACGGCGCCGCTCGTGCCGGTTGCGGGCTCGCTGGCGCCGGTGCTGTCGGCTGTGACGGCGCCGCTCGTGCCGGTTGCGGGCTCGCTGGCGCCGGTGCTGTCGGCTGTGACGGCGCCGCTCGTGCCGGTTGCGGGCTCGCTGGCGCCGGTGCTGTCGGCTGTGACCGGGACGCTTGCTCCGGTTGCGGGCTCGCTGGCGCCGGTGCTGTCGGCTGTGACCGGGACGCTTGCTCCGGTCACCGGTACCTTCAGCCCCGCCCTGTCCGCCAGCGAAGCAGTCGCCTCGGTGACCGGCGCCCTGAACTCGGTCAGCTCGATCACATCCGCCGCCACCGCAGCCGCTGGGCCGGGCACCAGCGCTCTTACCCCGGCAGGTCTTGATGGCCGGGGTGCGGTCTGGTCGCCGCGGGCCGCGAGCACATCAGCCGCCCCGGCGGCCGCTGGGTCAGGCGCTGGCCTGCCGCCGTTCTCACCAGCCGGGACGATACCTGGCAACGGCACGCCCACCTGGCCAGGAACGGTGCTTCCCAGGCTGCCTGCCGCGCCCAGCGCCCCCAGCGGTGCCAGCGGTGCCAGCGGCGCGAGCGGCGGCGGGGCCAGCGGCCGGGCCATGCCCGGCGCGGTCGGCGCCGCACTGACGGCCCTGCTGTGTCTCGTGCTGCTGCGGTTGGCCCGCCGCGCCGCCGTCCCGCCGATCTGGCGGTCCTACCTGCCCGAGGTCCCCCCCGCTTAAGTCGCTTTCCTTCCCCGACCGGTTTCGTGCCCGTCGGCGCCCGGGACGCCCTCGCGTCCGGCGCTGACATCCTTGGAAGGAAAGTGACAACCTTATGCGTACGTGGCTCACGTCCGCGTGCGTCGTGCTCGCCTGCACCCTATTGGCCGTCCTCGTGATGGCCGGCCGGAACGGCCCAGCCCGCCCGGCCCAGGTGAACACCCGTACCGCGATCAGCACCACCCACGAGGTCATCCTCACCCGCGCCCTAACCCCCGCCGTCCCCCAGAACGCAGCAGCCCGGCCCGCCGCCGCCCGGTACGTCATTCAGCCCGGCGACACCTTGTCCGCCATCGCCGTCCGGTTCGCCGTCCGCGGCGGCTGGCCTGCCCTGTATGCGGCCAACCGGGATCGCATCGGTCCCGACCCCGGCACCATCCGTCCCGGCACCATCCTGACCCTGCCCGGTGTCCAAGCACTGACCCGGTACCGGGTCGCTGCAGGCGACACCTTGTCCGGCATCGCCGCACGGTTCGCTATCCGCGGCGGCTGGCCCGCGCTGTATGCGGCCAACCGGGATCGCATCGGTCCTGACCCTGATGCCATCCGCCCCGGCCTGGTGCTCACCCTCGCACCCCCGCCGTCGGCATCCCCCGCCCCGAGCCCGGGCGGCCCCGCCCGGCCACGCCCGGCCCCGGCCGCGTCCGCGCCGGCCGGCACCGGGCCCTCTCCCCGGCCGGCCACCAACCCGCCGCCGGCTGCCACCGGCATGCCGCACTGGCTGAAGGCCTTGCTGGTGGTCGTGGGCCTGCTGATCCTGGCCGCCTTCCTCACCGAACCCGTGCTGGCAACACGCCGTCGGCGATACCAGGCCGCCAACCAGGCCCTCTCGCCTGTCCGAGCCGAAACCAGCCAGGAACCGAGCTCGCGGCCCGTGGGTCAGGTACCAGGCCCTCGGCCGCCGGTTACGAAGGGGACTCGCACCGTTCTGGCCGACTATGACCGGCTTGTCGTCACTCATAACAAGGACGACGGCATGGTCTACGTGCTGCGGCCCCCCGGCACGGATCCCGGCGCCATCCTGCGGGTAGCCCGCCTGGTGCTGCCCGAGGGTCCCTATCGGGAACTGGCCGGACACCTCGGCATGCCGGCCAGCTGGCCGGTTGTCCTGGCCGACCACGACCGGCTCGTCGTGACCCGCAACAAAGGCGATGGCACGGTCTGCGTGCTGCGGCCCCCCGGCGAGGACCCGAAGGCCATCCTGCGGGCCGCCCGCCTCGTCCTGCCGGAGGGCCTCTACGGGGAACTGGCCGAACAACTCGGAGTTGCCGCTGGCTGGCCGATGGAATGATAGTCGCCGCCTGGGCAGGCAAGGAGAGTAGGGACCGCCCGGACTAGCGCGGACGGCCCTCTGGCTTGCGGTCGGGCTTGGCTAGGGTCTGGAGCTCTACCTCGCGTTGACCGCAACTACGCTGGCTCCGCTAACCGGCTGCGGATCTGCCCGGGTCCGGGCTGCGGCGGGCGTTTCGTCGATGACTCGCCCGCCGGGCGGCGCCGCTGGTGCTCGATGGCGGTCTGCGGCAACCGCAGAAAGGCCGCAGCCTCGCCGTCCGGAGCTTAACGGAGCGCGCCTAGCGGCACGCCGAGGCTTCAGATGCTGCGCTTGGTGGCCAGGATGCGGCGGATCTGAGCGGTCTCCTGGTCGCTGTATCGGTCGAGGATCGCGTGCAGGTCGTTCAGGTCCTCCGGGGAGTTGTAGCTGGCCAGCTCGCGCTCGAGGGCCGTGTGCGCGGCGTGCGCTTCGCGGTGGTCGCGCAGCTGGGAGCGGACCGTGGTCCACAGCGAGGTGCGCGGGCGAGTTGTCGTCTCCATGTGCCTTTCCTTCTGACGGTGGAAGTCTTCCTGTCGCTTCCAGTGTTGCTCGCCATTACTTATGCGTCCAATGACTAGTTAGCATGCGAAGCATGATCTAAAGTCATGGAATGGACACCGACGCGTTGCGCTGGCTCCAGCAGGTGGCCGACGGCACGACCGTGACCGAGGTCAGCGACACCGAGCCTGTGACCCAGTCTGGCGTCTCCCGGGCCCTGGCCCGCCTGGAGGCGCAGATCGGCACGCCGCTGCTGCGCCGCTCGGGCCGCACGCTGAGGATGACCCACGCCGGCGCGGTCTTCAAGCCGCACCTGGACGCGATGCTGCACCATCTCGACGATGGCATCGCCGCCGTCGGCCAGCTCATCGACCCGGACACCGGCACCGTGGCGCTGGCCTTCCAGCAATCGCTGGGTACCTGGCTGGTCCCCGACCTGGTTCGCAGCTTCCGTGCCGCGCATCCCGGCGTCCGTTTCCAGCTCACCCAGGTGCGTGACGAGTTGCAGTCGCCGGCTCTGGCCGGCGGCCACGCGGACCTTGAGATCGGCACCCGCCGCCCGCTCGACGAAGGGGTGTCCACGCGGCGCATCGCGCTCGAACCCCTGCGGCTGGCCCTGCCCCGTGAGCATCGGCTCGTCGCGCAGCCACGCGTCCACCTCGCCGAAGTAGCCGAGGACCCCTTCATCGGCCTGCGGCCGGCCTCGGCGCTGCGCCGGCTGACCGATGACCTGTGTGACCGGGCCGGATTCCGTCCGGTGGTGATCTTCGAAGGCGACGACCTGTCGAACGTCCGCGGCTTCGTCGCGGCCGGCCTGGGCGTGGCCGTGATCCCGGCGCCGCGCGCGGGATCACCGGAATCAGCGGGCGGCCCGGTGGTCTACCGCGAGATCCTGGACGCCGGGGCGGTACGGGAGATCTTCCTGGCTTGGTCGGCCGAACGCCGCCTGCTGCCCGCCGCCGACCTGTTCCGCAAGCACGTCATCCGCCGCGCCGCGGCCGGCCGCCTGCCTGCCGTCTCCGAATAGCACATTTCCGCGGCCGGCTAAATGGCAGCCGAAATGGAACAAGGTCCCTCCATGTATGAGATGGAGGGACCTTGCCAGGCTTACCACGCCGGGTCGGTTAGTTACCTAACCCATCCGTCGCTGCGCGCCGCCCGCCAGGGCCGAACACCCGCGTGATCTGCTGGTTTCCCGGCTTCTCCCGCGTCCCGGGTTGCCCCGGGGCGATGCCCGTTTCCAACGGTGAAGACATTTTTACTGCCTCTGCGCGCGCTGCGCAAGAGCCCGCGGTTAATCGTTCTTAGTTTTTTTTCTATCCACAAGATATCCACCGCTCACCGGGGGTTGTCCGCATTTTTACTCCGGTTATCCACCGGCTTACCAACAGCCCGTCCACAGGTGGCCGCTCGGCTGCGGCTGGCCGGGGTCGTGACACCACCGCCCGTTCGGATCATAAAAATTTTTGGGCCGAACGAGACGTGGTACCTGCGCCCGGTCCCGGTAGACCTGGGCCACGAATACGCTGAAGATATGTCCATGGCTAGTCAACCTGGCACCGGCTCTTCCTCGGCGCAGACGGCCGCTACCCGCGGTACCAGGCGCGGTCCGCGGCGCCGGGCCGCCGAGATCGACGTGGACGAGGCCAGGAAGGCCTTCTTCCTGATGGTCGGGTTCATCGTGCTGATCTGGGTTCTGCAGGTCGTGAACTGGGCCGATAGCTACCGGCTCGACGTCAGCTACGGGATCCTGCCGCATGACGTGAGCCGCCTGCCGGAGATCTTCACCGCGCCGTTCCTGCACTTCTCCTGGGACCACATCGAGGGGAATTCGGGGCCGTTGTTCGTCTTCGGCCTGCTCGCGGCCTACCGGGGCGTGGTCAAGTTCCTCGGCGTGACGCTGCTGGTCGCGATCACCAGCGGGCTGGCGGTCTGGTTTTTCCAGGGCAGCCATGAGCTCACGGTCGGCGCCAGCGGCCTGATCTTCGGCTACTTCGGCTACGTCCTGGCCCGGGGGGTCATCGACAGGAACCTCATCGACGCGCTCGCCGCCGTGGTCATGGGGCTTTCCTACGCCTACATCCTGACCGTGGCGATACCTGGAACCCCCGGGGTGAGCTGGACCGGGCACCTGGGCGGGCTGATCGGCGGGCTCGCCGCGGGCTGGATCTTCCGGACCAGGCGCACCAGGCGAACCCCGGATGCCGCCAGGCCCCCCGGCGATTCCGGCCGCGGCTCGCCCGGCGCCACCGTGCCCGTACCGGTAAGCCCCGGCCATCCGCGAGCCGACCTATATAAGGAACTAGGCGACTTGGGGCTTTAGGTCATGATTGAGGTCGTCAGCTGGCCGCCGGTCCTGTCCCAGTGGGTTCCGGCGGAGCAGCCGTATTACTTCGAGCTGTACGGCGAGACCTCGCCGGTGCTCGACACCGCGCTGGCTGAGGTCATCCCGGCGGGAGCGGCGGATCCGGTCACCGCGTCGCCCGCGCCGGTCTATGAGTACTGGTGGACGCTGGGGCACCCCGGGGCGGCGCCGCACCGCGAGCAGTGGGCCGGGCTCCTCGAACGTCCCGGCGGCGGAGCGGCCGGGGAAACGCCCGTCTGGGAGAACCTCAAAGGTGACGTGGCGGCCCGCGTGTACGTCTACTTTCCGATCAGCGGCGGCTGGCGGGTCCGCGAGATCGTGGCCACGGTGAAGTACCTGATGCCCGTGCACGAGCAGCAGGACTGGTGGAGCCAGGTCGCCCGGGACCTCAAGCTGCTCTCGCCGCTGACCGCCGACGCCGGCACGATCGCGGGCCTGGTCCCAGGCGGGGCCACGGCGTCCAGGTGGCTGCAGACCGTCAGCACGCTCCAGGCCGCGAGCGTGCCGCAGTCTAAGGAATTCCCGTGGAGCGTGGAGAAGGTCACGTTCGGCGGCAACGGCCATGAGGTCCTGCAGGGAGTGGCCTGGAACCTGCCGGCGTCGCTGCTGGCCGCGCAGGGCGGTCGGCTGACCGGAAGCCTCGCGGTGAGCGTGATGCCCACCCCACGGCAGGCGCAGGCCGGACTGCCGGCCAGCGGGCCGGCGATAACGCCCATGGCCGCCCGGGCGCACGCGGGCATCTACCCGAAGGACGCCGGGGCAATCTGGGTGCCCGGGCCTGACGCGCGGGCCTTCATCGAGCTGATGATCGCCCCGGAACTGCCGGGCACCGTCCGATAGCCGATCGCGCCCCGGCTTCGCCACCTGAGACGCGTATCAGAACAAATGGCCCAGCAGGTCGACATCACCCTCAGGCCAGGCCTGGTCCCCGATGGCCTTCACCATCATGACACCCGGATCAGCCCGCCTGGCCAGCCCCAATGTGACGTGCTCATCGATTCTCACCCATGAGCAGAGGTTCGTGACCCGCACCCACCCGTTCCTGGAATAGAGCCGGTCATCATCGGCGAACAGGACGACAAAGCCCATTCCGCAGCCACGCGCGAATTCGGTCACTTCTGCGAGCAGCGCCGGCCAGGCCCCGGGACCGCTCACTCTCCCTGACGCACAGGTCGACGACCCCGAACGTCCGCACGACCCGGTCGCCCACCCGGATGACCCGGAGCTCCACCCCCAGCTGCGCGGCGACGCTCCCGTCGCTCGTCAGCGCGAGGTACCGGAAGTGCGGCGGGAGCTTGAAATAGCTCCGGCTGGGATACCCGGGGAAGCACATCTGCAAGAGCGATTGCAGGTCCCGGCCGAGTTCTTCGCCGACCTCGGCTTCGGCGACACGGACCACCGTGATGGCCTCGCCTTCGCCTCCCGGCTCGCTCATGAGGCCGTCGCCGGCGATGTCGAATTACACATCTTTAAACACATAGTTAATGCTATGGTCCTTTAGCCGCACAGGCCCAGGTTGTTCACTTTTACGGGGAGTGGCCATGTATCTGGCGTTCGGGGCACGGGGCTTGGCTGCGGGCGCCCTCGGGGTCGCGGTGTTCGCGACCGCCGCGGCCGGCCTTGCGCTCACCGGCGCGTCAGGTCCGGGCGGTTCGGTGGCTGCCCAGCGCAGCCGGGCCGAGGTCTTCATCAGCCCGGGTACGGTGCGTCTCAAGCGCGAGGCGAGACAAGGCCCGTCAGACACCCAGCAATGTCAGCAGGCCTTCCATATCGAGTGCTACAACCCGGCGCAGATCCAGCAGGCGTACAACCTCCCGACGCTGTACGCCCATGGCGTCACCGGCCAGGGTGTGACCATCGTCATCGTCGACCCCTACGGCTCGCCGACGATCGTCAGCGATCTGCGCACGTTCGACAGCACAGAGGCTATCCCGGACCCGCCGTCACTGCGGATCATCAGGCCCGCGGGCAAAGTGGCCCCGTTCAATCAGGACAACGCCGGCATGCAGGGCTGGGCCAGCGAGACCACGCTGGACGTCGAGTATGCCCACACGATCGCGCCCGGCGCGAAGATCCTGCTGGTCGAGACGCCGGGCGGCGGCAACGCCACGGACGTCAGCATGTCGCAGGTCGTCACGGCCGAGAAGTACGTAATCGCGCACCGGCTCGGTACCGTGATCAGCCAGAGCTTCGTCGCCACCGAGCAGTCCATCGGCTACGCCGGGATCCGGTCGCTGCGCAGCGCCTACATCGACGCCTACGACCATCACGTCACCGTCCTATCCGGCTCCGGTGACACCGGCGCCGCCGGGTTCAAGGCGAACGGGACCACCTATTACACCCATGCGGTGGCGGGCTGGCCCGCCAGCGACCCGCTGGTCACCGCCGTCGGCGGGACCCGGCTGGACCTGGACGCCACCGGCAACCGCAACGCCGCCGACGAGGTATGGAATGACACTTACAGCTTGACGGCAAATCAGCTGGTCAACGGCAACAACGGCCCGAACCCGCTGGCCGGGGGAGGCGGCCGGTCGGTCATTTTCGGCCGGCCCTCGTACCAGCACACCGTCCGTCGTGTGGTGGGCAACCACCGTGGCGTACCCGACATCTCGATGAGCGCGGCCTGTACCGGGGCGGTCAACATCTACCAGAGCTTCGCCGGGCAGGCGGCCGGCTGGTACGCGCTGTGCGGCACCAGCGAGGCCACGCCCCTGTTCTCGGGCATCGTCGCGCTAGCCGACCAGGTGGCGGGACGGTCGCTCGGCCTGATCAATCCGGCCCTGTACAAGCTGGCCGCCGAACATGCCCCGGGCATCGTGCCCGTCACGTCGGGCAATAACTCGGTGTCGTTCCGCCAGGGCGGCCGCACCTATCATGTGCGCGGCTTCAGCGCCGGGTCCGGGTACAACCTCGCCGCAGGCCTCGGCACCGTGAACGCCGCGTCCCTCGTGCCAGAACTCGCTCACCTAGCTGGCTAGAGCGCTTGGTGTCTCGTTTCCGGTCTCCGGTCTCGGGCGGTTTCCGGTCTCTCCGGCCGGTTTCCGGTCTCTCCGGCCGGTTTCCGGTCTCTCCGGCCGGTTTCCGGTTTCCGGGCGGTTTCGCCGCGGATACCGGCACGATGAGGCCGACGTGGCGCGACGTGCCGCCAGCATGCTAGCGCTGCCCAGCCCAGCCCGGCCAGCGCGCCTAGGCCCTGTCCCGTAGATCTCGGCGGGTCGGTCTGCTGGGCGTGTGGGCAGCCACTGGTCCCGGGGCCCGCAGGCGCGTGCCCGTGTCACCGGACTGGTGCCCGGTACCATGCCAGGGCGGGCGGGTCCCGGTGACCCGTTCGCGGTCCCGCAGTCCGGCCGCGGTCCCGCAGTCCGGCCGCAGACCCGCAGTCCGGCCGCGGCCCGGAAAAGATCGCGGAAAATCGGGCTTACGTGGAGACTTTGGTACCTGATAGAGGCTGTCGCGTAGCTCTTCTGGCCTGCGTGTCAGGACCCGATCGTGCCGCGGGCGGGCGCGGCGGCCCCCGGCCTTACGACAACGATGGAGCATCGATGTTGCTGGAGCAACATCGATGCTCCATCGTTGTGGTTACTGCGGCGGGCTGCGGGGCGCATTCGGGATCCGGGGCGGGGCGGGTGGGTTTCATGGGGCATGGGGGAAAGCTGGGGGGCGGGCGCGGGCCGGGGGCGCGGGCACGGTTTGGGCGGGTGCCGACTGGCCCGGACCGGCTACGCGACAGCCTCGATAGGGGTCCGGATTTTCCGCATAGGCCCGATCTTCCGCGTTAACCGGCGCGGGAGCGCAGGGACGCCGGGACGTCAGCGGCGGCAGGAGCCTGACGGGACAGGACGGGCCGGAGTGACATCTACCCGGCCCGGCGGAACCGGCATCACCCGCACCCGAGCCGGGCTTCACCCGTCCACCCGAGATCTACAAGGACACACCTTAGCCCGCCCGGCTACCGTCCGGCTGAGTTCTCGGCCAGCTCGGCGACGTACGGCCTGCCGTCGCGCCAGGCGGCCACCTGATCGGGACGGCCGTACTCGGCCAGGTAGTCCGCGACCCGGTCCTTGACGTGATCCCACACCCGGACAGGTTCGGCGTTACCGTCCGCGGCGAACGGGGCCAGCGGCGCGACCACCGTTTCCAGCGCCGGGTAGACGAAGACCGCGGTCGACCGCCTGGTCACAGTGCCACCCGACACGACCCGGTGCCGTCCGGGCCGCATCCGGCCGCCGGTCCACCGGCTGAGCAGCGATCCGGAGAACACCTGCAGCGCGCCCGGGATGACCGGAATGGCGCTCCAGCCGCCATCCGGCCCCTGGATCTGCAACCCCGGATAGTCGCCTTCCTGCCCGAGTACCGTGACCGCCGAGTCGTCCGCGTGCTCGAGCAGCAGCAGCTTGTCCTCCTCCGCGGCGCCCTCGGGATAGGCCCAGGTCGGATAGTCGTTCACGGTCAGCCGCAGATGCGGCAGGGCGCCCAGGCCGAAGGTGTCCTCGGGCAGGCCCTGGGCCCTGGCGTACAGCCTGAGCATCCGCTCGGCCAGCCCGCGGGACGCCTCGATGTAGCCGAATGCCATCTCGCGCAGCTCGGGGTCGCCTTCGGGCCACACGTTGGACTGCGTGTACAGGCCGAGGAATTCCTCGCCGAGGCCCGCCGCGCGGGCCGCCTGGACATTGTTGAACTGGGCTACGTTGAAGCGCTCGAGTTCCAGCCGCCCGAAGTCGTCGGGCCACTGCCGCCAGCCCCGGTACGGGTGCGGGCTGGCCAGCTTCGCCTTCTCCGCCCGCGGCAAGCTGAGCAGCCGGTCCATGCGGGCGCTCAGGGCGGCGGTCAGCTCTTGCGGCACGCCATGGTTGACCACCTGAATGGCCCCCAGCTCCTCGGTGGCGACCCGTACCACGTCAAGCTGCGAGCCCGCCTCCGCGGCTTCGAGGTCGATCACGGGAACGGCGGACGGCATCGGCTAACTCCTTCGGCTCGGCGGCTAAATCCCCTTTATTATCCCAAACCAGAACTAAGTGGTCAGCCGGAGATCAGTAGGTCACGCAGATCTGCTCGTTTTCGCTGTCCACGGTGACGGCCCCGCCGCCGGGAATGACGTGCTGCGGCGCCGGGGCCCGGGGGGAAACCCCCCATCAGCATTCGGGGGGCAGCACCATCGGTATTTTCTGGCGCGATTTCTACTCTGAGCTACTAGGGGCAAGAAGATCGCAGCAAACGGGATACGGGGTGCGTCATCATGACGGGCGTGGTGAGCGGGGAGCGCGCGAACTCTGCGCGCCTCACCGGAGCGGCTGGCTTGCTGATACTCGGGGGCGCCGTCGCGATGATGGCCATGACCGCGCCCTCGCAGGCCCACCCGGAGGCGCACGCCGCGGTGACCTCGTCCGCCACGCTGGCCGCCCAGTCTGACCAGCGGCCCGCGATGGACGCTTGCCATCAGCTCACGTCGAGGATCGATTCGACTACGGTTCGCCGGTGCCTGGGCGGGCCCTCGGCGGTGCGGGCCTGGGAGGACGCGTACACACCCGCCATGATCAGCGAAAGCTGGTCCGCGAGCAGGGCCGGGCGAGCCGCCCGGCCTCCGCTGGCCGGCTCGGCGGTGAGCTGAGTCGCGTGTCCGGCCTGACGTCCGCGACGTTGCCAGCCGGCCTTCCCCGCAGCTAGCTGCCTCCCAGGTATTCCTCGTCGGTGACGTGGTTGCCCCACATGGCCGTCTGGCCGTCGCCGTCCGCCTCCTGGATGGCCAGGTGCGTCATGAACGTGGCGGGTCCGGCCCCGTGCCAGTGCCACTCGCCCGCTTCGGCATTCACGGTGTCCCCGGCCCGGATCGGCTCCGGATCGCCGCCGCCGCGGCTCTGCACCAGACCCGCCCCCTCGGTGACGTGCAGCACCTGGCCGAACGGATGATAGTGCCACGCCGTCCGGGCCCCGGGCGCGAAGTGCACGCTGAGCACCCGGGTTCGCGCCGGCGGCGCCGGCGCCGCGATCTCGTCCATCCACACCGAACCGGTGAACCAGTCCTTCGGCCCTGGGATGGTGTCCCGGCGTTTCCTGCTGATCTCCATGACGCGTCCTAACTCCGCTGGGACCAGGGGCCGCGCAGGACCACGACCGAGCGCGGCCCGACCGTGACCTGATCGCCGGCCTGCTGCGGTTTGGCCCCGCCCGTCGGACCGGAGCCCGTCGGACCGGAGCCCATCGGACCGGCGCTGGCCGGATCGAAGCTGTCTATTTCCTTCTCCCACACCTGTCCCGCCCGGGCCAGCGGGATGGTGAACGCCAGTTGCTCCCACCATCCGTTCACCAGCACCAGGAAGTCGTCGTCCAGCATCGGCTGGCCGTCCGCGGCCGTATCCGGGTCGTCCGCGCCGTCGAGGTAGACGCCGAGCGCGAGCGCCTCGCCGTCGCCCCAGCTCTCCTGTGTCATCGGCGTCCCTTCTGGGGTGAACCAGCCGAGTTGGGAGGCCTCGATGCCGGTCAGGAACCGACGTCGCCGGAACACCGGATGGGACCGCCGGAACTCCACCAGGCCCTTGGTGAAGGACAGCAGATCCGAGTCAACCGCGGACCAGTCCAGCCAGGAGATCTCGTTGTCCTGGCAGTAGGCGTTGTTGTTCCCGTTCTGGGTGCGGCCGCTCTCGTCGCCGCCGAGCAGCATGGGCACGCCGAACGAGAGCAGCAAGGTGGCCAGCATGGCCCGGGACCGCTGCCCCCGCAACGCCAGCACGTCCTGGTCAGCCGAACCCCCCTCGGCCCCGGAGTTCCAGGAGTGGTTGTCGTCGGTGCCGTCCCGGTTGGACTCCCCGTTGGCCTCGTTGTGTTTGCGGTCGTAGGACACCAGGTCCCGCAGCGTGAAGCCGTCGTGCACCGTGATCAGGTTCACCGAGGCGGTCGGCTTGCGCCGGTCGCGCCCGTCGCCCCCGTACAGGTCGGATGAGCCGGCGAACCGGGTGGCGAACTCGCCCAGGCCGATCTTCTGGCTGCGCCAGAAGTCGCGCATGCTGTCCCGGTACCTGCCGTTCCACTCGCGCCACAGGCTCGGGAACCGGCCCAGGTCGTAGCTGTCCATCTGCCCGACGTCCCAGGGCTCGGCGATGAGCTTCGCCTGCGACACCACCGGATCCTGCGCGACCAGGTCGAAGAACGCCGACAGGCGGCTGAACCCGCCGTCCTGCCGGGCCAGGGTCGCGGCCAGGTCGAACCGGAACCCGTCGACGTGCATCTCGGTCAGCCAGTACCGCAGCGAGTCCATGATCAGCCGCAGCGCGACCGGGCTGCCGGCGTCCAGCGAGTTGCCGGTCCCTGTGGTGTCGTAGTACTGGTCCGGGTGGCCCGGGTCCAGCCGGTAGTACGCGGTGTTGTCCAGGCCGCGGAAGCATAGCGACGGGCCGCCCTCGCCGCCCTCGGCGGTGTGGTTGAACACGACGTCCAGGATGACCTCGAGCCCGGCCTGGTGCAGCGCCCGGACCATCGCCTTGAACTCCGTTACCTGACCGCCAGCGCCGTCCCCGGCGCGCACCGCGGCGGAGTAGGCGCCATGCGGCGCGAAGTACCCGATCGTGTTGTAACCCCAGTAGTTGGTGAGCCCCCGCTGGAGCAGGAAGTCGTCGGGCACGTACTGATGCACCGGCATCAGTTCCACCGCGGTCACGCCGAGCCACGTCAGGTGCTCGATGACCGCCTCGTGGCTCAGCCCGGCGTAGGTTCCCCGCAGTTCCGCGGGCACGGCCGGATGACGCATGGTGAAGCCCCTGACGTGGAGCTCGTAGATGACCGTG
Organism: uncultured Actinomycetota bacterium; assembly: GCA_963844625.1. GTDB lineage: Bacteria > Actinomycetota > Actinomycetes > Streptosporangiales > Streptosporangiaceae > Palsa-504. The sequence goes on along the minus strand of CAWJPF010000004.1, from coordinate 165,734 downwards.
TCCGCGTAGTCGCGCTGCAGCCGGACATCGGAACCCCAGTCGAACGCCCCGTCCGTGACCAGGCTGAGCGGGATGCGGCCGGCGGAGTCGAGCGAGCTCGGCGCGTCATGGTCATTCCAGTCGTAGTCGAACACCTCCGGCCCGAACCTGACCTCGCCGTGCGTAGCCCGCGCGTAGGGGTCGATCAAGAGCTTGGCCGGATTGCAGCGCAGGCCCTGGGCCGCGTTGTAGGGGCCGTGCACCCGGTACCCGTAGGCCTGCCCGGGACCAACCCCGGGGACGAATCCGTGCCAGACGCCGGCGTCGTAGTCACGCAGGTCGAAGCGGGTCTCGGCCCCGGCGGAGTCGAACAGGCAGACCTGCACCCCCTCGGCGACGGTGGACGACACCGCGAAGTTGGTCCCGCCGTCGCGGGGCGTCGCCCCCAGAGGCGAGGACTGGCCGGGAAGTGCATCAGCCACCCGGCCTACGTTACCGACCCGGCCGGCCGGCGGCCGTCCACCCCGGCCGGCCGCGGGCCGCCCACCCCGGCCGGCCGCGGGCCGTCCGCCCCGGCGTCGGCCGTCACCGTGAAACCAGCGCGGTGCCATAATGACGGAATGTTGCGGCGAGCCATCAAGCCCATCCTGATCATCACCGGCGTCGTCGTCGGCGTAACTCTCATCGGACGGCGTCTGGGCTACAACTTCGGCACCAATACAGTCGTGCGGTGCCGCCAGGGTCACCTGTTCACGACCATCTGGATTCCCGGCGTCAAGCTCAAGGAACTGGACCTGGTCGTAGCCCGGGTGCAGCGCTGCCCGGTCGGCCAGCACTGGAGTCTGGTCGTTCCCGTGCGGGACGCGGACCTGACCGACGCGGAAAGGCAATTCGCCCGGGAACACCACGACGTCCGGATTCCCTGACCGAAGTCCCGCCCTCTCACCACACCGCGGCCGGCAGAAGGCTACGCGGGCCCGCAGAAGGCTACGCGGGCCGGCAGAAGGCTTACGCGGGCCCGCAGAAAGGCTACGCGGGCCGCCGCGATAGCAGGTTCTTGCAGACCTGGCCGTTTTTCATGATCACTACGAGCGACGTGGCGGGTGTCGCGAGTAGGCCGAGGTCGTCCAGCGGGTTTCCGTCGAGGAGCAGGAGATCGGCCAGCGCGCCCTCCGCGACGATGCCCAGCTTCCCCGGGTAAGGATTGCGCTCACCGCTCATGGCGAGCAGCGCGGCGTTCTGCGATGTTGCCATCCGCAGGACCTCGGCGGCGGTGAACCAGCGAGACATCTTGGCCAGCTGCTTGCCCTGGCGGGAGGCGAGCCCGGCATCGAACAGCGTGTCAGTCCCCCAGGCCAGCTTCACTTCGTGCTTCTTGGCCAGTGCGTAGGCGCGGTCGGTGCCTTCGACGATTAGCAGTTGCTGGGCCCGCTGGCCGGGCGCGGACAGCGGAATCGCGTCCTCGTCGTCGAGAAACGGCTGCAGGCTCCACCAGATGTCATGCTCGGCGATCATCGCGACCGTTTCCTCGTCGAGCAGATGACCGTGGTCGATGCAGCGCACGCCGGCGCGGATGGCCTGCTGGACAGCCCGCGGCGTGTACGCGTGCACCAGGACGTAGGTGCCCCAGTTCTCCGCCGCCTCCACCCCGGCGCGCAGCTCGGCCTCGGTGTACTGCGTGGCGTCGATCGGGTCGTGAGCCGACGCCACCCCGCCCCCGGCCATCATCTTGATCTGGCTGGCTCCGCGCATCAGCTGCTCGCGCACACCGCGCAGCACCTCGGGCACCCCGTCGGCGATGACCGCGGCACCGATGATCTCGGAGTAGGTGAGGTGCCCGCAGACGCCACGCGGCAACTCCGAAACCATCCGGAAGTCACCGTGGCCGGACGTCTGGGAGATGAATGCACCCGACGGATAAATGCGCGGGCCAGCGGCGAGTCCCTCGTCGATCGCACGTTTCAGGCCGAACACCGGGCCGCCCACGTCGCGGACGGTGGTGAAGCCCCGCAGCAAGGCCTCACTGGCCCCCGCAGCGGCCTGGATCTGAACGTAGCCAGGATCCGCGGTCTGCAGCGCGGCCAGCGGCAACGTCGCGAACGCAGCGTGGTAGTGCGCATCAATCAGGCCAGGCATGAGCACCCGGCCTGCGCCATCGATCTCGGCCCGTTCTTCTCCTGCCCCGGCCGGGATGCGCCGCGCCGATACGGCCGCGATCGTGTTACCCCGGACCAGGACGTCCGACGGCTCAGAAAGGCTCGCCGACACACCATCGAAGATCCGGACGTTCGCGAACAGAACCTCCGGCGCAGACCCGCCGCTATCGCCCATCCCCGCTCCCATTCGCGCTCCGTCCCGGCCGGCCGTAGCTGATCAATCTGGTTAGTGGACAGCCCCTCACACACGTGCCAGTCAGGAAATGTTCCGGGCTGCGGCCGGGACGTGGTGACTGGCGATCACTACGGCTGGAACAGGCTACCAGCGGCGTAGGTGATGATCATCGAGACAACGCCGATGCTCGCCGTTCGCAGGATCAGGCGCGCCGGATGGACGTCGGAGATCCGCGCCGCGAGCCAGCCCGTCAACGCCAAAGCCAGCAGGACGATTACGAAGGTCACGGACGCTCTCGCCGGCCCGGGCAACAGCACCATGGCCAGTATGGGGAGAACGGCGCCTGCCGCGAAGGCCGTAGCGGCGGCGGTGGCGCCGCGGAGCGGGTCTGCTTCCGAGGCGAGCGTGATGCCATGCTCCGCCTCAGCATGGGCCTTCAGTGCATCGTGCGCAGTTAGCTCGATCGCGACCTGTCTGGCCAGGCCGCGGGAAAGCCCGCGGGACACGTACAACTCGGTGAGTTCATCAAGTTCCGCATCGGGGGCGGTCTCGAGTTGGTGCCGTTCACCCTCGAGCCGGGCCATCTGGTGGTCGCGCTCGGCCGCCAGCACAGAGTACTCATGGGCGCCCATGGCGAGTGCTCCGGCCACCAGCCCGGTCACCCCGGCGAAGATCAGAACCTTCGAGCTGATACCCGCGCCAGCCAATCCCTCGCAGATCCCGGCCGTCGTCAGGATCCCGTCGCTGGCTTCAAGTACGTGCGGGCGCAGCCACTCTGTTGTCTGGTCCAGGACGCCGTTTGGCATTACCCTTTCCTTTCCATCAATTCGCCCGACTCAACCGGACGCCTTCCCCGGGTTTCCCGGCAGCGTTCGGTTAGTTGATCATGCCGCCTGCCGGAGGCTGATCGATGGTCGCGGAAGGAGCCGCGCCCTGGGATGCTGTCCTCATGAGCGAGGGACGTCACCAGGTGGTCGTCGTCGGTGGCGGCTTCGCCGGGATCAGGGTTACGCGGGCTCTGGGCCGCTCCGATGCCGACATCACGATGGTGGACCGGACCAATCACCACCTGTTCCAGCCGCTGCTCTATCAGGTCGCCACCGGGATACTGCCGGATGGCGTGATCGCGCCGGCGCTGCGCGGTGTGGTCAGGAAACAGGCCAACGCGCGGGTCGTGCTGGCCGAGGTGCAGCACCTGGATCTGGATGGCCGGGTCGTGCGTGCCGTGGCCCCGGACGGCCGGAAGCTGACGCTGCCGTACGACACTCTGGTGGTCGCGGCCGGATGCGGGGACGCCTACTTCGGGCACGAGGAATGGCCCGTGTTCGCGCCTGGCCTGAAGACCCTGGAGGATGCCCGCCGCCTCCGCAGCCATATTCTTGGTGCCTTCGAGATGGCCGAACTGGCCACCGACCCCGCGGAGCGGGCGGCGTACCTGACCTTTGCGGTGATAGGCGCCGGGCCTACCGGAGTTGAGATGGTCGGCCAGGTCGCCGAGCTTGCGCACGAGGCGCTGCCGCGGGAATTCAGGTCGGTGACCACGACGGAAGCGAAGGTCCTGCTGGTCGAGGCGGGCCCGGAGGTGCTCGCCGCGTTCGCCCCCAAGCTGCAGCGCTACACGCGGCGGCGGCTGCAGAAGATGGGCGTGGACGTATTGCTGAATACCGCGGCGCAAGCCATGGACGCTGACAGCATCACGGTCAAGGGTCCCGGCGGGGACAGGCGTATCCCGGCCCGGACGAAGATCTGGGCGGCCGGGGTGCAAGCCTCCCCGCTGGCGACCATGCTGGCCGGGGCGACTGGTGCCGATACCGACCGGGCGGGCCGGGTAGCGGTGCTGCCGGACTGCAGCCTGCCGGGCCACCCGGAGGTCTTCGCCATCGGGGACATGGTCCGGCTGAACGACCTGCCGGGGGTGGCCCAGCCCGCGATCCAGCAGGGCACCTATGTAGGCAGGCTGATCCGCGCCCGGCTGGCAGGCAAGACCGGAACTGCGCCCTTTGCGTATCGCGACAAGGGCAGCATGGCCACTATCGGCCACCTATCGGCCGTCACGGACGCGTTCGGGATGAAGTTCACTGGCGTGACCGGCTACACGATGTGGGGATTCGTGCACGTGCTTTACCTGATCGGCTGGGGCAATCGGGTAGCCGCCGTTCTCAACTGGGGGCGGGCGCTGACCTTCGCCAAGAACCGGCCCCATCGGACCATCAACTTCGAGCGTGCGCGGTACGAGCTCACTCACGACACGGGTCAAGATACGATCGAGGTATAACGGCCAGCAGGCCCCGCCGGTCCACGGTGCGGACGGCCCGGGCCAGCTCCAGCCGGAGCCGATCCGGTGCGGTGTACACGGGTCTCATGCGAGGCGGCGGCCCTGCTGCCGAAGCAGGAACCAGCATGAACGAAACCACGGCCCGGCGGTGGGCGTACGCTGCGGCGGCCGCCGGGCGGCCAAACCGGCCCCGGTGGCCGGGGTCCCCGCCAATGTGCCCGTCCCGCCCGGTCCTGCTTGAAAAAGATCCTTTGGGCCGAACGGTCCTGATGCGTGCCCTGGCACCCTTTCCGCCCGCCCGCCCGCCAGCCAGTCGGGCGCGGGCGCTTGACCTCCGGCGCCGTCGGGCTAAAGGTGGTTCTGGAGGCCATAGTGATGAGCAGTTACGATGAGCGGCCCTGGCTAGCCCGGTACGACGCGGGCCAGCCGAGCGATATCGAGGTGGAGTTCGCCAGCGCGCTGGCGATGTTCAGCGCCTGCGCCCAGCGGGATCCGGAGGCGCCGATCATCCGCTACTTCGACGGCGTGCTCACCCGGCGCGAGCTGGATGAGCTGTCCGGCGCGTTCGCCGCGGCCCTCGCCGAGGCGGGTTTCTCCGCGGGCGAGCGGGTGGCGCTGTTCCTGCAGAACGTGCCGCAGTTCATCATCGCCATGCTGGGCACCTGGAAGGCGGGCGGGATCGCGGTGGCGGTCAACCCGATGAACAAGGACCGCGAGCTGGACCTGATCCTGCGCGATTCCGGGGCGGCGGTGCTCGTCTGCCTCGAGGACCTGTACTCCGGCGTGGCCCGTCAGGTCATCGGCGGCACGGACGTGCGGCTGGTCATCACCACCTCGGCGCTTGACCACCAGAGCGGGGGCGACGAGCGGATTCTCGGCGGGATCAAGCGGCTCAGCTGCGACGGCACCCAGGACCTGACCGAACTGACCAGGCGTTTCCGCGGCCGGCAGCCACCCGCCCTGGCACCCGCCCCGGACGATGTGGCCTTCCTGACGTACACATCGGGTACCACCGGGCCGCCGAAGGGCGCGATGACGACGCACCGCAACGTCGTCTTCAACGCCCAGACCTACCGCGACTGGATTGGCATCGGGCCCGATGACGTGATCCTGGGCGTCGCGCCGCTCTTCCACATCACCGGCTCGATCGGGCACGTGGCCTTGTCGCTGCTCACCGGAGCGCCACTGATCCTGATGTACCGGCTGGACCCCGCCGTCGCGCTCGAGACCATCCGCGACGCCAAGGTGACCTTCACCGTCGGCTCGATCACGGTTTTCATCGCGCTGATGAACGCGCCTAACGCAAGCCGGGAAGCGCTGGCCACGCTCACGAAGATCTACTCCGGCGGAGCGCCGATCCCGCCGAGCACCATCACGGCGTTCCAGGACACGTTCGGGCAGTACATCCACAATATCTACGGCCTGACCGAGACCACGTCGCCGTCCCACGCCGTGCCGCTTGGCGGTACCGCGCCGGTGGACGAAGCCTCTGGCGCGCTATCGGTCGGCGTGCCGGTCTACAGCACGATCGTGCGCATCGTGGGCGATGACGGCCAGGACCTCCCGGCCGGCGAGATCGGCGAACTGGTCACCGAGGGCCCGCAAGTCGTACCCGGTTACTGGCACAAGCCCGAAGAAACCGCCAAGGCCCTACCGGGCGGGGCGCTGCATACCGGCGACGTCGGCTACATGGACCGCGACGGCTGGTTCTACATCGTCGACAGGAAGAAAGACCAGATCAACGTCAGCGGCTACAAGGTCTGGCCGCGGGAGGTCGAAGACGTGCTCTACGAGCACGAGGCGGTCCGCGAGGCGGCGGTCATCGGCGTTCCCGACTCCTACCGCGGCGAGACGGTCAAGGCGTACGTCAGCCTCAAGGCGGGCCGCACGGCCACGCCCGAGGAACTCATGGCCCACTGCCGGCAGAAGCTGGCGGCCTATAAGTACCCCCGCCAGCTCGAGATCCTCAGCGAGATACCGAAAACCGTGACCGGCAAGATCTTGCGTCGTGAGCTGAGGGGCCGTTGACACAGCAGCCCCATCCGATATCCGATAGAGGTTCGGTAGATAGCCCGATTCAATGGAGAGTCCAGCATGGCTACTGGTACCACCGTCAGCATTCTTCCCTGCGGAGCGATGACCGCCGACCTCACCTGGCTGCTGCTGGCCCCGGGCCGGGCGATCCGCACCCGCCAGAACAAGCACCTGCCGGCCGAGTGGGTCGATGTGCCCACGCACTGCGTGCTGGTCGACACGCCCGACGGCAGGCTGCTGTGGGACACGAGCTGCCCGCGGGACTGGGAGCAGCGCTGGGCCCCGACCGGATTGCAGGACTTCTTCCCCTACGAGAAGGTCTCCGACGAGGAGTACCTCGACTCGCGGCTGAAGCAGCTCGGCCTCGCCCCCGGCGACCTGGATTACGTGGTGCTCTCCCATCTGCACTTCGATCATGCCGGCAACGTGCAGCTGTTCAAGGACACCAGCGCCCGGCTCGTGTGCAGCGAGGCGGAGAAGGAATGGGCGTTCGGTTTCGACGGCGCCTTCAACGGCGCCCACCTCAAGGCCGACTACCAGGGGCTGGACTTCGAGACGGTCTCCGGAGACGCGGAGTTCCTGCCGGGGGTCAGCTTCATCCAGACCCCGGGTCACACGCCGGGCAGCATGTCCATGCGGGTCGACCTGCCCGAGACCGGCACGATGATCTTCACGGCCGACGCGGTCTACATGGGCGCCAGCTACGGACCGCCCACCGTGCCCGCGGCGATCGTCAACAACCTCGAGCAGTTCTACTCCTCGGTCGAGAAACTGCGCGCCCTCGCGGCGAAGACCGACGCGACCCTGGTCTTCGGGCACGACCCCGACCAGATCAAGCAGCTCCGTGTGGCGCCGACGGGGAGCTACCGCTGATGCCTGATTCAGCCGGCACTGCCCCAACGGGCACTGACTCACTCGCGACCGACCTGGCCGAGGAGACCATCTTCACGTGGGGCGCGCCGCCGCTGAAGTTCGGCGCGGGCGCCGTGGATGAGATCGGCTTTGAGATGGCTCAGTTCGGGGCCAGGCGGGTGCTGATCCTCACCGATACCAAGATCAATGGACTCGGCCTGCCTGCGCGTATCGCCGAGTCACTGACCAAGCACGGGATCACGTCAGAGATATTCGATGGCTGCCACGTCGAGCCCACCGACGACAGCATGGACAAGGCCGCGGGCTACGCCCGCGGGCAGGGTCCATGGGACGGGTTCATCGCGGTGGGCGGCGGCTCGTCCATCGACACGGCCAAGGCCGTGAACCTGCTGACCACCGACGAAGGCGAGTTGATGGATTACATCAACAAGCCGATCGGCCAGGGCCGCGCGCCCCGGGGGCAGCTCAAGCCGCTGATCGCGGTGCCGACCACGGCCGGGACCGGCTCGGAGAGCACCGCGATGTGCGTACTCGACGTGCTCTCGATGCGGGTCAAGACGGGTATCAGCCACTGGCGGCTCCGGCCCACGCTGGCCGTGATCGACCCGCTCGTGTCGCTCACGCTGCCGCCTGAGGTCACCGCCGCCGCAGGCATGGACATCGTGTGCCACGCCCTGGAGTCCTACACCGCCCGCTGGTACAGCACGTTCGAGCGCAAGCAGCCCGAGCAGCGCGTCACCTACTGCGGCTCCAACCCGGTCTCCGACCTGTGGTGCGAGAAGGCGCTCGCGCTGCTCGCCGCCTCGTTCCGCACGGCCGTCCACGAGGGGTCCGACCTGGCGGCGCGCAGCAACATGATGCTGGCCGCGACCTTCGCCGGCATGGGGTTCGGCAACTCCGGCGTGCACATCCCGCACGCCAACGCCTACCCGATCGCCGGCATGGTGAAGGACTTCAGGCCCCAGGGTTACCCGCAGCAGGAGCCGATGGTGCCGCACGGGATGTCGGTTTCGCTGACGGCCCCGGAAGCGTTCCGGTTCAGCTTCTCCAGCGCACCCGAGCGGCACCTGCGCGCCGCCGCCATGCTCGCGCCCGGCCAGGACAAGCTGAACGACGCGAGCGAGCAGCTCCCGGCCGCCGTCATCGACCTGATGCGGAACATCGGCATCCCCAATGGCATCGGCGCCGTCGGCTACACCGAGGCCGATATACCCGACCTGGTGCCCGGCACGATGAAACAGCAGCGCCTGCTGGCCACCTGCCCGCGCCCGGTCAACGAGGAGGACATCGCCGCCATCTTCGCCAGGTCAATAGAGAACTGGTGAGCTATGCCGCTCTACGACTACCGCTGCCCGCAGGGACACCTCTTCGAGCAGCTGGCGGCGATCGCCGCAGGGGCCCAGCAGGACTGCCCGGTCTGCGGCCAGGCCAGCGGGAAGATTCCCTCCCGGGTGGCGCTCGGCGGAAGGGCCGATCCGGGTCTGGCCATGGATCAGATGCCGCAGACCTGGCGCGGCACCTACGAGGGGAATCCCGAGTACGTCGGGCAGCTGCGCCGTCAGTGGGATGCCCGCCGCAAACTCGAGGACAAACACGACGAGCTGCGCGGCGACCAGCGCCCCGTGCTGGCCCACGAGGGGCAGTATCACGCGGCCCCCCTGCGCGCCGGCGATCCGCCCCCCGCGCCGCCAGCGCGTACGGACACATGAACCCGTCCGATGCGCGCTGATCTGGCTGCGTGGCGTGAAATACGCCTTCATCACGGCCATCGAGGCATGCGTCGACGTTAGTTGATCCGGTCCTGCTGGCCTTTCCGGGCCGAGGACAGCAGGACGGCGCCGAGGATCACGCAGCCGTACACGATTTCCAGCGCGGCTGGCTGGAATCCCAGGATCGGCAGCAGCGCGGCGAGGACCGCGAGCGCGAGGGCCCCGGCCGTGGTGCCGACGTAGCTACCCGATCCGCCCAGGATCGATGTTCCGCCGATGGCCACCGCGGCCACCGAGGCGAACAAGTACGGGTCGCCCATGCCCAGGTAGGACTGGCCGACATAGCCAGCCAGCACGATGCCGGCCAGGGCTGCGGCGATGCCGCTGACCACGTACACGGCCACGGTGACGAGCTGGATGTTCACCCCGGCGAAGGCAGCCACTCGGCGGTTCAGGCCGGTCGCGTACAGCCGTCGGCCGAATGGCGTGGCGCTGAGGACAACGGTCGCCGCCACCAGCACGACGAGCCAGAGCACCGCTAGAACCGGGACAGGTCACGCCGATACCGTTGACCACCCCGATCAGGGCGCCGCCGGCCAGCAGGCGTCGATCCGGCCCGCATCACGCCGGTCGGCCGTGGCGACGAGGTAAAGATCGGCGACATCTCGGTCCGGGCCGTGCACGAGGCAGCGATGCTGGCCTGGCTGCAGGACACCCGGCTGGCGGTACCGTTCCACCCGGCCGGGGTGTACGAGACGGCGACGCCCAGGCGTTCGGCGAGCGCGCGGGGCCGGGACAGCAGCGCCATCGCTGGCGCGCCGCTTGCGCGGCCTACCCGCCGGCCACCACGTTCGGCTCCGCCGCCGCTGAATTGATCTCCCGGCACCGATCTCTCAGGTCGTTAACTGTATCTACCGGAAACCTTACTGGCATAAATTCTGCATAGATAGACATGGTTTATCTAGCTACACTAAGCTCATCTTCGTGTTCACGGGATCCGGGACATTTAATTCTTTTCGTTCCGGCGAGGTATCTGCCGCACATTGCCGATCACCGGTAATAACCTGCCCGCGAATCTTAAGCCTTTGGGGGGCAACTGATTCCGTCGGCCGGATTCGCTTTTCCCATTGCGACGCGCGGCCAGCTACGGTGACCCGATCTCATCGTCGGGCCGCGATCACCTCTCGCATGTCACGGTCCGCCCGTGACGTTTAGGACCCAGGTGACGGCCGCCACCTCTGACGGAGCTGGCCGTCACCTGGCAAACCTGGGAGGGGGTCTTAGCTGGAAGACATCAGAAGACATCACTAGCCGCACGGGCCGCCTGATCTGACGGACTTACGGGGCGGCCTGCTGCGGAACCTGTTCCTCGAGCAGTACCTCCATGCCGCTGGGTGACCGGAGCCGCAGGACACGGTAGGTCCAGTCCTCGCGCGGTCGTTCCGTGACCACCTCGAAGCTGAGGTCCGCATCCTCGCAGGTGGCGATCGCGCTATCCATGTCGCTGACTCCGAGTTGCCAAGTCAGGCCGGATACCGCTGGTTCGGTGCCGGGGGGCCGGGCGAGCCCGAATTCGACGGCGTCGTTGCCGACCGCGATGAAGCCAGGGTATTCGGGGTCCTCATAGGTGGTGCGCAGGCCCAGCCGTTCATAGAAATGTCGTTCTTCGTCGGGGTCCATCACGTGCAGGATCGGCAGCAGCTTGGTGATGAGATCGGCCATATGCCGATTGTGCCGGAGCTTGGCCCGCCGCCGCTGGCCGGGCTCAGCCCCGGGGCCGCGAGCGGAGCACTGGCCCGAGGGCACGCACCGCCGCCCGTTCGGAAAAAGAGCATTTTTCATCCGAACGGACCCTGGTCTTACCCGAGCGGCCCCTCAGCCGCCGGCGGCGGGAGCGGGCACGCCGATGGGGCTCGGGTAGGGGAGCGAGTCAGCGCACGCCCGCGCGAGCGGAGTGAGGACTTTGACGACTTCCGCCACCAGGTCGGGGCCGAGGTGGGCCCAGGGCCGCGCCGCCGCGCGGTCGGTGGCATCCTCCACGGCCGCGTGCGCTGCCCGTCCGGCCGGCGTGAGTTCGCCGTTGCTGCCGACCCACCCTCGGTCGGCCAGCCGGGTGAGGGCGGCCTCCCACGCCTCATCGGTCCACCCGCGCACCGGCTGCAGGTTCTCCCGGCGCAGGTCCAGGCCGCTGCGGAGGACCACGGCCTCGCAGCCGTCGATGTCGGCGGCCGCGAGGGCGGCGAAATGGCCGTCCCCCCGGTGTTCCCGCAGCAGAGTGGCCGCCTGCCAGAGCCGGGCCAGCCCGTCGCCGGGGACCGGCAGCGCGGCGTTCGCCGCGGCCAGCACCCGGCCCGCGCAGTCCAGGCCGGCGACCGCCTGCCCGAGCAGGTCGGCCGCTGCCGCCACCTCGGATTCCCGGCCGGCCAGCAGGCCGCCGAGCGCGGCGGTCGCGCCCGCCAGCCGGGTTCGCAGCGCCTCGTCCGGCGTGCTGAGCTCCCAGACCCCGGGCACCGCGCGGGCGACGAAGGCGGGCGCGAAGTTGAAGAACGAGGCGGCGACAACCGCGGCGCCCGCGGGGCCGAGCGGCGCGGCCCGGCCGGCGAAATACCCCCGCCAGAATCCCCGCAAGCCCGCCTCCTCGAACGCCGAACGGGCCTGCGGGGCGAAGTAGGTCACCGCGTGGATGGGCTCGAACAGGGTCCACATCGACCGGGCCTTAGCCGCCGCCTCAACCACCCCTGCTCCCTTCTGCCGGCACCCGTCTGCGCAGGATAACCCCTGGGTCGCCGGTTATTTCTGGTGGGTCGCGTTCTTACCCCGATGCCGGGTAGTAGGTCCCGTATGCGGACTGAACCGGCGCGGGCCGGCCGGAAGCCCGGCGATGACGGGGACGGGAGCGAGACCTGGCGAACCCGGCTGCGGCGATGGCTACCCCGCGTGGTCAAGCCAGCGCGCCGCGGCGTCCTGCTCATCCTCATAGCGCTGATCATCGAATACCTGGTGGTGCCGGAACTCGTCGGGGCCAGCAAGGACCTGAACCTGCTCGGGCAGCTGAACGTCGGCTGGCTGGTGGCGGGCCTGGTCACGGAAGGCCTCTCGCTGTTCTGCTACGGCCTGCTGACCCAGGCCGTGCTGCCGCCGCCCGGCCCTGACGATCCGCCCCGGCCAACCCTGTTCACCTTGTTCCGCATTGACCTGGCCGCGGCGGCGGTCGCGCACGTCATCCCGGCCGGGACGCTGGGCAGCGCCGGGATCGGATACAAGCTGTTCACCGCGGAGGGCATCAAGGGCAGCGACGCCGCGGTGATGATGGCGACCAAGGGCCTGGGGTCCACCGTCGTGCTGAACATCCTGCTCTGGCTGTCCCTGGTCATCTCCATCCCGCTGGCGGGCTTCCACCCGATCTACGTGACGGTAGCCATCATCGGCGCCCTGCTGCTGCTGGCCATCGGGGCCCTCGTGTTCGGCATCACCAGGGGAGGCAAGCGCGCGTCCCGCATCCTCTGCGTCGTCGGCGACAAGATTCCCGGCCTGACCGGTGACCGCCTGGAGCGAGGCATCCGCGACGCCGGGGTGCAGCTGTCCGCGCTCGGCCGCGACCCTCGCACCCTGCTAGCGTCGCTGACCTGGGCGTCGCTTAACTGGATCCTCGACGCCGCGTCGCTGTGGTGCTTCGTGGCCGCCTTCGGCCGCTTCCTCAACCCGGTCGAGCTGTTCGCCGCCTACGGGATCGCCAACATAGCGGGCGCACTGCCCGTGACCCCGGCCGGGCTGGGCGTCGTCGACTCGTTGACCCCGCTGCTGCTGGTCAGCTTCGGCGCCACCAGGAGCGTGGCGACGCTCGGCGTCCTCGCCTGGCGGCTGGTCAACTTCTGGCTGCCCATCCCGGCCGGCGCCATTGCCTACATCTCCCTGAAGGTGCCGCGCGGCGGGGGCCTGACGGCCATGCGCGCGGCCGTGTCCACCCTGATGTCGCACGACGGCCCATCCGAGGATGAGGCGGCGCTACCTGAGTCCGGGCGGCCTGAGTCCGGGCGGCCTGAGTCCGGGGCGCCTGAGTCCGGGGCGCCTGAGTCCGGGGCGCCTGAGCCCGGGGCGCCTGAGCCCGGAGAACCTCGCGCGCCGGCTAGTGGCAGGTGAGCTTGGGGTTCGCGGCCAAGTGATCGAGGCGTCCCGGGCCCGGTGAGCACCGGCCCGAGCCATTTGCGGAAATTCCTGCCCGGCTCTCCCGCCCGTCCACGCTACAGCGAGTACGGGTATCTAAAATTTATTTTCATCCCGCACCCATCCGATCTGGCTCCGGCTCCGAAGGTGACATATGAATCCGAGCGATTCGGACGCTTCACGGTTCAGATCTACGTCCACGGATAGGAGGGGAGAGCAGGACCTAGATGACCTGCTTGTCCACGTGGCGCGTGGCGACCAGGTTGCGTTCGAGGCGTTGTACGACCGGCTGGTCGGCCCGGTCTACGGCGTGATTCGCAGGGTTCTCCGGGATCCGGCACAGTCCGAGGAGGTCGCCCAGGAAGTCCTCCTCGAGGTGTGGCGGACCGCCGCGCGGTTCGACCCGGCCATGGGTGGCGCGGCGACGTGGGTGATGACCATCGCCCACCGTCGCGCCATCGACCGTGTCCGTTCCGCCACGGCCGCGACCGAGCGTGAGCACAGGCAAGCCGATATCGGGACACCACACGATGAGGTAGCTGAGGCGGTGGAAGCGAGCCTGGACCGCGAGCGTGTGCGGCGCTGCCTGGACGGGCTTACGGAAGTGCAACGCGAGTCGATCACCCTGGCCTACTACGGGGGGTACAGCTACCGTGAGGTGTCGGGGTTGCTCAACGTCACCCTGGGCGCCATCAAGACGAGGATCCGCGACGGGCTCATCCGTATGCGCGACTGCCTGGGGGTGAGCTGATGAGACTGCTCCGCCACGACCTGCACTCGCTCACCGGCGCCTACGCGCTTGACGCGCTCGAGGGCGGGGCCGAGCGCGACCGGTTCAGCCGTCACCTGAGCCGCTGCTCGTCATGCGCCAGCGAGGTCCGCGGGTTCCGCGAGGTGTCGACCGCCCTGGCCTTCGCCACCGCCGCCGAGCCGCCACCCGAGCTGCGGACTCAGGTGCTGGCGGCCGCCGCGCGCACCCGCCAGCTCCCGCCGGAGGTCAGGACCCACGCCCGCCCGCGGAGCGCCCGGACCCGGGCCCGGATGCCCTGGATCCCGTGGCTTTCGGGGGTCGTCGCCACGGCCGCGGTCGTGATCGCGGTGCTGTTCGGCTTCGCGCAGGCCCATACGCAGCAAGAACTCAACCAGGCCCGGGCGCAGAACGAGGCGATCGCCCTGGTCCTTTCGGCGCCGCAGGTCAAGCTGCTCACCCAAACGACGACCGCGGGCGGCGTGGCCACCGTCGTACTGGCCGCGGACCGGCACGAGCTGGTCGTGACCACGACCGGGCTGCCGGCGCTGCCAGCCGGCCACGTGTACCAGCTCTGGCTGATCGGCAAGAAGGGCGCCGTGTCCGCCGGGCTGCTGCCCCCGGCCAGCTCCTCCGGGTTGACCAAGCCGGTGCTGGCCTCCGGCGTGGTCAAGGGCGACTCCCTCGGCCTCACCGTCGAGCCGGCCCCGGGCTCAGCCAAGCCCACCACCACGCCCATCCTGGCCCTGCCCCTGCCCGTCTGAGCCCGCGCACCCGTCAGAAGGCGCGCTCAACGGATTGCCTGGTGTGTCTGCGTGGCACGAGGCTGAACGGGATTCGTCGTCACTGTGGTCGTGATGGGGTTGTAGCTGGCCTCGATCGGGACCCCGCCTCGCCTGGCTCCTCATCCGTAACAGGAGCCCCGAAGGTGGTGCGACGCGTCCGCTGCGGGGTGGACCGCAGTGTGCTGAAACCCCGGTTTCAGCACCCCCTAGTGTGCTGGAAGCCCAGTTTCATGACGCTCCGGCGGGACCAGCCCGGACTCCGGCTGGGGCGCGAGAAGCCAAGGTGATCCAGGTGGTGAAAGTGATCCGGGGCCAGCCTCGGCGAGCTTACCGGCCAGATAGGCGCCAGCCTCGCACGACGCCTTACCCTCGGGTGCCGACGATCGCGCCCATCCTGACTCTGCCCCGGTCCGTCCGAAGCGCCTGCCCGTCCTGAATGCGCGGCCGCGGCCGGTCGCGACCGGGCCTCAGCCGGGCCAGTGGCAGCTGGTGACCTGGCCGCCGGTGATGAGGACTGTGGCCGCGGGGGAGTGCTCGTCGCGCCAGATCGTATACTGGCCGGCCCGCAGGCCGGGGTAAACGGCGGCGTAGGTGGTCGCCCCCGGCAGCTGGCGCTGGCGGACCGCCGAGTGCGTGCGCCGGGCACCAGGGGCATCGTCCAGGCTGATCTCGATCTCCGCGCCGTCCAGGTCGGCCGGCGTGTACAGGATCAGGGCGCCGACGTCGACGCCGAGGTCCAGGACGACGGTGCCGGGACCGGTAGGACCAGCGGCTGACTCGGTCATGCTGCGCTCCCTGTATTGCCGCGAAACTGTATTGCCCCGAAACTGTATTGCCGCGAACCTGTATCGGCCGCGAATCACTGTATTACCGGTAATCACCGCGGCCGGTTGCGCTTGTGCGCCCGGCGCGGACGCTCGTGCGCCCGGCGCGGGCCCGATGCCCCGCCGGGCGCACGAGCGCTAATGCGCTCAGGAAGACGGGGACGGGTCCGGGTGGTGGTAGCCGTCGTAGGGAACCCCGAGGTAGGGGAACTGGCCGAGCGTGGGGACGCCGGTGTCGGCGGGAGTCAGCCCGTCGGTGAGCTCGCCCGCGGCGGCGTCGGGCTTGTACGTCTTGTCGATCAGCGGGTAGGTGACCCCGGCGATCGCCCGCAGCTCGATCGACACGACGTCGTCCGTCACCCGGCGGCCGTTCGGGAAGCCGGCCGCGTCGCCGCCGAGCAGCCCGAAGATGCTCTGCTTGCTGGCCGGCGTGGGCGGGATCGAGGTGTTGAGCCGCAGCATGTCGGCGAGCACCGGCCCGGTGAAGTTGGTGAATCCGGGGATGATGCCCGTGGGTATGCCGGTGAGCAGGATCGCCTCCAGGTCGGCGCGCGGCTTGCCGGACTTGACCAGCGCGGCCAGGTCCGGGAACACGCCTGGGTACAGGACCGGCAACAGCGCCGCCAGTTGGGGGTGGGTGACGTACTGCGCGAACAGCTTGTCGTCAGACGGCGGCAGGGAGTTCCACAGGTCCTTCTTGCTGATCGGGATCAGAACCTCGTTGAACAGCGGGTTGCCGAGCCGTGACACCTGCCGGAACGATCCGCTGTCCACGTTCTGGCCGCTGTCGGCGTCCCACACCCTGACCCGCTGGCGGCTGGCCGTGGTCCATACGCCGATGGACGGGTGGCCGCTGCGTGTCACCGAGGAGATCGGCACCTGGATCGTGATCGAGTGCACGTTCAGGAACTTGGTGGCGTTCACGCCGGGGGCGGCGGCGAGCCCGATGGCCTTGCCGAAGACGTTCAGGTTCTGGAACGGCCGCAGATTACCCAGGTCGAAGATCGAGCCCAGGTCGACGTAGAAGGCTTCGGCTCGCTGCCCGGCGAACACCGTGATCCCGCTGCCCAGGCTATGCACGGCCTCGTCGGCCAGGGCCGGGTAGTTCGGGGTGGACAGCGGCCCGATGTTGCACGGCGGGCAGGCTAGGCCGCTGGCGAGGGTGCGCTGCGAATCGCCGGACGTGACGGAAACGTCGTAGAACTGGCGGCGGTTCCAGTTCGGGCTGTTCAGCGTCTCGATCGGGCCGTCGTTGTACAGGAAGGAGTCCGGGATTTGATTGTCGGTCCTGAACCGGAACTCGTAGGAGATGTCGGCTTGGCCGTCGCCGTTGTTGTCGATATGGATTCCGTACAGGACGTCGTCGCCGAACTCGTAGAAGTTCGGCCCTCCGGCCGGCTCCTGCAGCGGGACGTAGTTGGCGATAAGCGTGACCGTGCCGGGCTTATCCGGGCTGACAAACGCATACACGTCCGTACTGTCGGCCACCGGGTCCTGGGAAATCTCCGGTGCCTCGCGGTGCGATGACATTCAATTACCTCACTGGCTCGAATTGGCGGTTGGCAGGAGTTACCCGATGGCCCGGGCGATCCGGGCAGCTAGGTCCTTGTCGCGCAGCTTGGTCTCGCTGGTCCCGGAGAACACCTCGATGTCCCCGGTCTTGGCGTCCCGCACGTGAACCACGATCGGTCCGGCGTGCGTCACCGGCTTGTCCGTGGTGGACGGCTGGCTGGTGGCGGCGAAGGCCGGACTCGCGGCCGCTCCGATGGCGGTGACGGCGAGACCAGCCGCTCCAGCGGTCGCGGCTCCCTGCAGCAGCGAACGCCGCGACATGCGACGTCCGGTGTCTGACGCCCGCTTTGCATCCTTACTGGGCATGACAATCCTTTCCATGGCTGGTTGGCATGCGCGTCGCCGACGGCGAAGGCCGCGCCGGACAGGGTTAACTTGATGTAATCACTGTGACTACTTAGAGTGCTGGATGATGAGCGTGGCGATCGCGCGATCGTGATGCTGACTCTCGGCGGCCGGTGCGCCGGCCGGTGCGCCGGCCGATTCGCCAGCCGATTCGCCAGCCGCCGGGCCGGCGGCGACGCAGCCGGCCGGCCGGAGCATAGGCATGCCTCGCCCGTGCCCCGGCCCGCAACGACCGCCCGATCCCCTCGCACGCGTTTGTTTCGCGGCCGGCGGGCTGCCGGATGGGTCTGCCGTTGAAAATATTTGGTAACTTTCCGGTTGCACCGGGACATAAGGGACGTTATCGACGTTTCCCGGCGAAAATGGTGGCCTTTGCCCGAAAAGCCGCGAACTTTTGTCCGGATAAGTTCACCCGCTGTTAAGAAACGCAAAGCCCGGAACTCAGCTCACCGCCCCGAGCTCAGGGCGCCCACCCTTCGATCACCAGCAGATAGAGGCCGAACCAGGTCGACGCGACGCCCAGCGCCACGATCAGCGGCACGAGGACCGACGTGCGCACCGGGGCCAGCAGCCGGGCCAGCGGGAGGGCGAGCAGCACGGCCGGGAGCAGGAAGCGCGGCTTGGAGCTAATCCAGTTGGCGCTCGTGGTCAGCGCCATCACGACGATCACGACCGTGTAGACGTGCAGGTAGACAGGGATCCGCTCGGTCAGGCTCCAGAACAGCAGGAAAACAGCGGCGATAAGGGCCGCCACGACCAGCACGTCGGCGACGGAAGGCCTGGTGAGCGCCGTGCCTTTCACCACCTGGAACGTGCTTACGCCCCAGTCGAACACCATGTGGCAGGTGTGCTTTTCGATCCAGAACCATCCGTCCAGCCGGTGCGTGGCCGCGGCCACGTAGCCCAGGTAACCCGCGAGGCCCAGCGGGGCCAGCACGGCCGCGACCAGCGGGCGCCACCACAAGGCGATGGACTGCCGCGCCCGGACGGCCTGGATGATCGCGATCAGCGCCGCGACCGCGACCGCCGCGATCAGGGCGAGTGCGGTGCTGCGCACGGTCCCGGCCGCGGCGGTGAGCGCCGCGGCGGTCAGCCACCGCCGGTCGACCAGGGCGACCAGGGCCCAGACGGCCAGGGCGCAGAACAGCGCCTCGGCGTAGACCATGGACAGGACCGTCGAACTCGGCGCTACGGCCCAGATCGCGACCAGGAGCAGGCTGATGCGCCGGTTGTCGGTCAGTCGCATGCCCAGCGTCGCCAGGCCCGACGCCGCGGCCAGCCCGGCGATGGCCGTCACGGCCAGGCCCGCGGCGACCACGCTGACGCCAGGCAGCCAGGCGATGGCGTCGATCGCGGCCGGGTACCCGGGAAACCAGGAGAAGACGGAAGCGTGATCCAGCTGGCCGGCCGGATAGGCGTAACCGTGGATCGCGATCGCCCGGTAGTGGCCGCCGTCCGCGGCTTCCATCCACCGCACCAGCGTCCAGTGCCGCAGCCGGTAGTTGCCGTGCCGCAACATGAAGGCCGCGACCGCCACGCCGAGCACGCGGATGCCCGCGAAGATCAGGGCTCCGGTCAGCGCCAGCTGGAGCCGCGGCGGCGCCGGGAAAGCCGGAAGGAACCGCCGCCTGCCTGCGCCGGTCTCCGCGCCCGTCCCCGGAGGCGGTGACGCCGCGGGATCGCCGGTGTCCAGATTCACGCTCGAGCTTGACATTCGCATCCAGGCCTTTTAGTTGATCAAAAGTGTCGCAGACACGTGACTCCTTTGGTTGCCGCAACGTATGTCTACCGTACGGATCACCCGCCGGGCACGCACCTTCGCTGTCCCGTGCGGCCGGCCACGACGCGAAGACCGCTGACCAGTAGCTTCCTGATCGCCGCCGACCACATCGCTGGTCTGCACGGGCAGCATCGGCGAGACCAGCGATGTGGTCCGCGGCCTGGTGCCGCGCCGCCTCGGCTTCCTGGGCCTGACAGCGGACACCGAGGCCAACACCCAGCACGGCCCGGACGCATCAGCCGCCGACCGACGGGGAACTCATGATCGCCTGCGACACCGCCCGTCTCACCCTTTAAAACCATTATTTGACCGAACGGACGTCGTTCCTGCCCCGCTCCCTCCAGGCGTCCCCCGCCGCGGCCGCTCGCCGCGGCCGCCCGCCGCCGGCCTGGTTCCTAGGCCGGCGACCCGCTCGCGGCGTACCTTCTGCTTGTGGTGCGCTACCGGGTGCTGATCTCCGGCCGCGTGCAAGGTGTCTTCTTCCGCGACGCCTGCCGCCGGCTGGCGGCCGAGCATGGCGTGGCGGGGTGGGTGCGCAACCTCCCCGACGGCCGGGTCGAAGCAGTCTTCGAAGGACGGCCAGACGACGTCCGCCGCCTCGTCGACTGGGCGCACCATGGCCCTCGCCTGGCCGCGGTCGAGACCGTCGCCGTCCAGCCCGAACCCCCCGAGGGTCTCGGGGGGTTCCGCATCAAGTAGCGGCCGCTCCGTCCCTGTACGCCGTCCCGTAGGCCGTCCCCGTACGCCGTCCCCCTACGCCGTCCGTCCGCCCACCCGCGTAGAACCCCGCCTCAGTGTGACTCAGCTCATATTCTACTAAAAAGATCGGTTTAGTATCTTATAGTCACGAGGTTCCCTGGACCGGCGAGGAGAGCAGCACCATGACCACGACATCCGTCAGCACGAAGCTCGCTATCCGCAAGCTCACCGCGCGCATCGGCGCCGAGGTCACCGGCGCCGGCCCGGCGCTTGAACTGGACTCGGAAACGGTGACGGCGATACGGTCGGCGCTGAACGAGCACAAGGCGCTGGTCTTCCGCGGCGTCAGCCTCGACGACGCGGGCCAGCAGCGCTTCGCCGGCTACTTCGGCCCGCTGACCACGGCGCACCCGACCATACCGGGCGCGGCGGGAACGCCTCATGTGCTGCCGGTCGACAGCGAGGACAGCCGGTCCAATCACTGGCACACGGACGTGACCTTCGTCCGCAACCCACCGCAGGCGAGCACCCTGCGCAGTATCGTCGTCCCGCCGTACGGCGGCGAGACCCTGATCGCCAACGCCGGCGCGGCGTACCGTGCGCTGCCGGGGCCACTGCGCGCCTTCGCGGACACCCTGTGGGCCATGCATACCAACGACTACGACTACGCGGTGCCGCCGGAGAGCCTGAACGAAACCAAACGCGCCCGGCGCGCGGTGTTCATCTCCACCAAGTACGAGACCGCCCATCCCGTCGTGCGGGTGCACCCGCTGACCGGTGAGCGGGGCCTGTTCATCGGCGGGTTCGCGCAGCGGATCGTGGGCCTATCCAAGGGCGAGTCGACCGACATCCTGCGGCTGCTGCAGGCCCACGTGACGCGCCCGGAGAACGTCCTGCGGGTGACGTGGCAGCCGGGCCAGCTCGTGCTGTTCGATAACCGGATCACCCAGCACTACGCGATCGACAATTACGACGACCTGCCCAGGCGGCTCAACCGCGTCACCGTGGCCGGCGACATCCCGGTCGGTATCGACGGCAGGCAGAGCTATTCCGTGAAGGGCGACGCCTCGCACTACACGCCGGTCGCTGACGCTGCCGCCACCCCGTAACCGGCCTAGCCCCACCGGATTCCCATGGCCAGGTCACTCGCCAGATCCGACTGCACCGATGCCACCGCGCGGAACGCATCCCGCAGATAGGAACGGGCCAGCGGGTTCAGCGTCTTGGGGTCGATGAAGTCGTCCGGGGTCTCGCCGCGCCGCAACTGCTCCACCTGGTGATCAAGGCGCAGCGAGGAGATGAACCCGAAGGCGTCCATCAGGGCGCGCGCCTGCGGGCTCTCCAGCGTCCCGGCCGCCTCTGCCGCCCGCAGCCGCTCCATGGTCGAGGCGCTCGCGACGCCGGCCGTCATCGCGGCCCAGCGGGCGAGGTCGACGATCGGGGTCAGGCCGCCGTGCTTGAGGTCAAGCTGTCCCCGGCGCTCACCGGAGTGCTCGACGACGAAGCCGCGCCAGAACCCGGTTGGCGGCCGGAACGACAGTGCGAACCGGGCGAGCAGGCGCAGCAGGTCCGGCTCAGGCTGGACCCGCCTGTCCCACAGCCCATCCGCTCCGAAGGCGCCCGAGCCCGGCCGGCTGCTCCACACCGGACGGCTGTCGGTGATCACCGACACCAGGATCAGCGCCTGCTCCTGGGTCGGATCCTGGCTGAGGCTCCGGATGGCCGCTCGCCACGAGGCCAGCGACCGCGCGAACAGGGGGTTGGCCGCGCTCGCGCCGTGAGCGTCGGACTGGATCCCGCACCCGCGCAGGCCCTCGTCCACCGTGCGGGCCAGCCGCGCCACGTAATCCCGCATCTCAGCGTCGTCGGCCCCCTCCTCCCAGGCAATCGCGCTATCCACGTCAGAGGATGGCGCCGCCTCCCGCCGCGCCAGGCTGCCCAGGGCGAACCAGGTGAACGCCGCGGGCGGATCGTCGGCGTCGCGGACGGCGAGCCCGATCAGCTTCCGGATCAGCGCGTCAAGCACGACTGATTGCACCGCCGCCACGTGCTCGGCCGGCACCTCCGCGTCGTGCAGCGAGATGATCATCGGGCCCAGGCCGGCCGCCGGAGCCACCAGATCCGCCGGCCTGGCGGCCAGGTCGATGGCGCGCCGCAGCAGGAGGGGCTTACGCGCCTCGGCGGCGACCAGGTCGCCGTCATCGACCACGCCTAGGACCTTGCCGGCCGGGGACAGCACCGGGATGTGATGGATGTCGCGCTCGATCATGTCGAGCAGGACGTCGCCGGCCAGCCGGTCCGAGCTCACGGTGTAAGCGGGCTCGGTCATGACGGCCGAGACCGGCGCGTCCGGGCTCAGCCCCGCCGCGACCACTCGCGACCGCAGGTCCGTGTCGGTTACGATCCCTAGCCGGGCCCCGGCACCGGCTCCGCTCCCACAGCCGCTTCGCACCAGGACCGCGCTCGCGCCTTCGGCGGTCATCCGCTTCGCCGCCTCGCGGATCGGCTCGGTGGCGTCGCACAGCAGCGGCGGCGTCCGGATCAGCGTCGCGACGCGGTGCTCGACCGGGTCCTCAGGCGGCGTCGGCGCGGCCGGCCCGGTCACGATCGACCGCGCGACGAACCGGAGCACGTCCGGGCGGGCCAGCAGCGGCCGCACGACATCGGCCGGGATGCGATAGCAGACGGTGTCCTCGCCCGCGCGGGCCTCGAAGCCGGTCGGCAGACCGGAGATCATCGACGCGTGACCGAACAGGTCGCCGGGACCCAGCAGGTCCAGTATCCGACCGTCATGGATGATCTCGACCGAGCCGCTCCGGACCATCCAGACGGACTCGACCGGCCCGGCGCCCTGCGAGAAGATCGTCTTTCCCCGCGGGGTGAAGTCCGTCTCGGTTACCGCGGCGATCCGGGCAAGTTCGTCCGGCCCCACCGCGTCGAAAGGCGGGTAGGCACCGAGGAAACCCGCGACATCGGGCATCGGAGGCAGGTTCAGGCTGGCTCGTCGGTGGCCCCAGCCGACGCGAGCACGGCGTCGGCCCGGTGCTCGGCCAGCACCGTGGTCCCGCGGCCGCGCTGCACCGCGAGGTAGTAGATCGCGCCCACGGCGCCGAGCACGCCGACGAAAACAAAAGCGCCCCACTGGTAGTACCAGGCGCTGTTGCCGTACACCGCCGGGCGCGGCCAGGCCAGGTTGATCATCACGCCGACCTGGAACACGACGGCCACGAGGTTGACCAGCAGCCCCCAGCGGCCCAGCGAGAAGTAGGGGCCGTGCTGGGCCGTGGGCCACTTGCCGCGCAGCCGCGCGATCAGCAGCGGCCCGGTGACGGACAGGTAGGCGATGTAGAACATGATGATCGCGACCGAGGTGAGCACGAAGAACACCTTCTGGTTACCGACGTTGAGCACCAGCAGCAAGATCGTGACCACGCCGATGACGATCGAGGGAACCAGCGGGGTCTTGGACCTGCCGTGCACCCTGGCGATGGCCGCGGCGAACGGGAGCCTGCCGTCGCGGCCCATGGTGAAGATCATCCGGATGCCGCCGGTGTGCACGGCCAGGGCGCACACGGTGATCGCGATCACCGAGGCGACCAGGAAGACGTCGCCGAGGGGGCCGCCGAGGGTCGCCTTGACCAGGTACGGCAGCCCGGAGGTGCCGAGCTGGGGGGCGTGGATGTTGGGCACGGACATCTCGCCGAACAAGATCACGAGCAGGCCCGCGATCCCGGCGGCGCTCAGCGCACGGATGATCGCGGGCGGGGCGTGCTTGCGCGGGTCGTGCGTCTCCTCGGCCAGCGACCCCGCGGTGTCGAACCCGTACATCACGTACGCGCTCATCAGCCCGGCCACCAGGAAGGCACCGAAGTAGCCCCACGGATGGCCGGCGCCGGTGCCGAAGGTGTCGAACACCACGGCCGGGCTGCGGTGGATGTGAAAGGCGAGCAGGATGATCAGCAGCGAGACGCCGATCAGCTCGACCATGACGCCGAAGTTGTTGATCCGCGCCATCAGCTTGACACCGATCAGGTTGATGATGGTCGTGAAGACAATCAGGATCGTGGCCAGCAGCAGCGCGTTCTTGGCGCCGGCGGGGGTCGCGACCTGGCCGATGTCGGCGGGGCCGCCAATGAACTCGAAGAACGCCGAGATCTGCGGCAGCACGACCTGGTAGGCGACCGCCACCGCGGCGAGCGTGACGATCGATCCCACGACCAGGATCCAGCCGCCGAACCAGGAGGTGAAGGAGCTGGCGATCTGCTTGGACCACTGGTAGACCGAACCCGCGAGCGGATACTGCCCGGCGAGCTCGGCGAAACACAGGGCGACCAGCATCTGGCCTATGAACACGGCGGGCCAGGTCCAGATGAACGCCGGGCCCCCCGAGAAGAAGCCGAAGAAGAACAGCTCGAACACCCCGGTCATGATCGAGATGTAGCTGAACCCCGCGGCGAACGAGGAGAACAAGCCCAGGGAGCGGTCAAGCTCCTGCTTGTAGCCGAACTTGGCCAGGTCATCGGAGTCCACGTTCGGCATCGCCATGGCTCACATCCTCCGGGTGCGGCGGGTATCCCCAAGATGACATCCCTCCGGCCGATGCGTCAACGCAGGTGAGACCACTGGTTTCCGTCGGGGAGACTGGGCGGATGGATGGTGAGGTAGCTGGAACCGGGAAAGGACCGAGCTGGTGAGCACTCGCTGGGAGGTCCTGTTCTCGCCGGCCCGGCGCTCAGTACGGAGGCCGGTGGGGTTGTCGGCCGCGGACGATATCGTCATGCTCGCCGTCCGCGTTCCCGGGCGCGCCGGTTGACGGACGCCCGCCGGCCTGTTCTGGTTAGCCGCAGCAACGACGTCCTCAGCCTTAGCAGCTTCGTCGTCCTCGGCCTGCCCGACGGCATGCTCGGCACCGCCTGGCCGGCCATGCGCGTCACCTTCGGCGCGCCGGTCGGTGATCTCGGCCTGATCCTGCTGATCGCCACGGCCGGATCGGTGCTGGTCACCGCCTTCGTCGGCGCGCTGATCCGGCGCCTCGGCGTGCCCGCCCTGCTCGCGGTGGCCGGGTCGGCCGCCGCGCTGGGGTACGCCGGGTTCGCCCTGGCCCCCGGGCTCTGGCTGGTCCTGGCCGCGTCCGTGCTCGTCGGCGCGGCGGCGGGAATGATGGACGCCGGGCTGAACACGGCGGTGGCCCTGACAGGCCGGCCGCGGCTCCTCAACCTGCTGCACGGCGCCTACGGTGTCGGCACCGCGCTCGGCCCGCTGGTCATCACCGCGGCCATCCTCACCGGCTCCTGGCGGCCCGCCTACGCGGCCCTGCTCGGTCTCGAGCTCGTCATCGCCGCCGCCTGGCTGCGGCAGCGCCGATCCCTCGGGGCGCCACAGCCCGCGCCCCCCCGCCCCGCCGAGGCGGAGTCGCATCCGGCCGCGCAGTGGTCCCGGCGCCGCTACCGCGCGGTGGTGGCTGCGGGCATGGGTGTCTTCTTCGTCTATACCGGCCTGGAAGTCGGGGCCGGCCAGTGGGAGGCGAGCTTCTGCCGCGGGCACCTGAACCTGTCGGCGGCCGCGACCGGCCTGGCCACGTTCGGTTACTGGGGGGCGCTGACCGCCGTCCGGATCGGCCTGGCCGTGCTGCCCCGCCAGATCCCGCCGGCCGCGGTGGTGCGCTGGGGCAGTGGTATCGCCGTGCTGGCGGCCGCCCTGATCTGGTGGCAGCCAGGCGTGACCGCGACCGTTGTCGGCTTCGTCGTGCTCGGTGCCGCCCTGGCCGGTGTCTTCCCGGCCCTGATCTCGCTCACCCCGGTCCGCCTCGGCGAGCAGCGCGCTGAGCACGTCATCTCCTGGCAGGTCGGGTCGGCGGCCGCCGGAGGGGCGGGCCTGTCGGCGCTCATCGGCCTGCTCATCGGCGCGACCGGCCTGGCCGTCCTCGGCCCGGCGATCACCGTCCTCGCGGTCATCATGGTCGCGGCCGAGCTTGTGCTCAGCCGGCTCGCCCCGGTCGGGCGCTGACCGTGATCGTCGGTGCCGCCTCTTGCTCCACCCGGGCTTAGCTGGCGCAAAAGATCGTCTAGCCGGACAATGAGTATGTGCAGTTGCTGGAACGGGAGGCGCAGCTGGCCTCGCTGCGTGAGTACGCGAGCGAGGCCAGGCAGGGCCACGGTCGGCTCGTCCTTATCGCCGGTGAGGCCGGGGCGGGCAAGTCGGCGCTGGTGGAGAGGCTGGAGCAGGACCTGCCCGAGGCCCGCTGGTCCTGGGGAGCCTGCGACGGCCTGTTCACACCCCGGCCACTTGGGCCGCTGTTCGACCTCGCGGCCCGGCTGGGCGGGGAGCTAGCGGATCTCTGCCGTGCCGACGCGGCCCGCGAGGAACTCTTTAGTGCGCTGCTGCGCCAGATCAGCGCCCCGCAAACGGCACTGAGCGTGATCGTCATCGAGGATGTTCACTGGGCTGACGAGGCCACGATCGACCTGCTGCGCTTCCTCGGCCGCAGGCTGCGGGACGCTCCCGTGCTGCTGGTCGTGACCTACCGGGATGACAGCCTGGCGGCCGGCGATCCGCTCCGTGTGGCCATGGGTGACCTGGCCTCGCTGCGGTCGACCAGGCGGGTGAGCCTGGCGCCGCTGTCCGCTGCCGCGGTGCGGATCCTGGCGGGCGGCACCGACCTGGAGGTAGCCGGGCTCTACCGGCTGACCGGAGGTAACCCCTTCTACGTCACCGAGGTAGTCCGCGCGGGCCTGAGCGTGGTCCCGGCGTCGGCCCGCGATGCGGTGCTGGCCCGGGTGGCACGGATCGGTGGCGACTCCCGTCACGTGCTCGAAGCGGCAGCACTGATCGGTGCCCGCGTGGAACTGGATGTGCTGCAGCTGGTCACGGCCTGCGGGCCAGAGGGCGTCGATGAGCTGCTGGCCTCGGGGCTGCTGGCCGAGGACGGCGCCCGGCTGAGGTTCCGCCATGAGATCGCCCGGCTCGCGGTCGAGCAGTCCGTCGCCGCCCACCGGCGCGCCGCGATCCATGCCCAGATCCTGCGCTCGCTACGCGAGCTCGGCTGCGAGGACGACGCCAGGATCGCGTTCCACGCCGAGGCCGCGGACGACCAGCCGGCGGTCTGGCTGCACGCGCCGCGCGCCGCAAGAAGGGCCGCTGAGCTCTCCTCGCACCGCGAGGCGGCCGCGCAGTACGAGCGGGCCCTGCGCTTCGCCCCGGACGCGGACCCGGCGGTCGCCGCGAGACTGTATGACGAATTGGCCAGCGAGCTGTCGCTGATCGATCGCTGCCAGCAGTCCACCGACGCCATCAGGCACGCGCTGACGTTCTGGCGGTCAGCCGGTGACCGGTTGCGCGAGGGCGACAGCATGCACCGGCTCGCCTGCTCGATGGCTCAGCTGTGCCTGGGCCCGGAGGCGGGCGCCGCCGCCGAGAGCGCGGTGGAGATCCTCGAGCCGCTGGGACCGACTGTCGAGTTGGCTCGTGCCTACGCGACCCTGTCGGGCCACCGGATGGTGGAGTACGAGCATGACGCGGCCATCGACATTGCGCTGCGAGCGCAGCGGATCGCCGAGCCCTTGGGGGCGTTCGAAGTCCTCAGCGATGCGCTCAACAATCAGGGCTGCGCAGCCGCCCTGATGGGTACGGAATGGAACGGCTACCTGGGCCGTTCCCTGGAGATCGCCCTGGCCCACGGCCTGCAGGAGCAGGCCGGGCGGGCCTTCTCGAACCTCTGCAGCGTCCATGGCGGCATGCGCCAGTTCGCCGCCGCCGAACGGTACTTCACCGAAGGCGTCGCTTATTGCGATGAGCATGACCTGGCCAACTACGCGACCTACCTGCGCGGCGAACACGCCAGGGCCCTGGAGCGGACCGGGCGCTGGGACGAGGTCTTCCGGCTCAGCACCGATCTGCTGACCGGCGCCGGCGCGTCCCCGCTGAACCGGCTGGGTTCGCAGAACCTGCTGGGCCTGCTCCGGGCCCGCCGCGATGAACCGGGCGTCTGGACGTATCTCGACGAAGCGGCCACGGCTGCGGACCGGACCGGTCAGGCCCAGTGGATCGTACCGGTGCGGCTGGCCAGGGCCGAGGCGTACTGGCTGCACGGAGATACCGGCCGGGCCAGGGGTGAGGCGGAGCTGGCCGACGACGTTTCCGGCCGGTGCGATCAATGGGAACGCGGCGAGATCGGGATCTGGCTCCACCGGACGACGTCAGCCCGCTCGGCGCGCGGGCAGGTGGCTGAGCCATTCCGGCTGCAGCTCGAGGGGCAGCCGGAGCAAGCCGCTCGCGTCTGGGGCGCACTGGGCTGCCCGTACGACGCCGCCCTGGCGCTATGCGACGGCTCAGAGCAGCCGTCGTTGCGGCGCGCCCTGGCCATCTTGCAGGATCTGGGCGCCACCGCGGCGGCCCGAATTGCCCGCCAGAAGATGCGGACGGCGGGTATGCGTTCGATCCCGGTCGGCCCGCGGACCGCGACGCGGGACCATCCGGCCGGGCTGACGCCACGCGAGCACGAGGTGCTCGACCTGATCTGCAGCGGTCACACCGACGCCCAGATCGCCGAGCGGCTGTTCATCTCGGCCAAGACCGTCGGTCACCACGTCTCGGCCGTCCTGGCCAAGCTCGATGCGCCCACCCGTACCGTCGCCGCCTCAGAAGCCCTTCGCCGCGGCCTGCTCAGTACCGCGAAGGCTCGACCATGATCATGGATCATCGCGCCGTTTAGGCGGCCGGATGGGCGGCGCGTAAGCGCCGCCCATCCGGCTTCCGTCTCGCCTTCGGTCAGCTGGCCGGCTCGGGGTGCGTCAGCTGGACGGTGACGGTGCCGGCCGTGGCAGGCACCGTGACCGTGCCGGTGTTCTCGTTGATCGTGCCCGTGCTGGCGTGGGCGATGTTGCCCACGAAGGCCGGCAGCTGGAACAGCACCGGGCCGGCGCTGATCACCATGAAGCGTCAGCGTGACCGCCCCGCCGCTGGTGCGGATGGTCAGGCCGGTGTGCCGGCCGTCGGTGGTGGGGAAGTTCGCCAGGCTGATGACCTGGCCGCTGGCCACCCAGGAATCGGGCACGCCGCGGCCCACGACGAGACTGCCGTCGGACCGCTGCGCGGCCAGCGAGTCGAGCAGCACCATGTTCGCGTTGGCCATGCCCCAGGCGTGCGGCGACGAGCCGTTGCCGGCCTCCGGATGCACCCCGGCCCACGGTGAGCCGGGGTTCGGGAACTGCTGGCTTTCCCACCAGGAGTAGGGCCCGCTCTGCCCGTCGGCCACCATGAACTTATACGACAAGATCCCCTGGTCCCGGTAGTCGCTGCTGGCCAGCCCCCATTCGCCGTAGCCGGCGTTGTAGGCCGTGCTGTAGTACTGCGTCGGGTACCCGCCGAACGTATTGGCCGGCAGCTTCCCGGCCAGCCGCGCGAAGCCGTACTGGTACGTCGCGTCGATGAGCGAGATCCCTGGCCCGCTCGTAGGCGCGCCGAACAGGTAACCGTCCCACGCCCAGCGGCCGAACAGGAACGGTGCCGCCCAGTTGGCGTCCTCGGCGTTCGAGCAGCGGTTGCTGGTGTTTGGTTCGATCATCGAGCACGGCAGATAGTTCAGGTGATTAGCCGAGATCGTCGCGTTCAGCGTCTTGTTCGTCGCCGCCAGCAGGCTGGCGTACTGCGCCGCGGCCCAGTTCGCCTCGGTCGTGTTGCCGACCTGCTGGGCCAGCCAGTGGTAGGCCCACAGCCCCATCAGCGCCTCGTAGTTGTCGATCGTCCAGTAGCCGTTGGCGTCGATGTCGTTGGTCTCCTCCATGATCCCGCCGGGTCCGGTGCGGTCGGCGGCGATCAGGTGCGCGGTGTCCTCGATGCTGGGCTCCGTCTTCCCGGTGGAGCCCTCGGTGTCGAAGTTCGCCTTGACGAAGCTCAGGTCCCCGGTCTTGAGCAGGTAGATGGCCCAGACCCACGGATAGGTCCACACGCCGTCGTCGTACTGGGTCTGAGTGCCGATCACGTAACGGGCGCGGTTAAGCAGCCCGTGGGCGTCGGTGGTATAGCCCTGGGTGAACAAGTTGGCGAGGATGCCAATGACGTCGTGGCTGAATTCTTTGTCGTAGCCGTTGGCGCCGGTCTTGAGCTCATCGCCAGACCGGATGATCTGGGTGTAGATGAAGCCCGTCTTGTACGCGTTGACCAGGCTCGGGTCGGGCAGCTGCTGGATCTGCGTGATGCCAGCCAGCTGGCCGTTCCAGTACGCGCGCATGTGCGCGAAGTGCTGGTCGTAGCCGCCCGCGGCCACGACCGCGCTCGAGGACGGGTACGCGTAGCTGCCGCCGAACTTATCCGAGGGCACCGCGTAGTCATGGTTCACCGTGCTGTGCGCCGGCACTGTGTCCGATGCCGAGTTCAGCGGGATCAGCCCCGCCGAGGCCTGCGGGTCGATGGTGATCGCTGAGCCGGTCCGGTTGCTCACGGAAACCCGGCTGTAGATGATCACGAAGCTGTTCCCGCCGATGCTCACCTCATCGCCGAAGTTAGTGATCGCGATCGTGGCACCGTCCCGGTGGAAGGTGGTGACCATACCGGGCAGGTAGCCGTCGGCGTTCACCCACGTCGTCGGGCTGTCGTCGTAGATGCCGTAGCCGTAGGTGGTGCCGGTGACGGCCGCCGTGCTGGCGCTGCCCGGCCCGCCGGCCGGCCCGCTGGTGTCAACCCAGAAGCTGCCGCCCAGGCAGGCGACCACGCCCTGGCTGTTGCCCGCCCACCCGATCACGCTCGCGTCGCCGAAGGTCCCGTAGACCGTCTGGCTGCCGGCTGGGCCGTTGGGCGCGCAGTTGTACGGTGCCGCCGCGGTGGTCGCGGCCGTGGCGGGCAGCGCGCCCGCCGCGCCCGCGGCCAGCGCCAGCGCGCCGGTCAGGGCCAGGGCGGCGGGAAGTCTGAAGAAGGAATGCTGAGACGCCGATGTCATGATTACCTCCGCGCGGCCCGCTACCCGGCGCGGCCCGGCTTATGCCGGCGGCGATGCGGAAACAGGCCGCCGGGTGACCGGGCCGGGCGGGCACCCGCAGCTGGTCCGTAGCACCAGCTCGGTCGGCAGCAGTTCTACCGCCGGGCTCTGGCCCGGGCTGGCGATGCGCTCGAGCAGGCGCGCGCAGGCCCGCTCGCCCAGCATGCGCATTGGCTGACGGACCGTGGTGAGCGGGGGATCGACGAGGCGGGCGGGATAGATGTCGTCGAAGCCGACCAGAGCCACCTGGTCGGGGACCCGTACACCGGCCGCGGCGAAGGCCCGGAGCACCCCGATCGCCATCTGGTCGTTGGCGCACACCACTGCGTCGGGCAGCGCCCCGCGGTGCCTGGCGAGCATGCCTTCCCCGGCCTGCTCGCCGCTCCGGACGCTGAAGTTCCCCGGCGTCGAGCCGATCAGCTGGCAGTCCGGGTGGCCGCGCAGCACATGGTCGAGGGCGCGCCGCCGCTGGCTGGAGTCCGGCGAGTCCGGCGGCCCGTCGACATAGAACAGGCGCCGCCGGCCGTGGTCCGTGATGAGGTGGTTGATGATCGCCACCGAGCCGGAGAAGTTGTCGGCGGCCACCACGTCGGCCGCCCGCTCGCCGGGCGTCCCGGCGATGACCACCACGGGGATACGCGCGGCCAGCCGCTCGATGTGGCGGGAGGCGACGAAACCCTCGCCGATGAGTATCCCGTCTACCTTGCCGGAAAGCGCATCCAGCCGCGGCATACTCTGCTCGCTGTCCCCGTCGGAGTGCATGAAGGCGATCAGCAGCGACCACTCGCGGTCGCGGATACGCGCCTCGACCCCGCGCAGTACCTCGTCGTAGTAGAGCAGGCCCTCGTTCTCGATGTCATAAGGCTCCAGCTCGCGTTCCACGTACACCAGGCCGATCACGTCCTTGCGGCGGCGAGACAAGCTCTGGGCCGCGCCGTCGGGCACGTAGCCGAGTTCCTCGATGGCCTGCTGCACACGGACCCTGGTAGTTTCGCGGACCCGGTCCAGGCCGTGCACGACCCTGGAGACCGTCGCGGTGGAGACGCCGGCCAGGCGGGCGACATCGTAGAGAGTTACCACATTGTCCCGATCAACGGAGCGGCCCTGTTCCGTACGTACCAGGACGCGAGCGTTTTACAGCGGAAATCTAAGCGCTGACATTACTCTCACCATCGTAGTTACCGCGCGCTCACCCGGCCGAAGCCCAGCCGCGCTCACCCGGCCGAAGCCCGGGCGCGGGCTAGATCTCGACGGCGAGCCGCACGGCCTGGTCGATCGCGCGGACGGCGTTGAGTTCGGCCGCCGCGTCGGCGCCCCCGATCAGCTGGGCGGCTATTCCCCGGGCCAGCAGATCGCGGTAGAGCCGCTGCTCGCTCTCCTGGCCCGCACACAGCACCACGTTGTCGACTTCCAGCCGCCTGGACTCGCCGCCGACGCAGTAGAACAAGCCCTCGCTGGTCACCTTCTCGTAGCTGGCTCCGGGGATCATCGTCACGCCCGCATGACGCAGCCTGGCCTTGAGGACCCAGCCCGTCGACTTGCCGAGACCTGCCCCGAGACGGTCCGGCTTGCGCTGCAACATGGTGACCTGGCGAGCCGGCCGCGGGACCGCCTGGCGGGGCGGCCCGGCCAGCCCGCCCGGGCGGGTCAGTGTCTCGTCGATGCCCCAGGCCCGGTAGAAGGCGTCCGGCCGTACGGATTCCGCGGCGTCGCCCAGCAGGTATTCGGCCACGTCGAACCCGATACCGCCGGCCCCGATGACGGCGACCCGGCGACCCGGCGTCCGCCGTGCGGTCAGGACATCGGCGTAGGACATCACCATCGGGTGGTCGGCTCCGGGGAGCTCTGGCGTCCGCGGGACTACGCCGGTGGCTAGCACCACGTCGTCGAACTTACCCGCCGCTACGGTGTCCGCATCCGCCCGCGTTCCCAGCCTGACCTCGACGCCGAGTCGTTCCAGGCGGACGCCGAAGTACCGGAGCAGCTGGCTGAACTCGGCCTTGCCCGGCACGACCCGGGCCATGTTGAGCTGACCGCCGATGCGGTCGGCGGTCTCGAACAGGGTGACCCGGTGGCCTCGCTCGGCGGCGTTGACGGCGAAGGCGAGTCCGGCCGGGCCCGCGCCGACGACCGCGATCCGCTTGATGACCCCGGGGGCACGCCGGGTGAACTCGATCTCCCGGCCGGCCCGCGGGTTGACCATGCAGGTCGCCGTCCGGTCCGTGAAGATCCGGTCCAGGCACGCCTGGTTGCACGCAATGCAGGTGTTGATCTCCTCGGTTCGCCCGGTCCGGACCTTGACGGCAAACTCGGGGTCGGCTAGCAGCGGCCGGGCCAGCGAGACTAGGTCGGCCACGCCCCGGGCGAGCAGGTCCTCGGCGACGTCCGGGTCGTTGATCCGGTTGGACGCGATGACCGGGATCGACACCGCCGCTTTGACGTTGGCCACCGCGAAGCTCCAGCCGGCCCGCGGCACGCTGGCCGCGATGGTCGGCACCGCCGATTCGTGCCAGCCGATGCCGGTGTTGATGACGTGGGCACCAGCCGCCTCGACCCGCCGGGCGAGTTCGGCGACCTCGGTGCCGGTGAGCCCGCCCTCGACGAGGTCGATGGACGAGATCCGGTAGATCAGCAGGAAGTCGCTCCCGGCCCGGGCCCTGACCGCCTTGACGATTTCGACCGGAAGCCTGCTTCGCTCCTCGAAGCTGCCGCCGAACTCATCGTCGCGATCGTTGGTGGCCTCGGCGGTGAACTCATTGATCAGGTAGCCCTCTGAACCCATGATCTCGACCCCGTCGTAGCCCGCCTGGCGGGCGAGTTCGGCGGTGCGCGCAAAGTCGCTGACCGTTTCCCAGACTTCGCCAGTGCTCAGCCGGCGGGGAGCGATCGGGTTGATCCGGGCGCGGCGGTCCGAGGGGCCGACCGCGAGCGAGTGTTTGGCGTAACGGCCGGCGTGCAGCATCTGCAGGGCGATCACGCCGCCCGCGGCGTGTACGGCCGAGCAGATGAGCTGGTGCTGGGACAGATCGCTTGAGTCATCGAGCACCGGCGAGCCTTCCTCGATCCGGCCCTCGGCGTTGGGTGAGAACCCGCCGGTGAGGATGAGCCCGATCTCGCCCTGGGCGCGGGTCGCGAAGAACGCGCCCAGCCGTTCGCCCGGCCGGTCCATCGTCTCCAGCCGCGTGTGCATGGCGCCCATCACCATCCGGTTCCGCAGCGTCACGGGCCCGACGGCCAGCGGCTCGAGCAAGTGCGGGTAGCTGCTCATGTTTCTCCCGTCGCGGCGTGCCGCAGGAAGTCATCGAGCAGGGTCTGCTCGCGCCACCAGCCACGGCCGTGATAGTCCGCCGCTGCGCTGGCGCCGATGCCGATCGGGTGGGCCACGGCGGCTGTCCTTCCCGGCCTTAGCCG
This sequence comes from uncultured Actinomycetota bacterium, assembly GCA_963844625.1. Taxonomy (GTDB): domain Bacteria; phylum Actinomycetota; class Actinomycetes; order Streptosporangiales; family Streptosporangiaceae; genus Palsa-504. The sequence goes on along the minus strand of CAWJPF010000004.1, from coordinate 131,233 downwards.
GCCATCGTCAGGCCGCCGCTGACGCTGAGCACCTGACCGGTGATAAACCGGGCCTGATCCGAGGCGAAGAACAGGACGGCGTTGGCTACTTCGCCGGGAGTCGCGAGCCGCCGGAACGGGATCGCCCGGATCAGGGCCTGCCTGGTGCCTTCCGGCAGGGTGGCGAACAGCGGCGTATCGGTCGGGCCCGGGCATACGCAGTTGACGTTGATCTGGTGCCGCGCCATCTCCCGGGCCAGCGACTTGGTGAACGCGATGACTCCGCCTTTAGCTCCGGCGTAGACGCTCTCGCCGCTGCTGCCGACCCGGCCGGCGTCGCTGGCCAGATTGACGATCTTGCCGCCCTGGCCGTCCTCGATCATCGGGTCAACGAACGCGCGCGAGACCCGGACCGGCCCGAGGTAGTTGACGTCCACGACGTCCCGCCAGAACTGCCGGTCGTTCTGCAGGAACGGCTCGACCCGGTCCCAGCCCGCGGCATTGACCACGATGTCGACGCGGCCGAACTGCCCGAGCACCTCCTCGCGGAGCGCGCTGACCGACTCGTCGGAGGTGATGTCGACTACGTGGGCGCTGATCGCGTCGTGTTCGCCCGCGACCTGCTTGACGCCCTCTGTGTTGCGGTCGGCCGCGATGACCGCGGCGCCGCCTGCGGCGAGGGCGAGGGCGACCGCCCGCCCGATGCCGGACGCGGCGCCGGTGACGACGGCCTTGCGATCGGCGAAGTCCATAACGGCGCCTTTCTGCTAGCGGGTATGGCGGGCGGCTAAACGGCGTAGCGCGCGAAATCAGGCGCACGCTTGGCGGCGAACGCGGCCGGGCCTTCCTGGGCCTCCGCGGTCTGGGTGAACATGTCGAGCCCCGCGGTGGCCATGTTGGCCAGCCCCGCCTGGTGCTCGGTGTCGGTGTTGAACGAGTGCTTGAGGAACTTGATGGCGGTCGGGCTCATCGCCGCGATCTCGGCGGCCCACTGCCTGGCCTCAGTCATCAGGCGCATCGCCGGCACCACGGCGTTGACCAGGCCCCACCGCTCCGCGGTGGCGGCGTCGTACTGGCGGCACAGGAACCACATCTCGCGAGCGCGTTTCTCCCCGATGACCCGGGCCAGGTAGGTGGTGCCGAACCCGGCGTCGAAGGACCCGACCCGCGGTCCCACCTGGCCGAACCGGGCGGTTTCGCTGGCAATCGTCAGGTCGCACAGGACGTGGAAGACGTGCCCGCCGCCGATGGCAAGGCCGTTGACGGCGGCGATGACCGGTTTGGGGATGTCGCGGATCAGCTTGTGGAAGGCGTCGATCTCGAACAGGCCGCTGGCGGTCGGACCGTAATCCCCGGTCTCCGCGCGCTGCTTGACGTCGCCGCCCGTGCAGAACGCCTTGTCTCCGGCGCCGGTCAGGATAACCGCCCGGACGCTCTTGTCCGCCCACGCGGCGCGGAACGCGGCGATGAGTTCCTCGACGGTCTGGCCGCGGAACGCGTTGTACCGGTGCGGCCGGTTGAGCGTGACGATCGCGGCCGGCCCGTCCACCTCGTAACGGATGTCGTCGAACTGCGGTGTGGTCATCGTTAGCCTCTCCGCTAGGGGACCCGACGTGCCGCGGACAGCGCCCGCAGCACGAGTTCGCTCTGTTGCCTGATGTAGTCCTCGACGGTGCGGTTCCTGGCGAACAGCCAGTGCTTCAGCGCCCACCCGTGCGCCCGCAGGACCAGGTCGTGGACCACGAGCTCGACGTCGCAGTCGATGAACTCGCCGCTGGCGATGCCGTCGCTGATCGCCGACGCCAGCGGCCCGGCGGTGGCCACCTCGAGATCCTTGATCTGGCTCCGCCCGGCCTGCGACAGGGTCGCCGATTCCCGGTAGGTCAGCAGCACCGCGGAGCGGTGCCGGTCAATGACCCGGATGTAGGCGCCGAACCCGGCACACAGGCGCTGCGCGGCGGTGGCGCCGCCCGCGTCGGCGGCCGAAGGCAGTTCGGCGCGCAGCGCGTCGAGAATGTCGAGGATGGCGGCCAGCAGCACGTCTTCCTTGCCGCTGAAGTAGCGGTACGTCAGGCCGACGCTGACTCCGGCCTCCTCGGCCAGGGCCTGCATCGACATCTGGTGGTAGCCGGTCCGCTGCATAACCCGGATCGCGGCGTCAAGCAGCTGCCGCCTGCGCCAGCGGTGACCCGAGTCCATCGACCGCACGCTCCCCGCGCCCGGTAGCGGAGTACTCACGGCATCCGCCTCCCGTTCCCGCCCGCCACACCTACGAAATGAATGAACCCTCATTCAAAATTTTCTATATTTTGTACCAGCTTCCTTGAGCTTGTCAAGGATTCACTGATCTTTTGGGCGCTGCTTGTGCAGCCTCGAGCGTGCCTTCCCGGCCTCGCCTGCCTCAATATCGCGGTCGCCGTCTCCCCTGCGGTGGTCCCCGTCCGCGCGGTGATACCTGTGCGTCCGTGATACGCGAGCGCGCCGTGATACGCGAGCGCGCCGTGATACGCCCCGTCGCCAGAAGATCGTGGAGGATTCGGCTTGTACGGAAGATCCGGTACCTCGGAGGGGTCCAGGATTACCGCGCAAGCCGGATCCTCCACGCTATTTCCGGTCAATGCGATGCCTACGTTAGTGACGAGGCCGGTGAGGTTAACGGGACCTGCGAGGCACCTGAGGCACCCCCATCCCGGCTGCCGGCTCCCGGCCCCGTCCCGGCTCCCGGCCCCGTCCCGGCTCCCGGCTCCGCCCCGCTGCCCGCCCGCCCCCGCGCCTCGCCCCGCCATCCCGCCGCCCGATGGCGCAGCCCTGCATCACAGCCCCTGCATCACAGCCCCCGCATCACAGCCCGCCGCGGGCGACGAGCTGCCTCGCGATGACGTTGCGCTGGATCTCGTTCGTGCCCTCTCCGACGATCATCAGCGGCGCGTCCCGGAAATACCGCTCGACGTCGAATTCGGTGGAGTAGCCGTAGCCGCCGTGCACCCGGATAGCGTTCAGCGCGATCTCCATCGCCGCCTCGGACGCGAACAGCTTGGCCATCCCCGCTTCGAGATCGCACCGGCGGCCGGAGTCCAGCGTGCGGGCGGCGTGCAGCAGCAGCTGGTGCGCGGCGCTGTACTTGGTCCCCATGTCGGCTAGCAGGTTGCCGACGGATTGGTGCTGCCAGATGGGCTTGCCGAAGCTCTCGCGCTGCTGCGCGTAGGCCAGCGCATCGTCGAAGGCAGCCTTGGCCACTCCGGTGGCGCGCGCCGCCACCTGGATTCGGCCGGTTTCGAGCCCCTTCATCATCTGCGCGAACCCGTCCCCGGCCCGGCCGCCGAGCACCGCGTCAAACGGCACCCGGCAGTGGTCCAGGAAGACCTCGCAGCTCTCGACCCCCTTGTAACCCAGCTTCGGCAGGTCCCGACCGAACGTCAGACCCGGGCGAGGCTGCTCGACCAGCAGGATGCTGATACCGGCGTGCGCCGGGCGTGCATCCTGATCGGTCCGGCACAGCAGCGCCATCAACCCAGATCGCCGGGCGTTCGTGATCCACGTCTTGGCCCCGCTGATGACCCACTCGTCGCCCTCCGGCTCCGCCGCGGTGGTCAGGTGGGCCAGGTCCGACCCGCCGCCCGGCTCGGTCAAGGCCATCGTCGCCCGCAGTTCCCCGGTGGCCATCCGGGGCAGGTAACGCTGGCGCTGGTCCTCGGTGCCGAAGGCGAGGAGCAGCTTGGCCACGACGGTGTGCCCGCCCATGGCCCCGGCCAGGCTCATCCAGCCGCGGGCGAGTTCCTCGGTGACCAGCGCGTAGCACGGCGTCGAGACGTGCACTTCGCCGTAAGGAGAGGGAATGGCCAGGCCGAATATCCCCAGCTGCTTCATCTGCTCGATGAGCTCCTCGGGATAGGTGTTCGAGTGCTCAAGCTCGCGGACAACCGGCTTGACCTGCCGGTCGACGAACTCGCGTACCACCTCGACGATGGCCTGCTCTTCCTCGCTGAGCTCGTACGCCGTCGGGGACATGCCTGTAACCGCCACCGGTTTCTCCTTCAGTGCTCCAAGCCGTCCGCGTCTCAGAAGCCGTCCGCGTCTCAGAAGCCGTCCGCGTCTCAGAAGCCGTCCGCGTCTCAGCAAACATTCTATAGAATCTACAGTGATGTCAATCGTGGTCCAGCGCTGACCAAGGAGGAACCGTGAGTGAGCCCGCGCGGGCCCCGGGCGGCGTCCAGTTCGGCGCCCACCAGCAGCTGAGCCACCGGGTCGCCGCCTACGTTCGAGAAGGCATCATGGCCGGCCAGTTCCCGGCCGGGGAGTTCCTGCGCACCGAGAGTCTGGCGGCTGACCTCAAGGTCAGCGCCACGCCGGTACGCGAGGCACTGATGATCCTGCAGAGCGAAGGCTCAGTGCGGTGGGAACCCAGGCGCGGCTTCCGCGTCGTCAGCGTCTCCGACTCCGACGTTCGCGATCTGTTCCAGGTGCAGGCCTTCATCGCCGGCGAACTCGCGGCCCGGGCCGCGAGCAAGCTGGACGCCACGGCCGTCGCGGCGCTCCGCGAGCTGCAGACGAAGCTAGCGGACGCGGCCGACCGCGGTGACGCGGCCGAGGTCGACCGGGTGAACCACGAGATCCATCGCCGCATCAACAAGTCCGCGAGCTCGCCCCGCCTGGCGGCCCTGCTCAACCAGGCCGTGCAGTACGTCCCGCTCCGATTCTTCGGCGCGATCGAAGGCTGGTCCCAAGCATCAGCTCACGACCACTCGGCCATCTTCGACGCCCTAGCCGCCCACGACCCCCACGCCGCCCGCCAGGCAATGTCCGACCACATCGTCCACATAGGCAACCTCCTGATCTCCCACCTCCAAGACAAGCGGATCGGTGGCACCCCGGTCCGCCAAGAAGGGGATCAACGGCACCCCGATTCCCTAGGCCTCGCGCCCACCCCGTAACCGACCACCGTTTCTACCCGCGATCGCCACCCTCGCCACCACCGCCAGCCTCAGCGGCGGCCTGAACGGGGGGCCGGCGCAGCAGCCCGGGCAGCGCGGCCAGGCCGGCGAGTTCTTCCCGGCACTGCTCGCAGGAGGCCAGATGCCGCGTGAATACCGCCCGATCGGCCGGGGCGATCGCGCCCGTGACGTACACGCCAAGCAGCGGCCGAACGTCCTCGCATTCACCCGTACCGTTCATGTATCCGCCCCCAGCCCCATCGCTGCCTACCATGGAGAACGTCGATCAGCATCCGGGGGTTCAGCCGTCATGTCCGATGAGAATGAGACCCTGATCCGCGAGGCCTACGCGGCTTACGGCCAGGGCGATACCGCCAAGATGGTCGCGCTGGTCCATCCCGACCTGGAGTGGACCTACCTCGATCCCGCGTTCGGTGCTCCCGAGCCGCAGACGTGCCACGGTCGGCCGCGGCTGCTGCAGGCCCTGGCGCGCCAGGCCCGGCAGGGCCTGGCGCCGGTCATCGAGGAGATCGCCTCGAGCGGCGACCGGGTCATGGTGGTCGTCCATACGCCGGGCGTCGACCAGTACCGGGCGCGCCCGGCCGATGACCGGAATTACCTGGTCCTGACGCTCCGGCAGCGACAGGTCATCGCGATGCGCGCCTGCCGCGACCGAGCCGAGGCCGCGGGCCTGGCCGGCCTCGGCTAAGGTTCGTACCCCACTGACCCGCCGCGCCGGTCAGAAGATTTTGGCCGAACGGGCCGTCGTTCCACGCGCACGGACCCCATCTCGCCCGCGGAGGTACGCATGGAATGGGTTATCCCGGCCGGCGATGGCCGGACGCTAGCCGTCAGCGAAGCCGGGGATCCCGGCGGGCACCCGGTCCTGGTGCACGTCGGCACCCCGAACTCACGGCACCTGTACGGCCGCACCGTGGCCGACGCGGCCGCCCGGGGCTTGCGGCTGATCAGCTATGACCGGCCCGGCTACGGCAAGTCGACACCGCAGCCGGGCCGGACTATGGCCGACTGCGCCGGCGATGCGCGGGCGATCTGCGCGGCCCTCGGGATCGAGCGGCTGGCCATGTGGGGCTTCTCCGGCGGCGGGCCGCCCCTGCTGGCGTGCGCGGCTCTGCTTCCGGACCTGGTTGCCGCGGCCGCGTGCCTGTCCTCGCCCGCCCCTTATGACGCAGCAGGCCTGGACTGGTTCGCCGGCATGGGCGCGGGCGCCGTCGATGAAGTCGCCCTGATGTTCGCCGACCCGGCCGCGTCCCGCCGCGTGTTTGAGCAGGAACGCGAGGAGATGCTGGCCACCTCGCCCGCCGACCTGGCGCGAAAGATGAGCCCGGCGCTCTCGCCAGGTGACGACCTGGGGTTCCGGCTGGACGAGGCGATCTGCATGCAGCAGGCTTACACGTCCGGCATCGAGGGCTGCCGGGATGACTGCTGGGCCGAGGTCGTCCCGTGGGGGTTCGACCTGGCCCGGATATCCGTTCCCGTGCTGCTGATGCACGGCCGCCGGGACCAGTCCGTGCCGCTCGCCCACGGCCAGTGGCTCGCCGCTCATATCCCGGGCGCCGAGGCCCGGCTGCTCGGCGAAGGGCACGGCACACTGCGGGAAAATCACATCGGGGCCGTGCACGCCTGGCTCGCGGACCGGCGCTAGGACAGCTAGCTACCTGAGCAGCTCCCGGGCGATCACGAGCTGCTGGATCTGGCTGGTGCCCTCGTAGATCCGGAACAGCCGCACGTCGCGGTACAGCCTCTCGACGGCGATGCCGCGGATATAGCCGGAGCCGCCGTGGATCTGGACCGCGCGATCGGCGATCCGGCCCACGGCCTCGCTGGCGAAGTACTTCGCGGCCGACGGGCCGAGCCGCCGGTCGGTGCCCGCGTCGTACTGGGCGGCGGCGTCCAGCACCAGCGCCCGGGCCGCGAGGTACTCGGTCTGGGAGTCCGCGAGCATGGCCTGGATGAGCTGGTACTCGCCGATCGGGCGACCGCCCTGGATACGTTCCTTGGCGTAGCTGACGCTCTCCTGGATGAGCCGGGCCGATACGCCCACGCAGACGCCCGCGATCGTCAGCCGCCCGTGCGCGAGGCTGCGCATGGCGGTGGCGTAACCGGCCTGGGCCGCCTCTCCGACCAGCGCGTCGGCCGGCACCCGGGCGCCGGCGAACGCGACGTCGGCGGTCCACGCCCCGGCCTGGCCCATCTTGTGGTCCTTCGGCGCCACCGTGACCCCCGCGGTGCGGGCGGGCACGATGAACACGCCGATGCCCTTGCCCGGCGGGGCCTGCGGGTCGGTGCGAGCGAACACCATGAACACGTCGGCGGCCGGGGCGTTGGTGATGTACCGCTTGAGGCCGTCGATGACCCAGCTGTCCTGCTCGCGCGTCGCGGTCGTCGCCAGCCGGCTCGGATCAGATCCGGCGTCCGGTTCGGTCAGCGCGAACGAGGCCACTACCTCGCCGGAGGCCAGCCGGGGCAGCCACTGCTTGCGCTGCTGGTCGGTGCCGGCCGAGACGAGGACCTGCCCGGCGATGCCGTTGTTGGTGCCGAACAGCGACCGGAACGCCGGGCTGGTGTAGCCGAGTTCAATGGCCACCTTGACCTGCTGTTCTACCGACAGACCCAGGCCGCCGTACTCGGCGGGCAGCGCATAGCCGTACAAGCCCATCTCCTTGGCCTGCGCGATCAGCCGGGCCGGAATCTCGTCCGATTCGTCGATGCCCGCCTCGGCGGGCATCACCTCCTGCCGGATGAACTCGCGCAGCAGGCCAACCAGCTCATCGAACTCCACCGCGGTCACGGTCATCGGCGTCCCTTTCTCGCGCGTGCCCTCATCAGGCTAACGTCAGCTCATGAAGACGCGCACCCACGACGTGCTCTCGATATTTCCCGAGCACAGCTCGATCTCTGGCGACGGCGAACTCCTGATCGGCGGCGTCCCCGTCACCGAACTCGCGGACCGCTTCGGGACGCCCGCCTACATCGTCGACGAGGCGGGGCTGCGCGACCAGGCCCGCCGGATGCGCGACGGGCTCGCCGCCCGCCACCCCGACTCGGATGTGATCTTCGCATCCAAATCGTTCCCGTGCCTGGCGGTGTACCAGCTGTTCGCCGCCGAAGGGCTGGCCATCGACATCGCCGGGGCCGGCGAGCTCGTGATGGCGCTGGCCGCTGGCGTCCCTCCAGAGCGTATCTATCAGCACGGGAACGCCAAGACCACGGCCGAGCTGGCGATGGCGCTGGATGCGGGCGTCGGGTGCGTGGTGGTCGACAACTTCGATGACATCGATCGGCTGGAACAGCTGGCCACCCGCCCGCAGCGGGTGCTGGTCCGGATCATCCCGGGGATCGCCCCGGACACCCACGAATCGCAGTCCACCGGCGGTAACGACTCCAAGTTCGGGCTGCCGCTCGACCAGGCGCGCGAGGCGATCGCCCGGATCCGGGCCAGCGACCGGCTGCACCTGGACGGACTGCACCTGCACATCGGATCGCAGATCCTCGATACCGAGCCTTTCGCCCGGGCGGTGGAGGCGGTGTCCGTGCTGGGCGCGTTCGATGTCTACGACGTCGGCGGCGGCCTCGGCGTCCGCTATACCTACGACGAGGAAGCCCCGGCCGTCGAGGCTTACCTCGACACGATCGCCGCGGCCGCGGCCGCGTACCTGCCGGCCGGGACCAGGCTCTTGATCGAGCCGGGCCGTTCGCTGGTCGCCCGCTCGTGCGTGACGCTGTACCGGGTAACCACGGTCAAGCGCACCGGCCGCACGTTCGTCGCGGTGGACGGCGGCATGGCGGACAATCTTGACGCGGCGCTCACCGGTCAGCCGTTCGAGGCGGTGATCGCGACTCGCATGCGGCAAGCGCCCGACGAAGTCGTGGACCTGGTCGGGCGGCAGTGCGAGTCGGGCGACCGGCTGGTCGCCGGCCTGGGCCTGCCGGCGCCTGCCGTCGGCGACCTGGTGGCCATGCCGGTCACCGGCGCGTACACCTACACGCTGGCCAACAATTACAACGGCGCGCTGCGGCCGCCGATCGTGTTCTGCCGGGACGGGCAGGCGCGGCTGGTCGCGGAGCGCGAAACTCATGACCATGTGCTGGCGCTGCACCGGCCCGCTCTCGGCATGACCTGGTGACCAGCGCCTCTTGCCGCGATTAGCGAATGCCGGGCCCCTTTATCTGACTCACAATGTGGGAAGATGGCTCACCGATCCTGTCCGCGGGTTAACGGGCCGTGATGACCGTGCTGCCTCGGCGGGAAGGACGTAGTCAACCGGATGCGCGGACGGTTAAGGTCTCGTTTCGGTTGCCGACCGGTCATCGGTGACGTGAGACGGCCTCGTCCCCGCCGGCTACCGAAAACCAGCAGGTGGGCCGTTGTCGGCGAGCCCGGCTCCGTCCGGTCCAGGCCCGTGCCCGGCACCCGGCGTGTCCGCGCCAATTCATCGCCGGCCACGCTTCCCCCTGCCGCCGAATTGACGCTTTGCGGTTAACCGGGAAAAGCAACGCTAGAAAACCCCTCTTGTCAATAGGCGACTTTCGGCACGACCAATGCTAGGGTGCTACCACGCATCGCCTCGAGGCCGCGAAATAACGCGGTGACCAGGCGATATGTAACGATTCTGCATACTCCGATAGTGGCGCCGGGCATAGGATCCGCCAGCTATCGCTGACAGGGAGGGCATGAGGATGAGTTCAGACCTCTCCGAGGTTCCGCCAAGACTCCGCCGGGACATCGGATTGCTACCGCTGTTCATGGTCTCGGCCGGCTCAGTCATCGGATCGGGCTGGCTGCTCGCCACCCTGAACGCGTCTAAGGTCGCCGGGCCCGCGGCCATCATCTCGTGGATCATCGGCGTGATCCTGCTGATCGGCATCGCGCTGATCTACGCCGAGCTCGGTTCCACCTACCCGATCTCCGGCAGCACCGCGCGGTTCACCTGGATCCACGCCGGCACCCTGGGCGGCTTCTTCGCCGGAACCTTCTCCTACCTGCAGGCGATGGCCGTCGCGCCGATCGAGGTCGAGGCCACGCTGGGGTACCTCAGCGCCAAGGTCTGGCACGGGCTGGTGACCCCGGCGGGCCTGCTCACCACCAAGGGCCTGATCGTCGCGATCGGCTTCATGTTCGTGTTCACGGCGCTGAACCTGCTCGGCATCAAGTGGATGGCCCGGACCAACACGATCGCCACGTGGTGGAAGATCTTCGTGCCGCTCCTGACCATCGTCTTCATCATGACCAAGGTCTTCCACAGCGGCAACTTCACCGCGGGCGGCGGGTTCATGCCGTTCGGCATCAAGGGCGTGTTCATCGCGATCCCGCTCGGCATCGTCTTCGCCCTGGAGGGCTTCGAGCAGGCCGCCCAGCTGGCGGGCGAGGCGCGTAATCCCCGGCGGGACGTGCCGCTCGCGGTGGTCGGCTCCATGCTCATGGGCGCCGCGATCTACATCCTCCTGCAGCTGGCCTTCACCGGCGCGCTGAACACGGCCAGTCACTCCTTCACCTGGACCGCCCCGTTCGGCAACGCCGGTACGTTCGGCCCCTATTACGAACTGGCCACCTCGATCGGCCTGGGCTGGCTCGGCACCATCCTGATCATCGACGCGGTCATCTCGCCCGGCGGCACCGGCCTGGTCTACGTGAGCACCGCCTCGCGGCTGTCCTACTCGCTGGCCAAGACCCGCTATGTGCCGCCGGTGTTCGCCGCCATCGACCGGCGCGGCGTGCCCTGGTTCAGCATCATCTTCGGCGGCGCCTTCGGCTGCCTCCTGTTCCTGCCGTTCGGCGGCTGGGCAGGGCTGGTCGCGGCCATCACCGCGGCCTCCTCGTTCATGTACAGCTTCGCGCCCGTGGCCGCGGTGTCGCTGCGCAAGAGCGACCCGGACCGCCTCCGGCCGTACAAGGCGCCGATCCTGAACATCATCGCCCCGTTCAGCTTCGTCGTCTCCGGCTTCATCATCTACTGGAGCGGCACCGCGAACGTGATCAAGCTCGACATAGCCGTGGTCTTTTTCCTGATCCTCTACATGATCGCCCGCCGAGTCGACCCGAACCAGGAGCCGCTGGACTTCCGGGCCGGCTCGTTCGCGATCCCGTGGATCATCGGCCTGACCATCTTCTCCATCTTCGGCGGCAGCTACGTCGGCGGCATCAGCAATGCCGCATCCGGCGGCTACGATACGTTTTTGGGGATCAAGGTCGGCGCCCACCTGCCGTTCTGGTGGGACCTCGGTGCCATCGCCATCTTCGCCCTGATCGTGTTCTACTACGGCGTCAACAGCCGCCTGGGCCCGGAGCGGGTCGTCGCGCACGCCGAGGAGGCCGCCGCCGACGCGCACCAGGAGGACCTGGACCTGGGCGTCGGCCACGCCGCCTGACCAAGCACCTTAACCAGACAGGGCCCCGCGGCTGCGGGGCCCTGTTTCGGTTACCGGCGACGTTCAGGTCAGCCGTCGTTCGGCGGCCCACTTGGTCAGCTGATGTCGGCTGGACAGCTGCAGCTTGCGCAGCACCGAAGACACGTGGCTCTCCACCGTCTTGACCGAGATGAACAGCTCGCGGGCGGTCTCCTTGTACGTGTAACCCTGGGCGATCAGCCTGAGCACTTCCCGTTCCCGGTTGGTGAGCTGGTCGAGCTCGGGGTCGAAGGAGGGCTTCGGGTCACCGGATGACGGCGACGCGGCGAAGGCGTCCAGGACGAACCCGGCCAGCCGGTGCGAGAACACCGCGTCGCCCGCCGCGACCCGGCGGACCGCATCGGCCAGCTCGGCGGTGGAGATGGTCTTCGTCACGTAGCCGCGCGCGCCCGCCCTGATCACCGCGATCACGTCTTCGGGAGCGTCGGAGGCGGACAGCGCGAGGAAACGCACCTCCGGGTGCTCGGCCTTGATCGCCTGGACGACGGCCTGGCCGCCGCCGCCGGGCAGGTGCACGTCGAGCAGGACGACATCGGGGAGCAGCCGGGTGATCGCCTCGATCGCGGGCTGCACGTCATCCGCCTCACCCACCACGTCGACCTGACGGCCTAGCTCGGCGCGGACCCCGGAACGGAACAGGCCGTGATCGTCGACCAGGACTACCCTCGGGGCCCCGGTCATGCCCGGCTCACCGTACTCGACCGCGACTGCGAACCGGTCCGCGGCATCTTCAGTGAGACCTTGGTGCCTTCGCCCACGCTGCTGTTAATCGTGACGGTGCCGCCGCGGCGGGTCATCCGGCCGCGGACCGATTCGGCGAGACCCTTGCGGTCCGCCGGGACCGCCTCGGGATCAAAGCCCCGCCCGCGGTCCCTGACCACGACCGATACCTCCGCGGGCTCGACCTCGGCGAACAGCGAGATGATGCTGGCGCCGGACCACTTCGCCGCGTTGACGGTGGCCTCGCGGGCGGCCGCGAGCAGGGCGCTCAGGTTCTCGTCGAGCTCGCATTCACCGACGGTCACCGCCTCCACCGGGACACCGTACCTGGCCTCGACGTCCTGCTGGATCTGCCGCACGCCGGCCGCGAACGTCGCGTCAGCATCGGCTTCGTTCGGTGCCCTGCCTTCGAACAGCCAGGAACGCAGCTCGCGTTCCTGCAGCCGGGCGAGCTGGACGACCTTCTGCGGGTCATCCGCGCGACGCTGGATCAGCGCCAGTGTCTGCAGGACGGAGTCGTGGACCCGGGCCGCGATGTCGGCCCGCTCCTCGGCCCGGACCCGGGCCTGCCGCTCGAGGACCAGGTCCCGGGCGATCCGGAGCCACCAGGGCCCGAGGAGTAGCACGATGGCCGCGATGACCAGGACGACCCCGCCGAGCGGCCGCAGCAAGGCCAGGCTCTCGTGCGCCGAGAACAACCAGGCCAGGCCGGCCGCCAGCAGCACCCCCGCGATGATCAGCCGCAGAGCTGTCCGGCGGTTCGGCGACGCGCTCCCCGTCGCCCCCAGCGGCTCCAGCAGCTGCCGCAGGGTGGCCTGCTCGTCCGCCGGGGCGTTCCGCCAGATCAGCACGAGGCCGCCCACGCTGAACACCTGCGGCCAGGCCCAGCTGATGAACCAGCCATCATTAAGCGCGCCGGCCACGAGCAGCACGAGGACGATCACCGACGCCAGGCCTACCGCGAGCCGGATGCCCCCGGTGTCGGACCTGGCCTTGCTGGCGATGCTGCTGTCCGCTCCGGCCGCTGGTATCAGCAGCCACGCCAGGACGTAGACCGGCACGAAGATTCCGGTGGATACCACGGCGATAAGCACGAACACGATCCGGACGGTGGTGACGCTGAAGCCGCGCCACGCGGCCACGCCGGCGGCCACGCCGCCGCCCAGCCGGTCGGCCGGGTCACGGCGCAGCGGGCCGCCGTGACCGCACCGCCGCCGTCTAAGCCGGAACGGGTCACGGTGCCAGCGCTCAGGTTGCTCCACGTTCCCATCATCGCCCAGCGGCAGCGTACTAGCTATCCGGGACATCCCTGATGCGTCCCTGACCCCGGGCCATGGGATCAGGGACGGATAGGGGATCTTCCCGATGTGCTGGCCGGTCCCGCGGAGCGAAGCTGGAGCCATGAACACAGACACCATGGACCCGCAAGCACCGACCACCGAGCCCCCGTCCGGGACCCGGCCGGAGCACAACCCCCTGCGCCGCCCCTTCCAGGACCGCATGGCTGGGCGGCGTCGCCGCGGGCCTGGCCCGCTACACCGGCGTGGACGTCACCATCGTCCGGATCGCCTTCGTGGTCCTGACCCTCATCGGCGGCGCGGGCATCCCGCTGTACCTGGCCGGCCTGCTGCTGATCCCCGACGAGGGCACCGACCAGTCCCTCGCCGCCGCCCTCCTGGCATCGCTGTCACGCTAACCAGCAAAGGAACCACCACCATGTCACCCCAGTCCAGCCAGTCCCGGACCCGCGGTTTCGCGCCGCTGTTCCGGGGCCTGTATCCGGACCAGCAGATGCGCGTCTCCGACGCCGAACGGCAGGCGGCGGCGGACCGGCTGGCCGAGCATTTCGCCGATGGCCGCCTCGACCAGGCGGAGTTCGACGAGCGGGTCGGCCGGGCCATGAGCGCCAAGACCCAGGCCGACCTGAACGACCTTTTCGCCGACTTGCCGGAAACAGGGGCTCCGGCAGGACCGGCCGGCGCGGCCGGATCGGAGGGCCTGCCGCGCAGGCACCACCGCCCGGTGCTGAGCCTGGTGCTCGTCGTCGTCATCATCCTGGCGGCCGCCCACGCGGTGCTGTTCGCCGGACCCTGGCTGTGGCTGGGAGTCCTCGCGGCCGTCGTCCTGTTCGCGACCCGCGGCGGCAGGCGTTCGCGCCCGAGCCAGGATCGTTAGCACCCCCCGCTGGCCAGCCAAGACGCGTTTCGCCCTAGGCGTCGTCCCGCCGCTGATGTAACAATGCTGACAGATCGGGTTTATTCACGGCCGCTGGCTCGCCGTACCCGGCGAGCTGGCTGCCTCACCAGATCGGGAGGCAAGCATGGCGACGACCTCTCCTGGCACAAGGCCAACGGGAGCAGGAGAAGAGCACCAGTTGCGCCGGGCGGTGGGCCTTCGCGGGCTCACGTTGATCTCGCTGGGTTCCATCATCGGGTCAGGCTGGCTCCTCGGAGCCCTTACCGCCGCCAAGGTCGCCGGCGGGGCGTCGATCATCTCGTGGATCCTGGCTGGCGCGGTCCTCGCGCTGCTGGCGCTGGTCCACGCGGAACTCGGTTCCACCTACCCGGTATCCGGCGGGACGGCCAGGTTCCCGTTCATGACCTTCGGCGCGCTCGGCGGATTCACCGGCGGCTGGATGGCCTGGCTGCAGGCCGTGACGATCGCGCCGATCGAGGTCGAGGCGACGCTCGGCTACCTCAACTCCAAGTTCACCAGCCTGAACCTCATCAACGCCAACGGCACGCTCGACGGCAAGGGCATCCTGATCGGCGCCGGGTTCATGCTCGTGTTCTCCGTGATCAACACGATGGGCGTGCGCTGGCTGGCCGAGACCAACGCCGTCGCCGTGTACTGGAAAATCCTCATCCCGACGATCACGATCATCGCGCTGGTGGTATCGATATTCCACTTCTCCAACTTCACCGCCGGGGGCGGGTTCGCCCCCTACGGATTCCACGGGGTCTTCGCGGCGCTTCCGCTCGGGGTCGTCTTCGCCATCGAGGGATTCGAGCAGGCCATCCAGGTCGGCGGCGAGGCCGAGAACCCGCAGCGGAACATCCCCCGGGCGGTGATCCTGTCCATGATCATCGGGACGATCATCTACCTGCTGCTCGAGGTGGCGTTCGTCGGTGCGCTCAATCCGGCCAACCTGGTGCACGGCTGGGCGAATCCGATCTCGGGCGTCAAGGCGTTCGGTCCCTACGCGACGCTGGCCACCACGGCGGGCCTGGGCTGGCTGTCCACGCTGCTCATCATCGACGCGGTCGTATCACCGGCCGGCACCGGGCTGGTCTACCTAGGGACGTCCTCCCGCCTGTCGTACGGCCTGGGCCGGAACGGCTACTTCCCCCGGGCCATCAGCTCGATCAGCAGGCGCGGCGTCCCGTTCGTCTCCATCGTGATCGCCTTCGTGGTCGGCATCCTCGTCTTCCTGCCCTTCCCCAGCTGGGCCGGCCTGGTCGGGCTGGTCACCTCGGCCACCGTGCTCATGTACGCGATGGCCCCGCTGTCCCTGGCCGGACTGCGGCGCAAGGACCCCGACCGTCCCCGGGCCTACCGGCTGCCCGCCGCCGGGGTGCTCTGCCCGCTCTCGTTCGTCTGCGCGAACTTGATCGTGTACTTCGCCGGGTTCAGCACGATCTTCTGGCTCTACGTGCTGACCGCCATCGGCTTCATCGCGTTCGCCGCCTATCAGTGGTACCTGCCGGCGGAACGCCGGACCGATCATCGACTGGCGGGCGGCGGTGTGGATCGTACCCTGGCTGGTCGGCGTCATCATCATCTCCTGGCTGGGCCAATACGACGGCGTTCCCCCCACGGTATTCGGCGTGACCCTGCTGGCCACCAAGCACATCCCGAACTGGTGGGACCTTGTTGTCTCCGCCGCGTGGAGCCTGGCGATCTACTACTGGGCCGTGGCGAGCACCATGTCGACCGAGAAGGTCCTTGCGGCCGTCGACGACGTGGAGCGGGAGGCGGGCCTGGAACCAGACATGCCGATCGGCTGACACGTGCTGGCGCGGGGCGGGCCGGACCTTCAAGGTCCGGCTCGCCCCGCCGTTCCGGCGGCTAATCCCGCGTCAGTCCTGGGCCCTGACGATCACGACGGGGCTGTGCGCCTGCTGCGCGCAATGCATCGACACCGATCCCATGAACATTCCGCGAAAGCCGCCGCGACCGTGCGAGCCGACCACGAGCAGGCTGGCCCCGTGGCTGGCCCCGACCAGGATCTCGGCGGGGTTACCTGGCTCCAGCGTGCGCTCGACGTCGAGATCGTCCATGGCCGGCGCCGCCGCGAGCGTTTTCGCGAACATGTCGCGCGCTTCCTTCTCGACCTGGGGATAGTACTCATGGGCCGTGGTCCCGAAGAACGAGACGAGGGCGGGGAAGGCATGAACAATGTTGAGCCCGAGCCCGCGCAGACGCGCCTCATCGATGGCCCAGGACAGCGCCCTCTGCGACTGTGGTGACCCGTCAACGCCGACGACAATCCGCCCTTGATCAGAATTCGTACTCATAGGCTCACTCTCCTGTCGGCTAGCGCCGGATGTGCGGGTTTACCCGAGCATCCTTACATATGCGTGTTCACCGATATCGTGGTCGTTCTGCGCGCCTCGTGCTACGAGTCGTCCTCGTCTGTCGCATAAGGGCCTAGCCGCCTGCGCCGCGCCCACCGCCGGTACGTCCGGACAGGATGGGCGAGCGAACGGAGCGGGCTGAGGTCGGCGTTCTCGAACCAGCCCGCGGGCAATCCCATGACATGCTGCTGCTCTTCGCCTTGATTGGCCCGCTGGCCTGGTTCCCTCGGCGGCCCCACCGGCACGCCGAGGACCCGGTTCCGCTCCTCGCGCCCGTCGGCCATCAGTTCACCAGCCGGCCCGGGGCGGCGGCGGGATGGCGGAGCCGGAAAGCGCGGTGCTGGGCGGCGGCGGGATGGCGGAGCCGGAGAGCGCGGTGCTGGGCGGCGGCGGGATGGCGGAGCCGCAGAGCGCGGTGCTGGGCGGCGGCGGGATGGCGGAGCCGCAGAGCGCGGTGCTGGGCGGCGGCGGGATGGCCGAGCCGCAGAGCGCGGTACTGGGCGGCGGGGGGATAAGCGAGCCGGAAAGCGCGGTGCTGGGCGGCAGCGGGATAAGCGACCCGGACAGGGCCGTGCTCGGCGGCGGCGGGATGACCGGACCGGACGAGGCCGTGCCCGCGGACGACCCATCGAGCCAGGGGTCGCCTGCGCTGGTACCGAACTCCATACCGCTAATGCTGCGTCTTTTACGGCCGTTTCGTAACTGCCGTGAGCGATAAATCTTGGCTACCCCCATCTCACAGCGGACGCCGCCGCCCCGGACGCCAGCCATCGAGCCGCCATTTCGAGCCGGGGCGCCCGGGTAGCAGGAGGACGATCAGCAGCCCCAGGACCGAAAGGAAGAGGCCGAACGTCAACCCGACCCGCTCACCGTAGCCCTTGCGCTCCGACAGCCAGGACGCGGCCGCCGCCGAGATCAGCCACGCGAACAGGAAGTACAGCGCATCGACGCCGACCGCGCCGCTCATTTTGTCGCTCCGTAACCGGTCATGTCCCCAGATACGCCTTCTGAACGTCGGGATTGTTCTGCAGGCTCGCCGAATCGTTGGCCAGGGCCACCCGCCCCGTCTCCAGCACGTAGCCGCGGCTGGCGGCGTCGAGCGCCCGGTTGGCGTTCTGCTCGACCAGCAGGATCGCGACCCCCAAGCGGTTGATCTCGCCGATGGTCTCGTAAATCCGGTCGACCAGGATCGGGGCGATCCCGAGCGACGGCTCGTCGAGCAGCAGCAGCTTCGGCCGGGCCATCAACGCGCGCCCGATCGCGAGCATCTGCTGCTCGCCGCCGGACATCGTGCCGGCCTTCTGGCGATCGCGCTCCTCGAGCCGGGGGAAGAGGTTGTAGACGCGATCGAAATCTTCGGTAATCTCGGGGCCGCGCCGCCGGTGAGCGCCCAGCTCCAGGTTCTCGCGCACCGTCATCCGCGGGAAGCAGTGGCGGCCCTCGGGGGCGAGCGCGATGCCGCGGATGGGAATCTCGTGTGCCGGCACGCGCGTGATGTCCTCCCCAGCGAACATGATCTTCCCGGAGCTGGCCGGGGTGAGTCCCGAGATAGAACGCAGGGTGGTGGACTTGCCGGCGCCGTTCGAGCCGATCAGCGTGACCACCTCGCCCGCATCGACGGTCAGCGAGACGCCCTTCAGCGCCTCGATCGCGCCGTAGTGGGTGTGGATGTCCGAGACTTCGAGCAGGGTCATCACGCCTGCTTTCCGAGATACGCCTCGATCACCCGCGGGGTCCGCGCGGACCACGGCCGGCTCACCTTCGGCGATCTTCTTGCCGTAGTCGAGCACCGTGACGCGCTCGGAGACGCCCATCACGACCTTCATGTCGTGCTCGATCAGCAGGATCGTAAGCTTCAGCTCGTCCCGCAGGGTCTGCATGAACTCCGTCAGGGCCTGGGATTCGTTCGGGTTCATGCCAGCCGTTGGCTCGTCGAGCAGCAGCAGTTTCGGCTGGGACGCCAGCGCCCGGGCGATCTCCACGCGCCGCTGGTCTCCGTACGGCAGGTGTGAGGCGAGCCGGTCGAAGACGGGCTCCCGCAGGCCGACGTAGGCCAGCAGTTCGCGGGCGTGTGCGCGTGTTTCCCGTTCCTCGCGGCGGACCCAGGGCGGCCGGAAGATCGACCCGAAGAGCCCGGTCCGCATCCGCGCATGGTGCCCGACCATCACGTTCTCGACCGCCGTCATCGCGCCGAACAGGCGGATGTTCTGAAAGGTCCGCGCGACACCGTGCTTAGTGATCACGTCCGGCCGCGCGCGCGTGATGTCCCGCTCGCCGAGCATGATCCGGCCCTCAGTCGGCCGGTACAGCCCGGTCAGCATGTTGAACAAGGTGGTCTTCCCGGCTCCGTTCGGCCCGATCAGCGACACGATCGAGTACTCCGGGACGTCGAACGAGATGTCGTTGACGGCGACCAGCCCGCCGAACGTCTTGGTGACGTGCTCCGCGCGCAGGACGGCGACCGCGGGCGGCGCAGGAGTCTCGGTCGGGCTCACGTTCCGCCCCCGGGGGTGCCCGGCGCCTCCGCGAGCTGGGCGTCGGCTCGGGGCGATCTCGGCCGTGAGCTCGAGTCGGCGCCGCCGCTCCGGGATCAGGCCCTGTGGCCGGAGCACCATCATGATCACCAGCAGGAACCCGAAGATACCGAACTCCACCTCGGTGAGCTGGAAGTTGAAGCCCAGCTTGGAAGGGAGCGTGTTCAGCACGTCAGGGATCAGGTAGTTGTTGATGTACCCCAGTGCCATTCCCCCGACGACCGCGCCCCAGATCGACCCGAGCCCGCCGATGATCACCATAGCGAGGATGAAGATCGAGAACCCGAACTGGAACTGCCCGGCGTTGACCACGGTGTAGTAGGTGCCGAAGAACGCACCCGCCATGCCGCCGAACGCCGCGCCGATCGCGTACGCGGACAGCTTCGTCTTCACCAGCGGAATGCCCATCGACACGGCCGCCACCTCGTCCTCGCGCAACGCGACCCAGGCCCGGCCCAGCCGGGAGTCGCGCAGCCGCAGGTTGACGAACAGGACGACGAGCAGGATGGCGAAGATCAGCCAGTACCACGGTCGGAGGTTCAGCAGGTTGAACGACCCGATCCCCGGGAAGTACGGCGAGTCGACCGCGCTGATGCCGAGGTTGCCGGCGGTCAGCGTCATGCCGCCGCCGACGTGGATGCTCTGCCCGTTGACGGCCACGTCGGCGATGATCTCGCCGAACGCGAGTGTGACGATCGCGATGTAGTCGCCGCGCAGCCGCAGCGTCGGCAGCCCGATCACCACTCCGGCCGCGGCACAGATGAGCGCGGCACCGATCAGGATCAGAATGAAGTTGAGGTGCACGCCGGGCAGCGTGCTCGCGACCGGCGAGACCAGCACGTGGACGTGCGCCTTGAAGAAGAACCCCGATCCCAACCACCCGAGCGAATACGCGCCGAGCGCGTAGAACGCGACGTACCCGAGATCGAGCAGCCCGGCGAACCCCACGACGATATTCAGGCCCAGCGACATCACCGCGTAGGTCAGCGCGATGATCGTCGCGTTCATGAACGCCGCTGGACGAGGAGAACAGGAACGGCAACACGATCCCGATCACGAGGAGCAGTCCCGCCAGCGCCCGGTTCCACCACGGCGGGAGCCGCTTCTGTGCCGCTGCGCGCCACTCGCGCAACTGCACGCGCAACTCGCTCATCCCGCCTCCCTCGTCTCCTCACCGAGGAGACCACGCGGGCGGAGGACCATGATCGCGATGAGATAGCCGAAGACGACCGCCTCAGTCCACTGCGGGCCCAGCCGCGATCGGACAGCGACTGGATGACGCCGATGATCAGCCCGCCGAGCACGGCGCCGCGGACATTGCCGATGCCGCCCATGACCGCCGCCGTGAACGCGATCAGTCCGGCCTTAAAGCCCTGGAAGTACCAGACGTTCGTCTCATAGAGCGCGTACACGAGCCCGGCGGCGCCGGCCAGCATGCCACCGAGCAGGAAGGTCAGCGAGATCGTGGCGTTGACGTTGATGCCCATCAGACGTGCCGCCTCGGGGTCCTGGGCGGTGGCACGCATCGCCCGGCCCGCCCGGGTGGTGTTGATGAACCAGGTCAGCGCGAACACCAGCGGGATCATCACGGCGAAGGCGAGGATGTACCCGCGCAGGATGGCACGCCGCCGTGGTGAACACCGGTTGCTGCGAGTGGATCAGGTCGGGCACGCTCTGCGGTGAGCCCCCGCGCCAGAGCAGGCCCACGTTCTGCAGAATGAACGAGAAGCCGACCGCCGTGATCAGCGACGCGAGCTTGGGCGCGCTCCGCAGCGGCCGGTAGGCGACCCGCTCGATCAGGACGTTCAGGGACCCGTGTCACGATCATCGTGATGATCAGCGCCACGATCAGGCCGCCGGTCAGCCCCAGGGCACCCGTGGTGAGCCCGAGCCCGAGCGTGGCCCACAGGCCGACGGCGGTGAAGGAGCCGATCATGAACACGTCGCCGTGGGCGAAGTTGATTAGCTCGATGATGCCGTAGACGAGCGTGTACCCGATCGCGATCAATGCCCAGATCGCGCCGTTAGACAGGCCCTCGGCGAAGTTAAAGCCCAGCTTCGACAGATCGTGATGGATCACCACGTGACCCGCCACGAAGCCGGCCTGGTAGCCGTTAATCAGATCGGTGATGCCGTAGTAGATCGGCAGCGCCGCGAGCGCCGCGATCAGCCCCCAGCGGCCGAAATAGCGGCGAACCGTGGCGAGCGGGCGGGGCGCCACCGCAGGCGGGCTGGGCGAAATCGTTGTGGTTTCCACGGGTTCCAGGTGAAGTCGGGCCCAGGTGATAAGGGGCCGAGTGTCGATGCAGCCTAGTGGACGTGGAGGGGGCGCTGTGCGCCCCCTCCACGATTTTGCCTAACCTGAGACGGTCTTGGTGGGCGTGATCGTCTTCACGAAGACCGGCTCGCCGTTGGACCCGACCTTGTACAGGCCGTAGGCCTTCAGGGTCGTGTCGCCGTTCTTGTCGAACCCGTAGGTGCCGAGCACCGAGTTACGCGCCTTGGTCGCGAACAGCGCCTTGAGCACGGCCGACTTGCTGTTGCCCTGGGCGCCGAGGCTCTTGATCGTGTCGAGCCCGAGTTTCATAACCTCGTAGCCGTAGATCGCGTACGGGTCGGGGTTCGCCGTACCGTACGCGGCCTTGTACGCGGCGAGGAAGTCCTTGCCACCCGGATATGCGGCCAGGTCCTGGGTTGCGACCGTGCACTCGATCAGCGGGGCAATCGAGGCCGGGACGCCGCCCTTCGAGGCGGCCGTGTAGGAGTCCGTGCAGACGCCGTCACCGCCAAAGATCTTGGCCTTGGGGATCGCCGAGTTGACGTCCTTGGTGATCTGGACGGCGCCGTTGGAGACGATGCCGGCGAAGTAGAAGCAGTCGGCGCCCTGGCCTTGGATCGTCGAGGCATAGGAGCGGAAGTTGGGCGCGGTCGGGTCGATCCCGGTGTTGCTCACGATATTGACCCCGTAGTAGCCCTTCTCCAGCTCGAGCAGCGTGGCCAGGCCGGCCCCGTACGCCTCCTTGTCGTTGGCGATGGCGACCTTCGTGCAGCCGGCTTGCTTCATCGCGATCAGGCCGGCCGCGGCCTGGATCGAGTCGATCGGCACGATCCGCAGGTAGGTACGGACCCCGGTCGGGTAGTACTTCTGCGGCTCGCCCGGGGCGCTGCCAGGCAGGTTCGTCGTCAGGCCGACGTAGGTGTTCGCCGGGCTCACCTGGGGGATTCCCGCCTGGTTGAGGATCGGGATCGACACCTCGCTGGCGCCCGAGTTGAACTCGCCGATGTAATAGACGGCCTTCGGGTCGGTGGCCACCTTGCGCGCGTTGGCGGCCGTCTGGCCGGGGTCCCATTTGCCGGCCGCCGCGGTCGAGTCGTCGAGCGACTGGTAGTTCACCGTGAACTGCCCGGCCTTGCCCCCGGCCTGAGAAAGCGCGAGCTTGATGCCGTTGACCATCGGATCGGTCTGCGCGGTCGAGGCGCCTTGCAACGGGAGGCTCGAGTAGATATCGACCGTGCCACCGGACGAGCTGCTTGATGAGCCGCCGGTGGCGGTGCTGCTACTGCTGCTACTACTACAGCCGACAACCGCGAGGGCGACCGCGGCCAAGGCAGCGATCGCAGGGGTTCGTCTCATTATCTTCCTCTCGTTGATTTGAATTGTCCGGCTACCGCGGAGCACACTGACCGACCAGTCTGGGCTACATACCAATGCGACAGCCGAGGGCTGAACGGTTCGCCCACGTTCCTTGCGGCGGCTGCATCTGCCATGGCGTCGAATCCGGCCTGATCTGCCAGCACCATGCGGCTCAACTGCGTACACGCACGGCGCGGAGGATAAGTTGTTCCCTGTCATGCGTTCGGTCCCGCCGTGAGGATCTTTTCGACGTACTCCACCATCACCACCCAGTTCACAGGCGCTGACGGTGGGGATCGTCGCTGCCTACTGCAGTTGTCCCGCAGCGGGCTCGTTCGGATCCGGCCGTCCTGGCACGGGAGAGCTTGCCAGATCTCTGTATCGCGGAGATTAACCACAGGGTCACGAAACGATCAACGGCAAGATGCCGGAGATCAACCCTGCGTGCGACAACGGGGTCGTGTGATGTCCTGCGGTTTCCGGCCGGAATGATCGGCCGGAATGGGGATCTAGCCGCGGCCACGGGCCCTTAAATGTCCCCGGCCAGCTCGGATGTCCACACTACGACCCGGGTGCGGTCGCCGCGGAACAGGTCACGGGCGTACTCGAGCGGCTCCCCTGACCGGGCGTAGGCGGTCCGCTCGACCAGCATCAGCGGAGCTCCCTGGTCTACCTCGAGCGCCTCGGCCTCGCGCACCCCGGCGGTCACCGGCTCTAGGCTCTCCCTGGCGCGGTGCGGTCGCAGTCCGTACCTGACCTCGAGCAGCTCATAGAGCGAGCCGTCCAGCCGGGAGTCCAGCATGCCGGGGAACCGGCCGGCCGGGAACATGGAACGCTCCAGCGCGATGGGCCGGCCGTCGGCCAGCCGGATCCGCCTGACCTCGTACACCGGATCGCCGGGGCCGAGGCGCAGCGCGGCTGCGGCGGCCGGGCCCGCCGGGCGCAGGCTTGCGGTCAGGACCCGGGCGCCCGCCACCATCCCGTGCCGCCGCAGCTGCTCGGAGAACCCGGCCAGGGTGGTGAGGTCCTGCTCGAGCTTGGGCGCGGCGACGAACGTCCCGCCATGCCGCCCTACCGCCCTGGTCACCAGGCCGCGCTGGGCCAGCTCGGCGAGCGCATGCCGCAAGGTCATCCGGCTGACGCCGAACCACCCGGCCAGGTCCTGCTCGGTAGGCAACCGGTCGCCTGCCATGAGCGCGCCGACGGCGATCTGGCCTGCTAGCCAGTCCTCGATCTGCGCGTGCACCGTGGCGCCCGGGCCGCGCACGATCTCCGGTGGCCGCCTGGTGCTGGTCCGCAGCGCAGGCCGGATCCGGCGGCGGCCGGCCCGCGTCTCATCTGCTGCCCCCGGCATCCAGCCGTCACGCCGCAGGGGCGGCCCCGGCGTCGGCCGCCGGCTGGACCGGGTCGTCCGGCGACGGTGCCGTCACCGGTGCGAACGCCTTGGTCCGCCCGACCACCAGGTAGTAGATGGCCCCGATCAGCGCGATGACGACCACCACCGTCCACAGGATCGGGATCTTGTTCAGGAAGCTGAGCCCGAAGCTCAGCAGCCCGCCGGTCTGCTCCGGCTTAGGATTGCTGGCCGCCCGGGGCCAGGCGAAGTTGACCAGCATGGCCCCGCCGTAGAGCAGGGCGACGACGTTGACGAGCAGGCCCCAGCGGCCGAGCCGGAACGGCGCGCTGGCCTTGGGCCAGCCGCGGACGCGGGCGCGCATGATCACGATGTTGCCGAGGAAGTAGCTCAGGTAGATCATGCCGGTCGCCGCGATCGCGATGGTCGCGGCGCCCGAGTACTTGAGGAACGGGATCGCGGACAGCAGCGCGATGACGACGCACGTCCACACCGGAGTGTGCAGCTTGGGGGAGACCTTGGCCAGCGCCCCGGAGACCGGCAGCTGGTTGTCGCGCGCCATGCCGAAGCAGAGCCTGATCGTCGCGGCCAGGATCGACAGGCAGCAGACGAAGATCGCGGCCGAGACCACGAGAAGGTACACGGTCGCGAAACCGGTGGAGAAGTTGGCCTCGATGATCTGCGCGGGCCCGTACGCGCCCTTCACCGCGGCGCCCATATTCGGGATCGCCACCAGCACGCCGAGCAGGAACACGCCGCCGATGATGAACGCGCCGATCACCGAGAACAGCACCGCCTTGGGCGCCGCCCGGCGGGGGTCGCGGGTCTCCTCGGCCAGCGTCGACGCGGTGTCGAAGCCGTAGATCACGAACAGGCTCATGAACATGGCGGCTAGGAACGAGCTCCCATTGACCTGGAAGCCCGCGCTGTTGGTCACCACGTGGAAGCCCTGGTGGTTGTGGAACGCCAGCAGCACCAGCGCGAACACGAACATGCCGAGGATCTCGAACAGCACGCCGGTGTTGTTGATCACCGCGACCAGCCGCACGCCGTAGATGTTCAGCACGGTGATGACGACCAGCGTGATGAGCGCGACGACGAGTTGGGTGTGCAGGCTGGCCGCGTTCAGCGAATGCCAGCCGAGCCCGTTCAAAGCGGGGATCAGCGCCAGCGGCAGCGTCGCCACCACCGCGGTGACGGTCAGGATCCCGGCGAACAGGTAGATCCAGCCGGTGAACCAGGAGTAGCTCCGGCTGGCCAGGTACTTCGTCCACTGGAAGACCGAACCGGCCACCGGGTAGTGGCTGGACACCTCAGCGAAGTTCAGCGCGACGATGAACTGGCCAAGCGCCACCACCGGCCAGGTCCAGATGAAGACCCCGCCCAGGGTGGTCAGGCCCAGCGCGAACAGGGTGAAGATGCCGGTGGACGGTGAGATGTAGCTGAACGCCACGGCGAACGAGCTGCCCAGCCCGAGCGAGCGCTTGAGTTCCTGGGAGTAGCCGAAGCGGGCTAGGTCGGCGGAATCCCGGTCCTGCCCGCTGGAATGCTCAGTGCCGGTGCTCATGTCAGGGGCCTCCCCTTGCGACCGACGGGACGCGATTGAGGCGTAGCGTACGGGTGTCACAGCTAACTGTCTAGACCCTTTTGGCGGCCTTGGCCTACCGTGACCCTTAGGGTCTAGACCTTATGGACGGGCAGGGGGTCCGCGCGGATGGCTGAGACGTCCCGGGAGGAACTGGACGCCCTCTTCGACCGGACCGCGAGCCTGGCCGCCAGGCCGCGCACGGCCCGCGAGCTGCCGGGCGGCCTGACCAACCGCAACTACAAGGTGACCACGCCAGACGGAACCTTCGTCGTGCGCCTGTCCTCGGGCGGCAGCGAGCTGCTCGCCATCGACCGGGACTGCGAGTACCGGAACTCCGTGACCGCGGCCGCCGCCGGGGCCGGAGCGCCGGTCATCGAGTACCGCCCCGCAGACCGGATGCTGATCATCGGCTACCTCGAGGGCCGGACGCTCGGCCCGGCGGACGTCGCCGCCGCGGAAAACATCCCGCGCATCGCGCAGGCGTGCCGCCGGCTGCACGCGGGCGGCCGGTTCGGCAACGACTTCGACATGTTCGACGTCCAGCGACGCTACCGTTCGGCCGCACGGTCCCGCGGCTTCGCGATCCCGGCCGGCTACGACGACCTGCTGCCCCAGCTGGACCAGGCCCGCCAGGCCCTGGCCGTCCGCGCCGAGGCCACGGTCCCGTGCCACAACGACCTGCTGGCGGCCAACTTCATCGACGACGGCGAAAGGATCTGGCTGATCGACTACGAGCTGTCAGGCAACAACGACGCCTGCTTCGAGCTCGGCAACATCGCGGCCGAATCGCACCTGCCCGCCGAAGCCCTGGCCGAGCTCGTCACCGCCTACTACGAAAGGCCGCGACCGAGCAAGGTCGCCCGGGCCCGGCTGCTCGGCCTGGTCGGCATGTACGGGTGGACGTTGTGGGGCGCGATCCAGCACGCCGCGAGCCCGATCGACTTCGACTTCTGGTCCTGGGCCATGGAACGGTTCGAGGGCGCCGCCCGCGGCTTCACGGCCTCCAGTTACCAAGACCTGCTCGAGGAGGTCCAGCGCGATGACTGACCTACCCACCCGCGCCCGGGTGGTGATCATCGGCGGGGGAGTGATCGGCACCAGCGTCGCCTACCATCTCGCCCGGATGGGCTGGACCGACGTGTTGCTGCTCGAGCAGGGCCAGCTCTCGTGCGGCACCACCTGGCACGCGGCCGGCCTGGTCGGCCAGCTGCGGGCCTCCGAGAGCGGTACCCGGCTGGTGCAGTATTCCATGGAGCTGTACGAGAGCCTCGAGGCCGAGACCGGCCTGGGCACCGGCTTCCGGCGCTGCGGCGGCGTTACCGTCGCCCGGACCCCGGACCGCCTGACGCAGCTGAAACGGACCGCCGCCACCGCTGCGGCCTACCAGCTGGACTGCGAGCTCATTACCCCCGAACGGGCCCGCGAGCTCTACCCGGTCATGCAGGTCGCCGACCTGGCCGGCGCGATCTGGCTGCCCGGCGACGGCCGGGCCAACCCCACCGACCTGACCGCCGCGCTGGCTCGTGGCGCCCGCGACCGCGGCGTCACGATCAAAGAGCGGACCCGCGTGACCGGCATCGCGACCAGGAACGGTGCCGTCACCGGCGTCCGCACCGGTCAGGGTGACGTCGAGGCGGAGGTGGTCGTCAACTGCGCCGGCCAGTGGGCCAAGCAGGTCGGCGCGATGTGCGGGGTGACGGTCCCGCTGCACTCCGCCGAGCACTTCTACGTCGTGACCGAACGGATCGACGGCGTGCACCGGGACCTGCCGATCCTGCGTGACCCGGACGGCTACACCTACATCAAGGAAGAGGTCGGCGGCCTCCTCGTCGGCGGCTTCGAACCCGAGGCCAAGCCGTGGGTCGCGCCCGATCAGCTGCCCTACCCCTTCGAGTTCCAGCTGCTCGAGGAGGACTGGGATCACTTCGAGATCCTGATGGACAGCGCCGTCGCCCGGATCCCGGCGCTCGCCGAGACCGGGATCAAGATGTTCTACAACGGCCCGGAGAGCTTCACCCCCGACAACCAGTTCATCCTGGGCGAGGCACCGGAGCTGCGGAGCTTCTTCGTCGGGGCCGGCTTCAACTCCGTCGGCATCGCGTCCGCCGGCGGTGCCGGCCGGGCGCTGGCCGAATGGATCACCGGGGGAGAGCCGGACCTGGACGCCTCCGCCGTCGACATCAGGCGCTTTGCCCGGTTCAACGGGAACAATCAGTGGCTGCACGACCGGGTCAGCGAAGTCCTGGGCCTGCACTACGCGGTGCCGTGGCCGAACCGCGAACTCGCCAGCGCCCGGCCGTTCCGGCGCTCGCCCGTGTATCACCTGCTCAAGCAGGCCAATGCCTGCTTCGGCAGCCGGATGGGCTGGGAGCGGGCGAACTTCTTCGCGCCAACGGGCGAGAACCCGGCCCTCGAGTACGGGTGGGGCCAGCAGAACTGGCAGCCCTGGTCCAGCGCCGAGCAGCGCGCCGCCCGCACCAGCGTCGCCCTGTTCGACCAGACCAGCTTCTCCAAGTACCTGGTGACCGGCCCGGACGCCGAACCGGTCCTGCAGTGGCTGTGCACGGCCGACGTGGCCGTCGCCCCGGGCCGGACCGTCTACACGGGCATGCTCAACGCACGCGGCACCTACGAGGCCGACATCACCGTCACCAGGCTCTCGGCCACGGAATTCCTGCTGGTCAGCAGCGCGGCCACCACCGAGCGCGACCAGGACCACATCCGCAGGCGGATGCCCGCGCAGGCCCGCGCGGCGCTGGTCGACGTCACCTCCGCCTACGCCGTCTACGGCGTGATGGGCCCGAAGTCCCGGGACCTGCTGACCCGGCTGTCCCGCGCCGACTTCAGCGACGAGGCGTTCCCGTTCGGCTCCAGCCGGGAAATCGACCTCGGCTACGCCACTGTCCGCGCGACCAGGATCACCTATGTGGGGGAACTGGGCTGGGAGCTGTACGTGCCCGCGGAATTCGCCGTGGGCACGTACGAAGACCTGGTAAATGCCGGCGCCGACCTCGGCCTGGTCGCCGCCGGCTACTACGCGATCGAGTCGATGCGGCTGGAGAAGGCGTACCGGGCCTTCGGCCGCGAGCTGACCCCGGACTACCACCCGGTCGAGGCCGGCCTGCTGTTCGCCTGCAAGCTGCAAGGCAGCATCCCGTTCCTGGGTCGCGAGGCCGTCGAGCAGGCCCGCGCCGAGGGCCCGCGGCGAAGGCTGGTGTCCCTGCAGCTCGCCGACCCGGACGCCATGATCTGGGGTGGCGAGCTGGTCCTGCGGGACGGGATCGCCGCCGGCCAGCTGACCTCGGGCGCCTGGGGCGAGGCGCTGCGCGCCTGCGTGGGGCTGGCCTATATCCGCGACCCGGCCGGCGGCGTACTTACCCCCGACATCGTGCGGTCGGCTGGGTACCAGGTGAACGTGGGCGGCCGCCTGTACCCCGCCACGGTCCACCTCCGCCCGCCCTTCGACCCCGCCGGCGACCGCGTCAAGGGCCGCTACCAGAACAGCTAGTTGCGGCCCGTTCGGGCAGGTTGGCGGCTGGTCCCGGCTCCGGTTTGTGTCAGCCGCAACACGGCATGCGTGTGCTCCGGATGTGCGGCCAGTGTGCCCTGCCCGTTGCCGGGTACATATGCTCGATGGGCTGCCAGAAAGAACTGCGCAACGGAGTGGGCGCGGACGGTCCCTGCGAGCTGTATCCCGGGCTGCGCTGCGCCTGGCCAGGGCGCGACGAGGGCTTGTGGTCATGAGCCTGCGCGAACGGCTGACATCGGGCGGATTCGCGGTCACCGCGGAGATCAGCCCGCCGCGCGGGGCGAGCACGGCGCCGATCACGAAAGTGGCCGCGCTGCTGCGGGACTGGGTGGATGCCGCCAACGTCACCGACAATCAGAGCTCGCACGTGCGGCTGGCGAGCTGGGCCGGCAGCCTGGCCGCGCTAGCCGCCGGGCTCGAGCCCGTCATGCAGATGACGTGCCGGGACCGTAACCGCATCGCGCTGCAGTCCGACCTGCTCGGCGCGTCCGCGCTCGGCATCCGCAACGTCTTGGTGATGACGGGGGATCACCCGAAGTTCGGTGACCATCCCGAGGCCAAGCCCGTGTTCGACCTGGACAGCGTCCAGCTGCTCTGGGCCCTGCGCACCATGCGCGACGAGCACACCCTGCTGTCCGGGCGCACGGTCGATCCGCCGCCCGACTGTTTCCTCGGCGCGGTGGAGAACCCGTTCGCCCCGCCGGTCGATTTCCGCGCCGAGCGGCTCGGCAAGAAGGTCGCGGCCGGCGCGCAGTTCGTGCAGACCCAGTTCGTCTTCGACGTCCCGGCGTTCAGCCGGTGGATGGCGCAGGTCTGCGACCTCGGGCTCGACGAGCGGTGCTACGTCCTGGCCGGCGTCGGCATCGTCAGGTCCCGGCGGGCCCTGGATTTCATGCGAGACAAGGTCCCGGGAGTGCACGTACCCGATGATGTCTACCGTCGGCTGCGGGCGGTCCCGGCGGACCAGACCGCGGCCGAGGGGGAACGGCTCGCAGCCGAGGTCGTCCAGCAGGTCAGCCAGATCCCGGGCGTGGCCGGGGTTCACCTGCTGACCGCGGGCAGCGAGCAGGCCATCCCCGGCATCCTGGACGGCGCCGGGGTCCGCGATGGACGTTGACCTCCGCCCGGTCGCGAAGCTGCGGGAGTCCGCCGCGGCCCGGTCCGCGATCGGCCCGATCATGGAGGCGGTCTGCGCATCGTCCGCTGACCTGTCCCGGCTGCGTGTGGTGTGCGACTGGATCCAGTACAAGCAGAACTTCCGCGAGCCCGTGGTCAGCCGCCCGGTTGGCGATGGGGACATCGAGATCGCTTTTGACCTGCGCCGCTGCGCCGACATCGACCCGAACTCGCCGGAGAACCTGGCCGCCGCCGTCAAGGACGCGCTGGCGGAGCCGACCGGGCTGGCCCTCGAGCCGTGGGTGCCCGGTCGGGACAGCTGCATCTGGCGGTTCAACGCGCTTTACTGGCAGGCGCTGTCGGGCTGGGAACGGGCCACCGGGCGCGAATACGAGCAGTCGCTGCCCGGCGGCGAGAGCGACGCGCGGAACACCGAGGCGGCCCGCGAGCTGATCCTGGAACTCTTCCGGATCTGGGATGACCTGGCCGCGCGCCGCGCGCTGCCGGACGAGCTCTACGTCCTGGAACTCGGCGTCGGGAACGGCAACCAGGCCCGCACCTGGCTGGACGAGTTCGTCTCACTCGACCGCAGGCACGGGCGAGATTACTACCGCAGGCTGCGCTACCTGATGGGTGACTATTCCCCGCACGTGCTCGACCGGGCCCGCCAGGCCGTGGCCCACCACGGTGAGCGGATAAGCGCGCTGGTCGTCGACGCGACCCGGCCGGCCATTACGCTCGGCTTCCTGGCGGGCAAGGCCTTCCTGGTGTACATCTCCAACGTCTACGACAACCTGCCGACCGACGAGATGGCGTGCATCCACGGCCGCACCTACCAGGTCCAGACCCAGGCCTTCATCACCGATGACGACGCCGGCCTGCTGGCCGGCCCGTTCGGCATCAGCCGGGACCGGCTGGCGGTGCTCATCGACCGGCTGCTGCGGATCGGCCCGGAACTGCTGAGCGAATCCGCCTCCGAGCACTTCGCCGACCCCGGCCGGGCGGTGGAGTTCTGGCGCGCGGCGTGGGGCGCGCTCCGGCTGCGGGAGCGGTACGTCCCGCTCGAGGGCCTGGACAGCTACCAGGTCAGTCCGGCGCTGACCGGTGAGATCCTCAGGCCGCTGATGGAGGCGGAAGGTGATGTCCGGATGCATGTCAGCAACGGTGCGGTCGCCAGCTTCACCGGGACGCTGCCGCTGCTGCACCCCTACGGCCGGGTGCAATGTCACGACCTGTTCCTGACCGGCAGCCAGCAGTACAGGACCGGGTTCTACGGCCCGGGCAAGTACGACGGGTCCGTGGTCAACTGGGTGAACGGCCCGCTGCTGCAGCGGGTCGCGAACCGGCGGGGGTTCGACGTCGAGTTCACCCCGTTCCGGCAGCGGCCCACCTCGAACGTCATGACGCTCACCGCGCAGGCCAGGGACTGACCGCGATGGTGCTGTTGCCGACCACGGTGGTGGGCTCCTATTCCGTGCCGGAATGGCTGGAGCGGCTGAAGACCGAGTACTACCAGCGCCGGATCAGCGTCCAGCACCTGACCGAGATCCACGAGGTCGCGATCAAGGCGGCGGTCAAGGACCAGGAGCTGGCGGGCATCGACATTGTGTCCGACGGCGAACTGCGCCGGGACAACGACGTGGACTACTTCCTGGCCCGCATTCCCGGCGTGCACATCCCGCAGCGCGCGAAAAGCGACTACTTCGACTACTACGACGCCGAGGTCACCCGGCCGCTGCCCGACGGCGAGCAGAAGAGCCCGGGGCTCGGCCTGGCCGGTGATTTCCGGTTCACCCGCCAGCTCACCGACCGGCCGGTCAAGTTCTCCTTCACCGGTCCCTTCTCGCTCTCGCGACGGATCCGCGACAATGCCTACTCCGGGGCCGGGGACCTGGTGCGCGCGCTCGCCCGCAGGCTCAACGCCGAGGCGCGGGAACTAGCCGACGCCGGCGCTGACTTCCTGCAGATCGACGAGCCGTTCCTGGCCGGATACCCGGAGCACGTCGAGCTCGCCATCGAGGCGGTCAACATCGTGACCGAGGGCGTGCCGGCCACGTGGGCGCTGCACGTCTGCTACGGCAACAGGTACGCGCGCCCGTCCTGGGAGGGTCACTACGACTTCCTGTTCCCGGCGGTGCAGACCGCGCGGGTCGACCAGATAGTCCTCGAATTCGCCCGCAAGGGCCTGGATGACCTGCGGCTGATCCGGCAGTACGGGTGGGAAAGGTGGCTCGGGTTCGGCGTGATCGACGTCAAGACCGCCGAGGTCGAGTCGGCCGAGCTGGTGGCTTCCCGGATCCGGCGCGCGCTGGAGTACGTGCCGGCCGACCGCCTGATGGTCAACCCGGACTGCGGACTGCGGCACCTCGCCCCCGAGGTGGCCCGGGAGAAGCTGCGCGCGATGGTGGCCGGAGTCGCGATGGTCCGCAGCGAGCTGCAAGGAGACACGACATGAGCGACGAGAGGTCCCGTTCACCTGACTCGTTTCCACGTACGGGTGTAGCACCCTGCACCAAAGAGGGGTGCCGTCTAAATCCCACATCAGTCCAAGCAACCCGGCGTCTCGGCTAAGGATCGAAGCGACGTACCCACTCTGATCCTCCGCCAGCGGCAACATCTGTGCACCGCCGGCTGGACGTTCGGCGGCAAGCCGCTGGAGACCGGGATGCCGATCCCGGTCACCCGCATCCGAGTCCCGCTGCTGATCGGCGACGGCGGCCAGGATCCGGTACGGGATTCCGCCGGGTCGGCCAGCACCATCACGAGCGAACTGAACCGCTCACCTGGCCACGCGCCGGTCACCAACCTGCACTACCCCCGCGCCGGGCACTATTACTTCGGCGCGTTCCCGTACTACCCGTTCTTCGCCAAGACGAGCCTGGGCGGCAGCACGCAGGCCAACGCCCTGGCCACCGAACAGTTCCGGCCCCGTATGATCACCTTCCTCAATCACCTCCCGGCCGGAAGCTAGCTGTGCGCCCTACTCGACTCCTAGCCTGCCGCTGTCCGACCTGATCCTTCAATCACCTGGTGCGGGCCGCCTGGTATGGCGGGTATGCCTGCATCGATGTCACCAGTTAATCGCCAGCACCCCCGAAGGGGCCATAGGGAGCGGGACCAGCTTGCCGCCGGAGATCCAGCCGAACTGCTCTGGATCGTTCCAGAGCAACCAGTGCTGTGCCTGGCCGTCGGTGGAAAGCACGGGCACAAGCCCCTCGTATGAGCCGACCGAGGGGGCCGAGCGGTACAAGACGCCGCTGGGCTGCCCGGTGGCCACGGAGAGCTGCAGCACCAGCAGGCGGTACCAGGGCTGTCCGGGGTGGCTCGGGAGCGGCGGCACAGGAGTCTCCGCTACCGCGGTCAGGGTGGATCCGTCGGAGCTGATGAGCGCGGTGTACACGCAGACAGTGCAGCTAGCGCCCTGGCTGAACAGCAGGTGGCTGTGAGCTTGCAGCGAACCGCCCGAGCTGGTCGCGTCCAGGCCAAGGACAGCCAGGTCGGGAGATCCTTCCTCCGGTTCCCACAGATAGTCGGCAACCACGGTGCGGCCGTCGGCCGTCCAGGACATCGCCCCGATCTGGGTCGTGACCCGGGCCGGGATGGCGGCGGACACGGTGTTGTGCCAGCTGCGGACGGCGCCGCTGGTCACGTTCATGACGTGGATGACGCCCGCGTACGAGGCCGCCGAGACCGGTGCGACGCAGCCCTGCTCCGCGTACGCGACCTCGGTGCCGTCCGGTGACGCGGCGAACTCGCTGACCGGCTCGCCGGTGACGGGTTGGCCCACCGCCCGCAGGCCGGTGACGTGCCCGGTACTCGTCACGCTGAACTGGTAGAAGCGAGTCTGGGTCGAAGTCGAAGATGGGCACACCGTGGGCGTCTCGGCCGCGAGGGTGAAGGTGCGGTCATCAGCGGTGACCGAGATGCTCCGCCCTAGGATCCAGTCCGCGGGCAGCGCGGGCACCGTCCCGGTGAGCTGGCCGTCGCTCGTCCGGCGGACCTGCGCCGTCATCAGCTCGCGGCCGGTTCGGGTGATCCCCTTGCTCACGATGGTCACGTAGAACGGCGGCGGCGTCCGCGTCCCCGGATCGGACGGCACCCCGGATAGGGAGGTGATGCCGGGCCCGGCGCTGGCCAGGGCCCGAGCCGGGCCCGGCCCCGGAGCCGGTCCCGTCCCCCGAGCCGGGACCGTCCCCGGCTGACCGGATAGGGTCACGGCGGTCAGGATGACCGCGGTGACGCTGGCCGCGGCGCCGACGGGAACCAGCCAGGCGCGCAGGCGGCCCATCCGGCGCCGGACCGGTCTCGAAGCCGGCGACGCGAGCCTGCCGGGTACCGGGCTGCTGAGCGCGTGGGCCCCATCCGGGGGCATGATCGCGGCCGCGGCGGTGAGCGCGTCGGTCAGCCGGTTCGCGGTCGCGGTCTTCTCTTCCTGCGGGATCATCGGGTCTCCCTCAGTGCGCGAGCGAGGGCCGCGAGCCCGCGGGCCGCGGTGGACTTGACGGTCCCGGGGCTGATGCCGAGCGTGGCGGCTATCTCCGCCTCCGACAGCCCGAGGTAGAACCGGAGCACCAGCACCTCCCGCCGTCGACGGGAGAGCCTGGCCAGCGCGGCCAGCACCTGCTGCCGGTCCTCGGACAGCAGCACCGACTCCTCGGTGGACAGCGGCGGGCTCGGTGAGTCATGGCCGGCGTGCCGCTGGGCTCGGCCGCGCCGCTTGATCGCCGAGCGGCAGCCGTTGACCACCGCCGTCCGCAGGTAAGGGAGCGGGTCACCCGGATCGGCGAGCATGTCCCAGCGCTGGTGCAGCCGAGTGAAGACGTCCTGGACGACGTCTTCCCCGGTGGCCTGGTCACCGACGATGAACGCGGCCAGCTTGACCAGTCGGGGACGGTGCACCCGGTACGCCTCGGCGAAGCCAGATCCCGCCGATGACGCTGGGCGGTCTGCCGTATCGTCCGGGTTGTACCGGTCGGCGCTTGGTCTCATGCCCACTACACTCCACGCCCCCGTGATCGGTTGCCTGTGTCCTCTATCCACGATCCTCCTGTCACCCTGCCGGGGTGCAAATACGTCGGAGGGCGGGATCGGGGTGAGCGGTGGGTGGGGCGACTTGAGCCGTGACGGACGCCGAGAGCACGCCGATCACCGGTATCGGGGAGCTGGTCACCAACGACGGGGGACGACGGGACCTACGCCACCCCGAACAACGCCGCGCTGGTCATCTCTGGGACCGGGCGGCGTGGACCGGACCGGCCTCGCCGGGCTCCGGTCGCGGACCAGCTCCCCTGAGACCGTCCCTGACCCCCCGAGCCTGAGATCAGGGACGGATAGGGGAACTTCCCGATGTGCTGGCCGGCCCCGCGGAGCGAAGCTGGAGCCATGAACACAGACACCATGGACCCGCAAGCACCGACCACCGAGCCCCCGTCCGGGACCCGGCCGGAGCACAACCCCCTGCGCCGCCCCTTCCAGGACCGCATGCTGGGCGGCGTCGCCGCGGGCCTGGCCCGCTACACCGGCGTGGACGTCACCATCGTCCGGATCGCCTTCGTGGTCCTGACCCTCATCGGCGGCGCGGGCATCCCGCTGTACCTGGCCGGCCTGCTGCTGATCCCCGACGAGGGCACCGACCAGTCCCTCGCCGCCGCCCTCCTGGCATCGCTGTCACGCTAACCAGCAAAGGAACCACCACCATGTCACCCCAGTCCAGCCAGTCCCGGACCCGCGGTTTCGCGCCGCTGTTCCGGGGCCTGTATCCGGATCAGCAGATGCGCGTCTCCGACGCCGAACGCCAGACGGTCGTCGACCGGCTGGCCGAGCATTTCGCCGATGGCCGCCTCGACCATGCCGAGTTCGACGAGCGGATCGGCCGGGCCATGAGCGCCAAGACCCAGGCCGACCTGAACGGCCTGTTCGCCGACCTGCCCGAGACCCGGGTTCAGGTCGCGCCTCAGATAGCGCGGGTCTCCCACCGGGGGCCCCGTCCGGTCCTGGTCATTGCGCTCCTGGTCGTCCTCGCGCTGACGGCCGCTCATGCGCTGCTCTTTGCCGGCCTGTGGCTGTGGCTTGGTTTCCTCGCGGTCGCCCTGCTGGTCGCCACCCGGGGTGTCCGGCATTCCCGCCGCCTCCGCCAGGATCACTAATTGACATGGGTTTAACCGGTTTCCACTGCGGCTTAGGCTGTATCCACCGAACGCGTAGCCAAGGTGGTCGGTCTGTGCGCCTCCGCATCCTGCTTGCCGTCGCCGCCGCCGCGGCATTGACGGCGTGCTCTGGCTCTCCCGCGCCCGATGCGGCGCACGCGAAACCCGCCGAGAACACGTATTACCTCGCACTCGGTGACTCACTGTCCCAGGGCGTTCAGCCCGACGCGGCCGGCGTCAGCAAACCGACCCGTGACGGCTATCCCGACCAGGTCTATGCGGTACTGCGCCGCAGCCATCCCACGCTGCAACTGGTCAAGCTCGGCTGCCCGGGCGAGACGACCGCCACGATGCTCCACGGCGGGGTATGCCAATACCGCGCCGGATCCCAGCTGGCCGCCGCGGTCGCCTTCCTGCGCGCGCATCGCGGCCGGGTGCTGCTGGTCACCATCGACATCGGCGCGAACGACCCGGAGCACTGCGGCGCCCAGCCGGACCTCAAGCAGCTCGCCTCCTGCATCGGGCAAATCCCGGCCGCCGCCACCAACCTGACCACGATCATGACGAGGCTCAAGGCTGCCGCGGGCCCGGGGGTTCGCCTGGCCGGGATGAACTATTACCTGCCCGCGCTCGCCGAATGGCGCGACGGCTTGTCCGGTCAGGCCGTCGCGTGGCTGGCGGAAAAGCTGGCCGCCGCTTACAACGACTCGCTTGATCGCGTCTACACCCAGTCGGGCGCCCGGGTGGCGAACGTGTTCGGCGCCTTCGACACCGCCGACTTCCCGCGCAATGTCGCCCTGCTCTGCCAGTGGACGTGGGAGTGCGCCGCCCCGCCCCGGGGACCCAACCAGCACGCCAACCAGGCGGGCTACCAGGTCATCGCGCGCACCTTCATGCAAGCCGCCGACCTCGGCTAGGTCGGGCGTAGCGGACACTTGGGACATGAACCGCGAGGGCGCAGAAACCTATATTCGGCTGCTGGCCGAGGCCGAACTGCGCCGCGCGACCACGTGCCCCGCCGATGGCGGCCTGCTCGATGAATGCCATTCCGCGCGGCTCCAACTGGTCGCCCAGGCGCTACACGCCGTGGACGCCTTCGACATGGGCGCCGCGAACGAGATCCAGGCCGAGCTCGTATTTGCCCTCGGCGTGCGGCAGCCTAGCCCGGGTCCGGGCGGACTCGCACCAAACGCCCAGGCGAACCTGGCCCGGCTGATGTACCGCCCGCCCCGCCCACGCGCAGGACCGCACCAGCCGCCGTCACGGCAGGCATCTTGGCGCGTAGTACCGGTCGGTCAGCTGATCCGGATCGGGGCAGGCGAGGTCCTGGACGAACTGCACCTGCTGGCTTACGCGCAGACCGCGGCCGGCGCCTGGTTCACGGCGGTCAGCTGGCCGGGACCGGGCCAGCCGCCGCAGCGGCACAGGTCGCCGCCCAACGTGCTGCACGTTCATCAGTTCACCGCCGTAGACGACAGCGGCGCTAGCTACCGCTTCGAATCGAATGGCGGCCCCTACCACGTAGAGTGGTCGGGCGTGCTCGGGTTGCGCCCGAACCCGCCGCACAAGATCCGCTGGCTTGACCTCAGCCCGACCTGGGGCCAGCCCGTGACGCGCATCGACCTGGAACCGCGAGCCCCGCAAAGCCCCCCAAACAGCGTGACCCAGGTCGCCGTGAGTTCCGGTGAGCTCCTGCTGAACGGTATCGCCGGCGGGTTTCTGGCGATCGCGTCACCAGATCATGTCCCCCTGCATCCATCGGCCGCCAGGGCCGGACCGCTCAGCCAGGCCGCCTACGGGCTCGCCGACATCATCGCCGCCCTGCAGGCCGCCGCCGCGCTGTCCCCGTCCAGCCGCCTCCCCGGCCAGCTCGCTGGGCTGTGCGCGCGCCTCGGGATCAGCGGCCACGGCATCACCGCGCCGTCCGACGGTGACCTGCCCGAACCGTGGCTGAGCCTGCTGGCGTACTGCCGTCGCAGGACGCCGTACCCGGCGCCGGTCCCCGGCTGGGCCGCCACTGCGATCGAGCTTCCCGAGCTGGACGGTGCCCGGGTCGCGGTCCTCGGCCTGCACAACGGCGAGCGCGGCCAGTTCCTGCACCTGCTGGCCAGCGGTGTCACGCCGGAGTACACCTGGCCCTACGGCACGATAGCCAGCCGCATGCCCGTCCTGTGGCTACACGACAGCCACGGCCGCTGGCACACCATGCGTACGGCCAGATCAAGCCCGCTGCGGGACACGGACGATTTCATGCTGTGGCTGCGGGTTGTGCCGCCGCTGGACCGCGGCACCGCCTGGATCGACGTGGTCGCCGCCGGGCAGTCGGCCGAGGTCCGCGCCACGCTGCCGCTCCGCTGGAACTGAA
The DNA here is from genome assembly GCA_963844625.1 of uncultured Actinomycetota bacterium. Classification (GTDB taxonomy): domain Bacteria; phylum Actinomycetota; class Actinomycetes; order Streptosporangiales; family Streptosporangiaceae; genus Palsa-504. Next base: position 92,331 of record CAWJPF010000004.1, on the reverse strand, counting down.
GTCCGTACCCCGAACGACGTCGCATCCTAGCCATGTCGCATCGGAGTCATCCGCCACGGGTGAGGCGTACATGTCTCGCTGAGGAAAACCTGACAGCGTAGCCACGGACGGACACCGCGTCCTGAGGAAGCCCGGGGAAGGTGGTGCGGCATGAGCCGGGCCGTGATTGTTCCTGCCGATTTCGATCCTGCCCCTTCCCTCGGTCCCGCCGCGGCGGGACGCGTGTCGGTCGCGGATGCCGTTCCGGCCGGCACCGACGTAATCGGCGTCCCGCTGGGCACTGGCGGCGAACCGCGGGAGATGCTCGCCCTCAGCCGCGCCGGCCGTCCAGGAACGGACGTTCCGCGGCCAGCGCCGCGGAACCGGCCTGGCAGCTGCCGCTCGAACGCCGGTGCCGGCGCCAACTCGACTCCGATGTCGCCGACCTGACGAAGATGGGCGGCGCCCACGCCAGTGCCATCACCGCGGCGCTGTTCCTCGACGAGTTCACCGTGGGCACCTGAACCTGGCCCGCAGAGATGTCACCACAACGCTCGGCGCACGGATAGGGAGCCGATATGGCTGAATCGAGACAGGTACGAAGCTCACGCCGATGGCTGCCGTGGGCGGCCGCCGGGGCTGCGCTGGTCGTCAGCGGCTGTACGAGCTCACCGACGTCCAGCACCACGGCCAGCCCTGCGCCGGGTTCCTCCGCAACGGTCAGCGCATGCGCGGTCACCCAGGTCGCGGACCAGGTGGTCCCCTCCGTGGTGACCATCGCCGCCAGCGGCAGCGACGGAGCCGGCACGGGGTCAGGAGAGGTAATCCGGTCAGACGGCTACATCCTGACGAACAACCATGTCATCTCGATAGCCGCCAACGGCGGGTCGGTTCAAGTGCTGTTCTCCGACGGGCAGACCGCCGCCGCGACGATCACCGGCCGGGACCCAGAGACCGACCTCGCCGTACTCAAGATCCAGCCCTCTCACGAACTCAAGGTCATCTCCCTCGGCTCGTCATCCTCGGTGCAGGTGGGCGAGCCGGTCGTGGCGATCGGCGCCCCGCTCGGACTGTCCGGCACGGTCACGTCCGGCATCGTCAGCGCCCTGGACCGGACTGTGGAGGTCCCCGGCGAGAATGACAGGTCGGCGCTGCTGGTGTCGGCTATGCAGACGGACGCTGCCATCAATCCCGGCAATAGCGGCGGCGCTCTGGTCAACTGCGCGGGGCAGCTCGTGGGCGTGCCGACGGCCGGCGCGACCGTGCCGAACTCCCCCGGCGGCAGCATCGGGCTCGGTTTTGCCATACCGGTCAATCTGGCCACGTCCATCGCCGACGAGATCATCGCCACCGGGAGGGTAACCCATGCCTTCTTCGGTGTGCAGACGGTACCGATACCTCCTGCGGCTGCCGCCCAGGCTGGCGTACCCGAAGGGCTATACGTCCAGGCGGTGGCGCCGGGCGGCCCGGCCGCGCAGGCGGGGCTGCGCCCGGACGACGTGATCACCAGCATCGAAGGCCAGCCAGCCACCGGCAACATTCAGCTGCAAGAACTGACCCTGACCAAGAAACCAGGCGATATGGTCTCGATCGGCTACGTGAGAGGCGGCCATTCGGCCACGACGACGGTCACGCTGGGCGCCCAGCCGTGAGCCCGGCCGGCCGGGGCCGGTACGTATCGACCGGTCACCTGCCGTCGCCCCGGCAGGTACAGGCCGCCGTAGACGAGGCATACCTGAATTACCGCTCGGAGACGGGCGGGGAAAACTCGCAGACCTACCCCGCGCTGTCCCGGGTGCCCGGCGGCCTATTCGGCATTTGCGTAGCCGGCATCAACGGCAGCATCTACCGGGCCGGGGACACCGCGCATGAATTCACGATCATGAGCGTGGCCAAGCCGTTCGTCTTCGCCCTGGTATGCGAGATGCTCGGGGCCGAAGAGGTCAGGGCAAAACTCGGGGTCAATGCCACCGGGCTTGCCTTCGACTCACTGACCGCAGTCGAGCACAGCGCAGACGGCCGATCCAATCCAATGGTGAACGCGGGTGCGATCGCCACCGTCAGCCTGGTGCCAGGCGACAGCCATGCGGAGAAATGGCTGTTTATCAGGGACGGGCTGTCCCGTTTCGCCGGCCGTGACCTCACGCTGAGCGATGAGGTCTACGCCTCCGCCTCATCGACCAACCATCGCAATCGCGCCATCGCGAATCTCCTGGCGAGCCGGCGCCGGATCTACTCGGACGCGGCGGAAACTGTCGACCTGTACACCAGGCAGAGCTGCCTTCGAACCAGCGCCGAGGACCTTGCGGTCATGAGTGCCACCCTGGCCGACGGCGGGGTCAATCCCGTGACCGGGCGGCAAGTCGTCACCCCGGCCGTCTGCCAGCATGCGCTGGCGGTTATGGCGACCGCCGGAATGTACGAGACCTCAGGTGACTGGCTTTTCGACGTCGGAGTGCCTGGGAAAAGCGGGATCGGAGGCGGGATCGTGGCCGTGTCCCCAGGCAAGGGCGGCCTGGGGACGTTCTCCCCGCTTCTCGACCGGGCGGGGAACAGCGTCAGGGGGCAGCTGACGGCACGACATCTTTCCAGAACGCTCGGACTGAGCCTGTTCGCATCCACGGCGCAGCGCTCTCCGCCGCCCGCCGCGGCTCACCAGCCAGTAGCTTCAGCAGCCACCCGATCACCGCGACAGTAATCGCTCCCCGGAACGCCGCCCAGAACCCGCGCGATGGGCCGGAGGCACGGCGGCGTTCATCGCGACGGGACTTGTCGAGGTAGCGGCAGCGGCTCGGGCGGCTGGCTGAGCAGCGTGCGCATGGCCGGCGTCAAGAGGGCTGGTCCGGGCAATGCGGCATGCGCGGCCAGGATGGCGCCGCGGACGCTCGGGTAAAGGGCATCAGACCCGATGGCATCGACGGTGTCGTCACTGGAAAGCGCGGCGCGAGCCTCCGCTTCCGGCAGGACTATCCGCAGGTGCGCGTGGCTCTGTACCAGCAGGTCGCCAAGCGACCGCAGCGCTTCCCTGGCGTCATCGTCGATGGCGGATGTGCCGGAAAGGTCGAGCACGACCTCACAGGCGGGAGGCACGGCCGCCCGCACGCGAGCGCCCACCGCGGCTAGGAGAGCATCCGCGGTGCTGGCGCACAGCTCGCCGGTGATCCGGAGGCACATGATCTGCCCTGCCGCCGGTCTGCTCTGGTACCAGCTCCGGGCCGCCGTGGCGGGCCGCGCGGCTGCGTTCCGCCAGGCCGGGAAACGCGCGGGAAGAGAGAATGCGCGGTTCTGCATGCCGAGTCGCTTTCCTGCGTAGGCGGACAAACAAGCGAATGCGTGGCCTGAGAGCAGTCTCGGTTATCCGAGCCTCGCGCGGCTCATGCTTTGCGGGTGATGTCGCGGCGGGATGGGGTAATGAGGCTGTTCTTCGCGGTTAAGGGCGTGTTCGCCTCGCTACTGGCCCGCCATTCACGGCTCTGGCCGGAAGGAGGCCCTCGTGACCGGGCGCACCTACGAAATCAGGGTAGCTGGATCGCTTGGCCCGGCGGCTTGTGAGGCATTCAACGACGTGGCCATCGAAGTGGAGCCCACCGCCACTGTCCTCTGCGGTGACCTGGACCAGGCCCACCTCCATGCCCTACTGGATCGGGTGCGTGCGCTCGGCCTGGAGCTTGTGGATATCAGGCAGATCCCCCGTTAGTAACGGGCCTCGGCGGAAACGGCCGCTCCAGACCGGCTCGCTCGCCCGCCACTCGGCGTCCCATGCGCTCAGCCGCCGACGGTCAAGGGCCTGGCGGGCGAGCGTGCTCGACGCCAGAAGCACGAGCCACGATGAGAGGCAGGTCGCTATGACGGCGACCCAGACGTCGCCGACGATATCGCGGTGACCTGGCGGGGGACCGGCGACGGTGCCTGAGGCGTTAATCCACATCCGTACGGTGCTGCCCTTGTGTGCCCCCGCCAAGGCGATGACCTCGCCGGTCCGGACGGGCGAACCCGGGGGCTGCCAGCGGGCCAGCACCCATGCGGTCTGTACTGACGCGTACGGGTCCGGACTCCCTGTCGCCGGCGCCTGCTGTAGCAGAACGGCGTTGACCAGGTGATCTGCCGCCTGCTGAGCATGCGCCCGGCGCTGGGCCAGGTGATCGGCCTGCTGGCCGACGGCGACCGCGGCGATAGGCACCGCCACCGCGACCATGATCATTATGGCCAGCCGCATGACCGCCTCGATCCGGTCCGTTCCCCGGCGTAGCGGATTACGGTCGAAGCCGAGCCACCTCGCACATTTCGGCCCGGCGCCTTTCTTGCCTGCGGCCTTGCCGCCGCGCCTAACGGTCACCGTTGTGGCCGCCTAACGGACGGTCAATGTGGTAAGCGAGCATGGCATCCCCAGCGTTTGTGTAGGCGCAGGCAAACTCTGGCGGCCGGCCGGCGCACCTCCCAGCCTGACCGCGTCACCTCACCACCGCATCACCTCAAAAGTATGAACGTCCGGCACAATCACCCCGACGGCTGAGGACTATCCACCCGAGGGTCGCTGTGTCTCCAGATATGAATGCCTTCCCGGACAGCGAGGGCGGCTATGACCAGGCCCGCGGCGGGCACGGTCCACCACCAGCCGAGCCAGGTATCCAGGCCGACGCCCGTCAGGGCGGCGGCCGCGGCGGCCGCGGTCAATGTGGTCTCGTGAGCATCGGCCAGCAGCATAGGGCTGCTCAGTGCACGCCCGGTGCGGCGTTTCTCGAGGGCGAGTAGCGGCATGACCAGCAGCGCGGCCGCGGCCACGGCGAGGCCCGCCGCCGAATGCCCGGAATGGTCGTGCACGGCGAGTTCCCGGCTGCTCTCCACCGCGAGATAGGCCGCGCCGGCCAGGAATGTTACGCCGATCAGGCGCATCGCCCTGCGCTCACGAGCCGCAGAGGCGTCCAGGTGCACGACGACGATGGCGGCGGCAAGCAGCTCGATCACCGACTCAAGTCCGAGCCCGATCAGCGCTATGGAAGACGCCACGAGCCCGGCCGCAAGGGCGACCGCGGCCACCGCCACTGTCCAGGCCATGCTCATGCTCTCCAGGAGTAGCCCTCGGCGCCGTAGCCGGGTCAGCTCGGCATCAGGCATGTGAACCGGCTCCCGTCAGCAGGACAGTCGGTTCGATCCACCTGACGCACCGGATGAGCAGGATGCCGCCGAGCACGATGACCGACGCAGGCAGGAGATGATCGCGCAGCCAGCGGCCGACGGCATCGAAGCGCTGCATCCGGCACCTCAATCTCATGCTGACCAGGCATCCCGCCATTCACGGTAAGCCGAATCGGCGAACGGCAGGTCATGCCTTCCAGGTAATTATGGCTATCGATGGCTTGATCCGGTAACCGGCGGTTGCCCCCTCCTGCGCAGAGCCGTTTCGACATACCCCGATGGGAAAAGGTCCCCCGGTACGTCGGCGCTGTTCGCGCTCACGTCCGGGGTACGGGCGTCTTGTCGCTGCTACGCTGGCCCGAGGCCATGAGCGAACCATCTGACGCCCTGAGCGATCAATCCGGGACCCTCAGCGAAGACTCCCTGGCGGGCAGGATCGATCGTGAGAAGTCGCATCCGCTGGCCTGGAAGACAGTGGTCAAGCGCGGTGTGGTGGTCGTCATCGCGGGCATCGCCATCTATCTTGTGTTCCCGGCGATCACCGAAGTGTTCGCATCCTGGCCTCGTCTTTCAACCCTGAATCCAATCTGGTTCGCCGTGGCGGTCGGGGCCGAAGTCGCGCACTTCGTCTGCACGTTCGCGCTGCAGCGGCTAGCGCTGCGGACCAGGGCATGGTTCCCGGTCATCACGTCTCAACTGGCCGGTAACTCGATCACCCTCATCATGCCGGGCGGCGCGGCCGTGGGCGCCGCGGTGCAGTTCCGGATGCTCGCGACCAGCCTAGGCGACACGAGTTCCACCGTAGGCGGGCTGGCGGCGTTCTCTCTCCTGGGCGTGGGGGGACTCCTCGCCCTGCCTGTCTTCGCTCTCCCGGTCGTCCTGCTGGGCGCGCCAGTCAGCCGGGGCCTGGTCAACACGGCCCTTCTCGGGGCGGCGGGGTTCGTGCTCTTCGCGGCGTTCGGGGCGGTCGTCCTGGCCTACGACGCGCCGCTCCGCTGGACTGGCCGGACGGTGCAGCGGCTCGCGAACTGGGCCCGGCGGAAACGGCCCCCACTGGAAGGGCTAGACACGACCCTTCTTGCCCAGCGCAACGACATCCGGGCGGTGCTTGGCCGGCAGTGGTGGCAGGCACTGCTGCTCTCCGCTGGCCGCCTGGCGTTCGACTTTCTCTGCCTGCTGGCCGCGCTGCGCGCCACCGGGAGCCACCCGCGCCCCTCGCTGATCCTGGTGGCCTACGCGGCCGCCGGCATCATCGGGATGATCCCCCTGACCCCCGGCGGGCTCGGGATCGTGGAAGCGAGCCTGACTGGGCTCCTGGTGCTCGCCGAGGTCAACTCCAGCCAGGCCGTACTGGCGACGCTGACCTACCGCCTCGCCTCGTACTGGGTGCCGCTGGCCGTCGGACCGATCGCCTACGGCCTGTTCCAGCTCCGGTATCGAAGCCGCTCGTCACCCCCGAGCACGGTGGATGCCCATTAGCGCCCGCAGCGTGTCAGCTGCTGTTCACACTGGGCAGGCTGTTGACCGTGCCGGCGGCGATGGCGCTGACGAGCTGCGCGTGGTCTTGCTCGTTCTGGTCGGCGTACAAGCGGGCGAACCGGCCGATCGCCGTGGCGAAACTAGGCCCCTTCCCGATGTAAGCGTCAACGGCCGCCGGGTCGCCGGTGCGGGCATGGGCCTTGGCCAGGGTTTCGCCGCAGGCGGTAGCGAACTCGACCAGGCGCGGGGCGATCAGCTCCGTGGTCGGGATGATCTTCATGTCACGGAACTGCCGTACGTAATAGTCCCGGCCATGCCATGAGCCCCAGCCGACGAAAATGTCGGTCGCACTCTGGATGAGCCGTTTGCCGTTGACCACCCGCGCGCCGTGATTGTCGTGGCGGCTGGGCCGGCCCTCGGCCTCATACACGGACGGCCCCGCCTGCTTGACCTGAAGGAACAGCGGGTCGGCGCCGCTGCGGCCCTCCATGAGCACTAGGTAGACCTGCATTCCCACGCTGCCTACTCCCACCACCTGGCGGACGATATCGACCGCGGTAAACCGGTCGAACAGGGTCCGCCGGTCCTCTTGGAGGGTCAGCCGGTAACCGGCCAGGAGGTGATCGACGACGTCATCCTGTTCGTCGTCGTTGAGCGCGACGCGGACCGGAGGCTCTTCGGTGATGCGCGGACGCCCGTGCGCCATCGTCGTCAGTTTGGCGAACGCTCCGCGGCTGGTACGGCGCTCCCGTTTCTTCTCGATGTGGATCGAGACCCGCCCGCGGTCAGCCGGCTCGAAATAGTTGAGCAAGCTGTCGGCGTGAATGCCGTCGTACCAGATGTCGAGCTCGGGCATCGTCGCATACCGGCGCATGCGGGTGCGGTAGGCCTCCACGCCGGCGGTTACCGCGGCAGCCGCTGTCGACTGCTTGACCTGGTTCTCCCGCGCCGCTACCACGAGGCTGGCGGCGAAGCGCTTGATGTCCCACTCAAAGGGTCCGGGAAGAGTCTCGTCAAAGTCGCGCAGGTCGAACGACAGGTTTCGCTCCGGTGTGGCCCACAGGCCGAAGTTCAGTACGTGGGCATCGCCGCACAGCTGCACCATCAGCCCGCTGTCAGGTTGAGCGGAAAGGTCGGCGGCCATGACCGCGGCGGCACCCCGGTAATAGTTCCATGGGGAAGCCGCCATGCGCTGATACCGCAGCGGAATGAGCTCAGGAACCCGGATCTGATTCTGGGCCAGGATCGTCTCCAGGGCGTCGTGCCCGCGCTCTGCCGCGGCCCAGTTCCCCAGCCCACCTCGTCGAGCGCGCTTCCGGGCAGCCTTCCCCGCCGCTCGTCTCTCGTCCGCCGTGGCCGACAGGTCATGCCCCCCGGCAGGCGGCGGCGGCGGTTGCGGTGCGGGGGGTTCCGTCATTGGGCCCTGCCTATCGGCTGTCTGGCTGTTTATCGGCTGTCTCGCTTCGCTTGCCGGCGGGCTCCCTGCGCGAGGGTGCTCGCCCGGCGCTTCTCACTGGCGGGCGAGCGCAGGGCACGGTCGCCGGCGGGCTCTCCGGTGACAGCGGGCGCGCCGGACGCCGCTCGCCGCGCGCCGGGCCCGGGCCCCTGGCCCTTCCCGGCCCTGGCTGCCTCGAGCCTCTCCGCGCGCAGTTTCGCGGCAGACTGCCGGGCTAGCACCGCGACTCGGCGGCTCACCCGGGAGAGGGCCTCTTCGAACGCCTCGGCCTTCATGGCGGCCCGCTTGTTCTCCGGACGAGCCTTGCCTCGCCCGCCCTGTTCGACCACGCCGGCGCTAGCGCCCCGGCGGTACTGGCCGACGTACTTGTTGCGCGCGCGCCTGATCCGAGCCTCGAACTCGATGGCCGCATCCTCGTCGAGCGCGGCGAGCTCAGCAGGCTCGGTCTGGGCCACCAGTCGACGTTCGGCGTCGCTGAGGACCGCCAGTATGGACTTGTTCATCTGCTCCCTCGATTCCCTAGCGGTCAGGATCGATCGACAGAGCCGCATCCGCTGGCGGGTGGCAGGCGGGAGCCAGGCCCTGCGGTGGTCGTCATCGCGGGCGTTGCCATCCGCCTGGTGTTCCCGGCGTCCGCCGACACGCTCGTATCCTGCTCATGCGCCGAGGATCTTGGCCTTCTGCGCCGCGAATTCCTCGTCTGTCAGGATGCCTTGCTTGAGAAGGTCTCCCAGCTGCTGCAGCCGTGCGAACGATTCGTCGCTAAGCCCTCCGGCCGGGGCGGCCGGGGCGGCCGGGGCGGCTGCGGCCGGTGCCGCCTGGGCTGCCGCCGCCTGCTGACTGGCGAGCGACGCTGCCACCTGCTGGTCGACCTGCGCCTGCTGGTGGTGCGCCCTGGCCTCACGGTTCGATTGCATTCCGCCGACCACGGCCGACGCTGTACCCGCGACGACCGCCGTCCGCGCCATGGTGCCAAGCAGCCCAGGACCTCGTCGGCCCAGTCCTCCGCCGCGTCGTCCTCTCATGGAAACCTACTTTCAAACAGACGCGGCTTGCAGCGCCGCTTGGGCAACTTCGTCGGGAACCTTGTCGTGACCTACTACCCGGCCGCCGGCGTCCTCCACCGACCGTGTGAACGCGGACACCCAGAGGTCCTCCCAGACCAGGATGGCCGCCCCGTTGCCGGGTGCCAGCGCCTCCCCCGCGAAAGCGATGTCGTCCTCGTTGAGCAGACCCAGCACGTCACCGTCGAGATCCTCGAACAGGGCCGCCTCGTCTGGATCCAGCCCCTCGAGTTCCACGGCCGTGACGACGCCGTCATTGTCCTTGTGCAAGACGACCAGGTCGATGATCCGGATCGTGCCGGAGTCAACGAGCTTCTTCAGCGGCTGCACGATGCTGCGGCTGAGCTTGTTCCCGGGAAAACTGATCTCGATCCACTCAACCGGCCCGAGCGCCATGAACATCCCTCCCGTAGGATCTAATCTAGTTGCCAGCCGTGCCGTAAATGACGATAACACCAGGCCGCACCACGCCAGGATCATCCGCGAAGGGTGAATCCGGCCAGCGCCAGGCAGAACTACCGTAGTCGCGCCGCCACCAGCCGGCGCGGACCGCGGAAGACCGGATTAATCCGCGCCTTCGCGGCTCAGGAGATAGGGGGCGCGCATGGCGAAAGACGCTACTGGCCTCCGGGTTCCCGAAGGTGCCGCCACCCTCGCCCAGCAATCAGGCAACTGACGTGCGCCCTAATCGCATGGCCGAAGACCTCATGGAGAGTGAGAGCTCTCTTCCCGAAGGACATCTGCTGCGTGGCTGGCGTTCGGTCATGTTCGCACCGGTGGGCGACGGTCAGCGACGTCGGCGCGGAAGCGACGGGTTGCGGCTGGCCGCTGCGGTCCTGGCCCTGGTGTGCTGCGTACTTGTCATCCGCTACGACTCCCGCGTCGACCGGGCCGTCGTCCAGGTCATCCATCCGCCGCCGCGGAGCATCACCTGGCTGGTGACGGTGGTCTACCAGGCCGGTTCGTTCGGCATCACGATTTTCCTGGTGGCACTGGCTCTGATCGCGCGCCGCTGGGTGATCGCGCGCGATATCGCGTCGAGTGCTGCCGTTACGGCGGCGGTGAGCGGGATCCTCATCGTCTTTCTCGGAAGCCGCGGCGGCAGACCGAGCGGAATCGTGATCCAGGGCTACGACCTAGGTTTCCCGGTGCTCCGGATCGCCTTGTTTATGGCGGTCGCAACGGCGACGCTGCCGTATCTAGCACGAGGCGTACAACGCCTCATCGAGCTCTTCATCGCCTTGGTGGCCATGGCCTCAGCCGTGGGAGGTCACGGGCTGCCGCTTAATCTCCTGGGGAGCCTGGCCATCGGCTGGGGGGCGACCGCGGTGGTCCGGCTCATCTTCGGCTCACCGCTCGGCCTGCCTTCGACCGATGACGTGCGGCTGCTGCTGGAGGAACTCGGCATCCGCGTGAGCAACGTGCACCCGGTAAGGAGGCAAGTCTGGGGGGTGGCGAAGTATGAGGCAACCGAGACGCGCGAAGCAGATCCGCCCGGTCCCATCGGCATAGCGGTCTATGGCCGGGATGCGGCCGATGCCAAGCTCCTCACCAAGGCGGGCCGGTTCCTGCTGTACCGGGACTCCGGACCGAGCCTCACGATTACCCGGCTCCAGCAGGTCGAACACGAGGCTTACCTCACCTTGCGGGCCGGCCGGGCGGGCGTCGCCGTGCCCGAGATCATCGAGGCAGGAACCGCGGGCCCGTCCAAGGACGCGCTGGTCGTCTACCGGCTGCCGGCCGGGAAGGCGCTGTCTGAGGCCGACGCCGCCGATATTAGTGACGTCACGCTTGATGACCTCTATCGTCAACTGCTGACTCTCCGGCGAGCACGTATCGCTCACGGCGCCATCAGCGGTGACACGCTGCTGGTCGACTCGACGGCGAAGACCATCGTCGTGGCGGACTTCCGCAACGCCTTGGCGGGCGCTTCGCCGGATCAGTTCGATCGCGATCTGGCTGGTGCCATGGCGGCGACGGCCTTGGTGGTCGGCGCCGAGCGAGCCGCGGACGCCGCCGCACGGTGCCTGACGCCGGAGATGATGGCCGGTGCCCTTCGTCATCTGCATCGGCCCGCGCTCGATCCCGTCCTCAGCCGGAGCCTGCGGGGCCAGGGTCAGCTGCTTGAGGACGTCCGTCAGCGCGCCGCCCAGGCCAAGTCGATTGACGTGCCGACGCTGATGGAGCCCCGCCGGGTGAGCTGGCCGACAGTGATCATGGTGGTCGGCACGCTCATCGGCGGCTGGGCGCTGATCGGGGTGCTCATCGACGTCTCCAAGTCCTTCGACACCGTGATCGGGGCCGACTGGCTCTGGGTCGTTATCGCGCTGATCTTGACCCAGCTGGCCTACGTGGCCTCGGCCGTCGAAGGCATCGGAAGCGTGGCCGGACCACTTCCGTTCGGGCGGACCGTGGCGGTCGAGGTGGCCAAGGCCTTCAGCGCGCTGGCCGGCGGGACAGCGGCGGTCTTCGCCACCCGGGTGCGCTACTTCCAGCAACAGGGCTATGACTCGTCGGTGGCGTTGAGCTCGGGTGCCATCATGGCCACCACCAGCTGGGTCGCGACCGGCGTGCTGCTCCTGGTTTCGCTTCCTTTCGCCTGGGGGTCCATCCACTTCGAGCTCACCCCCGAGTCGGGCGGAAATTCGAAACTGGTGTGGATCATCCTGGCCCTCGTCGTGCTGGTCGCCCTGGTGGTCGGCCTGGCCCTGGCCGTGCCCCGGCTTCGCAGGCTGGCCGCCGAGAAGGTGCGTCCCACGGTGAGCGGCATCTGGGGCAACCTCAAAACGGTCGCCAGCTCCCCGAACAAGCTGGTGCTGCTGTTGGGCGGCGCGTTTGGCCGGGACCTGCTCGTGGCCATGGCCCTGTCAGTCTCGCTGCGGGCCTTCGGTGACCATCTGCGGCTTCCCACCCTGATCGTGGTCATCACCCTGGCTGCGATGATCGGCGGCGTGGCGCCGTCGCCGGGCGGCCTCGGGGTAGTGGAAGCGGGCATGATCCTCGGGCTCACTGCGGCCGGTGTCTCGGAGGCCGACGCCACCGCCGCGGTCTTCATCCAGCGCCTGTTCAGCTCGTACCTGCCACCCATCTGGGGCTGGATCACCCTGGTCTGGATGCGGAAGCGAGAGTATCTATGAGCACCACCGGGCGGCGGATGCCAGCGGGCGGGGATCCGTGCGGCCGAACGGGCAGTGGTGCACGCATCGGCCCACTACTTTCAGTGGCCAAGGTAGACAGGCGTGACCTATTCCCAAAGTGCCGGGGCCGGGCTCGAACCGGCTGCGGATGTCCCGCCGGCGCAGGACGTTGGCCAGGATCCCGGGCATGTACCTTGGCTGCCGCGGTTGTTAGCCAGCGCGACCGTGATCAGCGCGACGGATGTCACCAGCCACAGCAGCAGTAGCATTGCCCCCTGCAAGCCCAGGCGTTGGTCCACCCGGCGCACTTCAAAACGGGAACGCTGGATAGCTCGTCGCGAGCCGGCCGGGATCTTCTCACGGGCCGGCATCTCCTCGTCGGATGCCAGCCGCGAGAAAATGGTCAGCCGCGCCACCAGCGGGGGGTCAGAGCTGGCCAGACCGTCCCTGATCGCATCCAGGGCCTGCTGTTCCCACGAGCTCAGGCTCATGCCGATCCCTCCATTGCGTCGCCGTGGCCTGAGCGGTCGCAGCGTCATGGAGAGCATTGCGATGACTGATGCGCTTAGTCAGCACTCAGCCCAGGCACCCATTCGAGCAAGGCCTCCACCTGAGGGCACGTCTGCGTGACGCCGAGATAGGTAGCGGCCATCGACTCGGAACACCGGTGTCCCGGTACTGCACCAGCTTCATCGCGTGGCGTGGTCAGGATACACAGTCCCAGGGGGTCGGCAGTCCCCAAAGCCACTCCCGAACCCCGGTCGTGCCGGGCTCCCGCGCACTTGGGCTAGCATGCTCGCAGCCTCCCAAGCGGGGGGATCTGGGATCCGGGGTGGGGCATGATCTCTGCGGATGAGCCGGTCATGACGGTGTACGGGGCCCCGTGGTGCCCGCACTGCAAGCGCGTCAAGAAGTTCCTCGCTGCGCATCGGGTCCGCTACGCCAACGTCGACGTCGACACCGACCGGCAGGCCATCGGGCGGCTCAAGGAACTGCAAGATGGCGGGCAGATTATCCCGACGGTGCTCTATCCGGACGGGACTCATGAGGTGAACCCGAGCGACGAGGCGCTGGCCCGCCGCATCGGACTCACCCTCGAGGCCAATCGGTCCGCCTACGACCTGGTCATTGTCGGGGGCGGGCCGGCCTGGCGGCCGCCATCTACGCCGCCAGGGAAGGCATCGACGCCGTAGTGGTGGAAGCCAGCGCGCTCGGCGGCCAGGCCGGGATCAGCGACAGGATCGACAACTATCCGGGGTTCCCCGACGGCATCTCCGGCGGCGAGCTGGCCGACCGGTTCGTGGCCCAGGCCCGCCGTTACGGCGTGGAGCTCCTTTCTGCGGTATCCGTCACCGCCGTGGAGCACGATCGCCAGGACCTGGTGACCTCGTTGTCCTCCGGGCAGCAGCTCAGCTCCCACGTCGTGATCGTGGCCACCGGGTCGACGTACCGGCGCCTCGGCGTGCCCGGCGAGGAGAATCTCATCGGCGCCGGCGTTCACTTCTGCGCGACGTGCGACGCACCCTTCTACAAGGGGGCTGAGGAGGTCATCGTGATCGGCGGCGGGAACTCAGCCCTGGAGGAGGGTCTGCACCTGTCCGAGTTCGCCCACCGAGTACGGGTGCTAACCCGTTCCGACCTGTCCGCCTCGCCGGTTCTGCAGGAAAGGGTACGGTCCGACCCGCAGTTCGCCATCCGCACCGGGATAGACATTGTCGAGCTCGAGGGCGGCCGGGGCCGTTTCACCGCCGTCGTGGCCCGCGACCGCGACAGCCAGGAAATCCTCCGGTTCCCGGCCGCCGCGGCTTTCGTGTTCATCGGGCTTACGCCCAACGACGCCTTCCTGGGCGACGCTATCGAACGCGATGCCGGCGGGTTTCTCGTCACCAGCCCCACGATGGAGACGTCAATGGCCGGCGTATTCGCCGCTGGCGACGTACGCTCAGGATCGACCAAGCAACTCGGCTCTGCGGTGGGAGACGGGATTGCCGCCCTCCTCATGACACGCCGGTACCTCGAAGCCCATCATCACAAAGCGGTGCCGCTGGTCGACGCCTGACGCTTCGGGCCGGCCCAAGCGGGACAACATCAAGGAGGCAGGAATGGCTGCCCGGACGCGAAGCCAGTTCGTCGAGGAGGCCGTCGCGGAGTACGCCTCGGCTCATTCGAGCGGGCCCGACGAGGTGCAGATCGCCTTGCGGGACGTCACCCAGCAGCGGACCGGATCGGCCGCGGGCATGCAGATCGGGGACGATCAGGCCGTCTTGATGGAGATCATCGCCCGGGCCATGGGAGCGCGGCGGGCGTTGGAGGTCGGCACGTTCACCGGGTACTCGGCGCTGGCCGTGGTCCGGGGGATGGGACCCGACGGGCGGCTGCTGTGCTGCGACGTCAGCGAGAAGTGGACCGCCATCGCCCGGGAGTACTGGGAACGGGCGGGTGTCTCGGACCAGATCGAGTTGCGCCTCGGCCCGGGGATGGACACGTTGCGGGCCCTGCCGCGCGAGGAGCAGTTCGATCTGGCCTTCGTCGACGCTGACAAGACCGGCTACCTGGATTACTACGAGGAGATCGTTCCCCGGCTGCGCCCCGGCGGCCTGCTGCTCGCCGACAACACGCTGCAGGGCGGATCCGTCCTCGACGCAGGCGCCGGCGACGAGGACGCGGTCGCGATCCGCGTATTCAACGACACCGTTGCCGCGGATCCCCGGGTACGGACGGTGCTTCTTCCCATCGGCGACGGCGTGACTTTCCTGCAGAAGCTGACCTGAGCTCCATTAGCTACCGGGGTCGGTGCCAATGTCGCGGCCGAGTTCCTGGCGTAGCTGGTCCTCGACGAGCACCCAGCCGGGCCCGAGGGCGGTGGTCATAGCCGTCTTCAGTTCGGCGGCTGCGTCGGCGACTTGATCGGCTAGCTGACGTACCTCGGCCAGCATTCGTGCCGTGACCGTCACGTCGCGGGCCTGCCGCCCGCCCCGCAGCGTCACCGTCACGCCGCCCGGGCGGGTCGCCCAGGCGTCGTGGATCGCGCGGTTGCGGGCCCTGTTTGCCTCGTGGCAGGCCCGTAGCGCCGCCAGCAGCGCCTCCTTCGCCGGCTTGGGGATGCCGGTGTGATGCTTAGTGATCTGTTCGCAGTCCTCAATCAGGGCAGCGGCTGTCATACGGCCATCGATCGCGGCCGCGTACTTGCTGCCGACCAGTGCGCTGAACGCTGTTCTTAGGACTCGTTCCAGGTAAGCCGACTCAAGGACGATGCCGCCCAGTGCATGCTGCAGCTCGTCTACATCCATGTCAGCAAGCATGGCGCAGGGTTTCTCCGGCCGTCAGGCGCCTCATGAGTACTTCTTCTCCGGCGCCCCGGCGCGGATCTAAAATCAGATACGACTTCACATACGATCATCAATCTTTTTTTTGCCGAACGGACGGACGTGCGTGATGCCGGATAGCCTCTCGCCCGCGGCCCTCGAGATCCGGCCGGGCAAGCTCGTGGCGGTCCATCTCAACTACGCGAGCCGGATCGCGCAGCGCGGCCGCCGGCCGCAGCAGCCGTCGTATTTCCTGAAGCCCCCGAGTTCGGTCGCGGCTAGCGGAGACACCATCGAACGGCCGGCTGGCACCGAGCTTCTCGGTTTCGAAGGCGAGATCGCCCTGATCGTCGGCACCCGTGCTCGCCGGGTCGCGCCCGGGCAGGCCTGGAACCATGTCTCGGGCGTCACGGCGGCCAACGACTTCGGCGTCTACGACCTGAGGTGGGCCGACCGGGGATCAAACCTGCGTTCGAAGGGTGGCGACGGGTTCACCCCGCTCGGGCCCGGCGTCCTGCCCGCCACCGGTCTCGACCCGGCTGGCCTGCGCCTCCGGACCTGGGTCAACGGGAAGCTGGCGCAACAGGGGACGAGCGCGGAACTCGCCTTCCCCTTCGCGCGCCTGATCGCCGACCTCTCGCAGCTGATGACCCTCGAACCGGGTGACGTGATCCTGACCGGCACCCCGGCCGGAGCGTCGGTGGTCGTGCCCGGCGACGTCGTCGAGGTCGAGGTCGACGCGCCGGACGCGCCGGGGGCACCCAGCACCGGCCGGCTGGTGACCCGGGTGGTTGACGGCACCCAGCCGATGGCCGAGTACGGCGCGCAGCCGAAGATCGACGACGTGCAGCGCGAGGAGGCCTGGGGCAGCCGCGCGGCGGCAGGCCTGCCCGCCGCCTTCGAACTCACGCAGCGGCTGCGGGACAAGCTGGCCAGCGTCTCGACCGCGACGCTGTCCTCCCAGCTGCGCAAGCGAGGCTTCGACGACATGTCGATCGACGGGCTGAGCTCCACCAGGCCGGGCACGAAGGTAGTCGGCCGGGCCCGGACGTTGCGCTTCATCGCGTTCCGGGACGACCTGTCCGCCGAGTACGGGGGCGGATATAACGCGCAGAAGCGCGCGTTCGACTCGCTGCGTCCCGGTGACGTGCTGGTCATCGAAGCCCGCGGCGAGCGGGGCACCGGCACCGTGGGTGACATCCTCGCCTTGCGCGCGCAGCTGCTCGGCGCCGAGGCCATCGTCACGGACGGCGGCGTGCGTGATTACGCCGCCGTCGCCGCGCTCGGCCCGCCGACCTATTCCCAGGGCCCGCATCCCGCCGTCCTCGGCCGCCGGCATGTGCCCTGGGATGCAGACGTCACCATCACGTGCGGGGGAGCGGCCGTGCAGCCGGGCGACGTGATCGTCGGAGATGCCGACGGCCTGATCGTCATTCCCCCCGCGCTGGCCGCCGAACTCGCCGACGCCGCGATCGAGCAGGAACGCGAGGAGGCCTTCATCGCGGAGCAAGTTGCCGCCGGCGAGTCCGTCGACGGGCTGTTTCCGCTGAACGCGACCTGGCGCCGGAGGTATGAGCAATGGTCGCCGGGGAAATGAGCGAACTCGCGCCCAGCAAGTCCGAACTCGCGCACACCTTCCTGCGCGAGCGTATCGTCGACGGCCGGTTCGGCCCGGGCTACCGGCTCGTGCTGGCCGCGATAGCCAAGCAGCTGGACATCAGCACGGTGCCCGTGCGCGAAGCGATCCGGATGCTCGAGGCGGAAGGCCTGGTCAGCTACGAACGCAACGTCGGCGCCATGGTCGCCATGACCGACGAGGCCGAGTACTTCACCACGATGGCGACTCTGGCCATCGTCGAGGGCGCGGCGACCGGGCTGGCCTGCGGCCTGCTGGGCGCGGGCGATCTGGCCCGGGCCCGCGAGGTGAACCGCCGGATGGCGGCGTGCCTGGCGGAATTCGACCCGCACGAGTTCACGACCCTCAACCGGGAATTCCATGCCCTGCTGTTCGGCAAGTGCCCGAACGCGCACCTGCTCGAGCTGGTGCACCGCGGCTGGGCCCGGCTGGACGTGCTGCGCGACTCGACGTTCGGCTTCGTCCCGGGCCGTGCTCGCGAGTCGGTGGCCGAGCACGAGCGCCTGCTGGTCCTCATCTCGGACCGGGCGAGCGCCTGGGACGTGGAACTCGCCGCCCGCGCGCACCGCACGGCGACGCTCGATGCCTTTCTCACCCGCCAGTCCGGCGAGCTCGCCCGGTGAATCTCAACACGCCAGACAAGGACAGGTCGCCAATGGCTTACCGAACGGATCCCCGCACGTTGCGCGGATCGATCACCCCCCTGGTCACGCCGTTCACCGCCGACGGCGCGGTCGACCACGCCAGCCTGGCCAACCTGGTGCGCTGGCAGCTGGCCAGCGGTGCGCACGGGATCTCCATCGGCGGGTCCACCGGCGAGCCCAGCGCGCAGACCCTGGAAGAGCGGCTCGCTGCCATCAGGACCGTGGTGGACACCGTTGGCGGCCGCGTACCGGTCATTCCCGGCACGGGCTCGGCCCGGCTTGACGAAACGCTCGAACTGACCGCGGCCGCGCGGGACCTCGGCGTTGACGCCGTCCTGATCATCTCGCCGTACTACGCGCGACCGACGCAGGAGGCCCTGTACGTCTGGTACAAGTCGGTGGCGGGGAACTTCCCTGACCTGCCGGTCGTGGCCTACAACGTGCCAGCCCGTACGGCGGTCGACATCGCGCCGGCCACGATCGCCCGGCTCTACCGCGACGTCGAGAACTTCGTGGGAGTCAAGGAGACGACGCGGGACTTTGAGCACTTCTCCCGCGTGCTGCAGTTGTGCGGTCCGGACGTCGTGGTTTGGTCCGGCATCGAGCTGCTCTGCCTGCCGCTGCTGGCGCTGGGCGGAGCCGGCTTCCTCAGCGCGACGTCGAACATCGCGCCGGCCGCGCACGCCCAGATGTACGAGGCGTGGAGCCAGGGCCACTACGACACGGCCCGGCAGATCCACTACGGCCTGCATCCCCTGGTGGACCTGCTGTTCGTGGAGACCAACCCGGCGCCGGCCAAATGGGTGCTCGCGCAGCGCGGGCTGATCGCGTCCGGTCACGTCCGTCCCCCGTTGATCCCGCCCACACCGCCGGGCCTGGAAAAGATCCGTGCCTACCTTGCCGCGGGCGCGGAGTACCTCACCGCGGCCGACGGCCACGCGGTTGCCTCAGGAGAACCAAGATGACCGTTTCCGAAGCCGGGTCCGCCGCGCGTCACCTGCCGCCGGCGCTGCCCGACCGCATCCGTCACTTCATCGACGGGGAATGGGCCGACAGCATCGACGCGGCCACGTTCGACGTGCTCGACCCCGTGTCGAACCAGACCTACATCACCGCGGCGGCCGGCGGCCCGGCCGATATCGACCGGGCCGTGGCCGCGGCCAGGCGGGCCTTCACCGAAGGGCCCTGGCCCCGGCTCCTGGCCCGGGAGCGTGCCAGCGTCCTCAACCGGATCGCGGATGCCGTGGCCGCGCAGAACGAGATCCTGGCGGAGATCGAGACGTTCGACACCGGCCTGCCGATCACCCAGGCCCTCGGGCAGGCCCAGCGGGCGGCGGAGAACTTCCGGTTCTTCGCGGACCTCGTCGTGGCCCAGGTCGATGACCTCTACCAAGTGCCGGGGCGGCAGGTGAACTACGTCAACCGCAAGCCGGCCGGCGTGGCCGGGCTGATCACGCCGTGGAACACCCCGTTCATGCTGGAGAGCTGGAAACTCGCCCCGGCGCTCGCGGCCGGCTGCACGGTGGTCCTCAAGCCCGCCGAGTTCACCCCGCTTTCGGCGAGCCTGTGGGCCGGGATCTTCCGTGACGCGGGCCTGCCGGATGGCGTGTTCAACCTGGTCAACGGCCTGGGCGAGACGGCAGGTGACGCATTGGTCAAGCACCCCCAGGTACCGCTGATCTCGTTCACCGGCGAGACCACGACCGGCCAGGCGATCTTCCGGAACGCCGCGACGCACCTCAAGGCGCTGTCGATGGAACTGGGCGGCAAGTCACCGGCCGTCGTCTTCGCCGATGCTGACCTGGACGCGGCGATCGACTCGACGCTTTTCGGGGTCTTCTCGCTGAACGGGGAACGCTGCACCGCCGGCAGCCGGATCCTCGTTGAGCGCCCGGTCTACGACGACTTCGTCGAGCGCTACGCGGCCCGCGCCCGCAACATCGTCGTCGGCGATCCCCGCGATCGGCGCACCGAGGTCGGGGCCCTGGTCCATCCAGAGCACTACGCGAAGGTGATGGGATACGTCGAGCGCGGCAAGCAGGAGGGACGCCTGGTCGCCGGGGGCGGCCGTCCGGAGGGTCTCGACACAGGCAACTATGTCAGCCCGACGGTATTCGCCGACGTGCCACCCGACGCCTCGATTTTCCAGGAAGAGATCTTCGGCCCGGTCGTCGCCATCACCCCGTTCGATACTGAGGACGAGGCACTGCAGCTGGCGAACGGCGTGAAGTACGGCCTCGCCGCCTATCTCTGGACCAGAGACCTCGAGCGCGCGCACACCTTCGCGCAGCGGGTGGAGGCCGGCATGGTCTGGCTGAACTCGCACAACGTCCGTGATCTGCGGACGCCGTTCGGCGGCGTCAAGGCTTCCGGCCTGGGCCACGAAGGCGGTTACCGGTCACTGGACTTCTACTCCCAGCAGCAAGCCGTCCACATCACGCTCGGCGAGGTGCACACGCCCACATTCGGCGCGCTCCCGAATTGACATCCGAGTACCGCCGGCATTCCTGAGGAGGTGAAGCGGCGTTTCCGCCCCGGCCTGACGGCCGGGGGCTCCACGCCGCGATCGTGATGACCGAAGCACGCACCACCGTGCGGCCCGCCCCCGACATCGTCCGCGCCGCTTATGCCGAGCTGATCGTCACCGACCTCGACGTATCCCGCCGGTTCTACCGTGAGGTACTGGGCCTGGTGGTCAGCGAGGAGGACGAGAACTTCGTCTATCTCAGGGCGTTCGAGGAGTACCTGCACCATTCGCTGGTGCTGCGCCGAGGCGACGTGCCCGCGCTGGGCATGCTGGGCTACCGGGTCCGCTCGCCCCGCGAACTGGACGTCGCCGAGGCATACCATCGTGATCTCGGCTGCCGGGTCGAGCGCCGTCCGGCCGGGACGCGGCGCGGCGTCGGCGAGACAGTGGCGGTACAAGATCCGCTGGGCTTTCCGGTCGAGTACTTCTACGCCAGCGATCACGTCGAACGTCTCACGCAGCGCTACGACCTGCACGGTGCCGCTGCGATCACCCGGCTGGACCATTTCAACGTGGTGACCCCGGACATCCCGGCCGCGCGTGCGGCCCTGGAACGCCTCGGGTTCCGCGCGTCCGAGGATATCCAGGACAGCGATGGGACAGTCTATGCGGTGTGGATGTTCCGCAAGCCGACCGTCCACGATATCGCGCTCACTGGCGGGGACGGCCCGCGGCTGCACCACATCGCGTTCCACGTTCATGAGCGTTCGCAGATCCTGCACATCTGCGACAAACTAGGGGCCCTGCGGCAGTCTGACACGATCGAACGCGGTCCGGGACGGCACGGCGTCTCCAACGCCTTCTACCTCTATCTGCGCGACCCGGACGGTCATCGTATCGAGATCTACTCGCAGGACTACTGGACTGGAGACCCCGACAATCCGGTGATCACCTGGGACGTACACGACAACCAGCGACGGGACTGGTGGGGCACGCCGGTCGTCCCGAGCTGGTACTCCGAGGCGTCGCCGGTGCTGGATCTCGACGGCCATTCGCAGGCCCTCGTGCGGCGCGCCAGCGCGCGAGAAGCCGAGGTCACCATCGGGGCCGATGGCTTCTCCTACACCCGGAGCGACGAGCGGGTGTCCGAGTACAAGCTGGGCGAACAGGTCTGAACCGCACCTGCCCGCGCTGCGGAGCGATCGCCGACGCCGACCCGCCCACTACATGCCCGCAGTGCCGAGCCGACATGCCCGCCGAGTGACCTGAGGCTAGACCGCAGGCGCCCGGCCGCCTAGTCTCAGGCTGATGACGGCAACGATGTCCGCCACCTCGCCCAGCCAGGACGTGGCCCGGCGGCTGATGGACGACGGCTACGTAGTCGTGACCGGCATGATGACCCCGGACGGCGCGCAGAACGCCCGCGCTGACCTGGACCGGGTGCTGCGGACCACCCGGAGCGGGCGGAACTCCTTCGAAGGCTTTGACACGCAGCGAATCTACGCGCTGTTCGCCAAGACCCGCGTGTTCGACGCGCTCGCCACCGGCCCGCTGCTGCTCGGCGTCCTGGATCAGGTCCTGGGCCATTACCAGCTCAGCGCCCCGGTCGGCATCTGCATCGGGCCGGGGGAGAAGGCGCAGATCCTGCACCGGGACGACGCCATCTACCCGGTGCCCGAGCCGCATCCGCCGCTGGTGGTCAACACCATGTGGCCGCTCGACGAGTTCACCGCGGAGAACGGCGCCACCAGGTTCATCCCCGGCAGCCACCAGTGGGAGCCGGGCCGGCAGCCGGGCCCCGGCGATCCGGTGGAGACGGCCGTGATGTCACCCAGATCGGCCCTGTTCTACCTGGGCAGCCTCTGGCACGGAGGCGGCGCGAACCAGACCACCCGGCCGCGACTCGGCGTGATCCTGGAGTACGCGGCCGGCTGGCTGCGGCCACAGGAGAACCACTGCCTGGCCGTGCCCCGCGACATCGCCCGCGAGTTGCCCGAACGGCTGCAGGAACTGCTCGGCTACAACATCTACCCGCCGTTCGTGGGGTACGTCGACGGCAGGCACCCGCGCCGGGTGCTGTCGGCAGGACGCCTCCGGGGTGGCTGAGGGGCGCGATGCGGCGGGCGCGGGGCCTCGACCACGGCGGTCGCGAACGCCGGTCGATGCTGAGGCGAGCAGCCCCTGGATCAGGGCTGGAGGACAATCCTGCCGGGGATGCCGCCGGCGGCCTTCGCACGGTACGCCTGGGCTGCTTGCGCGAGCGGATACACCGCGCCGACCTGGGGGTGGAGGTGCCCCTCGTCGACCAGGCGGGCGAGTTCAGTCAGCTGAGCGCGGCTGGACTCCTGGATGAAGACGACCGTCTTGATGTCGTCCCTGCTGGCAGGCGGCGGCGCGGCGGCCTTGATCGTGACCAGCGTTCCCCCGGGCCGGAGGAGGACGGGCGACCGGGCGAGCACCTCGCCGCCGATCGTGTCGAACACCAGGTTGGCCTGTCCGGCCGCGTCCTCGAGGTGGTCGGTGTCCAGCGCGATGAAGCGGTCAGCGCCCAGCTCGGTGGCCAGCGGCCGGGCCCGGCTGCGCCCGGTTCCGATCACCTCGGCGCCGGCCCAGCGGGCCAGCTGGACCGCCGTCGATCCGACCGCGCCGCCCGCGCCGTGAATGATCACCGTCTGCCCCCGGACCAGCTTTCCGTGGTCGAACAGGGCCTGCCATGCCGTCAGGCCGGCCCGCGGCACCGCCGCGGCGTGCACGTGGTCGGCGGTGCGCGGCTTCGGGGCCACGTTACGGGCCTCGACGGCCACGTACTCGGCGGCCGCCCCGTCACGGAACTGGTCGGTCAGCCCGAACACCTCGTCGCCGACGGCGATGCCGGCCGTCCCGTATCCCAGCGCGGCGACGACCCCCGACACCTCGTGGCCGGGGATGATCGAGGTCCGCCGGTGACCGGCCCGGCAGGTCCAGACGGGCCAGTCCAGCTCGTTGTGCGTGATGCCGCACGCGGCGACCTTGACCAGCACGTCGCAGAGCCCGGGCGTGGCATCGGGTACCTCCTCGAAGACAAGCCCGCTGATGGCGGCTGGTTCGTGGATGCGGATGGCCTTCATCGCCAGTTCCCTTTCGTGCGGAGATGCAGTTCTAGTGGCCGGGGGCGGCTTCGCTAGGCGGGAATCATGCCGAGCTGTTTCATCTGGGAGAGGACGTCGACGACCCCCCAGATCTCGGCGATTCGGCTGCCGGCGAAGCGGACGACGAAGATCTCGTTATAGGTGACGGATTTGCCGGTCGGCGGGACACCCCTGTACTCGCCCTGGTGGGTCCCGGTAACAGTATTCCTGGCGACGACCTTGTCCCCCTCCGCGATTAGATCCTCGACCGCGACGTGAAGGTCAGGGAACGCGCGAAGGAGCACCGCCCACACTTGCCTGAGCGCCTGCGCGCCCGTCGCGCCGGTCGGCACTGGCGCGTGGAACAGCACGTCCGGCTCGACGACCTCGTCGATCGCCTTCGAGATGACCTCCGCATCGCCGGTGTTCACGGCGTCATGGAAGCGGCTGAATGTCGCTTTGTTGGCTGTTACCTGGGCTGCTGACATGAGGCTTCTCCTGGGGTCGATATAACATCCGGGTGGTCATCGCTGTCATGGCGGGAGATTCGGCTGCCGGTCCGCGGCAGCCCGCCCGGGTCGGGTCATTTCTGGAGGACGGCCTCGACCTCGAGGCTGATCGACACCTTGTCGCCGACCGCGACGCCACCGGCGTCCATCGGGATGCTGATGTCGATGCCGAAGTCGCGCCGGTTGATCTGCCCGGTGACGGAGAAGCCGGCCCGCTGCCCGCCCCACTGGTCCGGGACGAACCCGTTCACCTCGACGGCCAGGGGCACCTGCCGGGTCACGCCGTGCAACGTCAGCTCACCGTCGATGCCCCAGCCGTCGTCGGTTCGGCGTATGCCGGTGGAGCGGTAGCTCATCGTCGGGTACTTCCCGACCTCGAAGTAGTCGGCGGAGCGGAGGTGGTTGTCACGCGGTTCGTTGCCGGTGTCGACGGACGCCAGGTCGATCGTCGTGGCAACCGACGAGCTCCGTAGGTCCTCGCTGGTGACGATCGTGACGTCGTAGCTGGTGAACCGGCCGCGCACCTTACCGACCATGAGGTGCCGGACGGAGAAGGCGATCTCGGAGTGCGCCGGGTCGGCCTTCCAGGTACCGACCAGGTAGCCCGGGATCGCGACGGTCGCGGGGGCGGCGTTCATGGCTTCCTCCATGGATGTGGTGCCGCGGCTACGCGGCGCGGGCAGTAGTGCGGACGCCACGGCGGGTGTGTTCTTCTCACCAGGACGACGACACAACTCTCCGGAATGTCAGGCGACGCGCCGACCTCACATTCCGGTGCGGTGTCTCGTCGAAACTAGTGAGGGCAGCTGCGACCAAGGGAGGCGCCGGCACCATGACCACCCGATCCGAGCCAGGAGGCGGCCGACCCGACCTGGGCCTGAACGAGATCATGAGCGAGCGGCGTCAGCTGATCAACCTCGCCTACCGGCTGCTGGGCTCCCTGGCCGAGGCCGAGGATGCCGTGCAGGAGACCTACGCCCGCTGGTACACCATGTCCCGGCAGCAGCAGGACGCCATTGAATCCCCCGGCGCCTGGCTGACGAAGGTCGCCAGCCGCATCTGCCTGGACCTGCTCGGCTCGGCCCGGGTCCGGCGGGAGCGCTACGTGGGCGAATGGATCCCCGAGCCGCTGCCCGGGTCCGCGGAGTGGCCGGGCGGGCGTCCGGGCGGCATCGCGGCTGACCCGGCCGACCGGGTCACCATGGATGAGTCGGTCAGCATGGCCTTCCTCGTCGTCCTCGAATCGATGACCCCGGCCGAGCGCGTGGCGTTCATCCTGCACGACGTCTTCAGCTACTCCTTCGCCGAAGTGGCTGACATCGTGGGCCGAACCCCGGCGGCATGCCGCCAGCTGGCCTCCTCGGCCCGCCGGCGCATCCGCGCCGCGCAGGCTCCCGCGGCCCCGGCCGCCCGGCAGGCCGGCGTCGTCAGGGACTTCAAGCGGGCATGGGAAGCCGGGGATATCGGCGCCCTTATCGGGCTGCTCGACCCCGGCGCCACCGTGGTCGCCGACGGCGGCGGCCTCGCCGCCGCCTCCCTGCGCCCGATCGAAGGCGGCGAGCAGATCGCGCGCTACATGGTCGATCTCGCCGGCAAGGTAACCAGCCTGACGCTCCTGGAGCGCACGGTCAACGGCCAGCCCGGCCTGATCGCCCAGCAAGACGGCGTCACCGTGACGGTGTTCGCGTTCGGCGTCGCGGGCGACCGGATCACCCACATCTGGGCGGTCCGCAACCCCGACAAGCTCCGGCCCTGGACGACAGGCTGACGCTCGTCTCCACCCTCGCTTCCGCCGATCCCAGACACCCTGGGATTCCGGTGCCGGCCGTGGATTGAGAGACTCTCGATTCATGAGAGCGCTTCCCGTACAGCCAGAGCCGCTGTGGCGCACTGACTTCCGCCAGCGGATCGCGGTGTCACTGTGGTTCCTGCCGGCCATCTTCGCGGCAGCCGCGATCGCCGCGGCCAATCTCACCATCTGGCTGGACGCCCGGGTCGATGCCCCGATCGGCGTGCGGCCGGACCTGGTGAGCGACCCCGGCAGCGCCGCCACCTTCGCCGGCGCCATCGCAGCCTCCACCCTGGCGTTCGTGGCCGTGGTGTTCGCCACCACGCTGGTGGCCATCCAGCTCGCCGCGAGCCAGTACTCGCCCAGGACGGTGCGGATCTTCATCCGCTCCCGGATCACCCGGGTGACGCTCGGCTTGTTCCTCGCCACCTTCGTCTTCTCCGTGATCATCCTGATCAGCAACCGGGCTTCGGTCACGTCGGCGAAGCAGTTCGCGCCAGTGGTATCGGTGACCACTTTGCTGGCGCTGACCGTGGCGACGGTCTTCGGGTTCGTCGCTTACCTGCATGGCGTGGTGCGGCTTATGCGCGTCCAGTACCTGCTTGAAACGATCGCTACCGAGAGCCGGCAGGCCATCGAGGAAAACTTCCCGCCGGCGTCAGCCTACGTTGACGTCGCGCCTCGCTCGCCGGACCCCTCACCGCGTCGCCTCCGCTATGCGGGGCCAGCCGGGGTCGTTACGGCCATCGACCTGCACGGTCTGGTCGAATTGTGCCGGCGGCAGGAGTGCTGGCTCGAGCTGATCGTCGGAGTAGGGGAGTACCTGGCTCACGGCACCCCCGTTGCGCTCGTACACGGCGGGGACCTGCGCGACCGCGATGTCACCAGGTTTTTCCTGATCCGCGGCGAACGCACCTTCGTGCAGGATCCGGCGTTCGGCTTCCGGCAGCTCGTGGATGTCGCGATCCGCGCGCTGTCCCCGGCCGTCAACGATCCCACGACAGGGGTCCAGGCCATCGATCGCATCAGCGACCTCCTGGCCATCACGGGCTGCCGGCTCGACCCGACCGGCTTGCGGGTGGATTCCAGCGGGACGGTCAGGGTCAAGCGGAAGCTGCGGAACTTCGACGGTCTGCTGGTGCTCGCCTTGACCGAGGTCATCCGTTACGGCGCCGACGCACCTCAGGTGGTCCGGCGCATTCACGGGATGCTCGATGAGCTCGAAGCCACGCTCCCCGCGGAGCGGCAGGCCGCCATCGGCGGCCAGCGAAGCCTGCTGGAAGCTGCGGTTAGCGCTGCGCTGCCTGCCCCGTTCGCGTCCGTGGCCTCGGTAGCAGACCGGGAGGGGCTGGGCTGAAACACGACACCAGCCGACCGTCCAGCCAGCAGCGCCTCGATGACCGGCCGCAGGAATTCCCCCGCGTCGATGACCGGGCCATCGTGTCCACCTGCCGGCCAGGATCCCGCTCGGCTTCCACGGCAGCTGGATCGCCGACTAGTAGATCCCGAACGGATCCGCAAGCACAGATGCCGCTGTCGGTCCAGCCGCCACCCGGCGCCTCCTGAGGCAGCCGGCAGGGCCCGTGCTGCCTCGTTGTCCAGCGGCGCCAGCTCGTACGTCGGCAGGTCAGAGCCTCCAGCCGGGCGATGGCGAGCGATGCCTGGGCTAGACGAGAATTCGTGGCACTGACGGGTCGACCCGAGCGATGTCGCCGGGGTCGCTGGTGACGACGGCGTGGCGACGCTGCCGGGCGCAGAGCACGACATGTACGTCAACTACGTCGTGATGGTTAGTGTCCGCGCACATCAACCCGACGGTCCGCGCCACGCTCAGCGTCATGACCGCGATGTCGATGCCGGAAGACATAAGTAGTCTGGCGAGACGGACCTGGCGAGAACTGCGCCATGCTTGCGCGACGACTTCCGCAGGGATGCAGATGGTTCCCCCACGCCGCCGGGCCTCATCCAATCGTGCCTGCATGGCTATTGCCTTGGCAGGGTGGTCGAGCGCAAGAAGCGCGCCAGCGTCGAGCGTGAGCCCGGTCGTCGTAGCCGCGTTCACCCCGCCAGCCTGCCGCCGCCCTCTGGCAGGCCGGTCAGCCCCACATCGTCAAGCTCGGCCTCGGCCTGTCGTCGGATCTCCTCGGGCACCGGCGTCTCTTCCCGCCAGGCGGCCAGAATGTCGTCCAAGGTCTCGCGCTCCTGGTAATCCTTCAGCGCAGTGGCCACATACGAACTGACCTGTCGGTTGCCTCCGGCCGCGCGCTTGATCTTCTCTACCAGCTCGTCCGGGAGGCTTACCGTGATGCGTTTCATACAACTATCATACTCGGCGGAACTGCCCCTCCCTCCAGGAGCACGGCCGTGCCGTACGGGCGGGACAGGCGGACAGCCCGAACTGAGAGCCTGCCAGTCCTGGGCTTCAGCGCGCTGACTCCCATGGCTACCGCTGCGCCCTCGATTTTCAAAGTAGCTCCTCACGGCGGGCGGACGTGGCAGGGGCTGGAGAGCGTGCGTCCTGGCGATCAGCGGGCCTCTTCAGTAGCTGCAATGCGACCGGCGGGTAGATGATCACCGACAACAGGCCCGCCACCACTAGAGCGGTGGCGGTGGACGGCCGTTGGTGATGGGTCTCGACTCCGATGACGGTGGCCACCACGATGAAGGTCAGAGATGTAGCTTGCATGAAACCTGCTGCTAGGGCGTGTGTACGTCCCAGGATCCGTACGTAAAGCAGGGCCGGAAGTCCCCGCACCACCAGCAGAGCGACCAGGAAGACCGGTACGAGAATTATCGCCCGGACGCTGTGGAACAGGGAGGCTATGTCGAGGCCCACGCCGGTGCTTACAAAGAACACCGGGATCAAGAACCCGAAGCCGATCGCTTCCAGCTTGCCTTTGAATTCCTCATGGGAGGCCGGCGACTCGCCGGTCCGGCGCACGATGACCCCGGCCAGGAATGTTCCGAGGATCATGGCCAGCCCGAAGTGCTCGGCTACCACCGCGAAGGCCAGGGCGAAGGTGATGGCCAGCCGGACGCGCAGCTGGGAGCTCGTGTTCTCCAACCGGTGCACTATCTCTCGCAGCGGACCCCATGTCCTGACGCGATGGGCCGCCACGACAACTACCGCGGTAAAGGCGACGAACCCGGCGAGCAGTCCCAGCTCCACCGATGGGTTCGCCGACGATGCCGAGAAGAACACGGACAGCAGGACGAGAGGGGCGAGTTCCGCCAGCGAACCCGCGGCCATGATCATCTGGCCGAAGCCTGTCTTTGTCTGGCTGGCATCCTTGAGAATAGGCACCAGGATCCCGAGTGAGGTCGCCGCCAACGTGATTCCCACGAGCAGGCCGTCGTTGACCTGGCCTGCCAGCTGGAGCCCGTAGGCGACCAGCAGGGCCAGCGCCACGGAAACAACGAAAGCCTGGCCGGCCAGGATGAGGACCCGGCGCTCGAAACGGCGCAGGTCAATCTCGTAGCCGGCCATGAACAGCAGGAAACCCAGGCCCAGGTCGGCTGTCACCCGGACAGCCACGTCGAGATGCACCCACCCGAGAACCGCCGGTCCGACCAGGACACCTCCGAGGATTTCCAGCACTACGGCCGGCACCTTCACCGCCGGGACGAGCCCAAGCAGCAGAGGGACCGCGACGGCCACCGCGCCGATGATCAGGAGGCTGTTAAAGGTGATCATGATGGACCAGGCACACGGTATAGCCGGGGGTCCGGCGGACTCCATTCGTCAGTATCTGAACACAGACCACGTGCAGCGCCTCGAATCCCTCCAATGCGACCCACCGCACGCGTCGCGGCCGCGACCGCGGTGCGTGTCCGGACATTGGCATAACCTGTGCGAACATCGGCATTAAACACCGTTCGAGGCACATATTGGACATGCTACGGTCAGGGAACAGGGCTTCCCGGAGCGGCACGCCCAGTCCCGTCTTCGGTATGGACGGTGGCACCGTACTGACCATTCGGCTCCCCCTTACCACAGAAGATCATTTACCCGAACGGGCCGTGGTGCATCCCCCTCGCCGGTGCGAGCCGGCGGAGGAATGCGCCCTAGCCCGGTTGCGACGCCGCGTGAAGCGTACGGTGGCCCCGTGCCGGTATCTGCCCGGGCGTCACACCGAGCCGTGACGGTTCAACTTGTAACGCTGCGTCATCGGCGGCCGTTGGAACGCGCGCACGTAGTTAGATTCTGGTTATGTCCAAGCCGGCTGGCGAGATCGGCCATCTCCGCGACGAGGAGCTACCTGCTGTCCGCGTGATCGTCCCGCCCGACCTCAGTGGCCGCGTATTCGAGGATGACCTCGATCCGGACGACGTGGTGTTCGACGGCAACCTGACCGCGATGCTCATCTGGCACGAGCGCTACCCGCTCGGCCGCGGGTGGCGATCCGGCTGGGTGCTGAGCTACGACACCGACGGCAAGGGGAACCCAGACGACTACATCGTCGGCCTCAGCCTGGCCGACGTTGATGGCGCGGTAGCACAGGCCCGCGGCTACTTGCGATCCGTGGGCTATCCCGCCGGCGGCTGGCCGCCGGCATAACCGCCGCAGCAGTCTGGTCCCGCGTCTCGACCGGCCCGGCAACCCGCCTGCAGCCCGGCCGCACGGCGACTTCGGCCGCCGGGCAAGGTTTCACGCTGATCGGAACATCCTCTTTCTTTTGCTGCCGGGCTCGCCGCTTCCCGCTTTGTCCCGCCTGCGGGGAGGGCCGAACATGGGAGCATGGCCGATCACCCAGAACGCCGGCGCTCCCCGTTCACGCCGGTCGAGATGCGCGGAATGTGGACCTACCGTGATGGCGCCCGCACGGTCAAGGGGTACTGGTGGCCGGGTAGCGCCGCCGGGGCCGGAAGCTGGGTCCTGGTCGACCAGGGGACCGGGAACGTCCAGGGCGTGGTTGCGGCGGGAGAGTTCTCCCGCCGGTTCCGGCCGGTGGACGTGTTCGCCGATGTGCCCGCTCTGCCCGGCTATCTGGGGACGGTGACCGCGTCTGACGGTACCGCGCTGGTGGATCTGGTCCTGGATCGCAACCCCTTCATGCTGGCGAACGGGCCCGGGCGGGTGGCACGGCCTCATGCGCTCCTGGTGCCCCGCCGCCACCGCGACGGGTGGTCCTCGGCCACGGCTGCCGAACTGGCGGCCTGCCAGACGGCGATGACCCTGGTCGCCGGGTGGTACCGCAGCGCGGACGGCGGGCACGTGGTGTTCTGCGCCAATGACAGCCCGCCGAACCTGGACTACCTGCGCGACGCGGACGCCGCGGCCGGGACTCCGGCCGGCTCCGGCACCGGCGTGGCGGTCACCAGGAATCCCCGGCAGGACGTGCAGCACGCCCACCTGCACGCCTTCTATGCCGAACACGATAGGACCGAGAACCACGAGTCGCCGCCGCTTCAGGGGCATCGCGTCATTGCCGAGGGTCACCGGGCGTTCAGCGCCGCCCTCGGCAGCGACGCCGTGCCGGTGAAACGGAACACTACGAGGCTCGCCGCCGGCCTGCGCGTCGCGGCGCAGCCCTGGGGCGGTAGTTACTGCTCCTACCAGCTGGGTGTGGACGGCCCCTTGTGGGTGATGCCGGCCCTGGGACCAGCCCAGGACGAGGTCAACCGGCGCCTGGCCCGAGCCGATGGCCTGAAGGCCGAACCCGACCCGACCCTAGGCGGGGCCGTCAACTTGGTGCGGCCCAGCCTGGCCGATGCCGGCCGGCTCCAGACGGCGCAACGGGCCACCGCTGACCAGCGGGCCAGTTTCGAGACCTTCGCGGCCCAGCGCGGACTGAACCCACGGTCGCTGGCCGGGAGTCTTGTACCCGGAACACCGCGCGCTCCGTAGAGCCTGGTCCGCTTACGGGTGGCTGCCATGCCGGGCTATCTTCAGAACCGCGAAGCATCATGCTGACAAGACCCGGCGACGAGCAGGCTCTAGTTTCGTCCCCCGGCCGCGCAGGCGAGATCGGCCTCGGCTTACCTGACCGAGGGGTGTGGCTGTGCGGATGGCCGACGGGTCGCAGCCAGCTTGGCCGTGCTGTCTTCTGCTGGACCGGTCGGCGGTGATTCGTTCGCCCGACGGTCGTTGCGTGTTCATCCGGCGTTCATTTGCATGTCGGCGGCGCGCCGCCTGAGCCGGATAACTTCCGCTGAAGTGGCAGGAAAGCGGCCGGGTGCGAGAACGTGTCAGGCGGCGTGAGCGGCGGGGTGATTCGGTGGCTGACATCCAGTCCGGGGACTTGGTTGCGGCGCTGGATGAGGCATCGCTGAGCAGGTTCCATCTGCGGGCGGTGCTGGCCTCGGGGATGGGGTTCTTCACCGACGCCTATGACTTGTTCGTCATCGGGATCGCCTCGACGCTGATCGACAAGGACTGGGACCTGAGTTCGGGCCAGCTGGCCGTGCTCAACAGCACTATGCTGGCGGCCGCGTGCCTGGGGGCGCTGGTATTCGGGCGCTACGCGGACGTGGTCGGCCGCAAGCGGGTGTACTGGCTGGTCGCCGTGATCATGATCGCCGGGGCGCTGGGGTCGGCGCTGTCCGGCTCGTTCTGGGTGCTGATCGGTTTCCGTTTCGTACTTGGCTTCGGTGTCGGCGGCGACTACCCGGTCAGCGCGGTGATGGTGAGCGAGTACGCGAACCGGAAGGACCGCGGCAAGCTCGTCGGCATGGTATTCGGGACCCAGGCGCTCGGGCTCATCATCGGGCCCCTGATCGCGCTGGCCTTGCTCGGCTCGGGTGCCAGCAACGACGTGACATGGCGGGTCCTTCTCGGGCTCGGCGCAGTGCCCGCCGCCGCCGTGATCTACCTGCGCTGCCGGATGCCGGAATCGCCGCGCTACCAGGCCCAGGTGCAGGGCCGGGCGGACCAGGCGGCGAGCCGGATACCCGGTTTGACCGGCGGGCAGGTCAACGGCGACGGGTTCGGTGACATGCGGCCCGAGTTGGGGCTGCGGGCGTTTCTCACCAGCCGCCGGTGGCTGATTACGCTGGCCGGGACCGCAGGCTGCTGGTTCCTGCTCGATTACGCCTATTACGGGAACACGATCTCCACCCCGCAGATCCTCGGCCTGATCTCCCCGCACGCCTCGACGATGACCAAGATTACCCTCCAGCTGGGGATCTTCGTGGTGGCGGCGGTACCGGGCTACATACTGGCGATCGCCCGGCTGGACCGGATCGGGCACCGGCGGCTGCAGCTGATCGGGTTCGCGGTGATGGCACTGTGCTTCGCCGTCATAGCGGCGGTGCCGGGCATGACCACCATGGTGGCCCCGTTCCTGCTGGTGTACGGGGTGAGCTACTTCTTCACCGAGTTCGGCCCGAACATGACCACCTTCGTGTTGCCCAGCGAGCTGTACCCGGTCAACATGCGCGCGACCGGGCACGGGATCTCGGCGAGTATCGGCAAGCTCGGCGCCTTCATCGGGGTCTTCTTGTTCCCGGTGCTGCAGACTTCGCTGGGACTGCGCGGCACGCTGCTGCTTACCGCCGGGGTAGCCGTATCCGGCTTCGCGCTTACCTTCGTGCTGCCCGAGCCAGCCGGGCGCAGCCTGGAAGACATCGCCATCAGCACGCCCGGCACGAGCACCCCGCCGCTGCGGGCGGCCGGTCAGGCATCAGCGCACTGATACCCGGCGTGCGCCAGCATCTCGTGGTTCAGTTCAGCGGCGAGGCGATGGCCTAGCAGGTGCGCGGGGCGGCCAGCCCAGGGCCGGCGCCCGGAAAGGAATTCCAGGCCGGGGCGATCGCATGAATCGCCTTGGCAGCGAGATGATTACCGAGTGCGGAACCGCCGGGAACGCAGGCGGAGGTGACGATGCCGGATTCGCGTATCCGCTCCCTTCGAGCACGGCTGCGGCCGCCGGCGGTGATGGGCGGGCTGCTGCCCGTGCGCCGGTCTGAGGTCGCTGGGGACGTACTTGCCGGTGTCACCCTGGCCGCCGTGAGCATCCCGGTGTCTCTGGGGTACGCGAAGATCGCCGGGATGCCGGTGGTAACCGGCCTGTACACGTTGCTGCTCCCGATGGCCGTCTTCGCCATTCTCGGTTCATCGCGCCATCTCGTCGTGGGCGCGGACTCCGCCACCGCGGCCATCCTCGGCGCGGCCCTGGCCGGGCTCGCGGCCGCTGGCTCGCCGCAATACGTCCGGCTGGCCGGGCTGGCGGCCCTGCTCGCTGGCGGGCTTCTGCTGCTGGCCCGGCTGGCCCGGCTCGGGTTCCTGGCGAATTTCCTGTCCCGGACCGTCCTGGTCGGATTCCTCACCGGTGTCGGTATCCAGGTGGCCGCCGGGCAGCTCCCCGACATGCTGGGAGTGACGGCCGCCGGCAAGAGCACCCCGGCCAGGCTCCTGGAGGTGGCGCGCGCGCTCCCGCGGGTAAACGGGGCAGATGTGGCGGTATCGGCCGGGGTCATCGTGATCGTGCTGGCTGCCCGCTGGGCCGACCGCAGGATCCCGGGCCTGCTGATCGCGGTGATCGCGGCGATCATCGTGAGCCGGGCGGCGGATCTGGCCGGGCGCGGCGTGGCCGTGCTCGGACCCGTCCCGCGCGGGTTGCCGCACCTCGGGCTGCCTGCGCTCGGCTGGCATGACGCCGCCGCGCTCATCGGCACCGCCGCATCGTTGTTCGTGGTCATCCTGGCCCAGAGCGCGGCGACCTCACGCGCTTACGCCGGGAAGTACGAGGAGGCATTCAGCCAGGACACCGACCTGGCCGCCCTGGGCGCCGCCAACGTGGCCGCCGCGCTCTCTGGCAGCTTCGTCGTCAACGGCAGCCCGACCCAGACCCAGGTAGCCGACAGCGCGGGCGGGCGCAGCCAGCTAACCCAGCTCACCACCAGCGCGGCGGTGCTCATCGTCCTGCTGCTGCTCACCGGGCCGCTGGCCAGCCTGCCCATCGCCGCCCTGGCGGCGATCGTCTTCCTCATCGCCGCCGGGCTCATCGACATCACCGAGATGCGGCGCATCCTGGCCTGCCGCCGCCCCGAGTTCGCCATTGCCCTGCTCACCACCGCCGCGGTCGTGATGCTGGGGGTCGAGCAAGGCATCGTGCTGGCCATCGTCGCCTCGATCATAAACCACGTGCGCCACACCTACCACCCGTTCAACAGCGTGCTAGTGAAGTCACCAGCCGGGCACTGGCAGGCCGTCCCGGTCCTGCCCGGCGCGCGGACCGAGCAAGGACTGGTGATCTACCGGTTCGGCACCAGCCTGTACTACGCCAACGCCTCCCGCCTCATCGACGACATCACGGCCCTCACCACGCAAGCAAGCCCGCTGCAGTTGATCGTTCTCGATTGCGCGGCCATCGGCGACGTCGACTACACCGCGGCGACGGTCGTGACCCGCGTCATCGAATACCTCCGCAAACACCACATCCGCCTCGCCCTCAGCAGCGTCCTCGGCCCGGTACGCGAGCAACTCGACCGCTACGGCATCAGCGCCGCCCTCGGCCCCGGCGCCTACTACGACACCCCCGGCGAAGCACTCGAGGCCTTCCACGCCGCAGTTGAGGTTAGCGGGGAGTAAACGCCGCACATAGCGGCCCAGGCAAGGCAGTGCAGCCGCTGAGGAAGAATGCCTTGCTGCCCCGGTGGTGCCATGTGCTGGACGCCATCGCCTGCCTGTGCCTCAGCGGCGGCGCCTTCTCCCCGGTCCGTCCCCGCGGCCAGTTGTGACCTGCGGGACTTAGCGTGGTGCCGGTAGGCTCTGGCCGTGGTCGAGCAACGACAAGAATTCCAGCGCGAGCTGGAGGCCATCGAAACCAAGGTCACCGGCCTGTTCGCTATGGTCGTTGAGGACCTGCCCGGGGCAACCTATGCCCTGCTGAGCGGTAACAGCGAGGCGCTCGGGGTGCTGGCCGAACGTGAGCAGGTCTTTGACGCCCTTTACCGGGAGATCGACCAGCTGGCCAGCCGGGAGATCCTGCTGCAGGCGCCGGTGGCTTCAGACTTGCGCTTCTTGCTGTCGGTGCTGCGCGTCGTGCCCGAGCTTGAGCGCTCCCACGATCTCTTGGTCCAGATCGTCTCGCGGGCCAGCCACATTCTGAGCAGTGACCTTTCGCCGGACAGCCGGAGCCTCGTCGAGCGGATGGGGGACATGGCATGGGGCATGTGGCGCCAGGTCGCGGATTCCTGGCGCCACCGCGACCGTTCTGTCGCGCGGGCGCTGAGCGAGCGTCATGACAGGATGAACGAGCTGCACGCCAGCTTGATCGCAGAGCTCGCCTCAGGAGGCATGACACTGCCGGTGACTATGGAGATGACGCTGGTGGCGCGCTTCTACCAGCGTCTTGGCGATCACGCCGTCAACATCGCCCAGCAGGTGATATATCTCGCCGGATCAGCGGCCGGCTAGCCGAACCTCAGTCGTACCTGGCGAGCCGTACCCGTGCTGCACGCGGTGCGGCCCGCGGTACCGCGGGCCGCACCGTATGCGGTCAGGGGATGTAGTACATCGGGTCGGGGATCTTGACCTGGTGCCCGGCATCGCCGCCGAGCAGGTCGCTGTACTGGTCGCCGAAGTCGGCGACGATCGTGTAGCCCAGGCTGGAAATGTACTTGCGGGTGCCGGACTTGTACTCGATCGTGGTGCAGCTCGACGGGTTGGCGCAGTGCAGGTAGGACGGCGGGGTCGCCGGCTTGAGGAACAGGTGCCCGGACTGGGGCGCCGCGTAGCCCGCGCTGGTCAGATCCTTGATCGTGGCCGCGGTCTGGGACTGCGGGCGGCCGGTGATGAAGAACACCGAGTAGCCATGGCCAGCCGCGAAGCTGACGAGCTGCGGCATGTAGAAGACGGCCGGGAACGCAGCGTCGTCGATCCAGACCGCGTTGCTCGCCGGGGTATAGCCGAACTGCTCGGCGATCTCATAGTCATAGGTGTTGAGCAGGGTGTCGTCGATGTCGAACACCACGGCGGGCTTGCCCGCGCCGTGGTGCTGGCGGATAGCCCAGCCGAGGTAGGCCTCGGCGTCGGCCGCGATCTGCTTCATCTGCTTGGCGTAGTTGCTGGTGCTAGCCGGGATAGTAACCGTGCCAACACCCGGGAAAGTCGCGCTGGCCGAGCCGTAGTAGTGCTCGATCTGGTCCTCGAGCACGCCGAGATTCATCTCGGCATTGCCGTTCACCGGCGTGAACGCGTCCTCGGCATGGACCTGGGCCGCCTGCTGATCGATCGACGGCGGTTGATGGCCGGGCAGCGCATTCGCTGCTGTGAGCGATCCGAACACCAGCCCGGCCGCGGCGATCGCAGCGCCCGCCAGCACCGGCACAGAACGGCTGCGGCGGTGCTGGCGGGCCGGGGTACCGGTCGCGTCGGTCTGGTCGGCCGAAGGTCGGGTCATGACATGAACTCCTGACATTAATCGTTTTGGCTTTCAGGCGATCTTGAACTCTCCCACTAGCTCGCGCGACAGGCAAGGCACCGGGCCGAGTCACACGGGTGCCTCGCACCTTCATCACGAGCGTCGCCGGCCGTCCCGGGGCAGGGCAGTGACGGAAAAGAGGATGCAGCGTACTGGATCGGTTCGCGGGAAGACGGACCGCCTGACTGGCTTGCCGAGATCAGTTCGTGCCTGGTCATGACAGCCAGAACCAGTGAACGGACATCCGCTTTCTTGGGGAGGTGCACTCGCTGCGCCGGGAGGCCGACTTCGCGGATACCGCGGACCGCTACGCCGACGTGTCCGCCGCCGAGGTCGTCGGGGAGTACCTGGCCGAGGTCACCGCCCTGGCCGAGTCGCCGGCTGGCTTTGCCGTCCTGGCACACGTGAACTACGCCGCCCGGTACTGGCGGCCGGCCAGGGCAGATACCGCAACGCCGATTTCGAGGACGAGTACCGCGCGGCGCTGCGCGCGCTGGCCCGCAGCGGCCGGGCGATGGAGATCAACACCAGCGGCTGGCTCCCGCTCGATGCCAGCCTGCTCACCTGGTGGCGGGAGGAAGGCGGCCCGGCGGTCAGCTTCGGCAGCGACGCGCACGATCCGTTCACCATCGGCCGCGAGTTCGCCACCGCTGCCGCCCTCGCCCAGGCCGCGGGGTTCGGCCCCGCAGGCCACCTTCCCGCGAAGGAGCTCTCTACCATGTCTATACAGAACATCAGCACGCTAAAGGACGAGCCGCTTGCGAACCGCTCCGCCGGCGCGCCGGGTCAGCACGAAAAGCCATTGAGGTTTCTCATCGTCGGAGCCGGGGCGGTCGGCGGATTGATCGCGGCGCGCCTGACGGGTGCCGGGTACGACGTGACCGTGCTGGCGCTGCCGCGAAGCGCCGCGCGGCTGCGCGAGGGCGGGCTCCGCATCGCGAGCGGGGACGGGACGCGTGTGCTGCGGCCGGCGGTCGTGACCGCGGCCGAGCTCACCTCCGGTTACGACGCGATCGTGCTGGCGGTGAAGTCCGGCGACCTGGACGCGGTGATGGCCGACATCGGGCCCGCGGTACAGCCGCCGGCCGTGATCGTCCCGTTCCTCAACGGGATGGCCCACGTCGAGCCCCTGACCGGCCGGTTCGGATCGGCCGTGCTCGGCGGGGTGCTGCGGATCGCGACCCAGCTCCAGGACGACGGGACGATCCGGGTGCTGACGCCTCAGTTCGAGGTCGAGCTGGGGGAGCTCGACGGCTCGCCAAGCACCCGCGCCGACCGGCTCGCGTCGGCCTTCAAGGACGCCGGAGCAGACGTCACCGTGCCCGGGAGCATCGTCGATGCGATGTGGGCCAAGTGGGTGTTCATCGCCAGCCTCGGCGCCGTCACCTCGCTGATGCGGGCAACGGTCGGCGCCATCGCGGCGGTGCCCGGAGGACAGCGGTTCGCGCAGTCAGTGCTCGCGGAAGCGGCGGCCGCGGCGGCCGCCTGCGGCCATCCCGTTCCCGCCGGGCCGTTGCACGTGACCGAGCAGGTCCTCACCGCCGCGGGGTCGCCGGTCACGTCGTCGCTGACCCGCGACCTGATCGCGGGCCGCCGCACCGAGGTCGAGGCGGTGCTGGCCGACCTGGCCGCGCGTGGCCGCGCGGCCGGGACCGCCACCCCGCTGATCGACCTGGCCGTGCTGGCCCTGCGGATCCACAACGGGCAGACCGGATCCTGAACACCGCCGCCTGCGTCCTCCCGGTCAGAGATTGTCGCACCACGGTTCGTTCGGGAAAAAAATCCCTGTCTTCCGAACGGGCCGTGGTGCCCGCGGGCGGCGAGACATGACTTCGGCCTCGCTCTCGATTACGGACGGTGCCGCCGCTCCGCGAGAGGTTGTCCCCATGAGGGCGGGGAGCGCGGTTCCTCCGGGCCCGATCTGGTCCGTGACGGCGGCGTGCCGTCGTCTTACCAGAACGGGGTCCTCGGGCGGGACGGCGGTGCCGGGGCCAGCGGACGACGGGTGCTCATGCCGGGTTACCTGCGGTGGTAGTGACCGGCGGGAGCGCCGGGCGAGGGCGATACCGCCGAGCGCGGCCACGAAGCAGGACGCGCCCCCGACGGCGAGGCCGGTGCGCGGGCCGGTCGCGGCGATGATCAAGCCGATCGCCGGGCCGCCGATCGGCGTCGTTCCCTGGAAGGCGACCTGCCACAACGCGATCACCCGTCCGCGCATGCTCGGCTCCGCGCTGAGCTGGATCGTGGAGTTGCCGATCGCGATGAAGGAGACACTCGCCCAGCCGACGAACAGCAGTGCGGCGTAGGCAAGGCCGAGAACGGGGGAGAATGCGCAGGCCAGGATCGCCGCGCCGAAACCGGCCGAGGCGATGATCATCGGCCGCAGTCCGGTCCGGCCCCGTGCGGCGGTGAACAGCCCCCCGATCACCGCCCCGACTCCCATCGCCGCGGTCATGAAGCCGTAGGCCTCCGCGCCGCCGTGGAACGTCTGCCGGGCGAGGACCGGGAGCGTGACCTGGAATTCATAGGCCAGCAGCCCGACCAGGCCCATCATGGCCAGCGGAATGGCGATCGTGGGAGTGCGGGCCGCGTAGCGCAGGCCCTCGCGCAGCTGCCCGCTGGCCCGCCCCGCCGGAGGGCTCGGCCGCAGGGCGGAGCGGTTCATGATGAGCAGGGAGGTGACGACGGCCGCGAAGCTGGCCGCGTTCAGCAGGAAGCAGATCCCGATGCCGACCGTGGCGATGAGGACGCCGCCGATGGCGGGCCCGACCGCCCGGGCCGCGTTCACCGTCACCGAATTCAGCGTGATGGCGTTGCGCAGCTCATCCTGGCCGACCATCTCCCGGACGAAAGCCTGCCGGGCGGAGTTCTCGAACGCGTTGTTCAGGCCGAGGATGACGGCCAGCACGCAGATCTGCCAGAAGCGGACCGTTCCGAGAACGGTGAGCAGCCCGAGCGCGAGGGCCTGGAAGCCCATGGCGATCTGCAGCACGATCATGAGCCGCCGCTTGTCCACCCGGTCGGCGACCACGCCGCCGTAGGGAGCGAGCAGCAGTACGGGCAGGGTCTGCAGGGCCACGGTGAGGCCCAGGTCCGTGCTGGAGTGGGTGAGGGTCAGCACGAGCCAGGACTGCGCCGTCGCCTGCATCCAGGTCCCCGCGAGGGATATCGACTGACCGATGAAGTACAGGCGGTAGTTCGGGACCTTCAGCGAGGAGAACGTCTGGCGCCAGAACGCGCCCAGCCGGGGCCTCACGGCCGCCGTCCCGTCGGGTCCCCGGCGAGCCGCTCAACGACCGGCCAGGTGCTATCGACCGCACGGAACTCGTCGTCCCCGGGCCGCTCGATGTGCCGGCTGAGAGTGCCAGTCAGCCCCGCGTGCGCCGGGAATTCTGGCCGGCTGGCGAGCGGGGTGGCCGGGCGGACCTGGTAAGGCAACCAGCTCGACATCCCCGGTGAACGCGGCCCATAGGGCCGCGTAGCTGCCGCTCCGCTCCAGCAGCTCGGCGTGGGTGCCCACCTCGGCGATCTTGCCCGACTCCATCACCACGATGCGGTCGGCGCGGGCGGCGGTGGTCAGCCGGTGCGCGACCACCAAGGTGGTGCGCCTGGCGGTGAGCCGCTCGGTCGCGGTGTTGACCGCTGCCTCCGACGCCAGGTCGAGGGCCGCGGTGGCTTCGTCGAGCAACAGGATGGCCGGATCGACCAGGTAGGCGCGGGCCAGGGCGATCAGCTGGCGCTGGCCCGCGGCCAGGTTGCGTCCTCGTTCGGCCACCTCGTGCCGGAAGCCGCCGGGCAGCCGCGCGATCATCTCGATCGCCCCTACCTCGCGTGCGGCGGCCTCGACCTCTGCGTCTGTCGCGTCTGGGCGGCCGTAGGCGATCGCGTCCCTGACCGTGCCGGGGAACAGGTAAGGCTCCTGCGGTACCACGCCGAGCTGCTGCCGGTAGCCGGCCAGGTCCAGCTCCCGTACGTCAGTGCCGTCGATGAGCAGGCTGCCCGAGGTGACGTCGTAGTACCGTGCGACCAGCTTGACCATGGTGGACTTGCCCGCGCCGGTCTGGCCGACCAGGGCCACAGTCTCGCCGGGCCCCACGACCAGGTTCACGCCCGACAGCGCATCCTGCGGCTGCCCGGAGTACCTGAACCGCACGTCACGGAACTCGATCTGGCCCAGGGGGCGGCCAGCGGGCCGCGGGTCCGCGGCTTCCGGCGTGCTGGTCGGCCGCCGGAGCAGGTCCTTGATCCGCCGCAGGCCGACGGCGGCCTGGTTGTAGCCGTCGAAGACCTGGGACAGCTGCTGCACAGGAGAGAAGAGCAGGTCGATGTAGAGCAGGTAGGCGATCAGCCCGCCGGCCGTCAGCGTCTTGTTGTGGACCTCGCCGGCCGCGACGAACAGGATGAGGGCCCCGCCGACGGTGGAGAGCAGCTGCACGAACGGGAAGTACAGCGCGATGAGGCGCTGCGCCCGCAGCCGGGACCGGCGGTACCCGCCGCTCAGCTCAGCGAAATGCTCCTGGTTGCGGCCCTCGCGGCGGTACGCCTGCGCGGTGCGCAGCCCGGCAACGTTCTCCTGAAGGTCAGCGTTGACGATGCTGACCTTCTCGCGGGCATCGCTGTAGGCCTCCCGGGACTTCACCCGGAACACCAGCGTGGCCGCCACAAGCACCGGGATGATCGTCAGCAGGATAAGGCCCAGCCGCAGGTTGATGTACAGCAGCGCGATCAGCACGCCGACGAACGTCAGGGCCGCGTTGACCATGGTAATCAGCCCGGTTTGCAGGAACGTGTCCATGGCGTCCACGTCCGTCGTCATCCTGGTCATGATCCGGCCGGACATCTCGCGCTCGTAGAAGTCGAGGCCGAGCCGCTGCAGGTGGGAGAAGATCTTCACCCGCAGGGTGTAGAGCATCCGCTCGCCGTTGCGGCCCACCACGTTCGTCTGGATCACGTTGATGACCCAGTCGGCGCAGACGATCGCGAGCCCGATCAGCGAAACCACGATGATGGGATGGAATTCCTTGGCCAGGACGCCGTTGTCGACGCCACCGCGGACCAGCGCGGGCATGGCGACGCCGGCCACGGCGTCTAGGCCGTCAAGGACCAGGCCGATGAAGAGCGCTAGCGCGATCGGCCGCAGCAGCCGGCGCAGCGTGAAGTGCGGGTCGGCCGCGCGGGACCCCGCCTGGCTGACCCCGGGCAGCTCATTCAGCCGGCGGCAGCGCGTCGACCTTGGCGAGCAGCTCGGGTGTCGGCGGTATCCCGGCGAGCATGCCCCCGCCGGCGCCGCTGCGGCCCCGTCCGCCGCGGGCCGCGGCGCCCATGCCGCGGCCGATCGCGGCGCCTGATGAGCGGGCCAGCTGGCTGCCGGCCACGCCCGCCGCCGGACTGAGCCCGGCCGCGTCGTAGCCGGCCTCCCACAGGCTGGGGGTCACCGTGCCGGAGGCGCGCTCCCGCCCGGCGTCGGGAGCACCCCGGTCGGCGTTCTCGTGGTAGGCGAGCTCGCCGGCGTCAACGCCCTCGGCGTCCTCGCCAGGTCCGGACAGCAGCAGCCGGTACAGGGCGCAGCGCGCGGTCAGCTGCTCGTGCGTGCCCTCGTCGACCAGCCGTCCCTCGTCCAGGACGGCGATCCGGTCGGCCAGCTGCAGGGTCGAGCGGCGGTGCGCGATCAGCAGCGTGGTGCGTCCGGCCATTACCTTGCGCAAGGTGGCGTGGATCTGCGCCTCGATCCCCGCGTCGATCGCCGAGGTCGCGTCGTCCAGGATCAGGACGGCCGGATCGGTGATCAGCGCCCTGGCCAGCGACACCCGCTGCCGCTGGCCGCCGGACAGGGTCAGGCCCTGCTCGCCGATCACCGTGTCGTAGCCGTCCGGCAAGCTGGTGATGAACTCGTCGGCCTCAGCGGCCCTGGCGGCCGCGACGATCTGCTCCTGCGTGGCGTCGGGCCGGCCGTAGGAGATGTTGGCGCGGATCGAGTCAGAGAACAGGAAGCTGTCCTCCATCACCAGGCCGATCGAGGCACGCAGCGAGTCCAGGGTCAGGTCGCGGACGTCCTGGCCGCCGATCCGGATCGCGCCGCCCCTGACGTCGTAGAAGCGGGGCAGCAGCAGGGAGATCGTTGATTTTCCGGAGCCTGAGGTGCCGACCACGGCGAGCGTCTGGCCCGGCGGCACGTGCAGCGACAGGCCCCGCAGCACCGGCTCGGACGGCAGGTAGCCGAAGGCCACGTGGTCCAGCTCGACGTCGGGCGTCCCCGGCGGCAGGACCACCGCGCCGGGCTTCTCGGTGACAACCGGCTTGGAGTCGATCACCTCGTAGACCCGGATCACGCTGGCCCGCGCCTCCTGGCCGATCGTGATCAGGCTGGTCAGCGCGCGCACGGGCGCGACCATCTGCCCGATGTAGAGAGAGAAGGCGAGGAAGACCCCGATCTTGATCGAGCCGTGCAGGGCCAGCCAGCCGCCCAGCGCGAGGACT
This sequence comes from uncultured Actinomycetota bacterium, assembly GCA_963844625.1. Taxonomy (GTDB): domain Bacteria; phylum Actinomycetota; class Actinomycetes; order Streptosporangiales; family Streptosporangiaceae; genus Palsa-504. The sequence continues at coordinate 48,780 of CAWJPF010000004.1, read as the reverse complement.
GCGACCTGCCCGAACATGGGAACGGCCCCCAATGCGGGGTTATAGCGGGCCGTCAGCCGGACTACGCGTAGCCGGGCGGAGTACAGCCGCGTGCTGACCCCCTCCAGCCGCTCGATCTCCTGCTCCTCCTGCCCGAAGCCCTTGACCACGCGCACGCCCGTCACCGCGCCGTCGACGACGCCCGCGACCTGCGCCTCCTTCTGCTGCGCGTCCCAGCTGGCGGGGAAGAGCCTGCGGCGCGAGGCGATCGCGATCAGCCAGAGCGCCGGCGCGATCGCCAGGGCGACCAGGGTGAGCACCGGCGACAGGTAGGTCATGATGCAGATCGACAGCACGAACAGCAGAGCGTTGCCGAGAAGCATCGGCATCTGACTGAGCAGGCTCTGGACCATGTTGAGATCAGAAATCGAGCGGCTGACGATCTGCCCGGTGTGCAACTGGTCCTGGCGTGCCCCGTCCAGCCGCTCGAGCGAGTGGAAGAGTTCGGTCCGCATGTCGTGCTGGACCTCAAGCGACAGCTGCCCGCCCCGGTACCGCCGCGTGTAGACGCCGGCGAAGCTGAGCAGCCCGGCCACGATGAGCACCGAGGCACCCAGCCAGATCGGCTCGCGGTGGTCAAGGATCGCGCTGTCCACGATCCACGCCATGATCAGCGGGATGCCCGCCTGGACAAGGGTGGCCAGCAGCGATCCGCCCAGCGCCATGATCTCAAGACGGCGGTGCCGCCAGCAGTAAGCCGCCAGCCGCCGCAGCCAGGCATCTTGCGCCCGGGGACGGCCGCCGCCCCCCGCTGACACGGGAGGTCCCGCTATCGTCCTGTGTCTCCGTGCCCTCATGTCACCCCTATCCGGGCACGGCGCCGCTCCTCCAACGCCGCGTCCAGGCCGCGGATGGCCTCGAGCACCCCGGCCATATCGCCGGTCGCGCCGAGCAGCGGGCCGAGCCAGCTGGCATAGGCCGCGTCGGCTCGCTCGAGGGCAGCGCGGCCAGTTGCCGTCAGGCACAGCCTCACGACCCGCCGGTCACCGGCCTCGGCCTCACGCTCGGCATAGCCCGCAGCCACCAGGCCGGCGGCGGTGGCGGTCAGCGTGGGCTTGGCGACGGCCAGCCGCTCGGCCAGCCGGGCAGAACGCTCACCGCCGGCCCCCGCAAGCTTCAAGATGCGGTACTGCTGAGGAGTCAGTCCCGTATCGACCCGCTCCAGCGCCCGGAACAAGCGCATCACGGTCAGTACGGCCTCCTGCGAGGTCTGCACGTCCAGCGCCTCGGTGGCCGGGCCCGAGTCGTTCACCCCTTCATCTCCTATCGTACGGTTCTCTAACAGTTCGTAAGGCTAACAAATCAGGCAGCATGCATGTTTCCAGGTGCCTCCGCCGGACGATGAATTCGGCCGGAACGTCGCAGAAGCCGTCGCCCGGCTTAAACCCGGAGGTGCACGATCCGTGGGCCGGCGCCACGCTTGGAGCGTTGGTGGCCCTAAGGGGACCCGGCTTTCCATCCTGGCTGCCTCAGCCAGGAAGCTCGCGTGGTTGACGTGGATGAAGCCGCCGGAATATGTCGCGATAGCTGGCGCCCCGCATATCCTGCGGCACCCGCCAGACATCAATCGTCCCGGCAAAGCCGAGGGCGCGAACATGAATGGTCGGGGCGTCGGGGCGGTCGGTGTCGAGGCCCCAGTCCCGGCGGTGGCCAAAGAGGCTGATTCCACTGATGTCGACGTTGACGCCTTCTGGCACATAGACATCGACGTTTCCGAACGTCGCGAGAACGGTCACCGTGGTCTGCCAGTGGTCGACCGTGACGTTGCGCAGGTCGAAGTCGAGATCCCCGAAACTGCTGGCGGCGACGGCCTGCCTGCGCAGTCTCACCCGACCGCGCCGGACGACGTGACTGAACAAGGCCGCTGTAAACCGGGCAGGCTTGCGGCGCGACCCGGGCGCCGCGACGAAGACATCGGGCAGGTCTTCTTTAAGACGCGCCAATTCCGTGCCAACACGAGCACGCAGAGCGGCTTCGACCCGCTCGGAGAATTCCTCCAGAGTCAACCGGCCCGCAAGGAGGTGTTCACGCAACGCGACGACAGCCTGCTCACGGTCGTCGTCAGAGACGCGCATGGAAGCGTCATCCATGGCCGCTACGCTAGACCACAGATGGCACGCGAGACCACCAGGGCCGGTTGACTCAACGCCGACGACATGCTGATCGTCTACCTGAGCGGGCCGAAGATCGTGTTCGAGTCCGACCTGTGGAACCCCACCCCGTCCATGCCCGAACCCGGCGCCCAGCGCGGCCGCCTCGCCACCCAGCTCTACCAATCGATCACCGACCTCGGCCTGGACGTCGAGACCGTCGTCGGCGGCCACCGCGGCACCGACGGAACGACACTGACCCACGCGGCGCCGCTGAGCTACCTCAAGACCGCCGCTGGCCTCTGACCATTTCAGCCCGAGGACACCCGATGCCCAAGAACATCCTCATCACCAGCGCGTCCAGCGGCATGGGCGCACCGACAGCCAGGACGCTCACTGGGCTGGGACTGGTCCCGCACGACCCGCAGGAGGCGGCGGCAGCGCACGCGCTCGCCCTGGATCGCGCCGACCCGGTAGCCTATCTGGCTTCGGCGGTCGCGGCGTTGCTAGGCGCTAGAGGCCCGGCAAAGCGTCTATTCCGCGGGCGCTTACGGGTCGTGGGTGGCGGAGTCCAGTGCCCGTTCGGCCTCATTGATTCCGAGGTGCCAGGGATAGCTGTCGATCAGGCTGCCGCCGGTGCGGGGCGGGTGCGGCTGGAAGCCGCTCGGGCCGAGGAGGATCCGGATGCCTTCGGCGCGCAGGGACGCGACGCTGCGGCGGAATGGGACGCGGGCGGCGAGGGCGGTGTTGACGAAGGGCAGGACGACGGCCGGGACGGCGAGGCCGGTGGTCTCGGCGAGCACGCCGAGGGCGTAGGTGTCGCTGATGCCATGGGCCCATTTGTTGATGGTGTTGTAGGTGGCCGAGGCGACGAGGATGGCGTCCGGAATGCTGGACCTGGGCGCGCCGGCTTTGGCGTACTGGCTCCGTACCGGGCTGCCGGTCTGGTCCTGGATGGCGGCGGCGAAGAACTCCAGCGCGGCCGGGGTGGCGATGAACGGCGATTCAGGCCGCTCCGCGTGCCGGATCCGCATCTACCTCGGTCCTAAAGTGGCTGTTACCTCCGACTGTCGGCTGACCACGTAGACGGTCAAGTCTTGTGCCACGCTGGCAACGCCCGACCCTGTCTGCGGCATGAACACCTGGGCGCTAACCGTTGAGGATCTGCTCCCTCAGGATGTCTGCGTGCCCGCCGTGCTGGGCGAGTTCGCGCAGTACGTGGAGGTACACCCAGCGCAGCGGGAGCGGGCCGCGCCAGTAGCCGTAGACCCTGTCGTCCAGCCCCAGGGATGACGTGGCACGCCGTGATGACTCGCATGCCTCGCGGTGTGCTTGCTGGACGCTGGCGATGGTGTCGTCGTCATGAAGAATGAACGACTCGCCCGAGATCGCGGGGATACCGATCTCAGCACGTGACCGGCATGTGACAGCTTCGTCAAACCAGACCTTCTCAAGGAAGGTCGCGTGCTTCACCAGGCCCAGCAATGTGGTCCGAGAAGGCACCAGCGACTGGCGTGCCTGCTCCTCCGTCAGCCCGTCCAGGCAGCGATTGAGTTCACCGCGGTGCTCGTCGAGGAACGCCTCGAACTGGCCACGGGCTGGCTGATTGATGACATCCTCAGCGAACGTCCCTGGAAGTGAGGGCATAAGCGAAGCATTTCAAGAGCGCCGCCCGCGAGCAAACTACCGCTCAACAGGCAGAAGCGGTCGACTTCCGCCGCGTAACCCGCGCATAATCCGAGTCGTCGATGCGCTGGAATGCCCCATCTGTACTGGATGCGCAGGGCGCAGAACGTGCGGCCGCCGCTGAGTGCTCCCGCGGTTGATGCGCTTGCGGGGACTTTGAGCTGGCGTGTATCCGCGTGCAGTGGAGACCACGAGCGCTGACGCCATCGCGGTCCGTGTCACGGGCTGCTGGCCATTATGCGGTCATAGGTCCGCCGGGCGCGGCGTGGCAGGGATGGCGACCCGCCGGTGCGTGGACGGCGACGCCTAGGCCGACTGCGGGCGCTTTCTGGCGCCCGAGGCCAGCACCGCAGCGCCAGAATGCGGCGCGTGTGCGCCACGTCGTCGGCCAGCGAGGTCAGCGGGTTCTGCACGGCGGCGGCGGCCAGCCCTGCGCGTTGCAGCCGCTCGATCACCTCCGACCAGGACGAGCCGTCGGCGTATGCGCCGTGAACCAGCACCACACCGGGCTGGGGGGCCAGTGAACTCATGGGATGTCCTCCGATGTTCTTCGGCTGCCAAGGAGTCTGCAGGGCCCGGGAATTCCGGGGCGCGGAGATCCGAGGGCAACTGGTATGTGGAATGTGCGTGGGCCGGTCGTGGCCTGATTATGGGATCCCGGATCGCTGCCGCCATCAGTCAGATGACTCGCTCTGCCGACGGCCAGGTCCGGCCCCGAGGCGCCGCAGCTTCGGCACCGCGATCCCCGGACTGGCGCGCCCGCAGGGCACCGCAAGGCGCCCGCCCTTCTCCGGCACCCTGAGCTTGTCCCGGACCTCGGTCTTGGTCCGCCCGGTGACCTTCTTGCAAATACGCATCCCAGCAGGGCTGAATCCCAGGCTCACGGCGCCGACGTACCGGTTCTTCGCGGCGTCACAGTAGATCGAGTCCTCGCCCTGCCCGCGACGCTTGCTCATGGCTCAAGAAGGCCAGCATAGGGCGCGTCGTCTCTGAGCGAGATCGCCATAATTATCTGCTCCCACATTATGAGACGATGGTCATGCCCGACGACCTTGGTACTTCCGCGGGGGAGGCTTCGCGCTGCTCAGGTGATCTGATTATCAGATAGAATCGGGGCTGTGAAGACCATGACTGCAACTGAGGCATCCCGGCACTTCTCGGATCTGCTGGATGCCGTCGAGCGTGGTGAGACGATCACCATCCTCCGTGGCAGCCGTCCGGTCGCGGAGATCGGCCCTGCCCATCGGCGCGCCGGTGCCGGCCTGCGCGCTGCGCTCGCCGATGTGCCTCCGCCAGATGAGGCGTTCAGCCGGGACATAGCAGAAGCCATTGCCCTGCTTAACTCGGAGGTGGGCGACCCGTGGGCCGGCGCCTGATCCTCGACACCAACATCCTGATCGCCTACGAACGCGGGACCATAGACCGTTCGTCGCTAGATGACGACGAACTTGCCATAGCCTCGGTGTCGGTTGCCGAGTACCGTGTCGGGATCGAATTGGCTGATGCGGCTAGCCGGGCGGCCGAACGCGCTCGGGCGCTGGTCGCGATAACGTCCGCCGTTGACGTCCTTGACTACACGCAGGCGACAGCGGCCAATCATGGGCGCCTGCTCGCCCATGTCCGCCGGTCCGGATCCCCGCGCGGGGCACACGACCTGATCATCGCCGCTCACGCGGCGGAGACTGGGCGGATGATCCTGAGCCGTGACGCCAAGGCGCGCTTCGGTGAACTCCCCGGGATAAGCGCAATCAACGTCTAACACCGGTACACGAAAGTAGTCGCACATCTCCAGCGAAAGCCATCCGGTCAGTCCACGGGTCATCGGCAGGGATGGTGATTGCTGCGGAGATCAGCCGACATCGGGTGCTGGGTACCGGCTGGTTACCGGTCAGTGTGAATGATCAGGGCTAGGGCGCGACGATCTGTCGAGGTGGGCCATGATTGCGTCCTATTCCATTGCCGGGACCCAGCCGGCACTGATCCCGGAGATGGGACTGCTGCGAGCCTCCTTCGTCCCGCCCAAGGCGATCCGGGACCTGCGCGATTACACCCGGATGCGGACCCGTCTGACCCAGGAGCGGACCCGCTGCTTCCAGCGGCTGGAAAAGCTGCTCGAATCGGCCCTGGTCAAGCTCTCCTCCGTGGCCAGCAAGCTGACCACCATCTCGGCGCAGGACATGATCAAGGCGATGGCCGCCGGGCAGCGCGACCCGCAGATACTGGCCAGCCTGGCCCGTACCAACATGAAAGCCAAGCGCGAGGAGCTGGCCGAGGCGCTGGACGGCATGTTCGATGACCACCACGGCGAGCTCGCTGGCCTGCTCCTGGACCACGTCGCCTTCCTGGATGAGCGGATCAAGGTGCTGTCGGTCCGGGCCGCCGGGCTGGCCGCGGCGATGCCCGCCGCCTGGGGAATCAACGCCGACGGGACCACCGGCCCAGACGCCGGAACCGCGCCGGACGCCACGGTCTTGCCCGCCGTGGCCCGGCTCGCGGAGATCCCCGGCGTCAGCCCCGACCTGGCCCGGGCCATCATCGCGGAAATAGGCCTGGACATGACCCGGTTCCCCACCGCCGCCCACCTGGTGTCCTGGGCCGGGCTATGCCCCTCCGCCCGCCAGTCCGGTCCCCGCACCCGAGCCGGGAAGAAGGGCCAGGGCAACACCTGGCTGCGCAGCGCCCTCGGCCAGGCCGCCAACGGCGCCCCCCGCACCCAGACCTTCCTCGGCGAGCGATACCACCGCATCGCCCGCCGCCGCGGCAAGACCAAGGCCCAGGTCGCCGTCGCCCGCTCCATCCTGGTTATCATCTGGCACCTGCTGAAGGATCCCGCCGGCCGGTTCACCGACCTCGGCCCCGGCTACTACCAGGCCCGCCTCGACACCGATCGCAAACTGCGCAACCACATCCGGCAGATCCAGGCTCTCGGCTTCGCCGTCACCATCACCAAGCCCGCCTAACCCATACCACCCCGAACAGGCCCGATCACCACCCCAGGCCCGGGTCCACTGCCGCGCGCCCATTTACGGCGGATTATTTTCCGGTCAGTTGTCACAGCACCAAGGCTCTACCGCCGTGTCTGGCTGCCCGCCGTCGCTAAGGTCGGCTGTCCGGGTGTCCACTTTCACGACCTGCGGCATACCGGAAACGCCCTGACCGCCGGTGCGGGCGCGAACCTGCGTGAGCTGATGGACCGCATGGGGCATAGCAGTACAAGAGCTGCGCTGATCTACCTGCACTCGTCTAACGAGCGACAGCCGATGTTTGCCGATGCGGTCGGCAAGACTGCCCGTACGGCACTCCGCAAAGCCGATGGAGCCAAGAAGGCATCTGGCACGGAACTGGCACGCCCACGGCGGAACAAAGCATGAAGGCCAATCGCCGGTCGGAGCATATACCGGCTGAGCTGGACTTTTGATGAGCGCGCCCGGCAGGATTCGAACCTGCGACCCGCTGCTTAGAAGGCACCTCCAGTGGGTGCCTGGAGGTACCTTTACGTCGCCCGATGTAGGGCTTAGCTGCGTCGATGGTGGCTGGCAATGGCCCGACGTCGTCTGAAAACTGCCAGCCGTGGCTCCCCGCTTGGCTCCCCTGGATCTCGTTATCTTCGCTAATGTTCGAGTGCCTGAAAACAGTATCGACAGTGCGGTCGTCTCCGTGAACCATGGCGGGCCCGCTGGCAAGTCACTCCAACCATCAGCGAGTCGCGGCCAACAATTGGCATCACGCTGAGTGATGAAGGATGTCGGCGAGAACGCGCGCGGAGCCGATGGGTGTGGGTTCGGCTACTCTTCCGCGGATCGGCCTGCGCCGAGCAGAGTTAGATAATCTGTGCGCAGTCACGCATGTGGCTGGCGCCGTTGACCGGTGCTCGGCTTGAATTACAGCATGGTGGTGATTTTCGGCTTCGGGCCAGGCAGTCCGGAGGATCAGGGCGAGGTCGCGCCGTGCGTGTGCCCGAACTGTCATAACCAGGTGTTCCTCCACCACGTCCGGTCAAAGAAGTCGGTACGCCTGTACTTCGTGCCCGTCGTGCCCTACGGGACGGATGACTATCTGGTCTGTCCAGTGTGCAGCCGGGGCCTTCAGATCACCGACGCCCAGCTGCGTCACGTACGACCGATGTCCAGCGCGACCGCATCGTTCCGCGCAGGCCGGCTCTCCCAGGCCCGGTACACGACGCAGGTCGAGCGGTTCTGGCGTCAGCTCGGGCTGAACCCTGCAGGCCAGCAGCCCCTGACTCCGGCCAGCGCCGGTGCTCCCGCGTCCGCCCGGCCAGCCACGCCCGTCGGATCCGCCGTCCCTGCCCCGCCTCCGCCCGTGGCCGCAGATGACCAGACGTCGTGGGTATCGCAACTGCACCAGCTTGCGCAGCTACACAACCAGGGCGTGCTTTCCGACGACGCCTATGCGGCCGCCAAGCGGCGCATCCTGGAACAGGACAAGCAGCCGCAGCCGCCGGGGCCGGCATCATCGCCGCCCCGGCCGCCGGCCAGCTGACGCTTCATGAGCCGGGCGAGGTAAGGCACTCTCCGCACAGGCCAATGATCTTCTTCAGATCGCAAAGCGGCCCGACCGCTGGACAGCTCTCTCAGTCTCTGATCCAAGCACGCTCACAAAGGAAAACCTGTACTGGCCGGTCCCGGCATGTGCATCATCCGCACACAGCACCAAGCCGGCGATCTGAAATTGTTCGAGCTAATTACAATATGCCACTTGTCACGCTACGCGATCGTGAGGAGTACCGACCGAGCCTGTTGTAGCCCACCTGGATCGCGTCGATGCGGTGACCTGCCGTTTACAAGGCGGTCCATCACGCGCTGAAGCATCATAACCAGCCAGATGATCCAGCCCAGCTCACTCGCATTCTTGCTTACCATCGAAGCTGCCTGCCCATCGCGGCAGTCATGCCGCCGTGCCGGGATCCGCCAGCTGCGCGACCAGCCTGGCGGCTTCTGGGCGGCGGCCCCACGCCACCGTGCGGCTCTGGCCGGTGTCGAAGAACTCCGCCACGATCACCCCCGCGCCCGCGGACTAGTGCCCGGGCCTGCTCCCGCTGCCGCGCCCGCGAGGTTACCGGGTCCTGCCAGTCTTCCGTCGACACCCGCCCGTAGACCGCGAACCGCAACCCGCCGCGTATCTGAATCTCCTCAGACCACCCGTTCACCAGGGGCCGTACCATCCGGACAAGGAGCCGTTACCTGAGGCCGGAGGCGGTACGCAAGCGAGCGTCCGCCCGGCCGATCAGGCGGAAGGGATAGGTATGGCGGCTGATCTATGGTGGCGGCATGGCTTCATGGTGGCACCGCGACGTGCTCGCGGCAGGGAAGCTGCCCCTCATGCTGTGCTTTCTGGCCTTCGTCGTAACGTTCGTGCTGACCCGGACGATCACCCGCATGATCCGCGACGGCCGCGGCCCGTTCCGGAACCAGGTGACGGCCAGCGGGACCCACATTCATCACTCTGTCCCCGGCATCATCCTGCTCATCATCGGAGCCTTCACGGCGATCGGCGGCCCTGACTCGCTCGGCTGGCGCTCGTTCGCCGCAGTGGCAGTCGGTACCGGCATGACGCTCGTCCTGGATGAGTTCGCCCTGATCCTGCACCTGCAGGACGTCTACTGGAGCGGCGAGGGCCAGCTTTCGGTCGAGGCGGTGAGCCTGACGGCCGCCTGCCTCGGTCTGGCCCTTGTCGGGTTCAGCCCGTTCGGCGTGCAAGACGTCGACGGTCTCGAGCTGTCCCTGCGGCTGACCGCCACGGGGATCCTCATCGCCGACGGCACGCTTTCCGTGATCTGCGTCCTGAAAGGCAAGTACCGGACGGCGCTGTTCGGGCTGTTCCTGCCACCCGCCGGGGTGATCGGGGCTTTGCGCCTCGCGCGCCCGTCCTCGATCTGGGCACGACATCGCTACCGGGGCAAGCGCCTGCAACGCGCGACGCGCCGCGCCGCCGACTTCGATCGGCGCTGGGCCCCTCTCCAGACCGACTGGGAAGACTTCATCGGCGGGAAGCCATCCCAGCCCAACCCGCCAGCCAGCGACGACGTCCACCTCTAAACCAGCCTGCGGCGACACACCGCCAGCCGAAACTCACCGGGGTAATTCACAGCGGCAGTGCCACAACACATAACTCGCGCATAACGCCGGGCCGGAAGCAGTATCCACACTCTCCCTGCCTTGCCGACCTGGCGAGGCGGGGGGGCACAGGCCGGCTCTGGTAGCCGGTCGGAGGGCTCAGCCGGATGTGCCGGCGCTGGGGCCGGTGGCGCCGAACGCGTCCTGGAGGCCGGTGAGGTCAACGGAGCGCCGTGCCTGCCCGGGCACCTGGTCCAGGAAGGGGCGCATCGCTTCGAGGGCGGCCAGGATTTCGCGGCCGACCTGCTGCGCGGAACGCATCGCATCCACCGAGACCAGGATTCCGCGGTCGCAGTACCACGCGAGGATGGGGGATGTCACGTCGTGGTAGAGAGCCAGCCGCTGGGCGATGACGTCTGGCGTGTCGTCGGAGCGATGCTCCAGCGCGGCCCGCGCGAGCAGCCGGCGCATGAGCTCGGCGTCGCCAGCCTGCAGGTGCAGTGCCACATCCGCGGTCATCCCGAGCTCGCGGCCGATCAGGTAGGTCGCCCGGGCCTGGTCCATGTTCCGCGGGATCCCGTCCAGGACATACCCGCCTCCGGCCGCCTTCGCGGCGACCATCGCCTCCCGCACCATGTCCAGGACGACCTGGTCGGGCACCAGTTCGCCGCGGTCCAGATACGCCTGGACGGCCTGGCCGAGCGCGGTCCGCCGCGCGACGTGATCGCGCAGCAGCTCACCGGTCGCGATATGCGGGATGCCGAAGTGCGCGGCGATCAGCGCACCCTGAGTCCCCTTACCCGCGCCCGGCGGCGCGATCATCAGTACCCGCATCACTCATCTCCTCATGTCATCATCCCGCCCGCCGGCCCCGGCCAGCAGCCCGGCCCGCCCGGCCCTCGGCGTGCGCGCCCAGCGCCGCTAGCCCGAGCGCCAGGCGGCGCCCGGGCATGCTACGGCTCGCCGCCAGGAACTGCGCGCCGGCCGTGTCCAGCAACTATGGCTTGTCACCATCACCGACGAGCGCGGCAGGGCGCTCGCACGCGGCCAGCTCAGGCTGCAGAACGTCCCGCTTCCCGGCACCGGCACAAACTGACAAGCGGCCCCGCCGGACGCCAGCGCACCCGGCTCCTTCGCGTTCTCAGTTCAGGCGGCTGCTAGCTGATGTGCGATAGCGCGGCTCCGCGCCCGGCTGCGACCCGCACGTCCCAGAGGACATCCGATCAGGGCGGCGGCGACCAGCGCGCCGCGCGCTTCTCGAAGAATGCGCCGATGCCCTCGTTGTGATCAGGGGAGGTCTCGGCCTCGGTCACGGCACGGTCCGTGGCCAGCCAGCCCTGGCTGTCGAGCTCAGCGGTGGCGGCATGGATCGCGCGCAGCGTCGCGCTCACTGCCGCGGGACTGTTCGCCGCGATGCGGGTGGCCAGTGTGACCGCGTTGGTCACGGCACGGCCGGGTTCGCTCACCGCATCCAGCATGCCGTATCGAAGGGCTGCGTCGGCACCGATGGTGTCGCCGGTGAGGAGCAGCCGGACCGCCAGGGCCTGGGGCAAGGCACGCGGACCGCGAAAGAGTGCCCCGCATGCGGCGACCAGGCCACGTTTGACCTCGGGCAGGCCGAACTGTGCCGTGGTGGAGGCTACGACCAGGTTGCAGGCGAGGACGAGTTCGAACCCGCCGCCGAGCGCTACGCCCTCAACGGCTGCGATGACCGGCTTGCGCCGCTCACGGCGGACGAGTCCGTACTCTCCGCCGTCCGGCGTTGCGGGGCTTCGCGGTTCCTTCATGTCGGTGCCAGCGCTGAAGACCTGGCTCGTGCCGGTCAGGACGGCGACCCGGAATACCGGTTCCGCGTCGAATGTGTCGAACGCGGCCGACAACTCGTCGGCCATTCGCTGGTCGATGGCGTTGCGCTTGTCCGGCCGGTTCATCGCAATCAACAGGACATGGTCACGGGCCTCGGTCCGGACCATCGGCTCGGCGCTCACCTCGTCATTGTCGCAGGCGGCGCACTCGCAGACGACGAGTAGGCCGCCAGTAGGCCGCGTCCGCAGATTCGGGTCTCTGGTGAAGCTGAGGAGGTGCGGGGTTGGCTCTGGCCTCGGTGCGCGCTCCGCGTGATCGGGTGCCGGCGGACGAGGAGGATCTCGCTGACTTCGAGGCCGACTTGGCCGCGCCGGTGGAGATAGGCCGGATCGCAGATGCGGCCACACTGACGAGTCCGATTTCGTGCTGGCCGGGCGCCGCCGAGTCGCAGCCCGGTGCTGAATCGACAAGCACCTCGGCCAGCGACCGACGGTGGCTTCCAGCAGACCAGTCATACTGGGTCGGCATGAAGGTCGGCTTCAGGGTTACGTCGATCGACATCACCACGTTGGGTGACGTGCCTGTCGGGGAGAACGCGCACTGAGCCGCTTTCGTTTCTGCTCGTTCCGGCGTCGACCAGTGCGGTCGTCTGGGGCCAGCCCGATTGGGCGATCTGTACGGTGCATTTACTGCCTTGATCTGGCGGATGGCCAGCCTGGGCACAGCGTTAACCTTGGCTGGATGGCGGTCCTCAGATCCGGGTCGCCGTCAGCGGGCTCAGGTCAGAGCCGTCGTTGAGCCTGACGACATGGCCACCGACGGCCTGAGTAACTGCCAGATCGGCGACCGGCTCTTCCTCTCACCGCGCACGGTCAGCTCGCACCTGGCATGCACCTAGCGGGGCTCCCCCATCACGCAGAGTCGGCGACGGCCTTAAGATCGGCGCGCCGACGGACGACCGCGAGCTGCTTGACGCGGTGTAGCCCGAAGTTACGCGGCTCTTCTCGGCCGGCGGTATCGCCGCCCCGGCCGCGCAACAGGCATCGCAAAGTGCAGTAGCGCTGCGGATACCCGGCCGCAGCCTCACGCCGCAGGATAGTGATAAGACGACGCAGCGCTCGTCGCGGGCCGGCCCGACGATCAGATGTAGGACGGTCCGAGCCGCCGGGGCATATCGTTCCGCGGCGGACCCGGGAGACATTTCAAGGAGGCACCCATGTCCGCAACCTCACCGGCCCAGCGGTCTTATGACGTCTTCGTCTCGGACGGGCCTGCCGGGGCCGGCGACGAGCGCAGGCCGGACGGAGCCCCCTGGCGTGGTCGCGCCCGGCGCTCCCGGGCCGTGCGTGGCGGCCGATCCGCGGAGGGTCAGCTGCCGGCGCCGGCCTTGATCGCGGCGTCTTCCCTCGCGCTGGCGGGCCGCGAGCTCGGCCGCCTGTGCAACCCGGGCCTTCCCGGACACACGCCAGCTAAAGGAAGAAACGTTACGGAGAACAGGAACCACGGCCCGTTCGGCCGAAAGAGATTTTAGAACACGTACGGTACGTGACCGTCGTAGCTGACTGGTGACGGCGATAGCTCACTATGCCCTCAACCTGGGGAGATTGTCATGTCTTCCACACCACCAGATACCGGGCAGCCGACCCGGGAGGCCAGGACTGGCCGCGAGGATCGTGCTCAGCGCGGGAACAAGTGGTGGACGCTGGTCGCGGTGTGCCTGGGCACGTTCATGCTGCTGCTGGACATCACGATCGTGAATGTCGCCCTGCCGGACATCCAGCGGGCCCTGCACTCGAGTTTCGCGGACCTGCAGTGGGTCGTCGACGCCTACGCGCTGACCCTGGCGTCGTTCCTGCTCACGGCGGGCAGCCTCGCGGACATGTACGGCCGCCGCGTGCTGTACCTGATCGGGCTGGTGGTGTTCACCGGCGCGTCGGCGCTGTGCGGCTTCGCCACCAGCACGCTGATGCTCCAGCTGTCCCGCGGCTTGCAGGGGGTCGGCGGGGCGATCATGTTCGCGGTGTCGCTGGCGTTGCTGGCCAACGCCTTCGGCGGCAAGGACCGCGGTGTCGCGTTCGGGGTGTGGGGCGCGGTGACCGGCCTGGCGGTCGCCATCGGCCCGCTGATCGGCGGCGTGCTGACCTCCGGCCTGTCCTGGCGGTGGATCTTCTTCGTGAACGTGCCGATCGGGATCGCGGCCGTCGCCCTCACCACGATGAGGGTGGCGGAATCGCGCTCGCCGCGTGCCGCCGGGCCCGACTGGGCCGGGTTCGTGATCTTCACGGCGGCGTTGGCGAGCCTGATCTACGGCCTGATCGAGTCGAACCAGCGGTCGTTCACCGACGGCCTCGTGCTCGGCTGCCTCGCCGCGGCGGCGGTGCTGTTCGCCGTCTTCGTTATCGCGGAGCGGCGCAGCGCGCACCCGATGTTCGACCTGAGGCTGCTCAGGCTGCCGACCTTCAGCGGCGGCTCGGTGGCGGCGTTCGGGCTCAGCGCCTCCATCTTCTCGGTGCTGCTCTACCTCGTGCTGTACCTGCAGGACATTCTGGGCTACTCGCCGCTGGGTACCGGCGTGCGCCTGATGTACCTGTCGGGAGCCATCCTGGTTAGCGCCACGGTGGCCGGGAGACTCTCCTCGCGGGTGCCGGTCCGGCTGCTGATCGGGCCCGGCCTGATCATCATCGGCGTGAGCCTGCTGCTGATGCGCGGGCTCAATGCGGGCTCGACCTGGACCCATCTCATTCCGGGAATGATCGTGGCCGGCGTCGGGGTCGGCCTGGTAAACCCGCCGCTGGCCTCCACCGCCGTCGGCGTCGTCCCACCACAGCAGGCCGGCATGGCCTCCGGCATCAACTCCACCTTCCGCCAGGTCGGCATCGCCACCGGCATCGCCCTGCTGGGGACGCTGTTCTCCAACGACGTGAAAGACGAGCTGCTGACCCGCACGGCCGCGGTCCCCGGGCTGTCCGTCCGGGGACCGCAGATCGCCGGCGCGGTACAGTCCGGACAGATCGGTAACGTGATCGCACGGCTGCCCGCGCCTGCCAGGCAGGTCGTGGGAACGATCACCCGGGCCGCCTTCACCACCGGCCTGGACCGCATCCTGCTGGTCGCGGCGATCATCGCGTTCGTGGCAGGCGTCGTATCGCTGGCCGCTATCCGCAGCCGGGACTTCGCGCGCGCCGCGCCCGGCGGTCAGGAAGGTCCCTCGAAATGAGGCGACCCGGACGGACGGGCAGCCACGCAGGCCTGATCCGGCCGAGTCGCAGCAACCGCCACGCCGAATGGCGGCGGCGGCGGACGAAGCGCCTGGGCCTGCCTCAGACCGTGCGAGGTTACCCGGCACCGGACCAAGCGCCGCGTCCTGGGGTGTCGCAGGACGTGCCGGGCGAAGGGCTGACCCAGGAACCATCAACGCGCAGACCGGTCAGCGCTGGTGACCGCCTTGTAGCCGCACAACCTGGCGTCCGCACGGGCGCCGGGCACATCAGGAACGGAGACCTCAGTGAACATCACCCGAATCGCGCAGCCAGGCAGGCTCGGGCAGCCCTGGGTCCGGGAGATCGTCCCGGGCGTCTTCCGGGTCGGTACGACGTTCTTGGGTTGCTACGTGGTTGAAGACGCGGGCGCCTATACATTCATCGACGTGGGGCTGCCCGGCTACTGGCCGCAGATGACCCGGTTCCTCGCCGCACGGAACGCTCCGCTGTCATCCGTCAAGGCCGTCGTGCTCACCCACTACCACCCCGACCATATGGGTAATGCCGAACGGCTCCGGACGCAGGCGGGCGCGGCGGTGCTCGTGCACCACGATGACCGGGCGGCGGCCATGCGCAAGGGCAGGCCGCCCTTGTACCCGCTGTGGAAGCCGCCGGTGCTGCATCTGGTGGGGCACTTCCTGCGCAATGGCGTGGCCCGGACGGTACCCGTGGCCGAGACGTCGAGTTTCGCCGACGAAGAAGTCCTGGACGTGCCGGGCCGTCCCCGCGTCATCCACACGCCTGGCCACACCGCCGGAAACGCGGCCCTGAGCCTGGTCGGCCGTGAAGTCCTGATCGTGGGCGACACGCTGGCGACGCTCAGCCTTTCCCACGGCGAGTCCGGACCGCAGCTGCTCCCTCGATTCATGAATGAGGATCACGACCGCGCCCTGGCCTCGCTGGAAAAGATCGAGCCGGTCAACGCTCGCTGGGTCCTGCCCGGTCACGGTCTTCCCTGGGAGGGAAGTCCGCAGCAGGCCGTCAAGCTGGCTCGGCAGATCGCGGCCCGGACAAGTTGAAAGGCCTGCCCGGCTCACTGGCGAAAAGAACTTGATCAACCCGGCCACCGCATGGACCGACATGGACTCCGCGCCATCGTGAATGGCGCTGTCCATGGTGATTCAGCCCTGGTGTCTAGCGCCGACCCGAGCAGCAGTGTCGCCAGCACCGCGAACACCCGGACATACCGGGAGACGGAAACCGGCCCGGCCAGCAGAGCTGGCTCACACGTATTCGCGACGGCGCATCCAGGCCAGGGTCGCCCATCCCCACACCGGGGGCAGGTAGGAGGTGAAGAACCGCTGGATGAGCACGGCCGCGACGGCCTGCTCCTGGGGGATGCCCGCGGCGGCCAGCCCGGCAATCAGGCCGGCCTCCACGACGCCGAGGCCGCCGGGGATGGGGACGGCGCCGCCGATGATGCCTGCGAACGTGTTGACGGTGATCAGCGTCGCGATGCTGGCGTGCTGCCCGACCGCGTGCAGCGACGTGCCGAGAGCCAGGATGACCAGCAGCTGGGCCAAAGTCGAGCCGGCCAGCACGTAGACGATCTTGCGCGGCTCGGTGGCGATGGTCTTGGCGTTGGCCCAGATGTTCAGCAAGTGCGGGCGGATCCGCCTGCTGGCCAGCCGCCGCAGCCGTGGCACCAGGGCGATCAGCGCGGCGGCGGCCCCGGCCACGAGGATGACCGCGAGGATGACCCAGACCGCGGCCTGGTGGCCGCCAGAACTCGACGGAGCCTGGAAGGACCCAGCGGCGAAGGGCAAGGCGATAAGAAAGAGCAGGGTTTTGACGCTCCAGCCGGCCGTGGTCGCGATGACGCCGGCGCTGACCGCAGCCGCGGCCTCATACCCCTGCCGCTGGAAGAACCTGACCCGGACGGCAAAGACAGCGACGTCGCCGCCGACTAGCGCGGTGAAGGTATTGGACGTTTCCAGCGCGACGCAGCGGCCGAACGGGAGCTGGCCGGTGGCGGCGCCGAGCAGCGCCCAGCCTTCGGCAACCACCGGGAGTTCGGCGAATAGGAACGTCAGCGCCACCCATCCCCAGCTCGCGCCCTTGATGGCCTCCAGGGAGTCGCCGGCGCCGGACAGCACCCCGATGATCGCCCAGATCCCGATCAGCGAGCCGACGGCGAACAGCAGGTTGGCCCAGCTGATCCGTTTGACCTCCGCGAGCTTGGGCACCTCGATGCCTGCCCCGCTGGCCACCGCTTCCCGCAGCCGCGGCAGCAGGTCCTTGTGGTCCTTGAGCGCGGTCACTGTGCCCGGGTCCAGCGCCGAGCGCTGCAAGTGCAGCAGGGCGCCGCGGGCAGTGTCCGCGTCGAGGGTCCGGGTGGCCGCCGCCGCCGTGCGCTCGGCGCCCGCCCGCACGGCCATCGCGGCCAGCGCGGCCGCCAGGTCGGTGTCAAGGCGACTGGCCGGAGCCGAGGCGGACGCGCGACGGAAGTGCCGGATACAGCCGCCCTGACCGGACACGATGATGGTGTCGCCGCCGAGCGTCCCGTGGGCGATGCCGGCTTTGCGCAGCCGCAGCACGGCCAGCAAGATCTCATCCAGGGTGCTGTCGGTGAGGGCCGCACCGTCGGCCTGGGCCAAAGCCGGGCCGTCGGGCACCCAGGTGACCAGCGCCGCATCGCTGCTGGGCCCGAACCGGCCGGCGGCGAGCACGTCGGGCACCAGCACCCCGGTTCGCCCGGCCATCAAGGTGAGGTAGGCCTCATGCTCGACCTGTTGCAGGCGATCCATGATGAGGGTGGCGCCCGAATCCCGGTACACGCAGAACCGCCACAGTTTCGCTAGCACCCCGGCGTCGGATGCGTCACGGCCGTAGACCGCCAGCTCGATCGCCCTGCCCGCTGGGTCACGGCCGGTGAACTGCTCCACCCCCCAGACCTGGCGGGGCACCCTTGCTATATCCACCACTTCGACATGCAGGTCCGCGATCCACTCTGTGACCTCCGCCGCCGACGGCAGGCCCAGCGGCGATCCCACGGCCAGGTGCAGGGCCGCCGCGACGCCCCAGCCTAGTGCCACACTGGAGACGGCGTTCACCGGCAGCGCTTCCCCGCCACAGACCGCGGCAAGCACGGCCACGGCGACCAGGAACCACACCAGCCGGTGCACCGGACGGCTCAAATAGGGCAGCGCGGTGGCCGCCACGGCGATCGCCACCGCGATCTGCGTGACCGGATAGCCGGCGTTCAGCCCGGCAAGCTCGCTGACGGGCGGGCGCCCGGCCGCCGGCCCGAGCAAGGCACCGAGTAGGGCGCACAGCCCCCAGGTCAGCACGGCGGCCACCGCTGCCCGCCGGACCGCGGTCAACCGCGGGACTAGCAGCCCGACGACGACCAGCAGCACGCTGACCCCGGCCGAACCGAGCCAGAAGACCAAGGTGACTAGCCAGCTGATCGCCGCGGGCGGCGGGTGCACGGCGCGCACAATGCTCAGCTCGGCCGCCGAGTTGGCTCTCATGACCGGGATGGACACCGCCACCACGACAACCGCAAGACCCAGCCGGAATGCATCAGATGCCCGACGCCTGGTGGTGCCCCCGCCCCGCGGTCCCAGCACCGCCGCGCGCAGCCGGTCCGTCAGCTGATGGCGGGCTCCGGGAGCACCCTCGCTGATCGCTGTGGCCATCAGGCTCCTCCTTCGCGGCCTCACCCGGTGTCCAGCCATCCATTGGGCAGATATCACGGCCACGGCACCAAGGGGTATTTCCGTAACCCCGCGCTGCCGCCGCTAACGTCAGCTAACAATACTCAGGACAGCCCCGGCAATCCCGCCGTCGCGCTCTCCAGGAGCAGCGGCGCGGCGGATGGTCGAGGCGGCCCTATTCGTCCCGAAGCCAACTCGCGATGTGATGTGCTATTGCCATTACTCGGGCTGATCTGCTCTGCGTCCGTCGGCGTCCCCTGGCGTCCACTGCTGGCGGCACTCGTCTAGTTACTCGCCTCCTGGTTAGGGCAGCACGGCAGGACCGCGAGCAGTACATTGCCGGCCAGGGATCAGCTTGGCGATGCATGACATCGCGCGGCTCGCAGAACTGCGTATCTCGCTGCCGTTCGCTGTTGCGTAACCAGTTAGCCACTTGAAGTTCATAGGCCTTTGGGGCCGGGCATTCTGCTCACAATGAGGTGATCTCAGCGAATTTCATGTGAGGTAGCTGTCATCGAAATTCGGACAAGGACGACTGCTGTGGTGGAGGCTTCGTGTTGGTGCCAGTCGGTTACTGCTGCCTGACCCAGACCGACGCGTGGGCGGGTTCCAGCGTCTGGTGTACCGCGGCGAGCAGGTGGGCGTGGACGGTATCGGGGTCGGCTGCGTCCTGCACCGCGACGCCGATGCAGACCGGGATGAAGGTAATGGCCAGGATGAAAAGGCCGCCCACGACGAGGTTGCCGGTTACCTGCGAATGCCGCGCCGAGGGTGCCACCAGTGTCACCAGCAGGCCGAGGAGTTCAATGACAACGAACACTGCTATGCAGGCGGCGACGCCGAACACGACCCATTTGGTCTGCTGCCGCTCGGGCAGGGTCGAGACCCGGCAGTACCGGTAGACCTGCGCGCCTGCGCCGAGCAGGAGCAACCCGACACCGATCGGCTGGACGGCGCTGGAGATCGGCTGGACCCTGGCGATATCCGGGGCCGCCACCGCCAGTACGCCGGCAGCGGCCGCTAGCCCGAAGTTGCCGCTCGTTGGGTAGGTAATCTGGCTGCTGGGCTGGGGTTTTGCGGTTCTGGCGGGGTGCGTGTTCTGGCTACCGCAAGGTCAGCGGGATCGGGACGCCGATGAGGTCGAACGCTTCCCGCTGGGCGCTGGTCGGCTCGGCTAGTACTGGCACGGTGGTGCGGGTGCCGGCGAACCGGACCTGGTTGCGGGTCAAGGTGGCCAGGTGATCCAGCAGGCCGCGGAAGCTGCGGTAGGGCTGCCCGGCCGCGTCGTGCTGGCCGGAGGCCTTGGCCTGCGCTGCTGCGGAGCGGCGGGCGGGGGTGACCGGGTTGTCCTGGGCAGGCGGTTCCTGGTCGGTGAAGGTCAGCGGCGCCCACGCCCGGCGCAGGTGCCAGGTCAGGTAGCAGGCGAGCATGCAGATCAGCACGTGGGCCCTGACGCGTTCTTCGAGCCGGTGGAAGACGGGCCGCAGGTCCAGGTCGTCGGATTTGATGTGCCGGAAGTCCCGTTCGACGTATTTGAGGTTCTTGTAGGCGGTGACCACGGCGGCCGCGTCGAGCTCGGCGGCGGGGACGGGGGTGCGCAGCACGTAGAACCCGTCCAGGGCAGCTTCGGCGTCGATCCGGTCCTGCCGCCGTTCGACGGTCAGGGTGGTATCGGTGATGGTGACGGCGAAGTGCTTGCCGGTCTTGTACCTGGTGATCACCTTGCCGACCTCGACCCCGATCTGTCCGGCGCCGTGCAGGCGGCCGGCCCGGACCCGGGCGATGAGAGGGGCGAGCAGTTTCCCGGTGCCGGCGAGCAGGTCTTCGCGGGTGCGGGCGCGGTCGGCGGCCAGGACCGGGTTGCGGCAGGCGATCAGCCGCTCGCCGGGGAAATCCGGCGAGGTGATCTCGGCCAGGTCCTGCTCGTCGAAGAGGCTGAGCTGCAGCGGGCCGTCGTCGGCCATCAGCTTGCGGATGGCCGGGGCGCGCAGCGCGGTGATCCACTCGTAGGTGTCCGCGTCCGGCCGCTGGGTCCCGTCGCCGGCCCGGTTCATGGCCTGGATCCGGGCGCTGGTGATCATGCCCCGGTCCCCGACCATGACCATCTTGGCCAGCCCGGACTTGTCCCGCACCACCTCCGCGATGGCGGTGAACGCGGCGGGGTCGCCGGTGTTGCCGGGGAAGACCCGGACCGCGACGGGCCGGCCTTCGGGGTCGGTGAGCAGCCCGTACTCGATCTGCAGTTTCCCTTTCTTGCCGTCCCGGGAGTAGCCGCGGGCGGCCAGCGGGCAGTGCCGGCCCTCCAGCCACGAGCTGGACAGGTCGAACAGCGCCATCTTCGACGGGTTCGCCGCCGGGGCCAGGTGCCGGGCCGCGAGCTTGGCCTCGATCGCGTCCTGCCGGGCGCCCAGCCAGTCCATCGCCGCGTAGATACGTCCGGCCGTGGCCGCGGCAGCGCCGAGGTCGGCGCCCAGGGTGGTGTCATCCCACCAGGTCAGGGTGGACAGCTTGGACGCCGGGGCGACGACCCGGGAGATGATCAGGGCCAGCGCCAGGTCGCGTTCACCGCAGGCCGGGCCGAGCAGCGCGGGCAGCCCGAGCCTGACGGCCATCGCGTGGACGGCGGCGACGTGCCCGTGCGGCAGCGACCGCAGGATCGTCACCGCGCGGTCGGCGGGCACCAGCGCGGTGCCTTTCAACGCCGCCTCGATCGAGTCGGTCACGGCTTCTGGCAGCCCGGACAGGTTCGCCAGCGTCTCGTGGCGGACTTTGCCGCCGTCGCGGTAGGTGCGCCGCAGGTACCGCGACTCGTAGTCGCGCCGCTGGCCTTCCTTGTCGGTGTAGCCGCTGCGGATCCTGGCCACGTGCATCGCCGCTGCCTGCCCTCCCATGACCCTGATGATATCGGTTAATGCCGTTCGGCACAGCCGGAATCCAAGATTTTCCTGGCTACACCATATGGCCTGCAGGCTATCGTGTATGCAGGTCAGGATCGGAATCTCTACGCAGAGTCACGGCAACTTCGGGCTAGCACGCACCAGCGGCTCCATCGGGGCACGAACTTGCCCGAGGGGAATACGAGGAAGAACCATCCGCCCATCACCTGGGCGGCGGCGGTGAAAGTGACGGACAGGGCGTTGGCGACTGGGTTGGTGATGATCAGCCCGGACAGGAAGCTGCCTATGCCGAGTCCCAACGCCACCAGCGTGTAGGAGCAGAAGAGCGCGACGGGCTCGCGGGCGGCGCGGGCGTAGATCACCGTGGCGACGACCAGGCAGACCAGCGTGAAGACGGCCCCGAGGCAGATCTCTATGGTCATGTATTCGGCCGGTGTCAGGTGCGCGGCGGGCAGTTCGGCCCTGATCGTGTGGGTCAGCAGCGAGCGGGGGTACTCGGGCAGGACCAGGACGTTGGCCGTGATAGCCAGGATGGTGACCGCCGGCCACGCTAGCCGGGCGACCGTTATCCAGCGGGGCCGTCTGGTCGGGGCGGTGTCCCCCGCGTTCACGTTCGCCGTGACATCTACCGTCATGGCGCCCTCCAGGTCGGGCGATCCATCTGACACGCTACGCCAGGTTAGAACGTCAGCGGTACGAGATCGTTACGGCCCGGGGCCGGCGTGACCGCGCTGCCGTAGACAGATCTGCCCTCAGGGGAAACGAACACGATAAGCAGGTCCTCGCCCGGTTGCCCGAGCGCCTGCAGCCCGTGCCGGTAGCCGTCATGTCTCAGATCAATGCCCAGGCCGCGACGCGGAGAGTCTTGCCGGCCAGCTCGAACGCCACGTCGTCCGGCTCGAAGCCGATGGCCCGGCGCGCGCCGGTATGCCGTTGGATCCAGGGCAGGCGTGTGGCCCGACCCGGCGGACAGTCAACGACCATCGGCGAGGCAGCAGACGCGGCTCGGGCAACCGCCGCGACGTCGCGCCCGATCAGGTCGGCCAGCCGGTCCGGCGTGCACTCAACTGCCGTGCGATCCAGTATCCGCACGCCACGCGCATACCATTTATGCGGCTTGAGGCCATAGATCGACGCGTGGTCCGGGTCACCCGAGGCTGTCGCGGCCGTACTGCTGGACTTCCCGCAAGGCGAAACAGCCCGCCATCAGCGTCAAAGGCGAGGTCATCGACCTGTGGTACTCCGGCAAGGCCCATGCGCACGGTGGCAACATCCAGGCTGTGCTGGCCCCGGACGGGTTCCCGCAATGGGTCTCGCAGGCAGAGCCTGGCTCGGTGCACGACCTCACCGCCCGCGTCCACGCCCTGCCCGCGCTCTACCGGGCCGCGGCCACTGGATCATCAGGCA
The DNA here is from genome assembly GCA_963844625.1 of uncultured Actinomycetota bacterium. Taxonomy (GTDB): domain Bacteria; phylum Actinomycetota; class Actinomycetes; order Streptosporangiales; family Streptosporangiaceae; genus Palsa-504. Next base: position 25,862 of record CAWJPF010000004.1, on the reverse strand, counting down.
CGTTTACCATCACCCCGGAGTTGATTGATGTCATGCGCGGCCTTCGTATTTCATCATGGATACTCCTGGACCCGTGATTGCGTTCATTCACATGCACGGGAGCTGATCATGGCCCTAGCCTGCTGCGAATGTTGAAAAGTCGGGTACACGGGGTTTTCCGCTCGTAAGTTCGCCTTGGCTAACGACGGCCGGCAGTTACCGAGTTAGCAAATTGTGTCGCTGGAGTCATATTGATGATGTCATCCGGAAGCGTCCGGAATAATTACCTGCTCTCACTTGGTGAGATGAGACCGCGGAGCGGGAGCCGCTCCAGCTATGCCTAGCTCGCGGCTTGCGTACTCGTCTCAGAGGCGTGGAGCGCGACTCGCCGCATCCGTACCATCAAGGTTGCTGAGGGCACGACCTTGCCAGACATGTAGGTCGACAGGCGAGATCGCGAGGTTCCTATTCTCTCCGCGAAATCCTGCTTGGACAGCCCGGATCTAGCGACCAGCTCCTGTACCTCGGATGCGACATCCGTCCGTTCTGAGTCGGCGGCCAGCTTGCGAGCGCGGGCTATTACCCCCTCTAGCAGCTCGGTGGTGCCGTAGGGATGGGACAGGTGAACGGCTTCGAGGACCTGATGGGCTACTGGACCCCAGGGATCGGTCCGGATCGCGCTCGCGAGCCGGCGCCAATCCGGGAGGGTACCCCGTTCAACTGCCGCGAGGATGCCTTCGAAGGGCCAGGTCTCCACCGGGTCATCCGGAGACGCGTCAATATTGCGGAACCTCAGAGCGGTGGTCATTGCACCATCTCCACAGCTAGCGAGCGGCAGACGTCGGTAACGTTCCCCCAGTCCGTCCAGCGTGCATCCAGGCCCTTGTACCGGCCGAGCTGGCCGATCGTGGGAGTGTCAGCTGGCCTAGGGTCGGCAAGTTGCCGGGCGAGCTGGGTCGCAACCGCCTCCGATTCGGGGCCGCGCTGATCGGAGTAGTAGGTATCAATGCGCCGGAGTACATCTGCAGCGTGAGCGATCCCGTACCTGTCAGACAGAGCCGCCACGTCAAGGTAGTCCCGTACTTGGTTACGCCGGACAATGAGGTAACCCTTGATCCGCAGCGTCTCGTCTGGCGTCGGTACCCGGAGCATTTGTCCGGACGGAAGCTCCACTTCCGTGACCTCCAAGAGCCTGTTCCGGATTAGCTGGCGGACTCCAGACTCGATATCGCCCAGTTCGCCGAGGATGATCTTTCCCGGGGTCACCCGGTTAGTCACCCATCCGTCCGTTGCTTCGATCGCTTCAAGTACGGCGTCGAAGCGATCACTGAGATCCTGCAGCACATGGTCGTGGCCATGAGAGAAGCGGTGATTGGCCCACGGCGCGGCGGCAGAGCCGCCAACCAAGACGGCATCGGGAACGACCTCTTGGAGCCGTGCCGCTGATTCGAGCACGCGTACCAACTCGGGCCGGGCGAGCCCAGGAGCGTCAGATTCCGATCCGGTCATCCGTGAGCCCTCCTCCGATCAACCCTTATTGTATCAGATGTGATACATGGAGATTAGGGGATCACTGGCCAACACCACGGCTCGCCCAGCCGCCTTGACCTGCCAACGGTTAAGTCCGGCAGCCTTTGGGCGCTGAAATTATCTGCTGTCCGAGCGCTATAGCTATCGGCGCGAGGGAACACCATTCACCGTCTGCGCAGCTAGTACGCCGGATTCCGGTTCTGCCGCGGTCCACCTTGGCCAACCGGCTGCTACCTATTAAACAGCCCACCCGCCAGGCGGCGCCGCGCAGATAAAGCCGCAGGTCAGCGCGCCCGGCAGGATTCGAACCCGCGACCGGCTGCTTAGAAGGCACCTCTGTTGAGTGCCTGGAGATGGCCTGACATGGGATTTAACTGCGTCGATGGTGGCCGAAAGTGGCCCGGCGTTGCCTGAAAACTGTCAGTGGTGGCTCCCTGTGTGGCTCCCCGGATGCAATTAGCATTTATGCCGTTCGAATGAGCGAAAGTAATATCGATCAGAGATTTTGTCGGCTTGGAGTCGCTTTCGTCGTGTACTACAACCACTCGACCGTCGGGCACCGCGACCTGTTTGAGCATCAGGCGATCGTATCGGGTAGCTGGGTGGTGCTGGAGAGGGCTGTACGGGCCGTTTGACCTGGCGTTATCAGGCTAAATTAGGCTGGGTGGCTGGGATGCTGTGGTCGTTGGCAGCCAGGTAAGGCTTCCAGTTGGGCTCCCCGGCAAACCCAGACACCAGTGGAATCCGGCCTTCGGGATTTCCCTGCTGCTTCGGCGCTTCCGTGCGGTACGCCTTGATCTGGCCAGCTAGCGGCTAACCTCCGAGATGGTGCACGGTCCCGAGTTCGGGCTGACCCCCTTGGAACGCGAGACAAGCTCCCGGTACGGTCTTGGTACCGAAGGCGCAGTGTTGGTGGCAGGGCTGGATTTCGCAGGCCAGCGGCGTTATGTGATTATGAAGGCGTGCCGAGGGGGACGGCCAGCCAGGGACGATGCGCTGCGCGGTGCGGCTCAGCGTGTCGCGGCGCAGGGGTCGGCGTACCTGGTTGCCGCTGCCTTGGTGGCCGGCCGGGCCGCGGAGCCGGGCCTGCTGCGGTGGTCATGACGACGGCCAGCCGGCGGCGGGATAGCCGACGGAACGCAAGTACTCGCGAGCCTGCGCCACAGCGGCATCGACATCGGGCAGGCCGAGGCCGACGATGTAGTCGTCTGGGTGCCCCTTGCCGTCGGTGTCATAGCTGAGCACCCAGCCGGATCGCCAGCCGCGGCCGACCGGGTAGTGCTCGTGCCAGACCAGCATTGGCGTCAGCTTGCCGTCGAATACCAGGTCGCCGGGAGCCAGATCATCCTCGAACACCAGGCCGCCAGGTTCGGGCCGGACGATCACCCGGACAACGGGCAGTTCTTCATCGCGGAGCTGACCGATCTCGCCGGTCCGGTTAGCCATAAGCAAAGTCCAGCATATTTGCTGCAGGGACATCATGAACTGGACCGCTTGACCCACGGCCGGCGAAGCCTCTAGCGGATCAGCCGCAACGGACCAGACGCAGGACGGCCTCAAGGGTTCGATCGAGAGCGTGACGCTGAGTGATGGGAAGGACAGGAGAACGCGCGCCGACCCGCCGTTCTGGCGTGAGGCGGACGCCACCGACGGTCGTCTGCTGGGCGCGCAGAACTGGACATTCGGTACCGGCCGTCGGCATGTTGGCTCTGCGCGGTTCAGCATGTTCACTGGTGGGAACCTCGGCAGTGACGAGGTGCCGCCCGCATGATGTGCTGGCCTTGCCGGTCTCGCGACGGTTCAGATCGTCTTCGATTCTGGCGAGAAGCAACCAGATCTCTGTGCTCTCAGGGTGCTCGGCGCCGAGGTCGCGGGTCCAGGATCCGGCTGCTTAGAACGTCCGCGCCACCATCTCGGCATCACGTTGGGTAAGTCGGCAGGTCAAGGAGAACACGCGCAGCTCTGCGACCATGAGTGGCCTGAGCCTGGCGTATTCAACCTGATCGGCGGCATTCAGATGCGATATCCGGGCGTGCCTGCGGTGGCCATTTTGTCGGTCGGGTCTGTCCGGGTGCGGCCGCTGGCTGGCCCTGGCGAATCTGCGCGGCCATCGCGGTACGGACCCGGATCCTCAGACGATGGCAGGGATAACAGCCTCGATCAGGTGGGGTCCGGGCTCGGTCAGCGCTCGGGTCAAGTGCTCGGCGAGTTCTTCGGACGTGTCGGCGTGCGCCGCGGGGACGCCCATGGACCGGGCCAGTCCGGTGAAGTCGAGCGGTGCTCCGCCGAGGTTGATCAGGGGGCTGTCGTGCAGCTCGTTCTGGCCTGGTTCGCGGAGGTGTTCCCATTCCTCGCGGAGGATCCCGTAGGAACTGTTCTTGAGGATGATCGTGGTGATGTTCAGATGCTCGCGGGCGTGCGTCCACAGGGCGGAGATCGTGTACATCGCGGATCCGTCGCCGTCGAGGAGGATGACCGGCCGATCTGGTGCGGCGATCGCGGCGCCGGCCGCCAGGGGCAGCCCCATCCCCATCGCGGTTCCGGTCAGGCTGAGCAGGTCGTGGCGCGGGGCGCCCGCCGTCGCGGCGGGGAGCGCCGGGCCGGAGCTGATCGACTCATCGACGATGATGGCGTCCTCCGGCAGGAGCGCTGCCAGTACCTGTGGCCACGACTGCAGGGTGAGCGGCCCGGACGGCATCGCGGGACGCGCCGCGTTAGCCACCGTCACGGCCGTACCGGGCGCGAGGATCGCGGCCAGGTCGGCGAGCGCGCGGGCGGTGTCTTCGCCCGGGGCCGCGAGCGTGACCATGGCGGCGTCAGCGGGTACCGGCGAGCTCGGCTGGCCCAGATAGGCAAAGCCCATCACCACAGGCTCGTGCACCCCGGCCAGCAGGACGTGGCTGGCGCCCTTGAGCTGTGCCACGGCCTGCTCGGGATAGAACCCCAGCCGCGGGAAGTCGGGCAGGCCGGCGCCGTGCTCGAGCCGGGCCGGGGACGTCTCGGTGTAAACCGGGATTCCGGTTGCCGCAGCGATGCGGCTCGCCGCCCGCAGACCCTCTGCACGGCAGGCGGCCCCGCCGAGCAGCAGCACTGTCTGCGCGCCCCGGCCGGCCAGGGCCGCGACGCGCTCGATGCGCTCCCCGGGCACGATGCTGGCCGGTGACGGCGGCACCGGGGCTGCCATCGTCTCGGTCGGCGACCAGGACACGTCCGCGGGCATGATGACGGTGGAGATGCGCCCGGGTGCCGACGCCGCGTCCGCCACCGCCGCCGCCGCGCAGGAACTGACCTGCTCGGCGATCCGCGGCGTACGCACAGCGCTGCCGAGTGCGCGCGCGACGGCAGGAATGTCGGATTCCAGCGGCGGGTCGAAGCGCTTGTGGTAGGTGGCGTGGTCGCCGATCAGGCTGACGATCGGCGTGCGCGCACGGCGGGCGTTGTGAAAGTTGGCCCAGGCATTGCCCTGACCGGGTCCCAGATGCACCAGCGTGGCGGCGGGCCGCCCGGCGATGCGGCCGTAGCCGTCGGCGGCCCCGCTGACGACGCCTTCGAACAGGCCCAGGACCGATCTCAGGCCGGGAGTCGCCTCCGCCGCCTCTACCAGGTGCAGCTCGGTCGTTCCCGGGTTGGTGAACAAGGTCGTGACCCCCGATTCGACTAGCGTGCGCATCAGAGCATTTGCACCATCCATGGCCATCGGTCCTTTCTGGTTCAACTAATTCCAGTGTCGATCCGGGGGCGCTCAGCCGACACGACGCGAACGTGCTATCTGCAAACGCCCCCGCTCGCCGCACTGGTGCCACCTGCAGGTCAGAAAGCGGAAGCGGTGCACCCTGCATGCCGGTGCTCGCCCTGATCGGCTGCCACGACATGGGCGGCTGCCGCTCGCCGTAGCGCGGGCCCGGACAGCGAACAGCCACGCTAGGCAGACTGCCTGCTGACCTGCGAGTGACTCCAGCGCGGTGAGCGGGGGCGTTTGCAGATAGCACGTTCGCGTCGTGTCGGCTGATGACCTGGTAGCGACACTGGAGTGAGCTGACAAGCTGAACGCAGAGGCAATAACCCGGATCTTGGCAACCCGTACACCTTCCTGGCTCGCCGCCCACGCCCAGCCATACGGACAGTAAGCAGCCCTTGCGCCAGTTCCCGAGCCAAGACGATGCGTGGGGACCTAGAGGCAAATCAAGACTGGAAGGATTCTCCTAATGCCCATGATCGACGCCTACGCTGCGGCTGGCACATTCGCTGACAAGCACCGGCTGGCCGTGGATCTCGCTACCGCCGTCATGACGGTCGAGCAGGTCCCGGACATCCCAATGTTCCGGAAGAACACTGCGGCGTTCGTACACGACTTCCCTGCCGACTCGCTGGCCAACGTCGACGGCGACAGCAACTATGTCCGCGTGCAGGTCCTGACCAACTCCGGTGCGCTGGATCGCGACAAGCAACTCGCGGTCGTCCGCCAGCTCACCGACATCGTCGCGGCGGCCGCCGGCGACCCTGCCCTGGTCGGCCGGACCTGGGTGGTGCTGACCGAGGCACCCGACGGCGGATGGGGCCTGAACGGGCATGCGAACACCAACGCCGACCTCGTCACAGCCGCACGCGCCCAGATCGCGGAACTGAGCAAGAACGCGCCCGGCAGCTAGCCCTCATACTGCCTGCCTCGCCCTGTGCGGCTGCCCGGCATTGTCGTCGGGCCGCCGAGCCCGATGGAGTGGTTGGTCAGCGGCGCCGCACCCCCGGCAATACACCTCGGGCACACAAGCGTGAAGGGAACATCGACCATGAGCAACAAGGTCTTCGGCATATCGGTCGATTGCGCCGACGCCGCCGCACTGGCCCGGTTCTGGGGCGCCGTCCTGGACCGGCAGGTCGCAGCAGGCGCCACCGCCGAGAACGCCGTGCTGCTTGCCGGCGACCAGGCCACCAGCGGACCGCGGCTCGCATTTCACCAGGTACCCGAAACGAAGGTCGTCAAGAATCGCCTCCACCTCGACCTCATCACCGACAACCTGGAAGCCGAGACGCTGCGCCTGTTCAGCCTAGGGGCCCGGAATCTTCGCGACGTCCAGGAATCCGGGGCCCGCTGGACGACTTTGGCTGACGTCGAAGGCAACGAGTTCGACGTCATCGCCGGATGAGGCCTTCAACTCAGCGGGCGGCCCGTCGCACGGATGGCGAGTGCCGTCAAGCGATCACCGTGGCATAGAGCGTGATCCGCCGGCACCGCGCGCTGTCGCTTAAGCAGGCGGGCTCAGCGCGTCTCCTCGTGCCGGGGCGATACGGGCCAGGTCGACTCGCGAATTTACCCGGAGCTTCATGAAGACATGGCGCAGATGGCCGCTCACGGTGTGGGGTGATATGAAGAGGCGCTCGGCCACCTCCCGGTTGGTCAGCCCTTGAGCAACGAGCCGCGCAACGGCGAGCTCAGAGCCCGTCATCGCGGCCCAGCCAGTATCGGGCCGCTGTGCCGGGACCACGCGGCGGCGTACTCCCAGGGACCGCAGCCGCTGCCGTACCCGGCCGGCATCCCAGCTAGCCCCGGCTTCGGCGTAGAGCACGAGCGCGCGGCTGAACGCACCGATGCCGCGGCTGGCTCCGCCGGTATCCACGGCAACGCCACCCAGGTCCTCCAGCGCTGAGGCAAGTGCCAGTGGCCGGGGACCCTTCTCGTAGAGCCCCACCGCCTCGGCAAGGTCCTTCTCGCTGTGGTTGATGAGGCCGGTTGCGTGCGCCGCGGCGGCTTCCAGGGACCTGACATCGCGGTTGAGGTGCGAACGGCGCCGGGCAGTGCCGACCGCGTGTTCCGCGAGCTCAGTGTCGTCCGTGGCGAGGGCGATGCGGATCAGCTGTATCTCATCGGTGACGTCCATCGGGAACAGGGGAAGTACCGACATGCGCTCCTTCTCGCCGAGGAAGCACAGACACTCCCGAGCCCGGAGCGGGTCGCCATCAGCCATGGCCTGCAGCGTGAGCAACCAGGCGGCGTGCCGGCGGACGCTGGGAGCATCCTGGGTGAGCATCACCTGAGCGATCTCCGCGGCCTGCCGCGCAAGGTTCCGGTCACCGGTGTGAATCGCCACGCGCCCAAGGGCGGCCACTCCCGCGGCGTCCAGGACGCTGACGACCTGATGCGCCATGTCTGGGATAAACAGCTCTCCGAGGGCCGCCGCGGCATCCGTGACCCGGCCCATCTGGAGCAGTTGCCGTGCCCGCCCGGTCTCGAAGATGCCCAGAGCCCAGGCCTGCCGCTCGTGCTGGGCGGCGGCGATGCTCTCGATTGAGATCTGCAGCGACTCGTCGATCCGGTCAAGGACAGTGAGTGCATCGCAGTGCCACTGTGTGGTGAGTTGCCGGCGTGCTTGCAAAATACGCCAGTACTGAGGTGACAACCCTGGCTCGCCGGCAGCCGTGTGACCGCTCCGCTGAGCGGATTCAACGAGTTCTAGCGCTCGTGCGAAACAGCCGTCGGCATAGGTCAGGCCAGAATCGGCAAGTTCCAGGACGAAATGGCCACACGCATCGCCGGACTCGTCAACTGCCTCCTTCGCCCCGGGGAGCACGGCCCGCGCTTCGTCCAGCCGGCCCGCAGTCACCAGATTGTGAAACAGGTTGGCGGACAGGAGGGAGCGGAGATACACGGAGATCTCCGGAAGGGCAAGCCCCTTGCGGCAGGAGTCCGCGCGTATGTCCGGCGAAATCGCGAACATGGCAGCAATGATCAGGCGGAAGTCGGCTTCTTCCTCCGTCGGCAGCGCCTGGCGCAAAGCGGTGTCGGCGAATGCCTTTGCTTCCTCGCCGCGCCTTGCGGCATGCAAGCGAACGGCGGTTTGAGCCACGAGTGCCCTGCGCAATGGATGATCGCGCGGTGCGAGGTCGAGGGCCCGCCGACTAAGGTCGGCGGCAGCCCCGGGATCGCTTGCGTCCAGCGCGTCGGCGGCCTGCGACAGGGTCCTGATCGCGATTTCGTCTCCCGGCTCGGCGCTCGCTGCGAGCCGGGTCGCCACCTCAAGCGGCATCGCCCCCCTGGCGATTAGGACGGTGGCCGCCTGACGGTCGAGGGCCCGGCTCACCGGCAGGGGCAAGCTGGCCCGGACTGCCTCCAGGATCAAGTCGTGGCGGAAGGTGAGCATCTCCCCGCTCTCGACGAATAGGCCCGCGTGAAGCACCTCCTCCACCGGGCCCAGCAACGCTGACGGCGGGCAATCAAGCATCGCCGCCAGGTCATCGAGCGAAAACCTCCGGCCCAATGCGGTGGCCACGGCCGCTATCTGATGTGCTAGTTTCGGCATCTGGTCCAGCCGCCGCCGCATGTTGTCCCCCACCCGGCGCGGAAGCCGAGCCTCCACCAACTCAGCCCGGCCAGCTTCGATGCGTACGAACTGCTCTTCTTGCAGGCCCCAGAGCATCTCAACGAGGAAGAACGGGTTACCGCCAGCACGCTCAGCCATCCTCAGCAGGTCGCTGCTGGGCTCCGCCTGCAGGACACCGGCCGTCACCTGCCGTACGGCTGCATCACCCAGAGGGCCAAGAACCATCCTCTCTCCTCCGCCGCGGATCAGGTGGTCGACGGCACTTTGGAGCTGGCGAGAGCCGGCACTGTGCCGGAAGGCCAGGATCCAGGCGACGGGGACCGTCGCCAGCCGGTTCGGGAGAGTTCGCAGGGCAGCCGCCGTGCCGCCGTCTGCCCATTGCAGGTCGTCAAGGCAAATCAGAAGCGGAGCCTTCAGCGCTGCCCGCTCAAGCAAACCCTGAAGATCCTGGAGCAGCCAGTACCTCTCTTCGGGCAAGGCATGCAAGTCTGGGAGCTCAGCCCGGTCCAAGATCGGGTCGGGCCCATCGAACAGCGCCGCCATCAGGGTCGCCAATTCGACCATGCCATCGCCGGGATCAGCCGCACAGGTCCCGACCCGGAACCGGCGGCGGCGCGCCGCCATCGCCGCCTCGTCCAGGAGCCGGCTTTTCCCCATCCCGGCGTCACCCTCGACTAGGACCACGGCGCCAACGCCGGAGCAGGCCCGGTCAAGTTGCTCGCTCAATGCGGCCATCTGAGCGTCTCGGCCCGAGAACGGCGCGGGCATACTCACCACCATCGCCACGTTACCGAGCCCTGGCGTCACAGTCGACAGCCAACTTGCTCGATCGCGGGAGCCCGGGCGTTCCCGGCGAGCGCTGGCATTCTTGATGATTCACCGCTGCGGATCTGGACACGGATACGACGGTTCATGATCACACAGCACGGCATGCGAGCGAACGACGGGCCAACAAGCATGGGCCGTCTGCTGGGTGCAGGCACGAGTGAACCCGGCCCACGGCCTTAGCTGCCGCCCGGCTAGCTGGCACGACACCGTCACCGAGATCAGCGACGCAGGCTGGGCCGACGCGCGCTGGCAGATCACGCCCGCCCCCAGCCCGTAGTCAGGCCCAGAAGCCGCGCCGCCCCGACCGAACTCCAGCCCCTTCAATTGCTGCCTGCAGCGGGCCTCCACGGACAGCTCACCCACCCACCTCAATGGCCAAGTCTAGCGAGAACGCCAGCCCGAGCACCGCAGCCACATCAAGGTCCGCCCTCGGATCGCCCGTGCTCCCGGCACTGAAGACACATAACTCCACGATCGGTGCGCCTGATGCGGTGACAAGCCTTCCGCATTTCAGAGCGCGTAATCAGCGATCTGTAATTGTTCCGGCTAAAGGCAATCTGCCCGCTTATCACGCCACGCGACCGCGAAGAGCACCAGCCGACCCCTGTTGTGGCCCGTTCTGGATCGTGGTCGCGATGTGACCTACCTGCCGGTTACAAGACAGTCGTCCATGCGCGAGATCATTATCGCCAGCAAGATAGCTCAGCCCAGCTCACCCGCATCTTCGCTGCTCACTGGATGTGCTGCTCATGGCAGCAGTCGTGTCGCCGTGTACCGGGTGGTGCCGTCTTGTTCGTGTTATCGGTGTGTTGATCTCTTCTACAACTGGGACTCCGGCATAACAGATTATGCTATTGAGCTTCCGCTTTTCAGAAGGTCTGTCGCTCCCGATGCCACCGGGTGAGTATTGACCAATCAGCCCAGCTAGAGCGCATCCATCCTGGTAGTTGAGCTGACACCACGATTTAACACCCGTGCCCAGGTGCGCCGGGGAATGCCGTTTTGTGCGTGTTGCTCGCGTGTTGGACGCCTCCTGGACCCGGACTTGTGTTGCTCTTGTGTTGGCCGCAGCGGCCCGGTCCGCCGTCGCGCCTGCACTCCGGACCCGGCCCTGTCACACTGGCACGCGCGCCCGCCCGCGGCTGTCAACGCCGGCCATTTTTCACCCGATGCCGACGGCCGCCCGAAGACCGGCTGCCGCCGACTACCGCTGGCCAGCCAGCCATCCCGTTACCCCCTCGGCCAGGCCGTTGACAATGACCCACCGTGAGGAACACAGCATGCGCCGACGGATCAAAAGCACCCATATCGCCGAATCGGCAGGGAGGATGTAGGTGGTGGTTCGGCCCGGCTTCCGCTGGTTTGCGGTGGTGCGGGCGTAGGGTCGGGCCTGGGTCCCGGCTTGGCCTGCGAATCGGCTGACGCCTGCTGGTTGTCCTGCGAATCGATCTGCCGGCCGGGGCCCAGGCTCTTTGGCACCCACCGGCGTTGCCGGTCTGATCTGCCCGTCCTGTGCAAGAGGCCGGGGTTCACGGATCCGGGCGGCCAGCGGGTGCGTGCCATCCCTCAACCTGAGAAAGGGACGGCAATGACCATCGTAGAAGACGTGCGTGCCATTACCGGCGGCGTGGACACTCATTCCGAAGTGCATGTCGCCGCGGCGCTGGACCCCGTCGGGGGACTGCTCGGGACGCGGGAGTTCCCCGCCAGCGCGGCTGGGTACGCCGGCCTGCTGGGCTGGCTGGGCGGGTTCGGGGATCTGGCCCTGGTCGGAGTCGAGGGCACCGGCAGCTACGGGGCGGGCCTGGCCAGGTACCTCGCTGCCCATGGCGTCCGGGTGGTGGAGGTGGACCGTGCCGATCGGCAGGACCGCCGCCGCCAGGGCAAGTCTGACCCCCTGGACGCGGTCAGCGCGGCCCGCGCCGCGCAATCGGGGCGGGCGGCCGGGGCGCCCAAGGGCCGTGACGGGGCGGTGGAGGCGATCCGGGCGCTGATGGTGGCCAAGCGCAGCGCCCGCAACGAGCGGACCCAGGCGATCAACCAGGCCAGGGCGCTGATCCTGACCGGCCCGGACGAGTTGCGGGCCCGGTTCGCCGGGCACCGCGCGGCCGCGCTGGCAGCCGGGATCGCGGCGCTGCGGCCGCGACCGGGTGACGCCGCTGAGTACGCGGTCCGCATCGCGCTGCGGGAGCTGGGCCGGCGGGTGGAGTTCCTCGATGCCCAGATCGAGCGGCTGGATGACCTCATCGTCCCGCTGGTCACCGTTCGCGCGCCGGGCCTGCTCAGCCTCTACGGCGTCGGCCCGGACACCGCCGCCATGCTGCTGATCGCCGCCGGGGACCGCCCCGAACGGCTGCGCAGCGAGGCGGCGTGGGCGCACATGTGCGCCGTCGCCCCGATCCCGGCGTCATCGGGGAAGACCCGGCGGCACCGGCTCAACCGCGGCGGAAACCGCGAGGCCAACCACGCCCTGTGGCGGATCGTGATCACCAGGATGAGCGCGCACCTCGCCACCCGTGCCTACGTTGAGCGGCGCACGGCGGAGGGGCTGTCGAAGAAGGAGATCATCCGCTGCCTGAAGCGCTACGTCGCTCGCGAGGTCTACCCCTACCTGCGCGCCCGCGGCTGACGCTGCCAGCTCCCGGGGCGGCCTGGCTCGCTAATCGGCTGCCGCAGACGTGCTGGCCTTCGAACGATCCGCCGACCGCCCCGGGTCCCTTCTCCAAGCTGCTGCCCCTCGTGACCTGATAAGAGCCTGCCCTCCACCAGGAGCGGCCCATCCCTGTCTTGTCCGTTCACAGCAGAGATCTAATCCAGCCGAATTCCCTGCTAAAGAAGGCCTTGACAACCCATAGGAGCATCGTTCAGCCGGATCCGGGTTCGGCATTCCTGCGGCGTGTACTGATTTCCCGGTTATGCGCCCGGGTGTTGTGGTGCGGTGCGGGCTGCGCCGGTTTTCTGGTGGGGGTCAGGCTGGCTGGTAGCGGCTGGCTAGCGGCGAGCTGACTGCGGTCAGCAGGAGTGCCTGCTGGGCCTGGGTGATGGTGTCGATCATCGACGGGTCGTGCAGGCCGGGGATGCAGATGACCTCGCTGAGGCGCAGTGCGGCCAGCGCGGCGCTGGCCACTTCGTCGGGCTGCATGACCGGGAGCGGGGTCGCGGCCGGCGAGGGTGTGGAATTCGGTGTCGATCAGGCCGGGGCAGCGGGCCTGGACCTGGACGCCGGTGCCGGTCAGCTCGGCGGCCAGGGCCTGGGTGAAGGTCACCTGGAAGGCCTTGGCGGCAGCGTAGGTGGCGCGGTGCGGGAGCGGCTGCGGGGGGAGGGGGCCGCTGTAGGCCAGCAGCGATGCGATGTTGATGATCGCGCCGGAGCCGCGGGCGGGCATGGCGGGCACGGCGGGCACGGCGGCGCGGGCCAGCCGGGTCACGGCGGTCACGTGCACGCCGATCAGGCCGGACAGGACCTGCGGGTCGGCGCAGGGTGGCACAGGGCGCTGTCCACGTCCGGCTCCAGGCTGGCGACCCAGCCGCCGGGCTTGGCCAGCCGCACCATCTCGGCGAGCACTTCGGCGGGTTCGGGCACGTTCACCAGCAGGGTGCGGGCGTGCACCAGGTCGAATGATCCTGGTGGCAGGCTGGTGCGCCGCGCATCAGCCGTCACGATCTGCACGCTGCCGAGTCCTCGTTGCGCGGTGAACTTCCTGGCCATGGCGACGTGGCCCGGGTCCGCGTCCAGCCCGACGACGCGCCCGCGCGGAATCCTTGACCCGCTCGGCGAGCAGGTCAAGGATTCCGCGCGGGCCGCAGCCCAGATCGATCGCGTCCTGGCCTGGCCTGAGTCCCGCCCGGTCGAGCAGCGCGGCGCTGTCGGGCCCTAGTTCCTCGGACTGGCGCTGCAGCCGCGCGGTTTCCCCCGGGTCGCGGCCTAGTGCATAGACATCGGTCGCGGACGGCTGCGCCGTGGCGGTCATGGCTTTGTGCATGTCACTGTGCTCCCTTGTCAGTTCCGGGAATGGGCGGGCAGCGGCCCGCGAGCTCACCGCGGTCATGAACAGCGCCCGCTGGGCGGGCGGACAAGGCGCCGGCTCGGCCCGTTCCGGGCATGCCTGCGGCGTTTGCCCGTTCTGCCCGGTCCCGTTCACGACCGGAACGGGAATCTTCGGCTGGCTGCGTCCGGCGTCTTCGAGCCGCGTGCCGGCCGTCACGGTCGCGACCTCACCGCATCTGGGACAGGCCGCCGCGCCGGCATCGAAGGAGAAGCAGCAACCGCAAAAGCACGCAACGTCAGTCATTACCGGCACCTTCTTTCTCTGCGCTCCTGCCGCCTTTCTCTGCGCCCCTGCCGCGCGGGCCGCCGGCATCGTCAGCCGCCCCCGCAACGGGCCGGGCGTGAGCGCAGGGGCCAGGAAGGCTGACAGTCCTTCTGGTTTCCAGCTGCGTGGTGTCGGCGGACGTGTTCATGCTGTGAGCCCTTCGATCACGCCATAGGGGAACGCGACCGGCTGGATAGTGCCGAGCTTGAGCCCGGCGGCATGAATGAGTTCGCCGTAGTGGGCGTTGGACCGTTCCTTCCCGCCGGTGAGGATGAGCATGTTGATGTCGCTCAGGAGCGTCGGGACGCGATCCGTGCCGTCCTCTGGGATCAGTCGCTCGACGATCAGGACCCTGCCGCCGCGTGCCATCGACTGGCGGCAGTTTCGCAGGATCTGGATCGATCGCGCGTTGTCCCAGTCGTGCAGTACGTTCGCGAGCACGTAGCAGTCGGCGCCACGCGGAACTTGTTCAAAGAAGTCCCCGGCCAGGACCTGGCAGCGAGGGCCGACCTCGACCGCGTCGAGCACCGCGTCGGCGCGGGCGGCCACGGCAGGGACCTCGAACAGCACTCCGTGCAGGTGGGGATGCGTTCGCAGGATCTCGACCAGCAAGGTCCCGTTTCCGCCGCCGACGTCGACCACGCTGCGAACGTCGGAGAAGTCGTAGTTCTCCGCGACGCTAGGGGCGTATGCAGCGGTCCGTTCGGACATCGCCCGATCGAATGTTGCGGCGCTGCCGGGGTGCTGAGCGAGGAACTCGAATACCCCGGTTCCAAACTCGCATTCGAGTCCGGGTGTCCCGGTCTTGACGGTCTGCAGGATGTGCTCGAACGGGCGGATGCCGCCGAGCGCCTCGAGGAAGGTGGCCCACGACCGCATCCCCAGGGTGGCGTCAGAGCGCAGCCGCTCCCCGATCGCCGTCAGGCTGAACGAGCCGCCATCGTGCTCCTGGAATACGTCCAGCGCTGCGAGGAGGCGAAGCACCCGGTACAGGGAGGGCTCATCGGAGCCGGTGCGTTGGGCCAGCTGCCTTGCGCTAACCGCACCATCGGCGAGTAGATCGGCGATCCCCAGCTCGGCCACCGCGTAGACGCAGCGCGAGATATGGATCCCCCAGATCAGCCGGAGCAGGCTGGCCGCGCTCGAGCGCTCGGTCTCGGTGTCCCGCGCCCCGCTTGACCGCGGACCTGCGACACCGGAAGTGCTGGCAGGGCTGATGTTGCTCATCGTGCCTCCTCGGAGTTCACTTGGACACACAACAGCGTCACGCCCGGTCATTTCCGTGCACCCACGAGTCGATTACCGTCGGCTTACCCACACTGGGATCCGCTCGGGGCGTACTGGCCCCGGGCCTGCTGCGGGGGAACACTATGGAGTTCGGTGTCCTTGGTCCTCTCGAGGTGATGTCTGGCGGGCGATCGCTCGCGATCGGCGGTGCGCGGACCCGGGGAGTGCTGGCACTGCTGCTCGCCAACGCCAACGCCGTGGTATCCGCCGACCGCCTGGCCGCCGAGCTCTGGCCGGATCTCGCGCCGGAACGTGCTGCTGCCAACCTGCAGGTCCGTCTGTCGGAGCTGCGTAGGGTTCTCCGGTCGGCCGGCGAGGCCGACCGGCTCACTACCTGCCGTCCGGGTTATCGGTTGCGAGTCACGGCCGAGGAGCTAGACGTGCTGCGTTTCGAGCGGCTCGCCGCCGCGGGTCGTGCTGCGCTGGCCGCTGGAGAGGCGACCGCAGCCGTGCGGCTGCTCGATGAGTCGCTGGCTCTGTGGCGGGGCCGGCCCTGGCTGACCTGGATGAGCTCCCCTTTGCCAGTGCGGAGCAGGCGCGGCTTGAGGAGCACCGCCTGGACGTCGTCGAGTCACGGGTAGAGGCGCAGCTCGCCTGCGGGCGGCACCAGGAGACGGTCGCGGAGCTTGAGGCGCTGACCACGGAGCACCCGCTGCGTGAGCGGTTCTGGTTCCAGCGCCTGCTGGCGCTGTACCGCGCCGGGCGCCAGGCCGACGCTCTGCGCGCGTACCGGGAGCTGCGCTCGGTTCTGGTCGGCCAGCTAGGGATCGAGCCGGGCCCCGGGCTCCGGGACCTTGAGACCCGCATCCTGCGCCAAGACCCGGGTCTCGAATACCGGCCCGCCGGGCGCAGCGAGAGCGATCATGACACCCGGCCGGAGACTCGCTATGTCAAGAGCGGGGCGGTCCACATCGCCTACCAGGTGCTCGGTGACGGCGAGCGCGACATTGTTTTCGTGCCGGGGGTGCTGAGCCATGCCGAGCTGGCGTGGGAGGACCCGGGCACGGCCGAGTTCTATCGCCGGCTCGCCGGGCTCGGACGGCTGATCCTGTTCGACAAGCGCGACACGGGACTGTCCGACCGCGCGCCGGGCGACTCCCCGCTGGAAGAGCGCATGGACGATGTGCAGGCGGTGATGAACGCGGTCTCCTCAGACCGGGCCGTCCTGTTCGGCTACTCGGAGGGCGCCCCGATGAGCATCCTGTTCGCCGCGACCCACCCCGAGAAGGTGAGCTCGCTGATCCTCGGATCAGCGTTCGCCCGATGGTTTCCCGCGCCTGATTACCTGTGCGGTGACGGAGCGAAGCAGGTGTATGCCTCCATGGAAGAGATCGCGACCCACCGCTGGGGACAGGGCGCGACGATCGACTGGTTCTTCCCCAGCCGGTCGAGCTCCCTGCGGGCGCGCGAGATGGTCGGCCGATTTGAGCGCATGGCGATCAGTCCCAGCGCGTTCCTGCGCATGATCCGGATGATCCGGGAAATCGACGTCCGCGCCGTGCTGCCCGCGATCCACGTGCCGACGCTGGTGATCCAGCGCCTCGGCGACCGGATCAATCCCCCGTTCTACGGCCGCTACCTCGCAGCCCACATCGCCGGCGCCCGCTACTTCGAGCAGCCCGGCGACCACGTCCTGCGGGTCGCGGGACCCGAGGACCTTGAGGTGATGTTCGCCGAGATCGAGGACTTCCTCGCGGTTTCGCCGCCGCCTCCCGACAAAGCCCGGGTGCTGTCCACGATCCTGGCCGCCGAGATCATCGGCGATCTGGCCGGCGCGGGAGCCGGTAACCAGCGCCAGGCCGGTCAGCTCGCCTACCTCGGCGCGGCCAGGCAGCACGTCCTGTCTCACCGCGGCCGCATTCGCGACAGCACGGGATCGCGCGTCCTGGCGACGTTCGACGCACCCGGGCAAGCAATCCGATGCGCAGCCGCCATTCGCAGCGACTCTGCCGCACGTGGAATCGGGCTGCGCGCCGGGATCCACACCGGCGAAGTTGATCTCGTCGGCGACGAGATCAACGGGATCTCCGTTCATATCGCCGGCCGGATCACCGCGCTCGCGCAACCAGGCCAGATACTCACCTCGCGAACCGTCAAGGACCTTCTCACCGGATCCGGAATCGCCTTCGCCAAGGCCGGCGCCTACGAACTAGCCGAAACCGGAGACCGGTGGCCGGTGTACGTGGTCACCGGCGCATAGCTGCCAGATACCGGGCACCACGCTGGCTGGCTCACCTGGTCGCCGCCCAGGCCATCCCGCGGCCAGCCGGTGCCGCCGGCCCGCCGTCGCCTCGATCACCTCCGCCCTGCGCCCCGGTGGCTTGCTGCTGGCCGAAGACCCGGACTTCGTCACCCCCTACGCGTCCGAAACAGACGTGGTGACCCGGGTGGTCACCCAGCGGTGCCGCTACTCGAAACCGTCAGCGGCGGCATGGACAGCCAGTACGCACGCAGGCTCCCCGCCGACCTGGCCGCCACGACCTCGTCGACGTCCGCACCGAGGACAGGGTCCACCACGTTCAAGGTGGCTCACCCCTCCGGAGCGACAGGCTGCGCTTCACCGCGGAAAGGTCGCCGATCGTCTCCCCTCCTCCGGCGCCGTCACCGAGGTAGCGCTTCACGACACGTTTCGTCTTCTCCAGGACCCCGCTTTCACCACCTACGGCCCCATGAGCGTCGCATCCTGGGGACACCGGGGTCGCTGACCCTCGGAAATCAAGCCGACAGCGCCGCCAGCCCGCTCAGATCGGCTATTCAGGCGCGGAAAGAGCAGTCAGCAGCCAACTGGGGACGACATACAGATCGGCGGATCTTGCGTGCTGACTGTAACGAGTGATCGTGACGCAGCGTTATCCTTGCTCAAAAGCGTGAGCGAACTTATCGCCGATAATTTCGCGGCTGGGGTGCGTGCAACAGCCGAAGACGTCGAGCGCCGAGCATCCAGTTCTGCGCGAATTCCCTCTCCAGCCACCGGGTGGAAGTTCAGGTCAGCCGGTCGGCAGCTCGAAGCCCACGACGATCACTGCGTTGCTGTCCGCGGCAGCGTGGCGGAGACCCACGACCCCTTGATATTCAGGCGACCTGTACCAGTTCCGCGCGGCCTCCACGGAGTCAAACTTGGTTAGGACGGTTTCATTTGGCCCCACCATGACGGCTTGAAGTGGCCCCGTCTGGGACTGATTCGGGGTCGGGGTGACGGCTTGAAGTGGCCCCACCTTCCGGCCGTCAGAACGGGGGCAAGGTCATTAGGTGATAAAGCGGTGGATGGCCTCGTTGGCGTGGTCCTGAAATGACGGGTTGGCCAAGTCGGGGAAGATGTCCGCTTGGTCGACCAAGGGACCGGTGATCGTGTTGGCCGCGCTGCCGTAGAACACGCCGCTCGACAGGGTCGGGTCGGTGACGCCGTCGACCAGTCGCCTCGCGCCCACGTCAAGTTTGTGGGCCATCCCCAGGGCGGGTATGACGTATTTGGCCGCTATACGCATCGGTAGCTTGAGGTCGTTGGGGGCTTGGGTGCCGGAGGTGCTGCCGGGGCTCACGGTGATGAATCGGCGGTCGGGGTGCTGGCGTGCCAGGTAGGCCATCCAGAGGGCCCCGATGTACTTGACTTGCCCGAAGGCCAAAGCGAGGTCAGTTTTGCGGTCGGCGAAATAGCTGCCGTCGATGACAGTGGCGAGCTCGTCGGCGGAGGTTGAGACGAACGATGGCCGTTTCATCCGCATCTTCGGGACTCCCCTGGCTGCTTCGCTTCCGGCGAAGACCGCCACCTCGCCAAGCCGGTCCTCGGTCAGGAGCGCCTCGAGGAGGACGACGTGGCCAAGAACGTTCGACGCGAACACGGTAGTGACCCCGTTGGCGGTCAAGTCCATGGCCGTCTTGCCGCCGACTGTACCGGCGTTCATGACCAGCGCGTCGAGCGATCCGTTGATGCCCGCCAGGCCGGCGCGGACCGAGCCCGGATCGGCAACGTCCATGAGAATGATGTCGAAGATGGGCCGGCCGGTCTTCGCTTCGAGCTCGGCCTTCGCCGTTGTCGCCCGGTCGTTGTTCCGGCACGCCAGGTAGATGCGGGCCATCTCGGGACGTAGTGCCAGTTGCCGGGCCACGTCCTTGCCGATCCCGGCGTTGGCGCCCGTGATCAGCACGGTCTTTCCGGGGAGTGTGCTCATCGTGATTCCCTCTCATCTTCTGTGGGTCCAGCCAGGTTGAACTGGCTGAAACGTGGATGGTCAGAGAGTGGCGGCGCGGCCGGCGTTGACGGCGAGGACCGTCCCGGTGACCGGCCGGGCCTCCTCGCCGGCCAGGTAGGCGATCACGCGGGCAACCTCATCCGGTTCGTTCGGGCGCCCCAGGGGGCTGGCGGCGGCGAACGTGTCGAGCATGTCGCCCATGCTCTTGGTGACCTCGGTGCGGCTCGGCCCGAGGGCGACGGCGTTGACTCGCACGCCGGCCGGGCCGAACTCGGCCGCCCACGAGCGGGTCAGCGCCTCCAGCGCGGCCTTGGTCGCCCCGTAGGCGGCCATGCCCGCCGCTCCCCGCGCGGCGACCATCGTCGACACGTTCACGATCGCCCCGCGGCCGCGTGCGGCCATCTGCGGGGCGAGCGCCGCGGTGAGGAAGAACGGCGCGCGGAAGTTCACCGCGGCCATCGCCTCGAAGCCCGCCTCGCTGGTCTCGGCACTCGCGCCTAGCTCCCAGAACCCGGCGTTGTTGACCAGCACGTCCACCTCCCCGGCCTCGGCGGCCAGGCGCCGCACGTCCTCCGGCGAGGCCAGGTCCGCGCGGATGAAGCGCCCGCCGGTCTCGGCAGCCACCTCCTGGCCGCGGGCCTCGTCACGGCCGCTGACAACCACCTTCGCGCCGCGGTCGCCGAACAACTGCGCGGTCGCCCGGCCGATGCCGGACGTCCCGCCGGTGACCAGCACGGTCGCATGCTCGAAGCTCATCTGGTGCCTCCGTCTTGATTGGATCGACCTATCCAATCTAGGCCGGGTAGGATTGGATCGTCAAATCCATTCCAGGGGGCGGGTGATCAGATGCCGCGGCAGGACGCGCCGAGCACGAGGAAAGGCCGCGCGACGCGAGACCGGATCGTCGCGGCCGCGGCGGATCTCATGTACCGTCACGGAGTCGCGGGCACCAGCACCCCGGCGGTCCGCGACGCCGCCGGCGTCAGCTCCTCGCAGATCTACCACTACTTCGCCGACAAGGACGACCTCACCCGGGCAGTCATCGCGTTCCAGACCGACGCGATGCTGGCCTACCATGCACCGTTCCTGGCCAGGCTTGACAGCCTCGACGCGCTCTGTGCATGGCGCGACGTCGTGGTCGACGCCGCCCGGCAGCAGCACGGCGCCGGCGGCTGCCCGCTGGGCAGCCTGTGCAGCGAACTGTCCGACGACCACCCGTGGGCCCGCGACGCCCTGGCCGCCAGCTTCACCGCCTGGTCCGAGGCGATCCGGGCCGGCCTGGCCGCCATGACCGGCAACGGCACCCTGGCGCCGGGGACCGACCCGGGCCAGCTTGCCCTCGCACTGCTCGCCGCTGTGGAGGGCGGCCTGCTCCTCGCCCAGGCCCAGCACACCACCGATGCCCTCGAAGCCGCCCTGGACACCGTGATCGCGTACATCCGCGAGCACGCGGCGGGACGCGCCCGGCGATGAGGCGGGCGCCGACCGGCGGACTCCGGGACCTGGCAGGGCGGGCCCAGCAGTCGCGCCCATCCTCTCCGGCTCGCGCCGCACGGCTCCTGCCCGGCTTGCATGCGGGCGCGTCGCCGGATCAGCTCGAACAACTCAACCTTGGAGGCCGCCACAGAGCCGCCTCAGGTTTGCATGCACCCCGACCATCCCACGTCAAGCTCCCAAGTGGGGCCACTTCAAGCCGTCATGGTGGGGCCAATCGGAGCCGTCATAGCCACAAACTCGAGAACAACGGTCCGCTTACCGTGCCAGGACCCTTCGATGAGCTCGGGAGCATCGTCTGCCACGATGACCCGGCCGCCCCCTTGCATGACCATCGGAATGGCCTGTTGTGCATAGACGCCTAGCCCCGTTTCATCACGGATGTCTTCGGTGAAGATCACGTAACCCTTCGACATCAGCAGCTCTCCCTCTTGGCAGTGGCCCAAGGCAACCGCGTGATCCGGCGGTGAGTATTGGTATACGTTGGCGAAACGGAACGGCCGTTCGGGCACGGCCCAGACGATATGTCGGCCGACTGGGACTTGGCGCCAGATCGGCGGATCCGGCGCTGGTGCTCGGCGGAGCCTTCACCACGTTCGGTAGTTTGCGTGCGGCGCTGCAACCACTGAGCGGACGGCCGCGTCTGATGGTGGGAGCGGACCGCGTGGCGGCGGGGTGCTGCCCCACCGCGGCGTGATCCCAGTCGGCCACGAGGGAGAGCACCGACGTGCCATGACCATCCACCCAGCCGCCCGCCGCAAGAATCATGGTTGCCTGCCACGCCGGGCGCTCACCCTACCCACGATCTCCCGGGGCCGTCGCCTGCCGGGCGGCACCGCATGGCGGAGCGTGAGGAAGGGCCGCCCCCGGGGCCGGACACGAGCCTGCGCGCTCGCAGCCATGACCGCAGCGGCGGTGACGCTGATGTGCGGCTGCGGCGCGGCCCAGGCGCCGGCCGGGACCACGCCGGAGTCCGGCCATGCGGCCACAACCACCGTGATGCTGCCGCCCGGCGTCATGTCGGCAGCGCGGGCGTGCCAGCTCGTCACCGGGCGGGAGCCGCGGGGGTTCTTCACCCACATCGAGCAGGTACACCTGGTCCTGACCACCTACGCCAAGGGCGAGCCGATCGAGTCGCAAGGCGACGTCAGCACGGGGATGGCACCGCGCACCCTGGTCTGGGTCGTCGAAGTCCACGCCAGGGCGATTCACTGGAACCACAGTGCCCCCGCGGTGGCCCCCTCTGCGGCCACCGCCCAGGCACAAGCCGTGCCGGCGTACACCGATTACTCAGTCGTGATGAATGCCCGCACCGGCTACGGATCCGACGCCGGTGAATGCAACTGCTGGCCACTGCCGCTGTGGCAGGCAGGCACCCTCATCAGCCTGCCCGCCGACTGCTGAGCCTGCTCATGCCCGGTACGGCGCTACGATGCCGGTCGGGCTTGTTCCGCCCGGCCGGCGGGCCAGGTTACTCCGTGGGCAGCGCGACTGGCTCAGTCCCAGCCAGTGACGCTCCTGCCAGTGATGTCGGTCACCCGTTGGAAATACGCCCGGGACCCGGCGCCCTGGGAATCGATGACCGCGGCCCTATCACCGAATCGCTCCTCGGGCATCCCAATGAAGTGGCACCGGCACCCCAGCCATATCACCCGGATCTGGGCCGCCTCAATCCAGATCAGCCTCAAGCCGGTGTGCGTGCATATCGGCGGGTCGGCACGCGTTCTCTCCTGACTTTCTCCATCACTCAGCACTTATGCCGTCGAGATCGATCAGTGGCCGGGCAGGCAGGTGGATGGCTAGCGGATCAGGCACCGTGCCGTCCTCGGCGGCCTCGTCAACGAATACGAACCAGCCGCGCAGACGCCCAGGTCAAGATCCGTGGCCGAGTTCTGGAGACCCGCAGCCCACGCGGTGAAATGTGGTCCCTGTGCGTTGGCGCGAGTCCTCCGTGATCATGGTTTACCGCTGAGGGTCGATGACATGGCCCGAGACGGCGAGGGACTGCGGTCCGCTGTTCGCGGCAGCCGCCAGGTGCCGGTTCGTTGAACCGTTCCGCTGCCGCCAACGTTCTATCTAACACTAGGGATTGGTACGGCCAGCCAAGGGGGGATTTCGTTGCTTCGTTCGACGATCACTGCCGGAACCGCGGCGGTCGCTGCGGCCGCCGCCGTCTTGCTCGGAGCCGGACCGGCGCTCGCGGCCGTCTGGACCGTCGCCCCGTCCCCGCCGGCCGGGCAGGACGCCTACATCAACGGCATCGCCGCCCGCACCGACACTGATGCCTGGGCGGTCGGAAGCGTGGGCCAGCAATCCAGCACAGTGGGCTCGCTTCCGCTCATCGATCACTGGAACGGGACGGCGTGGTCGCAGGCGACCCCGCCGAGCTTCCCTGCCACCAACGGCGTCCACCTGGGCTGGGTGAGCGCGAGCAGCGCCACCGACGCGTGGGCGGTCGGGACCATCAACCAGGTCAAGCACCCCGGTTACTTCGGCCCGCTGACGGTCCACTGGGACGGCACGGCCTGGACGAACGTCCCAGACCCGCTGCCTCTCAACCCGGGCACCGCCCTAGTCGGCGTGGCCGATATCAGCTCCACGGACGCGTATACGATCGGCAACCAAGGCTCAACATACGGGCTGGAAGAGCAGTGGAACGGCACCACATGGACCAGGCCCGCGGACCAGCCGCCGTTCCCTGAGCCCAACGGGGACACGTTCGCCCAGAACACGGTCAGCGCGATCTCCGCCACCTCGGCCAGCAACGTGTGGATCGTCGGGACCTACCTGCAAACCGTCTACGGCAACATATGGGACCCGTACTCGGTGCACTGGGACGGCACCGCGTGGAATCTCGTCACGATGCCGCAGGTCACCGGCGCCGTCTTCACCTCGGCTGACGCGCTAAGCCCGGCCAACGTGTGGGCGGCCGGCAACAGCCCGTCCGGCCCGCTCATCGCGCACTGGAACGGCACCGCGTGGACCATTACGCCCAGCCCTGCAGCCGGCACGCTCACCGGGATCACCGCCCGCTCGGCCTCCGATGTGTGGGCCGTGGGGTACACCACCGGGCCGCAGACCCTCACCCTGCGCTGGGACGGCACTACCTGGACAACCGTGTCCAGCCCCAATGTGGGCAGCGCCAGCCAGCTGACGTCGGTATCTGCCAGCCCTGGCGCCGCGATTGTCTGGGCAGCAGGGTACAGCGGCGTCTCGGGCTCGTTCAACCCGCTCACCCTTCAGAACGGCTGACCGGCGAGGCCGGGACCGGGCGGGGGCGCAGGACAAGAACAGCTACAGGCGGCTCTGCTCGTGGCCGAGCGCACTCAGGCGCCCAGATTGCCCAGATCTGCAGTCATTGAGGGCGTCACTGTCACGAACCAGCCGACGCGCCTGACGGCGGCTACTTGCGCCCCGGCGTCCGATACTGGCCTCATCCAACCGGCGCGGGCGAGCGCGGCCGGGACCGCCGCGGCGGCGGCCAGCAGGGCGGTGGCCAGTGCGGCCAGCATACCGGGCGCTAGGCCGGTTCTGGCTGGCCCGTGGATTCCTCCAGGAAGGACAGCGATGGCTGGAGCGCGCGCTCGCCGCGCACCCGCCGGATCCGCAGGTTCGCGCCGACCTGCACCGCAGCCTGGGGGCGGTCCTGTATGAGCTCGCCGAGCAGCAACGGGCGGAGGCCACCCTGGCCGAGGGAGCCCGGATTGCCGCCGCGGCCGGGCTGGCCGCGGCACAGGCCCGGATCAGCGTGGTGTGGTCGGAAATCCGTGTAATGGCTCACGGGGCCGACGCCGGATCGCCCGGCGAATGCGAGGCCGCTGCGGCGGTGCTCGAAGCCGAAGGCGACGTGGACGGCCTGGCCGATGCATGGCTCGCGATAGGAATCATCCGCGGTGCCCATTATGACCCGCCTCAAGAAGCCCTGGAACGGGCTATCAGGTACGCCCGCGAAAGCGGCAATCACCGCGTGAACAGGGAGGCCCGGTGCATGCTGCTGGTCACCTACCGGGACCTGCCCATCCCAGCCGATGCCGCGATAGCCCGGGCTGAGCAGTTCCTCCGCGAAGCCGGGCCCGGCGACCCGTGGTGGCAGGCGGCGATGCTCGAGCCATCGTCGGTGCTTTACGCCTACGCCGGCCGCTTCGCCGACGCCCGCGCGGCGATCGCCCGCGCCCAGTCGCTGTATCGCGGGCTGGAGACCAAGCTCACACCCTCCTGCGCACTGTGTAGCGGCGAGATCGAGATGGCCGCCGGGAACCCCGTGGCGGCGGAGCCCGAGCTGAGAAAAGGATGCCAGGGGCTGCACGCGATGGGGAACCGCGGGATTGTCTGCTCCTTCTTGTCCTGGCTCGCCGAGGCGGTGTACGCGCAAGGGCGCCTGGACGAGGCGAACCAGCTGACCCAGGAGGCCGAGGCGATCTCCCCCGCCCGTGACCGCGACGCCTAGACCCGGTGGCGGGCGGTGCGGGCCAAGGTGCTCGCGCGGCGCGGCCAGTCCGCCGCCGCCCGGCACCTGGCGGACGAAGCCGCCGCGATCGCCGCGCCCGGCTTCCAACCCTGCTCCGGGCTTACGCACTGGAGGCGCAGGCCGAGGTGTCCAGGCTGGCCGCGCGCCGCAGGAAGCTGCCTGCCGCCTGCGCCAAGCGCTGCGCATGTATGAGGAACGGCGGGCATCTGGCCTTGCTGACCGCTCCCGCGCCGCGCTGGCCAGCCTGTCCGCCAGCCGCCGGTAACCCGACCCGCCGCGGCCTGGTGTCCATCGGGTCCAACCGTTCTGCAACCTCCTGCGCCGGATGTTGCTGGCAGCAACGATCACAAGGAGGTCGCCATAAACCACATCCGCCGGTTCCACCCCGTCCGCCGCGTGGTCGGCGCCCTGGCCGCCGCTGTCGCGGTGATCCCTCACCGGGCCCGGGCCGCCCGCC
>CAWJPF010000003.1:0-104770 GCA_963844625.1 uncultured Actinomycetota bacterium | reverse complement strand
CAGCGCACCGGGCCTGCCTGGCGACCTGGGCCCGCAAGGCATCGCCGGTCAACCGCTGGACGGGAAGGCTGCTGGCCATTGGGGACTGCCTCACCGGAGGATCTGGAGCGCAAGCCGCGGCGGGCACCCGCGGCGCACCAGCTTGGCGACCTGGTGCCAGTCGACGTGGTCGGCGGCGGCCTGGGCCAGCGACCATGGGATCCCCAGCCGGGCGAGCTGCCTCACCCGCCATTCATGCACGAGCAGGTCGTCGTGGTCGACCGCCTCATGGCGTGGTCTTGCCGGTACCGGTTCCATCGTCGGAGCCTCCTGCCAGGCCGGATTCCTTGCGATCACGCTAAGATCGCCAAGCCATCGCCCGAATCCGCAGAAGCTAATAGTCCTGGCCCGCGACCTGCTAGTCGTGGCCCGCGACCTGACAGCCGCCGGATAGCCGATGACGTCCAGTACCGCTGCCCGGACCAACCGCCCCTGGACCGGAGCCGCGCCGCAGCGCCTTGGGACTGGCAGGCTTGTTGAGACATGGGCCAGAGCCGCCACCTCAGCGGCCGCCCACCATACGGCTACCGGCTCGCCGACGCCTGCCCGCACCCGAACAAGGCGCACGCCACGTGGGACCGCCGGGCGCACCGGCTCGAGCCGGCCCCGACACCGCGCCGGTCGTCCGCTGGATGGTCGCCCACCGACTGGCCGGGCGCAGCGCCGTCCGGATCACCCGCGCCCTGAACGATGCAGGAATCCCGTGCCCTTCGGCCGCTGACCCGAAGCGGAACCCGCACCGCAGCGGAACGGCGTGGACGCTACGCACGGTCGCCGCGATCCTGGCGAACCCGCGCGATACCGGGCGGCAGGTGTGGAACCGGCGGCGCACAGACCACGACCTGGTTGACCCGGCCAACACCGGGCTCGGCCACCGCCAGGTGCAGCGGTGGAACCTGCCCGCCGGCTGGGTGATCTCCGCCCGCCCGGCCCACCCGGCGATCATCAGCGAGGCCGAGTACATCGCCGCCCAGGACGCCAGTGCGCCGCGCGGCCCGCCCGGACCAGCCGCCCGGTGGTACCTGCTGGCCGGGCTGCTGGCCTGCGGAAGGCCGCCCTGGCCATCCCGAGTCTTCGGCGAAGCCTGGTGCCGTGATCCGGCGCGGCCGCTGCCGTCCGTGTTCACGACGAAAGGGTGCCGGTCTCGCTGTCGAGGTCGGTGATCCGGAGGAACACGATCCTGCCACCGCCGGGCGAGTAGTCGCCGGGAATGTCATGGTTGCCGTTCGGATTGGCCGTGACGCGGACCAGGCCGCCGCCGTCTGCCGAACGTACGGTGAAGACGCCGGCTGGCCGGTTCGGGTTAATGGAGCCCGTGCGCGCCCGGTCGCGCGGGACGGCCCGCCCGTTGCCTGCTCGCCTGCCATAGCACCAGCGTTGGTTCCGCGCGGCGGTGCGGCATCGGCGCACGGGTGGATCTCGGCCGTTGATCGGACTCGGGGTTGAGTGGTACATTACTCAGGTAATGAACTAATGAAGCCGGGAGGTTGGAAACGGTGCGGGAAATGGCTGGTCTGGACGAGGGAACCCCGCTGTTCGCCCAGGTGGCGGGGCGGCTGGCGGGGGAGATCGCGGACGGCGGACTGGCCGAGGGCGCGCGGGTGCCGTCGACCAATGAACTAGCGGCCTTCTACCGGATCAACCCGGCGACCGCGGCGAAGGGGATCAACATCCTCACCGACGAGGGACTGCTGGACAAGCGCCGCGGCATCGGGATGTTCGTGGCGGCCGGGGCGCGTGCGGCGCTGCTGGCCCGCAGGCGTGCCGAGTTCACCGACCGGTACGTGGCGCCGCTGCTTACCGAAGCGGCCCGGCTTGGGATCGACGCGGACGAGCTGATCGGGCTGGTCAAGGAAGTCAGTAACGAGCGGGAAGGCGCGTCGCTATGACACCAGCGATCTCGGTAACCGGGCTGACCCGGAGATACCCAGACCAGGTTGCCCTTGATGACGTGCACCTGACGATCGGCACCGAGACGATTACCGGGCTGCTCGGCCGCAATGGCGCGGGAAAGACGACCCTGCTGCGTATCCTGGCGGGCCAGGAGTTCCCGTCATCCGGCTCGGTGCGGGTCTTCGGCTCGCCGCCGGCCGAGAACGAGAACGTGGTGCGCCGCCTGGTGCTCGTCCGCGAGGACCAGGTGTACCCGGACTTCAAGGTGTCCCACGCGCTCCGCGCCGCGTCCTCCTGCTATCCGAACTGGGACGCGGGCCTGGCGTCCTCGCTGCTGGAGGACTTCGGCCTGCGGGCGAACAAGGCGATCAAGAGCCTGTCGCGCGGGCAGCGGTCGGCCCTCGGGATCACGATCGGGCTCGCCGCCCGCGCCGAGGTGACGCTGTTCGATGAGCCGTACGCCGGGCTGGACGCCGTCGCCCGGCAGGTCTTCTATGACCGCCTGCTGGTGGAGTACGCGGACTTCCCCCGTACGGTGGTGCTGTCCACTCACCTGATCGACGAGGCCGCCGCCCTGTTCGAGAACGTGGTCGTGATCGACCGCGGCCGGGTCGTGCTGGACACGGCGGCCGACGGGCTGCGGGGCATGGTCACCATGGTGAGCGGCCCGGTCCTCGCGGTGGACTCCTTCACCGAGGGGCACCCGGTCTGGGAACGGCGCGGACTCGGCTCCCAGGCGTCGGTCGTCATGGTGGGGCAGCTGTCTGGTGAAGACCGCGAGCGGGCCCGGTCGCTGGGCCTGGACCTGACCCCGCTGTCCCTGCAGCAGCTCGTGGTCCACGCGTCCGTCGTGCCGGCCGGCGTCGGCTCCCTGACCGAAAGGACCAGCGCATGAACACCATGATCAAGGTGGCCCGCTACCACCTGGTGCAGCCGGTGCTATTCGTCACGCTCCCGTTGGCGACCCTGGCATTTGTCTTTGCCGTGGACGTGGCACGGGGGGGCGGCGCCTTCCGCGACGGGCTGGTCGTCATCTTCGGCATGTTCTTCGTGGTGGGTGTGCAGCGCACCGGCCGGTGGCTGCCGTTTGGTCTCGCGCTCGGCGCGACCCGCCGCTCCTTCTATGCTGGTACCGCGTTGCTCGGGGTGTCGATGTCCCTCGTATCCGGACTAGTGATAGCCGGGCTGCAGGCCATCGAACGGGCGACCGGCGGCTGGGGACTGTCCCTCACCTTCTTCCGGGTGCCGTATATCTTGAACGGGCCCTGGTACGCCACCTGGCTGACCTCGTTCGTGGGGCTGTCCGCGCTGTTCGTGTACGGCATGTGGTACGGGATCGTGAATCGCCGGTGGGGCGTGCTGGGCCTGATCGCGTTCATCGCCGTTCAGGTGCTGGTCGCGCTCGCCGTCACGTTCGCGTACTCCCGGGCCGGTGCCGGCCCGCTGCGGCTGCGGCCGGCAGGCGGGTACCCTGCCACGCTGAGCGCCCTCGACCTGACCGGCGTCATCGCCGCGCTGACGGTGGTGTGCCTGGCCGGCGGCCAGGCCACGATCCGCCGCGTCACGGTGTGAGAGAGCCCCGGCCGTTGATCCCCGTGGTGCCGCTCGCCTTCATCCTCCCTGGCCCGCTGTTCCAGCCGGAGCAGCGGGCCTCGGACGCCGACCGGAACACCGCCGTGGACATCCTGTGCGCGGCCGTCGCCGAGGGGCGGCTCACCCTGGCGGAACTGGACGAGCGCGCGGGAGCCGCGCTTTCCGCCCGCACCATCTGCGAACTGGCCGCCCTGATCGCCGACCTGTCCGGCCCGTGGACGCCCGTCCCGGCCTCCGCGTCCGTCCGGGTTTCGCCGCCCGCGGCGCCTGGCTGGGCGAGCCGCGCTCCGGAACGCTGGTCGCTCCTGCAGTCCCTGGCCGGCCGCCCTGTGTTACCCGGTCAGCTTGTCCCGGTCAGCTTGTCCCGGTCAGCCGCGCACCGCGACAAGGTGCAGCAGCGCGGCGACATGCCGGTACGGACCAGCAAGGACACGATCCCGCCCGGGACGACAACCTGTGCGGATAGCGTCCAGCAGCGGCCCGGGATCCGGGAAGTACAGCACGCCGTGGCAGCACCGCATCGAAAGCCGCTGGCGCGCCCCGGTCGGCTGCCACCCATGGGGCATCGCCTTCGCCGGCCTTCGCCATGGTTGCGGCGGCGGCCTGCACCGGCCGCGGGATCCGCAGCATGGCGAACCGGCGGAAGGCCTCATCGGCGGCCGACAGCAGCGCCCGCGCCGCCCGCAGCCAGTCGCCGCAGGCGGCGGCGTGCCGGGCCAGCGATTCCGGCTGGCTCGTCAGCCGGTCAGCGGCGCGCTGGTGGTACGCCAGCCGGGCGGGCTCGGGGGTGGTGGTGTACAAGGCCTCACGGATCAGGTCGTTGGCGAACTCGAAGTCGCGGCCGGCGACCGCCAGCAGCCTGGCTCGCAGCGCGAGTTCACAGTGCCGCAAGGCGGCCGCGGGCGGCACGTCGGCCAGGCCCGCCACGATCGCCGGGTCGACCGCCGCGCCGAGAACCGCGGCGGCGCGCAGCAACTGCTCGGCCTCGGGGCCTAGACGGCGGACCCGCGCCTGCACGGCACTGCGCAGTGACTCAGGCAGGCCACTGTCGCCTTCGGCCAGCGCGCGGAGCACCTCAACCACGAACAACGTATGCCCGCGGGTCTGCCGCAGGATGCGGTCGGCCAGACCCGCCTGGCCGGCCCGGCCCGCGAGCTGCTCGACTGCAGCCGCTCCGAGTGGCCCGACCTCGACCCGGCTGGCCACGGCGGTCAGCGCGGCACTGGTTTCCGCATCGTTCTCGGCCCGGACCGTGGCGACCACGAGCAGTCGGCTGCCGCCCGCGTTCCGGCCCAGGTAGTGCACGAATTCGATGGTCGACTGGCCCGCATACTGAAGGTCGTCCAGCACGACCAGCACCGGGTTACGTGCCGCAAGCCCGCGCAGGAAGCCCAGCACGGCCAGGAACGTCCGGCGGCGTTGCATGTCGACAGGAACCCGTTCGGCCGGCATCGATCCCAGCACCGCCGCGGCCTCCGGCACCAGCGCGGCGAAAGACGGCGCAGCGTCGCCCAGCAGCCGCCGCAGCTCCGCGGCGGGCCGCCCGGTGACCGCCGGGAGGAGCGCCTCCACCACCGGCTGCAGGAACAGCGACCGCTCGGTTTCATAGCAGCGAGCAGGCAACACCATCGCCCCGGCCGAGGCCGCCTCCGCCGCCAGCGCCTCGGCCAGCCTGGTCTTCCCGATTCCGGCTTCGCCCACGATCAGCACCACGCCCGGCTCACCCGCAGCGGCGTTCGCCCACGAACCGGCGAGCTCGGCCAGCTCACGATCGCGGCCGGCCAGCTCCTGCGATGCCGCGCTTGAGCCAGGCCGCCCGGAGAGGTCCCCGCTCCGGGCCAGGCGCGTGCCCGGCCGGGCACGCGCCTGGCCGGGCTCGCGGCGGCCAGGGTCACCGGGACGCCGCTGGCGCAAGATGGCCAGATACACATCGTGGGTCTCCGGCGCGGGATCGGTACCAAGCTCCCCGGCTAGCCGGCTGCTGAGGCGCGCGTATGTCTCCAGCGCCTTCGCTCGCTCGCCCGCCGCCGCGCAGGCGGACATGAAAAGGCGGTGCGCACCCTCGTCGAACGGGTCATCGGCCATCGCGTCCGCGGCGACCCGGGCCGCCAGGTCCGCGTCGCCGGTCGCCTGCGCAGCCTCCGCCAGGGCGTGCCGGGCGCGGCGCAGCAGCCCGCGCAGCTCACCCCTGGCCGGCTCGGCCCACGCCGCATCCGGCTCCTCGGCCAGCGCGGTTCCCGGCGACAAGATCTCGACCGCGCGCTCAGCCGCCGCGCCCGCCACCGCGGGCGCCATCCCCAGCTCCCGCTCGGCGTGGCTGATCAGCCGGGCCGCCTCGTCCAGGTCGATCATGATCGCCTGGCTCCCGCAAGGTGCAACTCCAGCTGCGCGCTAACACCAGCTCTACCGAGCAGGTCCCTGCCCACGTCCTGTTTGTACTCGCGATCATCGATGCCGGCAAGCGACAGCCCAAGCAGCCGGCCCCACGTAGGCGCAAGTCCCACAGTGATGAGCACTCATCACTCGACACGCTCTGGGCGGGATAGCCGTGCTGGCGGTACTGCACTATGCCACCTTTCTTGGCGTCGGGGCCGGGAACGCGGTCGTGTGGGCGCTAGTCCCGTAACCGGGTTGTGCCCGGGTGTCCTCGAACTCGTACGCCGGGGCTGACAGTGGCGCAAGGCTTCGTGGCATATTTGAACACATGGTCGATCAGCGCCCGCAAGCTGACCGGATGCTCGTCACGCAGCTGTACGGTGAGGCGAAGCATCACGCGAAGTGGCGTGAGCTCACCGCAGAAGAGGAGACCGCCGCGGTGGCCGTGCTGCGTGAGCTCGCGGGCGGCCGGGCCGACCTGCTCGCCGAGGTTGCCGGGGTTGCCGAAGGCTTCGCCGAGGGGACGCTCGATGAACCCCTCGCGAGATCTGCCGCAGGACTGTGCCGCCAGGGAAGCGGAACGGAGCGGGCGTAACGCCGCTCCGTTCCGCGTGCTCTTCGTCGTGGTTCAGAGGTTGATGACGACTTTGCCCTGGGCGTGGCCGTCCCGCATGTACTGGATGGCCGCGGGAGTCTGGCTCAGCGGGTAGGTCTGGTCGATGACTGGTCTGACCTGGCCGGACTCGATGAGCTTGGTGAGCGCGAGCAGGTCCGGTGTGTTCTCCGAGCAGATCAGCGTGGTCAGCGTCTGGCCGGTGAACGGGGACAGGAGCAGCGCCCGGAGCTGACGGTCACTGCCTGCGAGCCATCGTCCGCCGGTCTCGCCCCCGACAATGACCAGCGTCCCGCGGGGATTCAGAACCGAGCGGAGGTGCTTGAGCGGACGGTTGCCTCCGATGTCGAGGATCACGTCGTAGCGGTGGCCTCCGGCCGCGATGTCCTCGCGGGTGTAGTCGATGACGTGGTCCGCGCCGAGGGACCGGACCGTGTCCATCTTGGCCGTGCGGCAGACGCCGGTGACCTCAGCGCCGGCTGCCTTGGCGATCTGCACGGCGAAGGTTCCCACCCCGCCGGACGCGCCGATGATCAGCACCCGGTTTCCGGCTTGCACGTGCCCGCGGTCGCGGACCGCCTGCAGGGCCGTCAGTGCCGAGACAGGGACGGCCGCGGCCTGGGTGAAGGTGAGGTTCGCGGGCTTGGGCGCTAGCTTGTCCGGCCGGGCGCTGGCGTACTGGGCGAAGGAGCCGTCGGCGATGCCGAACACCTCGTCGCCGACGTGCAGTGTCGTGACGGCCGGGCCGGTCGCCTCGACCTGCCCGGCGACTTCGCGGCCCCGCACCGGGGTCTTGGGGGCGCGGATCCCGTAGCCCGCGAAGCGCACCGGGTAGGGCAGGCCGGTCATCAGGTGCCAGACGCCCCGGTCCACGCCGGCGGCGTAGACGCGCAGCAGTACTTCCTCTTCGCCGATCGCGGGCCGGGCGATCTCCTGCAGCCGCAGCACGTCCTCGGCCTCGCCGTAGCGGTTCTGGGTGATCGCCTGCATGGTCGTCCCGTCGGTCGTCCGCTGCCTGGTCGTCATGGTAGGGGTGTTCATGAGAGTTCCCTTTCCTGCCTGTCGTTGATCTCGGAGGTCTGAGCCGGGTCAGGCGTCGCGGTGCGCCACCCGGAGGGATGCCGCGCCCAGGGTGATGGCGGCGTACACGGCGAGGACCGCGATGGCGGTGCCGGGGTGCAGTAGCCCGGCTGAGCGGTGCACCGTCACGGCCGCTTGAGTGGCGATTCCGGGCATGTACTGACGCCAGCCGGCTGGAAGGAACTGGCCGACGGTGAGTCCCCCGATGATGATCAGCGCCAGGGTGGTGGCCGCTCCCGCGGTGTGCCGGATGAGGCCGCCGATACCCACGCCGATCACGGCGACGAGGCTTACCGCCACGGCTCCGAAGAACATGGCCCGGAGCACGCCGGGATGTCCGATGGTCACGGCGACGTGCTGGCCGGCGAATATCCGCTGGCCGAGTTCGAAGCCGGCGAGGTTGCCGAGCAGCGCCACGGGGAAAGCGAACGCAGCGACGGTGGCGGCCTTGGCCGCCAGCACGAGCGGTCTGGCGGGCATGGCGCTGAAGGTGGACCGGATCATCCCGGTCGAGTACTCCGCGGTGACCGTGCGTACGGCGAGCGTCCCCAGGACGACCGCGGCGATCATGACTCCGCTCATCGAGGCGCTGGTTGGGTCGAACACCTGGCGCTGCTGGGCCGTCATGGTGTGCCACTGGCTGATCTGGGAGAGGGCAACGGCGACGCTGAAGCCGATGCCCAGGGCCAGGGTCAGGGCGGCGGTGCGCCAGGTGGAGGGCAGGGTGCGGAGCTTGGTCCACTCTGCCTTGAGAATGCGGGCCTTGAGGGTCCGGCTGATCGAGGCGGCTGAGACCGGCCGGGCCGGGGTGCGGATGCAGGTCGTGGCACTCATGTCAGGCTCCTTGGCTGGTGCCGGTCAGCTGGCCGGCGTGGTAGTCGGTTTCGTCTCGGGTCAGCTCGAAGAACGCTTCCTCGAGCGACGCGCCGTGCACGGCTAGCTCGAGCAGGGTGATGTCGTCGGCGGACGCGGCACCGCCGATCGCGGCGGAGTCCAGGCCGGTTACGATCATGGCGCCGTCCGGACACCGTTCGACCAGAGCGCCGCGGCGGGTCAGGGCGGCGGCCAGGTCGGCCGGCTGCAGGGCGCGGACCCGGACGCTCGCGGTCGAGTTGCGGTTGACGAACTCATCAGTGCTGGCGTCGGCGATGATGCGGCCCCGGGCGATGACGAGCAGGTGGTCGGCGGTCTGTGCCATCTCGCTCATGAGATGGCTGGACAGAAACACCGTGCGGCCTTGGGCGGCCAGCGATTTCATCAGGTTCCGGATCCACACGATGCCGTCGGGGTCCAGGCCGTTGATCGGTTCGTCGAACATCAGCGTCTCGGGGTCGCCGAGCAGGGCCGCGGCGATGCCGAGCCGCTGGTTCATGCCGAGGGAGAAGGTGCCGACCCGTTTTCCCGCCACGTCGCTGAGGCCGACGAGCTCGAGCACCTCGGTCACGCGGCGGCGGCCGATGCCGTTGCTGTCGGCCAGCCACGCCAGGTGGCTGGCGGCGCTGCGGCCACCGACGATGGCCTTGGCGTCCAGCAGTGCCCCTACCGACCTGAGCGGGTCGGTCAGGTCGCGGTATGGCTTGCCGCTGACCAGGACGGAGCCGGAGCTCGGCGTGTCCAGGCCCAGGATCATGCGCATGGTGGTCGACTTGCCGGCCCCGTTGGGGCCGAGGAAGCCGGTCACCCGGCCGGGCCGGACGGCGAAGGAGGCTTCGTCGACGGCGACCGTCGTGCCGTAGCGCTTGGTGAGGTGCTGCGCCTCGATCATTGTTCGTCCTTCCCTTGATGTGTTGCGGTCTTGGCCGCCAGCCTGCGCCGGGGAACTGAGACGGCACTGTCGTGGCGCTGAGGCGGGACCTATGGTGGCCTCATGCAGGTGCGGCTGTTCGGCGAGCTCGAAGCGGTAGCCGACGGCGTGCCGGTGCCGGTCCGCGGCGCCAAGCAGCGGGCGCTGTTGGCCCTGCTGGCGCTGCAGCGGGGGCGGCCGGTCAGCGCTGACCGGCTGATCGACGTGCTGTGGGGCGACGGGCAGGCGGCTAACCCGGCCAATGCCTTGCAGGCCCAGATCGGTCAGCTGCGCCGCGCCTTCGGGGCGGCGGCGATCCTTACCAGCGAAGCCGGCTATGCCCTCGCCGTGGGCCCCGGTGATGTCGACGTCGTCCGCTTCGGGCAGCTGGTGGCCGAGGGGCGGCGGCTGGCGGGAGACGGCGAGGCGGCGCTGGCGTCAGCTGCACTGGGCGAGGCGCTTGGCCTGCGGCGGGGTGAGCCGCTGGCCGAGTTCGCCGACGCCGGCTTCGCTGACGCCGAGCGGGCGCATCTGGACGAGCTGACCCTGGTGGCGGTCGAGGCCAGGGCCGGAGCTGACCTGATGCTGGGCCGCCACGGGGAGCTCGCCGGTGAACTGGAGCCATTGTGCCGGCAGCACCCGCTGCGCGAGCGGCTGTGGGAGCTGCACATCTTGGCCCTGTACCGGGCCGGACGGCAGGCCGAAGCCTTGCGCGCCTACACCGAGATCCGTGATCGCCTGGTCGGCGAGCTGGGCATCGACCCCGGTCCGGCCCTGCGGGAACTCCAGGCCCGCATCCTGGCCCAGGACCCTTCGCTTGCCCCGGCCAGCGCCCCAGCCAGCCCGGCTCCGGTCCCGGCGGCGGCCGCGCCACCGACGTCAGCGGGGAACCTGCGCGCC
Source organism: uncultured Actinomycetota bacterium (assembly GCA_963844625.1). Classification (GTDB taxonomy): domain Bacteria; phylum Actinomycetota; class Actinomycetes; order Streptosporangiales; family Streptosporangiaceae; genus Palsa-504. The sequence continues at coordinate 94,493 of CAWJPF010000003.1, read as the reverse complement.
CGGCTTAGCCGCTTCGTCGGCCGCGACGCCGAGCTGACCCAGCTGCGTGCGGCGGTCCGCTCAAGCCGGCTCGTCACGCTGACCGGCCCGGGCGGCGCGGGCAAGACCCGCCTGGCGGTGGAGGCGGCCGCCGCCCTGGGCGGAGACCACCGGGACGGCGCCTGGCTGGTCGAGCTAGCCGGCGTGGCCGGGCCCGACGGGGTGGCGGCGGCCGCGGCCACCGCGCTCGGGGCGGGCGTCGCTGCCGTCCCGGGCGCTCAGCCTGCGGGATCGACCACGGACCTTATCGTGCGCTACCTGGCCGGACGCTCGCTGGTCGTCGTCCTCGACAACTGCGAGCACGTCATCGGCGAGGCGGCCGCGCTGGCCGACACCCTGACCGGAGCAGTACCAGGTCTCCGGCTGATCGCTACCAGCCGCGAGCCGCTCGGCGTCCCCGGGGAAGTCCTGGTGCCAGTCGGCGGCCTGGCACCGCTGGCCGCCGTCGAGCTGTTCGTCGATCGCGCCCGGGCGGTCCGGCCCGGCTTCCTCCCGGACGGGCGCCGGCGACGTCATCGAGGACATCTGCCGGCGGCTGGACGGCCTGCCCCTGGCCGTCGAGCTCGCCGCCGCTCGCCTTCGGACGCTGCCACTGGCCACCCTGGCGGAACGCCTCAGCGACCGCTTCCGGCTGCTCAGCCACGGCGCCCGCACCGCCCTGCCCCGCCAGCAGACACTCCGCGCCGTGGTGGACTGGAGCTATGACCTGCTGTTCGAGGACGAACGCCGCCTGTTCGCCCGGCTGGCCACCTTCACCGGCGGCTGCGGGCTCACCGCAGCCGAGGCCGTCTGCGCCGACGACCAGGTCCCCGCCGGCGAGATCCTCGATGTCCTGAGTCGGCTGGTCGACAAGTCCCTCGTCATTGCCCCCGGCGACGAAGGCGAGGCCCGGTTCAGCCAGCTCCAGACGCTGTGGCAGTACGGCAGGGACCGGCTCACCGAATCCGGCGAAGCCGGCACCATGCGGACCCGCCACGGGGCGTACTACCGGCAGCTGGCCGAGCAAGCCCACCAGGGTCTGCGCGGCGCTGCCGGGCCGATGTGGCGGGACCGCCTCGTCACAGAGTCGGGCAACCTGCAGGCCGCGCTGGACTGGTACATCGCCACCGGCGATGCTGACGCGGCGCTGTCGCTGGGGTCGGGCTTGGCCTGGCTGTGGTTCATCACCGGCGACTTCCTCGAAGGAGCCCGCTGGCTCGGTGCTGCGCTGGGCGCCGAAGGGCCGCGCCGTCCCGAAGTTGATGCGACCGCCCGCCTGTGGCACGGCTATTGCGTGGGCATGTCGACTGACCCGGCAGCGGGCGTCATCGAATGCGAGGAGGCCGTAGCCGTCCTGAGGGACGGTGACGACCGGGTTCGCCTGGCGGAGGCGCTGGTGGTATACGCGACGGTGCTGGGGTTCGCGCATCATTTCGACCGATCACTCGACGCTTTGGGCGAGGCGCGGGACCTGCTGGAACCGGCCGGCCACGGCTGGCTCCTCGCCGTGCACGACTTGATTGTGGCCTGGAACCTGGTGTCGCAGGGGCGGCTGGAAGACGCCGAGCCAGTCGCCCGCTCGAGCCTCGAACGCTTCGACGCCGCCGGCGAGGTCCTGGTCGTCGTCTCTCCGCTGAACGCCCTCGCCAGCATCGCCGAGGCCCGGGGAGACCTCGAGGCAGCCTCGGCGGCCTACGAAGCGCTCGTGGAGCGATGCCGGGCCACCGGCCAGCCCCTTCAGGTGCCGTTCAGCCTGGTCGCCCTGGCCGCGCTGCGGGCCAGGCAAGGCGATGACGCCGCCGCCGACAGCCTTTACGCCGAGGCGATCGACTGCAGCTCCAACCCGTGGGTGTCGGCCGACGCTATGATCGGCCAGGCGGCAGTCGCCCGTCGCCTCGGTGACCTGCCGCGGTCCCGGGCCCTGCTCGACGCGGCGGCCCGTCACTACCAGCACATCGACCTACCCGCCGGCCCGCCTCGCGTGCTCGCCGGCCTGGCCTGGTGGGCGCTCGCCACCGACCACCTCCAAGACGCCGCCGTCTTCGCCGCTGACGCCGCCGACGGGGCCTCCGCCAGCGAAGACCCTGCCACCCAGCTCCTGGCCGAGACCGCCGTGGCCGCGGTCAACGCGATCGCCGACCCAACCCGTCACCACGCCGAGGCCTTCGTCGCCCTCGCCCAGCGACGTGCCCACGGGCCGGCGTACCGCTCTCTGACGGACGAGCCAGACGTGGCCGCCCTCGCCGCCCGCCTCAGCTGACCTCAGCCTCACCTCAGCGCCGGTTCAGGCCACCCGGGCACTCTGGCCGTTATGCCGCCATCGCCAAGCCATCGCCCCAGCCACCATGATCATCTGCCCGCCACCGGGCCCGCGGTCGAGGACCACGGCCGGGTGGTCACTACCCACCCTCAGGCGGCCGCGTGGTACCGGCGGGCGCAGCGAGCCGCCGACCCGCGCCGGGCTGCCATGGCCCAGCGCCTCGCCGTCACCGCCGACCCCGTCACGCGAGCATCTGACCTACTCCGCGAGCACCTCGCCAGTGTCGGCTGCGACCCTCTCGCCGTCCAGATCACCGCCCGGCTCCGAGAGCCTATGGCGAGGGACGACGACTTGGACGAGCTGGCCAGCCAGCTTCCCGGCTGCCACGCCACCCCATGGCCGGGATCCCGTTAGAGCCAAAATCAAGGTCATTGGACCGAACGGACGTGGTGCGTGCACCCGTAGATCGAGGGGTGACTGAGAAGCGGTGCAGTGCAGGACGGGGGTGATCGCGTGATCGGCAACCCGGCGCCTTCACCGGGGCCCCTAATCCGCCGGCCAAGCTGGCCGAGCGGGGCTGTGTTGGGGGGATCTGCGCGATTTCTGTCAGGCCGGGGAGTGGCTGCCTGCTGATCTCCGGGCGCGTGTGATCCAGGTGGAGGCGAAACCTATGACCAGGACGGCGAGTGCGAACCACGGCGCGAGGACGGTGGGAGCTCGTCACCTGGTAGAACGATCCGAAGATGGCGCCGGCGGTGATCAAGATGGCGAGGGCTGCCGATAGCGCGAGCCACAGCCGGCGCGGGGAGTGGGCGAAGCTGCGCAGGGAGCCTATTGCCATCAGCAGGTAGACCGCTACCAGGGCGAAGCCGCCGAAGGTCGAGCCCCAGGAAAACAGGGCGTCATAGTGGGGAGTTTCCGGCAGCGCGAACAGCCCCTTCCAGAACACGTCGGCGAGCAGTGCCGCGGCGCAGAAGCCGGTCACGAGGACCGTGGCGCCGAGCGGCGAGCTGCGGCGCCTGGACACCACGGCAAGTGGTGCCGGGAGCCTGCCGTCCCCGGCCATCGCGAAAATCCCGCGCGTAGCTGAGACGCCGCAGCCGATCCCGACTGCCAGCATGTCGAGTAGAACGACAAGCTCGAGCAGGCGGTCGATCCAGGTGCCGCCGTACCCGCCGGCCGATTTCGGGGCGCCTAGCGCGAACAGCGGCGCTGACGCGGCGGCGCCCAGGGTCTTGAGGCTGTAGTGGAAGCCGGCCACTTCGACGTAGGTGGCCAGGACGAAGAAGATCGTGGCGATCCCGGCGGTGGACATGACCGCTGCGCGGATGTGCTTATGCGGCTTGGGGGTCTCTTCTGCCAGGTTCGCGGCGGACTCGAAGCCGGTGAAGAGCAGGATCCCGTACAGCACGCCGAAGAAAATCCCGGGCCAGCCATCGGCGGAAGACGATGGCCGGAAGGGCTTGAAGCTGTTAGCCGGTCCCAGCTTCACGATGACGGAAATGAAGAAGACCGTCACCACGATGATGGAGATCAGCGCTAGCGCGAGCTGGACGCGGGTGGAGATCCGGACGCCGAAGTACAGGACCAGGGCGATGATCGCCAGGAATATGTGCCGCCCTCAAAGAGCCGCAGCCGGCAGGAGTACGCCGCAGTGCGCCGGCAGCACGTTCAGCGCGACGACATCCACGAGGCCTTCCTCACCCCCGCCTGCGCCATCATCTGCTGGCGACGGACTGCGGAACCTCTCACTTGGCCAGAACCTCTAAGGCGCTCGCCACCGAGAACAGTGGCTGGGGATACAAGCGGATCCAAGGTGAGCTGCTCAAGGTCGGCCACCGGGTTAGCGCATCGACGATCCGCCGGGTCCTCAAGGCGCTGAAGATCCCTCCGGCGTCCCAGCGGCGCACCGACACGACCTGGCGGAATTTCCTGCGCACGCAAGCCGCGACGATGCTTGCAGCCGACTTCTTCCACGTGGACTGCGCGGTGACCCTGCAGCGCCTGTATTGCTTCTTCGTGATCGAGGCCGGCTCCCGGTACGTACGTATCCTCGGCGTGACCGCGAACGCGGACGGGCCGTGGACCACACAGCAGATCCGCAACCTCTTGATGGATTTCGGCGGTCGCGCTGCGGACTTCCGGTTCCTGGTCCGGGATCGGGCCGGGCAGTTCACCGGGTCCTTCGACGCGCTCTTGGCAAGCGTCGGCATCGAGGCCGTGAAAATCCCGCCCCGGAGCCCTCGCGCGTAACAGTGGGTTTCACACTGCACCTGGCCGCGCGCTGGCTCAGGTCTATCAGGAAGTTACGCGCCGTCTGCGTTGTCCAGGCGCCGTCCGGATGCGCGGTGATGCCGGGCAGGCGAGTGCGGCGGGCGCCGTGCTTGATCACGACCAGCGCGTAGACGCGCCGCAGCAGGGCACTACATTCCCGCCACCGCTCCGATCGCCACCAGGCCGGCCAGCGCGGCGACGTTCCCGGCGATGATCAGCCACGCGGCCGGGTTGCCGAGGTTGAGTGTCCAGCCGGCGCCGATGTGGCTGCCGACCACGAGGGCGGGGTCGTCGCGGTTGACGTAGAGCAGGCCGGCCTTCCAGAACCGGTCGTCGTCCCGGTCGGTCCCGGTGGCCCGGGCGAGGCCGTGCACGTTGCCGTTCAGCCGCCACCCGCCCTGGCCCGCTCGCTGGGCGACCGCCGCTAGCAGCAGCAGGCCGGCCACGAAGGGCAGCGCGGGCAGGGCCCGGCCGATGCCCGAGAGCTGGTAGACCTGCCAGTTGCGCAAGGCGATCAGCAGCAGGCTGGTGTCTACCAGCGCGAGCAGCGTCAGCAGGGCCCGGGTGATGGCGGCGAGGAAGCGGCGGTAGCGCAGCGTCGACACCGCGGGGTCGGCCGCCTCGATGTCCGGCCGGGAACGGTAGACGATCAGCATGAACCCGGTCCACAGAACCGTGACGTACAGCTGGAAGGCCACCACCAAGACGCTGAGGGCAGATTTGGGCACCCGGTGACCAGACCCGGTGACGAGGTGGGCAGGCAGGCCGGGGTAGCGGAGCGCGCCGACGGCGGCGGTCGCCGCTATCACGGCCAGGGCGGGTATCAGCCAGCGCATCGGGAAGCGGGGCGGGTCGGTGCGCCAGCTGGTATCGGTGGCGATCGTCTGCCGCTGGCCCGCGAACCACTCGTCCGCGTGCTTGACCGCGGCGATCTTGCGCCGCGCGACCCAGAAGCAGCCGAAGTCCGCGGCCAGCTCCAGCAGCAGGATGATCCGGGGAAGCCACCATGACCCGTGGCCCTGCAGCGTCAGCGCGGCGGCGGTGCAGCAGGCGCCGATGGCCGCGGTCCGCCAGTAGTAGGTGCGCCGTTCCCGCCGGATGACCGGCGCCCCCGCCTGCTCGGGGGGAACGCGGACTCCGAACTGCAGGGTCGGGCGGCTCGCCGCGGGCGCCACGCACGCCAGCGCCCCGACGACTAGAACGGAGAGGTCCCCGGACAGGGTCCCGGCGGTCATGGCGGCCTTCCCCTTCGGTTCCCTGCCTCCGCCATCGCGGCGGGGAAGTCGAAATCTGTCATGGTCGCCTGGCATTCCCGGACGATGTCCGTGGCCGGCAGCCCCTGGGCGGCGGCCTCGGCGAGCAGTGTCTGCAGCCGGCCCGTCCAGTCGTGGGCCCAGCCGGGATCGGGCGGGCCGCTGCCCGCGTCGCGGCGGACCACCGCGCCGGACTTCCGGCCGAGCCGCAGCAGGCCCTCCTGCCGCAGCAGGTCGTACGCCTTGTTCACGGTGTGGAAGTTGACGCCCAGGTCGACCGCCAGCTGCCGGGTGGAGGGCAGCGCGGAGCCGGCCGGCAGGCGGCCGTCGGCGATCGCCTCTACGATCCGGTCCCTGATCTGCTGGTAGATGGGCACGGGACCGTCTGGTTCGATGCTGAGCAGCATGACGCCTCCAGGATCTCACGGACGCCGGGGTGCCTGGCCGCGACCGGCACCTGGCGTCCGGCATGTCCGCCCTGTGCCGCCCCGCCCTCGGGCGCGTGCGCCTCTCGGGTTCGCTCCCGCCTCAAGCTGATCCAGCGGTCGGGTGATGAAACGCGGTCGCAGCACCAAGAGGCAGGCAACCTTTCCGCCGGCGACTTCGAAGGACCAGCCAGGCTGCGCGTGCGCCCTGACGGCTCGAACTCCCGGCAGGCAGCGCCAGCCCGACGGCGTTTATGTCAGTAGTTATAGAACAAATTGAGCAATGCTGTCAATCGTCCGTCGCCGCACCGGGCGCTCGTACCGGACTGCTGGCCGCCCGCCCGCGGCAAGGCCGCACCTTGACAGTTTGGTCCATCTGTTCTATGAGTTGTATAACAAATACTCAGCGCAAACAGCTACTGCGCCGCTGATCCCGGCGGGCGGGGAGGCGTCAATGGTGGCCAGCATCGAGTCAGCCGGAAAGGCAATAGCCAGGTCATGGCAGCGTGGCGGCCGGGGGCAGCGCCGGCCCGGCTTGGTGGCTGGTGTGCTCGGGATCGCGGTTGCCCTCGCGCTGGCGCTGTCCGCGTGTACGTCGGCGCAGCCATCCGGCTCCGCTGCCGCGAGCGGCAGCCAGCCGCGGCCGCCCCAGGATGTCGTGCGCGTGGCCGACGGAGCTCAACGTGCAGTCGGACAACTCGGCGGTGCCTAACTCGGTGTCGGTTGATTCGGCCGAGGCAGTCTGGTTCCAGCCGATCGTGGCGGCTGCGGGCACCCGCATCGTCGTGTCGGGCCGCTTCCCGGATGCCCGCTACGCCTCGTTCAGCGTCTACACGCCCAGCGGTGGCTTTGCCACCAGCCAAGCCGCCACGTCCCTGCCCGACTACCGGATCGCCCCGCAGTCCGGCAGCGTGAATCCCTGGCAGCGGGAGGGCGCACCCGGCGGCCGGTTCACGCTCACCATCCGCCCGGATCCGGCACCGGGACAGGCCAACACGCTGCCGCTGCCGGCCGGCACCACGAGCCGGTACCCGGGTTACCTCGTCTACCGTGTCTACCTGCCGGCCGGGGGGAGCTTCTCAGCTGTGCCGGTTCCGGTGCTGACGGTGGAGCAAGGAGGCGCGGCGCGCACGATTCCGGCCTGCCCGCAGCACGACAGCGACCTTCCTGTCCTGCAAGGGGCCGCTGGCTCGTCTGGCACGCCAGCCGCCACACCGCGGCCGGCGGCCGTGCCGCCGCAACTGGAGTTCTACGCGCTTCCAGAGAGCAAGATGAGCAACGAGGGTGTGGGCAACGCCGACACCGCCTACGCCGTGGCCTACCTCATCCGCCCGCCGGCACCCGACGTGGTCGTCGTGACCGGCAAGGCGCCGACCTTCGCGCCCGGCAGCCATCCGTCGCCCTGGCCGGCCCCAGGGGAGGACGTCCGCTACTGGTCGATGTGCATCCTGGCGGGTACTGCCAAACTTCCGACCGTCGCCAACAAGCTGCCCGGGGGAGGCACCGACTACGGATGCCGTGCCGACGAGGCCACCACGCTGAACGCGGCCGGGGATTACGCCTACGTGATCGGCAGCGAAGCGCAGCGAGCTGCCATCAGCCGCGTCCCCGGCGTCACCTTCCTGCCCTTCGCCACCGTCCAGCCGACTGGCCTGTATGTGCTGATGCTGCGGAACATGCTGGTCAGCACGTCATTCGCGCACTCGACCGAGGGCGTCACGCAGCCCGACCACCCGGCGGTGGCCGCGGCCGTCATGGGCCCCTACTATCCGCATGCTGCGGTCTGCCCGCTGGCGACCCTCGTGGCCAAGGGCCCGCAGGCCTGCTAGTGAAGAGAGACGCAGCAGGTATTCGCGATATTATTTCTATAGAAGATAGAACAGATACAACAGGAGATACAATGGCACGGATACGCAAGGCGAGCGGGAGGCGTCGGCGGGCACAGGAGGCAGCAAGTGAGCGGTGACTCTGCGGTGCGGGAAGGCCGGGACGAGACGGGAACGGCCCGCACCGGGCAGGCTGCCGTGGAGCGGCCGCAGGCTGGGGCCGTGCCTGCGGCCATTGAGGTCAGCCACCTAACCAAGGTTTTCGGCGGGCGCACGGCTGTGTCTGACGTGTCGTTCAGCGTCGCGGGCGGGGAGGTGTTCGGGTTCCTGGGGCCGAACGGGGCGGGCAAGACCACGACGGTGCGGATTCTGGGCACGCTGATCTCGCCGACGTCTGGCTCGGCCACGGTGGCGGGCATCCCGGTGGGGCCGGCCGGCGCGGCGGAGATCCGGCAGCGGATCTCGGTCATGCCGGAGTCCCCGGGGCTGTACCAGCGGCTGTCCGTGACCGAGAACCTGGAGTACTTCGCGCGCCTGTACGGGCTGCCGCGGCGGCAGGCGCGCATCAGCGAGGCGCTGGCCGCCGTCGGCCTCAGCGAGCGCGCGCACGACCTGGCCGGGAGCCTGTCCAAGGGCCTGCGGCAGCGGGCGGCGCTGGCCCGGTCCCTGCTCAACGAGCCGGCGGTCATGTTCCTGGACGAGCCGACCTCGGGGCTGGACCCGGTGGCGGCGCACGAGGTGCTCGGCCTGATCGACGCGCTGCGGGATCGCGGGGTAACGGTCTTCCTCACCACCCACCGGCTGGATGAGGCGGAGCGGCTGTGTGACCGGGTGGCGATCATGAGCACCAGCCTGCGGACCATCGGCCGGCCCGACGACCTGCGGCAGGAGCTGTTCTCCACGTCGCTGGACGTCACGGTCGCCGCCGCCCTGTCCGAGCCCGGCCGGGTCTTCGGCGGGCTCCCGGCTGTGCAGGGGTGGGAAGCGGCCAGCCCGCCGGACGGCGGCCCGGCCGGCTACGTGCTGACCGTGTCCGACGTGGCGCAGGCGGCGCCCGCGGTGACCCGGGCGCTAGTCGCGGCCGGGGCCGACGTGCTGTCGATCGCTCAGTCGCGGCACACGCTGGAGGACGTCTACCTCGAGCTGGTCGGTGACGCCGGGGAGCGATCTCGGTGAGCGCGGGCACCGCCCGCGTCGGCGCCGTCATCCGCAAGGAGCTCGCGGAGTTCCGGCGCAACAGGCTCATCGTCACCACGGCAGCCGTGCTGCCCGTGCTGTTCCTGATCGGCCCCACCGCTTCGATGCTTACGATCAAGGCGTCGGCGCTGAGCACGGCGCTGGACAAGCGGGTCGATTACGCACTGTTTCTCCCGCTGCTGGTCCCGGTGCTCGTGCCCACGCTCATGAGCGCTTACTCGGTGGTCGGGGAGCGCGAGCAGGGAACCCTCGAGCCGGTGCTGACCACGCCGGTCAGCGGGGCCGAACTGGTCATTGGCAAGGCCGCGGCGATCTTCATGCCCGCGATCGCCCTCGGCTACCTGATCTTCGGCGTCTTCGTGGCGATCACGCAGCTCGCCGCCAGCTCGCCGGTGGCCGCCGCTGTGCGGCATGCGCCGCAGCTGCCTGCCGCGCTGGTCTTCATCCCGTTGCTGGCCGCCTGGTCGATCTGGGTCGGCCTGGCAATCTCGACGAGGGTCAGCGACACCCGCGTCGCGCAGCAGTTGTCCGTGCTGGGCAGCCTGCCCCCGGCCGCGCTGGCCGCGCTGATGTCGTTCCAGGTGATCAGCCCGACGTTCGGCCTGGCGGCTGCCCTGGCCGGCGGCCTGCTGGCCATCGACTGCGCCGCCTGCCTGGTGGTGACCCGGCTGTTCGACCGGGAACGCCTCATCACCGGCGTCAGGCCCGGTCGCCGCAGCATCGCACCGGGCACTTCGCGGGGGACCCGGTCCTCAAGCGAAGTGAACTCTCATCCCTAACCCGGTACCCGGGCTCAGATCACAGCAGCTGCAACAGCCGAAACGGCTCATCCAGAGAAAGGACAGAACATGGCGGCAAAACTGCAACTGGTCAGAGAAACTAGCGGTCTTATGGAGCTCCGACGTGGCACGTTCCACGTCCTGCTCGACGGCAGCGATGTCGGATCGATCGATCGGCACCAGACGATCGAGGTGCCGATCGAGCCAGGGCATCACACGCTGCAGGTCAAGACGGGTCGCTACACCAGCGGACGACGCCCCTTTGACACGGCCGACGGAGAGATCGTCAGCTTCCGCTGTAACGGCGCCGTGATCTGGCCCGTCTACCTCGCGTCCATCGTCAAGCCCGACCTGGCGCTCACGCTCAAGCACGAGTAATCACCGATGCGAGCTCGCCGCCTTCTGCTAGTAGCGCCGTCCTCGGTCTGGCGGCAGTCAGCGCATGCTCTGCCGCCGCTCCCGCTTCGCCCAGGCCGGGGCGGCAGCTTCGGCCCGGCAGGAACGCGGCCTGAAGCACCGCGCCGACAACGAGACCCGCACCATCCCCATCCCCCTGTCCTGGTACGGCTGCTCCCCGCGCACATCAAGATGTTCGGCACGGCCCCGGACGGGCGGATCTTCCAGACCGCCCGGGGCGGCATCCTCCAAGACTCCGGCTACAACGAAGTCTGGAACCAGGCCCGCAAGACGGCCCTCACTCGCGCCCGCTACAGATCACCGCTCGGCCGCCCTACGACCTGCAGCACGCCGCCGTCTCCCGGTGGCTGAACTCCGGGGTGCCCGCGACCAGGCGGAGGCCTGCTGGGCTGGCTAGGTTACGAATGATCAGGCAGGACGAAACATAAATATCCCGGTGGGCGGCATCCGCAATTCGGCACGAGTGCGCGGACCGCGGCATCGCCGGGCGGCGACCTGACAGCGCGAGACAGGACAGTGTCGCTTCAGGTCCGCCGGCCCAGCCTGTACCGCCGAAGGGCCGGGAGCGCCCGGTGGCCTCACGATCCAGCAGTGCGGTGATACTCGCTGCCGCCACCGTTCCGTACCGCTCCCAGGGGGTGATCCCGAATCGGTACATGCGGGCGTAGTTCGTCATGGACTGACCTCCTAGCGCCACCCAGGAAATGGCGGTTTCGTCGGTGATTGGTCACGGCAGCCAGCCGGGCCGGACGAGGCCGGTCTCGTAGGCGAGCACGACGAGCTGGGTGCGGTCTCTGGCGCCGAGCTTGGTCATGGCCCGGCTGACGTGGGTGCGGACGGTGGCCGGGCTGAGGTAGAGCTGTTGGGCGATCTCGTCGTTGGTAAGCCCGCCGGCCACGTGCGCCATGACCTCACGTTCGCGGTTGGTGAGCACGTCGAGGTCGCTGCCGGACCGGGGCTGCTTGGCTCGGGCGGCGAACTCGGCGACCAGCCGCCGGGTCATGCCCGGCGAGATCAGTGAGTCGCCGCGGGCGACGACCCGGATGGCGGTGACCAGGTTGTCGGGTTCGGTGTCTTTGACGAGGAAGCCGCTGGCACCGTGGCGGAGCGCCTCGAAGAGGTACTCGTCGAGCTCGAAGGTGGTGAGAATGAGGATCCGGACTGCACCGAGGTGCGGGTCGGCCGTGATCTGACGGGTAGCTTCGAGCCCGTCGAGGCCCGGCATGCGGATGTCCATCAGCACGACGTCGGGCTGGAGGGTCTTGGCCAGGGCGACCGCCTCGTTGCCGTCGGCGGCTTCGCCGACGACGTTGAGGTCGTCTCTGGCGTCGAGGAGGGCCCGGAAACCGCTGCGCACGAGGGCCTGGTCGTCGGCGATTGCCACCCGGATCACCCGCGGACCTCCGCGGGGAGCCGGGCCGCGATCCGGAAGCCTCCCTCGGGACGGGGACCGGCCTCAAGGCCGCCGCCGAGCGCCGCCGCTCGTTGTCGCATGCCGTTGATCCCCGTACCGTTGCCGACCCTGATGGCACCGTTGGCCGACGAAACCGCGGTGAGATCCGGGCGGCCGGTATCGACGATCTCGACGAGGACAGCATCGGGCCGGTAGTCGATCCGGATCGTCACGGTTGCTCCGGGAGCGTGGCGGGTGATGTTGGTGAGGGCTTCCTGGACGATCCGGTAGGCGGTGAGGTCGGCGGCTGCGGGGAGCGCGACCTGCGGTCCGGTCGTCTCGAGGGTGACGTGGAGGCCAACGGCCCGGGTGAGAGCGACCAGTTCGCCGAGTTGGCCCAGGCCAGGAGCGGGGGAGCGGGGGGCCTCGTCGCCATCTTGGCGGAGGGCGGCGAGCATCGTGCGGAGCTCGCCCAGGGCGTCTTTGGAGACGGTCTTGATAGCAGCCAGCGCGGCTCGGGCTTGTTCCGGCTGGGAGTCGATGAGGTCGAGGCCGACGGCGGCTTGGACGTTGATGAGCGAAATGTTGTGGCCGATCACGTCGTGGAGATCCCGGGCCATGCGCAGGCGTTCTTCGCTGGCCCGGCGACGCTCCTCGGCCTGCCGGGAGGCACGGGCCACAGCGACCCGTTCCCCGCGCATCCGCACCACCTCGGCCGCGACGACCAGCACCGCCAGCCAGCCGCCGAGGATCAGTGCACCGTCGAGCGAGGCCAGCGGCTGACCCCAGACGAGCGGGGCCAGCCACAGCGAGCCGACGTAGCCGACCACGATGACCGTCCAGGCGGCCCCGCGGTGCCCGCTGGTGGCGGCGAGCAGGACGGCGACGATCAGGCTCAGGTAACCAAGACCCGGCGTGGCGGGACCCACGGTGGCCAGAAACGTCACCCACAGCACGACGACCGGGTGGCGGCGCCAGGCCAGGAGGGCCACCGGTCCGACGAGGAGCAGGAGCCACTCCGCCACGCCGAGGTGGGACTGGTGTCCGTGATGACCTTCGGCCACCACGGACAAGCCCAGCTGGAGGACGAGCACGACGCCGGCCAGCCAGAGATCGTTCCGGGTGATCCCTCCGCCGGACCAGGACAGTCGCCGGGTCTTCCGGTTCGTCGCCGGCCGGGCGCGCTCGTCGACGCCAGCCACTTCCCCAACGTACCGACCGCCCCGGCCGGCCGCATCAGCCCCCGGTCGTATCCTCGCCTACGCGCCCTGACGTAGTCGCGCCCCGCCACTTGCGCCGCTCGACGTAGCCGACAAGCCGCCGCTCGCCCGACGACGAATGACGTTCGCCCCGTCACCATGGATTGTCATGGACACCAACACAAACCCGCAGGTCCGCTGATGGCCACCCTTGAGCTCGATCAGCTGACCAAACACTTCGGCGCCGTGGTCGCCGTCGACCAGGTGGGCTTCAGCGTGGAGCAGGGCAGCATCGTGGGCTTCCTGGGCCCCAACGGGGCCGGCAAGACCACCACCCTGCGCATGCTCCTCGGCCTCGTCACTCCCACCAGTGGCACCGCCACCATCAACGGGCGCCCCTACCGAGAGCTGCCCCAGCCCCGCCATGTCGTCGGCGCCGTCCTGGAGGCCTCCAACCCCTACCCCGGACGGTCGGCGCGGGACCACCTGCGCATCGAAGCACTCGCCGGGAACGCCCCCAGCTCCCGGGTCGACGAGGTCCTCGACCTGGTCGACCTCACCGAGACCGCCGGACGACGAGTCGGGCAGTACTCCCTCGGCATGCGCCAGAGACTCGGCCTGGCCACCGCCCTGCTCTGCGAGCCCGAGATCCTCATCCTCGACGAGCCGGCCAACGGCCTCGACCCCGAAGGCGTGCACTGGCTCCGCCGGCTCCTGCGTCAGCTGGCCGCCGAAGGCCGGACCGTGCTGGTCTCCAGCCACATCCTGGCCGAGGTGGCCCAGACCGTCGACAGCGTGGTCATCATGGACCACGGTCGGCTCGTTACCCAGTCCGCCTTGGAAGAGCTCACCGAGCGCGCCACGCAGGTCATCCGAGTCCGTACCTCTCGCCCCGAGCAGCTCGCCGCCATCCTGGTGGAGAACGGCGCCACTGCCCACGTCGCCGGCCCGGACCGCATCGAGGTCACCGGCGCCTCGGGCGAGCTGATCGGCACCCTGGCCGCCGAGGCCGCCATCCCCATCTTCGAGACCACCGCCGAGGCTGCCGACCTGGAGGACATCTTCCTCCAGCTCACCGGTAACCCTGCCCACCAGGAGGTGACCCGATGACCCGGCTCGTCCGCGTCGAGTTGCTCAAGCTGCGTACCATGCGCGTCACCTACGGCCTGCTCGCCGCGGCGGTCGCCGTCACCGCCCTCTTCGCGTCTCTCGAAGCCTCCCGGGCGGGCCGTGCGGTCCCGCCCATTGCTACCGCCGCCGGGCTCGGTGACGTGACCACGGTCAGCGGTGTGGCGATGATCCTCGCCGCCGTGCTCGGCGTGATCGTCACCAGCGGCGAGTTCCGCCACACCAGCGCCACCCTTACCTATCTGGCCGCCCCGGACCGCCGCCGGGTGCTGGGGGCCAAGGCTGTCGCCACCGCGCTCGTCGGTGCCTGCTACGGCCTCGCCGCCGGGATCGTCGCCACCGCTGTCGGCCTGGCCTTCGTGGCCGGCGACGGCGACCATGTCACCCTCGGGGCTGCCACGTTGGTCGGCCACGTCGCTGGTTCCGGGGCTGGCGCCGCCCTGCTCGCCGCCGTGGGCGTCGGCATCGGCTCGCTCATCCGGACCCAATTGGCCGGGGTAATCGGCGTCTTCGTGTGGTGCATGGTGATCGAGTCCATCCTGGGCGGCAGCATCAGCGCCATCCGGCCCTACCTGCCCTATACCGCGGCGACCACCCTCGGCGGCGCCAAGCTCGGGGCCGGTGCCTTCGGACCCGGCTACAGCGTCTCGTCCCAAGGAGCGTTGCCCTTCCTTGGTGCCGCCGCGCTCGTCGCGGCCATAGCCGTCGCTATCTCGCTCCTGGCCGAGCGGACCACCGTCTGCCACGACATCACCTGAGTGGCGGCCGCCGACGGGCAGGCCCACGCCGCCAACAAGCGCATCACCGACGCCCTCGGCACCTACGACGCCGAGCCCGGCACGAAGGCGGCGGCGGCAGCGAGCAGGCATCCTGTAATGCCAGGTCAGAGACGAGAGTCCGGGCGGACGGCCGGAAGGCAGAGGTCGGCGACTAGGACGGCGAACGGCAGCACCGCGATGTCGGGAACGGGGTTCACGGTTAGCAAGATGACGGTTGCCCATCGCGCCCAGCCGCGGTGCCGGAGCAGCCCGATCCCGGCGGCGATCAGGGCGAAGGCCAACGCGAGCAGGAGCAGGGGCCTGTCCAGCCGATGGTGCGGAACTGGCGCTCAGACCCTGCCTTGATGCTCCAGAGCCCGTCGAGGAACCTTCCCGGTCCGAGCAGGAGAAGGCGCACGCCGCTGCGAATGCTGCTCCGGCGGGTGAACACCACGGTGACGATGCGGACCTCAATGTTCAGGACTTGCCGATGCATGATGAGCCCTTCCTGCTGGCCGGTGTGCCCGACACTTGCCCCGTCCGATGTTAGTCACTAACATGTTAGCAACTAACATTAGGAGGAGCGGTGGGGAAGAGCAGATGGTGGATGGTGGCCGTGATGTGCCTGGGCCTGATCACGGTGAGCCTGGACATCACGGTCCTGAACCTCGCGCTACCGGATATCTCGGCGGCACTGCATGCGAGCACCGCCGATCTGCAGTGGATCGTCGACGCCTACTCGCTGGCCTTCGCCGGCGCGATGCTGGCCGCCGGAGTGACCGGGGACCGGATCGGGCGGAAGCGGACGCTGGTGGCCGGGCTCGCGGTGTTTCTTGTGGCGTCCGTGTGGTGCGCGCTGTCGCGATCGACCGGTGAGCTCATCGCGGCCCGCACGCTCATGGGGCTGGGCGCCGCGATCGTGCTGCCGCTATCGATCGCCATCGTGTCGGTAACCTTCACTGACGGCGAACGCCCCAAGGCCATCGGGATCACCACGGCTGCCGTTGCGCTCGGACTTCCGCTCGGCCCGATCGTGGGCGGCCTTCTCCTGCAGCATTTCGCCTGGCCATCCGTCTTCTGGATCAACGTGCCGGTGGCGGCGCTGACGCTCGCTGCTTGCACCGCGCTCTTGCCGGAGACCCGCAACCCCGCCGCACCGAGACTTGACGTCCGGGGTGTCATCCTGTCGGCGGCCGCGATCGTCTCCCTGGTCTTCGGCGTCATCCGCGGCCCGGAGCACGGCTGGTCCTCACCTCTGACGATCGCCTCACTGGCGGCCTCAGGCATCCTGCTCGCAGGTTTCCTTGTCCACGAACGCCGGGCCGCCAGCCCGCTCATCGACCCGTCGTTGTTCCGTGACCGGCGCTTCAGCTGGGGCACAATTGCCACCGTCGCCGTGTCAGTGGCCCTGTTCGGCATCCTGTTCGTGCTCCCGCAGTATTTCCAGAGCGTGCACGGTTACGACGCCCTCAACGCCGGGATCCGTCTCCTCCCCCTGATGGCCGGACTGCTCGCCGGAGGCAGCGCCACCAGCGTGATCGTGAAGGCCATCGGCACAAAAGTGACGGTGGCAGCCGGACTGGCAGTGCTCACGGCGGGACTACTCGTGCTCGGCCAGGTCCGCCTCGGCACGGGCTACACCGTGGTGGCAGCGGGGCTTGCGCTGGCCGGGGCCGGCGTGGGGGCATCGATCGCCGCCGCGATGAATACCGTCATGGCCTCCGCCGGCGGCGACGAGGCAGGGACGGGCGCGTCTGTGAACAGCACCTTGCGCCAGGTAGGCGGCGCCCTGGCGGTGGCAGCGCTTGGCAGCGCGCTGTCAGCCGGATACACCAGGGCCCTGCACCCGTTCCTCGCGACCCTGCCCGCTGGCGACGCCGCCATTGCCAGCGGCTCCATCACCCAGGCCAGACTGGTCGCCGCGCACCTCGCCACGGGCGGCGCCGGGCTACGGCAGGCGGCAGGAACAGCGTTCCTCCACGGCATGAGCATCGTCATGATCAGTTGCGCGGTGGTTGCCGCCCTCGCTGCCATCACCAGCCTGGTCTACCTACCGCACGCCGCCGCGGCGGCCAGCGATGCCGAGCCCCCGGCACACGCCGGTAAAAACCCCCGCACGCAGTAGGCCATGATGGCGTACGTGAGCGAAGCCAAACCGGACTGGCGGCGGGAAAAGAGGACCTCCACACGTCGCCGCGTCCGAGCCCACGCCCTCCGGCTCTTCTGCGAGCAGGGGTACGACGCCACCACCGTCGAGCAGATCGCGGCCGCGGCGGGCGTCTCTCATGTGACGTTCTTCCGGTACTTCCCCACCAAGGAAGACGTCGTCCTCTCCGACGACCATGATCCGCTGATCGCCGCCCTGCTCGCACAGACCCCGGCTGAGCGTCCGGTCCCCCAGCGGATCCGGGACGCCTTGCTGCAGGGCCTCGCCGAAGTGTACGAGACCGAGCGCGACGCGCTCCTCGCCCAGAACCAGCTCATCGCGGCCACGCCGGCGCTGCGATCCCGGCTCTGGGGCGACCAGATGGCCACCCAGCAGCTCCTCCTCGACGCGCTCGGCCCGAGCCCGGCCGACCAGGGCAGTCGGCTCCGCGCCCGGGTGACCGTAGCGGCATGCCTGGCCGCGGCCACCACCGCCGTCCTCATCTGGGCAGAAAACAACGGCACCCCGGAACTCCCCGAGCTGATCGACCAGGCATTCGACGCGGTCGCACGGCTTGAGCAGGGCAACCGGACGCCTCCCGCGACCTAGCGGCGACCGGGAAGCCGCCCGCGTCACGGCAGCGGACGGGTGGCCCGCGTTCTCGCCACCCGCAGACCAGTCGGTTCGCTGCCCGTCAGCATTGCGCCCCTCCGTCCGCCGCCCCGCGCACGGCCAGACACGCAAGCGGTGTCGCGCCTGGCCCAGTGGCACTGGGGTTAGACGCTGGTCAGGTAGCTGCCCATCCGCGCTGCGATCCAGGGGCGCCTGCCGCTGGCTCGTATCTGGCGCCGAAGCACCGGGAGCCACTGGTTCACCCGGCCGTATCCGGTGAGCAGGTACGGAACGGGCTGGGCCTGGATCCAGCAGTCGCAGCGTCCGTCTGCCGGCTCGACCGCGGCCCTGCCGTGATCCAGGACCAGGGTGAACCGAGGGTCGCCGACGATCCGCACCTCGATGCGGGCACCGACGTGGCGGATGGCTTCGGCGTCGACCATATACGGCAGGAAGGGAACCAGTCCGGTGAGCGTCAGCCGGGCCGCGTCGGGGTCGATCGTCCAGGGCCGGCCGACGGCGCGGGCCAGGTCGAAGCCGTGCACCAGCTGCTCTGCGACTAGCGCCGCGGTCATGGCCGCGGGATCTTCCGGGCCGGACAGCGTTTCGACCGGGGCGCTGTCGCGGTGCCCGGCGATCAGGGTCGCGTACTCCTCCACGGAGCTTTCCAGCAGCTGGCGCAGCACCGGGATCCGCCGCTCGCCGAGGCGGTCAAGTTCCCGGGCGTTGCCGAGCGCCATGCGCTCGCCGATGCCGCCGGACGGAGGCAGGGCGGCGCGTTCGGCGGCGCCATCTCGGGCACCGCTGGTGAAGGCCGCGGACTGGCGCAGCAGGGCGACTAGGTGGGCGGCGGTCTCCGCGACGGTCCAGGCTAGGCCCGGCACGGGGACATCGGCGCGGGAGTCACCGATCGACCCCAGCAGCTCGCCAGTCGTGGCGGCCGCCTGGCGCAGGTGGTCGAGGCCCTCCTGGATCGTCACCGTACCCAGCTGAGATTGCGCTGGCGTTCTGTCAGTAGCGGGCATCTGTCCTCCTATGGCCGGCCCATCGTGAGCCGATGTCGTTTGGTTGTCCGGAATCGATTTCGCTTCGGTCATCGCTAACTCCGATCTGGCTACGTAGCTCACAAGGTGACGGAGCCGAGCAGAAGACATTTCTGGTCGCGTACGCGGCCTGGCCGTGGCAGGCTCACCGGATGGCGGCTGCCCGTCCGGTGAGGATGCCGGTTGGCGGGTGTGGCTGGCGGGAGAGCTTGCTGGGCCACCAGGTCCAGCGGCCAAGGTCCAGGTTGAGCGCGGTGACCAGCACGGACCTGACCACGAGGGTGTCGAGCAGAACGCCGAACGCCACGGCGAAGCCGAGCTCGGCCAAGAAGGTGACTGGCAGCGTGCCCAGCGCGGCGAACGTGCCGGCCAGTACCGCGCCCGCCGAGGTGATGACCCCGCCGGTCGCCGCCAGCCCGGTCAGCGCGCCGTGCCGGGGGTCATGCTGGCCGGCTTCCTCCCGCACCCGGGTCATCAGGAAGATGTTGTAGTCGATGCCCAGGGCGACGAAGAAGACGAAGACGAACAGCGGGAACGAGTTGTCGGCGTTGCCGAAGTGGAACACGTGGTTGAAGAACAGCGCGCTCACGCCCAGCGCCGCGGCGTACGACAGCACTACGGTGGCGATCAGCATGACCGGTGCTATCACTGCGCGCAGCAGCAGCCCCAGGATCAGGAACACCAGCATCAAGATGACGGGGATGATCACGTCGCGGTCGTGGTCCGCGGCGGTGGCAATGTCCAGGGTGACCGTCGTATTGCCGCCGACCATCGCCTCCGCGCCGGGAACGGCGTGCACGGCGGTCCGGACCAGGCCGATCGTGTCGAACGCCGCCTGGCTGTCCGGCGCCGAGGTGAGCGTACCCTGCAGCCAGGCGTGGCCAGCCCTGATCACAGGCGGCGTCACGCTGGTGATGCCGGGCGTGGCCCGCAGCACCGCCAGCAGCTGAGCCGCCTGCGGCTCGTTGCCGGCCACGATCACCGGCTGGCCGGCGCTGGCCGGGAAGTTCTGGTCGATGACCGTCTGCCCGGCCACCGAGTCCGGATGGTGCCCGGCGAAGGCCTCGGCGCTGGTCAGGCCGCTGGCCTTCAAACCGGTCAGCCCCAGCGCCATCACGCCGAGCAGCACCGCGGTCCCTATCCAGACCATCCGCGGCCGGACGGCGATGCGGCGGCCGACGCTCGCCCAGAAGCCCCTGGTAGTGGGCTCGGCCGAGCTGAAGGCGGGCCTCACCGGCCAGAAAATCCAGCGGCCGAAGATCACCAGCAGAGCCGGCAACAGGGTCAGCATGGCCAGCAGGGCTACCCCGACAGCGATGGCCAGCACCGGTCCCAGGCTCTTGGTGGAGTTCAGCTCGGCCACGGTCAGCGTCAGCAGGGCCAGGATCACGGTGCCCCCGCTCGCGACGATCGCGGGCCCAGCCCGGCGCATCGCGACGGCCATCGCCTCATGCCGGTCCTGGTGCCGCCGCAGCTCCTCCCGGTACCTGGCCGTCAGGAGCAGGGCGTAGTCGGTCCCGGCGCCGAACACCAGCACGTAGAGGATGCCGGCGCTCTGCGCGTTCACGGTCAGGCCAGCGTGCTTGGCCAGCAGGTAGATCAGTGCCGCGGCGCTGGCCAGGGCGATGCCCGCCGACATTACCGGCAATAGCCAGAGCACCGGGCTGCGGTAGGTGATGAGCAGCAGCACGATCACCACGATCAGGGTGGCGGTCAGCAAGGTGCCGTCGATGCCCTTGAACGAGCCGGCCGAGTCGGCGGCGCTGCCCAGCGGGCCGGTGATATGCGTGGCCAGGCCGTTCGCGTGAGCGCTGGCGATGTTGCGCAGCGCCGTCGCGGCCGCCGGGGCGCCATTCCAGCCCTTCGGGCCGAGGTTGACCGGCACGATCGTCTCGGCCGCTTTGCCGTCCCTGGCGAAGAACGGTCCCGCCACCTGCCCGTGCACCACGCCGGCCACGTGTGCGAACCGGCCAGCGTCGGTCATGGCCTTGGCCCGGTCCGCGCTGGTCAGGCCGGACGGGCGGTCATAGACCACGACGCCGGTGTAGATATTCGGCGACTGGAACCGGGACTGCAGGTCAAGGACCTTGGTCGATTCGGCCCTGGCCGGAAGCCAGGCCGAGGAATCGTTCTTCTCCGCCCCGGTGAGCTTGCCGGCCAGCGGTCCGGCCACGGCCACGAAGATCAGCCAGAAGACCAGAACCGCCCATTTGGTCCGGCGTCCGGCCGGGACGCCCGCGATTACCCGCAACTTGCCCACGTCATGTTCTCCGCTCTGAGGCTGTGGACGTACTTGGTCTCGCCCGCCCCGGTCGCACGGAGGGCTGGTTCTGCGAAGACGGTACGAGCCGGGCTTGCCGTAGGCGTCACCCGAAGGTGCCGATGCCGGTGGAATCTTTCACGGCCAGGCCGGCACTATGGTGCCGTGGGCTTGGTGGTGGGCGCCGCGTCACGGGATCAAGCCGAGTCAGCGCCTGGGCGGCCCCGGCTGATCGAGCAGCACTTCGACGCAACCTTGTACCTGCGCAGCGAGGGGGCGACGGCGCAGCGGTGGCTTGCGGCGCTGCCCGCTGAGCTGGTCCAGACCCGGCCCCGGCTGTTGCTGGCGCAGGTGTTGCTGGCAGTCACGCTCGGCCGGGTGGAGGCGATGGAGCCGCCGCTGGATGCGGCCGAGCGCGCGCTGGCAGGCGCGGCGCCCGCGGTCAATGAGCCGTTCGAGCCATCGGTCGGGCGGGCCGCCAGCATGCTGGGGGAACATCCCCGCACTGATCGCGCTCCATCGAGGCTTTCTCGCCCAGCTCCGCGGTGACGCCGAGGGCCCGGCCGCGTTCGCCTCGCAGGCCCTCGCCGAGCTCGTGAGGATGAGCGGCTGCTGAGCTCTACCGCCCAGGGGCTTGCGGCCGCGGCTGAATGGCTCAGCGGCCGGCTCGCGATCGCGGAGCAGGCCTTCGTATCGAGCATCGCCGGGTGGCAAGCCTGCCAGCCCATCTCATGGGGCGTTTACCAGCTCGGCCAGGTCCAGCGCACCCTGGGACGGCTGGACGCGGCCGCCGCGGCTGCGCGAGTACCTTGCCGCAGCCGCCGAGACGAAGAGCGAAAACCTCGCGGCGTGCCGAGCGCTCCGGCCGACCGCCATGACGCGATCGGCCGGAGCGTGGAACACGAATTCGTTTGGACTGGTTGTTTCGGGTCAGACGGTCCGGGTGGGAGCGAGCAGCGACTGCGCGAGTACGCCGTAGCGGCGCAACAGCCACGGGGCGGTCAGCAGGCCCAGGGCGATGAACGCGATGCCGAGGGCCACCGACAGCCAGGCGGTGCTAGCGGTCGTCACGTGGATGAAGGCGTACCAGTTGCTGCCGTGGGCGGCGACGATCGGGTGCCAGACCGCGGGCATGACCACGCCGAACAGGCCCCAGGCGATCAGGCCCGCCGGGGCGAGCGTCAGCAGCGAGCCCATCAGGGTGTCCACCGTGATCCACGCCAGGTCCCGCCAGGTAGCCGGGTCGGCGATCAGGAAGCCGAACCGTGCCCAGAAGCTCAGTGGTTGTCCTTCGCGACGGGCCGGCTCAGGACGGTACGGGTCACCGATGGCGACACCGCACCAGTCGCCGGACAGCCGCCGGACCCTGGTCTCCAGCCGGCGCATGGCCCGCACCGTGACGGGGATCGCCGGCAGCCCGATGCCGAGCGGGGCGAGCGTGACCGCTGTCGCGAACGCTACCCACAGCACGACGCCGACCAGGGTCAGCCCAACCAGGGCGATGCCCTGCCCGGCGGCGACGGCGCCCCGCCTCGCCCAGTTCCCGCTGCGGTCGGAGCTGGCTGCCAACGCGGGCGGCATGCTCTTCGTCGTGCCGGGGTCTGCGCTGGCGCGGCCGGGGAGCCAGGACAACCAGCGGGGCAGGTACCAGCAGCGGTCGCCGAGCAGGGTCATGGCCGCGGGGAGGAGGACGCCGCGGACGATCGTGGCGTCCAGCAGGATTGCGGCTGCCAGGCCTACGCCGAGCATCTTCAGCTCGACCTGGCCCATGCCGATGAAGATGGAGAAGACGGCGACCATGATGAGCGCCGCGCTGGAGACGACCCCGGCGCTGCTGGCGATGCCGGCCGTGACGGCGTCGGCCGTGGTCTCGCCGCGCCGCCGCAATTCCCTGATCCTGCTCAAGATGAAGACGTGGTAGTCCATCGAGATACCGAATAGGAACGTGAACAGGAAGAGCGGTACCCACGGGGTGATCGCGCCGGAACTGGCGTAGCCGAGCAGCCCCTGCAGCCTGCCGTCCTGGAAGATCACCGTGATCAACCCGTAGGCGGCGCCGACGGACAGGAAGTTGAGCACGATCGAGACCAGCGGCAGGACCACCGACCTGAAGGAGAGCAGCAGCAGGCAGAAGGCCACTGCGGCGACGACGGCGAGCACCAATGGCGTGCGCGCGCTCAACTCGCCGGCGTTGTCATGATTGGCGGCGGTGTCGCCCGCCACCGCGTAGGTGACCCCTGTTCCGCCAAACGTCTGCGGCAGAATCTGGTCCCGTAGTGCATCCAGCGCGGTGTAGGAGGCGCTGTCCCCGCCGTTGCCCGCTAGTGGGACGCTGACGATCAGCGCCCGGCTGTCGGCGACGGAGGTGGCGGTGACTGGCTCCCGGATCGGGCCGCCCTTTGCGGCCAGCGACTCCAGCTTGCCGATCGCGCTGGTGACCGCGGGGCCGGTGAGGTGCTGGCCGGTGATGACCACCTCGGCCGGCGCGGGACTCTGCGGGAAGGCCGCATGGATGGCCTCGATGGTGGACACCACGGGCAGGTCCTGCGGTGCGTCGATCGCCGGGTAAGCGAGTCGGATGCCAAGCGCGGGCGTGGCGATCGCCAGCATCACGACCGTGGCCGTGCCACCCCACAGCAACGGGCGGCGGACCACCCGGCGCACCAGGGCGGACCATACCTTGGACGGGGGCGCCGCCGCGCGCCGGCGGCCGAGGAACGGGACACGGCCCTTGTCGACCCGGTCCCCGAGCCAGGACAGCAGCGCGGGCAGCACGGTCAGCGAACCGGTGACCGCGATGCCGACCACGACGATGGCGCCGATCGCCATCCCGGTGAACAGCGCGTACCCGGTCAGGAAGAGCCCGGCAAGCGCCGTCATGACGGTCAGTCCCGACACCACGATCGCCCGGCCGGACGTGCGCGCGGCGCTGGCGATCGCCTGGTTCGGCTCCGCCCCGCGCGCCCGTTCTTCGCGCTGGCGGCGCAGGAAGAACAGCGAGTAGTCGATGCCAACCGCCATGCCGACGAGCAGCACCACCGTGGAGGTCTCGGAGCCGACGGGCAGCCAGTGGCCGGGGATGGCCAGCAGCCAGGTCGCGGTGAGCGCGGAGGTGAGGGCGAGCAGCACCGGGATGCCCGCGGCGACCAGCGTGCCGAACACGCCGACGAGCAGGATCAGGGTGAGCGGCAGTGACGTCTCCGTCGCCTTGCCGAGCTCGCTGCTTATCTGGTTGTTGACCGCCCGCGCGAGGCTAGCGTCGCCGCCTTCGGCCACCAGCAGGTCCGGGTGGCCAGCCTGCACCTTGGCCACCGCGTCGAGCGCGGGCGTCACGGCGGTGGTCACGTCCGCGGCCGGCCCGGGGACCGTGAAGGTGACGAGCGCGCTGCGGCCGTTCGCCGAAACCAGCGCCTGGCCGCCGGGGCTCAGCGGCGACCTGATCCCGGTTGCCGCGCGCGGCACCCTGGCCAGCGCGGCCGTCACCTGGCTGACGGCCTGGCGCATTGCGGGATCGGTCGCGAACGTTTGCCCCGGGGCGCGTTCTTGGACCAGCACGGCCTCGGTCGTCGGGGTTGTCACGCCGAGGCGCTGCAGGGTCTGCTCGGCCTGCCCTGCCTGGCCGAGGTCGTTCTGCGGCAAGCTGGGGGAACCGAGCAGCTGCCCGATGAGGTAGGCCACGGCGACCAGCGCGAGCCAGCCGAAGACCGCGGTCTTGCGGTGCCGGGCGCTCCACCCGGCGATCGTTTCCACGGCCGGCGGGCGCACCCGCCGCGACGGCGGACTGATGTTGGCTGGCGGCGCCTCGGACCAGGCGGCTCGGCTCACAGCGGACCTCATTTCTCGCAACGTGGACCTTTTGTTCCGGTTTCCGCATTGAGTTTCCGCTGGCAGCGGGCGCTTGAGGTAGTGCCGTGAGCACAGGGCCGACGTGGGCCGCCCACCAGGAAAATGTGCAGAATGCACGCCAAGTCGGCCCGTTTTGCAGGGGTGGCGCGCGCCGCCAGCTAGTAGCCTGGCGGCGTGGTGAGGCGGGCGACAGCGCTGGTCGTCGTGGTCATGTGCCTGGTGGCGATCTCCGAAGCGGGTTACGGCGCCGCCAACGGCGGGCTCGGCGAGGTGCCGCTGGTCGCTGCGCTGGTCGTCCTGCCGTTGCTGTATGTCGTGCCGGCGACCAGGCCGATGTGGCTGCGGCACCGCTACCTGCTGCTCGGAGTGCAGGCCGCGCTGACCTACGTGCCATTCGCCTGGTTCGGTGCGAACTGGACGCCGTTGGGGTGGCTGGCGGGGCTGGTCTTGCTGACGCTCCCGTCACCGGCGTCGTGGTTCGTGGCCGCGGTCCTGGCCGCCCTTGAGGCGGCCGCCTGGGCGGGCGGGCTGGCCAACCAGTCCGCGACGGCGGCCGTGTGGGCCACATTCGCCTTCGTCTTTGACGCGCTGTTCCTGTTCGGGCTGGCGCGTCTGGCCGACCTTGTCCGGGCGGTGCACGCGGCCAGGAACGAGCTCGCCGAGGGGGCGGTCACCGCCGAGCGGGTCAGGGCGGCCGACAGCCTGCGGGCCGCGATCGACGGCCGGCTGGCCGAGGCGGGCAGCCGGTCAGCGGCGGCACTGCAGGCGATCGCCGCGAACCCGTCGCTGGCCCGCGAGGAGATCGCGGCGACGGGGATCACCGCCCGCCAGGCACTGGCCGAGGTACGGGAGGTGGCCACTCGGTACCGGAACGCGCCCTGGCCGGAAGCGGCCCCCGCCACGCCGGGGGAGCTGGTGGCTCCCCGGCTCGCGAAGGCCGTCCTGGTGGTGGTGCTATCCGGCCTCGCGCTGCTGTACCTGCTGTTCGTCGCGGACAACGTCCACGGCGTGCCGGGCGGCTACAGCGTCCTGGTCGTCGCGCTGACCATCGCGGACGCGGTTGCGCTGGTCATCCTGCAGCTGCGTCACTCCTGGCCGTCGTGTGGCGTCGCCCGGCCGCGCGGCTGGCCCGTCACCCTCTTCCTGCAGGCCATCCTCACGTACGCGCTCATCCCGCTGACCGGCTGGCACCCGCTGATCATGCTCGGGTTCCTGGCCGGGTCGGCGCTGCTGCTCGTTCCGGCCGCGCCAGGCTGGGTCGCCTTCGCGGCGGTGATCGCCAGCCTGCCGGTGCTGTTCGCGGTAAAACCCATAGCCGGGCTCTCGACTGTGCAGTGGCTGGGCGCCACGGTGTTCCTGACCTTGGACAGCGCGGCGCTCGGCCTGCTGGTCTACGGGCTGACCCGGCTCGCTCAGCTGGCCGTCCAGCTGGCGGACCTGCGCGGCGAACTCGCCCGCAAGGCGGTGGCAGGCGAGCGGCTGCGCATGGCGCGCGATACCCATGATCTCCTCGGCCTCGGCCTGTCCGCGATCGCGATGAAGGCCGACCTGATCGGCAAGCTCATCGGCCGCGACGACGCCAGGGCAGGCGAGGAGATCGCCGACCTCGCGCGGATCTGCGCCACCGCCCGGGCCGACGTGCGCCTGGTGGCCGGCGAGGCCCGGGACCTGCCGCTTGACGCGGAGCTCGCGGCCGCCCGCGACGTCCTGGCGTCGGCGGGCATCGAGGTCCGCATGCGCGTGAGCGCGGACCCGTCGCCCGAGGCGGCCACCGTCCTGGTTCCCGTGGTCCGGGAAGCAGTCACAAACATCCTCAAGCACAGCAGCGCAAGCTGCTGCGTGCTTGAGATAACCGCCGATGGCAGGCAGCTGCACCTGTCGATCAGCAACGACGGCAGCGATGACACCGGCAGCGGGCCGCTGGCCACGGCCGGCCGCGCCGGCAACGGCCTGCGTAACCTCGCGGCCCGCCTCGAGGCAGCAGGTGGGCGCCAGACCGCCACACGGGAAGACGGCACATTCAGCCTGGCCGTCGAGCTACCGCTCGTTGAGCCGGCCGGTCGTTTAGAGCCATTCGGCATCGGTGGCGATCCGAACCGCGTCCATCCGGTTCCGGCCGCCGAGCTTGGTCACCGCGGATGCCATGTAGTTCCGGACGGTCCCGTAGGATAGGAACAGTTCCGCCGCGATCGCAGGCAGGTCCGCGCCCGCCGCGAACCGCCGCAGGACGTCGGTCTCCCGCTCCGACAGCGGGCTGTCCTTCATCTCCAGCGCTGCAAGGGCCAGCTGCGGGTCGATCACCCGCTCGCCCGCCGCGACCTTCCGTAGCACATCGATCAGCTGGTCCGACGGGGCGTCCTTGACCATGAACCCCGCCACGTGCGCGTCAAGGGCCGCGCGCAGCTGCCCGGGGCGGCCAAGCACGGTCAGGATCACCACCCGGCACGCGGGCAGCCGCTCCTGCAACCGCGCCGCGGCGGTGATCCCGTCAAGCCCTGGCAGGTCGATGTCAAGCACCGCGAGGTCGGGACGCTCCGCCAGCGCCGCGGGCACGATGTCGGTGCCTGTTGCCACCTGGGCGACCACCTTGATGTCATCCTCCAGGTTCAGCACGGAGACCAGCGTGTCTCGCAGAATCCGCATGTCCTCCGCGACAAGGACCCGGATCATCACCCCTCCAACCGTGCGAACTACCGCATTGTCGCCCGGTAGACGCGATAGGCCCACACGCTGTTCGCCGCTGCGCCCGCGAGCGTTACCAGCGCCCAGCCCCAGTAGCCGTCGGCCAGCAGGATGCCGGTCAGGGCGAGCAGCCAGGCCGTGACCAGTACACGGATGAGTATCACACCACGCGGATGCCTGCGGTCGAAGCCCGTTGCCATGTTCATGATGGTCCCCCTCTGCCGCAGGGGTAAGCAAGAGCGTCCGTACCCGTGCCAGAGAATCGAGTAAGGTCCTTGAGCGCTTCCGCTGACCGAGGGTGGATGGATCCTGGCGTGGGCCGCTCAGCGCAGGTCGGAGACGTACGACTGTGTCCGAGGGGCGACTGCACCAAGAAGCCTATCCGGCGCACCGCTCTTGACCAGTGAGTTTGCGATTGCCGCCCGGGACGGTACAGGGTGACCGGGGCCGCCCGGCTACCGCTGGTGCCGTGTGGTGCATTGCGGGAGCGTCCCGCGACCTGGCTGTGCTAACCGTCCTCATCCCATGGGACGGTTGCCCCCTCGGCGTGCTGGTCAGGCACACCCTTTATCGCGATCGCCGCGCGGGACTCCGGAGCCGCCGTCGAAAGGCTCGGCCACCGACTTCCGGATCTCCTGGCCCAGAGCCGCTCTGTCCTTGCTGAGGTTTCGATGTTCCGCTGATAAAGAAGGAACCTCGCGCCGAAGGACGGCGGGCGGGAATGAACGAAGCGCCGGATCGGCTCTACCATGCCGTGGCCGTTGTCTTGTGTGTTCGTGTCGTCTGCACGCTCGCAGGAAACGATGTTGCGGGCGTCCCTTCAGGTATCCGGGGGAAGTCGCGTCGAGAACCGGCCTGGACCCAGGGTCCGAAGGGCCGTCCACGTCGCCTGAGCCAGGGCAGGCTAAGCCTGCTCAGTAATCAGTAAACAGTAGTTAGCCATGGGCCGACCCGCCTGTTGGCGTCGACTCACGTCATGTCCGTCGCGACGGTAACTCGTCGCGACGGTGGCCGGGCTCGACGTCAACGCCGTCGCCGCGACGTAGCGAGTGGCGGGGATGTCACCGCCGCGCTCGATGAGACCTCGGCCAGGCGGCGCTGTCATAACGTGGCCGGGGGCAGGAACCAGTGGGGAGTCAGAGGCGTTTGTGGAGCAAGGTGGTTGTACATGATCGAGGATAACGGCGGGGGTGCGAGCGGCTTCGCCGACCTGACGCTGGCCCCGGAACTGTGCCACGTGCTTTCTGACCTCGGTTATGAGGAGCCCACACCGATACAGCTTGCCGCGATCCCGCCGCTGCTTGAAGGTCGTGACCTGGTCGGGCAGGCAGCGACCGGGACGGGGAAGACGGCCGCCTTCGCGCTTCCCATCCTCCAGCGGATACTGGGGGAAGGCGGGCAGGCAGAGCCGCTCGCCCTGGTGCTCGTCCCGACGCGCGAGCTCGCGGTGCAGGTCTGTGAGGCGATGCGCGGCTACGGGCACGATATGGGTGTGCGTGTTCTGCCGGTTTACGGCGGCGAGCCAATCGGCCGTCAGCTGGGGGCGCTCAAGCGTGGCGTCGACGTCGTGGTGGCGACGCCAGGGCGTGCGCTCGACCACATCAACCGGGGAACGCTGAAGCTGAGCGGCCTCGAGGTCGTCGTTCTCGATGAAGCGGACGAGATGCTCGACATGGGTTTCGCCGAGGAAATCGAGGCGATCCTGGCCAGCACCCCCGGGGAGCGGCAGACCGCGCTGTTCTCGGCGACCATGCCGCCGCGGATCGACGGCATGGTGCGCCGCCACCTGCGCGACCCGGTTCGGGTCGAACTCGGACGCCAGGCGTCGGCGTCAGCCGACGGATTGCTGGTGCGGCAAACTGCTTACCTCGTGCCGCGCGGGCACAAGGCCGCCGCTCTTGGTCGCGTGCTTGACCTGGAGCGGCCGACGGCCACGATCGTCTTCTGCCGTACCAGGGACGAGGTGGACCAGCTCACCGAGTCCCTGAACGGCCGTGGCTATCGCGCCGAGGCGCTGCACGGCGGCATGGACCAGAAGCAGCGCGACCGGGTCATGGCCCGGCTGCGCAGCCGGGCCATCGACCTTCTCGTGGCCACCGACGTGGCCGCCCGCGGTCTGGACATCGACCAGCTCACGCACGTGGTGAACTACGACGTGCCAAGCGCGCCGGAGTCGTACGTGCATCGCATCGGGCGCGTTGGCCGGGCCTGCCGCGAAGGCACCGCCATCACCCTGGCCGAGCCGCGCGAGCACAGGATGCTCAAGACCATCGAACGGGCGACCAAGCGGCCGATCGCGATCGAGAACCTGCCGACCGTCGCAAAGCTGCGTGCCATGCGCTTGGAGCTGATGCGCACCGAGCTCCGGGAGAGCCTGCTCAAAGACGACGGCGACCTTAATGCCTTCCGGGCTGTTGTCGCGCCGCTCGGTGCGGAGTTCGACCTCTTCGACGTGGCGCTCGCCGCGGTCAAGCTGGCCCATGAGACGAGCGGAACACCTCGCGAGCAAGAAGAGATCCCCGCGGTCGAAATGCCGCAGGCGGACGACCGCCGCGACGGTCGAAAGCCCAAACCAGGTGACCAGTGGCCGCCCGCCGGCCGTGACCAGCGGCGTGGTCGCCGCGCGACTGCGGCCACGACACGCCTGTTCGTGGGCACCGGCCGTTCCGCCGGAGTCCGGCCGCAAGATCTTGTGGGCGCTATCACCGGCCAGTCGTACCTCTCCGGCAGGGACATCGGTGCGATCGAGATCGCCGATCGTTTCTCCCTCGTAGAGGTTCCCGAGTCAGCCGCCGACGACGTGGTCGCGGCGCTCCGGCGGACGAGCATCAGGGGCCGGAGTGCAACCGTTCGCCGGGAACGCTTCTCGGCGCGATAGGACGGGCCTTCCCAGCCGACGGCGGCCAGCGCCGACGCTGGGATAACGGGCGCGATGGGCCCGGCGATCATGGCTCTACCATGGCCGGCCGCAGTCCGGGGACTATCGTCAGGCCAGCTCCCACCCGGAAATAACCACGTGTGATCGGCGCCCTCCCCGGGTTAACGTCGGTTTTCGTGATCTATCAGGACCCGCTTGCCTATCTGCTCGGCCTCGAAGGCATCGCGCTGCTGGACGCGTGGGCTGGGGACCACGACCGCGAATTCACCCAGACCCGGCTGGCCGAGATCCGGCGGCTGCAGGATGACGAGAAGCTGCGGGCTGTTCCGGGAGCGGTGACGGCGGTCTGGGGTCCGGCGCGCTCACTTGCCATGGCGATGCTGCTGGTGTCGCTTGCGGTGGCCGGGCTGGGTACCGGACTGCTGGTCCTGGCATTGCCCCGTCCGGGCGGAGCGGGGAAGATCGCTGCATGACCCGCCACCAGCTCGACCCGTCACCGTCGACGACAGCAGATGTGTTCTCCCGCGACCTGCCGCCGGTACTGACCGTCGACCCCGGTGACACGATCGAGCTGCGCTCGCTGGACGCGTCCGGCCACCTGCAGCCGCAGACGTTCCCCGGCGAAAAGGTGCCGGAAATGGCCAGCAGCAGGCGCGGCCATTGCCTGACCGGGCCGATCGCTGTTCGCGGTGCGGTGCCAGGGGAAGTGCTCGCGGTGCGCTTTGTTTCCCTGCGGCCTGACACCTGGGGCTACACCGTCGCCGGAGCCCGGGATACCCCGCTGACCAGGCGCCTGGGCCTGCACGAGGGTCCGCCTGCCTGGCTGCTGTGGCAGATTGACGCGGACGCGCGGACAGCTGTCAGCGACCGGGGGCATACGGTGCGGATAGCCCCGTTCCACGGCGTGACAGGCGTCGCCTGGGACGAGCCAGGCGAGCACTCCACCATCCCGCCCAGGGCCGTCAGCGGCGGCAACATCGACTGCAGGGAACTGGTCGGCGGGTCGATCCTGTATCTGCCGGTTGCCGTGCCCGGTGCGCTGCTGAGCATCGGCGACGGCCATGCCGCCCAGGGCGACGGAGAGGTGGCGGGCACCGCCATCGAATGCGGCATGACGACCGAGCTTCAGCTCGACCTGGTCACGCAGCGGCCGGTTCCAGGAGTGCACGCGGAGACACCCGCAGGCCAGATCACCTTCGGCTTCAGCCCGGATCTCAACGCGGCCATGGGCGATGCCCTCGATGCGATGCTGACCTGGCTGCAGGCCAGCTACGGCGTCGGCAAGGCAACGGCGCTAGCGCTCGCCAGCCCGGTGCTCGACCTGAGGATCACGCAAGTGGCGAACGAAGCCTGGGGCGTTCATGCGCTGCTTCCGGCGGGCGCGATCAGCTGACAGGAATGGTCGTCCGGTGCGGAACGGCCAGCGCGGCGACGGCGACGGTCCTCCGCAGATAAGCGGAGGACGTCAAGCGCGCGGCCTCCGAGCCGTACCGTCCGGCGAATAGGCCACTGACGCCCGGGGGCAGCCGCCGCCTTCCGTGACGGTCTCCTAGCTCCGGCTATCGCGCGCGTAGCCGTTAGGAGCGCTTTCGATCGTAAAGGTGGCGGTCCGTCGCGAAGGCGCAGATCAGGAGGTTCTGTCGCGTCGGGTGAAAGCCGACGCGGGTGAGCAAGGTCCCTGACGTGATTCTGCGTTCGGCCCGGCACGTGCCTCGTGTCAATCATGCCCTGGAGTCGCGGTCGGGGACGGGGTCAGGCGCACGGATGTCTGCCTGCCCGGCTGACCGGATCGGTTGACAACGCCTGTTATTTATCTAACAACGAATGTAGTCCCCGGATTGTGTCTAGTCGCAGCGAGCTTCTGCTGGATGCGGCCATCCGCGTGCTGGGTGACCGGGGGATACGGGCTGTGACGCACCGGGCGGTCGACGCTGAGGCGGGGTTCGGGGCCGGGTCGGCGGCGAACTACTATCCCAACCGGGAGGCTCTGTTCGAGGCGATCGTGGAGCGGTTCTCGCAGCGGGAGCGAGCGAACTTCGATGACATCGCGTCCACGGTCTGCCCCACCTCACCTGCCGAGCTGGGCCGCGCGCTGGCAGCCTTCGCGCGGGACGGCGCCGGCCCGAACCGGACCTTGACGCTAGCCCGGTACGCCCTTCTCGTCGAGTCAGCGAACAACCCCGGCCTGCGGGAGCAGATGGCTGCTGCCGGCGGGCGCGTCAGCATCTGGTTCGCGAACTGGCTTCGCCTGATCGGCTCGACCGACCCCGAACACGACACCCACGTGGTCGGCAACTACATCACCGGCCTGGTCCTGCACCAGCTGGCCATTCCCGACCCGCAGTTCGACCCCGCCGCAAAGATCACCTCGCTGCTGGAGTCCCTGACCGGGGACCCACCCGGCGCCGGTCCCCGACGGCACGGCGGGGCCGCAACGGGCCCGGAGGGGAACCACGGTCAGCCGTCACCGCCGGGCGCAGTGTTCTTCGTGGCCATGCTCTTCATTGGCCCGGTGATCGTGCCCCGTATGACGCGGTTTACGGCAGGCTGACCAGCCTGCTGCCCGAAGTCTCCGGCGCGACCGGGCACCACCGCTGGGCGCCTCGGACCGCCGCGGCGCTAGCCGCGGCGAGGGCGCCTGGCCAGGAGCGACACGACGATGACGACGACCGCCGCGATCAGCCCGATGATCAGGAACGTCTTGAGCGTTGCGAAGATCCCGCCGATAGCCGTGAACGCCAGCCAGATGGCCAGGATCACGCCGAGGATTGTCCATATCATCCGGCCCATGTACCCAGTATGCGCCCGGCGCCCTGCGCAGGGCGCCGGTGCATGCTGCCCGGGGCCGCGCACTGGCGGCCCCGGGCAGCAAGCCGCCGCAGCTGCCCTTCGCCACAGCGGCGCCGGGTGCTGAAAGCCCCGGTGCGACCCGGCTATCAGGCATCGTCACCAGCACGGCGCCCGGTCTGCCCGCAGGTGATCTTTGCGCGGATGATCACGCGGCAGGTGGTGGTCACGGGGATCGCCGGCAGGCACCAGCGGACTAATAGCCTGCGCAGGGTTAACCTGCTCACCGCGCCGGGGAGGCGGATCACGAAACGTGACGGAGCCCTTGGTGGCAACGTCAAGATTGTCATCCGCCGTCGGTATGCCAGCCCGTCGGTCTCAGCGGGCACCGGCCCCAGCGCGATATCACCCAGCAGCACCACAGCATCCGCGGCTGCGACGCCGGGCTCGGCGAGCACTGCGCTGAGCGCTGGGAGGTTGCCGTGGACGTCGGCAAGCACCGCCACCAGGGCCGCCCGCCGGTATGCCATGCCGCCATTCTCAACCCTTGTCGCCGGGCACCGGCGACATGCGGCAGGCCTGCCGGTTCCCGGCACCGGAGCTGGCGCAGGCCGGCTACCGGGTGGCCAGCGCCGGCCTGCGCGGCGGCGAAGGCGCCGGAACTGGTACCGGGCATCGTCGAGCTCAACCCGTTCACCAGGACACAGTCACTCAAGGCCGGCGCGCTGTTCCGGATCCGGCGCTGCCGCCGGGGCATCACCCTGCTGCTCAGCACCCAGATGACGCACAGCCTGAGGCTGTGGACGCGATACCTGAACCTCGCCTACCCGCCAAGCCCGCCGACTGGGACAGCTACCTGGCCGCGATGCGCGCCAAGCTGACCGAACCCGGCCGGATGGCCGAGTTCATGAAGACCTTCAAGCCCACCCCCGCCGACCCCGGCGAGCAACTGGCCAACGTCCAGTACCCGGCCCTGATCATCATGGGCACCGCCGACCCCGACTTCGCCCACCCCAACGCCGAGGGCGAAACGGCTAACCCTTGGCCGGAACTCAAAGAGGTTGCAAGGCAGCATCACGCTCAGTAACTCCAAAGGCCGAAGATAACGCGCGCAGTGCCGTTCTGGACTGCGGGGCCCTGGCCGACGATCTTTAGCTGAGGCGCGCAGATGGGTTGTTCTGGCGTGGCGCATCTGTCAAGACAGGCCGTGCTGCCGACACCATTGGTGAACGCTTCCGGCTTCGCTTTCGGCTGTGTGCTGCCAGTGGGGGTCTGCGGTGATCGCGTCTTCCACTGAGCGCTGGGCGGCGAGCGCCTTGGTGAGTCCGGTGGTCTGGAAGATGCGCAGGATGCGCGGAGTGCTGATCACCAGTGCGAGCGATCCGCCGGCCTCGCGGAGCCGTTTGAGGCCGCCGACGAGGGCTCCCAGGCCGGTGGAGTCGAGGAAGTCCACCCGGCTCAGGTCGGCGATGAGGTGCACGGCGCCCTTGGCTGCAAGCTCCCGTATCTGCTCGCGCAGCATCGGCGCGGTATAGACGTCGACCTCGCCGGTCACCTGCAGGACGGCGCAGTCGCTGATCGGCCCGACGGTGTCCAGGTGGAACTCGCGCATGCCCGGCTCCCGCCGATCGCTTGTCATTGCATAAATTGACAAAGAAAGCTGTACGGTTACATTAGTACCACTGACGGAGAATTGTCAATCACGGTCAGGCATTGTCATTGCCAGGACTGACACCAGGGGGCCCGATGCGGGTTGAAGAAGCCATCGGCAGGCAGATCACGCACCTGCGAGCGCAGCGGCAGCTGTCACAGGCCGACCTCGGCGAAGCCCTCGGCCGCTACCTGGGCAAACCCTGGAGCAGACAGGCCGTCCATCAAGCTGAACGCGGCCAGCGTTCCTTTACCGCCGCCGAACTGACTGCCCTGGCCCTCGTTCTCGACACCTCCGTCCAGGCCCTATTCCACGCCGAGGACGATCACGTCGAGCTGCCCGGCCGGGCCATCCCTCCACAGGAGTACCGCGGCATCCTCTTGAACAGGCAGAACGACGCCCCGCTGGACGGGCTAGAGGAACTAATCGTCGCGCTGAACGACATCGGCGAGATCCTCGAGCGCCCTGCCCTGGCCCGCCTAGCACGAATTGCCCGGGCGGCCGAATAAGCGGGCGGACCGGCCGGACTCCCCTCCCGCAAGTGCCAGCACTTGCGGGACAGTCATCGACCTCTATGACGCTGAACTGATTGATATGTGCGCTCACCCAACAGGCGGGCGCGCCTTGACGACGCGCGCCGAGTCGGCAGGCGGTGAGACCGGCAGCGCAGTGACAGGGAATCCGGGCACTCCCTGCGACGAGCACCGTGCCATCGTCGTGGCCGCCGCAGGTTCCGATGGCCGCCCACACTCGAACGACGAGACGCGGCTCCGAACTCGTCACAGCCAAATACGACGGGTTACCAGTTCCGCCATGAGTTCAGCCTGACTGAAGGTGCCGCACCGGGAACCCGCGGTTGCCTGGGAGCTAGCTGCCGCTATCAGCGCCGGTTCGTGGCGGTGGCAGGTGGTTTATGGTGGCGACGCCTGTCAACGGCCAGTCAGCCGGGCTGGGATGGCGGCCGTTATTCACCGACCGTGCCATCGATCGCTTCGCGGAGGAAGTCTGCGTGGCCGGCGTGGCGGGCAGTCTCCTCGATGAGGTGCAGCAGCACCCACCGGAGCGAGAAGTGCCGCCCGTCACGCAACACCCTGGCCGATAGCTGATCCAGGCCCGCTGCGTTGGACACGACGTGCCGGCTGCGCTCGCAGGCCTGGTGATACCGGCCTTGCAACTGCTCCGGCTCAAGCTGAGCCGCAGTACGGAACTCCCAGTCCGGATCCGAATCCCAGTCCACGCTGGCCCATGGCTCGCGATCGGGCAGGCCAGCGAAGCGCACCTCCATCCAGTCCTCTTCCACCAGCGACAGGTGATAGAGCAGCCCAGCAAGTGCGAGCTGCGACGGGGGGTGCTGCTGTGCCAGCTGCTGACGGGTCAGGCCCTCAGTCTTCGACAGCATGGTCTCGCGCTGGTAATCGAGGTACTGCGAGAGCATGCCCAGCTCAGGACCAGCGGGGTCAGGATCGATTCGCATCCCCTCATCCTGGCAGCCGGGCACGGACGGCGCCTTTGTGCTCGTTCCGGGCGACGGGACTCGTGGCTGTCGAGCCGGCGCACGTTGTCGATGAACAGGTCGGCGATGCGCTCGTTCTCGTGCGGCGACAGGGCTGCGGTGTGGGGGCTGAGAATGACGTTGGGCAGCTCCCACAGCAGGCTGTCCGGATCTGGCGGCTCCTTGGCCGTGATGTCGAGCCCCGCTCCGGCTAGCCGTCCGGCCTGCAGCAGCTCGACGAGCGTGTCCTCGTCCACGACACGGCCCCGTCCCACGTTGACCACGACCGCGCCCGCTGGGAAGGCGGCCAGCACCCTGGCGTCGACCATGCCGGCGGTGTCACGCGTTTCCGGCAGCGTGATCACCAGGACGTCGGCCCGGGGAGCGAGCTCAGCGAGCTTGTCCGCAGCGCAGTCTCCTCGACCCGCGGACCAGCCGGCGCAGCTGGTCCGCATTGTCGCCAGGGATGCCGAAGCTCACCTCGGCCCCCTGGAGCATCTCCGTCCAGCGGCGCTGCCCGTCCCCGGTTCGCCGAAAGCCGGCCTGCCCGCGGTGGTCGCCTCATAGCGCGCCGGCGGCAGCGCCTGCTCGTAGCACACCTGGTAACCGGGCAGTTCCGAGCTGATCTCGCTCACCAGTCGTGGTTCGAGTGGCGTCGCGATGACGATGCGGGGGCGCACGCGGGCTGGCCCTCAGGCTGCCCGGGCCTGGTCGGCGTCGCCGCGGTCGGCCTGGGGAGCCGGACGCGCCGCCTGGCGTGCCTGGCCGGGACGGCGCACGGCAAACATCAGCAGCGCGGCGGCGAACAGGCACCCGGCGAGGAACACGAACGGCACGGCCGACGTGCCTCCGCCGAGCGCGCCCACGACGTACGTGCCGATGAAGCCGCCTAGGGCACCGAATGCGTTGATCATGCCGATGGCGGGAGCGGCGTCAGCGGCCGGGAGCAACTCGGCGATGTACGCGAAGTACGGCCCGTACGGCGCGTACATCGCCGCGGCCGCGATGATCAGCAGGATGAACGCGGTGGTGAATGTCCCGCCGCGGGTCAGATAGGAGAGCGCGAAACAGGTGGCCGCGATCAGCAGCGGGACCCAGGTGAACACCCGGCGGTGCGCGCGGCGGTCCGAGGCGGCGGACACGGCGATCATGGCGATGACCGCGGCCGCATACGGGACGGCGGTGAGCAGCCCGGTCGTGCCGATCCCCCGCCCGGTCAGGTGCTTGACGATCGACGGCAGCCAGAACACCAGGCCGTAGACGCCGACGCTCCACAGCAGGTACTGCGCCGAGAGCACTAGGACGTTCGGTGAGCGCGCAACCTGCCGGAAGCCGCGCGGCTCGGGCAACTCCCGCTGCTCCGCAGCGATGGTCTCCTCGATGTCGCTGCGCTCGTCGTCGCTGAGCCAGGCGGCGTCCTCGGGCCGGTCATCGACCAGGTGACGGAACAAGAACGCCCACCCGATGGCCGGCAGGCCCTCGATGATGAACATCCACCGGTAGCCGACGGCCGCGATCAGGTAGCCAGAGACGACCGACATCCACATCAGCGTGACCGGGTTGCCCAAGATGAGCAAGGTGTTGGCGCGCCCGCGCTCGGCCCTGGTGAACCAGTGCGACAAGAACACCAGCATCGCCGGCAGTACCACCGCTTCCATGACGCCGAGCAGGAAGCGGTCCGCCAGCAGCAGCCAGTAGCTCGTGATGACGCCTTGCAGCGCGGCGAGCACGCCCCAGGCGCACAGTGACCAGAACAGAAGGGTCTTGACACTGCGCCGCTCGGCGAAGCTGCCGGCTGGTACCTGGAACAGGAAGTAACCGAGGAAGAACAAGCCGCCCAGGAAGCCAGCTTGCGCAGGCGTGATGTGCAGACGGCTGGTGAGGCCGCCGGCGGCGCCGATCGAGTAGTTCGAGCGGTCCAGGTAGGCGAAGGAGTAGGTGATGAACGCGACCGGGATAAGCCGCTGCCATCGCTGCGAGTTCAGCATCGCTTGCCTGGCAGACATCGGATACCTCCTGGGTCGCTCGCCCAGTCATCGGCTACCCCGCATTCCGCTGCTACACCTGCCAGCCCGGATTAGTTTCGTGCTTACCGGGGATGCGCCCGGAAGGGCGTGTTGTGTGAGCTGACATTCCTGCTTACGTTTGCGTTCGCGAGTGGGTGAGCAACAGGGTGCGGTCGGCGAGGGTGGCTGACGGTGGCCAGCACCCGGTGACCGGATGCGGTGAATCCGCGGGTCCGGACCGTCTCACAGGATGAGGGCACTGCGCATAACGAAGGAGATGACGATGTGGCTGACCATGCTGGCCGCGATCTCGCTGCCGGTGTAGATCTGCGCGCCGCCTGCCGCCAGCAGCAGCTCCCGCTTGGCAAACCGCGCGCCCCGCTGCCACTTTGCCGCCAGTGCCCAGTCCTGGTCAACGGTGGTGTCCAGATCGTGGCACCCTGCCGCCAGGCGCCTCCACCACCTTGGGTCCGTCCTTGCTGAACGGGGCCGACGATGTTGCAGACTACGCTCGCCCCGGTGAACAGCTCGGTCAACAGCCCTGCCTTTTGGCCGACCTCGAGGACCTCATGCCCGACGGTCTCGACAGCCCAAAAGAGGACGATCTGCGTGCGGACTCGCGCTATGAGCACCCGGCTGTCAGCCACACCGAGTCGGCGATCCAGCGCAGGGACGGGACCGACAGATGGCTACGCTCCGTTGTCGCCGCCCTTGACGGTTCGCGATCCGGAACCCCGTGGTCAAGGTGCGTCAAGGCGGTGTTCGTGTAGCGAGCGTGCTAGCCCTCGGTCACCGCGGAGCGGATCAGCTGCGCTACTGTGCTGGCCGACTCCAGGTAGGGCTGGTGTGCCATGCCGGTCAGCACGTGGTACCGGGCAGCGGGAAGCCGATCCGCGAGCAGGCGGCAGCGGTCCACCAGGAAAGGCGCGTCGAGATCGCCGCACGCGACAGTGACCGGGACCTTGATCTCGGCGAGGCCGTGCCAGGCATCCACGCCGGCGGCTCCCTCGGTCTCCGGCACGCCGTTGCCGATGATCACCGCGTTCATGTCGAGCGCCAGCCTCCGCGCGGCACCGCCCACTCGCCCCTCTGGCTGGCCGGGGCCGTCCAGCCAGAGCCAGGTCTCCAGGCGGTTGATCTCGTCGGCGTCCCGTGCCGCGTAGGCCTTCTCGAGCAGCGGCTCGAACCGCTTGGTATCGGCGTCGAGCTCGGGGTCGGGGGCGCCGCTCACCGCGGTGCCCATCACCATCAGGCCAGCGACCCGGTGGGGAGCAACGAGGGCGGCGTCGAGTGCCAGCCCGCCTCCCGCCGAAGCACCGGCCAGCCACACCGGGCCGGCGCCTGCGTGATCGAGGACGGCGAACAGGTCATCCAGGTGCGAGAACGGCTCCGGGCTGACCGGCGTCTGCCCGTAACCACGGCGGTCGTAGGCCACCACGGTTAGCTCAGGTGCCAGCAGCCCGGCCATCTCCGCCCATCCCCGCCGGTCCGCGACGCCCTCGTGCAGCAACAGCACCGTCTGGCCGCCACCCGGCCACTGTTCCCCGGCCAGGCTGGTGCCATTCCGGCTGACATCGAATCGCTCCGCCATAGCCCCATGCTCCCGGTGGTGCTCGCCCAGTGGCAATGAATTCAGCCAACCGCTCATCGCCTGCCTCTTCGTTCTCCGGCTCGACCGGACTGGTGCGGCTGAGCGCGGCACATGGCTCGCGGCCCGCGAACCGCCTTATTGCAGACTCGATGTAGGCGTTGCGGCCTGGGTCGTAGCGTTAAGGGTCCGATGGGCTGCCTCTCGAACCGCCTGCCGGCCGCAGTCGTGGTCTGGCTTATTAACGAGGTGCCGACCCGAAATAAGGCATGCCCGCCGCGGTCACCTGCAACGAAACGGGAAAGGGGGCCGGTGGTGGCGGCAGTGATGATCGGTGTGGACCCGCACAAGGGCTCGCACACGGCGGTGGCGATCGCGGCGCTGCGCTCAGACGCCTGCCGGCAGGTCAGGCCCGATGACCACGCCACGGTGCTGAAGGTGTGGGCTAAGCGGCACCGGGACCTGGGCCGGACCCGGACCCAGGTCGTGTGCCGGCTGCACGCCGTGCTGTGCGAGCTGGTTCCCGGGGGCGTTGCCAAGAGGATCACCGCGGCGCACGCGGCCCGTGTCCTGGAGCAGGTCACGCCGTCCGGCGCCGTCGCGCAGGCCCGCCGGGACCTGGCCGCTGATTTCCTGGATGACCTGCGCCGGATCGATGCCCAGATGCGCGAGGCCAAGAAACGGCTGGCGGCGGCAGTGCAGGCGTCAGGTACCACCCTGACCGAGATCTTCGGCGTGGGACCGGTCATCGCCGCGACCGTCACCGGCGAGGCCGGTGACACTGACCGGTTCGCCGGCCGGGACCGCTTTGCTGCTTGCGCAGGCTCCGGGCCGCCTAGCTCATCCTCCTGGCCTGGTCGGGACCGCCCAGTTCGTCTTCCGGACCCGCGGGACCGGGCCGCCCAGCGTGTCCCCGCCTGTCTGACCTGTCTGATTTGCCATCGTGATCTCCTCG
Source organism: uncultured Actinomycetota bacterium (assembly GCA_963844625.1). Lineage (GTDB taxonomy): Bacteria > Actinomycetota > Actinomycetes > Streptosporangiales > Streptosporangiaceae > Palsa-504. Next base: position 53,620 of record CAWJPF010000003.1, on the reverse strand, counting down.
GCAAAGCGGTGCCATCATCTGCCCCCGCTACTTCGTAGTTTCCTCCGCTTGCGAGGATGGCTCAACCAGGATCCCGCCCCGGTCACCGCACGGCGCCCCTTCTCGCGTCCGTGGCCGACGTCGCGGCGGGCTGATGGTTGGGACATGCAGGCCAGCAACGGGGGATCGTGTCACCGCCAGCAGCGCGAATCGCCAGGCCCTCGTATTCGACACCCGCTACAGCCAGAACTGCGCAGGCCCGCTCTGAAACCCTGAAGGGCCGCCGCAACCTCGCCTACTGGACCGGGGCGGGGATGCGGCTCATGGCGCGAGCTGGGCCAAAAGACGCGGGCCGCCGCTAACCCAGGCGTGGTTGTGGCGGAGTTTGGGCCTGGATAACAACAGGGCTGGGCTGAGGGCGGACGCGGACCTTGTGCGGGCTGCCCTGGCTGGGCAGAAGGACGTTTTGGCTGAGCTGGCGCCGGTAGGTGTTCTCTATGACGAATCGCTCCAATGCTGTGGACGTACGGCGCCGCGCCGGCTGGCTTCCGGAAGACCAGGACGACCTGGAGTCATGGCTCGACGGCCACCGCGAACGAGCGGAAGCCAAAGGCGAGCAGGTCGTGCTCCATCCCGTGCTGACGGAGTTCCAGGAGCTGATCGACACCGATCCCGTGGTGCGCATGTACATCAATCAGATGATCGCCCAGGTGCCGGGCACCAAGCCGTACCGCAAGCGGCACCTGGAGAGCGTGACGCACATGATGCGCCTGATCAACGAGGTGCTGATCATGGCGCCTGAGTTCGGCGGCCACATGGTGGCCACGCCGCTCGGCGCGATCCTGGACTGGACGATGGGGACACCGGCCGGCTTCGCCGCCTTCCGCGACCCGCGGGTCAACGCGATGATCAAGAAGATCCTCAGCACCTGGTGCGAGTTCCTCAGCAGCAGCGACTCGCTCTACGTGCTCAACGACTCGCCGTCCGGCTGGAAATGCGCCCAGGCCCGGGCCGCGGTCGGCATCGGGCAGTACGAGCACGACCCGCAGGACGAGCACTGGGGCTTCGCCTCGTGGAACGACTTCTTCACCCGGCGCTTCAAGGACGGCGAGCGTCCGGTGGCCTCCCCGGAGGACGACAAGGTGATCGTCAGCGCGTGCGAGTCCACGCCCTATGGCATCAGCACAGACGTCAACCGCCAGGACCGCTTCTGGATCAAGAGCCAGCCTTATTCGCTTGCGGACATGCTGGCCCATGACGATTCGGCCGGCCAGTTCGCCGGCGGGACCGTCTATCAGGCCTTTTTGAGCGCGACCAACTACCACCGCTGGCACAGCCCGGTAGCCGGGACGATCGTGCGGGCGTTCGTGGTGGAGGGTACCTACTACTCAGAGGCCGACTCCGAAGGCGCCGACGCGGTTGAGCCCATGAACTCGCAGTCCTACCTCGCCCACGTCGCGGCCCGGGCGATCATCCTCATCCAGGCCGATGACCCTGTCATCGGCCTGATGGCGTTCGTGGCGATCGGCATGTCGGAGGTTTCCTCGTGCCTGATCAACTCGAAGGTGACGCCCGGCTACCACATCGGCAAGGGTGAGGAACTCGGCTACTTCCAGTACGGCGGCTCGACCCACTGCCTCGTCTTCCGTCCGGGCGCGATCGCCGAGTTCGCCCTCGCGGCCATTCCCCAGCCGCACGACCCCAACGCGCCGCTGATGCTCGTCCGCTCCAAGCTCGCCACCGCCAACACGGCGGCCTGAGACGCGCGAGCGGACGCTGCGGCAGCTGACGAGCGGCGCTTGCTGGAACGGGCGAAGCCGGGAGCACGCCGCTTGGGATCAGAGAGGCCAGAAAGCCGCCATGTGCACCCAGAACTGGATGATCGGTGCGGCAAGAACCGGTCCGAGGGGCTAGACGGCCGGGCATGCATAGTCGATCTGTAATTGTTCGAGCTAATTACAAAATATCCGCATGTCGCGCTACGCGACGGTCGGGGTTACCGTTCATCGAACCACCAGAAGTTCCCCGTCTGGGTTGGCGGGCACAGCCGAGAATGCCATACCGCAGATCTGGGATCGGAGAATCGCCAGGGCGAGCCGTCAGATTAGTCAGATTAGGGTGACGTTCACGACCACGGGTCCACGGTTTCTCGCCCGGGGACCGGATCGCGACCTTCACCATGTCTTTATGCACGTCGATCCCGGCGACGCGCTCGTACAGCACTTTCATGCCCGGCCACCTCCTGCAGCGGCACCCCCCACCGGATGGGAACAGGCGCCGGCCGCCAGGACCCCGGGTCAGTACAGGAGACTGACACACGCGCACCAGCAGTAACGAGGGTTACCCCGCAAGGGACCCGGCGCCAATCTGGCTTCCGGCCCCGAACGGTCCAAGCCGAACCGGCGACGACAGGCGGCACCCCAGCCCAACTGTGCACCTTCCGCCCCGCCCCCGCCAGCCCTCTCACTGCCTGAAGACCCCAGCCGCCTGCGGACCCGCACCCGCCAGCGGCGCGAGGGACCCAGTCTTCGCAGCCCCACGGCAGTGCTCGCGCAGCGAGCGAATGAAAGCTAACTAACTCATTCGGAAGCACGGGTCCCCGAAATGGTTTGCGTCCTTCCCGGTGAGGTAGAGGAAGCGGCCATGAACACGGCGCCAGAATTGCTGAAGCGCCTCTACCAGCGGCAGCTGAACATGATCGCGATCAGTGGCGTCATCGGGGCGGGATTGTTCATCGGTTCCAGCGTAGTACTCAGTACCACCGGTCCTGGGGCGTTCCTCACCTACGCCATCACCGTGGTCCTGATCATCCTGATGATGCGGTTGCTCGGCGAGATGGCGACCGCCAGCCCGTCGACGGGCTCGTTCGCCGATCTCGCCCGCAGGGCGCCGGGCGGCCGGGCCGGGTTCGCGGTGGGCTGGCTGTACTGGTACTTCTGGGTCATCACGGTCGGCTTCGAAGCGGTCAGCATCGCCCGTGACCATTTCAGTCACCTGCCTAGTCACCCTGTCCTCGCTGTGGAGGAGCAACCATGAGGAACAGGACTGCCCACAGAAGACTCGGGGTCGTGCCCAGATGGATCCGTTCCGTCGTCTTGCTGGCCGTCACCGCGGTTACGCTGGCCGCCTGTAGCGGCGGAAACGCGGCAACCGGTGGCGGCTCGAACGCCGGCGGCGGCAGCAAGGCCAAGGCCAACGGCCCGGTCGAGGTCGCGCTGATCCTCAAGGAGCTCACCAACCCGTACTTCATCTCGATAGAAAACAGCGCCAGGGCCCGCGCGGCCAAGCTCGGCGTCAAGCTAACCATCTCGGCAGGGTCAAGCGACGACGACACGACCACCCAGATCGACGCGATCGATAACGCGATCGCCGCGGGTGACGCGGGCATCATCATCACCCCGAACGGCGGCGCCGTGAATCCCTCCCTGGACCAGGCCAAGTCCCATCACATGCTGGTGATAGCACTCGACACCGTGCCCAGTCCGCCGGGCACCGCCGACCTGACCTACGCCACCAACAACCTCCAGGCCGGCCAGCTGATCGGCCAGTACACCGCCAAGCGCCTCAACGGCAAGGCCGCGGACATCGCCATGCTGGACGACTTCAACGACCAGGTCGTCTCGGTGGACATCGACCGCGACCACGGCTTCCTCACCGGTATGGGCATCCCGGTCGGCAACCAGGCCCTGAACGGCGACGAGCCCCAGTCCGGCACCTACAAGGGCCGGCTGGGCGGCAGCGGCAGCTACAAGATCGGCTGTCAGCTGCCCACCCAGGGCACAGTGCCCGGCGGCCAGACCGCGATGGAGCTGTGCCTGGTCAAGGACCCGAACATCAACGTGGTCTACGCGATCAACGAGCCGGCCGCGGAGGGCGCCGCGGAGGCGCTGAGGGCGGCGCGCAAGACCGGCGTGATCGTGGCGGCGATCGACGGCGGCTGCGCCGTCATCCCCTATCTGCAAAGCGGCGAGGTAACGGCCACCTCCGCCCAGTTCCCCGGCAAGATGGCCGCGCTCGGCGTGGACGCGATCTACACGCTGGCCAGGAGCGGCAAGAAGCCCGCCGCGACGCCCGGCCTCGGCTTCTACAACACCGGCACCCAGATGTACACCGACAGCCCGGTCGCCGGAGTGCCCAGCGGCCACGCGGCTCAGCTGGCCAGCGTCTGCTGGAAGCCCTGATGTGCCGGGCACCGCAGTCTCCGGGTGGGAGGTGGCCTCCTGCCGGATCATCGACCGCACGTGCCGTGCGGGACACACCGGGCACAGGAGCGCACACGACGTAACCGCCGGGCTCTCGGCACCGAAAGGACTGACGATAAGACCATGACAGCAGTCACCGAGCCGGCCAGTGAGGCGCGGGCGAGGCAGGAGCGCGGCGCCCCCCTCCAGCACACGCTGCACCGGCACCCGGCGATCGGCCCGGCGAGCGTGCTCGTCGCGTCCGTCATCATATTCTCCGCCATCAACCCCCGGTTCCTGAGCGCGACCAACCTGTCGCTGATGATCCAGCAGGTCGCCGTGCTGGCAACCCTGGCCATCGGCCAGACCATGATCATCCTGACCGCCGGGATCGACCTGTCCGTCGGCGCGGCCGCGATCCTGGCGCAGATGGTGATGGCCCAGACCGCGGCCAACAACGGCGTCCCGGGGCCGCTGGCGCTGCTCCTCGGCATCGCCGTCGGCGCGCTGACCGGCTTCATCAACGGCTTCCTGGTGACCAGGATCAAGCTCCCGCCGTTCATCGTGACGCTGGGCACGCTGAGCATCTTCACCGCGCTCGGCCTGAAGTATTCCGGTGGCGCCTCGGTCTTTGCCAGCTCGATGCCGAGCATCCTGATCTGGACCGGGAACTACGTGGACATCGGCCCGTACCAGCTGACCACCGGCGTGATCCTCATGCTCGTGCTGTACGTGGTCATAAGCTTCGCGCTCACCCGCACGGCGTGGGGAAGGCACGTGTACTCCACCGGCGACGACCCCGAGGCCGCCCGGCTGTCCGGCATCAAGACCAGCCGGGTGCTGCTCAGCGTCTACCTGACCGCCGGGGTGATTTATGGGCTCGCCGCCTGGATCCTCATCGGCCGGGTCGGGGTGGCCAGCACGAACAACCTGACCAACGCGAACCTCGACAGCATCGCCGCGGTCGTGATCGGCGGCACCAGCCTGTTCGGCGGCCGCGGCGCGGTCCTCGGGACGCTGCTGGGCGCCCTCATCGTGCAGACGTTCCAGAGCGGCCTCAACCTGGCCGGCGTGCAAAGCCTTTACCAGGTGCTCGCCGAGGGAATCCTCGTCATCGTCGCCGTCGCCCTCGACCAGTGGATCAGGAAGGTACGTAGATGAGCACCCACGTAGACGCCGACCGGGCGAGCGGCGATGGCCGGCCCGTCACGTCGGAGACCCCGACGCTGGAGGCGCGCGGCCTAGGTAAGACGTTCGGCCGTGTGGTCGCGCTGACCGGGGTCAGCCTGAAGCTGTATCCGGACGAGGTGCTCGCCATAATCGGCGATAACGGCGCGGGCAAGTCGACGCTGGTCAAGTGCCTGTCCGGGGCTCTGACCCTGGACGAGGGCGAGATCCTGATGGACGGGACCAAGGTCGAGTTCAAGAACCCGACCGATGCCCGGCAGGCCGGGATCGAGACCGTGTACCAGACCCTCGCCGTCGCACCCGCCCTGGACATCGCCAGCAACCTCTATCTCGGCCGGGAGATCAGGGACAAGGGCCCGCTGGGCACGATGTTCCGCAAGCTCGACACCCGCGGGATGCGGGCGGCTGCCCGGGACCAGCTCAAGGACCTCGGGATCGGCACGATCCAGGACATCACGCAGAAGGTCGAGACCCTGTCCGGCGGCCAGCGCCAGGCGGTCGCGGTGGCGCGTGCAGCCGCGTTCGGCTCCAAGGTCGTGATCCTGGACGAGCCGACCGCCGCCCTGGGTGTCCGCGAGTCCGGCCAGGTGCTGGCCCTGATCAAACAGCTGCGCAGCCGGGGCCTGCCGGTCATCATGATCAGCCACAACATGCAGCACGTCTTCGAGGTCGCCGACCGGATCCACATCCAGCGTCTCGGCAGCTGCGCGGGCGTTGTCACCCCGCAGAGCCACACGATGGAGGAGGCCGTGGCGATCATGACCGGCGCGACCACCCTCGATGGAGCGGAGGGCACGGACAGCGCCGGACCCGGCCGGCCGGGGACTGGCGGCACCGCTTGATGATCGAGGCCGCACTGACCGGACGGCTAGGACGTAAGGGCAGACTCAGCGGATGACCGGAGGCGGCGGACTAGTCAAGACCGGGCAAGATCACCGGCGCCCAAGCCGACGCTCCACGGGCGAAAGCCAGGAACAGTCACAGCCGGGCCCCAACAGCGTCTACCTGCGCCACGCCGCCCTCGTCATCACGGCCAACGTCAATCAGTTTCCGTCTTCGCCTCGTCGGGGGTGGCATCGAATCCGTCGCGGCCAGGCAGGTCCCCGAGCAGGAGACGGTGGTCCTGGGCAGCGACGAGCCTGGGCACGGCTTCCGCGGACAGCCGCCGCAGGACACCTGCTTCATGTGCGAAGAGTCCCGGGACGCACTTCAGCCAGAGCCTTCCCCGGCTCCCAAGTGAATCGCGCACGGGAATCGATCAGATGCACGACAAGTTCCAGGCCGGCCTCGTCGATCGAGGAGCGATTGCAGCGCGCCTAGCGACAGTTCCGGAGCGATACAGGCCGAGTGCGGCGGCTGCCGCCGAATGGCCTGGGTCCTCGGCATAGGTGCGGCCGGCTAGCGCTGTTTCAGGGGCCCTGACGCGGGGACTCGCCCGCCACGATCCTCCTGCGGGCTGGCGAGTCCGTCCACATCGTCAGCCAGCGGCTAGGTTACGCCAGCGTCGTGGTCACGCTAACGGTCTATGCGCATGTCCTGCATCACCGCAGTATCACGAGCCTTTCCGGGACTTGCTTTAGGGCTATGACCTGGGGAAACTCAACGCCCGAGGGGCGAGCCGCAACCTACGTACATGATCCCGATCGCCGCGACCACGGAGTTCGTTCTCGACCCCGACGGTGAGCGATGACCGGTACGTGCGGGGCACCCCGTCGCCGGGTCCGCCGGGCGGGAGCGCGTCGTCGGTGAGTTGCTCGATGCGGGCCAGGAATCCCATCACCCTGAAAAGGGCAGGCTGCCGGTAGAGTCGCCGCGTCTTACGGTTCCGTCCAGGCCCCCGCCCGCCGAGCGGGGCGGTCAGGCTGGCGCTGCCCGACTCATGGATCCGGGTCAGAACTGCACGCCGCGTGTTAGCCCTCCGTCGACCAGCAGGTTGGCACCGGTCATGAAGCTTGCCGCCGGGCTGGCCAAGAACACCGCCGCGCGCGCAATCTCCTCGGGTTTCGCCATCCGGCCGGTCGGATTCAGCGCCATGGCCTGGGCGAACAATTCTGGATTGTGCTGCTCGATGTCCTCCCAGACGCCACCGGGAAAGTACGTGTTGCCCGGCGAGAGGCTGTTGGCGCGGATGCCTTTCGGCGCGAGCTGGTAAGCCAGGCCCTGGGTGTAGTGAATGATCGCCGCCTTGAACACGCCGTAAGGTCCCGCCGCGAAGTCGATCTCCCGGCCGGACACGCTCGCGACCGTCACGATCGAAGCCGCGTCGCTGCGTTCCAGGTACGGCATTGCGGCGGTCACCAGCCGAACCGTGCCCATCATGTCCACATCGAAGCTTGCCCGCCAGCTCGCCACCTCGTCCGGGATCGCAAGCGCGCTGACGTTGGCCACCACTATGTCCACCCCCCCGAGTTCGGTGGCGCTGTCAGCGACCCATCGCTGCATGCCCTGCTCGTCCGCGACGTCAACGGCTAGCCCCACCGCTACGCTGCCGCGCTTGGTCAGCGTCTCGACCGTGTCAAGGACATCGCTCGCGGTCCGCGCGCAGAACCCGACAGCAGCACCCTCGGCGGCTAGCGCGTCCACGATCGCTCGTCCGATTCCCCTCGTACCGCCGGTCACGAGGGCACGCAACCCCTGCAAGCCTAGGTCCATCCTCCGCCTCCTCGGTTGGCGCCGCACATCGCCTCGCCGCGACGTGCGGTGTACTTGCTAACGCTTCCGCTATCCGGCAGCGCCTCATCTGCTGATTGCCGCAGCCACCTCACGCATCTGCCGGTGCATGCCGCGATAGGCGTCAGCCCGGGGAAGAAAGGCCTTCGCCACCTTTGTGACGGCGCTGTAATTGGCGTCTACGACGTTGGCCAGCGGGGCTTCGCTGGTCTGCGACAGCAGCTGGTAGGCGTCCAGCTTGTCCAGCCCGTACAGCTCGCCGAGCCACATCACCATGCCGACCTGGCTAACCCGCCAGGCGTCCTCAAGTGGACGGCTCGACCCCACAACCGCAAGGTGGCTGTCGGTCTCGATTCGCGGCCAGGCGGGCGCGCCGCCCTTTATCAAGTCCACGACGAGCGTAACGTCCATTGCGCCTTCTACCGCAGTGCCGCATGCCTCGCCTTCGCCTTGCCGATAGTGCCCGTCGCCCACCGAGAAGAGCGCCCCGTCTACATTGACCCCCAAATAGCACGTCGCGCCGGCGCGCATTTCCGGACTGTCCATGTTCCCGCCGAACATGTCTGGCACCAGCGAGGAGCGTACTTCACCTGCCGCCGGTGCCACGCCGACCGTGCCCAGCATGGGATCCATCGGCAGCTCCAGCCGAAGATCGCTGGCCTGAGCCTGGAACGAGATGGTCCACCGCTCGCGGTCCACCTCGTAGATCCAGGTCCGTTCCGGCAGCGGGTCCTGCAGTGTTGCCGTGCGATCGGTGCTTGTCAGCCCGCCGAAGAGCGGGATCGTGCACGATGCGCCGAAGCTGCGCGCCGGGCTGAGGTCCACGAAATGCAGCGCCAGGGTGTCGCCGGGCTTCGCGCCTTCAACATAAAACGGGCCGGTCTGCGGGTTGACGAACGGCATGGTCAGCGCCGAGCTCGGCATGTCCGTGGTGTTCCGGATGTTGCCGCAGAACGCGTCCTCCGTCCATAGCCGCAGCACCGTTCCCGGCATCACCTTTCGGACGGGTGCGACCCCGCCGAACGTGAACGCGTACTGTTTGCGGTCCGGGTGGAACTCGACAACCTCCATCGGTGGCCTTCCTCTCCTGCTCAGCCGCGCGGCCAAACGTGCGATCGATGGTGACCGCCCGCTCCACCCCCGCCCTCGCCCTCGCCGCCGGCCGTCAGCCCATCCAGGTACGCGGCCCTACCAGGCCCGCGTTCGCGCCAAATGCCAGTGTGTCCCGCTCCATACGGGCATCGCAAGTGGCAGGTCGCAGCCTCTCGGGGTGCCGGAGCCAACCGGCGAAAACCAACGATCAACAACATGATCACCGGTCGGCGCGGACCGGGACGGTGATTTCATACCGTCCCTCCTGCAGTTGAGTCTGGACTTGATTTCTTGCGATCGGCGCTGGCCACAGGGTGGCGCTGATGGTGTGAGTGCCAGCAGGTATCGACATTCCTGGCCGCTTCGGTGCCGCTGACGGGGTTTGGTCTGCGCCCGTGGTCAGCCCGGCCGCGTTCAGCCGCGTGGCCAGCTCGCAGCGTGCCGCCAAAGCCTTTACCTCTGGCAGGCGGCTAGTGCACGGAGTTAGCGATCCGACAACAGAGGCAGAGGGATTAGCCGATTCCCATCCACCCTCGGCTTCTGAACATCTACGCTTCATCCTCTGTGCCTGCAGCTATTGGATGTACGGTCGAGCGTTGGCAGTCACCCTCCACCTGCCGCCGACGCCGGATCGGCTGTCGTCTCGGACAACCAGCCCCAATCCTTGGAGCGCCTCAAGTTCCTGCAGGACGGTACCGTCACCTGGGCCGTATCTAGCGTCAGCCGTCAGGTCTATTCGCCTAACATAGCCGCAGAGCTGTTATCCGGCATACGGCGAGCCAGTGCTCGCCCGGCAGGCCCGGGCCCCCGCCCCACGCAGGCAGTACACAGGGCCCCGGCCATGGAGCTGAACCCGTCCACGATCAGGGCATCGAGCAGAGCCTGGGGGCCGGGAAAGTAGTAGTGCACCGCCGACGCCGTCACGGCCAGGTGCCGGGTGAGCCGCGCATGGAAACCCCGCCGCTTCCTCTCGCAAGTTAAACGAGCCCCCACCCACCAGCTCCATATCCTGACCGTTGGCCTCATCCTGGCCATGATGCTCGGACTACTGGTTACGGCGTGGCTGTACTCGCGGGATTCCTGGCTATCGGCCATGGCGGCTTCGTTCGCGGCCACGGTGACCTTTATCTCGGCCTGGTTCCGCATTCTGACCCAGGCCGGGGCGTCGACGTGGGCCGGGTCGATCCCGACGTTCCTGGCCGTGGTGACTGCCATCGTGGTGCTGTGCGTGATCACGATCAGGACTGAACTCGCCGCCCTCACAGGAACAGCGCTCTCGCGGGCCGGAACAGGGCTCTCGCGGGCCGGGCCGCATGCCCGCTGGCTGCCGCCGGCCCTAGCGATAGCCGCGCTCGCCCTGGTGCCATCTCTGGTTCTCGTGCTGGCCGTCGAGCCGACGGTCCAGATCGCTCGGCACCTTCGACTACACTGGACGGGCCTTGACGTGTTCGAACTTCTCGCCATGGCGTACACCGGACGCGCTCTCCATCGCCGATCGGCGACCGCGGTCGTTCTGGCCACGGTCACGGGCACGCTGCTGCTATGCGACGCGTGGATCAACGTCATCTCGTCGAATGCGGCGGGGCGATTCGAGGGGATCGCGCTGGCTTTCGTCGAGGTTCCGATAGCTGCCCTCAGCTTCTGGGTCGCCACGCGAGCGTTGAGTTTCGCGACGGCGGAACGTCTCGGCTAACGAGGTCACATCTGGTGCCTGGGAGGTTGCTCAATGGCTTTCCTGACGTTACGTACATGATCCCGATTGTTCTGACCACGGAGTTTGCACTTGACGGTGATGGCGGTGGATTGGATCATCCGATGGTCGATCGCCGAGCGGTGATGGTCGTTGCTGCTGGTGGCCTCGCGTTGGTCATCAATGTTCAGTGCTGCATCCGGTAACTCCCGGCAAATGAGGGACGTAGTGATCGGCCGCCGCTGGAGGAGATGAAGAGTGTGCGCCTGGAATGCCCATTCGATGTCATGGGGATCGGCGCGGCCGGCGCCGTGGAGGACCGCTCGTTCACCCCGAGCAGGCCGAGCTGCTCGACAGCGCTCTTACCGCCGCCGGGTTGACCACACCGTCGAGTTCTACCCCGCCCACCACGGGTTCGCGGTGCCGGACAACGATACCTACGACCCAACGGCGGGCGCTCGGCACCGGGAAGCGCTTAAGCATCTCTACCAAAGCTGGCTCTAGGCTCTAGCCGGCACGGCTAGTGCGGCCGGCCTGTGCCCAGACGCCAGCGCTCCCGGCGGCCGGAGTAAGCCCGCCGCGTTCGGATAGCCTGTGGGTGATGACGAACGACCGGCGGACCGCTTCGCCGACTGTGGTCCTCGTAAACGGGCAACGGCGGGAAGTGCGCGCCGAACAAGACACTGCGCTGCTGTACGTCCTGCGGAACCACCTCGGCCTGAAGGGGACCCGGTTCGGCTGCGGCATCGGCCTGTGCGGGGCGTGCATGGTGCTGGTTGACGGGCGTACGGCCTACTCGTGTGACACGCCGCTGTGGTCTGTGCTGGACAAGGAAATCATCACGGTCGAGGGTCTTGGCCCCGCGGACCGGCCGCATCCGGTAACCGAGGCGCTCATCGCGGGGCAGGCCGCCCAGTGCGGCTACTGCATGTCCGGTGTGACTATCGCGGCGGTGGAACTGCTCAGGCGCAGCGACGATCCGTCCGATGCGGAGGTGCGCGCCGCCCTGGACCGCAACCTGTGCCGGTGCGGCGCGCACAACCGCATCGTCCGCGCCGTGCTCGCGGCTGCGGCCGAACTTCGGGGGGACGCGGCGTGAACCCGGCGACGCCGGCCGTCGCGCTGCCGGCCTCGGTGGCGGTGAACCCCCGCCTCGGTGACTGGCTCCGCGTGCTGCGCTCGGGTGTTGTTGAGGTACGGCCGGGAAAGGTGGAACTCGGGCAGGGCGTACTCACCGCGCTGTCCCAGGTGGCCGCCGAGGAACTGGACATCGGCGTCGCCCGGGTGCGGATGATCCCCGCGGCCACCGGTGCCAGCCCCGATGAGGGCTATACCGCGGGCAGCTTGTCCATCCAGCACTCGGGCTCTGCCATCCGCCTGGTGTGCGCGGAGGCCAGGGTGCTCTACTTGGGAGTCGCCGCGGCCCGGCTGGGCGTGCCGGAGAGCAAGCTGACCGTGGCCGACGGCCAGATCCTGGCACCGGACGGCCGGTCCACCAGCTACTGGGAACTCGCCGACGATGTGCTGCTCGACCGGGCCGCCAGCGGCGAGCACCAGCCCAAGCCCGCCTCCGCCTACCACGTCGTCGGCACGAGTGTGCCCCGGCTTGACCTGCCTGACAAGCTCACCGGCCGGCCCCGCTTCGTGCACGACCTGTCGCCTGACGGCCTGTGCTACGGCCGGATCGTCCGTCCCCCGTCTCGCGGCGGGACGCTCACCGCCCTTGATACGACGGCGGCGCTCGCACTGCCGGGAGTGCTCACGGTGGTGCGGGACGGCAGCTTCCTCGGCGTGGTCGCCGAGCGCGAGGAGATCGCGCTGGGCGCCGCCGACCGGCTGCGCGCCGACGCCACCTGGGCGCGGCACCCGACCCTGCCGGACCCTGGCGGCCTGCCGGCCTTCCTGCGCTCGGCTGCGGCCGAGACAACCGTGCTCGCCGAACGTGGCGCCCGCCCGGCCAGGCAGGAGGTCGCGGCGTCGTTCGAGGCCACTTACCACCGCCCGTACCTGGCGCACGCGTCGATGGGGCCGTCGAGTGCCACTGCCCTGTTCGGTGGCGGGGAGGACGGCCAGGCGGGCAGCCGGCTCCAGGTGTGGTCGCACACCCAGGGCATCTACCTGCTGCGGGCCGAACTCGCCCGCGCGCTTGGCCTCGCCGACGACGACGTCACGGTAACGCATGTGGAGGGGGCCGGCTGCTACGGTCACAACGGCGCCGACGACGCCGCCATGGACGCCGCCCTGCTCGCCATGGCCGTGCCGGGCCGGCCCGTCCAGGTGGTCTGGAGCCGGGCCGACGAACTGACCTGGGCGCCGTTCGGCGCGGCGGCCATGGTGCGCGTCGCCGCCGACGTCGACGCGGCCGGGAACGTCCTGTCCTGGCGGCACGAGATATGGGGGAACGGGCACTCGACCAGGCCCGGCTCGACCCGGTCGGTCGCGCTGCTCGCGAACAGTCACCGCGCCGGCGGCGAAGAGATCGAAGCCGCCGCGGAACCGCCGATGGCGCGCGGCGGCGGCGCCGGCCGCAATTCCGTGCCTGAGTACGACTTTCCGGCCTACCGGGCAGTCAACCACCGGCTGCTCGACATGCCACTGCGCACGTCCGCCCTGCGCTCGCTCGGTGCGTTCCTCAACGTGTTCGCGGCCGAGTCGTTCATGGACGAGCTCGCTCTCGCCGCCGGCCGGGACCCGGTCGAATACCGGCTCGCCTGCCTGAGCGACCCGCGTGCGCGGGCCGTGATCGAGTCGGCGGCCCGGCGCTCCGGATGGGATAACTGGTCACCGGCCGAATCCGCTGGGCACGGTATCGGCTTCGCCCGCTACAAGAACACCAGCGCATACTGCGCCGTGGTCGCCGACGTGGAGGCGGTCAGCGAGGTCCGGGTCCGGCGGCTGACCATCGCGGTCGACGCCGGCCTGGTGATCAACCCGGACGGTGCCGCGAACCAGGTCGAGGGCGGCGCGGTCCAGGCCACCAGCTGGGCGCTAAAGGAACAGGTACGCTTCGACCGGTACGGCGTGACCAGCGATACCTGGGAGACATATCCCATTCTGCGGTTCTCCGAGGTGCCGGCGGTTGACGTGGAGCTGCTGCCTGGGAACGGAAACCCGGCTCTCGGCGTCGGGGAGACGACGCAGGGTCCGACGGCGGCGGCCATCGGCAACGCCCTCTGCAACGCACTCGAGGTGCGGGTGCGCACGCTGCCGTTCACTGAGGAGAACATCGTGGCGGCCATGCGGGACTAACCGGTCGCGGACCTACGCCAGCCGCGAGGCGATCAGCTCGCAGGCGGCCGGGGCGCGCTGGCGGCGTCGGCGGCCAGGGAGCGGCCCTTCCTCACTTTCCGTGACCGTGTACCAGATGGTCAAGCCGTCCGACGGTAGATGGAGACGGTAGGCACCTGGCAGGGGTCAACTTCGGGAAATGGGTCGGCAAGCGCCGGGACTGGTTCTTCGAGCAGGTGAAAGATCGCCCTTGGGTCAAGCGCCTTCGTCGTTCCGAAGAACGTCCTTCTCAACTGCGTCACTTGACAAACGTCCCGGACTCGCTGATCGGCAGCTCGCAAAGTGACTGAAACCACGGTTAGAACGCGATCAGTGGTCCAGCACGTGTCCCAGATTGCTCGTCCCCATTACGCTCGTCGCCGCGGCTGGCGCCGTATCCAGTGGCGCCGTTGATCGGCGGTGCGAACAGAACGCGTAGCTACACCAGATGCCGTGCGTCCGACGGTCTGAAGCCACGCCGAACGGCGGTTATCTTAAGTCCATTTGTATAAGCCCTGATCGTGAGGGTTTTTTTGCGTGTGAGACATGTCGCTGACGTGAGGTTCTGGGCGCGGCTTAGAACTCAAAAGCGCAGCGACAAGGGGATAGACGCAGGTCACGTGGATGACATCGCTTCCGGTGCGTCGTAGACACCACTTAAGATAACGCGTCCACGACGCAGCTCAAAAGGTCCGTAAAGCTACATCGGAGATACCCCAAAGAGGACTTTAGATAACGACGGGGCTGTGCGCGTTGTCAAGGGTCATTATGCCGTGCGGCAGTTGCTGTCACCCAGTCGGCCACCCGTATGTTTATGCATCGACGCGCTTCCGGCGAACATCCGGATCTGCCGCCGACAAGGTGATCTCGACTCATGTTGGGCGATGTTCGCGCGCGTATTCCTCGAGTCGCTCAAGTTCGTCCGCATAGATGGCGCGCAACACTCTCGGCGCGAACATGCGCTCAAACAGGCCGCCGATCCCGCCTGCGCCATCCCAGGTGGTGGAGATCTGCACGAGCGACGCGCCGCCCTGCGGGGAGACCGTGAACGTGGTGACCGCGCTCGAGTCGGTGTCGGACTCGGTGAGTATCCGGCCCGGTTCGGGCTCCGCGACCTTCATCCGGTACTCGCGGGTCCGCCCGCCTGCCGTCATCTTGAATCGCGTGATCGTGCCGGCACCCACGCCACCGGATTCCACCCGGAAGTCGGAAAACGCCGGAGGCAGGAAATGCGGATGGTGCTCGCGCATGTCCGCGACATAGCGGTAGACCTCATCCGCAGGCGCGTCCACCTTATGCTCAGCGGACACCAGCATCCTTGCCATGTAGGTCTGTCTATCACGGCGCCGAGCACACTCACGTGCCGCCGACGAGGTCGTCGAGCGCCGCGGGCACGGCAGGACCTTGACCATGCCACGTGGTCAGTCGGCAGCCGCGAGCCCTGCCAGCCGAGGACGGAGGCTGACGGGAATCCCGTCACGGATAGCAACTTGAGTCTTCGCGCGCCCGCGCAAGTAGCCGATATGCGTGGTTTAGCGGACAGGGACTTGTACTGCGGTAGCGCTCCAGACCGGATGATCAGCGTGGCCGCGGGGACCAGCATGCCCGGTAGCGAGTTGCCGGTGAGGAGGCAGTGCTCCTGAACGCCCGGCCGTGCCGACGGCCGGCGGGGGAGGGCGCGGCTGGCAGATGCCCTGGGCTGGCCGGTGCCGTCTTCACGAGGCCGTGGTGCGTGGCCTGGCCGGGGTGGTGTCCGCGCGGTCGATTAGCGGCTGGCAGCCCAGCCGGGAAGCGATGCAGGCGGCCTCGCCGGCCGCGGCCGCCGCGGCCTCGGTGTCGCCGCGGGCGGCCAGGTGGGCGGCGTGGTCGAGCAGCCCGTGGGCCAGGTGGTAGGGGGTGGAGTGCTGACGCAACCCGTCGATCGCGGCGGCGAACGCCGGGTCGGCGTCCGGGTCGGCGCCGGCGGCGGCCAGGCGGGCGCGGGCCAGGTCGCGTTCGGCCCGCTGCATCGGGGCGAGCCGCCCGGGCCGGTAGCCGTCGAGCAGGGCCAGCAGCCCGGTTTCGGTGGCGGTGTCGGCCAGGTCGTATGCGGCGCGGGCGGCCAGCGGCCAGGGCCACCGCAGGCACTCATGGCTGATCCCCAGGACACCGGCGTGATCCAGGGCGGTGCGGGCGTGGCGCGAGCGCGGCGGCGGGCTGGCCGAGCGCAGCGGCGGTGAACGCCTCGGCGACCGCGATGAACGCCTGGTCCGGGGGGTCTTCGCTGGCCCGCAGGCCGCCCAGCCCGGCCAAGGCCGCCTCGGCGGCGGGGCCTCGCCGCGCAGCGCCGCTACCAAGGCCCGGTAGCAGGCCAGGATTTCGATATCGGCCAGTTTGGAGGACTGGTTCCTGTCCGTGACGAGCCGCCTTGGGGAGGAACAGTGACCCAGCTCAGCCTCGCCGCAACCCGACGGTCCTCATGGCTGGCGCCCGTGCCGCTGATCCGCGCCAAGCTCCTGGACCTACGCAAACGGCGCGTCCTGATGGCCCTCACCATGCTCTTCACCGTGGGGCTGCCCGTCCTCTTCTACGGCCTCAGGGCGATCTACCACCTCAGCGATCCGGCCCACTACGGACCGGCCGGCACCCCGAGCGCCTTCGCTACAGCCGGCACGTTGATGGCCGAATTCGGATTCATCGTGGCGGTCGTGCTCGGCGCCACAGCCGGTACCGACGACCTGACGGACGGTATGTTCCGGCACCTCGTGATCACGGGCCGATCGAGGCTCGCTCTCTACCTGGCCCGCATTCCCGCCGGACTCACCATTCTGCTCTCGCTCGCCGCTGTCGGCTTCACCGTGGCCGCCCTGGTGACCGGATTCCTCGATAATCCGCACGCTCCCGACGTACTTGCCCCATCGGCCGGCGCACTTGCTGGCGCAGGGCTCTGGCTAGAGCTCTACCTGCTCATCGGCTTCATGGTCGGCCTCGGCCTCGGTGTGCTGATGGGCCAGCGGACCGTGCCGGTTGTTCTGCTTATCGTCCTGGAGATCATCCTCACCCCGGCGCTTGCGGACCACGCACTGCCTCACCTCGTCAACGGTGAGCGGCTCGTCTTCGGCGTCGCGATGGACCAGTTGAAACCGGCAGTGCTGGCCGGAGGCAGCACGGTCGGACCAGGCGGCGGCCCACGCGAGTTGCACATACCGCCCATGCCCACCTGGGCGATGGTCACCGTCATCGTCGCCTGGATCGTCGGTTCCCTGGCCATCGGCGCCTGGAAGATGGCCACCCGCGATGCCTAACCAGCACCTATCAAGCAGCATCGAACGGACCCAAAGGGAGCGCGACGCGAAGCCCACCACGCCCGGCAGCCGGACGAGCCGAGATGCCATCGAAGCCGCACGCAGGCTTAGGGAAAGGGAACACACAGCCATGCTTAGCTCCGCAGTTACCATCATTCTGGCCTCGACGCCTTCAACTACGACACATACGTCAGTAGGGTCGAAAATAGGATCGGGCGGCGCGCTTCCTATCATCCTCGTCCTGGCAGTCATCGGCGTCGCCGTATACGCGATCCGCAAGCGCAGAAGAAACCCACCGAATGGTCATGACAGGTGACCTGTGGGGCTCGGAAATGCGATTCGGATGGTGCGTTTCCGCAGCGGCGTGGGGAGGGTAAAGCGGCGACGTGGTACTCGTGGGTGAGTCCGCCGAGGACTGGTTTCCGGCGGATCCGGTGCTCTGCGAGGTTGACCGGTTCGGGTGGCCGAGTGTCGGCTTGAGCCAGGGTGAGCTGGCCGAGGCCCACGGTGCGACCGGGCGGTGTTGTAGTGCTCCAGGTACTCGGTAAGCACCTGGCGGAGATGGAGCTCATCGATGATCAGCAGCCGGTCGAGAAGCTCACGGCGCAGGGTGCCGATGGTCCTTTCGCAGATCGCGTTTCATGCGCGGCGCCTGGACAGCGGTGTGCAGGATCCTGATGCCTTCCGCGGTGAACACGGCGTCGAAGGAGCCGGTGAACTGGCCCGCACGGTCCCTGATCAAGAACTTGACAGTGGTCACGCGCTGGCCCAGGTCCATCAGGAGGTTGCGGCTGCCTGTGCCGTCCAGGCGCCGTCGGAATGCGCGGTGATGCCGGCCAGGCGGACGCGGCGGGTGCCGTGCTTGATGACGATCAGCGCGTTCACGCGCTGCAGGCGCACGGTGTCCACGTGAACGAAATCGACCGCAAGAATGCCGCGGGCCCGCGCAGTAAGGAACTGCTTCCACGTCGGGCCGGTGCGGCGGGACGCGGTGCCGATTCCGGCGGCGTGCAGGATCTGCCACACCGTGGAGGCGGCGATCGAGTGGCCGAGCTTGACCAGTTCGCCTCGCACGCGCCGGTGCCCCCACGCTGGGTTGTCCGGAGCGATGCGGATCACGAGGCTGCGGAGCGCCGCTGCCGTAGGCGGCCGGCCGGGGGGCCCTCGGCTGGTGTTGTAGTCCCATTTACGTGCGACCAGCCGCCGGTGCCAGGCGAGCAGCGTCGCCGGGTCACCGCGAACACCTCGCCCCACTGTCGGCGGGGAATCAGCCGCGACAGTGCCGCGAGCCATAGCCGGTCGCCCGGCTGGTAGCGGACGCGGCCGAACTGGCGGCGCAGGACCGCGTTCTCGTGCCGCAGGACCAGGAGCTTGGCATCCTTGGACACCTCACGCCGGGCCAGCACCATGAGGCAGCCGGGTGAGCGTGTCAGAGGCCGGAGTCGAACCAATTGCACATCGGGTTCGTGTCTCAAGCCCGAATTCAGTTGACGAGCGGCACAGGTCGGCTGACGGCGCTTGCCGATGCGGGTCAACCGGGGCTGGCCTGTCGTCCAGATTACCTGTTGCCGCCTGAGTTTGTTCTTGAAGACAGCGCGATAGCGACGGGGCGGTGGCCAACGGGGATGGACTTTTCACGGGTGCCGGTGGCGATCTGGATCGGTGTCACTGTCCCGGGATCGTAGCCGAAGGCATTGACGACATACGCGGTCGTGCCGTCCGGCATGATCGCAATGGCCGAGGGGTTGTCGCCCGCGTTGACCGGTATCCCGGGTCTGCCGGATATGGCCCTGATCGCTGTCATGGTCCCTAGCGTGTCGGTGGGGACTGTTGAATCGCTCGGCAAGAAGCTGGTGACGTAGATTGCCGCGCCGTCTGAGCTGATCGCTATCGCCGTGGGAGTGTCGCCCTTGACTGGATCGATCGGCCGGCCGGGGATCCCGGTGACCAGGTCGATCGGTGTCACCGTGCCCGAGGAATCCCCGGAAATAGTCGTCACGTAGGCTGTGTTGCCGTCCGGGGTGATCGCGATAGCCAACGGCATGCCGCCCACCTTGATCGGCGTGCCGACGGCGCGGGTAGCCAGGTCGACCGGCGTGACCGTTCCCGTGGCCGGGTTACCGTCGGTGGTGAGCTGGTCACCGGCGACGTAAGCGGTCGTGCCGTCGGGGGTGATCGCGATCTCGCCGTCCTCGAGGCCGTTCTCCCCGAGCTTGATGGCCTGGCCGGCGCGTTGCGTGCTGGTGCTGACCGGCGTCACAGCGTCCGAGGTGACGCTGAGGACGTAGACCGTCCTGCCGTCCGGCGTGATCGCGAGGGCCACAGGGCCGTCCGCGACCTTGATGGCCTGGCCGGCGTGTTGCGTGGCGGTGTTGATCGGCGTCACTGTTTCCGAGCCGAAGTTGGCGACGTAGGCTGTCCTGCCGTCCGGGGTGATCGCGATAGCCAACGGCATGCCGCCCACCTTGATCGTCTTGATGACCCTCCCGGTGAGGGTGCTGAACGCCGTCACGGTGTTCGAGCCCGCGTTCACCACATAAGCGGTAACCGCCCCCGGAGGGCGGGACTGGCTAACGCCGACACCGCACGCGGAAAGCACAGCCAGGGTGAGGCCGAACGCCGCGAAACGGGCACACCTGATCATGATCTCTCCCAGCCAAGGACCCTCGCGCAAGCCAGTCAGAAAAGCCCAGGCAACCCGGCAACCCGGCAGTATCCTGCGCGAGTCGTATGCTAATGCGCCACCGTGATCAACATCTCGGATTTTCGCTCCGGAATCACCGCACCGTCTCACCCTTCTCGTACAGCCGGATAAGGCAATGCTCCGGATCAAGGTCATCTGCCATCAATGCCAAAAGCACCTCTACGTCAGCACGGGCGCGTCCCGGATGGTCGCGTCGGCTGCGATCAGCTCGGCCACCCGCCGTTCGGCGGCACTCAGCACAGTAGCGGGCCGGGCCGTGGCGACCCGCGGTAGCGGCCGGTAGGTCGCGAGGCAGTTCGCCGTGCCCATCGCCGTCACCCGGCACACGGCGAATAAGGATGAGCTGCTCGCCGCCGGCGCCGCCGCGGTCGTCGCCACCGACCACAAGGACGTCGCCGAAGCCGTCCGCCGCTACACCGGCGGGACTGGCGCCGACATCGTCCTCGACCTGGTCCGAGGCCCCGGCCAGCAGGATCTCGTGAAGGCGGCCCGCCTCGGCGCGACACTGGTCGTCGCGGGCTTCCTGGACCCGCGGCCCACGCCCTTCCCGAGCGGCGCCCCGCTCACGATCTTCAGCTACGCGAGCTTCGAGCACAGCCTGGATCCCGTAGTGGTGAGGCGCATGGCGGCTTTCCTCAACGCCGGTGTACGCCTGGGCGCACTGCGGCCCGCCATCGACAAGATATTCGTCCTCGACGACGTCGTCGAGGCATACCGGCGCCTCGAGAGAGAGCTCCACGCCGGGAAGAAGATCGTCGTCGTGGTCTAGGAGTTGCTGCGACCTAATACAGGCAGTATCCAGTTAGCCGGGCCGTAACCTGAACCCGACACCAACCCCCATGCCCGTGACCTCAAGAAATGAGGTCTAAGGTTTTATGCCCATAACATATCAGCAGGTCAGATCTTGATCATTGTGTCCGAGGGGCGACTGCTCCAAAGGGCCCATTGCTGCTCGCGGCGGAGTTCTCGATGGTGGACGGTGTTATGTGATGAATACGGCCGGTCAGGTCACTGACGATGGTGGCCTCCGGCGGGGTTTCGCGAGGGGTAGCGGCTGGCGCTGTGAGGTTCAGCTGGGCCTAGATCGTCGTCACCGAGGTGAGCAGGTGCTCGCGGTCGGACTCGGGCAGGGTGCTGATGGCCTGGGTGATGATCGCGTGGACGGCCGGCAGCTACCGGCCGACTATCTGCGGTGCCTCAGGGGTGAGGTGGATGAGGACCTTGCGCCGGTCGGTGGGGTGGGGGTGGCGTTCGACCAGGCCGCGGCGTTCGAGGGTGTCGACTAGCGAGGTCATGCTGGCGCTGCTGACGAGCAGCCGCTCGGCGACGACGTGCCCGGGCAGTGGCTCGCCGGCCCCGTCGAGGATCGCGAGGGTCTGGAATGCGCTTCCTGACAGGCCGTGCGCATCGCGGGGGCGGCCGTTCGATCTGGGCGACAAGCCCCACCGCGGCCTGGGCTAGGTTCGCCGCCACCTCGGCCGCTGACCGGCTGGCGCCAGGAAACTCAGACTCGAAGCCGGCGGGTACGTGGATGCTCGAGGCCGGCGCGCTGGCTGAGCACTGGGCGTCATGGATGCCGCAGGGATGCAGCAGCTGACGGCCCATTAACCATCCCGTCCCATTCCTCGACACTGGTGCCGAACTCCGGCCGACCACGCAGCTATCGAGCGGCCTCGGTAAGTCGTCGGCGGCTCAAGGTCTGCCTCAAAGACCCATGCATCCTCACAACTGAGTTTCCGCTGGCCATGGGGCGGCGCTCGATGAGCGTGTCCGACCCGACTCACGAGTCGGTTGCCCGCACTGGCTGTGCTTTCGGCACCGTCGCATCGACTGACAAACGAGATCGCATCATCCACCGGGTGCCTCGGTTGCTGTGGCAGCAGGTCTATGACGATGAGCGGCTGCCGAGCGAACTGGACATGGCAGGGCAGTACGGCGTGAGCCGGGACGTGATCCGGCGGGCCAAAGAACAGCTAGCCGACGAGGGATGGCTCATCGTGCTGCACGGACGCGGCACGTTCGTCGCCCACCAAGATTGACATCGATCGCGCCATCAGCTGGGTCCACTGCCGGAGCTGTGATGGGCGTTCCTTGGTCGCTGTTGTTCGTCGGACGAACACGCCTACGCTCCCGTGCGGGCGCCCGCCGGCGTGCCCGTCTTGACGATGGAACCTGTCTCAGACAGCGACCCGGCCGCCGTCGACCGGGAGCACGACACCGTGAGTAAATGCCGCCTCCGGCGACGCCAGGTAGACGATGGCTGCGGCGATCTCCTGCGCTGTGCCTAGCCGCCTGGCCGGTGCGAGCGAGGCCAGGTATCCCTGTGCTTCGCGCATGCCTTCGGTGCCCTCGGTGCTGATCGGCCCCGGGGCGACGGCGTTGACGCGGATGCCCTTGGGCCCGAACTCCGCCGACCATGCCTTGGTCAGCAGTTCCAGCGCGGCCTTGGTCGAGCCGTAGAGCGCCATGCCGTCGAGCCCGAACTCGGCGACCATCGTCGAGACGTTGACGATGACTCCGGTGCCGCGCTCGGCCATGCCCGGGGCCAGGGCGGCGGTGAGGAAGTAGGGCACCTTGACGTTGAGCGCGAACAGTTCGTCGAACGCGGCTTCGGTCGTATCGGCAGTGGGGCCAAAGGCACCGGTCCCGGCGTTGTTGACCAGGATGTCCACGCGGCCGAGCACCGCCTCGGCCACGCCAGCCAGTTGAGTCGCCGATGCGGCGTCGCGCAGGTCGGCCGGGACGAAGTTGGCTTGGCCGCCGGCTGCCCGGATCGCCGCCACCGTAAGATCGCTGCGGGCTTTGTCGCGTCCCGATACCGCCACGTGAATCCCTGTCGCGGCGAGGGCGATCGCGGTCGCCCGGCCGATGCCGCTGGTGGCCCCGGTGACCAGCGCGGTTGACGGACTGGAGCTGGTAGAAGTCATGCGAACCGCTTCCCCTAGATTATGGCTTGAACAGGCCAATCTTGCGCACACTATTTCTGGCTTGTCAAGGCCAAAACCGGTAAGGTGAGGTCATGGCCACAGCGAACGCGCCGGTCGGCCGCCTCACCCGCAAGGGGCTCGCGACGCGAGCGCGGATCGTGGCAGCCGCAGCGGAGCTGATGTTCCGCCACGGCGTAGCCGGCACCAGCAACGAAGACGTCCTCGCGGCCGCGCATGTCAGCAATTCGCAGCTGTACCACTACTTCCCCGACAAGAACGCGCTGGTGCACGCCGTGATCGAGCATCAAGCCGACGAGATCATCGACGGCCAGCGACCGCTGCTCGACCAGCTGGACTCTCTCGCGGCATTCCGGCAGTGGCGCGACATGCTAGTCGACCTGCAAAGACAACGGCACTGCGAGGGCGGCTGCCCGCTCGGATCACTGTCCAGCGAACTGGCCGAGACCGACGAACCCGCCCGAACCGCGCTCGCCGCCAGCTTCGACCGCTGGGAAGACCCGATCCGCAACGGGCTCCGGCGCATGCGCGACCGGGGCGAACTGCATGACGACACCGATGTCGACCGGCTCGCGCTGGGAACCCTCGCCGCCCTGCAGGGTGGCTTGCTGCTCACCCAGGCCAAACGCGATGCCGGTCCCCTCGAAGCGGCACTCGACCTCGCGATTAGTCAGATCAGCCACCACCTCAGCTGAGGTCTGGTGGGTCAATATGCCTGCCTGCGCGGCGATTGGCAGGCATGTAGCCGCCGCTAGTTTTGGGTGAGGGCGTTGAGCGCCGGCAGCGGGCCGTCGAGTTGGGTGAGCTTGCCGCCTTCGCCTAAGGATCCGAGGCCGATCGGCGCGAAACCGCCCGTGCGTTTGGAGAT
Organism: uncultured Actinomycetota bacterium; assembly: GCA_963844625.1. Classification (GTDB taxonomy): domain Bacteria; phylum Actinomycetota; class Actinomycetes; order Streptosporangiales; family Streptosporangiaceae; genus Palsa-504. The sequence continues at coordinate 29,752 of CAWJPF010000003.1, read as the reverse complement.
AGAGCAGACGGAGAGCACAAGTTCTGAGGGTAGAAGCCCAGGTCAGATGCTCTGCACGAGTTCTGGCACCTCACAGGTCCGCTGGCCGGCGGTCCCGTCCGTCTGCCCACCCGCCCTGGAACCAGCCGCCCCGGCCGTCGATGACCTGGAGCCGTACGTACCGGGCTCCCTCGACGACGTGGTAGTCGCCTGCGACCTCGGCAAGCTCTCCGATGACGAGTACGAGTTCCTGGCCGAGGCGGTTAGCATCTCGGTCCCCGAACCGGGCTGACGTCCGGAGGTCCGTCCGCTTACCTGCGGCAGCCCAGACCGCTGACGGGCCTTTCACGGACCTGCCGCCGGCCTGAAGTTGACCCGGTGCCCCCGGCGCTGCTCCAGGCGTGAGGTCAAATATTTCTGTCGCCTCCGGCAGCGGGCGTGGTCGGTGGGGGGCGGTCACCGCCGCCGGGGGTTACCGCTTCTTGGCCACCCCGCACCAGGCGGTCACCTGCGATGGGCTGATGACGCCCGGTTCGGGCTGCCACTGCTGAGGCTGGACCACGCCTGGCTCAAGGAGCTGGAGCCCGTCGAAAAAACGTGCGATCGCGGCCCGGTCCCGCATGGTGGCCTGGGGCCCTCTCATCCGCTCGTTGACGCGCCTGGTCATTTCCGCCATGTTCGCCGGGCGGATGTCGCTGGCCGGGTGGGCGAGCACCAGGTAGCTGCCGGACGGAAGAGCGTTGACCAGCGTGGACACGATGCCGTACGGGTCGTCGGTATCCGCGATCATGTGCAAGATGATGAGCAGCATGAGGGCGACCGGCTGGCCGAAGTCCAGGGTCTGTTCCGCTTGACGCAAGATGGTCTGGGTATCGCGCAGATCGGCGTCGAGGTAGGCCACCGAGCCCGGGTGGGCGCTGGTGAGCAGGGCCTTGGCATGCAACAGCACAATGGGGTCGCTGTCCACGTAGACGACCCGCGCCTCCGGGGCGGCCGCCTGCGCGATCTCGTGGGTGTTGCTCGCCGTCGGCAACCCGGTGCCGATGTCAAGGAACTGGCGGATGCCGCATTCCGAGGCCAGAAAACGCACCGCCTTGGCCAGGAACAGCCGGTTCACTCGCGCATCGGCGGCGATCCCGGGGTTGGCGGCCAGCGCCTGTTCGGCGGCTTCCCGGTCAGCAGCGAAGTTGTCCTTGCCGCCCAGCCAGTAGTCGTAGACGCGCGCGGAGTGGGCGTGCGCGGTATCCAGGTCCACCGTCTTTCGGTCCACCCTGGGTCCCGGGTCGCCTTGTCCGTCTTTTTCGGGCATGGGGCGATCGTAGCGCCCGGGCCGCACAGGGTACCGATACCCGGGCCACCTGCCGCGGGATGGCGCGCAGGTCCATAGGAGGGGAGATGCTGCCGCGGCGGCATGAAAAGCCCGGAAACTGGACAGCGTCTGCGTCCAGTGGGGTGATTGGAAGGATCAGCGCATGCTCCTATTGAAAGTGGTGTGCTTCGGCGCCGAGTACAAGATGATGCACGTGCTCACCGCCCTCGACAGCGGTCGCCTCGCGGACTCAGGCAGGTTCCGGGGCAGGTGGTACGACGGGCCTGAACGGTCGATCACCGGCCCAGCCACAACGTTGCAGGTTGGAGAGGATGACGAGGTTATGGAACCTACAGGGGTGTCTTTAGTTAATGGACCTGAGATCGGCCCGCGGTTGACCCGGCGCTTCGGCGCGGCTTCTCGCGTGCGGTCAAATATCCCTGTCACCGGCGCACCTTCAAAGCGAGAGTCGCCCTCAGATGGAGGGGTTCCAGGCCGAGGACCGACACGACCCATCGCCCCATATCGCGCTATTAACTACAGCGCCGAAGTCAGCCTATAGGAATACATTTCCCTGTGTCGGGCGCCTGGCGGTTTATCCCCCCGGAACTATAACCGGCGACCAGTCGGAGATCTCGGCGATTGCCCCGTATTCAACGTTCGACAGCCCCGACACGCGGGAGGAAGAGGTTCCATAGCCCTCGCCGTCGAGGGCTATGGAAGCCTTCGGTTTTTCGATGGCGGGGGTGTGCGTGTATCCCGGCTCCAGCCCGCCAGCTCAGCCCGGCGCGCCGCTTCGGCCGGAACCTCGCCGGCTGGGTGGCCGGCGGATGGATGGGCAGTGCGGGGACAGGCCGGCCGCGCCGGCTGCTGGCCGCCGCGGCCGCCGCGGTGGCGGTCATCGTCGCGTGCCTGGGCGGATGGGGTCTGCGCGCCGCCACCTCATCCCCGCCCGCATCCCCGCTGAGCTCCGCCGCCCTGCTGACCGCAAGCCACCAGACGGCCGGAAAGATCTACCTCTACGACTCCGGTTCCCGGTGGCTGTACATGTCCGTGAACATCGGCCCGGGCGGCAGCGCCGCCGATAACGGCACCGTGCTCTGCCAGGTAGAAGGCCCGGACGGGCACATCACCACCATCGGGTCGTTCCGGCTGACCGGCGGCTGCGGGTACTGGGGCAGCCCCGACCCGGCAACCAACGGCCCGCTGGTACCGGTGGCTGACGGACGTGCGGCATTGGGCGCACTACGCACATAGTCGGCAGGGTCGGCCGCCCCGACTGGCCCGCGTAAGGTCGGAGAGGAGAGCTCGCACCATGACTGCCGCGTGGAGTCCTGCGGAACTGCAGGAGATTAATGCCGCACGCGAACTGGAGATTGCCGGCAGGCGTGCCGACGGGACGCTGCGCCGGTGGGTGCCGATCTGGGTGGTGAGCACGGGCGGGCTGGTTTACGTGCGGACCTGGTACCGGCGTGAGACCGGTTGGTTCGGTCAGGTACTGGCCTCGCGCCGGGCCCGCATCCGCGTCCCGGGCCTAGAGGCCGATGTCGAGGTTGAGGACGTTGGTGAGGGGACGCCTGAGCTTTGCGCAGGCGTCAACACGGCTTACGAGGCCAAGTACGGGCGCGGAGGCGGCACCGAGCGGATGGTGTCAGCCGAAGCCGCAGCTGCCACACTGCGGCTCAACCCAGAAGACAGGGCGCAAGCCGCCGCTGTCGAATAACCGGGGGCCCTGCACGGGAGAGCCGCTGGCGGCCGGCCGTGGGGCATGCCCAGCTCGCGGACGACGGCCGAGAAGCGGCGCAGGAGCCGCGTGATGATCGCGAGCGGGGCCGCCGGGTCGCTGCCGGCCTCGGCTGCCGTAACCGGGTCGGCCGGCTCGGGCGCGTCGGCCTCGCCTTCCGGCCCGGCTGCGCGCCCGTCGGCGCGCCGATGGTCTACGACCAGTCCATCGGAGCCGGCGGCCTCCGCTGGTGCGAGCTGCAGGCATGGTGGAAGGACACCCGGCAGATCACCGACGACGAGGCCAAGAAAACGCTGTACGGAAGGCTGATCAGCAGCCTGCCTGACAACTCGCCCCACAGCGGAACCTGTTCGCCGTCTACCACCACCTCCACGCCCCCGTTATGCACGACCTCCCGGCGCTCCTGCCCGAGGTATGGCCAGCCGCAAAGTTCTGCCATCGCCTGCTCGGCGGCGCGGGTGCCGATGGCCCCTGACCTGCTGCTCTACGCTCGGAGCGGTCGGACGGCGCCATCTCATAATGATAACGTTTTGATAACATCGGGTTCGGGCGTGTTTGGGAAAGGCGGCTGAAGGCAGCGAAGGTGGGCGACAGAGTAAGCGCTTAACCAGAGCAACCGCTTACTCGCTGACCTGTGGAGGTCTGACCGTGGCCGAGCGCTCGACGATCTACGAAGTCGCCAAGCGCAGCGGCGTGTCGACCGCCACCGTGTCAAGGGTCATGACCGACGGCAAGGGCTTCTCGGCCGGAACCCGCGAGCGAGTCCTGGCCGTAGCGACCGAACTGGGCTGGATTCCGAGCGGGTCCGCCCGGGGCCTGGCGTTGCAGCGCGCCAGGATCGTCGGCCTGGTCTTCCCCGATTTCGGGCAGTCCGGTCACGCCGAGGAGGAGTCGCCGCTGTACGTGGATCAGGTGATCCGCGGCGCGGAGCGAGCGGCGGCCGCCGCTGGTAATGCCGTACTCATCGCGGCCACCAGTGGACCATCGGGCCGCGAGCTTGCCTTCTCGGTGGCGGGAAAGGTGGACGGCCTGGTCGTCATGGCGGGCAGCCTGTCCGAGCCCGACATCGCATCGCTTTCCCGCAGCATGCCGGTCGTGGTCCTGGCCACTCATTACATCAGTGACGGACCGGACTTTGTCGGCGCAGACAACCGGCACGGATGCCGCAAGATCACCGCGCACCTGATCCGCGTCCACAACCATACTGACCTGGCGTTCCTGGCCGGGCCGGCCGACTCACCCGACTCCGATGAGCGCTTCGCCGGTTTCTGCGAGGCGCTGCGCCAGGCTGACCTGCCCGCGCCGGACGCGCCGGCCGTGTTCGGCGGGTTCACCGAGGCGGGCGGCAGGCGGGCTGTCGAGGCGCTGCTGACCGAGGGACCCAGGCCGCGGGCGATCGTGTGCGGTAACGACGAGATGGCGATCGGTGCGCTGATCGCGCTGCGGGCGGCGCGGCTGCGCGTGCCGGCGGACGTCGCGGTTACCGGGTTCGACGACATCGCAGTCGCCCGCCACCTCCGCCCCGCGCTCAGCACCGTCCGCCAGCCGATGCGCGAACTCGGCGCGCAGTCGGTCCGGATGGTGCTCGCCCGGATCGGTGACCCGGCCGCGGCGCGGCGATCGGCGGAGCTGCGCACCGAGGTCGTGATCCGCCGCAGCTGCGGCTGCCGCACCCGGCCCCCAAGCCCCAGAAAACCCCAGGCCTCCCCGGATGAATCAGCGGAGAGGCACAGAGGAGAAGAACCACGATGAAATCTCTGTCCCACATCAGATCGGCCGCGGTATGCGTGGCCGCCGCGGCCCTGCTGGCGACTGGCGCGAGCGCATGCTCGTCCCATTCGGCCGGCACCTCGGACGGCGGCACCCTGACGATCCAGGGTGACGTCGGCAACCCGACGCTGGTGGAGAACTTCAACCCGCTCTCCGGCGCGGAGCTGGGCGGCACCCGCCTGATCTACGCGCCGCTGGAGACGGTCAGCACGGTCAACGGCAGCTACACGCCGTTCCTGGCCACCGGGTACAAGTTCACCAACCCCACGACGCTGGTGTACACGATCCGGCCGGGCGTGAAGTGGAGCGACGGCACCCCGTTCACCTCCGCCGACGTGGTGTTCACGTTCGACCTGCTGAAGAAGTACCCGGCGCTGGACACCAACGGGATCTGGTCGCAGATCAGCGGCGTCTCCGCCTCGGGCAACAACGTGAGCTTGACCTTCAAGGCACCCGACGTCCCGTTTGCCGCCACGATCGCGCAGACCCCGATCGTGCCCAAGCACATCTGGTCCACGATCCCCAACCCGGCGACCTTCACCAACACCCACCCGGTGGGTACCGGGCCGTTCAAGCTGGGCAGCTTCGCGCCGACCCAGTACACCCTGACCAAGAACCCGCTGTACTGGGGCGCGTCGAAGATCGCGCCGAGCTCGGTCGTATTCCCCGCGCAGGCGACCAGCCAGAGCACCAACCAGCTGGAGGTCAGCAGCGGGCAGTTCGACTGGGCGTACCAGTACCTGCCTGACATCAAGGCGACCTACGTGAACCGTGACCCGGCCACGAACCACTACTGGTTCCCGCCCGGCGGCACCATCGGCCTGTACCTCAACCTGACCCAGGCGCCGTACAACAACGTCGACTTCCGCCAGGGCATCTCGCTGGCGCTGAACCGCGCCACGATCGCGAAGAAGGCGGTCAACGGCTACATGCCCGCCGCCAGCACGAGCGGGATCATCCTGCCGAATGAGCAGCACTGGCTCGACCCCAACCTGCCCAACCAGGGCGTGGTCAGCCAGAACATCCCTGCCGCCATGGCCGCGTTCGCCAAGGCCGGTTACCACCTGAGCGGCGGCAAGCTGACCGGGCCGAACGACGCGCAGGCCAGCATGACCATCACGCTGCCGAACAGCTTCACCGACTGGGCCGGGGCCGGCACCGAGATCAGCAACGAGCTCGGGAAGGTCGGCATCAAGGTCAGCCTGGACGAACCGCAGTACGCGCAGTACTCACAGACGACGCAGGCCGGGACCTTCAACGCGGCGATCGGCGGCTTCGGCGGCACCGGCGTCCCGTACAACGACTACAACCTGGCGCTGAGCAGTTCCTACGCGGCCCCGGTACATACGCCTACGGTGAACAACTTCGAGCGGTACAGCAACGCCGGGGTCAACGATGCCCTGGCCGCCCTAGCCGCAACCACCAGCCCCTCCGCGCAGCAGCAGGCGACCGACCGGCTCGAGACGATGATGTACCAGAACGTCCCCGTCGTGCTGCTGTACTACGGCGGCAGCTGGGGCGTGTTCTCCACCAAGCACTTCACCGGCTGGCCGTCGGCTAGCGACCCCTACACCCTGCCGACCCCCTACACCGACGCGCTGCTGACGGTCGTGACCCACCTGGTCAAGGCCTGACGCGCGGCAAGGTGAAAGGAGCACGCGGTGAGGTACATCCTGCGCAAGGTGGTGCTGTTCATCATCACGCTGTGGGCGGCGATCACCTTGGTCTTCATCCTGCCGCGGCTGATGCCCGGCTCACCGGTCGACGCGGCGCTCGGCAAGCTCGCGTCGGCCGGCGTGCCGGTCACCAACGCCGAGAAGGCAGCCATCGAGGCCCAGCTAGGCGCGCCGCACACGAGCCTGTTCGTCCAGTACGGTGATTACTGGAAGAGCATCGCCACGCTGCGGTTCGGCACGTCATACTCATTCCCTACCCAGACGGTCGCGCAGACCATCGGCAAGGCCCTGCCCTGGACGGTGGCGCTCGTCGGCACGACGACGGTCTTCGCGTTCGTCATCGGGACCCTGCTCGGGGTGTACGCCGGGTGGCATCGGGCCAAGTTCGCCGACTCGTCGGTGACGATCGGGGCGACCTTCTTCGGCGCGTTCCCGCCGTTCTGGCTCGGCCTGCTGCTGCTGTACTGGCTGTCGTTCAAGTACGGCTGGTTCCCGATCAAGGGCGGCTACAACCCGGGCATCACCCCGAACTGGAGCCTGTCGTTCCTGGGCGACGCGCTGGACCACAGCGTGCTGCCGGGGCTGACGCTGGCCATCACCACCCTGTCGGGCTGGGTGTTCGGCATGCGCAACAACATGATCAATACGCTGGGGGAGGACTATGTGACCTTCGCCGAGGCCAACGGCCTGCGTAGCAGGACGGTCGCGTTGCTGTACGCGGCGCGCAACGCGCTGCTGCCGAACGTCACCTCGTTCGGTCTGATGCTCGGCGCGGTGGTCGGGGGCACGGTTCTCGTCGAGGGTGTCTACAGCTACCCGGGCGTCGGCAACCTGCTCTACATAGCCGTGACCAATCACGACTTCCCGCTGATGCAGGCGCTTTTCCTCGTGATCACGCTCAGCATGCTGGTCGCGATCTTCGTCATAGACCTGCTCTACGTCCGCCTCGACCCGCGAATCCGGAGTACGTCATGACTATCATCACATCGATGCCACCGGCGGAGGCCCCCGGCGCGGCAACGCGCGTGCCGACCGGCACGTCGAGCGCGGTACCCGGGCCGCTGCGCTTTATCGGGCGGGCGCTGCGCACGCTGTGGAGCAACGGCAAGGCACGCACCGGGCTCATCGTCCTCGGCGTCATCATCTTGGTGGCGATATTCGCCCCGCTGCTGGCGCCGCACTCGCCGACGGCCACCACATTCACCCCGTACAAAGGCCCCAGCGCGACCAACTGGCTCGGCACCACCGGTAACGGCCAGGACGTGTTCTCGCAGCTCATCTACGGCTCGCGGGTCTCGCTGATCGTGGGCTTGTGCGCCGGGGCGCTGGCCACCCTGGTGGCCGTGACGTTCGGCCTGATCTCCGGCTACCGGCCCGGCCTGGTCGACGAGGTGCTCAGCTTTGTCACCAACCTCGCGCTGGTCATCCCAGCGCTGCCACTGATGATCATCCTGGCGGCTTACATCCAGGGCCGGTCGGTGTCGACGATCGTGCTGGTCGTCGCGTTCACCAGCTGGGCGACCGGTTCCCGGGTGATCCGCAGCCAGACCAAGACGCTGCGCACCCGCGAGTTCGTCACCTCGGCGGTGTTCTCCGGCGAGCGGCTGTTCCGGGTCGTGTTCCGGGAGATCCTGCCGAACATGACGTCCCTGGTCGCGGCCAGCTTCTTTGCCGCCGCCACGGCCGCGGTCCTGGCCGAGGCCAGCCTGGAGTTCCTCGGCCTGGGCAGCCCGTCCACGGTCAGCTGGGGAACCATCCTTTACGCCGCGCAGCAGCAGAACGCGCTGCTCACCGGCCAGTGGCTGATGGTGTTCGCCCCCGGCCTGGCCATCGTCCTGCTGATGGTGTCGTTCACGCTGATCAACTTCGGCGTTGACGCGCTGTCCAACCCCCGGCTCCGGGAGAAGTGATGGCACTACTGGAAGCCCATGGCGTCAACGTCGTCTACGAGCCGAGCCGCGGTCAGCGGATCTGGTCGGTCCGCGACGTGGACGTGACCCTTGAAGAGGGCGAGTTCGTCGGGCTGGTCGGCGAGTCCGGCTGCGGCAAGTCGACGCTCGGCTTCGCCCTGACCCGGATGCTACGCCCGCCGGCCCGCCTGTCGGGCGGCACGATCCGCTTCGACGGCCGCGACATCGCCGGCCTGACCGGCGAGCAGCTGCGCCAGGCGCGGCGCGGCGGCTTCGCGCTCGTCCTGCAGAGCGGCATGAACGCGCTGAACCCGGTGCGGACCATCAGCCGCCACTTCGGCGACATCCTCAAGGCGCACGCCGGGCCCGATGACCACCTCACCGACGACGGCATCCGGCGGCGGGGGGCGGAGCTACTCGAGGCCGTGCGCCTCGACGCCGCCGTGCTGACCCGCTTCCCGCACGAGCTGTCGGGCGGGATGCGGCAGCGGGTCTCGATCGCGCTCGCGCTGTCCCTGCAGCCGCAGATGATCGTCTTTGACGAGCCGACCACCGCGCTGGACGTGATCGTGCAGCAGGCCGTGATGCAGACGATCAAGGACCTGCAGCGGGAGCGCGGCTTTACGGCCATCCTGATCAGCCACGACCTCGGCGTGGTGCTCGAGGCCACCGACCGGGTCATGGTCATGTACGCGGGCCGGATCGTTGAGGACCAGCCCTCGGCCGTCATGGCGCACGGGCTGCACCATCCCTACACCGAGGCGCTGCTGGACTGTTACGGCGACCCGCGCGCCGAGGTGGTCCGGCTCGGCGGTATCCCCGGCACACCGCCGGATCTGTCGCTGCCGAACACCGGGTGCTCGTTCGTTCCCCGCTGCCCGCTCGCGGAGGACATCTGCCGCGAGCAGGATCCCCCGCTTTACCCACTGGAGCCAGGCCGGGCGGCGTGCCACGTGCGCGCCCGGGCCGGGCACGTCGAAGAGGAGGTTGGCAGTGTCCGCTGACCACAGCGTAGCGACAAACGGCGCCGCGACCAGCCAAGCCGCGACTAACGGCCGGGCCGCCCCCGGTCCTGTGACCAACGGCCGGGCCGGGCCGGTCAGCGGCGTCCCGCCGCTGACCGTCAACGGCGTCTCGAAGGTCTATCACACCCGCGGCCGCGGCCGGAAAACCGTCACCGCAGTGAACGAGGTGTCGTTCACGATCGCGCCTGGCGCGGCCGTCGGCCTGGTCGGGGCCAGCGGCAGCGGCAAGAGCACGCTGGCCAAGATGATCACCGGCTCGGAGCGGCCGACGGCCGGGGAGATCACGTTCGGCGATACCTCGGTCGAGCGGCTCCGCACGGGAGGGCTGCGCCAGTATCACCGTCAGGTGCAGATGGTGTTCCAGGACCCTTACGGCGCGCTCAACCCGCTGCACACAGTCGAGTACACGGTGATGCGTCCCTGCCAGAACTTCCTGGGCATGTCTGCCGCGCAGGCCCGGACCCGGGTGGCGGAACTGCTCGAGACCGTGGGCCTGGTTCCGGTCAGCCAGTACGCGGCCAAACTCCCGCACCAGCTGTCCGGCGGCCAGCGCCAGCGCGTCCTCATCGCCCGCGCGCTGGGCAGTGACCCTGAGCTGATCGTGGCCGACGAGCCCGTTTCGATGCTCGACGTCTCACTGCGGGCCGGGGTACTCAGGCTGCTGGCCGAGCTCCGCCGGCAGCGCGGGCTCAGCCTGCTCTACATCACTCATGACCTGCTGTCGGCGCGACTGGTGACCGACGAGATCCTCGTGCTCAACTCCGGACGGGTCGTGGAACGCGGCCCGACCAAGCAGGTCCTGCAACACCCGCGGGACAACTACACCACGAAGCTGCTCGACGCGGTGCCGAACCCGTTCGCGGCCAATGGCGCAGGCCGCCCGTACGGCACAGCGACAGGCATCCCGGCGAAAGGCAGGAGCAGAAGATGATTTCCTCCTGGCGGCTTACGGGGCGCAGGCACTGGTGGGTTATCGCGGCGGTGAGCATCGCGGCGGTCCTTATCGCGATGCTGACCCCTTTCCAGCAGGCGCGGGGCGACACCTCCGCGGGCGGCCAGGTCGCCGCCTACAACTCCTTGAGCCAGGCCCAGCGGGCGGACCTGATGTCCATCGCCCGCGACACCTGGAAGTTCTACGGCCCGGACATCGACTCGGCGACCAACCTGCCGATGGACAACCTCACGTTCGCAGGCGGCTCGGCCACCCCCACCGCGTACGGACATTACACCTCGGCGGCCAACATCGGGGTGTACCTGTGGGCCGTCGTCTCGGCCCGGGACCTGGGCATTATCAACGAGGCCCAGGCGAAGGCCAGGGTGCAGGCCACGCTGACCGAGGTGTCGCACCTGCAGCGGTACGACGGCTTCCTGTACCAGTGGTACGACACCACCAACGGCGACGTGCTGACCAACCCCGGCCAGGGCGACTGCACCGAGACCACGCCGGCGTTCGACAACTGCTTCTTCGTCTCCAACGTGGACAACGGCTGGTACGCCTCGGGGCTGATCGTGGTCCGTGAGGCCATGCCCGAACTGGCCCACCTAGCGGACAGCCTGATCGCGCCGATGAACTTCGGAATCTTCTACGACAACCGGGCCGAGACCCACTGCAACGTTAACCCGGCGATCGCCGGGAACCAGCCGACCGGCCAGATGTACGGCGGGTACTATGTCGGACAGCCGCCGGATCAGGGCGACAACTGGACGCACTACTACCACAACGGCGCCCTCTATTCCGACCCGCGGATCTCCGCCTACATCGGCATGGGCCTACGCCAGATGCCGGGCAACGTGTGGTGGCGCAGCTGGCGGGAACTGCCGCCGCCGGCCCCGTACGCCGACTGCCAGAGCACCGACCCGGATTTCTCCTGGCAGGGGCAGTGGCCGATGGGCGGGTCCTGGCAGACCTACACCGACCCGCAATCTGGTCAGCAGTTCCCGGTATGGGAAGGGCATTACACCTACCCGGGCTCGGACCTGACGTTCATTCCCACCTACTCCGGCGGGATGTTCGAGGGGCTGATGCCGAACGTCGTCGTCCCGGAGACCAGCTGGGGCCCGCGCAGCTTCGGGCTCGCAGACGTCCGCACCGCGCAGGTGCAGATCAAGTACGCCACCCAGCAGCTGCACTACAAGGTGTGGGGGATGTCGCCATCGAGCACGGCGGACGACACCGGCGACTATGGCGGGTTCGGCGTCGAGGGCCTGGCCTTCCCGTACTACGGGACCGGCGCGGACGCCAGCCACCCGAACGAGGGGCTGTCACAGTGCCACGGCTGCGCCACCGAGAACGTGGTCACCCCGCACGCGTCGTTCATCGCCCTGGACGTCGCGCCGCAGCAGGCCTACGCCAACATCCAGGCGCTGCGCGCGGACTACCCCGGCCTGTACGGCCCGGTCGGCTTCTTCGACGCGGTCGACCCGGTCACCGGGGCGGTCGGCCACCGCGACCTCGTCCTGGACCAGTCGATGATCATGGGCGCGCTGGACAACGCGCTGAACAACCGCGCCATCCAGCGCGACTTCGCGAGCGATCCGGTGGCCTGGGCCGCGCATACGTACCTGTCGATGGAGACCATGTCGCTGTAGAGACTCCGCCAGATCCTGAGGAGGAATCACATGAGGAATTCTGACCGGTCCCAGGCGGCGCGCGCCGACTGGGACCGGCGCATCGGGCGGCGAGGGGTGCCCGGGCCGGATCCGGCCGCCGTCTTGCCGCCGCCGGCCCGGCTGCGCGCGGTGGCCGGCCGGGGGCACGTCACGCTGGACTGGGATCCGGTGCCCGAAGCGGCCGGTTACCTGGTGTACCGCGACGGGCCGGCCGGCATGGAGCCGCTGGATCACCGCGGCGGGGACGTGCTCGCGGTCCCGGCCGGACCCTATGCCGACACCTCGGTCGAGCCCGGGCGGGTCAGGCGCTACGCGGTGGCGGCGGTGGCCGACGGGAAGTCGGCGGGGCCGCTGTCGGCCCCGGTCGCCGCGGCGCCGTCGGTCGGCTCTGGCGAGGCGGCGGTGACGATCGAGGTCGGCGGGGATCCTGGCGGTCCGGCCGACGAGCTGGAGCGGCCGTGGGAGCCCATGATCGGCTCGGAGCACCTGAGCAGCCTGTTGTACCGGGACCGCACCGGAGGCCGGGTGATCGGAACCGAACTGTCCGAGGCGCTCCGGATCGCCCACGACGAACTCGGCGTCCAGGCCGTCCGCGCGCACGGCATCTTGTGCGACGACCTCGGGGTGTACACCGAATCGGCCGGCCGACCGGTGTACGACTTCAGCGGCGTCGACCGGGTTTACGACGAACTGCTGGCGGCCGGCTTGCGGCCGGTCGTCGAGCTGTCCTTCATGCCGGCTGCCCTGGCCCGCGATCCGGGCCAGACGGTCTTCAGCTACGGGGCGATCGTATCCCCGCCATCGGACTGGGAACGCTGGGCCGACCTGGTCCGCGCCCTGGCCGCCCACCTGGTCCATCGGTACGGCCAGGACGAGGTGGTGTCCCGGTGGGCGTTCGAGGTCTGGAACGAGCCGAACCTGGAGGTGTTCTGGTCCGGCACGCCGGCGGAGTACTTCCGGCTCTATGACGCCTCCGCCCGGGCGGTCAAGTCGGTGCATCCTGACCTGCGCGTCGGCGGGCCTTCCTCAGCGGCGGCCGGGTGGGTCGGGGAGCTGCTGGCCCACGTGCAGGCCTCGGGAGCACCGCTCGACTTCCTGTCCACCCACGTCTACGGCAACACGCCACTGGACCTACGGCCGGTACTCGCGTCGTCCGGCCAGGAGGGCACGCCGATCTGGTGGACCGAGTGGGGCACCACACCCAGCCACTTTCACCACGTCGGTGACACCGTCTTCGCCGCGGCCTTCCTCCTGCGCGGCATGGCCTCGGTACTCGGCCGGGTGGAGGCGCTGTCGCACTGGGTCGCCTCCGACCACTTCGAGGAACTCGGCCGGCCGCCCGAGCTGTTCCACGGCGGGTTCGGCCTGCTCTCGGTGGGGAACCTGCGCAAGCCCAGATACTGGGCGCTGGCCCTGCTGGCCCGGCTCGGACGCTCCCGCCTGCCGGTGGTGGTTTCGGGTGACGGGGCGGGAGGCCTGGTGGAGGCGCTCGTCGCGCGGCACGACGACGGGCGCGTCGGGATCGCTGTCTGGAATGTCACGCTGGATCAGGGCAAGATCGGCGGGGACCCGGCCCTGGATCGCCTGGTGCGGCTCCAGGTGTCCGTTCCGCCCGGGGCTGCCTACACGGTCCGGCACTACCGCATCGACGCGGCGCATTCCAATATCGTCCCGGCCTGGGAGCAGATGAGCGGCGGCGCCTCGTGGCCGTCGCCGGAGCAATGGGCGGCGCTGCACGAGCTGAACACGCTAGACGAGCTGAGCCCGCCGGAACGGGTTACAGGCCCAGGGGACGGGCGGCTGGAGTTCGCCTTCGGGCTGCCGATGCCGGGAGTGTCGTACCTGGAGCTTGTCCCTATACCGCGGCCTCCTGGGATCCGCGAACCTTAACCGATCGATGAGGAAGGAAGCTAATCGAACATCGGCGCACCTCCAGAGCGGCAACCAGCAGCTCAGCGGGAGGGCGCGGAGATGATCGAGGACGACACCAAGTCCAGCAAGCCGCGCGTGGTCGACCTAGACGCCGCCACGGTGGCAGTACTGCGGGCCTGGCGCAAGCACCGCGGGTCGATGGCGCTCCGGCTCGCCCGGGACGACGCGCTCGTTTTCGGCAGCATCGAGGGCGAGCACCGCAACGGCGAGCACGTGAGCCGGCAGTTCAAGCGCGACGAGGCCCGGTTCCGCATGGCGCTCGGCGAGGACGCGCCGTCCGAGATCAGGCTTCATGACCTCAGGCACTCGCACGCGACGATCCTGCAAGTGAGCGCGCGAGCCCATCCACGTCGTCAGCCAGCAGCTCGGCCACGCCTCGCCGGTCGTCACGATGACCGTCTACGCCCACGTCCTGCCGGGCAGCCAGCGGGAAGCCGCCGACCTATTCGCCCGGCTCATAGCGGAGGCCGGAGCATGACAAGTGTCAATCTAGTGTCACGGCGCCCGGCTAAGGCGAATTACAAGCCTCTGACCTGGGGTTTTAACGTGTCCGAGGGCCGACACAGACCTTACGTACATGATCGACACTGCCCTGACCATGGAGTTTTCGCTTGGTGCGGGCGGTGCCCGATGAGCGGTGGGCGTCGCGGCGGAGTTATCTGACGCGGCGGTAGCGGATGTGGGTAGTCAGCGGTGAGTGAAGCACCTCGGCGGGTTCGAAGCCGAAGGATTCAACCCCGTCGAAGATGCACTCGCCCGAACCGAGCAGGACCGGTGCGATGTCGAGGGTGAGCTCGTCGATCACGCCAGCGAGCAGTGCCTGCCGGACGGTCGAGGCCCCACCGGCGATGTCCACGCCGTTGTCCCCGGCGGCCTGGCACGCTGCGGAGTAGGCCGCGTCGAAGCCCGCGGTGACGAAGTGGAAGGTCGTCCCGCCGTCCATCTGGATCGGGTCATGTCCGTGATGGGTCAACACGAACACCGGCGCGTGATACGGCGGTTCGGGGCCCCACCACCCGGTCCATTCCTCATCCCAGTCCCCGCGGATCGGGCCGAACATGTTCCGGCCCATCACGTACGCGCCCCGCGGGCGCATGAGCCACTCATTCGCGGCCTTGTCGGCATCGTTGGCTCGCGGGTCGCCGATATGCCAGCCGTGCAGCTCCCGCCCCCGCTTGCCCAGGGGGTCCTCGCGACTCTGGCCCGGCCCGGCGACGAAGCCGTCAAGCGACATCGACATGTGGCAGGTGGTGTCCGGCACCGCGAACCTCCTGAGTGATTGCGGCTTGCAGGCGGTCGTGCAGACGGTAGCAGGTGATGGCAAACCGTATCTGCTGCACACGGGATGGTGACGCCAAGGTCAGATCAGCCGCGCTGGTCGCCCACGGTCTCCTCGCCCGGCGCACGCCACCGTGGTCACCGTGCCGCATATAGCCTCACTGAGGCCGTAATCCGGCTCGTCGCGGTCATGGCCGCTGGCCGGCCAGCGGACGTCGTCGGTGCCTGGCGGTTGCTCAGCGCCGAGCCGGTCATTAGTGTGAAGGCAGCGTGCGAGGGCGCTGCCAGTCCGCGGGCAGGGATTTTCCCACCTCGAGCAGTAACCTCAGCGCACCGGGCAAGACCAGCCTCTTTTCCGGCCGGGCGAGCGGACCTCGGCGACGGAGGAGGTTGTGATGCCTGATCGTCATTCCGAGCTGCCGACTCATCCGGACCTGGAGTACTACCGCAAGCAGGCCAAGCATCTGCAGCGCTCGTACGAGGCGGGGATAAGGCCGCCCGGGACCGGGCGGCCGACGTGCTGGGTGACCGGGCCGCTGGGCGGTTCCTGCTCAGCGACGCCCAGTTCGTCCTGGCCCAGGAACACGGATTCCGGACCTGGGCCGAGTTCCGGGCGGACATCGAAAGCCAGCGCACCACCGGCGACCGCCCGGTCTCCCGCCTGTGGGGGAGAGGATCGGCCGATTACGCCTCGCAGGCCGATTCCCTGCTCAACGAGCTTCGCCGAGGCGGGCAGGGCGCGCTGCGACGGTTGCGGGCCAATGTGCCCAGGTACGCCGCTGCCACCGACGCCGCCACCGCCGAGCTTCGCGACGCGCGGCTGATCGTCGCCCGGGAGCAAGGCTTCGGGACCTGGCGGGAGCTCGTGGCGGGCGCCGAGAAATCCCAGCGCGATGCCGCCGAACGCCAGGAGAGGCAGCGGCGCATGCGCCCGGAGGCCGAAGCCCTGCTGGCCGGCGACACCGGCCGGCTGGCCCAGCTGACCCCCGGGCAAGCCGACACCCTGCTGGAGATGCTCGCCATGCGGGAGCTCCTCGGTACCAAGCTCGGCGAGGGACTCGGCGTGCCGCGCGCCGCCGTCGATGTGCTGATCGGCAAGGCCACCAGCCTGGACCACCCGCTGCCCCAGGCCATCCGCGGCGACCGGGCGGAGTACGTGCGCCTGCTGCTCGGCGCCGGCGCCGACCCCGGCACCCGGACCGACGGCATCACGCCGCTGGAGACCGCCATCTACTTTGGCCGCCCGCAGATGGTCGACCTACTCGCCGAGCACGGCATCGTCCCGCAGGCGCTCTGGACCTATGCCGCGTGCGGCCGGCTGGATCTTGTCCGGGCCTGCTTCGATGCGGACGGCAGGCTGCGGCCCGACGCCGCGCTGCCGCGCCCCAACGTCGCCGACTTCTTCCCGATCCCAGCCCGGATCCCGGCGACCGACGATCCGGAGCAGATCATGGCCGAGGCCTTCGTCCACGCCTGCCAGCACGGCCGGACCGAGGTCGTGCGCTGGTTCCTCGACCGCGGCCTGAACCCCGACGTCGCGCCCTACTTCGGGCGGACCGGCCTGGTCTGGGCGGTCATGTCCCAGCAGCCGGAGGTGGCCGGCTTGCTCATGGAACGTGGCGCCGATCCGGCCCGCGGCGACGAGATGGTTCCCTTCGGCGCCAAGGCCCTTGTGGCCATACTCCTCGCCACCGCCCAGCACGACCCCGTGGTCCGGCAACTCGACAAGCTGCTCAGGTCCCGGTCGCGCTGAGCCGCCGTCGCAGGTGGTCGTGCGGGTCAGTCGGTGCTGGTGCGGCCGGCCGCGTCGGGCTGAGCGCCGGATTGGTCCAGCGGCGCGGCGCGTGTGGCCTGTACTCCGTAGGCATGACGATCACCGAGGATATGCAAGATGCGATCCTCAATCAGCCGCCCTCGGGCTTGCCAGGAAATACTCGCCGACATATATTTGTGGACGAGTAACGAGAGGGAGGTGATCTGATGGCCGCGAAACGCAAAGTTGACAACTTGATGGCCCTCGCGGTGCTGGCCACCGTCGTCCAGCGGCCGATGCACCGCTACGAAATCGCGTCCCTGATGCGCGCCCGGGGCAAGGACCAGGACATGGACGTCAAGTGGGGCTCGCTCTACACCGTCGTGCAGAACCTGGCGAAGCACGGCTTCCTGGAGGTGGTCGGCACGAGCCGGCAGGGTGCCCGTCCGGAAAGGACGGTGTATCAGATCACCGAAGCCGGCCGGCAGGAGATGCTCGACTGGACCCGGGAACTGGTGTCCACACCGGAACCCGAGCACCCCAAGTTCGCCGCCGGGCTCTCAGTGCAGATGATCCTGTCGCCAGACGAGGTGATCGCCCTCCTGCGGGCCCGGCTCGGCAGGCTGGAGGAGTCGATCGCCGCACGTCGTGCTGCGATCACCGGGTATCTCCAGGAAGTTCCCCGCCTGTTCCTGGTCGAGGATGAGTTCGCCGTTGCGATGGTCGAAGCGGAGGCGGCCTGGGTCCGCGCGCTGCTGGAGGAGCTGGCCTCGGGAAGCTTCCCCGATCTCGCGTCGTGGCGGGCCTTGCATGACAGCGGCGAGATGCCCCCGGAGCTGGTCAAACTCTCGGAGAGGGGCCTAACAAGCGACTAGAGGATTCTCAACGGCCCCGGGGCGGTGCGCCAACACCGCCGCCGGGGCCCGGGGCGGCTGCTCGCAGCCATCCCGTCCAACGCTCTCGAACCGATGCCCGCACGAGACGAACCCGGCCACGAGGTGGCAACCAAAGGATAGCTGGGTTCCCGTGCGTGATCTCGTCACAGAAACGACCGACGAACACCACATGCAGGAGAGAACCCATGTCCACGGCCACAACGTCCAAAGTCCGCACCGCACTGGTCATCGGCGGCGGAATCGCCGGTCCCGTCGTCGCGACCGCCCTGCTCAAGGCCGGCATCCAGGCGACGGTCTACGAGGCCTACCCAACCCTGGCCGAAGGAATCGGCGGCGGCCTGGCTCTGGCCCCCAACGGCCTGGCCGCACTTGGCCTCATCGGCGCCGACGATACCGTCCGGGCCCTCGCCACACCGGTCACGGGCACCGTAATGGCGATCGGCGGGCACGCCGCCAGGCTGCCCAGCCTGGCGGACGTGGAGCCGCTCCAGATCGTCGGCCGCGGCGACCTGCACCGGGTGCTCCACGACCGGGCGGCCGAGTCGGGCGTCCGCTTCGAGTACGGTAAGCGCCTGGTCGGAGCCATCGAAGGCCCGGATTCGGTCACGGCGAAGTTCGACGACGGCTGCACCGCGACCGCCGACGTCCTGATCGGCGCCGACGGCGTCCGCTCCACCGTCAGAACCCTGATCGACCCGGAAGCCCCCGCCGCCGGTTACACCGGACTGCTCAGCTTCCAGGGCTACATCGACGCCGCCCCCGACATCGACCCCGAACCTGGCGTCATGACGTTCGCATTCGGCAAGCGCGCGTACTACCTGTTCTGGAAGATGGCGGACGGCCGCGTGACCTGGGGCGCGAACCTGCCGTCGAAGCAGTACATGTCCCTGAGCGACGCCCGGGCGATCCCGTCCGGGCAGTGGCTGCGGACGCTGCGCGAAGCGTACGCGGGCGACCTCCCGGGCGAGCTGCTGGCGAACCGCACCACCGCGGAAAACCTCGACATCACCGGAGCGATCCACATCATGCCGCCGGTCCCGCACTGGCACCACGGCCGCATGGTGCTGGTCGGTGACGCCGTCCACGCGCCGTCCAACAGCACCGGCCAAGGCGCGTCGCTGGCGATCGAGAGCTCGATCCAGCTGGCGCGGTGCCTGCGGGACCTGCCTGATGCGGCATCGGCGTTCAGTGCCTACGAGCGGTTGCGGCGGGAACGGGTGGAGAGGATCACGAAACGGGGCGCTCGGACGAATAGCGCTAAGACACCCGGACCTGTCGGGCGCCAGGCGATGCGCGCGCTGATGCCGATCTTCTTCAAGGTGATGAACTTCGAGAAGGTCATGGGGCGGGAGCAGCGCTATCAGATCGATTGGGATGCGCCTGTTATGGACGGGACTTCGGCGCGTAGCTGAGGTTTCCTGATTTCCCGGCTTTCGCGGCCCTGCGCATGGACGCGCCGCCGCGGTTGCATCGGCGCCAAGGCCGAGCTGAACGTGATGGAAGCGGCTTGTATACGGACACTGTCCGTGGTTTCCGTCATTTCATCCCCTACGGCCCCTGCGCGCACGGATATATGACGGACAGAGCCTGCCGCGAAGATCGCCACTAGCCACGTATTCGCAGGTCAGGAGACATATAGTCATATCAGTACAGGGCGGTCTGTAAAACCGTCGGCTCAGCCTACGTTGGTTCGAACCCAACACCTGCCACTATCTGCGAAAACGGCCCGCTAGCTGGGAATTCTCGGCTATGCGGGCCGTTTCTGCCCTGTCCCGCCATGTGTCATCTTGTAGCGCTGTAGGTCCCTGTGTCGCGGCGTCCACGGACATATAGCGGACGGCGTCCGGCCGCCAGGACGGTCGGTGTGCACCGTCGGCTTTCCACGGACGGCCACGGACGGGCCGCGGCGTCGCGTGTTCCGGCTTGACGTGCGGCGTTGAGTCGAGCGTTCATTCCGATTGAGACGCCCGTGCCGCGCCGGTCGTCGGTGTGGCGCCGGAAATGGTCGTTCTGTTCGGTGTCGGCGGGTCGACGAGTGTTGCCGATGGAGGGTAGAGGACCTACGCGGCTTTGGGTGCCGGTAAGAAACGTGTCACTAAGGTCTGTCCCGTAGATCTCATATGAAGCGGCCCGTCAAGCTTTTGCTGTTTCCGTGCCTGGTTCGTTGTGTTTTCTGATGATCTGTCCTGGTTGCGTGCCTGGTGCGGGGGCGTGCCGGACTGGCCTCATGGCCTGGATCGCTGCCTGATCACGTGGGGGTGCCCGGGGTCACAGGGGTGCGCAGCGCTCGCGCAGCGACGCCGCAGGCGCCCTTGACGCCGGGGCACTGCCCGGCCGGGATAATCGGGCGGCCAGGGCATGGGGTTGCCCGGGGGGCCTGGCCTGCCCCGGGGGGGGAGGGGCAGGTAAGGGCGGCGTGCCGGGGCGGCGTGGCGGCGGTGGCCGTCACTGCCACTGTCATATGCGCGGGTCGGGATCGCAGGTCTGTGACCGGCAGGATGGTGCCCCTGACTTGGGCCGGGTATCGCATGTGCGCCCAGAGATCTACCGGGGATCGTTCCTGCCGCGGCGAGCGTCCCGGCACGCCGCCGGCTCGGAGGGGGCATCGGCGGGCCTAGGCGGTCATCTCGGCCCAGAGGAACCCGGCCAGCTCGCGGGCGACCGCCACGGCGGCCTGCGGCGCGGCCTTGCCGCCGGAGTGCACCAGGTGCCCGTACCGGTCGTGCAGCCGGCGCTGCGCCGTCCAGGACCGGGCCAGGGTATCCGGGGCGGCGCCGGCCTGGCGGCGGCGCAGCCCCGCGCCGATCGCCGGGGCGTGCCGGTACGCCCAGGCCGTCTCGGTCAGCGTGGTGCGGACCGGCTCGGAGCCGGCCTTGGTGATGTGCCCGCGGCGGGTCCGCTCCCCGGAGGAGTACTCCGCGGGGACCAGCCCGGTGAAGCTCATGAACGCCCGGGCGGCGGGGAACCGGCGCCAGTCCACGACCTCGGCAGCCAGCGTCAGCCCGCCCAGCTCGGCGATGCCCCGGTAGCAGCCCAGCCGGGCCACCGGCCCGGCCAGCGGCTCCCGGGCCGCCCACGGCATCAGCTCGGCCTCGAGGCTGGCCAGCTCGGCCTCCCGGACGGCCAGCGTGGCCCGGTAGTAGCCGATCGCCGCGGTCAGCGCCGGCTCGCCGTACCGCTGGGAGGCGATCCAGGACCGGTGCGCCGCCGTCCAGTACGTCGCGCCCCGCCAGATCCGCCCGTGCCGCATCAGCACCGCGGTCAGCCGCTGCTGTGCCCGCTTACGATCCGCCAGCACCGCGTCCCGCGCCCG
Source organism: uncultured Actinomycetota bacterium (assembly GCA_963844625.1). Lineage (GTDB taxonomy): Bacteria > Actinomycetota > Actinomycetes > Streptosporangiales > Streptosporangiaceae > Palsa-504. Next base: position 8,557 of record CAWJPF010000003.1, on the reverse strand, counting down.
CACCAGGTCCCGCACCGCCTCCTCACCCGCACTGGGCACCCGCACCGGCGTCAGCTCCCCGGCCCGGCCCAGCCGGGCCAGCCGCCGCGAGTCCCGCCGGTCTTCTCCGAACTAAGGAGTGCGGACCTGATGGTTCAGATGTCGCCGCAGCTCAGAGGGCCGAACGGACACTCAAGGGCAGGCTGGGGTTGCGCTGACAAGCAGCAACGAGGAGGAGGCGAGTGAGCCATTCAGTATCGGATGTCCGCTTTCTGTGGTGCCGGGGCCGAGGTCACGGCACTTGCGGTCTGCCGAGCGCGACATTCCGGTCGGCGTGGTGACCGCTGCCATGGTCACTCAGCCCACTGAGCTGCGGTAACACCTCGTGGTTCGGTTAACAGGTCCGTCTTGACCTTGTCCGAGCCGCCCTTCGGGATCAGCGACGGCGCCACCACCTGGCACGCCACCCCCATCGAGGCCAGCAGCCGGTACAGCTCATAACCCCCCGGCCCGGCCTCATACCAGCACCGCAGTACCGACCGGTCCCCGAACCGGCCGACCAGCCGGCGGATCGCCGCCTCCTCATTGGCGATCCGGTCCGTGACCGGGCTTTCCTCACCCGGCCACAGCGTCGCCACCACTATCGTGTTCTTCGAGGTATCCATCCCCAGATGGATCAGCCCCGCCGCAGATGCCACACTGGACATGACGGCCGGCTCCTTCCGCCGTAACGGCTCCGGAACTTGGGAAACTTGCACCTACCAGCATCCGGCGACCCGCGACAACAGCCAACAGGCATACGGGCGGCCACCGGAGCCGGCCGCTTCATACTGACTTGGGGTAGGCGGCCCAAGCCCGGCTCAGATGCGGGTGATGCCGGTGCCGCCAAGCCGGGTAGGTGTCACCCTGGCCTGTCCTGCCTCGTCAGGCTCCTGCCGCCGCTGACGTCCCAGCGTCCCTGCGCTCCCGCGCCGGTTAAAGCGGAAGATCGGGCCTCTGCGGATGATCCGGGCCCCTGGCGGGTACCTGATCATCCACGTAAGCCCGATTTTCCGCGATCCTGGGCCGGGGCCGGGCCGGGCCTGGGCCGGGGCCGTAGGACCGCGAACGGGTCACCGGGACCCCGCCCGCCCCATCAGGCCCTGGCATGGGGCTGGGCGCCAGCCCGGCGAAACGGCTGTGCCTGCAGGCCCGGAACCAGCGGCCGCCCAGGCGCCCAGCGGCCGCCCCGGGCGGCAAGTCGCCGGTAGTGCCCTGCCGTGGAGTGGCCCGGTGCCCGCGGGCCGGCCCGCGGCGCGAGGCCGTTGACCGGACCGGGCGTTAGGGAAGCTCGGCTGGCACGTCAATCCGGGAGGATCCGCGGCAGTCCGAAATAGGTCAGCACGCTGGTGTCGAATCGCGTCATCGCACAGATCCGGTCGCCGGCCAAGGTGAGCACCAGCAGCCCGATCCCGTGCCGGATACGGGCCCGGGGGTCGCGGACGTAGATGCCGAAAGCGGGCTGGCCGTTGGCCCGCGTCGCAACCAGCCTGGGCCGCTCGAGCGGGATAGCTGTCGCGGTCAGGAACCGGTCCGCCAGGTCGCGGCCCTGGTATTCCAGCGGAATGGGCGGCATGGCCAGCCAGAACATCGTCGGTCAGGAGGCCGACGATGCCGTGGACGTCCTTGGCCTCGAAGGCCCGGGTGAACCGCTCGACCAGCTCCCGCTCGGCGGCGGAGCCCGGCGCCGGGGGCTGCTCGCGCTCCCCTGACCCGGGGAGCCGGCGCTGCAGCGTAGCGCGGGCCCGCTTGAGGGCGCTGGTCACCGACTCTTCGGTCGAGTCAAGGACCTGCGCCACCTCCCGGGCGTGGAACCCCAGCACGTCGCGCAGGATCAGCACGGCACGCTGGCGGGGCGGCAGCAGCTGCAACGCGGTCACGAAGGCCAGCGAGACGGCTTCGCGGGCTTCGAACCGCGCCTCCGGCCCGGGGGCGGTGTCCGTAAGCTGATCGAGGAGCAGGTCAGGGTAGGGCTCCAGCCAGAGCACCTCGCCGAGCCGGGTCGGCTCGGGAAGGTCAGGCAAGGGCGCTGGCCGGCCCATACTCTGGCTCCGCCGTCGTGAGCGCTGCGCCTTCAGGCAGCAGTTCGTGGCGACCCGGTACAGCCACGTCCGGACCGAGGCACGCTCCTCGAAGCCGCCGAGCCCCTGCCAGGCAGACAGCAGGGTCTCCTGCAGCGCGTCCTCCGCGTCGTGAGCGGACCCGAGGATGCGATAGCAGTGCAGCTGCAGCTCGTGCCGGTACGGCTCGACGAGCTGGCGGAACGCCTCCTGGTCGCCCGCCCCGGCCCGGGTCAGCAGGTCCGCGGTCATATCGCACGGTCCCCTTTCGGTACGTCGCAAGGTTCCCATCGGTACAGACCCCGCGCGGGACGCAAACTGGGCGGTCCCGGGCCGCCCGGTTTCCGGGGCCGCCGGGATCTACCTCCAGTGACAGTGACAACACGGGCCGACCCCTGGCCGGCCGATCTGGAGGAGCAGCGACAATGCGGAATTTGATCGAGTGGACCCTGGTCTCGGCGGATGGCGCCTTCGACGATCCCGTCGGCCTGGGCTTCATGCAATACCAGGACGACGCCTATATGCGCGATGGGCTGGGCCTGCTGACAGCGTGCGATGCGTTGTTGTTCGGCCGGAGCACCTACGAGATGTTTTCGAAGCTTTACCAGGGTGGCCGGGCCCACCCCTGGGCCGACCGGATGCACGCCATCCCGAAATACGTCTTCAGCTCGACGCTGGGCAGCGCCGACTGGAACAACTCGACCCTCGTCGGGGGCGACGCCGTCGTCGAGGTGACCAGGCTCAAGCAGCAGGACGGCGGAGACCTGCTGATCCTCGGTCACGGCCGCCTCGGGGAGACGTTGCTGCGGGCGCAGCTGACCGACCTAATCGACCTGGACGTCTATCCCGTCCTCGCCGGGAGCGGCCAGCAGTTCTTCCGCGACGGCCAGGCCGCCAAGCTCCGGCTCGCTGTCGTCAAGACGTTCTCGAACATCGTGAAGACGACCTACGAACCGCAGCACTGAGCAGACAGCCGCCCAAATCAGCAACTACCGTCCGGCCGTTTAGATGGCAACACCAGTGAGGGAAACGGATTCACCGGAGAGTCATCGGTGAATCACCGCGCGGCCGGTGCTTCAACTGCAGAGGACCCAACCAGAAAGGGACCGGAGGCACACGTGACCTCACTCAAGCACACGAACGACGTCAGTGACCAGGGGATCGCGGTCCCCGGAGGGGTGCGCCGGTGGCGGGCCTTCTCGCTGCTCGCCGTCGCATTCTTCATGACGATCATGGACCTGACGATCGTCAATGTCGCCCTGCCGACCATCGGCCGCAAGCTGCACTTCCCCGAGTCGGATCTGCAGTGGGTGGTGACCGCCTACGCGCTGACCTTCGGCGGGTTCCTGCTGTTCGGCGGCCGGGCCGCCGACCTGCTCGGCCGCAGGCGCCTGTTCATGGCCGGGCTGGGGGTCTTCACCGGGGCCTCACTCGGCTGCGCGCTGGCCACCAGCGACACGTTTCTGATCATCATGCGCGGGATCCAGGGCCTGGGCGCCGCGGTCGTGCTCCCAGCCGCGCTGTCGATCGTGATGAACACCTTCGGCGAGGGCGCCGAGCGCAACAAGGCGCTGGGCATCTGGGGCGGCATCGGCGCTACGGCGGCCACCGCCGGCCTGCTGGCCGGCGGCCTGCTTGTCCGGTATGCCGGCTGGCAGTACATCTTCGTCCTCAACGTCCCGATCGGCGCGGCCGCCCTGCTGCTGGCCCGCCGGGTCGTGCCGGAAAGCAGGCTGCACGGCGCCCGCGGCTACGACCCGCTCGGCGCCGGCACCGTGACCGGCGCCCTCGTGGCCCTGGTCTACGCGATCTCGCAGGCGCCGGCCGCCGGGTGGACGGCCATCCGGACCCTGGCCCTGCTCGCGGCGTCGGCGGCCCTGCTGGCCGGCTTCCTGGTCATCGAGACCAGGACCGAGACGCCGCTGCTGCCGCTTCGCCTGTTCCGGCTGAAGACCCTCACCGGATCCAACGCGGTCGGCTTCCTGCTCGGCGCCAGCTTCTACACCTTCTTCTTCATCGGCACCCTGTACATGCAGCAGGTGCTCGGGTACTCAGCCCTGAAGACCGGAGTCGCCTGGCTGGCGGCGTCGGTCACCGCGCTCGCCCTGGCGGGACCGGCCCAGATGCTCGTTACCCGGGTTTCGGCCAAGCTCGTCATGGCGGCCGGGATGACCCTGGTCGGCGCCGGGATCTTGTGGGCGACCCAGATCCCCGCGCACGGGCACTACTGGGCGGACCTCGCGGGCCCGTTCTTCGTCATAGGTGCCGGCGCTGCCTTCACCTTCATCCCGGTGTCGATCGGAGCGCTCGCCGGTGTCGGAGAACGCGATGCCGGGATCGCCTCCGGGCTGCTTAACACCTCCCAGCAGATCGGCGGGGCGATCGGGGTAGCGGTGGCCTCGACGGTCGCAGTGACCCACTCCCGCCTCCTGCTGAGCCAGGGCCACGGCGAGGCCGCCGCGCTCACCGGCGGGTTCCAGTGGGCGTTCTGGGTCACCGGGCTCACCGGGCTGGCCGCCGTCCCCGTCACGTTCCTGCTCATCCGGCGCACAGAACTCGCCCGGGCCGCCGCGGCCTCCCGGCAACGCGAGCCCTCGGTAGCTGCCGCCGAATGATCTCCGTGCGCTGCCGGGGAGAGCACGATGAAATCCCACATCGCGGGTCGCGACGGCGATCGGGAGATCCGCCGGGATCGGCGCGCGACGGCCAGGAGGCCGCCCTGGCGGTAGCCAGGGCGGCCTCCGTCTCGTAGCGGCCAGCCCAGCGGCAGCCCGCCGGCGGCCGAAAGCGCTAGGAACAGTCCGGCAGAGCGTGCGGGTGTTCGCCGACGAGAGTGCGCCGATGGTCGGCTGCTGGCCCGGCTAGCCGCCGCCCAGATTTCCTAATGGCCGTTGACAACTGGCCGGCGACGTGCAGATAACGCCGCTGGTCTCCAGCCTTCCTGCACGGCCGGCGGGGATCATGGCACCACCCCGGATCAAGAGTTCACTACTGCACCCTCGGCGCCATACCGGCGGAAGCCTCTGGCGCGCCACTCTGAGCTGCGCAGCAGACCCGCGGCGCCGCACCCGACAGCTCCAACTGCCCATCCATCATCAGCACCACAAGGCGCCCTAGTCCATGCTCCCGAGAGGACCTGATCATGCCCCATGCCATCACCTTGATCCGCTCCGCCTCCTTGTCCAGCGTGGCCGAGTACGCCTACTCGGCCACGGCCCCGGCCCAGTCACGGCTGATCTTCCTCGCCGGGGCATGTCCGCTGAACGAGGATGGATCTACCGCCGCGGTCGGGGACTACGCGGGCCAGGCCGCGAAGGCCATCCAGAACATGCGAACCGCCCTGGCTGATGCCGGTGCCTCGCTGGAAGACGTCCTAAGCACCAGAGTCCTGGTTGCCTCAACCCGGCAAGAGGATCTGGTGGCCGCATGGGAGGTAGTCCGGGACTCGTTTGGTGACCACGACGTCCCCAGCACCCTCATGGGTGCCACCGTGCTCGCCTACAAAGGTCAGCTGGTAGAAATCGAAGTCGTCGCCGCAATCCCCGATATGTGAAAGCCACTCCGCACCGGCGGCGCCTACGCAAGGCGCAAATGATGACGATCTTTGATCTCATGGTTCGCGTTCCAGGTCGGCGCATAAGTGTGCGAGGACGCAAAGCCCGCTCATCGGCATGAGCCTATCGCGGTCGCCGCCTTGCGGTTACTAAGTCGACTCGGGCCGCGCGCTTGGTCTTTAAGCCTGCGGCCCCCTGGCCAGTTGTTCCGCGCCGCCCGGCAGCCGACGACTGTCACCTGTATAACAGCCGGGCTTGGAGGTGCCGAAGTCAGCCGTGCCACGCCATCGGCTCCGCAGAGGCCCTCCCGTCGGTAGGAGCCATGCTGCCGAAAACTGTCGGTCATGACGCCGGGCGGCGCGGAGCCGGCCGCCGCCGTGGGGCCTGCGGGGCAGGAAAACTGGGTGGGCGGTCAGCGTAACCTCTCCCATCCCGGCCGTCCGTGGCGGCGCGTTCTCCTGTCCGTGGCCCGCGCGAGTCTTCTGGAATCCTGGGCGCACGGACGCGTGGCGGACGGCGGCGGCCCGGGACCGCGCCTCGCAGAGCATATCCGCTGGTCAGCGGCGTTTGGCTCGGGTAGAAGGAGAGCGGTCTGTAAAACCGTCGGCTCAGCCTACGTTGGTTCGAACCCAACATCTGCCACACCCTGCGAAAACGCCCCGCTAGCTGCGAATTCTCGGCTATCGGGGCCGTTTCTTCGCTGTCCCGCCGTGTGTCACCGTGTGGCGCTGTGGACCGGCGCGTCGCGGTGTCCACGGACATATAGCGGACGGCGTCCGGCCGCCAGGACGGTCGGTGTGCACCGTCGGCTTTCCACGGACAGCCACGGACGGGCCGCGCCGGCCGCGTGTTCCGGCTTGACATGCGCCGCTGAGTCGAGCGTGCATCCCCGTGTCCGCGCGGCGGCGCTGAGATTCGGATCGGCCTGTGCCTCGAACTGGCCCGGACGGGTAAGCCAGCGCCGCTTGCGGCGATAATGCGTGCACCCGAAACGAATCGATGACTGGGACGACTCCAGGCCGAACAGTCCCACCTAAACGCTCTGGACCATACGCTCGCTCTCGCGACCTGCAACGATCGGATTGAGCGTCGATACGGCCAAACCCCCTGACTCGACACCGGGCAGAGAGTCCGCCAACGGCCGCTGACCAGGGTCGGCGATTCGAGAACGCAAGCACCGTCGGCGTAGTAGGTGGTGGACAGCGCTCGGCGCGGCTGCGTGGACCTATTAGGCCCAGCGGTGTGGAAGCACAGCGCCGAGTGGAAAGAGACCTCGCCGACGGCGACCGGGCTCGCATCGACAGCCACGTCACTCTCGACGAGACGACGTGCGACAGCTGCGTCATATGTCGTTCCGACCTTGTCGAATGACAGATCGGCGACCACGTCACGCACATGAGCACCCGGGCAAGAGCCAATGGGCCCATGTAGGCCGGGATGGCCGTGACCGGGACCCATGCTGTGATGGCCTGAAGAGTGGCGAGCGGGAAGTGCCCGGCGTCGTGATGCCACGGCGTGCGTCCGCAGCCGGGTTCCTTCGAGAGGGCATTGTCGTGGTAGATGCGGATGGCAGGTTCACCGAGTAGCTCTGCCGCGAATCCAGCCAACCGCGGGGAAAACGCGACCAGGCGCATCACCTCGTCGTGCAGCCACAGCTGCTCAAGGGCGATGAAGCGACCCGCCACATCATCACCGTGCTCAGCCCGCAACAGGCTGTCGAGCCGTTTGGCGAGTCGGCGGACCACCGCAGGCGAAAGCGCATGCGCCAGCTTGATGAAGGCATCACGACGGAAGGCTTCACGCTGGGCAGCATCAAGTCGGTAGGGGCTGCGAGTTCGACCCGCAGTTGCTCACCGTCGGCGGGGTCCACGTCGGGGAGGCCGGGCCTGCCACCGGGGCTATCGGCGCATCATCGTTCTCCGCAAGCGTGACGTACCAGTCCCACCAGGCCTGATCGTCACCCGCCCAGTCCTGGTCAATCCCGCCGTCACGATTGGCCGGCTGGAGCGGAGAACTCTCCGCGTTCACATCCACAGCAGCGCTACCTCATGACTGAACACGTAGGACCCATCGGGGCGTCGGCATGACGCCAGGTACTCGCCCAGGACCGGTGCGGCCTCCATCTCCTCGAGGCTCACGGTGTCGTCGAAGGCACAGCGCTGGAGGAAACCCTCGGCGACGTCTCGGTCACTGGTTCCCGTCTCATAGGTGATCACCTGTTCACGGACGTCCATGCCTGCGGTGCGCAAGGAGGCCGCCACCAGCTCGGCCGTAGTGTAAGGAGTCGCGTCACGCACCCCGGCCCGATAGGCGTCATAGAACGACAGGTAGTGCGAGCGGCCCGTCGCCTGAGCGACGACCCCCAGACCTTCTGGGGCCAGGGCCGATGCAAAACGCGCCATTGCGACGTCGAGTTCGTCGGGCGGGAGGGCGTAGAGGGCATGGGTCGCCCAGAACAACGTCATAGGGGCCGCAGGAGCTGGGAAGTTCCTGCAACGGCATCACCAAGTCGTGGCGTGGCATGAACGGAGGTACGAGGGCAGCGCGAGCCGTGGCTACAGAGAAGGCTGAGGGGTCCAGCAGGTCGTACGCGACGTCAGGAAGCGATGCCACCGCGGTGAACCTCACGAGGGCCGTCGGGAACTTGCCGCTGCCGCAGGCGACATCGAGGAGCGACCATCCCTGGTGGGCGCGCTCACCGAGAAGCGCCGCCCAGTCAGCAGCGAGCGCGAGTTGGCGGTAGTCCTCCGTGGCGAGCACGTAGAACTCCTCCATCTCGCGAAGGCCCGACTCGCTCCAGTGTTCGAGGCTGCGCTGCGCCGTATCACCTGAGTCCATGGTGCTCCTCGGGGGATGTGGCCTTTCGGCCAGTAGAACTTGTCCCGATGGCGTCAGGACCAATCTATGGTGATTCAGGCTGACCCA
>CAWJPF010000002.1:0-134905 GCA_963844625.1 uncultured Actinomycetota bacterium | reverse complement strand
GGCGTGCCAGGATGGCGGCGGGCAGCTCGGTGGCCAGCTGGAACAACGCCGTCGAGCGAGTCTGCCCGGGCCGCAGGCCGAGCTGGCGCAGCCGCTCGCCGAGCCTGTCGGCGCTGACCGGGCGGCCGGGCTGCCCGCCGGGGAACAGCCAGCGTGAGGTCCCCTGGTCACCGAGGACCGCATGCCCCCGCCGGATGCCGGCCAGGTCGCGGGCGAGGGTGGCCACCGGCTCGGGCAGCACGACGGGCACAGACCCGAGGTGGAGCTTGACCGTGCCGTCGCTGGTGTCGAGGTCGTCGAGGGTGAGCCGGCTGATCGCCGCGGGCCGCTGGGCGTAGAGCAGCACCAGCAGCCCGGCGACCCGGTTGCCGGTGTCGAGGGTGTCGTCGTGCAGCAGCCGCCCGGCTTGCTGCCAGCGCTCATCTTGATCCAGAGGCCCGGCGGGGCCGGTCCACCGAGTGGCGGCAAACTGCAGGTTGCGGTTGATGCCGTGGGAGATCGCCCAGCGGACGAAGTGCCCCGCTTCGGCTTTGCGGGTGGCGTCCTTGCCGGCCAGCCAGGCATCCAGGTCGGCCTGGGAGCAACTGGCCAGGGTGAGCCCGCGCTCGCGCAGCCAGCCGAGCAAGCCCAGGGCGGCACGCACCCGTTGCCGGACCGTGTTGAGCTGGCCGTAGGTGGTGCTAGCGCCGCGGTTGCGCTGCCGCAGCCGCCGTAGCAGGTGCCAGGCCGCGTAGCGGTGCAGCAGTTCTTTTTCTTCCGGGTCGGCGTGCTCGCTGACGGCCTGGGTGACCCAGCGCTCGATCCGGGCGAGTTGCTCGTCGCGGGCGGGCAGCGCTGCGGTGGCGACCAGGACGGAACGCAGGTGCTCGATGGGCTTGCCGGGCGGGAGATCGTCGAGTGCGTTGTGGCTGAGCGGACGCTGCCCGGCGGCGAGCTCGGTGAGCACCGTCCGGGTGGCGGCGCGCTTGAGCCAGGTCAGCGCGGTGGCGGGGCGTTCGGCGCCAGCCAGCGTGTCGTGCAGCACCCGTAGCTCCGGGCGGATCTGCCCGCCGGGGCCGGCGAGGAGCTCGCCGAGCTGGCGGCGCAGCTGGCAGCGGCGGCAGATCCCGGCCAGCAGGCGCCCGCCGGTGCCGCAGGCCGTGCAGGCCTTCCAGAAACCCTGATCCGGCACCGCGCACCCGGCGCACAACGGCGCCTGGCGGGTGCCGGCCCGGACGGCGGCCAGCTCGCCGCAGCGCGAGCATTCCGCCTGCCAGCGGGCGCACGCGCGGCACCACGGCTGACCGGTGGTCTTGGACACCATGCAGGGGACAGTCCGCCCGCACACGCTGCAGGATGCGATCTTCCGGGGGATGCACGATGCGCAGACCGGCCCCTCCGCCAAGCGCGTATTGACGCGGCGCCGTTGTCCGCAGCGGACGCATTCTTCCAGGTTGACCGGGTCGCTGACCAGGCAGTTCGGGCACAGCGGCTTGCCGCCGGAGTCGCGGGTGGCCGGTTCGCGGGCCGCACCGCAGCGGCTGCAAGGCACGGCGCTGGCCTTGGCGACGCAGTTGCGGCAGCTCCATTGTCCCTGCAGGCGGCGGTGCAGGCGGACGACGCGGCCGCAGTGCGGGCAGGCTGGCCGGGTGATCTTCCCGGCTCCAGCGGCGCACAGCTCGTCGATCAGCCGCAGCACCGCCGCGGCGGGCGCCTGGGCGCCATCGCCGGTGAGCAGCGTCGGCCTGGACTCAACGGTCCAGGCCAGGCGCCGCAGCTTGCCCTGCCGGGCGAACACCCGCCGGGCGGCATCGGCGACCGCGCCGGCGGGCAGCGACGGATCCAGCCCGGTGATGATCCCGGTGAGAACGGCCAGCGGGTCGCGCTCGTCACGGTCCGGGCACCGGTCACAGCGCGGCTGGCCCGCCCGGTCACGGCTGGCGACCGGCCGCCGCTGGCCGCACGATGCGCACGTCCGCAGCGCCAGCCGCCGGACGCACACGCAGCAGTACCAGTCCTGACCGTGGCGCTGCATCGAGGTGACCTCGCGGTCGCAGGCCGCGCACCGCGGCGGGGAGATCCTGGTTGCCCCGGCCGCACGCAGCGCGAGCAGCAGGTCCCCGACGACCGTGGGAGCAGGTGAACGGCCGCTGGTCAGCAGCGACGGATCAGCGGCCAGCGCCGCGGCCAGGCGGCGGCGCCGGGCCCGCCCGCCGCCGGCCCGCTCGACGGCCGCACGGACCGTGTCCTGGTCAACAGCCTGATCGACCGCGGTCACCGCCGCCGCCACGGCGGCGACCGGATCGGCGAGCGCGTCGCGGGCTGGCTCCTTCATCGCGGGGCGATCCGGGCACGCTTCGGCCGCAAGTCCCCGACCCCGGCCCCGCCGGCCCCGCCGCGGGCGGCCCGGGTCTTCTTCGCCGGCCGGCGGCGGCCGGCTCGATCAGCTCATCCATCGAACAGTCCAGGATGTCCAGCAGCGCCATCAGGACCTTCAGGCTCAGCCGCTCGGGCCGTTCTGTCACCAGCCGGTAAACCTGGCTTGAGGACAGCCGGATCCCCCGCTGCGCCAGCGGCCCGAGCAGGTCGGTGGTGGCGAACATGCCGCGAGTTGCCATGACCTGGCGCAGGTGCCAGTGGTAGTCGAGCTTCGCGGTCATCGGCTTTCCTTTCTCCCGGAGCAGTCCCCGAGCGCCGGAGCGAGCGCCCGCCGCAGCGCGTTGTTCATGAAATCACTGCTCACATGCGTATACACGGCCGTCGAGCTGTCCGCCTCATGGCCGACCTGGCATTGGATGAACCGCCGGTCAACCCCGTCCTCAGTCAGGTGTGAGACGTAGGAATGCCTCATCGAATGAACGACCAGGGCCTTCGGCAAGCCCAAGGCGTCGCGGTAGGCGACGAACCGGGCGTTGATCTCGGCGGGCTTGATCCGCCCGCCGCGTTCGGTCACCCACAGCGCCGGATGCCCGGTGCAGCCGAACCTGGGCCGGATGTTCTCCACGTAATCGGCCACGGCGTCTACCGCCCAGGCCATCACCGACGCGACGTTACGGCGCCGCGGCGGCTGCCCGCGCTTGGCCTTGCCATAACGCACGTTGAGCATGCCGTACCGGCCGAACTGCGGCGCGGCCGGGTTGCGGCCGAAGTCGGCGACATCCAGCTTCGACGCCTCCGTCCGGCGCAGCCCCCAGCCGTAGACCACCTTGAACAAGGTGGCATCCCGGTAGGCGGCCAGCGCTCCCTTGCGCCTGGCGGCCACCGCCCGGTCGACCTGCTCATCGGCGTAGCCGAGGAACCGCTGCAGCTCCTCCCGGGTGAACGGCCGCGCTTCCGGATCGCCCTCATAGTCGTTCAGGTGCGGGATCGTGTTCCACTCGTGCACGATCGCCACCGGATACACCTCAGGCCCGAACTCCCGCTGGCATGCCGCCGCCCACCCGTAGCGGCTATCACACAAGTAGGTATTGAACTGCCGCAAGCTGCCCTGGTAGGCGCGGATCGTGGACGGTGCCAGGTGATGCTCGGCGGTCAGCGACAGCGACCACTCATCCACGTGCCCCGGCTGCCAGTTCCACGGGTACTCGCCGGTGAACCCGGCGAACCGGCGCATCAGCCGCTCACGCGCCGCGGCCGAGTCCTCGCGCAGCCCGCGGGCCGCCTGCTGCGCCCGCCAGCCCGACAGCATCGCCTCGAACATCGCGTCCTCCGGCCGCAGCCGCACCACCCCAGAGGCCAGCTCCAGATGCGCAGCACCCGCCAGACCATCCCGCCCCATCCCGCCCTCCAGCCCCACAAACCGCTTCCGTTTAAAGGCAGGATCATGCACCACACGGGATCGTCGCGCAACCGGCCAGGTCAGGCGGCATCGGCCGCCAGCGGCCCGCGGCTATTACGGGACCCCGCTCATCAGGCGACCAGCGCAAACGCGCCCGTCTGATGCAATTCCCAAGGGTTCGTGTAAATGGCGGTCGACGTGTCGCACCGGTGCCCGACCTGCTCCTGAAGGAACCGGCGGTCAGCGCCGTCCTCGGTCAGGTGCGTGACATAAGAATGCCGCAGCGAATGCGGCGACAGATCCCTGGGCAGGCCGAGCGCGTCGCGATAGGTGACGAAGCGGGCGTTGATCTCGGCCGCTTGATCCGCCCCCCCCGCTCGGTCACCCACAACGCCGGATGATCAACAACCCCGAACCGGGGCCGGATGTTGTCCACGTAATCGGCGACCGCGTCCACCGCCCAGCCCATCACCGAGCAGACATTGCGCCGCCGCGGCGGCTGGCCGCGCACCGCCTTGCCGTAACGGACATGCAGCATCCCGTACCGGCCGAACTCCGCCGCCACCGGATTCCGGCCCCAGTCCAGCAGATCCAGCTTCGCGGTCTCGGTCCGCCGCAGCCCCCAGCCGTAGATCACCTTGAACAGCGTGGCGTCACGGTAAGCAGCCAGCACCCCCTTGCGCCCGGCCTTCACCGCCCGGTCCACCTGGTCATCGGCGTAATCCAGGAACCGCTGCACCTCCTCACGCGACAGCGGGCGGGCCTCCGGGCTGCCCGCATAGTCGTTCAGGTGCACGATCGTGTTCCACTCGTGGCAGATCGGCACCGGGAACGCGCCGAACGCCTCCTCGCACGCCACCGCCCACCCGTACCGGGCGTCAGTCAGGTACTCGCTGAACAACCGCAGATCAGTCTGGTAACCGCGGACCGTCGACGCCGCCAGATGCCGCTCCGCGGTCAGCGCCAGCGTCCACTCATCCACATGCGCCGGCCGCCACTGCCACGGGAACTCGTTGGTGAAGGCCTGGAAGCGGCGCACGAGCCGCTCCCGGTAACCAGCCGTATCCGCCCTCAGGCCACGCGCGGCCTGCTGCGCCCGCCAGCCCCGCAGCATCGCCTCCACCATCGCGTCCTCCGGACGCAACTGCAGGACGCCGTCCAGGAGCTCAGCGCTTGCCGCACCCGCCAGGCCAATAGGCTGCAACCCGGGCTCCCGTCTTCAATTGACGGTCGTATCATGCATCACACGGGATCACTCGATCCACTCGCCACGCCGGAAGCCCCGCAAATACCCCTAATTCGGCTCGGATGTCAGGCCGCCAACTGCCGGAGACCCGCAGTTCCCTCGCCCATCTGATGCAATTTCTGAGAGACCTGGTAGATCAGCGCGGCCCGCTCGCTGTCGTGGCCCATCCGCGTCCTCAGGTCCTTGAGGGCAGCGCCGCTGTTGGCCGCGAACTGGTTACCTGTGCGCCGCAGGTCATCAAGGCGGCGCCGCTATGCGGCGCCGGGTCCGGCGCTCCCCGCGCCGGGCTCTGCGTTGGGACGCCCGCCCGGCACGCCCGCGCCGTCCCAGCCATAGCAGTACCACCAATCTAGGCGGGTCAATCGGCAGCCCGGTGATGAGTGCGGCGCAAGGCCGTCATCCTCGGCTTCGATTGTCCCGCTCGCGGCGGCCGCATCAAGGCCGCCTGCGGCGCCCTCCGGGTCGGCTCCGCCGAGCCTTGACCCGGCCGCCGCTCCCCAGGGATTTGCGCCTGCGAGGACGACGGGCAGGACCAGGTGCTCAGTGAGTACATCCTCTTGCCGACCGCGAAATTAGTAGCTCCGAGGTCCGTCCGCGCAGGCGATTCGTTCGTACGGGTCAGCGCCTAAAGGCCGACGAGGCGGCGCCAGGCCGGTCAACACGGTAGATGTAATGCAGCGCATCATCAATCGGGTTGTCGGGCGGCATCGGGCCTTCAGCGACCCGCTTCAAGCCAGCCTTCTCCAGCGCACGCCAGGAGGCCACATTGGCGGCCACCACGGCGGCAAGCACCGCGGGCGCATCAGAATACGAGTTCCAGGTGTCCTCAACGGCCACAGCGATCATGCGGGATCCGAGACCGCGACCGCGCAGCGCTGGGTCCGCGATGAGGTAGTCAAGCTCGACGGCGCCGACTGGCACCTCGATAACTGCCGAGAATTTCGTGAGATCCTGGGGGTAGTCGCAAATCGCCGAGCGCTGCAGCAGGCCGATTGGCCGGCCGTCGAGGAGAACGAGGAGGTCTTCCCCCGGCTCCTCGCCTCGCGTACTCGCGCCGAAGTCGCGCTCGACCGCCTCAAGGGTTGTCTCATGATTCCACCACCGGGCGACCTGGGGCTCTCGCAACCACTCGGCCAGCATGGGAAGGTCCCCGGCAATCAACGGCCGCCACGACAAGAAACCATCGCTAATCCTCTCCACCGTCACAGCGTAGATCCCGGAAGGGAATCGTCCTACGCGATGGTCTGACACTAGCCCAGCCCGGACAAATGGTGATCCGGAACATGCGCGGAACGACCTCCGCTGCCGTCGCCACCATTCGTGCAGTAGGCGCAGGTCAGCGCCAAGGTTCGTGCGATTACGCGGGCGGCCTCCGGAGCCGTGAACGCTCCAGCTCCTGTCGGCGGCCATCCGGATCTGCCCGCTGGCGGCCACGAAGAAGCCACCATGGCCATCACAGAGCGTGACCGGATTCGCTAGTCGATGCACCCCCACGCTGCCCCGAATCCGGCGTCGGTTGAGGCGCAGGCCCCTGATGTTGGTCCCGAGCGCGGATCGGCAGTTACGGGCGGCGGTCGGCGCTGACGATCAGCTTTGGGTAGTGCGGGTATACCGCCGGACGGGGATCTCAGTCGATCGGCTCGCGATGCACCCACTCGACGAGGTTGCCGGACGCGAGCGCCCGCACGCGCGCGGCGTACCGGGCGAGGTCGGCGTCGTCGAGGAGGTCGCGCCACTGGCCGCTCGTGCCGCGGCTGAAGAACGCGGCGGGATCGATCCAGTGCTCCGGACCGCCGCCGGGGACGGTCGTGCCGGCCCTGCTGCGCATCGACTCGAACGTCGCCGCCTGGACCAGGCGGGGCCATCGGTGCTCGTCGACGTCGATGCCGAGGCGCGCGGCCATCTGCCGCATCTGCCCCTCCAGGTCGGCCTTTAGGTCGTCGTAGTGCAAATACACGACGTCGAGATCGTCGGCGGCTTCCCGGAACGTCTGCAGGTGCTCTACAGTGCGCCGCAGCGACGACCCGACCTGCGTCGACGGCGTTCTCGTCGTCGGCCCACTGCCAGAAGCGGTCCCGCTCGCCGCCGGGGCGCGGCCGCGGTGGCCGCAATGGCCCGAGCTCGATACCGTCGATCGCGGCCGCCCGTTCGCGTTGGCTGAGGAACGCGCCGATGTCGGTGTTGCCGATATGGTGGTCCATCGACAGCCCCACGTCGCGCGGGTCCCGCCCGACGCAGATGTACGTGACCGTCGGATCGCTGGGTATCCCGTCGAGCGGCGTGTGGGTCTTGATGAACCGGCGGTGCGTCTGGGCTTCCAGGTCCGCGAACACCTCTGTGCGGGCGCGAGTCACCATGTCGATCCACGGCGAGAGCGTGTCCAACGGGAGCGGGAGCTCCGGTTCCTGCAGTATGAGCAGGGCGCAGATCATCTGCGTCCACGTCGTCCCGCACTTTGGCGGGGTGCTGATGATGATGTCGCCGGGGCGGAGCTCGAAGCCGTCCCAGCGGTTGCTGTCGTACATACTCGCCTCGTAGCGGCGCACGGCCGTCATTCTTGCAGCGGATCCGATCCCGTGAGGCCCAGATGATTCACCGCACGACATCCTGCCGAGGGCTCAAGACTGAGGTTCCGAAGGGCGTCGCGCAACAGTACGTAGCGCAGCACCCGCCCATAATGTCCGATCTCGAACACTCCGCGAGGGCATCATGAAGGCCAGAGGATGAGCGCCGAACGGCGGCTCCGTGCGCGCCTCCACCATGGACCGCAGTCACACCAAGTAATCGCGCTGGCCGCCACCGGGCAGCTCGGCATGGCCGCTGCTGGGCAGATTCGGCTGGCCGTCGTCAAGCTCCACACGATCGTCGTGCAATTAACGTGCAATTAGCCAGGGTGACGAGCGGTCAACCACGGCTACCCCAGGTCCCCCGAGTTGCCTGGTCAGCGGTATTACCGGCCGTGATCTGTCCGATTCCCAAGCTGACAGTGCGGTTCGAAGCTGGACCATGAAACTGTGGCCAGCGGGCAGCGCTACCACGCGATGTCGAAGGCTCCGTTTTCCTGAATCGGCAGTTCGGTGAGGTGCCCGGTGCTGAGGTCAATCCGGGCGAGGTTGCCCGTGTAGGCGATGAGCGCGTGCTGACCTGACGGGTCGATCGCCAGCGGTCCCCAGCCGTAGATGATGTTGCCGGGGTCGCGGAATGGTCGTTCGTAGGCGATCCGCAGCAGCTCGCCGTCGGAAGCTGACACCTCGACCAGCCGGGTAACGGGCTGGCCGCCAGCCTCATAGCGTGCAGCCGTCACATACAGCGTTGAACCGTCCGCGCTGATCACCGCCCTGCCGAGGCAGCCCAGGCCCACCTGGCCAAGATTGTTCAGGGTGTTCCGGTCCGGTACCACCAGGCGGCTCGGTGTAGTGATCACCCCACCTGGCTCTGTATCGGGCAGGTCGACGACGCGGATGCCGGTGTCCTCGGGGCGGCCGTTCCAGGCGAAGGCCATTCGCCGTCCGTCAGCCGACAGCGACAGATCACGGATAAAGCCACCCGATCCTGGCCGCCATACCGTGCGCTCACCCGTCGCGACAGTCACGATGCTGATCGCAGCCGGAGGAAAGTCAGCCGCCTGAGCCTCGCCGGGCTCTTCCTTGTGGTGGTCGCGGACAGGCCACACTCGGGGTGGGGGACGCCAGTCGCGCGGGGGACCGACCGGGTACGCCAGCGTGCTGCCATCGGCTGCGGCGGCCAGGTCGGCCGGGCCGGGCGACGCCGGTTCTGGTTCCGGGACACCGGGCACGGCGGACAGATCAACGACAGTCCCGGCGTCATTGATCCGTACGCTGAGGGCTCCTCCGGGCGGAATCTGGCCGATCTCCGGTTCACGCTGCGCGGTTTGCTCCCGGCTGGACCGGGCGGCCAGGAAGAATAGCCGGTTGCTGCCCGTGCCCGTGACGGCCGAGTACGCATCCATCTGGCCGGGAACCCGGTCGATAACCCGGCCGGTCACCGCGTCACGCACCGCCGCGCCAGGCACCCCCGCGCCCGCACCCGAATTGGGGGCGATCAGAGTGATCAAAAACTCCGGGTGGGGCACAAACGGTGAACCCATTGGCGTCATCCCTTCGTGCACACGACCCGGCACTTGTCATCATTTGCTAACAACGGCGTTGGACAACCCCGGATGCGGCTGGACCAGGCCGCCTCTCTCAAACCCTAGGAGCAAGCCAGTCTGACAACTACGGACTAACCTGGACGACCGAAATCTTGTTACGGATCAGAAGGTCCGAGGATGACCGCCAGAAGGTATCCGCGGTACGCTTTCCTTTCATTGTGCTCGCGGGGAGGCCGGAGATGGCAAAGCCGGGCGACCAGGTGGCAGGAGGCACGGTGGGCCGCGGCCGCCTCCTGGCATCCCACGCCGACCGCGAGCAGGTGATCGACACGCTCAAAGCGGCGTTCGTGCAGGGTCTGCTGGCCAAGGACGAATTCGACCTGCGGGTCGGCCGGACGCTCGGGTCGCGGACCTACGCGGAACTAGCGGCGGTCACCGCCGGCATCTCTGGCGGGCTGATCGGAGCCCAGTTGCCGCCGAAGCGCGCCCAGGTGCAGGCGCGGGCGGCGGGGAACACGGCGGTCAAGTCGGGCGTATGCACGCTCACCGCAGTCATTGTTGCGGCAAGCACGTCCGTGGCTGCTTTTTCCGGCTTGGGCGCGGCACTGATCATGGCACTGTTTCTTATGGGTATCGGGGGCATCATCGCCGTTATCGTGGCCTTGCTCGCAGCCGGGATCCGGCTGCTCGAATCACCGCATCAGAAGCGTTCCAGCAGGTCACTGCCGCCGCGGTCATCCCCTGGCGCGGACGGCCAGGCATCGCCGCGCCCGGCATCTGGCGCCCCGGCCGGACAGTTCCCGCAAGTCGATCATGGTCCGCAGCACACCGCCGAAGCGGCCCGAAGCGATCTTGCTGGCCTGCAATGGTCCGGCTCGCGGTCACCGCGTCAATGGCGCTCTCGCGGGTTGCTCGGCATAGGACGGCCGATCGCCGTGTGATTAGCGTGTGGTCAGCCAGGGTGATAACCGGTCAATCACGGCTACTGCCGGTCTCCAAACTGGACCGCTCAACGGCTTCATTGGCCACGATCTCTCCGATTCCCAAGCTGACAGTGCGGGTTCGGTTCCCGTCACCCGCTCCGGACCTCGAATCCGCAGTTCAGATGCCTTGTTTATCTTGTCCGGCTGCGTCTCGAGAGACGCCGGATTGCGGTTCGCGTGCCCGCTACGTGCCCGTTCGGCGCGCGGTGCGCTTTGCGCCGGACGCTGTCAGCTCTCGCCGGGCGCGCACCGGGCCAACTTCGCGGCACCACCGGCTGGATCTAGTCGCGCGGGCTAAGGACGCAGAACTCGTTGCCCGCCGGATCGGCCATGACAACCCAGCTCACCTTGTCGCGGTTCTGGCCGATGTCTACCCGCCGGGGAACGCCGGTCAAAGCTGGTGCCGTGCGCTTCTTTCGCAAGTCGCCAGCTCCGGTGATGGCGGCACCTCGCATTCACCCGCGTGTCGGCGAGCACCAGATGGATGAGATCACGGCTGAACTCGCCAAGCAGCAAGAGACCTAGTCGCGCGGGGCGGCGTTTGCCGCGGCGTACTCGGCCTCCGTCACCGCCTCGTGGAACTCAGTCGCGCCGATCGTGGTCGTGGTATGCGACATCAGCGTGCTGGAGGTGGCGCCGTGCCAGTGCCGCTCGTTGGGCGCGATCCATACCGTGTCGCCGGCGCGCACCCGCTGCGGGGCCTCGCCTTCCTTGCAGACGAACCCGTAGCCAGACGTGATCTGGAGCAACTGCCCGTGCTCATGCTGATGCCAGACCGTCCGCCCGTTCGGTGAGAACACGACGGTGCCGACGTCCACACCGTCGGTCTTCGGGAAGATCGGATCGAACCACACCTCGCCGGTGGCCGCCTTGTTCAGTTCCGACGGCAGGGTCTGAGCGTCGCCTCGCACGATCAGCATTAATCAGGCTCCCTTTTCGGCGGGTTGCTCAGCATCCTAAATGACCGGTCTGACCTGCTTCCAAACGGGCCCAGGCCGCGAGCCCTGGTGGTCTGTAAGACCGTCGGCTCTGTCGGCGGGCGAGCGATCGTGGGTACCGTGCCTGGCATGGCTATCGCACGCTTCCCGAGCATCGTCATCGACTGTCCCGATCCGGCCGCGATCGCGGCCTTCTACAGCGCCCTGCTGGATTGGAAGGCCGACGTCTCACCCGGCTGGGCCGAGGTCCGCGCGGAGTACGGCCAGTGCATTTCCTTCCAGCAGGTGCAGGACTATGCCCCGCCTCGATGGCCGGCTCAGGAGGTACCCCAGCAGATGCACCTCGACGTCATCGTCGATGACCTCGACGCCGCCGAGGCGGCGGTGACTGGCCTTGGCGCGACCAGGCACGAGCACCAGCCCGGTACCACGTTCCGGGTGTTCCTCGACCCGGCGGGGCACCCCTTCTGCCTGTGCCTAAGCTGACCTCGGGCCCACGGCTCCGTGCCTCCCGTGACCAGGACGTCAAGGCACAACGAGCAGCATTTGAGCAGGTCAACATCGTCGGCTGCCCGGGAGACTATGAGCGTTCACCGCCGTCCATCCGGCCGAAGTGCAGGAACGCTGTGAGTGCCGCGATCACCACCGCCACCCCGACGCCGAGGTAGAGCGTGTTCAGCCCGCCCTTGGACTCCACCACATCGTCTACGAAGCTGACCGCCGCCACCAGGATGATCATCGAGATCACCCTGGCCTTGAGGTCGTTGAGATCGTGCATCCTCAGCCAGCCTGGCAGTCGGGCACCCGGGCCACTGGCGCCGATCGTGCCGATGAAGAGGTCATAGAAGCCGAAGGCCGCGATCATGAGGGTCGCGCCGATCAGGAACAGATCGGTCAGGAGGAGCAGGAAGCCCAGATTATGGCTGGTCAGCTCGGGGTCGTCCACGACGTGGGCGACTGACCTGACGAATACGTCGGTCCCGTAGGCAAAGGACGCGATGGCGGAGAGCAGGAGAACGACCACCGGGACAATGACCACCACCCGGGACAGGCTCAGCCCGCGCTCGAAGCCTCTCCCCAGCCGTGGCCAGGGGTTCTCAACCGGGGATGCGTCAACCGGGGATGCGTCAGCCGGGTTCCTCTCGGCTGAGGCCGCCTCGGCCTGGGGCGGCCCGCCTTTGACGCTGTCCAGGGGGGCCGCCTCACTTCCCTCATGCGGCATATCAGCCATGCCTCTTGGACTCCTTCCCTCCCGCCAGGCACAAGCGCCCGGCCCGCCACTGTAACGGCCCAACGCAGACTGACGCGCGTATGGCCGATGCGGGCCTGCCGCGCGTCTGCGTGGCCGCGACGCGGCCCAGTCAGGCACATCAAGTGCACATGCGGTCGCAGCACATCAGGAAGATCGCGTCCTTCTCGCCCGGCCCCGGACACCAATGAACCTTCGCGCCCTACAGGTGCTGCCGCGAGGTCAGCGGTGCGACAGGCCTGGATCACCGGGCGCGAGCTTCCGCCACGTCCCCTGCTGCGGGTCGTACTCCGCCCGTTCGAAGAGGTACATGTTGTCGCCCAGGAGGATGAGGGAGTAGGGGCTGGGACCCGTGCCGAGGACATGACCGTGGTTGTGGATGTCACCGGGCGGGGTCAGCATCGCGACGTCACCGCGGTGCATCGCGCGGTCGTCGGCCAGGCGCAGTTCCGCCCGGCCGTCCTCATGGCGAACTGCGTCCCACCGCTGATGGGTCTCCACTCCGCGGACCGGAGCGACCCCGACCCAGCAATGATGGGAGTGAGTGTAAGCCATCACCCCTTCTGGCCGGTGGAACAGCACCAGACGGGGCCCCCGGTCGGGCTTGACCAGCCACTTCCCCCCGGCCGACTCAGAAGGCATCTCCGCGATCAGCGGATCAAAGTACTCCTGGTCGGCGGCCAGCTCCACCAGGAACCGCGCCACCTGGTCCATATCGAGGATGTCAGCGGAGCGCAGCTCATCCAGCTGAGCCAGAAAATGGCGGAGCGGGCCGGGGGAATTGCCAGGGCTCACCTTCCCAGCCCCTGACCCGCGGTCCCGCCGGAACCCGGCCTGCGCATAGTCCAATCGGTTGACACAGCTACCATCGCAGCGGCCCCCTCCTCGATGATGCCTGCCCGAGCATCCGGCACGGGTCCACTGTCCTATCTCAATCGCCCGGCGCGGGACGAGGCATCACCCGCCAGGGATGAACACGTAACCCGGCACCCGGCGGACTGCAAGCCACGTGCATGCCCCTTCCCCGGATATCACGAAGGCAGCCGACCTCACATGATCCGGAACTAGTCAGGTCCGCCGTGGGCGAGCGTCGACCCGCTCGCCGCCACCGGCGGCCAGCGCGGCGATCCGGGTGGTCAGCCCGCGGGCTCGAGCAGGACCTTGACGGCGCCGGTGCGCCGGGAGTCCTTTACCGCCAGCACGGCTTCTTCCCAGCGCCGGAGCGGGAAGCGGTGCGTGATGACCGATGTCAGGTCCAGGCCCGCTGCGACGAAGTTGAAGTAGTGCTCCATGGCGTGCTTGGCGACACCGCGCACCTCCTCGATGCCGAAGCCGTTGGAGCCGATGACGTGCAGCTCCTTGAAGTACAACGGGGTCCACTCGAAGCGCTTGGGCGGCTCGACGCCGGAGACGACGAGCGTGCCGCCCGTGGTGAGCAGCCGGAGCGAGGTCTCGACGGTCTCGGTTGAGCCGATCGTGTCGTAGACGACGGCCGGGCCGTCCTGCAGCCAGTTGTGCTCGCTCCACGGCACCAGGGGGGTCGTGCCGACGCGCCGTGCGACTTGCGCGACGAGCTCGTCGGGTGAGGTGGAAAGCACGGCGTGAGCACCCAGGCGGGTCGCGAGCGCGGCCCGGGCGCCGGGGCGCGTCGCCGCCCACACCTCGGTGGCGGGATACAGGTGGCGGAGCAGCGCGACCGCCGCGAACGCGAGCGTGCCCGAACCGTAGACGAGGGCGGCCTGGCCGTCAGGAGGCGGTGCGAGCAGGATCGACCGCAACGAGACGCTGACCGGGTCCGCCAGCACGGCCGCTTCATCGCAGACGTGGCCGGGGATGGCGAACAGCTGCGAAACGTGCGCGGCGAAGCGCTCGGCGTGCGCCCCGGCCGCCGCCGCGCAGTTCCCGAGGTGGATCGAGACGGGCAGGTCGCCCGATCGGAAGTTGCGGCACCAGGGGTAGCGGCCGTCCTGGCAGGCCGGGCACTGAGGATCGATGCCGCGCGGGCCGCACGACAGCCACGGGTTGAGCACGACCCGTTCGCCGGTATCCGCCCGGCGCCCGACCACCTCGTGGCCGAGTACGTGCGGAAAGGACACCAGCGCGGTGAGCGGGTTGTCACGGGCGCCGTTCAGCAGGATCTGTTTGATGTCCGAGCCGCACAGGCCCGAGAAGGTCGTCTCGACGCGTACCCAGTCCCGAGCCGGAAGCGGCAGTTCGTCGACGTCCTCGAGGCGGACGGGCGCGAAGCGCGAGACGAAGGCCCGCGGGTCGACGCGGCCGCCGATCGCCGAGGCCGCCTCGCGGGCCAGGCTGTGCCGGAACACCAGCGCCTTCAAATCGGCCCTCCTCCGCCCGGAGCACCCGAATCCGCCCGGAGCACCCGAACGCCAGGGCAGCCCAAACCTACCAAGTCGTCCGGAGCCTAGCGGGCCACCTGATCGGCCAGGAAGTCCTCCCAGGTCCGGTGCCCCACCGCTCGCTCGGGAGCCAGGTTCGCGCCGGCCCGGACCGCGCGGGCGGCCTGGCCGGGGAGCCGGACAGGAGCCATCTTCCGGTGCCGGCCCCGAGCCCGCAGGTAGGCGCGGAGCAGATCCGCCATCGGGTACACCCGCGGTCCGCCCATGTCCGGCACCAGCCCGGCCGGCGGCCCGAGCGTCAGCTCCGCGAGCCCGGCCACCTCGCCGGTGTCGACCGGCTGGAACCGGACTCCGGCCGCGACAGGCACCACCGGCAGCTTCGTCATCTGCCGTGCCACCGTCAGCAGCGTGTCATAGAACTGGGCGGCCCGCAGCGTCGTCCAGGGCACGCCGGAGCCAGCCACGACTTGCTCCGCGGCCAGCTTGGTCGCGAAGTAGCCGAACATCGCCCGGTCGATGCCGCTGACCACCGGGACCCGGTCCGCCCCGATGACCGAGATGTACACCACGTGCTGCGTGCCGGCCCGCGACGCGGCCCGCATCAGGTTCCGGGTCGCTTCGTCGTCGCCCTTCCTGGCGCCCGCGCAGTGCACGATGACCTCGGCTCCTTCTACCGCGGGCTCGATTCCGTCGCTGCTGAGCAGGTCTGCGATGACGTACTCGATGCCGTCTTCGGCGGCGTGGTGGTGCCGGCTGAGCACCCGTATGTCGCGGCCGGCCTCCCGCAGCCGCGGGACGACCTGGCGCCCCAGCGTGCCCGTGCCGCCGGTCACCAAGATGAGAGAGGTCATCGTTCCTCCTAATAACGCCGTCGGCCCGGTGTCACCTTCGCGGGGTACCGGGTGTCAGGGTGGTGACACCAGGCCAGGAGGGAATGTGACCAAGACCGACGGCGACGGGCTGGCCGCCGCCTTCGAGAAGCATCGCGCGCACCTGCGGGCGGTGGCTTACCGCCTGCTCGGCTCTATGACCGACGCCGATGATGCGGTCCAGGACACGTGGCTACGGCTGACCAGCGTGAACGCCAGCGAGGTCGAAAATCTCGGCGGCTGGCTCACGACGGTGGTGGCGCGAGTGTCGCTCAACATGCTCCGGTCCCGCCGGCGCAGGCACGAAGAGCCGGTCGGTGATTACTGGCCCCGTACCGCAAACGAAGCGGCCGCGGCCGGGGGCGTCGGCGGCGCGAACCTGCCGGCCCAGGCCGATCCCGAGGCCGAGGCCGTCCTTGCCGACTCGGTTGGCGTGGCCTTGCTGGTCGTGCTGGACACGCTGGCGCCGGCCGAGCGGCTCGCCTTCGTGCTGCACGACATGTTCGCGATCCCGTTCACCGAAGTAGCCGCCGTGCTCGGCCGTTCGACGGCGGCCACCCGGCAGCTCGCCAGCCGGGCCCGGCGCCGTGTGCGAGTGCCTCCTAGTCACATGCAAACGGGTGACCTGGCCCGCCAGCGAGAAGTAGCGGCTGCCTTCCTGGCCGCCTCCCGCGGCGGCGATCTCTCGGCCCTGGTGGCAGTGCTGGACTCCGATGTCATCCTGAGAGCCGACGCGGCTGCGGTCCCGGCCGGGAAACCGGCGGTGCTCCGCGGCGCCGATGCCGTGGCCAGGGGCGCGGTGGCGTCCGGCGGGCGGGCCGGGCATTCCCAGCTGGCCCTGGTGGACGGGACCGTGGCTATCGTGTTCGCGCCCTGCGGCCGGCTTCAGGTCGTGCTGGCCCTGACCAGCCGCGGCCGCCGCATCGTCGCCATCGAGGTGATCGCGGACCGGGACCGGCTGCGGCGGCTGAACCTGGCCGTGCTGCCCGACTAGAAGCCCCGGCTCGAAGCCCGGCCGTTTCTGACGCCCGGCCTCACTCGGCCGCGGGTACGCGCACCCGCAGCGCACCCGGGCGGACCGTGATGACCAGCTGCCGCGTGCGGCCCATGACCTCGCCGTCGAGCTGCCACAGATGCGCACGATCAGTCTCGACGCGCAGCTCACGGAACGTCCGGCGCAGCACCCGGTCCGTACCGCCGGGACGCCGCAGCGCCACTTGCGCGGCCACCCGCAGCCAGCCGCCGAACCCTCGCGCGGTGAGGACCACGACGTCGAGCCGCCCGTCATCGGGCTCAGCGTCCGGCAACAGCGGCAGGCCGCCCTGCAGCGCCCCCACGTTGCCGGCGATGACCCCGCTGGCCCGGCGCCGCAGCGGCGGGTCGCCATCGGCCCGCAGGGTGATCCGCATCGGCCGGTCCCGCAGATGCCGTAGCGCGGATAGCACGTAAGCGGCCCAGCCGAAGCGTTTCTTGACCGGCTCGCTGGCGCCCGCCAGCATCTTCGCGTCGAGGCCGAGCCCGGCCATGGTCAGGAACAGGCTGCCGTTGGCACTGCCGACGTCGAGTTCCCGGTCGCGGCCGGTGAGCGCGACGGCCAGGGCTTCGCCGAGATCGATGGGCAGGTCGAGATTGCGGGCGAGCAGGTTGCCGGTGCCGAACGGGATCACAGCCAGCGGGATGCCGGTGCCGGCCAGGCCCGCCGCGGTGGCGGTCACGGTCCCGTCACCGCCACAGGCCAGGACCAGGTTGGCCCCGTCCTTCACCGCCTGCCTGGCCTGGCCTTCGCCTGGGTCTTCTGGCGTGGTTTCCAGCCAGCTCGGTTCGCTCCAGCCGTGCTCTGTCATGGCCGCGCTGACCGTGGCCCTGAACTTCTCGGCGTCGTCGAGTTTCACGGGGTTCACCACGACCGCGGCGCGGCTCACCGGCGGCCGGCGCGGGTTTGGACCGTCATGGCCCGCAGCTTTCCAGGACCGTGACCTTCAAACACCGGTTTAGCCCCGCCAGCCACCGCCGCCTCACGCCGACGCCCCGTCCGCAGGTCATTCAGGGACGGGCAGGCTGCCACAACCTAGCACCCGGATATGTCTGCAGTTTCGGGGGCTATCACCCCCGAAACTGCAGACATATCAACGGCTGGCTCGCCGCGGGAGGTAGCCGCAGCAGCCAGAAGATCAGGGTGGGTACGTCGCTTCGATCCTTCCGGCTCGCCAGCCTGCCTGGACTGATGCGGGACTTAGGCAACCTGCACAGAATGCCGCATTCATCCCAAAAACGGCCCAGCGGCCCGGTCTTACTTGACGCTGATCCGGGTGCCGTGCTCGGCGCCCTCGCAGATCTCGCGCATCACGCCCGCGGCGGCCACGTCGAACACGTGCATGGTCAGGGCCTGCTCGTTGGCGAGCACGAACGCGCTTGTGTCCATGATCCGGACCCCGGCCGCCAGCGCCTCGTCGTAGGTCAGGCTGGTATAGCGCACCGCGTCCGGATTGATGTTCGGGTCGCTGTCGTAGACGCCGTCGACCCCGCGTTTGGCCACGAGCAGGGCGTCGGCTTCCAGTTCAAGCGCGCGCTGGACTGCCGGGTAGTCGGTGGTGACATAAGGCTGGCCGATGCCGCCCGCGAGCAGGACGATCAGGCCGCGGCTCAGGTGGTGCACGGCCCGGAGCCTGATGAACGGCTCGGCCACGCTGTGGATCGGCACCGCGGTCATGACCCGGATGTCGGTGTCTGTCCTGGCGGTGAGCGCGCCCCGGAGCATCAGCGCGTTCATGATGGTGCCGAGCATCCCGATGTTGTCCGCCTCGGCCCGGCTGATGCCCCACCCCTCGGCCATCCGGCCGCGGAAGTAATTCCCGCCGCCGACCACGACCGCTACCTGAACGCCGAGGTCATGGACGGAGAGGACCTCCTGCGCCACGCGGGAGAGGCTGTCTGGATCGACGCCCGAACTGCCGGCTCCCGCCAGTGCCTCGCCGCTCAGCTTGACGACCACCCTGCGATAGCGAGGCACAGTCCCCGAACCCCCGTCCTGGCCGTCCGAGGTGACGGCTGGGCCTACGCTACCGCATGCCCATAGCTGGCCCTATGCCCATTAGTGCGCCCGGTGCCCCGGTCTGCCCAGGTTTTTGCCACGATTGAGTTCGTCAGAGTGATCTTGGCCACGCCCTGGTAGGTGGTCATCGTGGCGTTCCTGGATGCCTACACCCGGGACGCCTAAGTCCTTACGCATGCTCCGTGGCTTCGGCCTCGCGCTTGCGGCAGGCGTCGACCTCGACCTCGGCGGCCGCGCGGTCCGCCCACGCGTCGGCCCGCACCGACTTGCCTGGTTCAAGGGCCTTGTAGACCTCGAAGAAGTGCTGGATCTCGAGCCGGTCGAACTCCGGCACGTGGTGGATGTCGCGTATGTGCTCCATCCGCGGGTCCTGGGCCGGCACGCACAGGATCTTGTTGTCGGCGCCCATCTCGTCGTGCATCTGGAACATCCCGATGACCCGGCAGGTGATGAGGCAACCTGGGAACGTGGGCTCCTCGAGCAGTACGAGCGCGTCGAGCGGGTCGCCGTCATCGGCCAGGGTGTCCTCGATGTACCCGTAGTCGGACGGATACCTGGTCGAGGTGAACAGCATGCGGTCCAGCCGTATCCGGCCGGCGACGTGGTCCATCTCGTACTTGTTGCGCTGTCCCTTGGGGATTTCGACGATGACCTCAACGTCCACGGTTTTTCTCCCGACCGGTGTGGGTGATTAACTCCATTGTCCCCGCAATCCGCGGCAAACACGCGGTTGACCATCGTGGCGAGGTGGTAAGTCATGGTGCGCCGCACCCGCAGAGCGGCTCTGCTGACGCTGGCCATGATCAACGTGTTTACGCTCGCGGCGGGCATCGCCGTCGTGTACATGCTCCCACCGCGGCTCGCGGCGCTGCGGGTCCCCACCGTCACCGCGGGCCAGGTCAGCAGCGCGGGAAGGGCACTGGCCGCGGGGACCGAGCGCGGTGCGCCGCCGACCGCGGCCGGCCTGCGGTCGGCCCTGGCCGGGCCGCTTTCCGCGGCCGCGCTCGGCCCCCGCGTGTCGGTGCTGGTCGCCGACCCGGGCACCGGGCGGGTCGTGCTCTCCGAGCAGGGCGGCCGCCCCTCGACGCCCGCGTCCACCACGAAGGTCGTCACGGCCGCTGCGGCGCTGGCGGTGCTCGGCGCGGAGCACAGGTTCACCACCCGCGTGGTCCGGGGCGCCACCCCGGACAGCGTCATCCTGGTCGGCGGCGGCGATCCCGTGCTTGCGGTGAACGCGTTCCCGGCCCAGGACTATCCCCAGCCGGCCACGCTGGCTCACCTGGCCGCGGCGACGGCGCGGGCCCTGAAGGCGCAGGGCCGTTCGTCGGTCAGCGTCGGCTATGACTCGTCGCTCTACACCGGCCCCGGTCTCGCGCCGGGCTGGTCGCCGAGCTATGTCAGCACGGGAGACGTCACCCAGATCGTGTCCCTGGAGGTGGACCAGGGGCGGCTGACCGTGGCGGGCGCGCCGGAGGACTCGGACGACCCGTACAACCTCAGGGCCCGCGCGACCGACCCCGCGGGCATGGCGGCCGCTTCGTTCGCCGCCCTGCTGACCGCGGACGGCATCCGCGTCACCGGATCTCCGGTGGTGCGGCAGGCTCCCGCCCGCGCCCCGGCCATCGCCAGTGTGTCCTCGCCGCCGCTGTCGGCTATCGTGCAGCAGATGCTCCAGGAGAGCAACAACGTGATCGCGGAGGACCTCGCCCGCCAGGTCGCCCTGGCGACGGGCGGGCCTGCCTCGTTTAGCGGGGCGGCCGCGGCGGTGATCAGGGAAATGCGGCGGCTCGGCGTCACCGCCGGCTTCCACCTGGTGGACGGCAGCGGCCTGTCCCCGCAGGACGCGATCACGCCGGCCGCGCTGGTCAAAGTGATCGAGCTCGCCATGGCCGATCCCCGGCTGCGGCCGCTGCTGGCCGGCCTGCCGGTGGCGGGCTTTTCCGGCACGCTGTCCGCCGGGCAGAGCGTATTCGCAGGGATCGGCGGGGCGGCCCTCGGCTCGGTACGCGCCAAGACCGGTAACCTCGGCACCGTGACGGCGCTGGCCGGGATGGTCTCTGACGCCAGCGGCTCGACGCTGGTCTTCGCCTTCATGGCCGACCAGGTTCCGTCCGCGGGGCTGCTGCGCGGCGCGGCCAATGCCATCGACGCGGCGGCCGCCGCGCTGGCCGACTGCGGGTGCCGGTGACGGGCGCTGTCTACGACCACGTACGGTGGAACCGTGAGCAGCACGCAGATGATCGACTGGGACATCGCCATTTCCACCGGGACCCGATGGGCCCGGCCCGGGCCGCAGGTAAGCCTGGCCGAGGCGCGGCGCACCGTCTCAGAGCTACGCGACCTCGCCGGCGCCGTTCAGCAGCCGGTCTATGAGGTCACCGGAATGTCGGCCGGGAGTGACGGCGCGATCGGGCGAGTCGCGGTAGTGGACCGGCCGGGCTGGATAAGGGCGAACGTGGATGGCTTCCGCGTCGTGCTCGAGCCGCTGGTCGAGCAGCTGAGGGAACGCGCACCTGGTGCGGGCTCCGGCGGGTCGGCCGGGTCGAGGTCGCCCGGTTCGGTGATGACCGCGGTGGGCTCGCGGGTCACCGGCATCCAGGCCGGGCTGATCCTGGCCTACCTGTCCTCTAGGGTGCTCGGCCAGTACGAGCTCTTCCTGCCGCCCGAGGCATCGCCGGTGGACGGCCAGCAGCCGGGCCGGCTCACCCTGGTGGCGCCCAACATCGTCATGGTCGAACGCGAGCTCGGCGTCGATACGCATGACTTCCGGCGCTGGGTATGCCTGCATGAGGAAACCCATCGGCTCCAGTTCACCGCGGTCCCGTGGCTCCGGGACTACGTGCAGAGCCAGATGACCAAGTTCCTGCTCGCCTCGGAACTTGACCCGGCGGCGATCCTGCAGCGGCTGCGCTCGGCCGCCGACGCAATGGCGGGCGCGGTACGCGGTGGTGATGGCGGCAGCCTGATCGACGCCGTGGCGACCCCGGCCCAGCGCGAGATCATGGACCGCCTGACCGCGGTGATGACGCTGGTGGAAGGACACGGCGACTACGTCATGGACGCGGTCGGGCCGCAGGTGGTGCCCTCGGTCGCCCAGATCAGGGAACGGTTCAACTCCCGCCGCGGATCCAGCGGCCGGATCGAGCAGACGATCCGCCGGATTCTCGGTATCGACCTGAAGATGAAGCAGTACGCGGAGGGTTCCCGGTTCGTCACCACGGTGGTGGACGAGGTTGGCATGGCCACGTTCAACAAGGTCTGGACGTCGCCGGAGACCCTGCCGACCAAGGCGGAGTTCGCCCAACCGCACGAGTGGGTGGAGCGGGTCGCGTCCGGCTCCTAGCCGCATGGGTCCGGGCGCGGCGGTCGCCGAGGTCCGCCACGCGGTACGGGCTCACCTGGGCGACTTGACCGCCGGCGACCTGGTGCTCGTCGCGTGTTCCGGCGGTGCTGACTCACTCGCGGTGGCCGCCGCGGCCGCCTTCGTGGCGCCGCGCCTTGGCCTTCGGGCCGGCGGCGTGACCGTCGACCACGGACTACAGCCCGGTTCGGCCGAACGTGCCGCCGCCGTGGCGGCGCTGCTCGGCCAGCTCGGGCTAAACCCGGTCCGCAGCGTCGCGGTCACGGTGGCGCCTGCGAGCGTGGCGGCCGGGCCCGAGGCCGCGGCCCGGGCGGCCAGGTACCACGCGCTGGACGCGGCCGTCGCCGACTACGCCGCCGCCGCGGTCCTGCTCGGCCACACCCTCGACGATCAGGCCGAGACGGTCCTGCTCGGCCTGGCGCGCGGATCCGGCGGCCGGTCACTTTCCGGCATGCCCGCCTGCCGCGGCCCGTACCGGCGCCCGCTGCTGGCCGTCCGCCGCGCGGCCACGCGGACCGCCTGCGCCGAGCTCGGGCTGGAGCCGTGGCAAGATCCGCACAACAGCGACTTCCGGTTCGCCCGGGCCCGGGTGCGCCACCAGGCGCTGCCCGCGCTGGAGGCCGCGCTCGGGCCGGGCGTGGCCGAGGCACTCGCCCGCACCGCCAGCCAGCTGCGGACCGACGCGGAGTGCCTCGACGATCTCGCTTTCGCCGAAAGCGCACAGCTTCGGGGCGACTGCTCGGACCCGGCAGGCCTCGAGGCGAGCTGGCTGCGGGCGCTTCCGGCGGCGATCAGGACGCGGGTGCTGCGCGATGCGGCGATCATGGCGGGATGCCCGCACGGCGCTCTCGCCTCGGGGCACGTCGAGGCGATCGACGCCCTGGTGAGCGGCTGGCACGGGCAGCGGTGGGTAGACCTGCCGGGCGGCGTGCGTGCGTGCCGTCGTGCTGGCAAGGTGTGGTTCACCAGCAGCGCACCGGGCGAGGCTAAGGGTGGCCAGGCTAAGGGTGGGGAGTCCGTTGGACGAAACTGACATGGGGCCTGAGCTGAAGCAGGTGCTGATCACGGCCGGGCAGTTGCAGGCACGTATCGGCGAGCTCGCGGCCCAGATCGACGCCGATTACGCCGGCCGCGATCTGCTGCTCGTGGGCGTACTGAAGGGCGCCGTGATGGTAATGGCCGATCTCGCCCGCGCCATGCACCTGCCGGTGCAGATGGACTGGATGGCGATCTCGTCCTACGGCTCGGGCACCAAGTCCTCTGGCGTGGTCCGGATCCTGAAGGACCTCGATACCGACATTACCGGCCGTCACGTGCTGATCGTCGAGGACATCGTGGATTCCGGCCTCACCCTGTCCTGGCTGGCAGGCAACCTGCGCTCGCGCGGGCCCGCGTCGCTGGCCGTCTGCGCCATGCTCCGCAAGCCGGGGTCGGCCCAGATGCAGGTGAATGTGGCCTACACGGGCTTCGATATCGGCGATGAGTTCGTGGTCGGCTACGGCCTTGACTACGCTCAGCGTTACCGGAACCTGCCGTTCATAGGCACGCTTGCCCCCGCGGTGTACGGAGGCGATTAGGCTCATCTGGCAGGGGAACACAATCCGCCACGGAAAGCGTTCACTTTCAAGGCGTTGCACGCTAACGGTGTACCGTCATAGTTTGCGGCTCGCGGCCATCGTCGGAACACGGGCCGCGAGGATGGGAATGATGGCCATCCCGCCGGAGGTCGACGGGACTGTGAGGCTGGTCAGGAGGGAACGGTCCCGGGCCGACGGGACCGCTCATAGATGGAGCTAAGGCGCTTTTTCCGCGCACCGCTGCTGCTAATCGCCGTAGCGGTGCTCTTGTTGCTTTTCGTGCTCGACTATGCGAATTCCGGGAGCTCGTACCAGCAGGTCGACACCTCGCAGATCGTCCAGGACATCAATGCGGGCCAGGTCAAGAGCGCGCTGATCACTGACAAGAACCAGACGATCCAGATCACCACGAAGAGCGGCAAGCAGCTAGAGGCGTCGTGGGTCTCCGGCCAGGGCCTGCAGCTCCAGAATGAGCTGCAGGCGCAGGTCAACAAGGGCACCCTGAAGGACGGCTACAACATCGCCATCCCGAAGAGCAACGCCCTGCTTGACCTGATTCCGACCGCCCTGATCTACCTGGTCATCTTCCTGGTGTTCTTCTTCATGCTGTCGCAGATGCAAGGCGGCGGCTCGCGGGTGATGAACTTCGGCAAGTCCCGCGCCAAGCTGCTTACCAAGGACACGCCGAAGACCACGTTCGCCGATGTGGCCGGTGTCGACGAGGCCATCGAGGAACTCCAGGAGATCAAGGAATTCCTGCAGAGCCCGGCCAAGTTCCAGGCCATCGGGGCCAAGATCCCCAAGGGCGTGCTGCTCTACGGCCCGCCAGGTACCGGTAAGACGCTGCTCGCCCGGGCGGTGGCCGGCGAGGCCGGCGTGCCGTTCTACTCGATTTCCGGTTCGGACTTCGTTGAGATGTTCGTCGGCGTCGGCGCGTCCCGTGTCCGGGACCTGTTCGAGCAGGCCAAGGCGAATGCGCCCGCGATCGTGTTCGTGGACGAGATCGACGCCGTGGGCCGTCACCGCGGCGCGGGCCTCGGCGGCGGGCACGACGAACGCGAGCAGACGCTGAACCAGATGCTGGTCGAGCTGGACGGCTTCGACACTAAGGGCGGCGTCATCGTCATCGCCGCCACCAACCGGCCTGACATCCTCGACCCGGCGCTGCTGCGGCCCGGCCGGTTCGACCGGCAGATCGTGGTGGCCCAGCCGGACCTGGCGGGCCGCAAGGGGATCCTGCGGGTGCACGCCCGGGGCAAGCCCATCGCCCCCGATGCCGACCTCGACATCATCGCCCGCCGTACCCCCGGGTTCACCGGCGCCGACCTCGCCAACGTGATCAACGAAGGCGCGCTGCTGACCGCGCGGCACAACGGCAAGCAGATCACGATGGAGGCGCTCGAAGAGGCGATCGACCGGGTCATGGCGGGTCCGGAGCGCAAGAGCGTGCTGCTCTCCGAGAAGGAGCGTAAGGTCATCGCCTACCACGAGGGTGGCCACGCGCTCGTCGGTCACGCGATGCCGCACGCCGATCCCGTGCACAAGGTGACGATCATCCCGCGCGGCCGGGCGCTCGGTTACACCAGTGCGCTGCCGACCGAGGACAAGTTCCTCGTCACCCGGGCCGAGATGCTCGATCAGCTCGCCATGCTGCTCGGCGGCCGCACCGCCGAGGAGCTCATCTTCCACGAGCCGACCACGGGCGCCGCCAACGACATCGATAAGGCCACCCAGATCGCGCGCGGCATGATCACCGAATACGGCATGAGCGAGCGGCTCGGCGCGCGCAAGTTCGGCAACGGTGACAGCGAGCCGTTCCTGGGCCGCGATATGTCGCACGGCCGGGACTACTCAGAGGAGATCGCCTCCTCGATCGACGAGGAGATCCGCCGGCTCATCGAGTCCGCCCACGACGAGGCCTGGGAAGTCCTCGTCGAGTACCGCGACGTGCTCGACGCGCTGGTGCTGCGGCTGCTCGACAAGGAGACCGTGGGCCGCAAGGAGGTCCTCGAGCTCTTCGCGTCCGTGCAGAAGCGGCCGGTCCGCGGCTCGTACACGGGCTACGGCAAGCGCCTGCCCTCGGATCGTCCGCCGGTGCTCTCGCCGAAGGAGCTCGCCCTCGCGGCCGCCGACGGCGGGACCGCGAACGGCGGCCTGGTGCTGCCCCCCAACGGCCAGTCGTTCGGGACCCCCGGCGGCTTCGGCAGCGAGCCGGGACACGGCGAGACCAGCGATAGCGGATGACGGAGGTCGCTCCGGTAACCGGAATCGCGCCTGCCGGGCGGGAGTTTGACCTGCCGCGCATCGAGCGCGCGGTCCGGGAGATCCTGCTCGCGATCGGTGAGGACCCGGACCGGGACGGGCTGCAGGACACGCCGGCCCGGGTCGCGCGGGCCTACGCGGAGCAGTTCGCCGGGCTGCGGCAGCACCCGGCGGACGTGCTCACCACCGTTTTCGACGTCGGTCATGACGAGATGGTCATCGTCCGCGACATCGAGGTCTACGCGACCTGCGAGCATCACCTGGTGCCGTTCTTCGGGGTCGCGCACATCGGCTACATCCCGAACACCAAGGGCCAGGTCACCGGGCTCTCCAAGCTGGCCAGGCTGGTCGATGTCTACGCCCGGCGCCCGCAGGTGCAGGAAAGGATGACCAGCCAGATCGCCGATGCGCTGATGGACATCCTGGAGCCGCGCGGCGTGGTCGTGGTCATCGAGTGCGAGCACCTGTGCATGTCGATGCGGGGGGTCCGCAAGCCGGGCGCGAGGACCGTGACCTCGGCGGTACGCGGCGCCTTCCGGGACAACGACGTCACCCGGGCCGAGGCGATGACCCTGATTCAGGGCCGTCGTTAGTATTACGGCCCGCTAATATTCAGGCTTCCACCGAACGCAAACGCTCGCCGCGGCGTCTATGTGGTAGGCAGTGTCCGCGATAACCGCTAATGGACGCTGTCTCCCGTCCCGTTAGCCGGGACCTTTGCCTAGGCTTGGAGGTACCGTGAGAGCAGGACGCGAGGCGGCCCGATGACAACGCTGACCCACCGTGATCCTGGGCCTGATAAGAGAGCTGCCGAGATGAGCGACAGCGACGACGCTGGACACGCAAGCGCCGCGGATCGTACCGCGGTCAAGGCGGGTGATTCGCGCGTTCCCGCCGCCGGGCCTGTCAGTTTTGCTGACCGCAGGCGTCAGCGCGCCTGGGTGCCGGGCACCGCCGCGTTGCTCACCATGCTCATCGGCCTGTCCGATATCGTCGCGATCTTCAAGCCCGACTGGCCGCACCGGCTGCACAACTTCAAGTACCTGGTCCCGGGCACGCTCACCAACGTCGCCCGTGCCTCCGACGTCATCATCGGGCTGTTGCTGCTGTTCCTGGCGCATGGCCTGCGCCGGAGGAAACGGCGGGCCTGGCAGGCGGTGGCCGCGCTGCTCGCCTTCGACACCGCCATCCATTTCTTCCGCGGCCAGCGGATACTTACCGCCGTGGTCGCGCTGGTGGTGCTCATCGCACTGCTCTACTTCCGGGACGAGTTCTACGCCGAAGGGGACCACCGCAACCGCTGGCGGGCGCTGTGGGCCTTCGGCGCCCTGGTGGTGGCCGACGTCGCGATCGGGCTCACCTACATTTTCCTGGCCCAGGACCTGCAGACCGACTACTCGTTCAGCACCCGGGTCTGGGAGGTCGTCACCGGCCTGGTCGGGGTATCGGGCCCGGTCCAGTGGGTGCCCGAGGCCCGGGGCGACCTGTTCGGCATCCTCACCAGCGCGCTCGGGATCTTTACCCTCATCTTCACCGCCTACCTGTTCCTGCGCCCGGCCGAGCCGAAGGCCAGGCTGGGCCGGGCGGACGCGGCCCGGGTGCGGGATCTGCTCGCCAAGTACGGCGACCGGGACTCGCTCGGCTACTTCGCGCTGCGCGACGACAAGAGCGTGATCTGGTCGCCGACCGGCAAGGCGTGCATCTGCTACCGCGTCGTATCCGGGGTGATGCTGGCCAGCGGTGACCCCATCGGCGACCCGGAGGCGTGGCCCGGCGTGATCAGCCCCTTCCTGGACGAGGCGGCCCGGCACGCCTGGGCGCCGGCGGTGATGGGGTGCAGCGAGCTCGGCGCGGAGGTGTGGTGCCGTGAGGGCGGCTTGACCGCGCTCGAGCTCGGCGACGAAGCGATCGTGAACGTCGCCGATTTCAGCCTGTCCGGCCGTTCGATGCGCAACGTCAGGCAGATGGTCAACCGGGTGGCGAAGAATGGCTACGTCGCCGAAGTCCGCCGGGTAGGCGATATACCGCCGAAGGAACTGGACGATATCCTCCGGGCCGCCGATTCCTGGCGGGGCAGCCAGACCGAGCGCGGCTTCTCGATGGCCCTGGGCCGTATCGGCGCCGACGGTGACGATGAATGCGTGCTCGTGACCGCGAAGGAGCACGGCGTCATCCGGGCGGTGCTGCAGCTGGTCCCCTGGGGATCGGACGGTCTCTCGCTTGACCTCATGCGGCGGGACAAGAACGCCCAGCCCGGGCTCAACGATTTTCTCATCACCGAGACGATCAAGGCGGCCCCCGGCCTCAACGTGAAGCACATCTCGCTGAACTTCGCGGTCTTCCGGGCTGCGCTCGAGCGCGGCGAGCGAATCGGCGCGGGTCCGGTGCTCAAGGCCTGGCGGTCCGTGCTGATCTTCGCTTCCAAGTGGTTCCAGATCGAGTCGCTGTACAAGTTCAACGCCAAGTTCTGCCCGGTCTGGCAACCGCGCTTCTTCGTCTTCCCCAGCAGCAAGGACGCACCGCGGATCGCGCTGGCGGCCCTGGAGGCGGAGGCGTTCCTGACCTCACCGCGGCTCGAGCTGCGCCGGATCGGCCGCAAGCTTGGCCTGGGCCGGCTTCGGCGCGGCGTGCGCCGGGAGCCGGTGCCACAGCGGTGACCTCCGCGGCGGGAAACCTGCCGGGCTTGCCGAAGGCGGACCGCTGCCTGGTCATGGGCGTGGTGAACGTCACGCCCGACTCGTTCTCCGACGGCGGTCAGTGGTACGGGCCGGACGCGGCCATCGCGCACGGCCTGGAACTGGCCGCGCAGGGCGCGGATATCGTCGACGTCGGCGGGGAGTCCACCAGGCCCGGGGCTCAGCGCGTCTCCGCGGCCGAGGAGCTGCGCCGGGTCGGCCCTGTCGTGACCGAACTGGTCAAGGCGGGCGTGCCGACCTCCATCGACACGATGCGGGCGGAGGTAGCGGAGTTCGCGCTGGCGGCAGGCGTCCAGCTCGTCAACGACGTGAGCGGCGGCCTGGCCGATCCTGATATGCCCCGCCTGGTCGCGGCCGCCGGAGTCGGCTACGTCGTCGTGCACTGGCGCGGCCACAGCCAGGACATGTACTCGCGCGCGGTCTATACCGACGTGGTGAGCGAGGTCCGCGACGAGCTGGCCCGGCGGGTGGACGCGGTGGTCGATGCGGGGGTTGACCCGGGCTGCATCGTGATCGACCCTGGTCTCGGGTTCGGCAAACGCGGCGAGCACAACTGGCCGCTGCTCGCTCACCTGGCCGAGGTCGCCCGGCTCCCCGGGGGCAGCTTCCCCGTTCTCGTCGGAGCGTCGCGGAAACGCTTTCTCGGCCATCTGCTGGCCGCGCCGGACGGCACGCCGAGGTCGTTCGACGGGTCCGACGGGGCCACGATCGCGATCACGGCGCTGGCCGCGGCGGCGGGCGCCTGGTGCGTGCGCGTCCATCAGGTTCCGCTGAACGCGGACGCCGCCCGGGTCGCGGCCGCCTGGCAGGCGGCCGCCCGGAGCCGGCCGTGACCAGGCGGCGCGCGGTGCTGGCCGTCGGCAGCAACCTCGGCGACCGGCTGGGTACCCTTCAGGGATGCGTGCAAGCCATCGCCAGCCTGCCGGATACTGACGTGCTGGCGATCTCACCCGTCTACGAGACCGCGCCGGTCGGCGGCCCGGTACAGCCGGATTACCTGAACGCGGTGCTCATCGTGGCGACCGGCCTGGCCCCGGACGCCCTGCTCGCGGCGGCCCACGGCATCGAGGCGGAGTTCGGCCGGGTCCGGGCGCAGCGGTTCGGACCGCGCACGCTCGACATCGATATCATCAGCTACGCGGAGGAGGTCAGCCGCGACCCGGTGCTTACCCTGCCCCACCCCCGCGCGCACGAGCGCGCGTTCGTGCTCGCGCCGTGGCACGATATCGACGCTGGCGCCTGCCTCCCCGGCCGGGGGACAGTGGATGACCTGCTGGCCGGCCTCGGCCAGGCCGGCGTCAGGCGCCGGCCGGACATGGTGCTGCGGCACCCCGGCTCCGGTCCCCGGGCGCGGGTCACATGAAGCCGACCCGTCCGGCCACGCTCGGCGTGGTCGCCGTCATCTTCGCGTTCGTCGCCTGGCTGCTGCTCCGGGCCGTCTACCAGAAGCTGCCGCCGTTGCCCTGGACGGGAGTACCCGCGCTGCTGGTGGCGGCCGCCGCGGAAGCCTGGATCGGCCGTGACCTGAAGGCCAGAATCGCCGGGCGGCGCGGCAAGCCGGCCGAGCCCCTGTTCGTGTCGCGGATGGTCGCACTAGCCAAGGCCAGCGCGCTGGTGGCCGCGGCGGTCGCCGGGGTCGCGGTCGGGTTCGGCATCTACCTGAGCGGGTCCCTGAACGCGGCCGTGCCGCGTCAGGACGCGCTCACGGCGGCCCTGACGTTCGCCGCTGCCGTCATACTGGCCTGTGCGGCGCTCTACCTGGAGTACTGCTGCCGCGTGCCGGAGGTCCCGGACCAAAGCGACGAATAAGTCCCCGTGCGCTGGCGCCACCGATGCTGGCCTGTCCGGGGAAAACGGTGCAATTTACGTGAAACGCGCACGACCGGCCGTTCGGGAAAATGGCTTTTGATTGTCGCGGTACCGGCTAAAAGAAGCGTTGCGCAAATCGGTCAGAATGGTTTTAAATTCCGGTCGGCGGATGCCAGAATTCACTCCGTGTCATCATTCTCATACTCAACGTAGCTGAATCCGCTACAGTGTGTACGCGAATGCTTACCCTGAGCTCCTTCGGAGTCGGCGTATGCACTTCATGTTCCCAGCGGCGAATCCCGGTTTCTTCGATGAAAGGAATATAACGTGCAGATGAAAGTTCGCGCCGCAGGAGTACTCGCCGCGGCGGCCGCTGCGGTCGCCATGATGGGTGCGCCGGCCTTCGCGTCGGCGGGACCGGTCGGCAACATCGCTGGCAATGGAAACCTTTCCATCGTCAGCGGCAACAGCGTCTACGCGCCGGTCTCCATTCCGGTCAACGCCTGCGGCATTGGCCTCGCGATACTGGGCTTCTCCAACGCTAACTGCGTGGGCGGTGCCGCCAGCTTCGTCGACAGCTTCAACACTTTCGGCCTCATGCCCTAGTCACCAGCCAGGCGACGCAAGGCGCCGGACACCCGCTGGATGTCCGGCGCCTTTGCCGTGGCTATCCTGGTCACCGCAACCACCCCCGTCCGGTACCCCAGAGGACTGGAACGAGAATGACTCCTGAAACTCAGCCGCCCGCTGGCCCGCCTGCCGGGCACCCGGCCAGGCTCGCGGTCGGCATCATCGGCGCGGGCCGGGCGGGCACCGCGCTGGGCGCGGCGCTCGCGCGCGCCGGTCACGAGGTCGTCGCCGCGTCCGCGGTGTCGCAGGCTTCGGTCCGGCGGGCGCGCGCCAGCTTTCCCGGGGCCGCGATCACCGAGCCTGGCCAGGTGCTGCGCCGCGCGGACCTGGTCCTGCTCACCGTGCCCGATGATGTGCTGGCCGGCCTGGTCGCCGGGCTCGCGGCGACGGGGGCTCCGGTCGCCGGCCGCATGCTGGCCCACGCGAGCGGCCGTTACGGCGTAGCCGTGCTCGAACCGGCCACGCGCCTGGGCGCGCTGCCGCTGGCGCTGCATCCGGTGATGACGTTCACCGGGCGCAGCGACGACGTCGAGCGGCTGCAGGGAACGTGCTTCGGGGTCACCGCGCCCGATGTGCTCCGGCCGGTGGCCGAGGCCCTGGTGATCGAGATGGGTGGCGAACCCGTCTTCATCCGCGAGGAAGATCGCGATCTTTACCACGCGGCGCTCGCCGGGGCGGCCAATCACCTGATCACGCTCGTGGCCCAGGCCGCGGACCTGCTCGCGGCGGCCGGCGTGGCCAACCCGGCACGGCTGCTCGGGCCGCTGCTCTCCGCCTCTCTCGATAACGCGCTGCGGTTCGGCGACGCGGGCCTGACCGGCCCGGTCGCCCGCGGCGACGCGGAGACCGTCGCCGCGCACGTGACCGCGCTCGAGGCCGCGTCGTCGGCCTCGCCGGCCGCGGTCGCCGCCTACATCGCTCTGGCCAGGCTGACCGCGGACCGGGCGCTGGCGGCCGGGCTGCTCAAGCCGGCCGACGCCGAGCGCCTGCTCGGCGTGCTGGGCGGCCGTCCGTGAGCGATCGAGACGGCAGCGCGCCAGCGGGTCCGCCGCCGGTGCTCGTGCTGACCAAGGCCGAACTCGCCGCCGTGCACGCCGGGCGGCCCGGGCCGGTCATCCTGGTGCCGACCATGGGCGCGTTGCACGCCGGGCACGCCACCTTGCTGCGCGCGGCCGCCGCGCTGGCCGGCCCGGCGGGCCGCGTCGTGGTGTCGATCTTCGTCAACCCGCTCCAGTTCGGGCCCAGCGAGGATCTTGACCGCTATCCGCGCACCATGGACGACGACCTGGCCATGTGCGCCGGAGAAGGGGTGCACCTGGTCTTCGCCCCGTCCGCCGCCGAGATGTATCCCCGCGGGAAGCCCGAGGTGACGGTCGACTCGGGCCCGATGGGACGCGTGTTCGAGGGCCAGTTCCGGCCGGCCTTCTTCGAGGGCGTGCTGACCGTGGTGCTGAAGCTGCTGCACCTGACGCGTCCGGCCACGGTGGTGTTCGGCGAGAAGGACGCCCAGCAGCTCGCCCTGGTCCGGCGGATGGTCAGCGATACGGATCTGAATGTCGTCGTCGAATCGGTCCCCACCGCGCGCGACGCCGACGGCCTCGCGATCTCGAGCCGGAACCGGTACCTCTCCGCGGCCGAGCGGACGACGGCGCTCGCCCTGCCGCGCGCGCTGCGGGCGGGCCAGGCCATGGCCGCCGATGGCGCGGCCGCGGTGCTCGCCGCCGCCCAGCGGGTCCTGGTCGCCGAACCTGCCCTGACCGTCGACTACCTGGCGCTGGTCGACCCGGGTACGTTCACCCCGGTCCCACCCGGGTACGCCGGGGCCGCCTTGCTCATCGCGGCGGCCAAGGCGGGCGGCACCCGGCTGATCGATAACGTGCCGGTCGTGGCCGCCGGCGAATGCCGGCCGGGTGACGCTGTGGCGGAAGGGCGTGTCCGGTAATGCTCCTGACCATTGATATCGGGAACACCAACACGGTTCTCGGGGTATTCGACTCCGACCAGGTGATCGAGCACTGGCGGATCGCCACGGTTCCTGACCGGACCGCGGATGAGCTCGCCGTCGTGCTACACGGCCTGCTCGCGGCGAGCAGCGCGTTTGCCGAAAGGGATATTCACGGTATATCGCTGTGCTCTACCGTGCCTTCAGTGCTGCGCGAGATGAGAGAGATGTGCGGGCGCTATTACGCCGACCTGGAAACGGTCATCGTCGAGCCGGGCGTAAAGACGGGCGTCCCGGTGCGGACCGACAACCCGAAGGAAGTGGGCAGCGACCGCATCATGAACTCGCTCGCGGCGGTGCACCTTTACGGCGGCCCGGCGATAGTGGTGGATTTCGGCACCTCGACTAACTTTGACGCGGTAAGTGCCCGGGGCGAGTTCGTGGGCGGCGCACTTGCGCCCGGGATCGAGATTTCCGTGGATGCGCTATCGCGCCGCGCCGCGCAATTGCTTAAGGTCGAGCTGACCAGGCCGCCTCGCGTCATCGGCAAAAACACCGTGGAGGCGCTGCAATCCGGCATCATCTACGGGTTCGCCGCGCAGGTGGAAGGAATTGCCCGGCGGATGGCGCGGGAGCTATCGCCTGCCGACCCGGACGCGGTGACCATCATCGCCACCGGCGGGCTCGCATCGCTTGTTATCGACGAGGTCAGCGTCATTGATGCTTACGAGCCCTGGCTCACCCTCATCGGCTTGCGGCTCGTCTACGAAAGGAACGCCAGCCACGCCGAGTCGTGACCCGGCCGGCTCTCAGCCGATCCGGACGGCTCCGACGTAGGCGCTCCAGTAGACCGGCTGGACCTGGACGTCCTCGCCGAAGTCGGGGGCGTCGATCATCATTCCGTCACCGATGTAGATTCCCACGTGCGAGATGTCGGCGAAGAAGAAGACGAGGTCTCCAGGCTCCAGGTCAGCGCGTGCCACGTGCACGCCCGAGTTCCACAGGCTGCCTGTGTAATGCGGAAGCGCGATGCCTTCCTGCGCGTACGCCCAGACGACCAGTCCGGAGCAGTCAAATTGGTCCGGGCCCGCCGCTCCCCAGACATAGGGATCGCCTTCCCGCGTGATGGCCGCCTGCAGGGCCTGGGCACCGACCGTATTCGCGGTCGGGATCGTGACGTCCGGATACTGCCCGGTCTGCTCGAAGACCGTCATGGCCCGTTGCATCGCCGCGCTGTTGACCACGTCGATCTTGGCGTCGATGGCCTTCTTCTTGACGTTCATCTGGCCTTCGAGCGCTTGCACCGCGGCGATCTGCTGGTCGGCGGTCTGCTTGTCCCGCAGCGCCTGAGTTTCCTCGCTGGTCAGCGTGTGCACCTTGTCGCCGCTTGACTGATCGAGCTCGGCGATGGTGGAGGCCTGGCTCAGGAACTGCGCCGGGTTCCCGGCGGTCAGCGCCTGGAACGTGGGGTCGAGTCCCGAGCTCATGTAGTTCTCGGCGGCCAGCTGGGCCACCTCCTGCTGGCCCACGGCCAGCGCCGCGGCCACCCGCGTGGCCGCGTTCTCGGCGATCCGCGCGTCGGCCTGGGCCCGGGCGAGCTGGATGCGCAGGCCGTCGTACTGCTCGCTCAGCGCGTTGATCTGGAACTCGAGCTGCTTGGCCTGCGCGACGAGGGTGGTCAGGTTCGGCTTCGGCGCGGTGGTCTGGGCCGCGCTGCTTCCTCCCGGCACGATCAGGGCCAGTGCGGCCGTGACGGCGGCGAGGCCTGCAGCTCCGCTCAGTTTGCGCACAGCGATGCACAATATTGGAATCAGGGTCGGTTGGCCACCGACTAGGGAGAAGTTTTACCTGCCGGCACACGGCCACCCGGCCGGCCCGCCCCGCGCCGCGGCTATCGTGGACGCGTTATGGCTTACACGATCAGGTCCGCGCGCACACGCGACGTGCCCGCGATCAGCAAGCTGGTCGAGTCGAATGTCGAGTCCGGGCGGTTGCTCCGTAAGGTCACCGTCACTCTCTACGAGGACATCCAGGAGTTCTGCGTCGCAGAACTCGACTATGACGCCGCACTGGCCGGCTGCGGCGCCTTGCACGTGATGTGGGAAGACCTCGCCGAGATCAGGACGGTCGCGGTCCGCGAGGACTGCCAAGGGCTCGGCATCGGTCACGCGATCGTCGATACCCTTCTCCAGCGCGCCCGCGCGGTCGGCGTGGACCGCGTGTTCTGCCTGACATTCGCGGTGGACTTCTTCGCCCGGCACGGATTCAAGCCGATCAACGGTACTCCGGTGGCCACCGAGGTGTACGCCGAGCTATTGCGGTCCTATGACGAGGGCGTCGCGGAGTTTCTCGACCTGGGGTGGGTAAAGCCCAACACGCTCGGCAACACCCGCATGCTGTTGCGCCTCTTACCGGAACGGGGAAAATGAGCACCGGCGTTGCGCACGAGACGATACAGGCCCAACGGGAGCATTGTCCCCCGTACGCCGCAGGGAGGACTCGGTTATGTGGCAGGACCTCGGCGCGCTGGCTCCGTCCCTGATAGTTTGCGTGGCCTTCCTGATCGGCGTCGCCGTGTTGCTGCGCCGGGAGATGAGCCCCAAGCGCCGGGCCGAGAGGAACT
This sequence comes from uncultured Actinomycetota bacterium, assembly GCA_963844625.1. Classification (GTDB taxonomy): domain Bacteria; phylum Actinomycetota; class Actinomycetes; order Streptosporangiales; family Streptosporangiaceae; genus Palsa-504. The sequence goes on along the minus strand of CAWJPF010000002.1, from coordinate 99,443 downwards.
CCAAGCGCCGATCGCGCGACCGTCAGTCTTGAAATATCGGGTAACGGCGGGTTTATCCGAACTGGCAGAACTGCACGAACTGGGCGCATGGCTTGGCTACCTGATCCAGTATCTTCCAAGCGCACGATCTATGTCCCGCTGACAGTGCCATTCCATAGCGATTACTGAGAGTAACGACCGTCAGGATCCGGCGATGCCAGTGCACGTGCAAAATAACGAAAGATTAGTTACGGAATTGTCAGCGCCAAGAGATTGGGTATACATTAAGCATCTGAAATAGGTTGCTCCGTCAGAAGGGCTGAATCCATGGCACAGAAGGTCCAGGTGCTTCTCGTCGACGATCTCGACGGCACCGAGGCTACCGAGACCGTCGCGTTTGGACTCGATGGCGCCTCGTATGAGATCGATCTGAGTTCGCCGAACGCAGGCAAGCTCCGTAAAGAGCTTGCCCACTATGTGGAGCACGCGCGTAAAGCGAGCTCCCCGGCTAGGCGCCGCCGGGCGCGCACTGGCCCTGGCCGCGAGCGCAGCGCCCAAATCAGGCAGTGGGCGAAGCAGCGCGGATACAAGGTCAATGAGCGCGGCCGCATTCCGGCGAACATCGTCGCGGAGTACGAAGCCGCGCACTAGTTCGCACGCATCGGCGTTCGCGACTTCTATAGCACACGCCGGGCTCATCGCCTTGTGGCGAGCGACTCCCTTTGCGGCGGTGTCACGCCGGATCGGCCCCGATCCCCCTCTTGCGGGCCGCGCCGGCCAGATCGCACCGTTGGCCCAGCGGACGGCCGTGACCGTCCTGGGGGCCAACGGTGCGTTTGCTTTATCCCGGCCCGCCCGGCGCCGGCCGGCCCCCGCCCGGCCCCCGCCCGACGCGTGTCCCGCGATCACGTGCAGTTCGGCGTCTTTCCGGCGCCGCTTGGATGCCGGCCTTCGGCCGGGCTCGCGGCGCGGCTAGGCGAATGATTCCTGATCGCGGCACCGGCGCAGCAGCATCCGGCATCCTGGGACGGCGCAGCAGCATCCGGCAACCGGCATCCTGGGACCGGCACAGCGGCATCCGGCATCCTGGGGGCTATGCAGCGGGCCCGACAGACTGCGCCTGGTTAACAAAAGCCCCGCCAGCCACTCGAGCTTCGTGCCGCAACCAAACGTTCGAAAAAGATCAGCGGGCAGTCAGGCTGCTGTCCTGAGTGCGGGGCCCACCGGGACTGGCCGCCAGGCCAACGCAGAAACGGGGCGCAGAAAACCGGGCCGGCTCCTGGGCGGGAAATCCCGCGGCAGCCTGGCCGGGGCCGCGGGACTGCTGTCCAGCAGGAACTCCTCGCCGCGCGTGGCCTCGTCGTCCTCGCCGATCCCGGCGGCCGCTACGGCCAGCACGTGCCGGGAGCGTGCTCCCACGGGTCAGGATCGGGCCGCACCCTTCTAGTCCGTGCGGCGGCTGGTCCGAGCTGGCGGGGTTCAGCGTTCCGTCCTGCGGACGCACCGGCCGTACCGGGGGATAGCGGGGGTGCCTGCCAGGCGTTCGCTTGCGGCGTACCCGGCCGCGTCCTGGGAACACGGGCCTGATCCGGGTAGTTGGATGAGATGAACGGCCCATGCGTAGGGAATGTCCACAGGGACGTGGCGCATACTCGCATTAAGAGTGCAATCGTGGGCGTCCGGCTACCATGCGGAGTAGGCAAGGTTAGGGCCCGCCCCCGTGCTGTGAGGAGAGCGACGAGATGTTCGAGAGGTTTACCGACAGAGCGCGGCGGGTGGTTGTCCTGGCGCAAGAAGAAGCCAGGATGCTCAATCACAACTACATCGGCACCGAGCACATACTCCTCGGCCTCATCCACGAGGGCGAGGGTGTCGCGGCTAAGGCCCTTGAGTCACTCGGGATCAGCCTGGACGCCGTGCGCCAGCAGGTCGAGGAGATCATCGGCCAGGGCCAGCAGGCGCCGTCCGGGCACATCCCGTTCACGCCGCGGGCCAAGAAGGTGCTCGAGCTTTCGCTGCGCGAGGCGCTTCAGCTCGGCCACAACTACATCGGCACCGAGCACATCCTGCTCGGTCTCATCCGCGAGGGCGACGGGGTGGCCGCCCAGGTGCTGGTGAAGCTGGGTGCCGACCTGAACCGGGTCCGCCAGCAGGTGATCCAGCTGCTGCACGGCTACCAGGGCAAGGAGCCCGCCTCCGCGGGGACGGCCGCGGAGTCCGCGCCGTCCACGTCTCTGGTCCTTGACCAATTCGGCCGGAACCTCACCCAGGGCGCCCGCGAGGGCAAGCTCGATCCGGTCATCGGCCGGGAGAAGGAAATCGAGCGGGTCATGCAGGTGCTTTCCCGCCGGACCAAGAACAACCCGGTGCTGGTGGGCGCGCCCGGCGTCGGCAAGACGGCGGTTGTCGAGGGCCTGGCGCAGAAGATCGTCAAGGGCGAGGTGCCCGAGACCATCAAGGACAAGCAGCTTTACACGCTCGACCTCGGCGCCCTGGTGGCCGGGTCGCGCTACCGCGGCGACTTCGAAGAGCGGCTCAAGAAGGTGCTGAAGGAGATCCGCACCCGCGGCGACATCATCCTGTTCATCGACGAGATCCATACGCTGGTCGGGGCCGGGGCCGCCGAGGGCGCGATCGACGCCGCCTCGATCCTCAAGCCGATGCTGGCCCGGGGCGAGCTGCAGACCATCGGCGCCACCACGCTGGACGAGTACCGAAAGTACCTGGAGAAGGACGCCGCGCTCGAGCGCCGGTTCCAGCCCATCCAGGTGGCCGAGCCCACGATCTCGCACACCATTGAGATCCTCAAGGGCCTGCGCGACCGGTACGAGGCGCACCACCGCGTGTCGATCACCGACAGCGCGCTGGTCGCTGCGGCCCAGCTGGCCGACCGCTACATCAGCGACCGCTTCCTGCCGGACAAGGCCATCGACCTGATCGACGAGGCCGGCTCCCGGATGCGGATCCGCCGCATGACCGCACCGCCCGACCTGCGCGAGTACGACGAGAAGATCGCCCAGGTGCGCCGGGAGAAGGAATCGGCCATCGACTCCCAGGACTTCGAGAAGGCTGCCGCGCTGCGGGACAACGAGAAGCAGCTCCTGGCCAAGAAGGCCTCCCGGGAGAAGGAGTGGAAGGCCGGCGACATGGATGTCGTCGCCGAGGTGAACGAGGAGCTCATCGCCGAGGTCCTGGCTACCGCCACCGGTATCCCGGTGTTCAAGCTGACCGAGGAGGAGTCGCAGCGCCTGCTCCGTATGGAGGACGAGCTGCACCGCCGGGTGATCGGCCAGAACGACGCGATCAAGGCGCTGTCCCAGGCGATCCGGCGCACCCGGGCCGGCCTGAAGGACCCCAAGCGCCCCGGCGGGTCGTTCATCTTCGCGGGCCCATCCGGCGTGGGCAAGACGGAGCTGTCCAAGACGCTGGCTGAGTTCCTGTTCGGCGACGAGGACTCGCTGATCCAGCTGGACATGAGCGAGTACATGGAGAAGCACACCGTCTCGCGGCTGTTCGGGTCTCCGCCCGGCTACGTCGGCTACGAGGAAGGCGGCCAGCTGACCGAGAAGGTCCGCCGCCGTCCGTTCTCTGTCGTCTTGTTCGACGAGATCGAGAAGGCGCACCCGGACATCTTCAACTCGCTGCTGCAGATCCTGGAAGACGGTCGGCTGACCGACGCGCAGGGCCGGATGGTCGACTTCAAGAACACGGTCATCATCATGACGACCAACCTGGGCACCCGCGACATCTCCAAGGGCGTCTCCGTCGGCTTCGCCCGGGCCGGTGAGTCCAGGGGTTCCTACGACCGGATGAAGTCCAAGGTCGGGGAGGAGCTGAAGCAGCACTTCAGGCCCGAGTTCCTGAACCGCGTGGACGACATCATCGTGTTCCACCAGCTCGAGCGGGAAGAGATCTTCCGCATCGTCGACCTGATGATCGCCAAGGTGGACGGGCGCCTGAAGGACCGCGACATGGCCATGGAACTCCGGCCGGCCGCCAAGGAACTGCTGTCTCAGCGCGGCTACGACCCGGTCCTCGGGGCCAGGCCGCTGCGCCGGACGATCCAGCGGGAAATCGAGGACAGCCTGTCGGAGAAGATCCTGTTCGGCGAGCTCAGGCCGGGCCAGATCGTCATCGTGGACGTCGAGGGCAGCGGCGATACCGCCACCTTCACGTTCACCGGCGAGCCGAAGCCCGACGTGGTGCCCGACCTGCCCGCGCCGGAGCTGGTGAGCGAGCCGGTGGCCAAGGGCGGCGCGGTCAGCAGCTCGGCGGGTAGCCCGGGCAGCCAGGACGGCGGCGGGACCGCCTCCGCCCTCGGCTAACGCCCTCAGCTGAGACCGTGAAAGCCGGGGCCCCCACGGGCCCCGGCTTTCACGCTGTGCTGGCGATGATCATGTATCAAAAGCGTCCTTTGTGCTCATGATCACGGCAGGAGCCCGGCCGGCGCAGAACCGGCCTGGCACAGAACCGGGCAGCGCGTAGCGGCCATCTGGCAGCGGGTCGACCAGGCCGTCGGCCACGAGCCCGTCAAGAGCGCGCGCCAGCTGCCCCGGGGCGGCCCAGACCGCGTCGAGGTCGGCCCGGCTTACCGGAGGGCCTGATTCGCGCAGCACTGCGAGCAGGCGGCCGCGGCACTGCCGGTCCGTACCGTCGTAGCGCTGGGTCCGGCGCCCGGGCGCCTGCGGAGGCCGGCCTGCGGCCAGCCACGCGCAATCGCGGGCCACCGGACAGCGGCCGCACTGCGGGCTGGCGGCCGTGCACACGAGCGCGCCCAGTTCCATCACCGCGACGGACCAGCGGGCCGCGACCGCGGGTTCGGCGGGCAGCAGCGATTCGGCCAGCCGCGTCTCCGCCACCGACGGCGCGGCCGCCGGCGTCGGCTGGCCTACGACGAGCCGGGCCAGCACGCGCCGGACGTTGGTGTCGAGCACCGCGTGCCGCTGGCCGAAGGCGAAGCTGGCCACGGCTGCGGCGGTATAGCTGCCGATCCCGGGCAGCGCGAGCAGGGCCTCGCGGTCGGCCGGCACGGTCCCGCCGTGCCGCAGGACCAGGAGGGTCGCCGTCTCGTGCAGCCGCAGTGCGCGCCTGGGATAGCCGAGCCTGCCCCACTGTCTGATCGCCTCGCCCGCCGGCTCGGCCGCGAGCGCGGCCGGCGTGGGCCACCTGGCGATCCAGGCGGTGTGCGCCGGGAGCACCCGGGCCACCGGCGTCTGCTGCAGCATGATCTCGCTCACCAGCACCGACCATGGGGTCGTGCCGGGCGCCCGCCACGGCAGGTCGCGCTGATGGCTGGCGTACCAGCCGAGCACCGGCTCGGTGTAGGGCGCGGACATGATGCTGTCTATCGTGGCACGCGTACGGCCCGGCCGGACCGCGGAACCCGGCCGTCCTGCGGCCCGGCGGGTCTCCAGCCGACGGGTCTTCGTGCCTGCCCGCACGAGAGTTTGCATACTCTCCGTTTGGATCGGAATGCTTATCGTGACGAAACCGGCCCGGGCCAGCCCGATTCAAACTGGCGCCGGAGGGTGATCACGCTAGCACTGGGCCTTGGCCTGCCCGGCATGCTCGCCTGGGCCTTCTCCGGCGGCGGCGGGAAGCCCGCGAGGCCGGCGCCGAGGAGTTCGCAGGCCTCCGGGATATCGCCCGCCGCGGCCTACAGCGGTGCGCCTACCTTGGGGGGTGGGTCGGGGTCGGCCCCGGCCAACCCGACGGTCCCCGGCTTGCCCACGCCGTCGGCCGGGTCAGCCTCCCCAGTTCAGCCTCGGCCGGATCGGGCCCAGCCGCGGGCCGGTCCGCGGGCGGCGCCAAGTCCGGGACCCGCGCATCCACGCTCCGCAAGCCGACCACGACCAGGGCCGTGCCGGATGTGACGTCGCCGGGGAGCGGCCAGGAACCGGGCGGACGCTGCTCACCGGGCGCGGCGGTGCTCAGCCTGTTCAGCAGCAGATCCGAGTACTACGGCGGGCAGGACCCGGAGTTCGAGATCTACGCCGTGTCCACCGGCGCCCGCCCCTGTTTCTTCGATGTCGGCCCAGCCAAGCTCCACCTGGTCGTGATGCTGGCGGGCCGGATCAGCTGGGATTCGGCCGACTGCAACCGCGGCAACCCCAACCGGACCGCCGAACTCAGCCGCGGCGTCCCCGCGCAGGAGTTGGTCACCTGGAACCGCACCATTACCCTGCCCGGCTGCGTCGCGCTGGCTTCCTCCGCCCTCCCGGGCAGCTACCAGGTGCAGGCCTAAGCCGCCACCGTCTATAGCCCGGTGCGGACCGTCAAGCTCGTGCGCTTAATCCTGGTTGACGTCCAGACGGACGGCGCCTACAGATCGCTCCCCAGCACAGCGGAGAGCGCCTGACGGATGTCCTCCACCTCCTGCACCTGCATGAGGCGGGAAGGGCCGTCAGCGTGCTCCAGGGCGCCGCTCGAGGCCGCCGGGACGATGGCGCGCCGGAAGCCCATCCGCTCGGCCTCGGCCAGACGGCGTTCCAGCGCGGCGACGCGGCGGACCTCGCCGGCCAGGCCGACTTCGCCGATCGCCACCACGCCACGCGGCACGCTCAGGTTGGCGGCCGAACTGGCCAGCGCGACCGCCACGGCCAGGTCCACCGACGGCTCCGTCAGCCGGACACCGCCGACCGTGGCCGCGTAGACGTCCTGCTTGCCGAGCTTGAGGCCGGCCCGGCGCTGCAGGACGGCGAGCACCATGCCGACCCGGGCGCCGTCCAGCCCGGAAGTGGCCCGGCGGGGGATCTCGAGCACAGAGGTTCCCACCAGCGCCTGCACCTCGGCGGGCAGCGGCCTGCGGCCCTCCAGCGTGACCGTGACGCAGGTGCCGGGCACCGGCTCGCGGTGCTGAGACAGGAACAGCCCGCTCGGGTCGGGCAGCCCGATGAGGCCGTACTCACCCAGGTCGAAGCAGCCGACCTCGTCGGTCGGCCCGTACCTGTTCTTCACCGCCCGCACCATGCGCAACTGCGAGTGCCGGTCGCCGTCGAAGTGCAGCACCACGTCGACGAGGTGCTCGAGGGTCCGCGGGCCGGCCACCGAGCCGTCCTTCGTGACGTGCCCGACGAGAATGGTTGCCAGCGAGCGTTCCTTGGCCACGGCGGTCAGGGCACTGGCGACCTCCCGCACCTGGGTCACACCGCCGGGCACCCCTTCCACCCCGGCGGCCGAGATCGTCTGCACCGAGTCGATGATCAGCAGCCTGGGTCTGACCTGATCGACGTGCGCGAGCACTGCGTCCAGATCCGTCTCCGCGGCCAGGAACAGCTGATCGCTGACCGCGCCGATCCGGTCGGCGCGCATGCGCACCTGGGCGGCGGACTCCTCCCCGGTGACGTAGAGCACCGGCCCGGACTCCGCGACCAGCGCACCCGCCTCGAGCAGCAGCGTGGACTTGCCGACTCCGGGCTCGCCGGCCAGCAGCAAGACGGCTCCCGGCACGAGCCCGCCGCCGAGAACCCGGTCCAGCTCGTCCATTCCGGTGGCGCGCGCGGCGGCGTCGGTCGCGTCGACCTGGCCGATGGGCACCGCCGGGGTGCTGGCGGGCGCGGCACCGCGGTGAGAGACCGTCCGGATACCGGCCCGGGCCAGCCGGTGCACCCCTCGCTCCGCCACGGTGCCCCAGGCCTGGCACTCACCGCACCGTCCGCTCCACTTCGCGGACTGCCAGCCGCATTCCGTGCAGTGGTAGCCGGCCGTTCCCGCCGTTGACTTAACCATGGCCCGCACCATAGCGGCCACCTCTGACAATCTCAGTAAGCTGGAACTGAACCGACGGAGGGAGTCAGCCAGTGAGCGGCGAGGCGAAGGTTCCCGGTCCGCCTGTCGCCCTGTCGACCTCGTCGGTGTACCCGGAACGCACGCCCGAGGCCTTCGAGATAGCCGCCCGCCTCGGGTACGACGGCGTCGAGGTGATGGTCTACACCGATCCGGTCAGCCAGGACGCGGACGCGCTGCGCGGGCTCCGCGACTACCACCAGATCCCCATCCTGTCCGTGCACGCGCCGAGCCTGCTGCTCACCCAGCGGGTGTGGGGCCGCGAACCCTGGGAGAAGCTGCGGCGCGCCAAGGACCTCGCCGAGCGTGTCGGGGCCCGGGTCGTCGTCTTGCACCCACCGTTCCGCTGGCAGCTCGAATACGTCCGCGGGTTCGAGAAGGGCCTGGCCGCGATGGCCGAGGAAACCGACGTCATCTTCGCGGTGGAGAACATGTACCCGCTGCGGGCCGGCGGCAGCGAGGTGGTGCCTTACGCCCCGCACTGGGATCCGACGGCGCTCGACGTCCCGCACGTCACGCTGGACCTTTCGCACACCGCCGCCTCCGGTTCCGACGCCCTGCTTATGGCCACCGAGCTGGGCGGCCGCCTGGCGCACGTACACCTCGCGGACGGCACGGGAACGCCCGGGCCGATCCCGGACGAGCACCTAGTGCCCGGACGTGGCGGCCAGCCATGCGCCGAACTGCTTGGCCTTCTCATGTGGACCGGGTACCGCGGCATGGTGGTCATCGAGGTGAAGACCACCCGGGCGCCGAACCGGGAGGGCCGGGTCACGGACCTGGCCGAGTCGCTGGCGTTCGCCCGGAAGTACCTGGCCGCGGGCCAGACGGCGCCCAGGTAATGTCCTAGCTATGGCAGGAAGCACGCAGACCCTGATCACGGTGGCCCCGACGGGTGCCGAGGCGGACAAGTCCGCGGTACCCGTCCTCCCTGTCACCCTGGACGAACTCGTCGTCACAGCCAAGGAGTGCGAGGCGGCCGGGGCGGCGGTCATCCACGTGCACATCAGGGACGAGGCGGCGCGCCCCACCTTGGACGCGGGCAGGCTCGCCGACACCGTGGCGGCGCTCCGCGAGGGCACGGGCCTCATCGTCCAGCTTTCCACCGGCGGCGCGGTGACCGACGGTTTCGCCGCCCGGCTGGCTGTCCTCGACGCCGGCCCGGATGCCTGCTCACTGACCTGCGGCACGGTTAACTTCGGCGATGAGGTGTTCGCCAACCCCTATCCGTTCATCCGCGAGCTCTACCAGCTGACGCAGGAGCGGCAGGTCGTGCCGGAGTTCGAGCTGTTCGACCTCGGGCACGTCGCCACCCTGCACCGGCTGCTCGGCGAGTTCGGCCCGCCTGCTGGCGGGCACGTGCACTGTGACCTGGTCATGGGCGTGCCGGGCGGCATGCCGGGGGACGTGGCCACGTTGGCCGCCGCGGTGGCCGCGCTGCCCGCGGGCGCCACCTGGTCCGCGACCGGTATCGGCCGGACCGCGCTGCCGGTGATGTTCGGCGCCCTTGGCGCGGGCGGTCACCTGCGGGTGGGCATGGAGGACACGCTGACCTTCGCGCGCGGCCGGCCCGTCACGCGGAACGCCGAACTGGTCGAGCGGGCCGCCGAGCTGGCCCGGCTCGCCCAGCGTCCGCCCATGAGTCCGGCCGCCGCGCGTGCCTTCCTGGGCACCAGGGGCCGGGAGCCGTAAACCCAGTCCCCGTAGATCCTGGGACAGGCGGCTGAAGCATGGTCAGGTAAGGGTGATGCCGGTGCAGCCCGGCCGGGTAGGTGTCACTTCGGCCTGTCCTGCCCGTCAGGCTCCTGCCGCCGCTGACGTCCCAGCGCCCTGCGCTCCCGCGCCGGTTAACGCGGCTATTCCGGCCTATGCGGAAAATCCGGGCCCCTGGCGGGTACCAAAGTCTCCACGTAAGCCCGATTTTCCACGATCTTTTTCGAACCAATGTTCACTGCTATGCGTTCGCGTCACGTTGGCCCCAGCGTCATCACCAGGATCCGTAGCGGGCCGCCCGGGCTCGCCGCTGCCCTTGCCGCGCAGCCTCCGGCCGCGCTCGTCCAGGCTCGCCACCGCACTCGCCGCGCGCTGCCCCCTCGCCGCGCCGCCGCCGCCGCGCCGCCGCCGTCGCCCGCCGTCGCGCCGCCGCCGCCGACCGCCCATGCCGCGCGCGCCGCCCCCTCGGCGGGCTGCTTGCTAGCCGTTTGCAGTTGCAAGCACCTAGTGGCAGACTGAAGGTATGCGTAACGTAAATGTGAACTCGATCGGTGAGTACATCCGGGAACAGCGCGAGCAGGCGAAGATCTCGATGCGGCAGCTGGCCCAGTCGGCCGGGGTTTCTAACCCCTACCTGAGCCAGATCGAGCGCGGCCTGCGCAGGCCGAGCGCGGACATCTTGCAGCAGCTCGCCAAGGGGCTGCGTATCTCCGCGGAAGCGCTCTACGTCCAGGCCGGGATCCTCGAAGACCGGCCGGCCGACTCGGGTGTCCGGGCCGCCCTGCTGACCGATCCCGGACTCCTGGAGCGGCAGAAGCAGGTGCTCATCGAGATCTACGAGTCGTTCCGCCGGGAGAACGCGGCCGCGGAACCGGAAGTCGCGGCGCCAGAACTGACCGCGGCGCCAGAACCGGCCGCGACGGAGTCCGAGCTCGGCGCGGCGGAGTCCGAACTGGCCGAGGCGGAGTCCGAACTGGCCGGGGGAGCACCAGGCGCGGAAGGGCTCTTTGCGGAAGCGGCCCTCGCCGCCGCCGCGGCCGCGGAAGGATCAGCGGTAGGACCACAAGGAGCGACCGCAGCAGCCAAGGACGGCGCGGAGGCTCCGGACAGACCAGGCAGTGCCTCCGATTAGGTAGCGTGATTCCGTGATCGGCTCCGCTTATACCCCACTTACCGACTTTTTCCTGGCTCTCGGCATCGCGGCGTTCGGCGTTGAGGCCTGGGCCTTCATCGACGCGATTACCCGCCCGGCGAACGCCTTCGTGGCGTCGGGCAAGCAGACCAAGAAGCTGTGGCTGATCATCCTCGGCGTAGCCGCAGTGGTCGGGTTGGCCGGCGCCGTGTACCGCGTGGGCCCGACGTCGATCCTGCCGGTGGCGGCGTTCGTGGCCGCCGCCATCTACCTGGCCGACGTCCGGCCCAAGGTAAAGGCGTTTCCCAAGGGCGGCGGCAGCGGGACCAGCTCCGGCCCGTACGGTCCCTGGTAACGCAACCGGACCTGGCAACGCAACCGGACCTGGCAACGCAACCGGACCTGGCAACGCAACCGGCCTGCCGGCGTCACGCCGACAGGCAGGCACGCCAGCACGCCAGCACGCCGCCGATCCGGACCGCCAGCACGCGCCTCAGATGACGAGCAGCGTGACCGGCGCCGCGATCAGCAGGACGGCGGCGAAGCAGATCGCGGTGACCGCGGCGAGCGGCAGCGGGCGCACCGGCTGAAGCAGCCGGGTAACCCTCGCCGTCACCTCACCCCCGCCAGCGCCTCCGCCGGCGGCCAGCGCGCCCGCGGGCGCCGGGCAGGTGCCCGCGGTGCCGAAACGCACCAGGGCGGAGACCAGCTCACGGGTCGCGCGGGTCCGCAGCGCGCGGTCGTCGGCCAGCATCTCGACCAGCAGCGCGACCGAGTGCTGAGCGTCGGCGCAGGTGGCCGACTTGGGGAAGGCGCGCCGCAGCGCGGTGAACGGGAGCAGCACCAGGTCGTGCCGCTCGCGCAGGTGCGCGCGCTCGTGCGCGAGCACGGCCGCCAGCTCCCCGCGGCCGAGCAGTTCCAGGGTGCCGACACTGACGACGATCTGCGATCGCAGGCCGGGCAGGCAGTATGCCGCGGCGGTGGGGTAGTCGACGACCAGGGCGCCAGGGACCTTGGGGTCGCCGTGGGCGAGCAGCCTGAGCAAGGCGCGCTGCCGCCGCCTGGCCTGCAGCGCCGCGGCGCACACCGCGACCAGCACCCAGCACAGCGACGCGAGCAAGACCAGCCCGGCGGCCAGGCAGGCCAGCCGGACGATGACCACGATCGTCGGCACGGTACCCGCCGCGTCGAAGGCGCCCGCCACCCGGAACAGGCCCCCGGTCCGGAAAAGCATTCCTACCCGCAGCGTCGACCGCACCACGCCGATGCTGCTGGCCGGCATGGCCAGGCCGAGCAGCGTGCCGACGGCGGCGAGCCCCGAAGCCAAGCCGAGGGCCTGCCACAGCAAGATCGCCGCCGCCGGAGAACGGCGCGGCCAGCTCGCTCGCACGAGGGCGGAAGCGCCCAGCGCGCTTCCGATGGCTACTACGGCAAGCAGTGCCGCATCGTCAAGTCCCGTCATCTCCGTCGCCGCTACCTTCAAATACTTCCAGGGCGTCGCGCAACGCCTCAGCCTCGACGCCAGATACGGACTGTGCGAACCGGGTCAGTGCGGCCGTGCGGTCTCCGGTCTGGTCGAGCGCGGTCAGCATGAGCTCGGTTACGTAGGTCTCGCGGGTAGCGGCGGGGCAGTAACGCCAGGCGCGCCCATCGCGCACCCGCTTGGCGAAGCCCTTTTTCGCGAGCCTGTCTAGCACCGTCATCACGGTGGTGTGAGCCAGGTTACGCTCGGTCAGCCTAGCACTGACCTCGCGTACGGTCAGCGAGGTATCCGTTTCCCAGAGGACTTCCATGATGGCTCGCTCAAGATCACCCAACCGGTTCACGGTCGTCAATGTACCCGTATTCCGGTCCGTCGAACAGCAAGCATAAGCCGTCAGGTCTCATCCGGATCGGCGAAGCGGGCGAACGCGCGCAGGTTGGCCAGGGATTCGCCGCGTTTGGCGCGCCACGCCCATTCCCGCCGGATCGCGGAGGCGAAGCCCAGTTCCAGCGCGGTGTCGAAGTTGTCGTCTGAGTAGCTGAGCACGCAGCCGAGCAGCTGGTCGATGTCGGCCACGGAGACCGCGCTGAGCGGGAGCCTCCCGGTCAGGTATACGTCCCCGACCGGGTTGAGGCTGAAGTGGACGCCGTACATACGGCCGTTGCGCTCGAGCAGGAAGCGGTAGAAGGCCTCGTGGTTCTCATCGGGCTGGCGGCAGAAGAACGCCTCCACGCCGAGGCTGTGCTCGCCGGCCACGAGCCAGGTCATGGTGACCAGCTTGTGCTGGCCCTCGAGCCTGACCAGGTAGGCGCCGGGCCGGGGGTTCTCGAACGACAGCCCGAGGTCGATAAGCGCCGTCTCCACGGCGCCCGCGGCCGACGAAGGCGAGGACGACGACGACGGCGACGAGGACGAGGACGAGGACGAGGACGAGGACGAGACGCTCACGCCCGCACCGCCACGGCGGCCTCGTTCATAGCCCCGGTGTACACGTCGATCAGCCGCTCCGCCGTCACCGGCCAGCCGAACGCGGACGCATGCTCGACCGCGCCACGCGAGAGCTCCGTCAGCCGCCCGGGTGCCGTCACCAGTTTCTCCACCACGCGAGCGTAGGAGACGGGATCGTGCCCGTCTACCAGGATCCCGGAGAAACCGTCCCGTACCGCGGTGCGCAGGCCGCCGACGGCCGCGGCGACCACAGGCGTGCCGCAGGCCTGAGCCTCGAGCGCCACGAGCCCGAACGATTCCGAGTGCGACGGCACCAGCACGATGGTCGCTGCCCGGTACCAGTCGGCCAGCTCCCGCTGCGGGCACGGCGGCTCCTGCCGCACGATCGCCGAAATACCGAGTGACGCCGCCAGGCCATCCAGCCGGCCTGGCGCGCCGACCTCGGAGCCGCTCGGGCCGCCCACGAATACCACTACCAGCCGCGAAGCCAGCCCGGGCGATGAGGAAAGCAGCGAAGCCGCGGCCCGCAGCACGATGTCGGGACCCTTCAGCGGCTGGATCCGCCCCGCGAAGACCAGCACGACCGCGTCCGGAGGCAGCCCGAGCCGCCGCCGCGCGCCGCGGGCAGAACCAGGCCGGAACACCGACAGGTCAACTCCCGGGCTGACCGTCTTGACCCGCCACGGGTCGGCGCCGTAGAGCTCGACGAGCTGGCGCGCCTCTTCGGCGGTGTTGGCGACCAGCCGGTCCGCGGCCGCGACGACCTCGCCCTCGCCGCGGATCCGCGCCGCGGGCTCGGCGCAGTCGCCGGCCGCCAGGGCCAGGTTCTTGACCTTGCCCAGGGTGTGCATGGACTGGATGAGCGGAACACCCCAGCGCTCCGCGGCGACGGCCGCGACCTGGCCGGACAGCCAGTAGTGCGCGTGCACCAGATCGTAACGGCCGGGCTCGAAATCGGCTTCCGTCCGCAGCACCCCGAACGTGAACGGGCATATCTGGCTGGGGAGCGAGTTCTTGTCGAGTTCCTCGAACGGGCCGGCCACCACATTGCGGACCAGCACCCCAGGCACGAGCTCGACGGCCGGCGGCGTGCCGGGGCAGACCGCCCGGGTGAAGATCTCGACCTCGATGCCCAGGCGGGCCAGTTGCTTGGCCGCCTCCACCACGTACACGTTGAGCCCGCCGGCATCGCCGGTCCCCGGCTGGTCGAGCGGCGACGTGTGCAGGCTGATGGTCGCGATTCGGCGGGGCGCGCGTCGCTGCACTTCAAGCACGTCCTAACCAACCGCGTCGAACCGCAGCCTGTTCCCAGGCTAGGCTTTGCGGCTATGAGGACGCTGGTGCTGCTTCGTCACGGCGAGAGCGAATGGAACTCAAAGGGGCTGTTCACCGGGTGGGTGGACGTCGGGCTTTCCGCGGCCGGCGAGCAGGAGGCAGCGCACGGGGGCACGCTGCTCGCCCAGTCGGGCCTGCAGCCGGCGGCCGTGCACACCTCGGTGCTGACCCGGGCGATCCAGACCGCCAACATCGCGCTGGCCGAGGCCGGCCTGGCCTGGCTGCCGGTACGCCGCTCCTGGCGGCTCAACGAGCGGCATTACGGCGCCCTGCAGGGCAAGGACAAGGCCGCCACCAGGCAGGAGTTCGGCGAGGAGCAGTTCATGCTGTGGCGTCGCTCCTACGACGTGCCGCCGCCGCCGATCGCCGACGACGATCCCCTGTCCCAGGCGGCTGACCCCAGGTACGCGGGCCTGCCACCCGAGGCCAGGCCCCGGACCGAGTGCCTGAAGGACGTCGTGGCGCGGATGCTGCCTTACTGGTATGACGCCGTGGTGCCCGACCTCGGCCGGGACGGGACGGTCCTGATCGTGGCGCACGGCAACTCGCTGCGCGCGCTGGTCAAGCACCTGGACGGGATCAGCGACGCGGCCATCGCCGAGCTGAACATCCCGACCGGGATCCCCCTGGTCTACGAGCTCGACGACGCCTTCAGGCCGGTCAGGCCCGGTGGCCAGTACCTGGACCCGAATGCCGCCGCGGAAGCGGCCGAGGCGGTCAGGAACCAAGGCCGGTAGCCTGGTAAATCCGGCATGGACGGATGTTTGCCGTGAGGTGAACAACGTTCGAATATCGCCGGGCGCACCGGATCGCACTATGGCGATGGCGCGCCACCGCATACCATGAGCTATGTGAGTCTTCACTGGTCACGGCCCTGGCCTGCGCGCGTAACGGAGATCGTGTGGCGATAAGAACCAGGACGAGCCCGACGACGCGCCAGACCCGCGGCACCCGGCTCCGGGCGGCCAGGCAGCCGACCCGGCTGCCGCCGGGTATCGCCTCCGTTCTCTCCGTTCTCTCCTCTTCCGCCGTCGTCGTCGACAGCAACGACCGGGTGCTGCGGGCGAGCGCCGCGGCGCGGGCGTTCGGGCTGGTCAAGGGCGATCGCCTGATGGTCACCGAGCTCGCCGCGCTGGCCCGCCAGGTGCGCAGGGACGGGGAGATCAGGGAAGGCGAGTTCGAGGTCGCGGTGCCGAGGTTCGGCGGGAAGACGACGAGCTTTGCCGTCCGGGTGGCGCCGCTCGGCGGTGCGGTCGGCGGCGGCGGACTGGTGCTTGTGCTCGCCGAGGACCAGACCGAGAGCCGCCGGGTGGACGAGGTCAAGCGGGACTTCGTGGCCAACACCAGCCACGAGCTCAAGACGCCGGTGGGCGCGCTGGCGCTGCTCGCCGAGACCATCGAGGATGCCGCCGACGACGCCGAGGCGGTGCGCAGGTTCGCCGCCAAGATGCGGCAGGAGGCGCAGCGGCTGACCAACCTGGTGCAGGACCTGATCACGCTGTCCAGGATCCAGGCC
Organism: uncultured Actinomycetota bacterium; assembly: GCA_963844625.1. Lineage (GTDB taxonomy): Bacteria > Actinomycetota > Actinomycetes > Streptosporangiales > Streptosporangiaceae > Palsa-504. Next base: position 83,552 of record CAWJPF010000002.1, on the reverse strand, counting down.
GTGGAGCCCGTCCCCGACCCGCGCCCGGTCGACCTGGACACGGTCGTGGCCGAGGCCGTCGACCGCTGCCGGATGAAGGCCAACGCGCGGGGCATCACGCTCGCGTCGGTCGGCACCCGCGGCCTTTCCGTCCTCGGGGATGAGGACCTGCTGATCACCGCGCTGCGCAACCTGCTGGACAACGCCGTGGCCTACAGCCCGGAGCGCACCCGCGTGGTCATCAGCACCAGGAAGACGGGCGAAGGCAACGCCGAGCTGAGCGTCGCCGACCAGGGCATCGGCATCCCCGACCGCGATCTTGAACGGATCTTCGAACGCTTCTACCGGGTCGACCCGGCGCGCTCGCGTGCGACCGGCGGCACCGGCCTCGGGCTGGCCATCGTCAAGCACGTCATGGCGGCACACAACGGCAAGGTCACGGTGCGTAGCGTGGAGGGCGCCGGATCCACGTTTACCCTCGCCATTCCGCTGCGGGGCGAGCATTCCGGCTCCGGCACGGCCTGACGCACAAGACCCGACGACCCGGCAGAGCCAGAGCACCGGTACCGCCCAGGAGGAACAAGTGACACGCGTGCTGGTAGTTGAGGATGAGGACTCGTTCAGCGACGCCATCTCGTACCTGCTGCGCAAGGAGGGGTTCGAGGTCGCGGTCTGCTCAACCGGTCCCGACGCGCTCGACACGTTCGACCGGACCGGCGCCGACCTGGTCCTGCTCGACCTGATGCTGCCGGGCCTGCCGGGCAGCGAGGTGTGCCGGTCGCTGCGGGAGAAGTCGAACGTGCCGGTGATCATGCTGACCGCGAAGGACAGCGAGATCGACAAGGTGGTCGGGCTCGAGCTGGGCGCCGATGACTACGTGACCAAGCCGTTCTCCTCCCGCGAGCTTGTCGCCCGGATGCGCGCGGTGCTCCGCCGCCGGGGCGAGCCGGAGGACATCGCCGAGTCGGCACTGGAGTCCGGGCCGGTACGGATGGACGTGGACCGGCATGTGGTCACCGTCCGCGGCGGCTCGGTGCAGCTGCCGCTGAAGGAGTTCGAACTGCTCCAGGTGCTGCTGCGCAACGCGGACCGGGTGCTGACCAGGATGCAGCTCATCGACCGGGTCTGGGGCGCGGACTACGTGGGCGACACCAAGACGCTGGACGTGCACATCAAGCGGCTCCGGGCGAAAATCGAGGTCGACCCGGCCCGGCCGCAGCACATAGTGACGGTCCGCGGCCTAGGCTACAAATTCGAGTCAGCGGCCTGAGAGACAAGCACGCGGTCCGTTCGGTAAATAAAAAGATCTTTCTTCCGAACGGAGCGTCGTGCCTGCCCCCGGCCGGTTACGGCGTAGCCGACGGGCTGGCGGAGGCCGAGGGAGACGTCGTGGGTGACGCGTGGGCCGTCGGCGTGGCGGTGGCCGTCGGCGCCGGGATGGCCGGCGGGGAGTAGGTCGCGAAGTCGTAGGCCTGGGGCTCGACCGGCACGGTGAGCGCGACCGGCCCGGCGGTGGCGAAGTTGAGTACCAGGTTGACCATCTCTCCGCCGGAGAGCGGACTGGTCAGCCCGGTGAGCACGATCTCCGGCGACGGTCCGCCCAGGTCCACGAGCTGATACGGCGGCAGGTCGACGGGGCCGCCGGTCACCTTCACCGAGGCTGCGAAGCCTGGTGCGCTGACCGATACCAGGCGGTCGTTGTTCGGCGCCGTCAGGGCGAGGAAGGCCCCGGCCTGGCCGCCGGCCGGCAGCGTGGCGCCGAGCGCGGGCCCGAGCACGAACGCGTTGTCGATCGTGATGCCGTTCACGGTGGTGCTCACCCCGGCGGCGGCCGGATGGAACTCCAGCGTGGGCGCGTTGTTACCGGCCTCGCATCCGGCCAGTACCGGGACCAGCAGGGCTATGGCGCCGAAAAGCAGGCGGCGGTTCCAGCGCGTCACCTTAACGGCCTCCTCGATTTACTCCCGTCGGGACGGAAGAAATCGTAGCGGTCCGGCTCTCGCGCTTGCACGCGGGGCTCAGGGTGCGGACGAGCCGGTGGCGTGAGCGGCCGGGCTCTGCTTCCCCGAGACGGCCGACGCGCTCGCGGAGCGGGCGGTCTGCCCGCCGCCCGACGCCTGGGGCTGAGTCTGCGCCTGGGTCGGCTTGGCCGTGGTCGTCGACGTGTCAGGGCTGGTCGTGCCGGTGGTGGGCGACGAGCTCGCGGCCGCCGGGCGCGGGGTGTGGTGAGGCGTGCCGGGCGTCCTCCCAGGGCTGAACGTGGCCACAGAGAGCATCGCGCCCGCGACCAGGCACACGGCGAGGATGCTGGCCAGCAGCGGCAGGAGCGTCCCGTGCCCGCCTAGGGGCCCGGCCAGCCGGCGCAGCCGGGTACGGCGGCGCTTGGCGCGCTGCTCCCGGTGGTAGGCGAGCACGTCACGGTCGAGCTCACGCGCGTCATCCGGGATCTGGATGTCGAGCGGAGGCTCGTCCCACCCAGCTCCGCCGCCAGGATTCACCGTCACCTCCGGCGCCAAAATCGGTCCTTAGGTATCCAGTATGAGGCCATCATGACGGTACCCGGCGCGCGGCCGGCCTGGTCGCGGGTTGTGCGCGCGCCGCGCCTGGGACAACGTGTCGGGCTCCCCGGAGTCCCTCGGGTAGACTGGGGAAAACGTCTTTAGCCCTCAAGTGGCGGTGCTGATCGTGGCACGGCCAGCTGAACGGTATGGGTACGGCCCGGTAAAACCGTACTGACCTGCATATTTGCCACTAAGGGCATTTTATCGATACCGCCGGGCGTGGTAAGATGGTCTTCAGCGGAAGGGGTACTTGCCACATGTCTTTCAAGGTCGGCGATACCGTCGTCTATCCCCATCACGGGGCTGCTCGCATCGAAGCGGTCGAGACTCGCACCATTAAGGGCGAGGATAAGACCTATCTGGTCCTCAAGGTTGACAAGGGCGACCTGACCGTACGCGTTCCCGCGGACAATGCCGAGCTGGTAGGCGTGCGGGATGTCGTAGGAGCCGAAGGGCTTGAGCGGGTGTTCGAGGTGCTCCGCGCGCCGCACACGGAGGAGCCGACCAACTGGTCCAGGCGATACAAGGCCAACCTGGAGAAGCTCGCCTCCGGTGACGTGAACAAGGTCGCCGAAGTCGTCAGGGACCTGTGGCGGCGGGACAAGGAACGCGGCCTGTCCGCGGGCGAGAAGCGCATGCTCGCCAAGGCGCGGCAGATCCTGGTGAGCGAGCTGGCCCTCGCCGAGAAGACCAACGAGGACAAGGCCGAGGCCCTGCTCGACGAGGTTCTCGCGACCTGAGTCCCTGCTAGCTAAGTTAAGGGCGTGTCCGGGATCCCTCGCGTCGGGGTCGGCGTTGACGTACATCCGCTGACCACCGCGCGGGCACTTTACCTGGCGGGCCTGCTATGGCCCGGTGAAGCGGGCCTGGACGGTCATTCGGACGGAGACGTGGCGGCGCACGCCGCCTGTACCGCCTTGTTGTCGGCGGCCGGGCTCGGTGATCTCGGCCAGAACTTCGGCACCTCCCGCCCCGAGTGGGCGGGAGCGTCCGGGGTGGCCCTGCTTCGCGAGACGTTCCGGCTGATCAGCGAGGCGGGATTCGTTATCGGCAACGTGGCGGTGCAGGTGATCGGGAACCGGCCGCGGGTCGCGCCGCGCCGGGCCGAGGCCGAGAAGGTCATGGCCGAGGCGCTGTCCGGCGCCCCGGTCAGCGTGGCCGCGACCACGACCGACGGGCTCGGCCTGACCGGCCGGGGCGAGGGCATCGCGGCCATCGCCACCGCGCTGCTGATGCCCGCGGAGCACTGACCGTATCCCTTAGCCTTACAAGGTGACGTTGCAGCTTCATGACACGGCCGCGCGGGCGGTGCGCGAGTTCACGCCGATCACGCCCGGGCGGGTGTCGGTGTACCTGTGCGGCGCCACCGTCCAGGCGCCGCCGCACATCGGCCACCTGCGGTCGGCGGTGTGCTTCGACGTGCTGGTCCGCTGGCTCGAGGCCAGCGGCTACCAGGTCACCTTCTGCCGGAACGTCACTGACATCGAGGACAAGATCCTGCGTACCGCTCAGCGTGAAGAAGTCCCGTGGTGGCTCCTCGCCGAGCGCAACCAGCGCGCGTTCACCTGGGCCTACGATGCGGTCGGCTGCCGCCCCCCCGATGTCGAGCCGCGCGCGACCGCGCACATCCCGGAAATGATCGTCCTGATCCGCCGCCTGATCGAGCGCGGTCACGCGTACCAGGGCGGCGCCGACGTGTACTTCGACGTCAGTTCGGACCCCGGCTACGGCGCGCTTTCCGGTCAGCGCCTCGATCAGATGCGGCCCGCGGAAGATTCCGATGACACCGGGACCAAGCGCGACCCGCGTGACTTCACCCTGTGGAAGGCCGCGAAACCGGGTGAGCCTTACTGGGAGACCCCGTGGGGACCCGGCCGGCCGGGCTGGCACCTGGAGTGCTCGGCCATGGCCACCAAGTACTTCGGTCCGGCCTTCGATATCCACGGCGGCGGGATGGACCTGATCTTCCCCCACCACGAGAACGAGATCGCGCAGTCGCACGGCGCCGGTGACGACTTCGCCCGGTACTGGCTGCACAACGGCCTGCTGGGGCTGGCCGGGGAGAAGATGAGCAAGTCCGGCGGCAACTCGCTGCTCGTCACCGACGTACTGGAGCGGGTGCGGCCCGCTGAGCTCCGTTACTACCTGGTCCAGGCGCACTACCGGTCAATGCTCGAGTTCTCCGGGGACGCGCTGGACGAGGCGGCCGCCGCCTACCAGCGGATCGAGCGTTTCGTGCTGCGGGCCAGCGAGATGCCGGGCCGCGGCGAGGGTCCCGGGCGGAGCGACGATGAACCCGCGGATCTGCCGGTATCGTTCCGTTCGGCCATGGACGATGACCTGGCCGTGCCGTCGGCCCTGGCGGCCGTGCACGCCTGCGTCCGGGACGGCAACCACGCGCTGGCCGCCTCGGACAAGGCCGGCGTCCGCGCCAGCCTGGTCAGTCTCCGGGCCATGCTCGACGTGCTCGGCCTCGATCCGCTCGCGCCGTACTGGCCGGACGCCGGGGCCGGTGACCGGCTGCGGGATGTGGTCGGCGCGCTGGTGACGCTGACGCTGCAGCAGCGCGACGCGGCCCGGGCCCGCCGGGACTACGCGACCTCAGATGCGATTAGAGATGGGCTCGAGGAGATCGGCGTCGTCGTCGAGGACACTCCGGAAGGCCCGCGATGGGAGCTGAAGCGTTGAGCGGAACAGGGGGCGCCCGTCCGCGCCGTACCGGCGCCGGCCGTACCAAGTCGGGCAAGCCGCGGCCGGGCACCGGCGGCTACGGCAAGCGCGCGCTCGAGGGCAAGGGACCGACCCCGCCCGCGGCCATGCGGCCCGGGCACCCGGCGCAGCGGCGGGCCAGCAAGACGGCCGCAGCCGACGGGACCCGGGCCCGCCGCACCGGCGACGGCCCCGGTCCGTCCTCGCCACCCAGGAGTTACCCGGCGGGCGCGCGCGGGACCGGGGATGCGCCCGAGTTCGTGGCCGGGCGCAACTCGGTGGTGGAGTCGCTCCGGGCCGGCGTCCCTTCGGCCGTCCTGTACGTCGGGGCCCGCGTCCAGCACGACGACCGGATCAGCGAGGCCATCAAGCTGGCCGCCGACCACGGGGTGGTGGTACTCGAGGCCGGCGCCGCCGAACTTGACCGGCTCACCGGCGGTGCGCTGCATCAGGGCATGGCGCTGCGGGTGCGCCCGTACGCCTACGCGCATCCCGACGACCTGCTGGCCCGCGCGGCGGACGCCGGGCAGCTGCCGCTGATCGTCGCCCTGGACGGCGTCACCGACCCGCGCAACCTCGGGGCCATCGTGCGCTCCGCGGCGGCGTTCGGCGCGCACGGGGTGGTCGTGCCCAGCCGCCGCGGCGCCGGCGTTACGGCGGGCGCATGGAAGGCCTCGGCCGGCGCCCTAGCCCGCGTTCCGGTGGCGCGCGCGGTCAACCTGGGCCGGGCGCTGCAGGCTTATCAGGAGGCCGGGGTCTTCCTGGCGGGCCTGGACGCGGCCGGCGATACCGGGCTACGCGACCTGGACCTGGCCACCGCCCCGCTGGCCGTGGTCATCGGCTCTGAGGGCCGCGGGTTGTCCCGGATCGTCGCCCAGGCGTGTGACGTGCTGGTCCGGATCCCGATCGCGGCCCGGACGGAATCGCTGAACGCCGGGGTCGCCGCGGGCATCGCGCTGTACGAGGTGGCCGCGGTCCGGTACCGCCTCCGTGACATGCGCGGATAAGGGATCCCTTCATGAAGCGTGGTCAGCCGGTCCGCCGCTGGTTACGATGAGGCGACTTGGGGCGGCGGGGGATCGGCCCCGGGCACGAGGAGCTGATAAGTGGATGACGGCGAGGACTGGCGAACGACTTTCCGGCCCGACATCCCGAGTTCCGCTCGGATCTACGACTGCCTGCTCGGCGGCAAGGATAACTACCCGGCCGACAGGAACGCCGCCGCGATCATCGCCGGCCGGCTGCCGAACGCCCGGCAGGCCGCCAGGTGGAACCGTGATTTCCTGCGCCGGGTGGTCAGGTACCTGGTCCGCGAGGCGGGCATCCGGCAGATCATCGACATCGGCGCGGGCCTGCCCGCGGCGGCCAACACCCACGAGGTGGCGCTCGAGGCCCGCCCGGACGTGCGGGTCGTCTACGTCGACCACGACCCGGTGGTGCTCGCGCACGGCCGGGACCTGCTGCACGCCGTGCCCGGCACGGCCATCATCGAGGCGGACCTGCGCGAGCCCGAGGCTATCCTCTCCGATCCCGGACTGACGGCCCGCATCGACCTGCGTGAGCCGGTGGCGATTCTGCTTTTGTCGGTCCTGCACTTCATCGCCGACGAGGCCGATCCGGCCGGTCTCATCGCCCGGCTGCACGGCGCGTTTCCGGCCGGCAGCCACGTCGCGATATCGCACGCCACGCCAGACGCGGTCGCCGAGGTGGCGGACGCCGCGAAGGTCTTCGACGAGGCGACGACGCCGGCTCACGTGCGCACCGGCCCGGAGATCGCCAAGCTCGTCATCGGCCTGGACATGGTCGATCCCGGCCTGACCTGGACGCCGCAGTGGCGGCCGGAGCCCGGCCCGGCGGTGCCGCCCGATGTCCGGGAGTCCTACTACCGCGCCGTGGTCGCCCGCAAGCCGTAACCGGTCTGCGCCGGACCGAGGATGTCGCCGGCGTTGGCGACGACCTGTTCGTGGACCGCGGCGACCTGCACCGGCTCACTGGTCGCCCCAGCGTGTCCCTGCACGATGCCGTCGCGGCCGCGCTGCGCTGATCTGGGTCGCACCCGGACCAGCCGTTCGGGCGGGGAGTCGAGTAGGGTCCGGGAGGGCGATCAGATCGGCTACCATGCTCAGAGTCTCCCGCCGGTGTAGCTCAGTTGGCAGAGCAGCCGTCTTGTAAACGGCAGGTCAGCGGTTCGAATCCGCTCACCGGCTCCCAAAGGTCTTCACGTTTCAGCCGGGTCCGTGTTCACGTTTGGACTTGGGGCCGCCGCGCAGCTGTCGCGGGCTAGAACCAGGGCAGGCGGACCCGGCGTTTCCGCGGAGACGTTCCGTGCAATTGCGTACGGGGTCTCCGGTGTGTGGGCTGCCCGCGCTTAACCTGTAGGTGGACCCGGAACTTGGCCGTATTCGCCCAGGTCAAAGCCAAACGTGAAGACCGCTCCCAGCTCAGAGGGGGTAAGTACCCTCTGTGTGTCTCGGTTCGTGGAACGAATATTACTGGCCGGGGCTGTCGCCTGGCAGCACTCCGATTGCCGTCACGGACGGTGGCGGCGGAGTCGATATGCGGCACCCAAGAGTCGCCGTCCGGCGCGGACGCCGGATTCATGTGGATTAGTGCCGCGCTGGTGCAGATCTGGATTTTTAGCGGCGCCACTGCGATCCGGGAGGCGCCGGGTTGCCCGATACGTCAACGAGTGCCTACCGGCGCAGGTAGGTCAGGACCGCCAGGACCCGGCGGTGGTCTTCCGCCGCGGGCAGCAGGCCGAGCTTGGCGAACAGGCTCCCGATGTGCGTCTCGACGGTCTTGGGTGACATGTACAGCTGGCCCGCGATCGCGTGGTTGGACCGGCCCTCGGCCATCAGGGCCAGCACGGCCAGCTCGCGCTCGGTGAGCGTGTCCAGCGGGCTGTCCCGCCGCGGCCGGGCGACCAGCCGGGACACCACCTGCGGGTCGATCACCGACTCGCCCGCCGCCACCCGCCGGATCGCGTCGGTGAACTGCCCGATGTCGGCCACCCGCTCCTTGAGCACGTAGCCGATGCCGCGCGGGTCGTCGGCCAGCAGCTCGAACAGGTGCTCGGTCTCGACGTGCTGGGACATCACGATCACGGCCGTGCCGGGCCACCGGCGGCGGATCTCCAGCGCGGCCTGCAGGCCCTCGGTGGTCTGGGTGGGCGGCATACGGATGTCCGCGAGCACCACCTCCGGACGCAACGCCTCCACTAGCGAAAGCAGCTGATCCGCGTCCCCGGCCGTGCCGGTCACCTCCAGGCCGGCGTCGGTCAGCACCCGGCGCAGGCCCTCGCGCAGCAGCACCGTGTCCTCGGCGATGACCACGCGCAGCGGCGGCTGGGCCTGGGCGGCCGAGCCCGACGCAGGCGTCACCGGCCCGGGGGTCACGGGCATGGGAGGTCCGCTTCCAGCCGGGTCCCGCATCCGGGCGGGCTGTCGACCCGCAGCACGCCGCCGACCGATGCCACCCGGTCGGCCAGCCCCCGCAACCCCGATCCCGCCTCAGGCCGGGCGCCCCCGGCCCCGTCGTCGCTGACCTCGACCACGAGCCGGCCGGGCCGCTTGTGGATCGTCACCTCGGCGCCGTCGGCCCGGGCGTGCTTGGCCACGTTGGCCAGCGCCTCGCAGACGACGAAGTACGCGGTGGCCTCGATCGCCGCCGGGAACCGCCCGTCCGGCACCGCGGAGATCGTGGTGGCCACCGGCGAGCGCTCGGCCAGGGCCTGGATCGCTCCGGCCAGCCCGGTCTCGGTCAGCACCGCGGGATGGATCCCGCGGGCCAGCTCCCGCAGCTCGGTCAGCGCTTCCTTCGCCTCCTTCCTGGCCGACTCGATCAGCGCCCCCAGCTCCGGGTCCGCCCCCGCCGCGCGGTCGCGGGCCATCCCCAGGGCCAGGCTCAAGGTCACCAGCCGCTGCTGCGCGCCATCGTGCAGATCGCGTTCCAGCCGGCGCCGTTCGGCATCACCGGCCTCCACGATCCGGGTCCGGGAGGCCCGGACCTGCTCGAGCTGGGCCTGCACCTCGGCCTGCAGCCGGGAATGCTCCAGCGCCATGCTGGCCGCGGCAGCCGTCAGCCGGATCAGCTGCGGCTCGTGCTCAAGCCCTGCGTCGTGCACCAGCACGGCGCCGTCCGCGTCGGCTACCGGGGTCACCGCCCGGCCCGGACCCGGCCGGGTCACCTCGACCGCCTGACCGGAGGTATCCAGGTGGCCGGACCCGTCCGGCAACCGGAACGCCAGCTGCAGCGTCGAGTCACCCAGCGCCCGGGCCAGCGTGTCGCGGAGCCGGTCCGGCGGCGCTCCCGGTTCCAGGTCGACGACCGCGGTGCCGATCGCACCCCGCGCCGACCGCGCCCGCACCGTGTCGGCCACGACCAGCGCCGGGCCCGCGAGGAGGACGAGAGGGGCGATACCGCCCAGGAAGACGGAATTAGAAATGGCCAGGTTCAGGTTGCTCGTCACGGCCTGCGCCATGAAATAGGCGACGACCGCGACGCTGATCCACAGCAGCGGCGTCATGACCCGCCGTGACCACCCGCGGGCCGACCGCCAGTGCCGGACGATCAGAACCAGCACGGTGCCGGTGAGCACAAGCGACACCGGGATGCTCGCCGCGCTGATCGCGTCATATACCGGCCGGGAACTGCTGACGAGCAGCAGGTTGGCTGGGCAGCTGGCGTTGCAGCCGCTGAAAGCGGGATTCCAGAACAACATGGTGGCCAGGGCGGGGACGAGGTTCCAGGCGTACTCGGCGATGACCACCCACCGCTCGAACCGGGAGCGAAGCCGTCCGCTGGGCCAGGCCAGCGCCAGATGGGCCAGCGCTGCACCGCTGACCGTCGCGGTCAGGTTCCCGATCGTGAACGCGAGCGGGTTCGGCAGGTTGCTCAGGGTGGCGGGCAGCAGGTAGGCATAGCCGACGATCGTGAACAGCAGGCCCAGGCGGCTGGCTGGCCAGCGCTGCCAGGCCGCGATCCCGGCGGCGAGGAACGACAACCCGATGATCGCGGTGCTGATGAGGAAAGGCAGATACGGCGCCGGCCACGGTCGGCCACTCCAGACGAAGCAGATCATCGTGGCGGCCGCGCCCGCGATCAGGGCCGCGCGCAGCCGCCGGCTCATGACTGGTCCCGGGCCAGGAACCGGCGTAGCGCCGCGCCGGAGAGCTGGTCTTTCGGCAGGAACCCGGCGGTCGGGCTGGCCGCGATCCGGCCGCCGTAGTCGCGCGCCTCGCGGGTCGAGGTCAGCACCACGACCGGAGCCGGGCCCCCGGCCGGGGCGGCGGCCAGCCGCCTGGCCACCTCGAAGCCGTCGGTGTCCGGCAGCTGGATATCGAGCAGCACCAGGCCGGGCCGCACGGTCCGGGCCGCCTCGGTGGCTTCCGCGCCGGTGGCCGCCTCGGCGACCGTGAAGCCGGCGGCCTCCAGCATGCCCCGGGCAAATGTCCGGAAGCCGTCGTGGTCGTCCACGATCAAGATCGCCGCAGATGGCTGCATGCATCCAGTCTGGCACCGAGCCCAGCCCCTGGTATCAGGGCAAACCCTGACCGCCTTTCGGGGGTGGCCGCCCGGAATTCAGGGCGCGGCCCGATCTGGCGAGCCGCGGAAATTCCTAACGTCGGCCTTGCCGGGCATCTGTCAGCCCGGGTCCGGACGGCTCGGCCTTCATATCGGCCGGTAATTGCTGAGGAGAACCAGATCATGACCGCTGCGACCGCCCGTGCTTCCTGGGTACCCGCGCAAAAGGACGCCGGCCAGGCGTGTGATGACTCGGTAGTCGCCGGCTTGGTAGCCTGCGCCAAAGGCGGCGACAAACAGGCGTGGGACGCGCTCGTCGAGCGGTACGCCCCATTGATCTGGTCGATCTGCCGCAGGTACCGGCTCGGCCGTGCCGACGCCGACGATGTTGGCCAGAGCGTCTGGATGTGCCTGGTGGACCAGCTGGACAAGATCCGCGATCCAGCCGCGCTGCCCGGGTGGCTCGCTACCACCACCCGGCGGGAGTGCTGGCGCGTCATGGGCGCGGCACGCGGACCGAACGCGGTTGTCTGCGCGCTCGACGCCGAGACCATACCGGACGGGCAGGCCGAAGCGGTCGAGCAGGAACTGCTCGCGGCCGAGCGCCATGCGGCGCTGCGCGAGGCGTTCACTCATCTGACCCTGGAAGGCCAGCGGCTGATCGCCATGCTCGTCGCGGACCCGCCGGTGCCGTACGCCGAGATCAGCGCCAGGCTGGGCATACCCATCGGCAGCATCGGCCCGACCCGCAGTCGCTGCCTGGACAGGATGCGCCGCTACCCGGCCATCGCGGCGCTGATCAACGCCGAGTCAGGCTCGCCCCGGCCAGTCATGGCCGCGGCCAGCTGAACCCCTGCGACCGCACTTCCGGGTGATGCCCGCCGCAGCGGCAGCCCGCATCGTCCTTGTAATACCAGGCGCCGTCGTCCGCCAACGTCCTGTGCCTAGGCTGCACGGTTGGCTCCACTGCCATCATCGGGCACCATGCCCATCCGACGGTCTTACAGGTGTTCGCGGTTATGCTCGGTCAGCTGCTCGTGACCTGCCAATATGAAGACCCTGACCATTTGTCTGGCGGGTGTCGTCTCACGTATATTTCGCCACCGAGGCCCGGTCGGCGGCTGCCCTGGGAACCGATACCTGGAGGGAGGCCCATGGCTGAGCGAGGGGCCAGCGGGGGTATGCCCCGGCTGGAAGCAGTTGATCTTATTGGTGTGCTTCGACGGCATGGGCCGTCCTGGCGCGCAGGCACGCGCGCCTGCGGCATTGCGGGAGGCTGGCCTGGCGGAGGCCCTGCAGGCGCGCGCGGGCGTCACGCCAGATGTCGTCGTCTCGGAGCCTGCTCCGGTGCGTGGCCCCTCCGGACTCTTGAACGAGCGCGCACTGTTGGAAATGGTGGACGTGGTCTATGACCGTGTGCGGGCAGCTCTGGCACGAGGACGTTTCCCGCTGGTCTATGGTGCCGACTGCGCCGTGCTGCTCGCAGCGGTGCCTGCGCTGGCCAGCGTCGTCGGCGAGGCTGGCCTGGTGTTCATCGACGGTCACGAAGATGCCACGCCCATGGAACTGTCAGCGACCGGCGAGGCCGCCAATATGGAGGTGGCCTTTTTGCTGGGCCTGACTGGTCAGCGAGCGCCGGAGCCACTGCGAAGCCGTGCAGGTGTGCTGCGCCCGGAGGCGATCGCCATGCTGGGGATGCGCGATGATCTGTGGCGCCGTGAAATCGCCGTCCCTACGATCGCTGATCGAGTGCGGCTCCTCCCTGCGGCTGACCTCCACGCAGATCCGGCCAACGGCGGCCAGGCTGCGGGGCAGGTCGCGTCACGGGCTTCCGGCTGGTGGCTGCACGTCGATCTGGACGTGCTCGACAGGAATGATTTCAGCGCCTGCGGTGCTCCTGGTGAGGTCTCACTCCCCGGCGGCCTGTCATGGCCCGAGCTAGCCGCCGTGACCTCATCGGCGATACGAGTCGGCGGCGTGTGCGGATGGAGCCTCGGCGTGTAAAACCCTGACCTTGACCCAGGGCGGCGGGCAGCCAGGCGGATCGTGAGCTTGGTCGCCGATATCATAAGTAGCTGGCCGTAACAGCTGAAAATCCAAGGCGGCATCCGTTCCATTTCATGCCAACGGTGACCCCTCGCTTATAGGAGGCTAATACAAGGCGGTCATATGGCGTGACCTGCACGTCCTAGTGACCGTACAGGACCGCAGTTGACTGCCTGACACCCTGGCGAATGGCAAGTTAATGGCACGGCGATCTTATGCGGCCGCCGTGAGGGTTAGCGGAGAAGCCCGCGTGGTAGGGGGACGATCATGTTCGGGGGTTTCACGCTGGAGCGGGTCGATGTCGGCGATGCCGAGCTGCGAGTGCGCTACGGCGGCTCTGGCCCGCCGGTCCTGTTGTTGCATGGTCACCCGCGCACGCATGTGACCTGGCATAAGGTCGCGCCCATGCTGGCGGAGCAGTTCACGGTGGTGTGCCCGGATCTGCGGGGCGACGGGAGTCGTCCAAGCCGCCCACGACGCCGGATCATTCGCCCTACTCCAAGCGCGCGATGGCCGGTGACTGCGTGGCCCTGATGCGCGCTCTCGGGCACCAGCGGTTCTGCGCCGCCGGGCTGCCGCTGGCGCGAGCGGGTCGTGCTTCTGCGGTCTGGTTGTTGGCCCGCCGGCAGACCGTCAGCTCGCGGTGCCGGTGAGCTGCCAGCCGAAGAAGCCGTCGAGTGCGACTGTCGCGCCGTGCGAGCGCAGCGGGTCGATTGCTGTGTAGGTGGTGATGTAGGTGTCGGTCGCGTGGTGCACGACGGCCGGCCTGGTGGCTGCGATGGAGGCGCCGTCGGGCAAGGTGTCCTTCCGGATGCCAGCGGCGGAGCTGTAGGTGGCGGTCTGGGTGAGGACACCGATTAGCCAGTATCCGCGTCCGCCCGCTAGCGGTAGGGCGAGTGTCGGGTCGGCGGTCGGGGAAAAGCGCTCAGCCAGCGTTACCCCGCCGGCCCGGTCCTGCGTGATCTGTGTGGCGGACTGGACGGTGAACGAGTCCGGGCCGGAGAAGAACGAGTTGACAGCGAACGGTGCCGCTGCCGCGTCGGTCTCAGGCGCGCCGGTCGCGGCGTGGTTCAGCGCCCGGGCCAGGTCGGGCGCGTACCCGCCAGGCGCCAGGACGGCAGGTGCGGTCGCCGCGGTTCCTTGCCTGCACAGCGCTGGCCAGGGTGAACTGCCGCTAGGACGCTGGACGATGGCAGCTAGCTTCCAGACGCTTCCCACTTGCTCGAAAACCATGGCGACCGGCTGCAGGCCCTGCCCGAGGGTGACGACGTTCTGTGTCGCCATAGGCGACAAATACGGGACTGCCGCTGCTCTGGCACGGAATCGTGATCGACAGGCCGGTCAGCTGCAGGGGCTTGCGGCTGCCGCCTGTGGATGTCTCCTGGTGCTCCTCAGACTGATAGATCGCGCGCATCTCACCTGTCGTGACCTGATCCAGCGTGGCAAAGTCATTCCTGGTCCACATCTGGTTGGTCTTGGCCAGCCAGTTCAGCGTGGCTGCCTTCTCCGCCGCCGTATGTGACGAGGCTGGCGGCGCGCCGGCCGACGGTGCTGCGTTCCCGCTTCCGCACGCCGCCGTGACCACGGCGCACGCGGCCAGCGTGGCGGCCAGCAGGTACGACACCGGGTAACTTCGGGTGCCTTTCATCTGCGTCCCTTCCTGGTAAGCACGCCATAGCGTCGGCGCTCGGCTAACAGGGACGCTAGGCGGGACACGGCCTGGCGGACATCGGGGTGAGCCCGGCTTTTGTCTGCTGGCTGGCCCTGTTCGGGGTCAGGGCCAGCCCTGATGCGATAACCCAGGCACGGTGTGACGCTGAGGCGATGGCAGTCCGTGCGCAGATCCTCGTCGTGGACGACGATTACGGTTTCCGTGCGTTCGTCAGGGCGATGCTGGAACGGGACGGGTTTACGGTCGCCGAGGCAGCGACCAGCGCGGCACCGGCCGAGGCCGCGCGTGCTGTCCGGCCGCGGCTGTGCTGCTGGACATCCAGCCTCCGGACTCAGATGGATTCGAGGTGGCGGGACGGCTGGCAGGCCAGGCGACGCACCGGTGATCGTGCTGACGTCGACCCGGAAGGCAAGCGACTACGGCGGGCCGATCGCCGCGAGCCCGGTGGCCGGGTTCGCGCTGAAGGACCAGCTGTCCGAAGGCGGGTTGCGTGGCTTCCTGGACAGGAGCCCGCCGTGACAGCCTATTTCGTCGTGTCCGAGGCGCTCGCCAACGTCGCCAAGCACTCGCTGGCCGATAGTTCACAAGTCACGATCCGGCAGCTGCACGGGTGGCTCGTGGTGCAGGTCAGCGACGACGGATCCGGGGGTGCCCCGCCCGCCGGATCCGGACTGCGCGGCCTGGCCGACCGCGTTGCGTCAGTAGGCGGCCTGCTGCGCATCGACAGCCCGCCAGGTTCGGGGACCCGCCTGGAAGCGTACCTACCGTGCAGATAACACAGCCGCCGGCGCCGCTGCACGTGACCCTCGCCGAGGATGCGCACGGCTTCCCCCGTGACCGTCGCCCACCGGCCGGTCATCAGGTGCAGGTGCCGTCTTGACCCGACACCACCGGCCGGGAGCATCCCGGCATGCTCGCCGTCCTGCGTTATACCGAAGGAAACTCGATGAACAGTGCCAACAGCCAGACCCCGGCAACAGCAACGACCACCGCCAGTACGCGGCCACCACCGGCACACAGCTCCCACCGGCTCCCCGCGGCCGGCACGCCCTACCTGCTGGGAGCCGGTGACGGGCAGGACCTGTGGTTCCTCGGCAACCTGGTCACCTGGAAGGCCACCGGAGAACAGACCCGCGGCCGGCTCACCATCGCCGAATTCGTCCACCCCGCCGGGTTCGCCCCGCCCCTGCACCGCCACCTGCACGAGGACGAGATCTTCTACATCCTGTCCGGCACAGCCGAGTTCTGCTGCAAAGGCGAGCAGCTACGCGCAGCGGCCGGCGACTTCGTCCTCCTTCCGGTAGGAGAACCCCACACCTTCCTTGTAGGCAACCGCGAGCCACTGCACGCCCTGCAGATCACCACCCCATCCGGATTCGAGCACTTCGCCGCAGCCGCAGGCAGGCCCGCCACAGAACGACGCCTGCCCGACCCCGCACGACTCGACCAGCCCGCGCTCGGCCACGCCGCAACCCTGCATGGCATGCAGATCCTCGGCCCGCCACCACACCACTGACACAAAGCCAGGCGTCACTTCGGCTCGATCCGTCGAAAGCTTGGCCTCCCTGGGACCACCGCGCGTATCGGCAGGTGCCACTCCACGGCCGAACACAAACCCGGCCGGCGCACCGGACCTCGGCCGACCCATTCCGCCCGCCGTGGCGTTGGCCGACTGGGGCGCGGAGTTACCGCAGCGTTCTTACCAAGTTGATGCTCACGATCCTGTCGCTGGCGCGCGGACAGCACCGCCGTGGCCGTGCTTACGATAGGTGGTGGTAGATGATCATGGCGAGCATCGCGTAACAGGAGCCGCTAAGCGCTGTGCTTACGGGACGCGTTCGATGAGCAGTATTAATCGGTGCTCGGTCGCGGGCGTGGCCCGACGTGCGCCGCGCGTGCCCTCAAGGCTGAGCGCGGCTGACGCCTGACAGTGGCGGGGCGCAGCGTGGCCGCCTTGATCTAGATAACGTCCAATTCGCGGCGCAGTGGACCCAAACGGTGTCCTGTCCTGTTCGACCATGTCGTCAAGTTGGGCCGCCGCTGCGGCGGATTCCGGTCACTACGCTCGGTTACGGCCATAGACCATTGCCTGCCGTCCGCGTGGAACGGTTCGTGGAACGGCGCTCTGGATAATCCCAGCGCAGCGAGTGCTGTCAGTGCCATGACGTGTGCCATCAGTGCAGCTAACGCGTACGGTGCACGAGGCCGTACTTCTTGTAAACGGCAGGTCAGCGGTTCGATCCCGCTCACCGGCTCCAGGTCAGAGGCCTAAGGGCCTCGTCACCGCCCGGTTCGTGGACCGCGGCGAGCTGTGCGGCCTGCAGATCTGCGACATCGACCTTGATCGCGGCGTGGTGCATGTCGCCTTCAACTATGTCGTCCGTGGTGGGCAGCGCGTCCGCAAGGACACCAAGACCCACCAGGACCGCTGGCTCGCCATCGACCCGGAAACCTGCGCGCTGATCGTGAGCTACCTGGACGAGACCCGGGCCGCCTTGGCCGCGGTCGGCGTCGAGCTGCACGATGACGCGTACCTGTTCTCCAACGACCCGTCCCAAGCCCGGCCGTGGAACCCTGACTGGGTTACTCACCAGATCGCTGCCGCCGCCGAGGCCGCCGGGATGGACCTTGACATCAAGGGCGGTCGGCACTGCACCGCTGGCCAGCTGCTCGCTGGCGGCTTCGATCTGCGGAACACCGCCGCCCGTCTCGGCCGCAGCGGCGGCGGCGCGACCACGCTGCGGCACTACGCCGACCCGGTCCCGGAGGTAGACAGGCGGGCCGCCGCCTAACTAGCGCGGCTAACCGCCGGATCCGCAACTCAGGGCGGCTGAAGCTCGCGGTTCGCCAGGCTGCCATCGGCAAGTTGCCGGTAAACGATGGTTCGTCTTCGCCGGCTGCTCCGCGGCCGTCTGAAATTGAGATGAGCCGGGCAAGATGACACCCGGCACCAGGAGCGCCGGGCGCCTTCCTCGGTCTCGGTACTCGCGGGGGCGGGGCTCTAGCCGGAGGTCAGCGCGGCAGGTCGTGCTCACGCATCAGCGGCAGCGATCCTGTCGCGGTCGTCCTGCTCGGCGATCACGCCGTCCAGGGCAGCTTTCAGGTCGGCTCGGCGTCCTGGCCCCGCACGCCTCGCCGCTGCTGCGCGAGGACTACTCCCGGCGGGCCGCGGCCGCCGCCGTCTACCGGGAAGCCGCCGGTATCACCGACGCCGGCCAGGCCGTCGCACCCGAACCGCACTGCGGCAACCCTGAACTCGACCACCTGCGCCAGGCCGCGATCGGCGCCCTGGAACTACGCGACCAAACCGAGATCACGCGCCGCATGACCCACGGCGAGCTCGAGGCCCGGATCCTTGACGGGGACCGCGCCCAGGCCAGCGCCCCGCCCGACGTCTCCCGCGACCTGCGGCTCACCGCCCAGGCCGAAACCGACGCCTGGCAGCAATCCGCCGCCGCCAAGATCAGGCACGACCCGGCCGGATCGGCCGAAGCGAAGGCGCTCGCCCGCCACATGGCCGCCCAGCGCGAGCAGCTCCCGGGCAGCGACCTTGCAAGTCCATCTAGCACCCGCCTCGCCGGCATCATTCGTCCCAAATGAATGTGTCCGGGGACAGCTTCTGCACGGCCGGAAGGTAACGCAGCCCACCGACACCCGCAGGGCGCGCGGCTGCCTCTTAGCGCGATCCCTGGCCTGTATTAGGCACCCGGCTCATACCCGAAAAGGTGGACGAAAGATTTCAACTCGGCCTAGGTTCCAGTACATACAAGCCTCCGCCTGGCGGGAGTTCCTGTCTCTGGACCACCTTGCGGTGCTGGCGGAGTGCAACGGCGACCCCCGACGCGTTGACCGCCCTTGTCCGCGTCGCCAAGGACCGCCCAGGCTAGTCGAGCACGAGGTGGCCCGGCTTGCGCGTGCAGGAACTGCCGCCACGTGGTGTCGGTATGCCGTTTGGGTGCCGGGGATCTTCAGGGCTTTGAGGACCCGGCGGATGGTGAAGGCGCCGACCCGGTGACCGAGCTTGAGCAGTTCGCCTTGGATCCTCTTGTAACCCAGCCGTGGTTCTCAGTAGCGAGCCGTTCGATGAGCGCGGCGATCTCGGCACTGACTGGCGGCCGTCCCATCCGGCGCGGGTAGGTCCACTTGCGGGTGACCAGGCGACGGTGCCAGCGCAGGACGGTACCAGGAGTGACCAGCTGATGCGCTCGCAGGCTTCCCGGCAGGAACCGGATGAGCGCGGCCATCACCGCCCGGTCAGCCCAGTCCAGCCGGAGCCGGGGATTGGCGCGGCGCAGGACAGCGACCTCATGCCGCAGCACCAGGAGCTCGGCGTTCTTAGAAGCCGACGACCGGCCGAGCAGCACCAGCCGGCCGCAGAGCCGGACGAAGATGAGATAGATCAGGCGGAGGGACACGGATGATCATGATGCCCACGGCTGGGCCTGGTCATGGCTGCGGCTCACAGGCCAGGCAGACTTCTGGCATGCCACAGGGTGCGGGACCTGGCGCACCCAGCGCTCTGATGCATCGACCTGAACGCGACACCCCGAGCCTACGTGGCGGAGCGCCGGTCATGGCGCGGCGCGGGTCCGCATGCTCGCTGCCGAGTCGGCTGCGGTAGCGAGGATGAGCAGGACGAGCAGCCCGCTGACGACCAGGGCCAGCCGGATCATTACCGACCATTCCGCCGGGGCCGAGACGTACCCGTAGTGTAGGAAGTACTCGGTCAGCGGATGGTCGTCGGTGATCACTGGGCCCGTGCCGGCGTACGCGTTTACCTGGTTGTCAGTAAGCCAGACGCTGTGCCGAATGATCGACGCCCACTGCGCAGTAGAGCGGACAGGGAAATCGGGCGCGCCGGCCAGGTCGGCCTGCGCGGCCTTGCTGCCGAAGACCGACCGGAGCGCGGGCTCGGCGAAGTTGATCGGGGCCTGGGAGCCCATGATGTAGATGCCGCTGTGGATGGGGTTGTAGACGACCGACACGTGGCGGAATTCCGGCCGGATAGTCCTGAAGATCATCTTTTCCTGCCGCGACTCAAGCTTCGGGATGTAAGTGGCAAACACGCCATCAGCTGTCAGGCGCTGGGCGGCCTCTTGGTAAAACTCCTGAGCCAACAGCACCGCCGCGCCAGCGCCCCAGATCGGCGGCGGAAAGTCGACCGTGATCAGGTTGTAGTGCTTGTCGGATAGGCGGACGTAGTTCCGACCGTCGCTGATGATGATGTTACCTAGCGGACTGCGCAGGTACTTACTGGCGTCCGGGTAGAACCACGACATCAGCGACGGCACTGTGGGGTCCAGTTCGACCGCGGTGGTGTGCAGGCCGAGAATGATCGAGGACCGGTACGTCGCGCCCATCCCGAAGCAGATGTTGAGCATCGAGGTGGCATCCGGCCGGGCCGCCTTCGCCACGTAGGCCAGCACCTTGGTAGTGATCGTCAGGTACGTAATGCCATAGCCGTTGATGTAAAGGTGGCGCCTGTGGATGTTGCTGCTGCCACCGCTGCGGATGTTGCCGCCACCGGTGACATCCACCGAGGCCAGGCTGTCCTCGAAATGGGCGGTAGGGAGGCCGGTAGTGGCGATTTGGTTCTGGACGTAGGTCAGCTTGGTCGCCGGGATGAAGAACACCGTCAGCAGCGCTGCCACCGCCGCGAGGCAGGCCGCCGGGCGCAGCTTCTCCCCGCGCGGCGCGAACCCGAACGCGAGCGCGCCGCCGGCCATCGCAAGGATCGCGCCTACAGTGATGATCGCCACGCTGGTCCCCAGTTGCGGGATCAGCACGAATCCGGCGAGCACGGTGCCGGCCACGCACCCCGCGGTGTTGGCCGCGTACACGAGTCCGACATCCCGGCTGGCCTCCTCAGCGCTGCCGACGAACAGCCGCACCGTAAGCGGGAAGGTATATCCGAAGATCGTGGTGACAGGGAGGATGAACAGGACCGTGACCGGCAGCCAATGCGGCCCGGACAAGTTGCTGAGGATCATCGGCACGACCGTCAGCCCCCCCGCGGTGGCCAGGAGCGCGCCGAGAGTGGCCATCTGCGGATTGCGGTCGCGCCGCCGCTCGTAGATCAGGCTGCCGCCTGCGATACCAATGAGGAAGACCGCTAGGACCGCGATGAAGACGTAAATCGATGAGCCGGTGCTTTGGAGCATCGTCCGGGTCCACAGCACCTCCAGGGCCAGGCTGACCAGGCCGGAAGTAAAGGTGACGGCCAGCAGCAGCCGCTGCCGCCCCTGCAGCGGCGGCCGCGGCGCGGCCGCCGGCCGGGGCCCGGCCTCCGCTGCCCCGAACACCCTCGACATGAGCAATGCGCCGCCGCCGGCGCACAGATTCAGCCCGACCGCCACCAGCGTCGTCTCGCGCAGCCCAATCAACTCGATCAGCAGGTAGCCGCTGGCGAGCGACCCGACCACCGCGCCCAGCGTGTTCAGTCCGTAGAGCCGGGCTATCCGGTCCCCCACGTCCGGGTCCTCCCGGACCAGATGTCGGGTCAGCACTGGCAGCGACATCCCCATCAGAATGGTCACCGGCGCCAGCGCCACGAATGCCAGCCCGAACCGGATCAGGGCCACCTCAGCCGGCGACAGCGACAAATAGGCGCTGCGGAACACCGTCGCGATCACCCCGAACGCCAGCGGCATCAGCAGCGCCAGAAAGCCAACCGTGATCTCAAGCAGCCCGTACACCGCCAGCGCCCGGCGCAGCCGCGCCCCCACCGCCGCTCCCACCAGCGAGCCGATCCCCAGCCCGGCCAAGAACGCCGACACCGTCGTGACGATCGCCAGCGTGGTGTCCCCGAAGATCAGGACCAGATCCTGCGTCCACACGACCTGATAGATCAGCCCGGCCGCGCCGGAGGCCAGGAACAGCACCGGAACCCAAGAGTCGACGCCTGTCCGCCGCCTAGTCCCGGCGGACGGCAAGCGCTGGTCGCCGAAGGGTTTCATCGCTCGTGTCTGTCTACCCACGAACCGAGGTTACAAGTCCACGTTGAATGACGTAATGCATTCGCCAGACAATCTCTAGTGGGCGGACGGTCTGCGGGGGTGCTCCTTTACGAATATCGTGATCCGAATGTCGCACGTCTGAGAGGTCTTATGGTCAATCCGCCAGCCAGCCGCGGTCGAGGGTACAGCACCTATAGCAGCTGCTTCACCCGGCTACGGAGGCGCAGGCTGGCATGTCCGGTATCTGATCGCGGGTCAGATGGCTGGCTTAGTTACGTCACAAAATGTGACCGACCTGCGGCCGTTCGGGTCGCTCAGCCGGCCTGCTTGGGCCAGACGCGTCACCGCTTGCGCCGTAAGCTGCTAATGAATCTGCCAATGAGAAGCCTGGGAAACCCGGGCTGCGAGAGCCAGGCGACGCGAAACGCCGGAAGCTAGCGCAGGTCGGGAAGCCTGCGACGCCGAGCGTAACCCTACGGATCAGATGCTCAGCGCCCGTTACATGCCTAATTCTACGAATATGACCGTCATTATCCCGGCGGCGAGGCCTCATAGCACGTTTTCGCTCCTCATCTTTCCACAGCGCAACCAGGCGAAATGTCAGTGACCGAAGAATCGTTGGCCGTCAGCTCGCGGGCGGCGGGAGCATACGAAGACTTTGACGGCCAGCCGTTGAATGCGCTATCCGAGATAATATGCAGTAGTCAGGGGATCTACCTGACGTAGTAACTGTCGTCTTCGGCGTCATCCACCAGTGAAGATCACACCTGTCACATCCCGCTGGGCCACCGTTAGTTATCAGAAATAATGGGTCATTACCTCTGGTAGTCCATCAAACGCCTTGCAAGTTGGTCAGTAGCCCAGCTGACCGACAGGCGGCATGCCGGTCGTTGGCGTCGACCCGGGCCGCAACGAGGCCGGGCCTTCGTGTCACGGCCAACAGGTTCGCCAGCGCCGTGTGGCAGCTCTGTCGCCGTTCTTGGCACGGCCGCAAGGCTCTGTACTGTATCGCTGAGACAACCGTGCCAGGTCAGCCAGCTACCGGCGACGCCAGTGCCTCCCGCCTCATCCGCCGGTGCACCCCGTACTTGCGCGCCAGCGCCCGGATCCCCAGCCCCAGACGGTGATCCTCATGGATCGCCGCGAATAGCGCCACCTTTGTCCGTCCCCATCCGGCCCACCCGCGAAGCGGAACAGCTGAACGCGACCAGCTATTCAACCCAGACGCGTGTGGCGATCCAGCTATACCAGGTCCATGGTAAGGGCCAAGCGCGTCAGGTCAGCGCGGCGGCGGCAGCCGGTCTTGTCCCGGATGCGGTCCAGGTGCGAGGTGACCGTGCGGACGCTGATGTACAGGTGGGCGGCGATCTGGGCGTTGGTGCGGCCCTGGGCGACCAGTGTCACGAGTTCCCGTTCCCGGGCGCTGAGCTTGGCCAGTCCTGACGTCGCCCGGGGTTGCTGCAGGCCGGCGGCGGTGAGCATCAGGGCGTACTCGGCGGCGATGGCCAGGCTCATCGCCGCACCGCGGTCTTCGGCCGCCCGCACTCGGCCGGGTCCCATCGCCTGCCGGGCTTCGCGCACCAGGCCGTCATCCGCGGCGGCCTACCGTGGCCGCCGGAAGGGAAGCCGGAAGCCCGGCACGACGAACCGGATACCGCCGGATCGGGGCGTGAACTGCAGCCCGCGCAGTTCCGGTTAGGAACACCCGGGGCCTCGACGGAGCCGGAGCCGTCGGCATCCAAGCCGGGAACTCCGGAGCCCGCGGCTGCCGAACCTATGCCCGCCGATGACGGGCGCGCCGCTCGGCTGGATGAGCTGCAGGCCCGCGCGGGCGAGGCCCCGCGCCGCATCGACGTGAAACGGGCAGAACTCGAGGCCAGCAGTCAGCACACCGCACGGATCGAGCGGGATACCCAAGCCGAACCGCGGGCTGACCTGCAGCCGGAAACGTCCTATGAGATGGAGTGCTGAGATGGGCATCCCCGTCCGCGCCAAGCGGCGGCCGGGTCAGATCGTCGGCGTCCTCGACTACGGCACTTCCCGGCCCGACCAAGCCAGATTCATGAAGCCCGGATAGTGCGGGGTCCCCATGGCCGGTGACTGTAGGCGGGTGATGCCAGGTGAGAAGTTTGGGACGGTTGGCCGGTCTGGCCTGGTGCGGCGGCCTGGCGTTTGACCGTGACGGAGCTGATCCGGTCGGCAAGTTCTGCGGGGATGAGCCAGTCGCCGGGGTTCCCGGTGCTGCTGGCCTGGTGGGCGAGGGTGGCGTTGATGATAGCCGGGGCGTCGTCGCTGGTGATGCCGGTGAAGCGGACGCGGGTCTTGCCGGGGCCGTCGACGGCTACGACGCTGTTGTCGGGGCAGCCGCCGAGGCACTGGACGTTGCGGGTGGGGATGTCCCGGCTGTCGGCGCGGATGGCGGCGGTCAGGTCGCGGGCGAACTGGCCGGTGGCGCGGCGGTCATAGCGGGGGCAGGTGCGGCAGATCAGCAGCGTCATGGGCGGGGATCCCAGGTCGGTGAGGGCCCGCGCTGGGCCGGCCAGCGTGCTGGTAGCGGCCGGGCCGGCGCGGTGGGGTCAGGGCCGCTGTTCGACCACGGCCTCGGTGCTGGTGGTGACCAACTCGTCCCGGCTGGGCGGCGGGGCGTCGTGGTCGCCGGGTTCGGAGTGGAAGCGGCCGTCCTTCATGATGTAGTTCAGCTTGTCGTGGTCCTGCAGGATGGTGATGTCGTCCAGGGGGTTGCCGTCGATGAGGAGCAGGTCGGCGAGGTAGCCGGGCTGGACCTTGCCGAGCTCGTCGGGCCGCAGCATGATCTGCCCGCCCAGGGCGGTGGCGGACAGGATAGCTTCCATCGGGGTGAAGCCGAGCCGCTCGACGAAGTGCTCCAGGTCGCGGGCGTAGGTGCCGTGCGGGGTCCAGGCGAAGCCGTAGTCGCCGCCGGGCAGGACCCGGATGCCGCGTCGGTGCATCTCGCGAAGCCCGGCCTCGGCCGTTTCCAGTTCCTTCTTGTAGCCGACGGCTTCGGCGGCTTCCTGGGGGAACCCGAAGGCCTCGGCCTCGTAGAGGGTGGCGATGAGCCAGTTGATGCCGGGGGCAACGAAGACCCAGTCCTTGCTGGCCTCGAGCATGTCCATGCCCTCGGCGTCGGTGAAGCTGGCGTGATAGATGACGTCGACGTGGTTCCGGACGCACATCTTCACCGATTCGGCGCTGCGGGCGTGGGCGCAGACCCGCTTGCCGCGGCGGTGGGCCTCGGTGACGGCGGCGGCGCATTCCTCGTCGGAGAAGTAGGTGTCCTCGGCGCGCTGGGTGCCGGTGATCTCCTCGCCGGTCATGGACAGCTTGATCTGGTCCACGCCGAGGTCGACCAGCTCGCGGACGGCTTTGCGCATGCCCTCGGGCCCGTCGGCGAACTTGGTGATGGACTTGATCAGGGCGCCGCCCGTGACGGCGATCTCGGGGCCGTTGGCGAGGTAGCGGGGGCCGGGGAAGCGGCCCGCGTTGATGGCGTCGCGGCACACTACATCGAGGCGTTCCTTGGCGGAGGCGGCGCCCAGGCACATGGTGTAGCCGGAGTCGATGTAGGTGCGGGCCGATTCCAGGCAGAACAGCAGGTGTTCCTCGACCGGCATGGTGCCCAGGCCGTCCAGGTCGGCGCTGTTGTTCCAGCTGAAGTGGGTGTGGGCGTCGCACAGCCCGGACATCAGGGTGCGGCCGCGGCCCTCGATGACCCGCGCTCCGGCGGCGGAGTGCGGGTCGACGTCGCCGACCGCGGCGATCCGGTCGTTCTCGACCAGGACGTCGCCGGGATAGGGATCGGCGCCGGTGGAGTCGAGGATGGAGACGTTTCTGAAGAGGACCTTGTCAGGGCTGACGGGCATGTGGGTGGCTCCTGTTACATCAGACTGGGCTCTTAGCTAGGTGGCGGGCCTGCTGGTCAGAAGAACTTCAGCAGGTGGTCGGTGACGTCGCGGGCGGCTTCCAGGGCGGTCCAGTGCCCGATGCCGTCGATGACCGCGACGGTGGCCGAGCCGTGGGCGCTGGCGATGGCGTGGCTGACCTCGGGCGGCCCGGTCTTGTCGTCGCCGCCGGTGATCAGCAGCAGGGGCAGGCCGGGGTCCACTGGGCCGGGGTCGGCGGCGGCGGCCAGGGCCTCGCAGTTGCGGGCGTAACCCTCGGGGTCCTGCCGCATGATCAGCTCACGGACGAACGCGGAGACTTCGGGCTTGTCGCGCCGGGTGGTCTCGGACAGGGCGTTGGCGACCACACCTGGGGCGACGGCCACGGTGCCGTCTTTGCGCAAGGTGGCGGCACGGTCGCGCTGGGCCTTGCGGACCGCGTCGGTAGGCTCGGCCACGGCGCCCAGCAGGATCAGGCGTGACACCAGGGCGGGGTGGCGGGCGGCCAGGGTGCGGACTACGAGGGTGCCCATGGAATGGCCGACGACGGTGGCGCCGCTGACGCCGAGCTGGTCCAGCAGGGCGGCCAGGTCATCGGCGTGTGAGCCGATGCTGATCTCGTCGCTGACCGGAGACCGGCCGGCGCCTGCGGAGTCGACGCGGATCACCTGGAACCGCTCGGCCAGCGCCTGCGCCTGGACCTGGTAGAAGTTGGAGGTGCCGCCTAGGCCGTGGACCATCACGACCGGCGGTCCGCTGCCCTCGATCTCGACGGCCAGGTCCCTGGGCGGGCTGGTGCTGATGCGCATGAGCTCTCCTCCGTTCTGGCGGTTCAGGCGATCCGGTTGCGCAGCGTCCCGATCCGGCTGATCGAGACCTCGACCACGTCGCCGGAGACCAGGAACTTCGGCGGCTCGAACCCGATGCCGACCCCGGCCGGGGTGCCGGTGGCGATGATGTCGCCGGGCAGCAGCGTGATCCCGGCCGAGATCGTCGCGATCAGCGTGGGGATGTCGAAGATCAGGTCCTTGACCGGGGCGTGCTGGCGCTGCTCGCCGTTGACCAGCGTCTCGACCTCCAGGGTGCCGACGTCGCCGATCTCATCGGCGCTGACCGCGTAGGGGCCCATCGGGCAGTGCGTGTCCAGCGACTTGCCCAGCAGCCACTGCTTGTGGTCGCGCTGCAGGTCCCGGGCAGTGACGTCGTTGAGCACGGTGTATCCCCACACGTGCCCGTAGGCATCGCGGCGGGAGATGCCGCGGCCGACGCGGCCGATGATGACGCCCAGCTCGCCTTCGTAGTCCAGCTCGCTGGTCACCCCGTGGTGCGGGTCCACGTCGTCATACGGGCCGGTCACCGAGGTGGTCGCCTTGGAGAAGATGATCGGCTTGTCCGGCAGTTCCTCGGACCGCGACGGGGTGTCATAGCCGCTGCGGCCGAACTCCCGGACGTGATCACGGTAGTTCTTGCCGATCGCCCAGATGTTGCGGACCGGGCACAGCGGCGCGTGCAGCCGCACCGAGTCCAGCGCGATGGCGGGACGTGATGCCAGCGCATCCTCCACCGCGGGGCCGACGGTGTCCCAGTCACTCAGGACGGCGGCCAGGTCCGGGCCGCCGAGCACGCCGGTGACGTCACGGACGACGCCCTGATCAGGGTCAGCGACCCCGGCCCGGAGATCTGCCCCGGTGGTGAATACCGCTAGCTTCATGCTGAACCAATCCAAACCAATCGAGCCATTGTGTTACGGTCAGGTTTCGATGGTAAACAGGCGCGTATCTAAAGTCGAGGGCTAGACGGCACTAATCTGAGAAATACTGACTTGAAATATTGGTCTCGATTGGTTCAAGCGATACAATCTGCGGTGTGAATACTGTCGAGCAGACGCTCCGGGCGCTGCTGCAGGAACAGACCGCCAGCGGTGCCGTGGGGCCCGGCGGGAAACTCCCCACCGAGCGTGACCTGGCCGGGCAGCTCACCGCCCCCCGCAGCGAGGTCCGCCGGGCCCTGGCCGCCCTGGAACGCGACGGGCTCATCAGCCGCCAGGTCGGCCGCGGCACCTTCCTCACCGAGACCGCCACCCGCCGGTTCAGCGGGGCACCCCCCGACACCAGCCCCGCCGAGATCATGCAGACCCGGCTCACCATCGAGCCGCCCATCGCCGCGCTCGCCGCCCGCACCGCCAACCAGGCCGACCTGGACCGCATCACCGGACACCTGGACGCCGGCGGGAACAGCGACAGCTACGAAGCGTTCGAGACCCACGACACCCACCTGCACCGCGCCATCGCCCAGGCCGTCCACAACGGCCTGCTCATGAACCTGTTCGACGTCATGAGCACCGCCCGGTCCCTGCCGGTATGGGGCAGCCTCAAACGCCGCACCTCCACCCCCGAACGCCGCAAGGACTACCACGAACAGCACACCGCCATCGTCGCTGCCCTCACCGAACGCGACCCCGAACACGCCCACGCCCTCATGCACGACCATCTCCGCCACGTCTCCGACGACATGCTCGGACGCCACTAGGAGGTAGGCCGTCCCGAACGCTTCGAGGTTGTGCTGCGCGGGAGAAACGTTCCGAACTCGCCAGGGTCCAGGCCACTCCCGGTCCTGGAGGTCAGGGCGTCCAGCCCGAGCCCCTCGTCCTGGGCCGCGTACTGGCGTGCCCAGACGCCGCCAGTCGTCGCTGGGTTATGAGCCATACGACGGGCATCTCCGGCGTCTCGCGTGATCTCTGATCGCCGCGCTGACCTCGGTCAACGGGCGTAACCCCGCCTACGTCGAATCTCGGCGTCTCCCGTGTCGGATCGCATCTCGGCGAGACATCACCGGGTGAACGCCTCTGTGGGAGGTGGACTGGGTCTACGCGACGATGCAGCACTCCGGTTCGCTCGGCGCAAACGGCGTGTCGCCTAGCCTCCTGTCCAGGACAGCCGCGTCGAACTGATCCTCATCCAGGGGTGCTGCGCGAGTGTGGGAATTTTCGCACAGAGCGGGATGTGGTGATATTCTCACGTAAAGCGATGTGGGGATTTCCTCACGTAAACCGGAGTGATGGTCATGGCACGTAGGACGATCGATGTGCGTAAGCCGCGTGACATCGGAGACGCGATTCGCGCCGTACGTGAGGCACGCGGCATCTCGCAGGAGGAGCTAGCGCAGACGAACGCCTACGACCGTTTTTACCTTAATAGACTGGAAGCAGGCCGGAGCACGGTGTACATGACCCGCCTGCTGCGTACGCTGAAGTCGCTCGGCATCACCCTAAGCGTTACGTTCGACACCGGTGAACCGGCTGTTGGCAAGGGCCGCTCTGATGGCTGACAGACTGGAGGTGCGTCTCCATGGCGAGCAGATCGGCTGGATTACCCGCGGCTCCCGGCGGGAGCGCATCGAGTTTGAGTGGATTGATGGGAACGCCCCCGGGCCCGTCACGCTGACGGAGTTGTTCGGGTCTGTCCGGTCGAAGGCGCCGTCGGCTGCGGCGAGCAGTTTCTTCGGCGGATACGCTCTCGAGGGCCGTCAGCGTGAGCGGCTCACTCAGCGCCGAGGCATCAGCAATCCGGCGGACCTATACGCGATGCTCCGCGAATTCGGCAGTTCGATCGCCGGCGCCGTGACGATAAGCGACCCAGACATTCAAAGCCGGACGCAGCCGCGTTACGAGCCGATCAGTGACGGCCAGATCATCCAGCGCCTCCGCCGGGCTGCGAATGACGGCGACCTCGGCTCCGATGATCAGAGCCGCTCAATGCTCGCCGGTTACCAGCCGAAGCTGCTGCTCGCCCGGTTCGACGGCAATTGGTACCTTCCTCGCGGCCGCGCGCACTCTACCCACATCCTCAAGCCAAGGCTTCCGGGACGCTCCGACGGGCTCGCAAGGGAGCACTACGGTCACGCACTGGCCGCCGAACTCGGGCTTGCGCACTACCACACGGAGCTTGTCGGCAATGGTGCCCGCCAGTACCTGGTCATCGAGCGCTACGATCGGGCTGTCGACGGCGAGAATGTCACGCTGATCCACCAGGAGGACGCTGCTCAGGCACTCGGCCTCGACTGGGTCGATGACCACGCGAAGTTCCAGGACCCTGGTGCGCCGCGTGATTCCCATCGCCCGAGCGCGTATCGGATCGCCGAGCTCCTCGGCTCGCTTCAGGGGGAGGGGAGGCCAGTTGCCGACTTCCTGCGCAGGCTCACGTTCACCGTGCTCCTGGGCGATAACGACGTCCACGCGAAGAATTTGGCCATCTTGCACCTTTCCGGCCGCAGCGTGCTCGCTGACGTCTACGACGCGGTCCCGAACCTCTTCCAGACCGGCCGGATCGAATACAACCTCGCGTTTGCCGTCGACGGCAGTTTCGACCACCGGCGCATCAGCGCCGCGCACCTCATCCGCGAAGCCGAGCGGTGGAATGCGCTCGGCACCGGAGAAGCAAAGCGGATCGTCACCGCGACCCTGGCAGACTTCGCAAAAGCGCTCGACCGGGTAACAGTCCCGCCGGGTGTCCCCGCAGCGACCGCGGCGCAGCTCGCGTGGAACGTCGAGCGGCTGCAGGCGGGCAGGGAGATCGGCGAGCGACCCAGCAGATACCGTCGGCGACGCAGCCGACCTTGATCCCAAGTGCACCAACAGCGTCAACGGAGAGAAGCTCAGAGCCGTTTGCGGCGCCACTACGGTGGGTTCCGGCCACTACGCTCGGTTACGGTTATGAGCCGTTGTGTGCCGTCTGCGTGGAACGGTTCGTGGAACGTCGCGTCGGAAAATCCCAGCGCAGCGAGTGCTATCAGTGCAATGAGCCGTGCCATCGTTGCAGCTAGCGCGTACGGTGCACGGGGTCGTGCTTCTTGTAAACGGCAGGTCAGTGGTTCGATCCCGCTCACCGGCTCCCATCCCATTGCGCTCGGACGGCTACTCGTCCAGGTGCCTGGCCTGCAACTACCTTGAGAATTGCTGGAAGAACGCCGGCGGCGGCCGCAGGGGACAGCCGACGCCGCCTGAGATCGAGTTTGAGCCGGCGAATGGCCTGCTTGTGAGCTCCGGGCGAGCCGAGTCACCGCGAGATGCGATAGTCGGCAAGCAGGTAACCCCCGGGCGACGTCGCGCTACGGAGCGATTCGAGGCGAATCGGCGGCAGTCCGTCCAAGAGCCGTCGCCCACGGCCAGCGATCGCCGGTGCGACGACGAGCCGTACTTCGTCGATGGCGTCCGCTGCGAGCAGCGCTTGGGCGACCGAGATGCTGGCGTGGACGCCAATGTCACCGCCGGACGAATTCTTGAGGTTCTGTACGAACTGGACCAACCCGCCTTCGATCGCTGTCGCATTGTGCCACTGCCGCCCCAGCGGTGTGGAAGATGCGACGTACTTTGCGACGTCGTTAATGAACGTGGCGAACGGCTCGATCTCGCTGCCTGGCCAAAACTCAGACCACTCAGCATAGCTGCGACGGCCGAGAATGACCGCGTCCTGGGTGGCGATGACGGCGGCGAGGTTGGCATCCATCGCCTCATCCCAGTCGATGACGAACTTGTCCGGGTCCTCGGCTACGCCATCGAGGGACAACAGCTCGTACAACACCACCTTGCGCATGCATACTCCTCCGGTTGAGCGGGACGCTGCCTACTCTGACGGCTCGATCCGTCGAAACTCACCGGTACGTTTCGGTCGAGATCCGATGGCAGGCGCCGCCCTCAGCGCAGCGACTGCCGCCGGGGCGACGCCCTCGTCGAGCGCGGACGTGGCCGGGAGTGCCTCATGGGATGCTTATCCCTGGGCTGCGGCGAGCCGCCGCTGCGCCTGCTCGTCGAGCGTGACGTCGGCGGCGGCGAGGTTCTCTTCCAGGTGCGCCACCGAGGAGGTGCCGGGTATCAGCAGGACGTTGGGCGCCAGGCCCAGGGTCCAGGCGAGCGCGATCTGGGCCGGAGTAGCACCGAGCCGTTCGGCGATTGCCCGGACCTCCGGATTGCCCAGCACCTGGTTGTCCTGTGCGAAGGCCGAGCCCAGCGGGAAGAACGGCACGAACGCTATTCCCCGTGTGGCGCATTCCCGCAGGACGGGCATCGAGGAGCGGTCGGCTAGGTTCAGCGGATTCTGCACGCACACGATCGGGGTGCGCTCCAGCGCGTGGCGCAGCCGCTCGAGGGTGATGTTGCTCAGCCCGACGCCCCCGATCAGGCCATCCTCGCGGGCCTGGATCATTGCGGTGAGCTGGTCGTCGAACCGCTGGTCCGGCTCGTCGCCCGTCACCCGCAGGTTCACGGCGGCCAGCTGCCCGACCCGGAGGCTGCGCAGGTTGTCCTCGATGCCGCTGCGCAGCTGATCAGGTTCGTTGTAGGGTAGCCATCCCCCGGTCTGGTCACGGCGTGCGCCGACCTTGCTGACTAGCGCGAGGTTGTCCGGGTAGGGGTGCAGCGCCTCGCGGATGAGCTCGTTGGCGACGTCGGGCCCGTAGTACTGCGCGGTGTCAATGTGGTCCACGCCGAGCTCGATTGCGCGGCGCAGCACCTGCAGCGCCTCGCCGCGGTCACGCGGCGGCCCCCAGACGCCCGGGCCAGGCAGCTGCATGGCGCCGAAGCCGATGCGAGAGACCGAGAAATCACCCAGAGCGTAGCTGTCCACGGCACCCACCCTATCGGGCGGCGGAATGGCGCAGCCCTGGCCAAAGCAAGTTCAGGACCAGCGGAGGACGCTAGCGCACCCTCTAAGCACTTACAAGCCAGCTATGAACCCGGCCGTGAAGTCCGCCTCGACGGCACGAGTGAGGATTCATCCTCACGCTGGGACAGGCGTCCTCCGTCAGGTTCAGCGCGGGACGCGAGCAGGCCGCTGACGGACAGGGCCACGGCAACCGGCCGAGCCCGTCGGTCTCGCGGTCAGCTGATGGTGCCGTCGATGAGGGGCGGGTCGACCAGGGCCGTGAGCCGGTCGAAGGTGATGCCGAAGACGTCGCGGACGACGACACCGCGCGGATGGATGAGGAAGACCGCCAGGTCGGTGTAGACGCGGCTTGACGCAAGCCAGCCCGGTCAGCGGGTAGGTGCACGTGCGCACGAGCTTGGCGGTGCCGTCCCGGGACAGCAGGCTCATCATCACGAAGGTCTGCCTGGCGCCGGTGGCCAGGTCCATCGCGCCGCCGACGGCGGGGATTTCGAGCAGGGCGGCGGCATCGGCGGGGCTGTCGTAGTCGTCGGGGTCGCAACCGTGGGCTCCGGCTTGCTCTTTGCTGGGCGGGGATGGTGTACGACGAGGAGCACCCGCCGTGGGGGCCCGCATGGCCTGAGACGGCCCAGAGACACGGAGCCAAGGGTGAGCGCCAGGACGTCTGGTCATGGCTGGCAGCCGTGCGCGCCATGGTGACTTTATGTGATCAGCATGAGCCGCTGGCCGTGTGAGCCGTGGACCGGTTCGTGGACCGAGCCACTGGCGCAACGGGTGCAATGAGTGTCATGGCGGCGTGGATCTGTGGCATCCGTGCAGGCAGCGCACTCAGAGCGCCAGGCCAGGCTTCTTGTAAACGGCAGGTCAGCGGTTCGATCCCGCTCACCGGCTCCCAAAGGTCTTCACGTTTGACCTGCACTTATCTTCACGTTTGGGTCTGACATTCTGCGTGGTTGGCCGCTGCGGGCTGGATGTGATACCGCTTGCGCGCTGGGTGCTGCCTGTCCGGGCTGTTCGGGGCAGCATGTTGTGCTCTCCGTGCCGTGCCTGCGTGGTGCCGGCTGTGCTGGCGGTAGACCGTGGGTTGCTGGCTTGGGTTAGGGCGGTGCGGTGGTGGCGGCGAGGCTGGCGAGGGTCTTACGGCGGCGGCGCCGGGTTTTGGGGGGCAGGCCCGCGGCGGGCGTTGTCGGCCTGGCGGGTGTTCCAGGCGGTCAGGATGCGCTGGTTGCGGACGGCGAGCAGGCACGCGAGCCAGAGCGTGAGCGGGGTCAGGCCCATGAGCCGGGTCCAGCTGCGGGTGATGTTGTTGGTGGCGGGGTCCTTGACGGTGGAGAAGGTCCGCTCGGCGCCAGTGCGGCGGGCGTAGGACCGGCGGTGCGCGGCGGAAGGGTAGTCGTGCTTCTGCCGGGTCTTGGCGGCCACGTCCGGGGGGACGGTGATGGGCTGCTGGGTGCAGCAGGCGGGCGGGTGCCCGGGCGGGGTGAGGATCTCGGGCCGGTCCCGGTCCAGGGTGATACATGCCGGGCGGAGCGGGCAGCGGATCTTGCCTGTGACCGCAGGGCAGGCGACGCCGTGGTAGCCGTCGGCGTCGTCGCTGGTGATGCGGCCGAGCTTGTAGCGGGCGGTCTCGGCTGTCTGTCTGCTGGTCGTGCGTGGCGGCCTGGGTCCGGGGTGGCGTCGCGGGCGAGCGGGCCGAGTTCCAGCAGCGGGCGGGGGGTGGCCGGGCAGTACAGGTTGCCGTTGGCGATGATGGCGCCGTGGTGGGTGCCGCGGGGGACCGCGGTCGGCGGGGTGCAGGTCCTGGACCAGCTGGCGCGCCGGCCTGCCGGAGCGGGAGGGCCAGGCGTCGGCGTCGCGGTGGGCGTAGCTGGAGTCGGCGAGGATGTTGCCGGGGCCGATGCCGTGGCCGGGCATGGCGGTGAGCACGGGGACCAGGGCGCGGGCGGGTCGTGGCGGCAGGAGCAGGCGGTCATCCGCCGGGCCAGCTCGGGGACGGGCGGGCCGTGCTCGTCGCGCATCATGGTGGCGGCGGAGGGGTAGTAGCAGAAGGACAGCTCGCTGTCCTGGCCGGGCCGCCGCCGGAGCGCCTGCTGCGCCCCTCGTCGCGGAAGTTCGGAAAGTACAGAGCGAGCTTCATCGATCGGCCTCCTCAGACGACCCTGGATATCGCAGGGCTGCGTTCTCCGTTTGCCCACCACTATGTCGCACACATCTCAACGCACGATCAACTGGCGCTGGATAGGTGCGCATCGCCGCCAGGCACCTCTACAGTCGACCCATGGCACCCCGGCTGGCAGCCGCCGCGGTCGATGCGCGCACGGTGCGGCGGCGCAGATGACCGACACGCTCTGGAGCCCGACCGCGGACCGCATCGACAGGTCAGCGCTGCGCGAGTACCTGAACTGGCTGGAAGTTCGCGAAGGGCGCCCGTTCCCCGACCACGACGCCCTGTGGGCCTGGTCGGTGGAAGACCTGGACCGGTTCTGGAACTCCATCGTCGACTACTACGAGGTCGAGTTCTCGACGCCGTGGACGACGGTGCGCACCGCCGATCCGATGCCGCACGCCCGCTGGTTCAGCGGCGCCCGGTTGAACTGGGCCCAGCACGCACTGCGCCAGGGGACCGACGACGCCACGGCGCTGGTGTGCGTCCAGGAGGGTGGCGGACCGGCGCGCGAGATCACCCGCGCGGCCCTTCGCCGATCCGTGGCGGCAGCGGCGGCCTGGCTGCGCCGGACCGGCGTGCACCCGGGTGACCGGATCGCTGCCTACCTACCGAACACCGAGCACGCGGTGATCGGCTGCCTCGCCGCTGCGGCCATCGGGGCGGTGTGGGCGTGCTGCTCCCCGGACTTCGGCGCAGACGGCACCATCGGGCGTCTCGCGCAGCTCGAGCCGAGCGTGCTGATTGCCGCGGACGGGTACCACTGGAACGGCAAGGTGGTCGACCGCAGCGACGTCGTCGCGCAGCTGCGCGACAAGCTCCCGGCGCTAGAGCGGTTCGTCCATGTCCCCTACGCCTTCAGCGACCGCCCGCATCCGAAGGGCTCGACAGCGTGGGACGAAGTACTGGCCCAGGACGAACCGCTGGTCTTCGAACAGGTCGAGTTCTCCCACCCGCTGTGGGTGCTGTTCAGCTCGGGCACCACCGGGCTGCCCAAAGGCCTGGTCCATGGTCAAGGCGGCATCACGCTGGAGGGCACGAAATGGTCCGGGCTGTACTGCGGACTGCGTGCTGGAGAACGCATGTTCACCTATTCGTCCACCGGCTGGGCGTTGTGGAACATGCAACTGGGCGCGCTCACCCAGGGTGCGAGCATCGTGCTGTACGAGGGAAGTCCCAGCCACCCGAAAGGCGCGGTCTGGGAGGTCGCGGCACGCACCCGGGCGGACGTCATGCTTATGGGCGCCGCCGTAGTGACCGCTTCGGCGAACGCCGGTGTCTCGCCCCGGCAGGAGCATGACCTGAGCCGGCTACGGCATCTCATGGTCAGCGGGTCGGCGTTGCCGGCGGATGGCTACCGCTGGGTCATGGAGCACGTCAGCGCAGACCTGCGGATCGACTCGACCAGCGGCGGGACGGATATCAGCGGCTCGTTCGTCGGCTCCAACGAGTACGCCCCGGTGCGAGCGGGGCGCATCGGCGGTCGGCTGGCGGGGGTGGACTGCGCGGCGTGGGACGAGGACGGCGTCCCGGTGACCGACACTGTGGGGGACCTCGTCGTCACCCAGCCCCTGCCCTCGATGCCGGTATCCCTGTGGAGGGACCCGGACGCAGAGCGCTACACAGAGTCCTACTTCGACACCTGGCCCGGCGTGTGGCGCCACGGGGACTGGGTGACGATGCACTCCGACGGCAGCGTCTCCATGCACGGTCGTTCGGACTCGACGCTCAACCGGCAGGGCGTGCGCCTCGGCAGCAGTGACTTCTATGACGTGCTCGAGACCATCCCGGAGATCTCCGAGACGCTGGTGATCGGCGTCGAACAGCCCGACGACGGCTACTGGCTAGGCCTGTTCGTCGTCCCCGCCCCTGGGCACGCGCTGGATGACGAGCTGAAACAGGAGATCGTCACCACCTTGCGCACCCGGCTGACCCCCCGGCACGTCCCGGACGAGATCGTCGAGGCGCCCGCGGTGCCGCACACCCTGAGCGGCAAGAAGC
Organism: uncultured Actinomycetota bacterium; assembly: GCA_963844625.1. Classification (GTDB taxonomy): domain Bacteria; phylum Actinomycetota; class Actinomycetes; order Streptosporangiales; family Streptosporangiaceae; genus Palsa-504. Next base: position 47,383 of record CAWJPF010000002.1, on the reverse strand, counting down.
TCGAGGTCCCGATCAAGAAGCTGCTGCGAGGGACGCCGCTGGAGAAGGCGGCCAACATCGCGTCCGTCGACGACCCCGACGCCCTGCGATGGTACGAGCGGTTCGGGTCGGACCGGTTCACCCCGTCGGCCTGATCCGGGACGAGGAGAACACATGCGCCTAGGTGCGACGCTCGCCCACCTGTCCGATGCGCCCCCGTTTGCGGTCGCCGCGTGGGCTGACCGCCTGGTGACGGCGGGCTTCGAGAGCCTGTGGACGCCCCACATCATCGGGCGCGGGTCACTGATTCCGGACCCGTTCGTGACGCTCGCGACGGCGGCCTCGGTAACGCACGACGTCGAGCTGGGAACGGCCACCGTGCAGGTCCCGCTCTACCACCCCGCCGACCTCGCCCATCGAGTGCTCTCCCTGATGTCGGTGTGCGGCGACCGGCTGACCCTCGGGGTCAGCCCAGGATCGACGGAGACCGACTTCGCCACGTTGGACCGGGACTACACCGCTCGCTTCGCGACCTTCCACCGCAACACCGGCCGGCTCCGGGTCCTGCTCGCTCACGGGCGAGACGAACACGTCGACCTCACCCCCGCCGCCGTGGCCGGCGGCGGGCCGGCACTCCTGCTCGGCTCGTGGGGCGCCAATGTCGAGCGGGCAGCGCGGGACTTCGACGGCTGGCTGGCCTCCGGATACCGCAGCACGCCAGATCAGATCATCGCTGCCCACGAGCGCTACCGGGCCGCCGGCGGCCAACGGGCGATCGTGTGCGCCATCCCGCTGGACAGCAGGGACGACCTCGAGCCCACAGGCGAGGTACTCCGCCGCTACGCCCGCGCCGGCTTCGATGACGCCGTCGTACTCATCGGATCCGGTGGGCCAGATCCGGAGGAGGTCAGGGCCCTTCTCCCGCGGGAATCGTCGACGCCCTGAGACCGGCATGTGCAGGAACGGACGGTGCCGCGTCGCAGAATGCCAACGCGCCCCTGCCATGTCCACGCGAGGGCCACCGCTGGCTGCACTAAGTCCGGCGGCTTCGCTCGCTTCCACAGGTCAAACAGGCATGGTCGCAGCCACCAAGGTCGATCGCGGTCGCACCGTGACGGCGGCGAGGCCCATCCCGGGTAGGGGCACGGGTGGCACCGAGCGCGGCAGCCGACGTACGGCCCTCACTGCTGGTGATCGACGACGACAGCCGGGTACGCACCGTGGTGTGCTGGCAACTCGAGGCCGAAGGCTATCTGGTCCGCGAGGCGGCGACCGGCAACGCCGCCTGTCAGCCGGTCGGCATCTCGAAACCCGCGACGATCACTGCATTACTGTCCGCGGCAGCGTGGCGCCGGCCAGCGAGCCCTTGATACTCAGCCGACCTGTACCAGTTCCGCGCGGCCTCCACGGATTCGAACTCGAGAAGGACGGTCCGCTTACCGTGCCAGGACCCCTCGATCAGCTCGGGCGCATCGTCTGCCACGAGGACCTGGCCGCCTGCTTGCAGGATCGTCGGAATGGCCTGTTGCGCGTAGGCGTTGATCTGCGCTTCGTCGTGGATGTCCTCGGTGAAGATCACGTATCCCTTGGGCATAAGGAACCTCCCTCTTGGCAGTGGCGCTATGGAGTTAGATGGCCTCGGCCTTCGGCATGATCTCATGCTTCAGCCGCTTGAGGTCGTCGAGCGTCTTCGACACCGGCACGTCCCAAAACCTCGGCCAGATGAGCAGCAGCGTCAGCCCCTCCTTCAGCCTCTTAAGGTTGTCCGTGACCTGCGCAGCGGTTCCCACCAGGAGTGTTGTTCGATGAGCTGATGGGCGGTCGGCGGAGGCCGACGCGGTCTGCGGCGCGCCGGCTGCGCTGAGGTGGCCGGGCGGCAGCTGGACTGGCGGAGCTGGTACGGCATACCTGATCATCACCTCCCCTTGGCCCGGGATCAACGGTCGTTTGCGGCCCAGCCGACCACGCCGAATATATGCAGCACCAGTACGCGAGCAAAGGGCTGGTCCTGGTACTGCGGGTACCGCCCTGCTAGCCGGACGGCAAGGGCTGCCGCCCGGCTAGCGGCGGTGTCGCGCTGCCAGCGCAGCTCGGCTCGCACCCACCACAGCTGCGACCAGTCGCTGTGATCCCAGTGCTCGACCAGCAGTGTGGCCCGCGGGTCCGCCTCCAGGTTCCGCTCCCGCTGTAGGCGTAGCGACGCTTTCGGCTTCACCAGGTCGATGGGCACGCCCACGTAGCCGTCGTCGTCCACGGCGTACGCGACAGGCACGGCGTCCACGCCCCGCTCGGCGTGCACGGTGCAAAGGATCCCGTGGTCGTGCAACTCAAGTCTTGCTCGCACCTCGGGATCCGCGAGCCTCATCGCAGTAGCCCGGCAGCCATGGACATGGGTTCGTGTCACAACCCTTCGTGGCGTTGCGGATGAGTGGTATCTGCGGTGATGATAGTTCGTCGAAGGCCGGTGCCGACGGAGGTGCATCGGTGTGCGGTCACCGACTTTGACAGCCCGCTCCGTGGCACCCTGGCTCCCCGGCATGGAGCGGCAGCCCTCCTGTGCAGCGCTGCTTTATTTTGGGATTGAGCGGCAGCCTTACCCGCGTTACCCTGCTCTTTTATGGGAGGCTTGCGCCCGCATGATCGCGTCCCCGTCCTCAAGCGGAGGACGGACGAGATCGCCGCCCTCTTGGGGAGGTGGCCGGGGATGTCGTTTTTCGCGCCGCCCACCATGGTGAAGCGGCTGGCCGACGACCGAGCCATCGCCGAGGCGGACCTCTCGCACCTGAAAACGATCATCTACGGTGGCGCGCCGATGGACCTGGCCGCCGTTGTCGGCCGCCCGGACGCGAAGTGGGGCGAGGCGGTAGTGGCCTTCGTGGTGGCCGGCGACCGTGTGGCCCAGCCGTCGGTCGAGGATCTCGACCGGACCTGCCCCGGCCAAATCGCAACGATTCAAGCGGCCCAAGGACCACCGGTTCGTCGATGCCCTGCCGACCAACAACTACGGCAAGGTCGTCAAGCGCGAACTGCGCGACCGGCTCCGCGCCGAAACGGCGGACGGTGGGTCGTGGTGAAAGCCGGCCCAGGCCGGGCGGCCGCCGAGCTTGGCGAAAATGCCAGATGTTCACGTCCGCAGGGCCGCCGTCCGGGGCCCTGCGATAATCCGCCCTTCCTAGGCCGCAGGCCCGGGACCGGGCGAGGCGTGCTAGTCCACCGCAGCGCTGGCCGGGCCCGGCCACGAACGCACCGTGAGGAGACCGTCCCATGAAGCTAGCTCTCTACCTGCCGAACTTCCGTAACAAGGTGACCGTCAAGGAGCTCGAAGATCTCACCAGCCTCGCCGAGGCGCTCGACTTCGACTCCGTCTGGACGCTCGACCGGATCGTCGTTCCTGAGGCCTCTGACCGGGTGGAGCTCCAGCACTCCTTCGGCATGATGGACGAGTTCCCGAAGGCGTTGCCGGTGTCCTCCCGCGGTGAGTGGTTCCAGGGCTGGCCGCTGATCCCCTGGCTGGCCGCGAAGACGTCGAAGGTGCGGATCGGCATGAGCATCTGCGACACGCCGTACCGTGCGCCTGGTGTCCTGGCGGCGGAGCTCGCTACCGTGGACCATCTCTCGAACGGTCGGCTCAACGTGGGCATCGGGGCCGGCTGGATGCCCGAGGAGTTCGCGGCCGCGAGTGCCTCGCACATCTACCCCAAGCGGCACAAGCACGTGCGCGAGACGATCGAGATCATGCAGGGCATCTGGACGAACGACGTGTTCGAGTACCACGGCGAGTTCGCCGACTTCGACCGGTGCGGGTTCGGCTGGAAGCCGGTCCAGAAGCCGCATCCGCCGATCTACTTCAGCGGGCTCAAGGATCCGGCTCGCTCGGCGAGTCGCATCTCGAAGTACAACCTGGCGGGCTGGATCGGGATCCAGGACACCCCGGAGGAGCTCCAGCAGTGGCGCGGCGCCATCTCCCAGGAGCTAGGAAAGCTCGAGAGCTCGCGCTCGATCGACGATCTCGACATCGGCAGCATGATCTGGTACACGATCACCGACACCGAGACGGACCAGGCACCGCAAGGGAAAGGCAGCAACATACTGGTGGGAACCGCTGCTCAGGTCACCGACAACCTCAAGCGGCTGAAGGAGGCCGGGCTGACGATGCTGCTCATCTGGCCGCCGTTCCAGGACGTGCCGGTCTCGAAGACGCTCGACGACCTCAAGCGGCTCAAGGAGGAGATCATGCCGAAGGTCGAGGCCGCCTGACTTCGCAGCGCCGAGCTAGCGGCGCGGCCAGGCGTCGCCTTGATCCGAATACGACCTGATTCGGTGGTCGACTGTCCTGTCGGATCGTGTCGTCAAGTTGTGACACTACGCTAGCCGGGTCCCTGAGGCGGACGCCGACGGCGGCCATCTGCGCCTGCTTCGACGCGTGGGCGGTTGAGTCTGGCCTTGTCAAGGCCAGACTTGCCGCCAACTCGCGCCAGCGGACGAGATTGCGCTCCGGCTGGATCAACGGCATCAAGCAGATGCCCGTCACCTACCGCTGAGGCTCCCCGCCTGATCGAGATCCGCCTCGTCGAAATCGCGGTCCTCGCAGCAGTTCCGGCAGCTGGAAGGCTCGCAGTGCCGCCGTTCGCACGGTTCCTTCCGGCAGCTGTCGCAGCACCTGCGACAGCAGCCGTCGGGCCAGATCGTGTAGGCCAGCACCTCCAGCATCCGGACCGGCGTCGCCGGGTCGTCGCTGTCGATGATCAGGTCGCACGATCGCGGAATGCGTTCGGTGGCTTTGTAGCGGATGACCACGCTCAGGCAGGAGCCCGGGTGGAGGGCGGCCGGGAAGGGATTGTGAACCAGTTCCCAGTGACGGCGGGGGTGCCGGAACCGCACGCTCGATACGTGCAGCTTGCAGTCGCCCACGTTGCAGATCGAGATGGTGCGTTCGGCGCTGCGGCAGGCCTCGACGCCGCCGAAGAATGTGGAGCCGGTCACGGCCAGTCGGCCCGACGGCGCCTCACCGGTCACCACGATGGATGCCGGGCTGGCCGGATCGTTGCTGATGATGGTCAGGGTCGCCGAAGCGGGACCGACGCCGGCCGGCGCGAACCGGATTGGCACCGGCACCGATTCTCCCGGTCCGACCGACAGCGGATAGGACGTGACCTGCGGAACCTGGAACTCGGCGGACGAGCTTGTGATGTCGGTGACCGAAAGCAGGCAGGCCCCGCTGTTGTTCAGGATCAGCGGCTCATCGACGAACGACCCGGTGCAGGCCGCGCCCATGTTCCCGCTGTCGGCCATGGCCAGCACCAGCCGGGGCGCGGGCGCGACGCCGGATACGGACACGGTGTGCGGGCCGAGCAGATCGTTGCTGTAGATGGTCAGCGTGGCGCCGCTCGGGCCGAGGCTGGTGGGCTGGAAGCGGATCACGATGTTAATGGCTTCGCCGGGCCCGATCGCGAGCGGATACGAGGCGACCGACGGCAGGACGAAAGCCGCTGACGACGACGTGATGTCCGATATCAGCAGGAGGCTGAATCCGGTGTTGTTGATGGTCAGGATCTGGTCGGCGAAGGAGTTCAGGCAGACGCGGCCGAAATCCCCGGCGCCGGTCAGCGCGGTGACGATGACCGGCGCCGGGGCCAGCGCCGCCCGGAGCCGGGATCCGTCGATGCTGCCCCAGCCGGTGCAGGCATCCCAGCCCGGACCCGCGACGTAGACCGGCGCGTCCGGCGTGTTACCGGAGTCGTTGTTGCCGAACCGGACATCGTGGCAGATGGCCGGACCGTGCCGGTAGAGCGTCGGGTTGAGGAATCCTGTGCTGCGGCCCAGGAACGCGTTGATGACACCCGTCAGGCCGGCGTAGAGGGGGGCGACCAGGCTGGTCCCGAAGAAGCCGTACTGGCCCGGCCCGCCCTGCCCGGCGAAGAAGAAGCCGTCCATGGCGACCATGCCGGCGACATCCGGGACGCCGCGGCGCGCGTTCCCGTCGTTCTTGGAGACGGGGAGGACTCCGGCCGCCTTCTGATAATGCGGCACCGGGAAGCCGGGGTTGTCGCTGACGCCGCCGCCGGTCGATTCGTACGGGAAGTTCTGGAACTGCGAGCCGGTATTCGTCTCACTCCACACGAACTCTTCGAATCCGGTCGGGCTTATGTTCCCGACGATCGTGCCGCCGCATGCCGTTACCGCGGGATCGCTGTGGGGGTAGGCAACGTGGCAGTTGCCGTCGGCAATTTGGTCTGCGGAACCCCAGTCGCCGATGGCCATGAACACGGTGATGCCGCGCGTGTGGGCGCTGCGCAGCTTGGTGTGCATCCAGTGCGCGATCGACCCCGAGGCCGATGGGTCACCGATTTGGCCGGGATCGTCGCCGAAGATGGAAAACCAGCTGTTCGTGAGGGCGGACGGGGGATTGTCCCCGGCGGGCGGGTTGATGGCGCGATCGAAGAACGCCTCCCAGCCCTGTTCGCTGGCGTCGCTGAAATAGACGTTGATGTTGGCGCCCTGGGCCACCGCCGCGGCGATGGAAACGTCGATCGTGCACTCGCCGACCGCGCCGGTCGGCGAGCTGGTGACGAGCGACGTTTGGTTCGTGTACGTCGTCGCGCCAACCGTCAGGCCGATGTCCGCCAGGCTCGGCTGGGTGTTGTACCCGGCGGGCAGGCTCGAGATGAAGTCCGTGATGTCGGTGTGACTGTAGGCGGCCCCGGCGCCGGCATCCTCGAAGATCCCGATGGTCTCACCGGCGGCGCCCGTATTCGGGAAGTCGTAGAGCTGGGCTACGGCGACCGGTGAAAGGTAGTTCGCGTTGGGCGGGTCGCCGGTGCCGGTGCCCCCAGGCTGGCCGAGCTGGCGGTTGTCCAGGCCAATCACCGTCTCGACCACCCCGACGAGTTCAGACGGCAGCTGAACGGGCCCCACGAAGCCCCGGTAGACCACGTCCTCATCCGTGTGCTCGAGGTCCGGCGTGCCCTCCGGCCTGGGCGCCAGGCGGCGGGTGTGGGTCCGGGGTGCCCTGTAGTTGTTCAGCCTGACCGCGAAGGCCGCGTCGACCTTGGCCGCGTCGCCCTCGGCCACGATGCGGCGGCGCCCGGCGCTGGCCTCGGTCACCCGCAGGTCCCTGGACTCCAGGAATTCGGTGACCGCCTGGACGTCCTGGTCGGTCGAGGAGTAGGTCTGCATGTACTCCTCGGCCGACAGGAACTCCCGCTGGCCGGGCGGCGTGTTCTGCCAGTGCTCGAAATCAGGCTCGGGCGAGGCGTCCGGGCGCACCCGCAGGAGCAGCGTCATCGCGACCCGCTCGGACTTCCCGACCGGACCGACCAGAGTCGAGTCCGGAAGCTGCGGACGCTCGCTGCCGGGAAGCGGTTCGTAGCCAGAAGGACCAGGCATGGTGTTTTCCTCCCCCTTTGCTCCCGGCGGCGCCCGCCGGGAGTCTTACTTGCACAGAGGGGATCAGCGGCGGTTACGTACACCTGCAGCGTGGGAAATTTCGCCTCAGGACCGCCTGGGCGGCCTGCGATGATGGTGCGATGACACCGGTGCCGACAGGGTCGTTTCCTGTCCCGGGCTGTGGGAGCGTCTGGGGGAGGCGCGCACTGAGTAAGTCCGGAAGTTCTGGCGAATACGTGGCGAAGTTCAGCCGTCGGCGCCTGGCTCACATCGGCGAAGACAAGTTCTTCTTGGTCGTGTCCAACAACCGGCGCAACCGGGCGTTCGAGCAAGTACTCGCAGCCCGGCTGACGACGACCACGTTGGCTACCGGCTCGCCCCCGAGCACCCGTTATCGAGGGCATGCGGCTTGCGTGGTGTCACAGAGTCCAGAGTGCCTGCGTAGGTGACATGCGGGCGGCGCGGATGGCGGGCAGGAGCCCGGCGAGGGCGCCAATGAGGAGAGCGGCGCCGAGCCCGCCGACCCACGCGTCGGGCGGGATGACGACGGCCCAGCCTTTGGCGTGGGCGTAGACGGAGGTTGCGGCGGCGCCGGCGATGTCCCCGGCGGCCCCGCCGGCCAGGGCCAGCAGGATGGCCTCGGCCAGGAACTGGATCCGGATCTGGCCTTTCGTGGCGCCCAGCGCGCGGCGCAGCCCGATTTCCTGACGGCGCTCCAGCACCGAGATGATCATGATGTTGGCGACGCCGACCGCTCCGACCAGCAGCGCCACCGCGCCCAAGCCGAGGAACAGGGTGTCGAACGCGCCGGCGGCGTCGGCTTGCGCCGTCAGGGCTTGCGACGGCTGGGAAACGTTGACCTCGTTCGGGTACTCCGGGTTGGCCTGGGCGGCGAGCAGGTTATCAATCCTGGTGGTGGCGGCCGGGGTGTTGACGGTGCGGACGTAAAGCTCGGAGGGATGCCCGTCGAAGCCGAGGTAGGTCTGCGCAGCGGGGAAGCCGACCAAGATGGACGTGTCGATCTGCGGGGCGAGGGTGGCGGGGTTGAGGATGCCCACGAGGTAGAACCACTTGCCGCCGACCCAGATCCGCTCGCCAGGCCAGATCCGGTCGATGCCCATCAGCTGGGCGGCCTCCGCGCCGAGCACGGCGACCGGCTCTTTGGCGGTGGCGGCGTTGAGGTAGCTACCCTGGGCGACCGAGGTGCCCGCCACGGCGGGCAGGCTCAGGCTGGCGGCCTCTATGCTCAGGCCGTCGGTGTCGATCGAGGGGATCAGCGGGCTGCGGTAGACATCGGCGCTGACGGTGCCGGTGTACTGGACGGCGGTGACGCCGGGCAGCTGGCCGACCATCCCCGGCGCGGCGTCGGGCAGTTCGGCGGGCTGGCCGCCGAGGCTCTGCCCGTTGGTGACGGTCAGCAAGTTGGTGCCCAGCTGCTTAATCTCGGCCAGCAGCCCAGCCTGGGAGGAACTGGCCAGGCCAAGGACGGCCACGATCGCCGCCACCCCGATCGCGATGCCCAGCGCCGACAGCGCCGCGCGCAGCTTGCGGGTCCGCAGCCCCACGCTGGCCAGCCCGGCCAGGTCGCCCGGGCGCAGCCGGATCGGTATCGGGGCGGCCGGACCTGACGTGACGGTCATGATCTGCTCTGCTGGGCCGGCCCGCCCCCGGCCGCGGCGGGGGCGGGGGCGGGGCCGGTGTCGCTGATGATGTGCCCGTCGAGTACCTCGATGCGGCGTCGCATCCGGGCGGCGACCGCATGGTCGTGGGTGATCACGATGATCGTCGCGCCGGCGGCGTTGAGCTCTTCCAGCAAGTCGAGCACCGCCGCGCCGGTCGCGGAGTCCAGGTTGCCGGTCGGCTCGTCGGCCAGTACCACAGGCGGGCTGCCGGCGATCGCCCGGGCGATCGCCACGCGCTGCCGCTCCCCGCCCGACAGCTGGGTTGGCCGGGCGCCGGCCCGGTGTCCCAGGCCGACCCGCTCGAGCGCGGCGGCCGCTAGGCGGCGCCGCCCGGCGCGCGGCACGCCCGCGTACAGCAGCCCGTCAGCCACATTGGCCAGCACGGTCTGATGCTCGGCCAGGAAGAACTGCTGGAACACGAAGCCGATCCGGGCCGCCCGCAGCGCCGACACCTGCCGGTCGGTCATCAGGGCCGCGTCCAGGCCGGTAATGCGTACCGTCCCGCTGCTTGGCCGGTCCAGGGTGCCCATCAGGTGCAGCAGCGTGCTCTTGCCCGACCCGGACGGGCCGACCACCGCGGCCAGCTCCCCGGCCGCCACCGCCACGCTCACCTCGTCAAGCGCGCGCACCGGCGGCGACCCCGGATACTCCTTCCTCACCTGCTCCAGCTCCACGACCGTGTTTTCTTCTCGCCTCTGGGACTCGCTGGCGCTCACGTGGCCGGCACCACGACTTGCTCGCCGGGCGTCAGCGCCCCGGTCACCTGCACCATGCCGGAGTTGTCGTCGAAGATCCCGACCGTCACTGGCACCAGCCGCCGGGTATTCCCCGCCCCGATCACCTCGACCGCGTACCCGCCCGAAGAATGGGCAAGCAGCGCCCCCACCGGCACTGCCAGCGCGTTGCTGACGCTGGTGGTGGTGATATATACCGTCACCGGCGCCTGGTCCAGGGTCCCGGCTACCGACGGGTGCGTCAGCGTGACCGTCACCTGGATCGTCGCGTTGCTGGCGGTCCCGGACGCCACCGTGCCCACCGAGGAGATCGTCCCGGGCGTGCTGGCAAGGTCCGGCAGCGTGACCGTGACCGCGTCCCCTACCGCCACCCCCGACTCCTGCGAGGTGCTCAGCGGGATCGTCACCACGTGCCGGTCGGAGGTCGCCGCCAGCACCGGCCCGCCCCCCGGGCCGCCCAGGCTGCCCACCGCATCGCTGACCCGGATCGCGGCCGGCTCGAACACCACGGATCCAAGCAGCAGCGACCCCGGCGGGCTGGAAACCCCCCGCGCCGACTCCATCTGCTGCACCCCGTACGCGGTCTCCCACGAGAAATAGTCCCAGCCCAGCGTGCTGATATCCGAGCTGCTCGCATATCCCAGCGTCACCAGGTCATGATTCAGCTGGGTCACATCCGCCCCGGTCAGCCCCTCATCCAGGGTCCGCCAGGCCGGCACCGGCCCGTACAGCAGCACCACCGGGACGCCGTTATCCACCCGGTACAGCACCTGCCCCTGACCGATCACCTGCCCCGGTGAAGGCAACCAGGTCAGCGTCCCCCCGCCCTGCCCCCGCACCGTGTACGCGTCCGCGTACCCCAACGTCGCGGTCACCGGCACCTGCGATGACAGATTCTCCCGGACCACCGCCTGGGTCGCCGGCGGCGGCGCCCCCTGACCGGTCCCGGACGAGTTCTGCGACCGGAACGCCCCCGCCGCCCACGCGATCCCTGCCCCCGCCCCAAGCACCACCAGTACCAGCACCACCGCGACTGCCCGTCGGCGCCGATCGTGCGGCCGCGCTCGGCCGGCCTTCCCGGCCGCCACGGCACCGTCGCGCTGGCCGGCCTCCCCGCCACGGGAAACGGTCCTGCTCATGAGGCTGACGAGTTCGCGTGTATCGATACGTGCAGGCCTGGGGGCAGCAGATGCTGGCAGGCAGTCAACGCGGCCTGGAACTGCGGCGAGTCGGGGTTGACGCCACTGTTACCGGGCGCCGGGCTCTGGCCGCCCAGTCCGGGGTCGAAATTCGGCACGCCGTGGCTGCGCACGCACTGTTCCCACTTCAACAACTCGGGGAGCGCTCGCGCCTGCCGTTGCTGCTCTTGCTGTACCTGCTGCTCAAGCTGCGAGATAGATGGGGCACCAGGCAGCAGATGCCGGCAATCGCCATAAGCCGCCTGTGCCTGGCTGCTGTCGATGTCAATTGATGATCCCCCGGCGCCCTCAATTGACCCGTTTGAGGTCAAGGTGTAGCCCCCCGATGCATCGGGGTCGGGGAAGTCCGGCACGCCGTGGCTGCGCATGCACTGCGCCAGGGCAAGCTCCTGCGCGTAGGTCGGCGCGCTGACGGAGGAGGACGGGGCACTGCCGCCGCCGCACGCCGTGGCCAGCACGGCCACGGCCACGGCGACAGCCAGGGCACCCGCACGCCGCGGGCGGTTACCGCCGGTCTTGTCGTTCATCGCGGTCTCCTCCTAGAGCCGGGGCGGGGCATCATGTCTTCCTGCTACGACCCGTTTTAGAGAATGGGAGGTGACAGCACGGTGACGGAAAATGTGACCGGGCTGTCACCTGCGGCCTGCGATCATGGGAAGCAGGCGGCTGACATGCCGCGCGGCACGGAGGCGGCGGGCAGGCGATGCGGGTTCTGGTGACCGAGGACGACGAGATCCTGGCCGCCGCGATCGCTGTAGGCCTGCGCCGGGAGGGGATGGCCGTCGACGTCGCCCTGGACGGCGTCGCGGCCCTGGAACACGTGGCGGTCAACCGGTACGACGTGGTGGTGCTGGACCGGGATCTGCCCGGCGTGCACGGCGATGACGTCTGCCGGGCCCTTGCCGCGGGCAGCTCCGAGAGCCGGGTGCTGATGCTCACCGCGGCCAGATCGGTCAGGGAAAGGGTCGAGGGCCTCGGGCTGGGCGCCGACGATTACCTGCCCAAGCCGTTTGACTTCGCCGAACTGGTGGCCCGCATCCGGGCGCTGGGCCGGCGCGCCGGCGCCCGGCTGCCCGCCAGCCTCGAACGCGGTGATCTGAGCCTGGACCCGGCCCGCCGGGTCGCGGTCCGCGCCGGGCGGCGGCTGCCGCTCACCGCCAAGGAGCTCGCCGTGCTGGAATGCCTGCTCGCCGCGGACGGACGGCCGGTCCCGGCCGAGGAACTGCTCGAACGGGTATGGGACGAAGCGGCCGACCCGTTCACCAGCACCGTGAAGACCACTATCGGCCGGCTCCGGGCCAAGCTCGGCGACCCGCCGGTGATCCAGACCGTCCGGGAGAGCGGCTACCGCATCGGAGAACCATAATGCACACTCCCCGCCCGCACTCCGGCCGCCCGCGCTGGCTGCGGCCGCCCCGCCGCAGCGCCCGGCTGCGCCTTACCGTCCTGTACGGCGCGGCGTTCCTGGCCTGCGGCGCAGCCGTGCTCGCCGTCGTTGCCTACCTGCTCTTCGGGCACACGACGCACCAATTGTCCGCCAATCAGCCGAAAAGCTCCGCCGCCGCGACATTCAGCGACAAAGTCCCCATCGCCGACGTTCAGCGCGCAGGTCCCTACGACATAGCCGAAGTCCGCCTCGAACTCCCCATCGCCGACGTTCAGCGCGCAGGTCGCCACGACATAATCAACGCCTTTATGCCCGTCCCCGCCGCCCGGCGGCTCCAGGGGTCGCCCGGCCCCACCCCCGCCCAGCAGGCTGCGTTGCTCGCCGATGCGCAGTTTCGCGTCCACTACGACGAGCGGCAGATCGTGCTCATCTGCGCCATCCTGCTGGCGGGCGTCGCGGTGGCGGCCGCCGCGATCGGCTGGATCATCGCCGGCCGGGTGCTGCGCCCGCTGAGCACGATCACCGCCGCCGCCCGGCGGATCGCGGCCAGCAGCCTGCACGAGCGGCTGGCCCTGGACGGACCAGACGACGAGCTCAGGGAACTCGCCGACACCCTCGACAGCCTGTTCGCGCGGCTGGAGGCCTCGTTCGACGCCCAGCGGCGTTTCGCCGCCAACGCCTCGCACGAGCTGCGCACCCCGCTGACGAGGGAACGTACCCTGCTCCAGGTCACCCTCGCCGACCCGGCGAGCACCACCGGCACCTGGCGGGCTGTCAGCGAGGAACTGCTCGCCTCCAACGCCGAGCAGGAACGCCTCATCGAGGCGCTGCTCACCCTGGCCAGCGGCGAAGCCGACACCAGCCAGCGCGAGCCCCTGGACCTGACGGACATCACCGGCGCCGCCCTAGCCGCTGCCCAGCCCGGGATAAGCCGCCTCGGCCTGCACGTCCGCACCGACATCCAGCCCGCCATCCTCGACGGTGACCCGCTCCTGGTTCAGCAACTGGTGACCAACCTGATCGACAACGCCGTCCGGCACAACATCCGCGGCGGGGATGTCCAGGTCACTACCATCACCAGCAACGGTCACGCCGTCCTGTCGGTGACTAACTCGGGGCCGGTCATCCCGCCTACCGAGGTCGACCGCCTGTTCCAGCCCTTCCAGCGGCTCGCCCCGCGCCCCGCCCGCCGCGACGGCGGCCACGGCCTCGGCCTGTCCATCGTGAGGGCTATCGCCACCACCCACGGCGCCGCTATCACCGCGGAACCCCGGCCCGGCGGCGGCCTGGCCATCGACGTCGCCTTCCCCCCGCCGGTCCTGCCGCAGACCCGTCGGCCGCATGCTGGACGCGCGGCCCGCGTACAGATCCGCGGCTAAACGCGCCCGCTGGTTCGAGTCCGATTATTACTAGGCCGTCCAGATCGGAAGATTCTGCGCGGCGGCGAGTCGTCGAGGGCAGCTCTCGCGCCACGCATGCCTTGATCAAGGCCCATTAGAACGCGGGATTCTGGACAGAGCTGAGACCAGTACCCGGCAGAGATCTCGGGCGGCGGCCGGGCGGGCCAGGCGTCTGCGGCCGCCACCGCGTCCTCCTGCTGGCCCGTCTCCCCGCCACGGGAAACGGTCCCTGATTTATAATCATCTAAACAAACAAAATAAAAAGCTTTGACTAGCTGCTTCAGCTGTTTCTGTCCTTTTTTCCCTCTCTACCGTTCTTCTCCCCTCACGTTCGTGTCGTGTGCTTGTTGTCCGTGTCTGCCGCTGCTCCGCCGGTTTCCCAGTGCCGGAGTTCTGCGTCCTGTTGCGTTTCGCCGTGTTGCTCTCATTGTTCGTCTCTTTCTCCTTCTTCTTGTTCATCTCATTGTTCTATTTCTTTTAGTGTTTTGTCTATTCTCATCCTCTCTCTTTCCTCTCTCACTCTTTTTTTTTCTCTTTCTCCTCCTCTTCCTTTTTCTCTTTCTTCCTTCTTCTCCTCCTTTCTCTCCTTCCTTTATTTTTTCCCTTCCTTTTCTTTTTCCTTTTTTCTTCTCTCTTCTTCCCTTTTCTCTTTCTTTTTTTCTCTTTCTTCTCCTCTTTTTCTCTTTTCCTCTTCTCCTTCCTTTTCCCTTTTTTTTCTCTTCTCTCCTTTTTTCTCTTCTCTTTCATCTTTTTCTCCTATCTTCTCTCTCTCATCTTATTTTTTTCCCTTTTTTTCTCCCTTTCTTTCTTCTCTCTCTCCTTCTTCTCTCTTTTCTCTCTCTCTTTCTTCTTTTTTTTTCTTTTCCTTTTTTTCTCCCTCTCTCTCTTTTCTCCTCTTTCCAAGTCCCTCTTCTCTTATATCTTTTCCTCTATCTTCTCTTTCTTCATCTTCTTCTCCTTTTCCTTTTTCTTTTTCCTTTTCTTCTTCTTTTTTTCTCTCTTCTCTTTCCTCTTCTTTCTTCTCCTCTCTTTTTTCCCCCTTTTCCTTTTCTCTTTCTTTTTTTTTTCTCTTCTTTTTTTTTTCCTCTTTTTTTTCTTCTCTCCTTTTCTTTCTCTTTTATTTCCCTTCCTTCTCTTTTCCTTTTCTTTTCTTTTTTTTTTTCTTTTTCTTCTTCTTTTCCCTTTCTCTTTCTTTTTTCTCTTTCATCTTTCTTCTCTTCTTCTTTCTTATCTTTTTCTTTTCCTTTTTTCTTTTCCTTCTCTTCTTCTCTCTCTTCTCCTTTTTTCTCTTCTTCTTCTTCTTCTTTTTTTTCTTTTTTTTTTTCTTTCCTTTCTTCTCTTCTCTTTTCTTCTTCTTTTTTTTCTTTTTCTTTTTCTTTCTTTTTTTCCCTTTCTTTTCTCTTTTTCTTTCTTTTTTCTTTCTTCTCTTTTTTTTTTCCCCTTTTTACACTTACACCTCTGATTCTATTCTCTGCGCTCGCAGCGTCGTTGCCTTGGCCGGTCTCCGCCAGCGTCGCGGCCAGCTCGTAGCCTAGTGTTGCCAGCCATCGTCGCAGCTCCGTCGTTTTCATCTCCACCTCCTTCATATCCTCTTCCATCTCTCCCAGCAATTTCATCTTCTCCCCTTCTTGTCTCTTTATCACTCTTACTCATTCCCCTCCTTCTCTTCTTCGTCCATCGTCATCTCCTTACACCATCCAATCTCCCATATCTATCTCTATCCTTTACACCACCTCCTCATCTATCCCTTATCCTCGCCTTCCATTCCTTCCCGTCTTTCCCCATATCATCTCTCTTCCCTTTCTTCCTATATCTCCTCTTCTTCCTATCTCTTCTTCTTCTATCTCTTCTTCTATCTCTTACATTTCCATCTTCTTCTCTTCTTTTCCTTCTTTCTCTTCCTCTTCCTTTCTTCCCCTCTCTTCCACTTTCTCTTTCTTTTTTCCGATCTCTCATTCTTTCTATCCTTTCCTCTCTTTATCCTTTTCCCTCATCTTTTAGCTGCTAGCATTCCTTCTCCCTTTTCTTTCCTTTTTCCTTCTTTTTCTTCTTTTCTTCATCTTATTTCTCCTTCTTCCTTCTCTCCGCTTTTCTCTTCTCTTTCTTTCTCATCTTTCTTTTCTTCTTTTCTCCTTTCCTTTTCTTTTCTTTTCTTTTCTTTTCTTCTTCTCTTCCATCTTTCCTGCTTTCTTCTTTCCCTTCCATTTTCTCTTTTTACTTCTTTCTCTATTATACATTCTTTTTCTCTTTATTTTCTCTTTCTTCTTATCTTTCCATACATCTCTTCTTCACCTCTTCTTTTTCTTTCTCTCCTACTTTTTTACCTCTATCTTTCCATCCATCTCTAACTACCTTTTCGGCTCCCCTTTACGCTCCCCTTACAGCTACCTCTCACCTCCTTCCTCCGGATCGGCGCCCTGCGGGTCCAGGTCGAGCACGGCGTCAGCGCCCTGTCCCGGGCCGACACGGTGATCATCCCCGGGCGCGGGCTCCGCCCGCCCACCGCCGAACTGCTGGCCGCCCTCAGCCGCGCCTACCAGCGGGGCGCGCGGATGGTGTCGTTCTGCACCGGCGCCTACGTGCTGGCCGAGGCTGGCCTGCTGGACGGGCGGCCCGCCACCACGCTGTGGACGCACGCCGAACGGTTCCGGGCCCGGTTCCCGGCAGTGCGGCTGAACCCCGCCGTCCTGTACGTGGACGACGGCCAGGTACTGACCTCGGCCGGGAACTCCGCAGCCGCCGACCTCGCCCTGCACATCCTGCGCAGCGACTACGGGACAGACATCGCCAACACCGTCGCCCGCCAGATGGTCGCGCCGCCGTACCGGCGCGGCGGCCAGGCCCAGTATGTCGAGACACCTCTGAGCACCCTTGCCGCGACCGGCGACCAGCTCGCCGCAACCCTGGAATAGGCGATGCAGCGGCTCGGCCAGCCGCTGCCGGTCAAGGTGCTCGCCGCGCGCTGCGCGCTCAGCCCCCGGCACTTCACCCGGCAGTTCCGGGAAGCCACCGGCACCACTCCGCACCAGTGGCTGCTCACCCAGCGACTCGCCCTGGCCCAGCGGCTCCTGGAGACCACCGACCAGCCCATCGACCACATCGCGGCCAGCGCCGGATTCGGGACGCCAGCCGCGATGAGGCTGCAATTCCAGCAGGCCCTGGACACCAGCCCGGCAGCCTACCGCCGGACCTTCCGCACCCCATCGGCCGCCTGACCCCGCCGTGCCGCTTTCCGGGCATCACGCAGAGGCCCTGAACGACCTAGCGGTGCCGGCCGGCGGCTCGGACCCATCGACGTGCGCGGCGCACGCCCGGCACCATGGATGCCGGGCGTGCGCCGCTCTTTCATGGACGCGTTCCGTCAGCGCACGCCAGCGGGTCGCCCACGGCCGCAGCTACCGCGGGACAGGCGTTCCGGTCCTCCCGGTTGTCAGCCCGCGACGGGTGTCAGGGTGTGATCGGGCTCCAGCCGAGGAAGTGCGGCGGGAAGCCGAAGCTCCAGTTTCCTCCGTCGAAGTAGACCTGGCTGTTGGTGCCGAGGCCGACGGTGAAGGTCAGGGCGCCGCCGATGGCCACATTGGCAGCCCCCAGGCCGCTGCTGAAGATGCCTCCTATCGGGCTCCAGCCTGGTGAGGTGGACAGGAACCGGTGGAAGTACGCGACATTGTTCGTGCCACGGACGAAGCCGGCCAGCGCGCCCGGCGCGGTGGTCAGCGCGGGAGTGGCGGTCGTCAGGCCGCCGACCGGGAGGAAGCCGGTCAAGCCCGCCTCCGCGAGGTAGAGCTGCCGGTTGGTGCCGGCCGCCAGGACCCACGTGATGCCGCCGAAGTAGGCCGCGGACGGCCCGGTGCCGCCGAGCAGGTTGCCGCCCTCGGAGTGCCAGGGGCCCCACCCGGCCGAGGTGTGGTCGCGGGCCCAGACCGCTCCGTTGGTACCGCGCGCGAACACCGCGTAGACGGCGGCGGAGCCGCGGAATACCGCACCGGGCTGGGCGGTGATGTTGCCGCCCAGGGAGGCCCAGTTACTCCAGCTGGTACCAGAGCCGGTGGTGAACCAGAGCGCGTGGTCACCGCCCTCGCCGAACAGGATGATGCTGGAGCCGTTGAAGAGCCCGGACACCGCGCCGACAACCCTCCCGTTGCTCACCTGCGTAGCAGCTCCGGTCTCGGTCTTGGTCCAGACCGTGCCGTTGGCGGCGGTGTAAAAGTAGATAGGGCCGATACCGCCGGCTACTACGGCCGGTGAGACGCCCGCTGCCGGGGGCAGTGGCGCCGCGGAGGCGGCCGTCGCGGATGCCGCGGCCAGGCCGAAAGCGGCCAGTGATGTCACCAGCCCCGCCGTCAGGCGCCGTCTCCACCGTACTGCCGGGGGTCCGGACGCCACCGCAGGACGTGCGTAGCCCCTGTTTCGCATTGATCGCATGGCATGCTCCCTCGTGTCTCATCGCTGAGATCTCGGTCTTCCGCTGGAATGACCAGCCCTCCGGAAATGCCCTCAGACGTCTGGCCCCCAGGCGATAAAGACCATCATGGAACAGATACGAACGAAATATAAGGATGAAAGTCCCGAATTGTTTGTACGCGCCGGCTCCCCGGACGTTACAGTTGCGTTCGCCGCACTATGTTCGGGGCCGGGGAGTTCTTCGACGCCCGCGACGCGGTCCAGGTCAAGTACGAGATGGTGCGCGTCGTCACCGTGGACAAGGTGCTGGCCGCCGACCCCGCACTTCTCGCCGCTGCGCACACCGCTGACCACCGATACCGCGGCCGATTCTGTCGCTAATCAGCCGTTGCCCTTAGCGGCGGTGTAACCGTGGGGCTGCTGCCTGGGCGCGGTACTGCGCGACGGCGGCCTCGCAGACGGCCCGCACCGGCCAGCCCAGGGCCCGGGCGGCGGCTTCCGCCTCGGCCAGCTCTGCCGTGGCCGTTCCGAAGGCCGCGAGGCCATCTGCGGTGCCGGCCACCTTGACCGTAACGACCTGGCGGCGGCCCGGCGGTCCCACTTCCACCTCCACCGACGTCCGGGAGGCGGTCAGCCGGTTCATCCGGGACCAGCGGACGCCGAGCGTCCCGGTGTGGGCGAAAATCGCGGCGGCCACGGCGCGATGGACCGGTTCAGCGCAGAGGGCGCTGAGGACCTGCCCCGGGCGGCCGTGCCGGCCGACGATCGGGGTACACCAGCAGTCCCAGGCGCCGGCCGCCCGCACTGCCTGAAGGACCGAAGGCCACAGCCGGGGGTCGAGGTCATCAACTGTGCTCTCGACGACGGTCACGTCGCCCTCGTGCAGGTCCCGCTCCGCGCCGGACGCCCCGATGACCACCCGGGTGATGTTCGGCCGGTCCGGGGTGTCGCGGCCACCGCCGCCGGTGCCCACCGCGCGTACCGTCATGGCGGGAAAGCCGCCCGGTGTGGCCGCCGCGGCGAGCAGGGCCGCACCGGTCGGGGTGGTGCGCTCACCGGTCAGGTCGCCGCTGGCCAGGTCCAGGCCGGCTGTGGCGGCGATACGGAGGACGGCGGGAGCCGGCACCGGAAGGCGGCCGTGCCGGCTGGTGACGAATCCGCTCCCGGCGGCCAGGGCCGAGCAGCAAACCACCGCGCCGGGCCGCAGCAGTCCCAGATCCTCCAGTGCGGCCGCCGATCCCACCACGTCGGCCAGTGAGTCGAACGCACCCACCTCGTGGAAGTGCACGTCTTCGGGTGGCTCGCCGTGCACCGCCCCCTCCGCCTCGGCCAGCAGCCGGAAGACCCGTGTCGCGAGATCCTTCCCGGCCGGGCGGAGGTCACTGGCGCCGACGTGCCCGAGCACGTCGGCGAGGTGCCGTTGGCGGTCGGTCACCGTCGGCGTGGTGATCACGGCCCGTAGGCACGCGAGGCCGCCCCGGCGGGCGGCCTCGGTCCGCAGCCCGAGACCGGGCACGCCGAGTGAGGCAATGGCCTCGCGTACCCGCTCAACGTCGGCGCCCGCATCGAGCAGGGCGGCAAGCAGCATGTCGCCGGCCACGCCCGCGGTCGCGTCGATGTAGGCGGCACCCGGCCGGTCCGTCACCGGTGAACCGCGCGGATGATCTTGGCGGCGTGCGCGGCCGCCCCGAACCCGTTGTCGATATTGACGACGACCAGGCCCGGGCTGCACGAGGCGAGCATGCTAGCCGCTGCGGCCAGGCCGCCCGCCGCGACACCGTAGCCGACACTGGTCGGCACGCCGATCACCGGCGCGCTGACCAGTCCGGCGACCACACTCGGCAGGGCACCATCCATCCCGGCCACGACCACCACGCACTCGGCGGCGCGCAGGTCGTCTAGCCGGGACAGCAGCCGCCCGAGCCCGGCCACGCCCACGTCGGCGAGGACATCCGCGCGGACGCCCAGCACGGCCAGCGTCGCCACGCATTCCCGGGCCACTTTCAGGTCCGTGGTGCCAGCCGTCACGACCAGCACGTTGCCGCGCGCGGGCGGCAGGGCCCCGACGGCGACCGTCCCGGCCACTTGATCGGCGTATACGGCCTCGCCAGGGAAACGGGTGGCCGCCCCGTCCAGGACGCCGGCGGGGCAGCGCGTCGCCAGGGCCGGTGCCTCCGGATCGCGGGCCCGCAACTCGGCCAGAAGCGCGAAGATCTGCTCGGGCGTCTTGCCCTCGCCGAAAACCACTTCCGGGACGCCGGTCCGCCGCCGGCGATCTACGTCCAGCAAAGCGAACCCGCCCAGCGGGACGCCCGCCGCCCAGGCCTCCGTTCCGGACGGCATACCGGGCGCTTCCCCGTTCGGCATCCTCGGCGCTCCATTCGGCATGTCGGCTGCTTTGTTCGGCATGCCGGGGGCCCCAGGCATGCCGGGACCCTCAGCCGGCACGGCTGACCGGAGTGATTTCGAGGTTCAGCGAACCGGACCGCAACGGCCGTTCGTCGATCTCTGCGCGCCGATATCCAGCCGCCCGGACGCAGGCCAGCACCGCGGCATGCTCGTCTGGGTCCGCCGCCCGCGGCAGGTCCGCCGCGCCGAGCTGCACCCGGCCGAGATCACCGAAATGCCGCACCCGCAGTTCGCGATATCCGCGCTGCTTCAGGCTCAGCTCGGCCTGGTCTACCTGCGACAGCACATCGGCGCTGACCGGGGTGCCGTAAGGCAGCCGCGATGCCAGGCAGGGCGACGCGGGCTTGTCCGCACTCGGAACCCCCAGGCGCTGCGCCAGCGCCCGCACCTGGTCCTTCCCCGCGGACGCCTCCAGCAGGGGATGCCGGACACCGTGCTCGGCCGCCGCGCGCAGCCCAGGCCGCCAGTCACCCAGGTCGTCGGCGTTGGCGCCGGACAGCACGGCGGCGAATCCGCGGCGCCTGGCCAGCGCGGCCAGCCGCTCGTACAACTCCGATTTGCAGTAGTAGCAGCGGAAGCGGTCGTTGCGCCGGTAGTCGTCGCGCTCCAGCTCGGCCGTGCTGATCAGCTCGTGCCGGACGCCTACGGCCCGGGCCACCGACCGGGCGCCGTCCAGCTCGCCGGACGCGAGGGCCGGCGAGACAGCGGTGACGGCGAGGGCTTGTTCCCCGAGCGCCCGGGCGGCCAGCGCAGCGACCAGAGAGGAGTCCACCCCACCGGAGAACGCGATCAGGGCGCTGCCCAATCCGGCCAGACACTCGGTCAGCTGGCCGGCCAGCGCGTCAAGCTCGTCAGGCACGCCATTCCCTTCTCACGTCACCCGGGTCCGCACCGCGGTGATCTGCTCCGGCGTCGGGCCGGCCTGGTCCAGTGCCTGGCAAGCGTGCAGGATTCGCTGGGAATCCGGGCCCGGCAATAGTCAGCCATCAAGGTCACCTCGCACGTCGGACGCATGGCACGGCATTACGCACTGCCGGTTTACCCATCGCCAGGCAGCCAATCCCATCCCTGGCCGATCGCCCGTCATACCGACGTGATCTTATGATTCGGACTATACGCTTGTACTCTCAGATTTAGCTTTCGGCACTTCGGGAGGTCTCGTGCCCATCGAACAGGCAGAGTTCGGCCGCACCGGCCACCAGAGCAGCCGGGTGATCTTCGGAGGGGCGGCTCTCGGGCAGGTCTCCCAGCGGGTCGCGGACGAGACCCTGGATCTCCTGCTCGCCCACGGGGTGAACCATCTGGACGTGGCCTCGGACTACGGCGAGGCGGAGGTGCGCATCCGGCCGTGGCTGGAGCGCGAACCGGGCCGGTTCTTCCTGGCCACCAAGGGTGACGAGCGCACCGCGGCCGGGGCCCGCGAGGAACTGCACCGGTCCCTGGACCGGATGGGCGTCGACCACGTCGACCTCTGGCAGCTGCACTCCCTGGCCGATCCGATCGAGTGGGACATCGCCCTGAGTCCTGGCGGAGCGCTCGAGGCCGCCATTGAAGCCCGGGAGCAGGGCCTCATCCGCCGGATCGGGGTGACCGGCCACGGCAGCCAGATCGCCGCGACGCACCGCCGCAGCCTCGAGCGGTTCGACTTCGACTCGGTGCTGCTCCCGTACAACTTCGTCACCATGCAGAACCCTTACTACGCCGACAACTTCAACGCCCTGTATGAGACCTGCCGCGAGCGGCGCGTCGCGGTGCAGACGATCAAGTCGATCGCGCTGCGCCCTTGGGCGAGCCGACCGCATACCCGGGCGACCTGGTACGAGCCGCTTGAGCAGCAGGACGACATCGATCTGTCCGTCTGGTGGGCGTTGAGCCGCCCCGGGGTGTTCCTCTGCAGTGTGGGGGACGTGGACCTGCTCCCGAAGGTGCTTGACGCGGCCAGCCGGTTCACCGGGGCGCCGAGCGACGCGGCGATGAGCGCGCTGGTCGACCGGACGGCTGCCGACCCGCTGTTCGTCTGACCGTGGCCACCCGAAAATAGG
Organism: uncultured Actinomycetota bacterium; assembly: GCA_963844625.1. Lineage (GTDB taxonomy): Bacteria > Actinomycetota > Actinomycetes > Streptosporangiales > Streptosporangiaceae > Palsa-504. The sequence goes on along the minus strand of CAWJPF010000002.1, from coordinate 24,764 downwards.
ATCCGGCTGGAGACCTGTGGTTCTTCCAGTGTCAGGCGTCGTATTTGTACCGGGAGTGGGCTGCCGCTGAACGGACTGCTCAGCGGGACCGCGAGCAGCGTGGGCGGAAAGCCGCGATGCCGCCGAGGCGGCGGCACGCGATGAGGAAGCTGCCGCCAGGAACGAAGCGGTCGAACGGCGTGTAGCCGACCTGGAGTGCCTGCTGCGATCCTCACTCCCCGGGATCGCCGCATCAGCTTTGACTCACTGCGGGTCACCGCGGCCGTTCCGCCGCTGGATCTCGGGCTGCTTGCAGATCCCATCCCTGCGCCGCGATGGGCTACGCCGGGCGCCGCGGGCGGATACCGGGTCCGGGCAGCGATTCCTTGACATCGATAATTGTGCGTGGAAGATTCGGTGGCGAGCCGGGGGGTTTGGATCTGGCTCTGTCAGGTGGGGGGAGGGGCGCATGACCGGCAACACCGTCCCCGATCAGGTAGTCGCCTCGCCGACGTACATGTCGGACATCAGGTTCTACTTCAGGCCTGAGGACGTGGACCATATGAGCGCGAAGGGGATTGACCTCGGCACCTATGACGGTGTCAAGCGCAACGCGCTCGCCGTATTCGCCCACACTGCCCCGCCGAACGCCGATATGCCCCCGGATCCTGCCGGGAAATGGAGCGCTGAGCGCTCGCAGACCTTCAAGAACTGGATCGTCAACGGGTATCCGCAGGGAACGGCGACTCCGCCGGTGGGAACGGCGACTCCGCCGGACCCGGGGTCGTCAGGTACCCCGCCGGACCGCCTGCGCAAGAACGTCACGAGCCTGAGCCCGCAGGAGATCGAGACGCTCAGCACTGCCTTCGCCGGGCTTATGGAGCGGCCCCCGGGCGATGCCGGCAGCTACTTTGCCCTCGCCGGCGGTCACGGTCTGCCGCAGGCCTGGTGCATGCATCACGAAGATCCCTTCAACCCGTGGCACCGGGTGTATCTGAAGAGCTTCGAGGACGCGCTGCGGTCCGTCCCCGGCTGTCAGGATGTGACGCTGCCCTACTGGGACGTGACGACTCCCCTGCCCGAACTGCTGCAGCAGCCGCCGTTCGCGAGCTATACCCTGCCGCAGGATCCGGGCGCGACGGCCGACCCTCCTGATCCCGGTACATATTTCCCCTACACGACGGAACGCAACCCGGCGGCGGCGATTACCCAGAACCTGCAGGATTTTGGCGTGCCCGACGACATCGCCACCTCCCTCAATCAGTCGCGGTGGGGCGCGTACAACATCAGCGGCTACCAGGACTTCTCGATACAGGCACATGACGGCGGCCATGCGTCGGTCGGCCCGACGATGTTGGATCAGAATGTCTCGTCCTACGACCCGGTGTTCTGGTTCTATCACGCCAATATCGACCGCCTCTGGCTGCAGTGGCAGCAGAACGTTCAGGCGACGACGCTGACCGGCTTCAAGTCCACCATCGACGGCGACGCGAGCTGGTTGTCGGATCCGCCGTTCAACGGCCTGACGGGGTTCACGACAACGGCTGACCAGACGATCTCATTCGGGATCTCGTATGAGCCGGAGGGGCCGGAGGTTGCGCTGGAGAACAAGGTCGGAAGCGTCGACGCCGCGCGCACGTTCTCGATCAAGCGCTCGGCCCCGGTTTCGGTGCGGGTCAAGGGCATCGACCGGCTCAACATCCCGGGATCGTTCGCCGTCAAGCTGCTGGCCGATGGCGAGCCGATCGCGAAGCGTGCTTTCTTCCAGCCGAAGTCACCCCGGAATTGCGAGAACTGCAGGAAGCAGGCACTGATCAACATCGACTTCCGGATCGAGCAGGACAAGCTTCTCGACCGGAGGCTGTCGGTCGAGATCGAGGTACTCGGCCATAAGGAAATCGGCGCACGTTTTCCGCTGTCGCAAGCGGGCAATCCGACGATCAACGCGCGGCTGCTGCTTGAGGACGAATAGCCAGCAGCCTCGGAGCGTCGCCGCTCCATCCTGAAGGGCCGCACACATTCCCGCCGTAGTAATCTCAAGTCCTCTTTTGGGGTATGAATATTCACGTCGCGCGCTCTGCGTAACGGAACATGGTCTGCCCAGGGCCGGTGATCTTCCTAAGCTGGCCCGCGTGCCGGCCTGATTACGGCGGGATGTCCTGATCAGGGCGGCTTGTGATCGATCTGCCGTCGCCTGTCGCCGGGTGCGTAGCGTGCGCTGCCGGCAAACGCGGTGGATGCCTCCGCTCTGCGGGCGTAGGCGCACCGATGAGTTTCGCGCCGGCCCGCCGTCCGGTAACCGGAAACATCCACAGGCGGCGAAGGAGATCTCATGCGACGAGTGGTTCTGCAGATGGGCGTCTCGCTCGACGGGTTCGTGGCCGGCCCGGGCGGGGCCCTCGACTGGGGCCTCCCGTCCGAGCACGAGGACGTGACGGCGTGGAAGGCCGAGTCAGTGCGCCAGGCCGGCGCGCACATCATGGGACGCGTCACCTACGAGCAGATGGCGGCGCACTGGCCGTCAGCGACTGGTGCGTACGCGGCGCCGATGAACGACATCCCGAAGGTCGTCTTTTCCAGGACGCTGGAGAAAGCCGGATGGGCTGACACCCGGATCGCCCGCGGCGACCTCGCCGGGGAGATTACCCGGCTGAAGCGCGAGCCCGGCAACGACGTCATCGTCCACGGCGGCGCCACCTTCGTGCAGGCACTGTCCCGGCTGAGCCTGATCGACGAATACCGGCTGGTGATCCAGCCGGTGGCGCTCGGGAACGGGCTGCCGCTGTTCCGCGACCTGCCCGCGCCGCTGCGCTTCGAGCTGGCCGAGGCGAGAACGTTCCCGCACGGCACCGTCATCCACGTCTACCGGCCCGTCACGGCCCGGTAAGGCGTTCACCGCCGCACGCGGGCCGGCAAAGAGCGCTCAGCCGGACGCTTCTGCCGGCCTGCTCAGCGTGTCTTCTTGATTACAGGCCGAGATGCCCTGTTGCGCCGCATAGGCTTCCGGGAGCACTGGCCGTAAGGAGTGAGATATGCGTGCGTTCGCTGTCCGGAGCTTCGGCGAGGCTCCGGCGATCCACGACTTGCCGGTCCCTGCCGCGGACGGCGCATTCCTCCTGCGCGTCGTGTATGCGGGGGTCAATCCGCTCGATAACAACAACCTCGCACGCCTGACTGCTGGCTCGGCATATCCCTATGTGCTGGGGATCGATTTCGCGGGCATCGTCGAACGGGTTCCGGCGGGAGGAAACGACCTGCGTGCCGGCGACCGTGTCTTCGGCATGGCGCGTACGCACGGCGCGTACGCCGAATACACCGCGGTCACGCCGGGCGCGAAGGCCGAGCCGCTGGCCCCGATCCCCGATGGTGTCAGCGACGAAGAGGCAGCCGCTCTGCCCACCGCGGCGGTAACTGCGCTCAGGACGGTGGAGCTGCTGGGCGTCACCGCGGGCCAGCGCCTGGTCGTGATGGGCGCGACCGGCGGGGTCGGCGGCTACGCGGTGCAGATGGCGGTGTCCCGCGGCGCGTACGTCATCGCGACCGTCCGCGGCGACGCCGCCGAGGCTCGCCGCCTCGGCGCCGAGGAGGTCTACGACAGCCAGGCCGTCGATGTGGCCGCCGCGCTGCGCGCGGCTCACCCGGACGGCGTCGACGCGGTCCTGGATCTGGTCAGCGGCCAGGACGTCATCCGCGGCGACGCCGAATTCATCAAGCCTGGCGGCCGCCTGGTCTCGACGATCTTCGCGGCCGACGAAGGGTGGTTCGCCGGCCGGCAGATCACCGCGTCTAACAGCGCATCGAGCGCGAATCCGCTGTTGTCGCCGCAAGGGCTGACCGAGGTTGCGCGCATGCTCGCCGACGGCACGATCACCGCGCGGATCCGCTCCGCGGTGGAACTGGACGGCGCGGGCCAGATCCTCGAAAGGCTCCGCCAGGGCGGCCTCCGCGGCAAGGCCGTCATCCGCCTGTAGTACCAGCGTTGCCTCTCGCCGGGTAACCTCGGCAGCCGGCCCGCGAAGCCGTCCAGCAGCAGGCCGCCGACGCCTTGGGCCAGAGCGCCGGCATCCCTGGATGCCAGGCCATCCGGTCCGGCCGCTCACCCGCGTCAGTCCACCGCGAGCGCCTGGTGATCCTGTGGCTGTATTTTCTCAGCCATCGTCTCCTCGACCTCCCATCTTGGGAAAGCACCCCTCAGGGAGTCGGGCGGCGGCAAACGGCTACGCGGCCCGCGCACCATGGCCCGTTCGGGTAAATCGATCTTGACCTTGGCCGGTGCAGGCGGAACAGATCGAGCCGACAGGAACCTCTTGACCTGTATGCCGGCCCAGGCGGCCACGACGCCGACGGCGACGCCGACGACGGTGTCGGCTAGGCGGAGGATGGGCTGCTGCCACGCGTGCTGCGGGCTGACGGCGGCCACGACCATGATCACCGCGGTGGTGATCCCGGCCGTGACCGCGTCGCCGGGCCGGCCCAGCAGCATGACCGCCTGGGCGCTGGCGCCGACCAGCACCGCCAGCGCCCAGGCGTGGAAGGGCAGGAAGGCCAGGTAGATCAGGCACAGAACGAAGCTCACGAAGGTGGCCGACATCCGGCTGACCGCGGCGGCCACGCTCTTGCCGAAGCTGTCGCGCAGCACGAAGATCGTGGCGAGCACGGCCCACATGCCGCCCAGCAGATCGTCGTCCCGCGACAATGAGTACACGCGGGACAGGGCGTGGGTGACCAGCCAGTAGGTGATCAGGCACGCCACCGCGAGAACGACGCACTCCACGACGGCGATGCGGGCCTGCGGCCAGCTAGGGCGACCGCTGTGCCGCGTAGACCGCTCCGGCGTCCTCGATCGCCGGGCCTCAAGACTGGACATGACTTGTCCCTTTCGCTTCGAACGGGGCCGCGCCGCCGTGCTGCCGTAACGGGCGCTCAGGGCTGTGGCGTGCTCGTCACAGCATCGGATCAGGCTCGGCGGGCAGCGTCCCGTCCCTGGCCTTGAGGTAGTAGCGGGCGTAGTCCAGGTAGGCGGCGCGGATGCGGCGCTGAGCCTCCCCGGTGGTGGACAGGTGGCGCAGGTGGGCGCGGAGCGGATCCCACCAGATGCTGCGGCCGATCGCGAACCCGGCCCAGCCCGGAATGGGAGCGGCGACCTGCAGCCAGTGCTCAAGCTTGTCGTACGGGGCGTGCCTGCCGCCCGTGAGGCAGCGTGCCTGCCGTCCGCCGCGTTGTGCCATCGCGGCCACCGCGACGGCGTCGTCGTGCCGGTTCAGGCCCTCGACCGTCCAGAGCGCTGGTTCCACGCCGTGGTCCTGCAGGTATTCCATGACCGCCACGGTGTGCCCGGGGCGCAGCTCGTCGTCGTAGCGGTGCATGCTGCCCTCGGTCGCGTCCTTGTCGGCGCCGGTGGCTGGCACCAGGAGTTCCAGGATCAAGGACGGCCCGGCCCTCGCCGCCCACGCCGAGACCTGGCCGAGCCGCCTCGCTTGCTGCTCGCGGCGGGCGGGATCCAGGCCGGGATTGTCTCGCACGAGAACCTGCCCCAATCCCGCGTCCGCGGCGAACGCTGCCCGCTGACCTGGATCTTCGTCAAGTCACCAGAGTTCGTGGTGCCGGCTCACCAAGCCGCGCGTGAGGCTGGGTGGAGCCCGGCACGAAGACAGTGCAACACCATCCGTCGGAGCACGACAGACCATTTTACCGAACGGGCCGTGGTTTCCCCGGCTGAGTCACCCGGCCCGCTGGCCGCCCGCCTGTTGCCCGGGCATCGGGCCAGCCACTACGCACGGGAGGCGCAATGCTGGCATGACCACCCCCCAGCCCGCGGTGCTCCCGCCGCACGCGCTCGCGCTGATCAGTCTTGGCATCGCCGAGCTCTGGTCGTTGCGACTCCAGGAAGCCGAAGCACACCTTGAGCGGGGTATCGCTTTGGCGCACCGGATCGGGCGGCCCCTCCTGGAGATCAACGGCCTGGCGCACTGGGGACTGGTCGCGAGCTTCCGGTCGCCCGCACTGGCGGTAGAGCGCGGTCTGCAAGCGATCGGGCTGGCGCAGCGGCACGGCTGGGGCGGGGAGCCGCTCGTCGCGATCGCCTATCCGATGCTGGCTGGCTCGTTGATCTGGCAGGGAGAACCGGGGGAGGCGGAACGGTGGCTCATGGAGGGGAGGATGCGCTCCGGTCTGAGGTCGAGCCGGCGGCAGGAATGCTGTTCCATGTGGTTCGGGGGTTTCTCGAGAGCGCTCGCGGCCGTGCCGGAGTGACGCTGGCCGCCCTGCGTGCCGCCGGGCGCCTGCGGCTCGTCCAGGACAACCCGCGGGCGGGCCCGTGCTCTTGGCCTGCTCGCGCCCGTCCCGCAACGGGCCTTAACCCTCATCTCCGCCGGGCGCATCCGAGCCTGACGCCCGGCTTGGTGAACTTGCAGCGCCACCCCATCTCGGTTTCCGTCTCGTTCACCGGCGTCTGTGATCATGCGCCGGGCATAGCGGCTTGGATGGGCCGGGCTTGTACTCCCCAGTCCCTGGGGGGCCAGGGTGGGTCGACGGCTTTGGCTAGGCCGGTTCCCAGCGCCATCCGTCGTTGTCCTTGCAGATGATCTTTTCTCCATCACCGGCAACGCCGGTCATGCCGTGATCACTGTCGCGGCAGAACTCACCGGGCTTATAGCAGGTTCCTTCATTGCTGAGCGGATAACACGAAGCGGCTGTCGCTGATGGAGCCGCAGCGGGAGCCGACGATGACGGCGACGCGGGCTGTCCCGGTGGCGGGGGGGCCGTCACAGTTACGGTTTGGGTAGGCGCCGGTCTGGTAGTTGTCGCCGTGACGGTAGCGGCTGGAAGCGTCTTGAAGCTGGTAACGGTCACGGCAGGAACTGGCTTGGTGGCGGCCGTGTTCGTGGTGCTGGTCTTGCCGGACGAGCCGATGCCTGCGCCGATCAGTACCAGGACGACGGCGTAGATAGTGACGGCCCACCAGCGCCGCCAGACCGGCGGCTTTGATCTGGTCGGGGGTGCTGGCTGGATTTGCATTTGATCCCCCACTATTCCTTCGGGTGTTCCTGCCCATGCACGGGGGAGATGATCAGCGCCGGGCCGTTGATGCTCATTACCCGGTCGATACCTGAGGCGTCAGCGGGCTGACTTCTGTCGATGGTTTGCTGATCAGCGCGATTCACCTAGCCCCCTAGGCCGTAATCTCCACGGTCGCCGGGGTCCAGGGCAGTGCGCAATTTTCCCTTTTACTATGTCATGAGGTATTTGCAGGAGCAAGCCAATAGGTTGCCGCGCTTCGCGGCTTGGCCTGTCGGCCAACCGAGTCTTTACTTCGGCGTAAAGTAACTCGTAAAGGAAGCTGTAACAGCTGCCTCGGGCGACAAAGCTGGAGGCAAAGCGCGCCCGGCGCTACAGGTCCAGTCGGCGGCCACGGCGGGTCGGCCTACAGCCCGAATTCAGCCTCAAGTTCCTCGAGAGGGATGGAGTCGCCGGGTTCATTCATCGCGGCCTCGGCCTCGGCGGCGTCCTCGGCATCTTCGGCCGGCGCGGGATGAGCGGTTCCGCATGATCGAGCCGGTGAGGTCGGCGCTGCCGAGGCTGGTCACCAGGGGCCAGACTGCTGTTAGGCCGCGCCGGCGGGCAGCAGGGGACCCGCGCGGTATTGTCGGGTGGTCCGGCACGACGGCAGGGGCGAGGTGACGGCGACGGGCGAAGAACTGCAGCGCCGCACTTTCCTGGGTGCCGCGGCGGCGGCAGGCGTGGCGGCGGTGACCGGTACCGCGGCTGGCTGCTCCGCGGAACCCGCGGCCAGTCCGCGAACCGCGGCCAGTCCGCGAACCGCGGCCAGCGGCAGGCGCCGGGTCCGGTCCTCGGCGGTGCCTGAGCGCGACTTGCCGGGAGACCCGGATTTCTGGGTCAGCTCGGTCGGCCCCGCCGATGCCATCGAAGGCTACGCCGACCAGGTGAGTATCTTGCCCGGCCAGGAGTTCACGTTGCACGTGTCGACCACCGGGTCCTCGTTCCGGGTTTCGGCGTACCGGGTCGGCTGGTACCGCGGCGCGCAGGCACGACTGGTGTGGCGATCCGGCGAAATCCGGGCCCGGCGCCAGGACGAAGCGTCGTTCGCCTCCGCTACCCGTACCGTGTTCACGGACTGGCAGCCGACGCTGACCGTCGCTGCCCGCGGCTGGCCCGAGGGGGCCTATCTGCTCCGGTTGGACGCCAGCAACGGTCACCAGCGATACGTCCCCCTGATCGTGCGATCGGCGAACGGCGTAGGCAAGACCGTGATCGTGCACGCTCCGGAGACCTGGCAGGCATACAACCTGTGGGGCGGTTACGACCTGTACCAAGGCGAAGACGGAAGCTACGGCACCCGTTCCCTGGAAGTGAGCTTCAACCGCCCGTACGACGGGGACGGGGCAGTCAAGTTCATGGTGTACGAGCGGGCGTTCGTGGTGCTGGCCGAGCGGACCGGGGTCCCGCTGGCCTACACCACCGGAACCGACATCGAGCGTGACCCCGCAGTCCTGCACGGCGCGACCGCGATCTATTCCCTCGGACACGACGAGTACTGGACGCCGCAGCGGCGCGCGGCCATCACCCGGGCCCGGGACGCCGGCAGCAACGTGGCGTTCATGGGCGCGAACACCTGCTACCGCCGGATCAGGCTTGCCCCGGCCGCGAACGGCACCGCCGACCGCACGGTCATCTGCTACAAGACCGATGTCGAGCAGGACCCGATGTACTCTGCCGATCCCGCGCTCGCTACTACCGACTACCGGCTGCCGCCGGCTTCGGACCGGAGTCCGCACTGACCGGCGTCATCTACGAGGGCTATCCGGTCGACGCGTCCTACGTGATCTACCAGCCGGATCATTGGCTGTACGCCGGCGCCGGGGTGCGGAAGGGCCAGTCGTTCGACCATCTGGTAGGCGTGGAGTTCGACCGGGTGAATCTCGGGTACCCGACGCCGCGCCCGATCGAGGTCCTCGCGCATTCACCGGTTGTCTGCGAAGGCCGGCCCGACTACTGCGACACCGCGTACTACACGACCGCAAGCGGGGCGGGAGTGTTCGCCTCCGGCACGATGCGCTGGGTCGAGTCGATGATGGCCGGGCACCGCGGCGACGGGGACGACCACCACATCTCCGCGGCCGCCGGGCGGTTCGTTACCCAGGTGAACACCAACCTGCTGCTCGCGTTCGCCCGTGGGCCGGCCCGCGAGCACTATCCGGCAGCGCGGGACAATCTCGCCACCCTCGCATAAGCGCTGCGCGCATCCCGCAACCAGGCGACGGGTTCCAGCCGCCGAGCATGCCCTGACCTCTTTACCGGCCCTCAACGGGCTTTGGATCTTCGAGGCTGCCGGTACTGACGCCGGGACGCTGGGCCGCCCTGCCGCAGAATCCCGGGCACCGGCCAGGGTCTGTACGGGCGCGATGCATCGCCGCGGAGCGCGACCGTGATTCCAGTACCACTGGGAGAGCGGCGACCACGCGATGCACCACCCGTACCAGCAAGCCGACCACATGCAGACCGTAACACCCTGTCCGTTCGGAAAATTGAAATTCTTTTTTACCGAACGGACGGTGGTTCCACTTCCAAAGCACCAGAAGGAGCCGGCCATGGAGTACCTGGTCACTATGACCACCCACGCCCCGGACGGGACGCCGGAACAGGCCGTCGACGACATCCGCGCCCGCGAGGCCGCCCAGTCGCGCGGTCCGGCGATGGTCATCCCATGACCCGGAACGACCGGCGGGTCGCCATCATCACCGGAGGCTCTCAGGGCATCGGCGCCGGTCTGGTCGCCGGGTACCGCGGGCGAGGCTGGGCCGTGGTGGCCAACGCCCTCACGATCAGGCCGTCGCAGGACCCGGACGTGCTCACCGTCGAGGGCGACATCGCGGAGCCCGCCACCGCCGACCGGATCATCGAGGGAGCACTGGAGCGGTTCGGCCGCATCGACACCCTGGTCAACAACGCCTGCGTGTTCGTTTCCAAGCCGTTCACCGACTACAGCGCCGAGGACTACGCCCTGGTCGTCGGGGTGAACCTCACCGGGTTCTTCTGGCTGACCCAGCGGGTCATCGCCGAGATGGCTGACGCGGTACGGCGGCCACGTGGTCAACATCTCGGCCACCCTCGCCGAGGTCGCGAACTCCGGCACGCCCTCGGTCCTGGCCGCGCTGACCAAGGGCGGCCTGGCGGCGGCCACCCGGTCGCTGGCCATTGAGTACGCCTCCCGCGGCATCCGGGTCAACGCCGTCTCGCCCGGCATCATCCAGACGCCGGTTCACCCGCCGGAAAGCTACGACGGCCTCGACGGCCGGCTTCCCCCGCTCGGGCGGGCCGGCCAGGTCAGCGACGTCGTCGACGGCATCCTGTTCCTGGAGTCCTCGCCCTACATCACCGGCGAGATCCTGCACATCGACGGCGGCCAGATCGCCGGCCACTGGCCGGGGGGCCTCATCCGTGCTCAAAGCAGGCCTGGTTCCCGCGGCGGAGCCGCTGGCCCGCCTCTCATTGCGGCCCGTCCTACGGGCGGCAGGTAGCGTTGGGGCGAAGCGTCTCCGCGAGCTCCTCACTCCGGATGGTCGGCGTGACAGTGCATCCTCCGCCCCGGTTGTTCGGCAGGACCGGCGAGCTGGAGATCCTGGGACGGCTCATCGCGAAGGTGCGAAGCGGTCAGAGCGCCGTCCTGGTCGTGCGGGGAGAGCCGGGGATCGGCAAGACGGAACTGCTGCGACATCTGACCGCCGAGGCGTCCGGTTTCGGGGTGGCCCGCGTGGCCGGCGTCGAGTCGGAGATGGAGCTCCCCTTCGCCGGGCTGCACCAGCTGTGCGCGCCGATGCTCGGCCGGCTCGGGTCGCTGGCCGAGCCTCAGCGTCGCGGGCTCAGCGTCGCGTTCGGGCTTGCCTCCGGAGATAGCCCCGACCGGTTCCTGGTCGCCCTCGCGACGCTCAGCCTCATGGCGGAGACCGCCGAGGAGCAGCCGATGCTGTGCGTCGTGGACGACGCGCAGTGGCTCGACCAGGCCTCCGCCCAGGTCCTCGGATTCGTCGGGCGCCGCCTGCTGGCGGAGTCGATAGCGCTGGTGTTCGCGGTCCGGACGCCGGCCCCGGGAGATCCCTCGCCGGATCACCTGGCGGGTCTGCCCGAACTCCGGCTGGGCGGACTGGATGAACAGTCGGCTCGGGCGCTGCTGGCGACGGTCACCTCAGGTCCGCTCGACGAGAGCGTCCGCGCCCGGATTCTCGAGGAGACACACGGCCATCCGCTGGCCCTGCTCGAGCTCTACCGAGGCCGGAGCCCCGCCGACCTCGCCGGCGGGTTCGCCCTTCCGGACGCGGGAGATCTGCCCAGGCGCATCGAAGATCAGTACGCAGCGCGCCTGGGTGAGCTGCCGGACGAGGTCCAGCGGCTGGTCCTGCTCGCGGCGGCCGATCCGGTCGGGGACCCGGCGCTGATCCTCCGGGCGGCTCGGCTACTCGGCCTGGACACCGGGGCCATGAACCTCGCCGCCGCGGCCGACCTGCTGGAGTTCGGCGCGAACGTGCGCTTCCGGCATCCCCTGGTGCGTTCTGCCGCCTACCGGGCCGCCGCCGCCGATGACCGGCGAGCCGTACACGAGGCGCTGGCAGCAGTGACCGATCCGCTGGCCGACCCCGACCGCCGGGCCTGGCACCGCGCCCACGCGACGGCCGGGCCGGACGAGGCGGTGGCCGAGGAGCTCATCAACTCGGCCAGCCGTGCCCTGCGCCGAGGCGGGGTAGCCGCCGCCGCGGCCTTCTGGGAGCGAGCCGTGGCGCTCACTCCGGACCCGGGCGAGCGCGCCTCACGGGCTCTGGCGGCGGCCGAGGCGAAGTACGCAGCCGGGGATTTCGAGGCCGCTCAGGCCCTCTTGGTAACGGCTGAGCTCGGACCGCTGGGCGAACTCGGCGAGGCGCGCGTGCAGCGGATGCGGGCGCAGATCGCGTTCGCGCTGAGACGGGGCGGCGACGCGCCGCCGCTCATGCTGCGGGCCGCGCAGCGGCTGCAGAGCCTGGACGCCGAGCTGGCCCGGCAGACCTATCTCGAAGCCCTGGTCGCCGCGATCTACGCCGGCCGGCTCGCCCACGGACAGGACGCGAGGCAGGTCGCGCGCGCCGCGAGATCCGCGACGCTGGGGCCTTCCGGGTCGGAGCCGCCGCCGCACTCGCAGCTGCTCATCCACGGCCTCGCCGTGCGCCTGGCCGATGGGTACCTGGCCGCCGCCCCCACGCTCAAGGAGGCACTGCGCCGCTACCGGGCGCAGCCGCACGAGCTGGGCTGGCTGTCCGTCTCGTACAACTTGGTCGCCATGGACCTGTGGGACGACGAGGCGTGGTTCGAGCTCGCGGCCGGCCAGGTCCGGCTGGCGCGAGCGAACGGCACCCTCAGCTGGCTTCCGTTCACGCTGGACTATCTCGCCGAGATTCCACATCCAGGCCGGCGAGCTGTCGAAGGCGGCGGCCTTGCTGATGGAGCGTGAGCGCGTCGACCCGGGGACCAGAGAGGCCACCTTGCCCTACGTCCCGCTGCTGCTCGCCGCGTGGCGCGGGGACGCGCCGGGCGCGGCCGAACTGGCCGAGGAGATGGCCCGTGGCGCCTCGGACCGGGGCGAGGGCGCGGCACTGACCTACACGGACTACGCGCAGGCGGTGCTGTACAACGGCCTCGGCAACTACGGGCCCGCCGCCGAGGCGGCGCACGGTGCCAGCGCCGTCGACGAGATCGTCATCTCGCCCTGGGCCCTGTATGAGCTGGTGGAAGCCGCGGCACGAAGCGATCAGCAAGAACGTGCCTGCGCGGCGGCGGATCAGCTGTCGCAGCTAGCCGCGGCGAGCGGCAGCAACTGGGCTCGCGGGGCGGCGGCGCGGTCCCGGGCGCTGGTATCCGGGGGACGCGCCGCCGAAGAGGAGTACCGCGAGGCGATCGAACTGCTGGGCAGCACCCGGATGACGACCCACCTGGCCCGCGCCCGCCTGGTCTACGGCGAATGGCTGCGCCGGGAGAACCGGCGGATCGATGCCCGCGACCAGCTGCGGCCCGCGTTCGACGCGCTCGCGTCCATGGGCGCCGAGGCCTTCGCCGAACGCGCGCGGCGAGAGCTCCAGGCGACCGGCGAGAAGGCGCGCAAGCGCAGCGAAGATACCCGCGCCGACCTGACTCCGCAAGAGGAGGAGATCGCCCAGCTGGCCCGCGAGGGACGAACCAACTCGGAGATCGGCGCACAGCTGTTCATCGGCGGCCGCACCGTGGAGTGGCACCTGCGCAAGGTGTTCGCCAAGCTGGACATCAGCTCCCGCCGCGAGCTCGAGCAGGCCCTGAGAAGAAGGGGCGTTCGGTCATGACGGAACAGATGCCCGGCGAGGGTACACATCCAGTCGAAAGGGGGCCAGTACAGCGGTGCTCTGCTGGAGACGGCCAGGCGTAAGGGGCTGCCAGAAAGGCAGGTTGCGGGACATCGAGTGGGGAGTCAGCCCAAGCCGGCCGGGCTAGCGTGGCCTGCTGGTGTCTGGGTCGCCGGTCGCTAGGCCTGCGGGTCTGCCTGCCCGAGGCTGGCCAGGGCCCGCCGCAGCTCTCGGCGTGAGCCGACTCCGAGCTTGGTGTACACCTTGCTGAGATGCCATTCGACGGTCCGGGTGCTGAGGAATAGCTGGGCCCCGATCTCCACGTTGGTGCGGCCGTCGACGGCGAGCCGGGCGATGTGCGCCTCCTGGGCGGTGAGCTCGCTGACCGTCTCGACCGTCCGCTTGCGCACCGTGTCGCCGGTGGCCAGCAGCTCACGCCGGGCCCGCTCGGCGAACGCCTCGATGCCCATCGTGGTGAACAGGCCATGGGCGGTCCGCAGCTCGGCGCGGGCGTCCCGGCGCCGGTTCTCGCGGCGCAGCCATTCGCCGTACAGGAGGTGGGCGCGGGCCACGGCCGGGCGCATGCGGGTACGGCCGAGCCGCTCGATCGCCTCGCGATAGCAGTTCTCGGCGGTCTCACCCTCACTCAGCAGGGCACGCGAGCGCGCCTCGGTGCCAAGCGCCCAGTCGGTGCCGCTGGCGCGGGTCGTCTCGGAAAGCCGCTGGAGAGCGTCGGATGCGCGCGCGGGCTGGCCGCTGCGGACGGCCGCCTCGACCAGCTCGGCGAGCGACCAGCCGAGGACGCCTATGTCGTCGTACTCGCACACCAGCTCGGCGGCGGCGAGGGCCTTGTCGTAGTGGCCGAGGCCGTTGTACAGCAAGGCGGCGGCGTACTGGCTGGTCACTCCCCTCCCCTCGCCACGGCTGGTCACGCCGTCCATGGTGGCCTGGATGAGCTCGGTGGCCTCGGCCTCACGGCCCCGCCACGCGGCGACGCCCAGGGCACCGTAGGGCCCGAGCTGGCTCCCGGTCGCGTCGGCGACCGCCTGCGCCTCCGCGATGAGCGCCGCGCCCTCCGCCAGCTCGCCCGCGTGTGCGTGCAGGAGGATGCGGGACCGGACCGCGAGGGGGAGCTCACTGAGTGCCCCCGCGTCACGCGCGAGCTTGACGTGACGGCTGGCCAGGATGTGCCATGTCTCGTCGTCCCACACCGCCATGGCCGCCCGTCCGGCGAGCCACAGCCAGCTCAGCCCCTCCTCCGCCGAGATGTCCTGGCTGCGGAAGGCGAGCAGCGCCCGTCTCAGGGCGGGCGTCCCGGCCGCATAGCCCTCCGTGACCAGCAGCGCCAGGCCGTCCAGGAGCAGGTCGGGGGCGCGCGCCGGGGCCAGTGGCGCGGGCGCCATACGTGCGGCTCTGGCCACGTCCCCGACCGCCGGAGACAGGCGGCCGACGAACAGCGCGGCGGTGAACGCCTCCAGGTAGGTCTCGCGGGCCAGCCCGACGTCCAGCGCCTCGAGCTGCCTGGCCGCGCTGAGCATGAGCGGGGGCGCGTCACGGCCATGACTCGAGGCGAACGCGATCTGCGCGCGCAACAGGTCGCCGCGGGCACGCTGCAGTTCATCCAGCGGCCCGGCCTGCGCCATGGCCAGCAGGACGAGCGCGGCGTCAAGTGCGCCAGCCTGGTGCTTGGCTTGCGCTGCAGCCAGCGCCCGCTGTGCGCGGCGCGCCGGGTCGAGCGTCAGCCCGGCGGACCGCTCCAGGAACGCGGCCGCCGCCGCGAGACCACCGCGGCGCTGTGCCCGGCCTGCGGACTGCTCAAGTTCGGCGGCAACTTCCTCATCCGGGCCCGGCGCGGCCTGGGCCCGGTGCCAGGCCCGCCGGTCAGGATCGACGGCCGGGTCGGTGGCCTCGGCCAGCGCGCCGTGCAGCTCCTGCCTCGTCTGGACCGATGCCGACCGGTAGGCCGCCGAGCGCACCAGCGGATGCCGGAACCGCACCCGCGCGCCGAACTCTGCCAGCCCCGCCTCCACCGCCGGCTCTGCCGCCCCGGCGCCGATCGCGAGCCGCCCGGCCGCCCGCCACACCAGCACCGGATCGCCGGACGGATCGGCCGCCGCCAGCTGCACCAGCCGCCGGGTCTGCGCGGGCAACGCCTCCAGCTGCCGCCCGAAGCTCTCCTCGATCCGCCCGTCCAGCGGTACCGCGCTGCTGACCCCGAACCCGCCCGTCAGCTGCGCCGGCGTCAGCCCTCGCGGCAGCTCAAGCAACGCCAGCGGGTTCCCGTGCGTGTCGGCGATGATCCGGTCCCGGACCCGCGCGTCCAGCGGCCCGGTCAGCACCGACTCCAGCAGCGCCCGCGCATCGCCCTCGGCCAGGCCCTCCACCACGAGCTCTGGCAGCCCGGCCACGTCCTTGCCCGGAACCCGCGCCGCGAACACCAGGCCCACCGGGTCGGCCGCCAGCCGCCGCGCCGCGAACCCCAGCGCCTGCGCCGAGGCGCGGTCCAGCCACTGCTGGTCATCCACCACGCACACCAGCGGACGTTCCCCCGCCGTCTCCGACAGCAAGCCCAGCACGGCCAGGCCCACCAAGAACCGGTCCGGCACCGGGCCGGCGCTGAGGCCGAACGCGGTCCGCAGCGCCTCACGCTGCGGCACCGGGAGGGACTCAGCATGATCCAGCATCGGCGCGCACAGCTGATGCAGCCCCGCGAAGGCCAGCTCCATTTCCGACTGCACGCCCGCCGCCCGCGCTACCCGGCACCCCGAGGCCCGCCCGGCCAGGTAGTCAAGCAGCACGGTCTTGCCCACGCCGGGCTCACCGCGCACCACCAGGGCCCGGCCCTCACCGGCCCGCACGCCAGCAACGAACCGGTCAAGTACGCCACGTTCGCTGAGCCGGCCCGTTAGCCCTGCTGCGGGCCCCCTGATACCAGAATGTGCCGTCATCGGCCCGGCGCTACACAGCAACCATGGCGGCGGCACCGCCTACTGCGGCAAGGCGACACCGGGACGCCGCGCTGCGGTCGCCCGGCCAGGCATGAACGCTCACACGGCCTCCCAGCCAGACACCACTAACGCCCGCCCGTCAGCCTACCCGGGGGACCGAACCCGGGAAACCCGGCCCCCGGCCCGCTGTTTGCCGGGGGATCTGCGCCGTTGCCCCTGGCATCGGCGGCTGGCGGCGTGACCGCGCCGCCGCCAGCCGGAGGGTCCCGGGCGAGTACTGGCGTAGCCCGGACCGCGGACCAGAGCACCGGCCAGTGATGACCACGGGCGCGACGCGCCTCCCGGAGCGCGACGCTGAGGCCAGTACCACCCCGCAGATCAAATGGGCCGGCGCCTCGCCCCGCAGGCGCCGGCCATCCATCCCCGCTAGCAGAAGGAAGCCCAATGCCCGCAGTCACCGTCGGCCACGAGAACAGCGCCGACATCGAGATCTACTACGAGGATCACGGCGCCGGCCAGCCCGTGGTGCTGATCCACGGATACCCGCTCAGCGGCCGCGCCTGGGACAAGCAGGTCCCGGTCCTGCTAGACGCCGGGTACCGGGTCATCACCTACGACCGGCGCGGGTTCGGCCAGTCCAGCCAGCCCGTGATCGGCTATGACTACGACACCTTCGCCGCCGACCTGCAACACGCTGCTTGAGCACCTGGACCTGCACGACGCGGTCCTGGTCGGGCACTCGATGGGCACCGGCGAGGTCACCCGCTACCTGGGCCGCTACGGGTCGGCGCGGGTGGCCAAGGGCGTGCTGGTCGCCCCGATCCCGCCGTACCTGCTGCAGACCGGCGACAACCCCGAGGGGGTGCCGCTAAGCCTGTTCGACGGGTTCGCCCAGGCCGCCCTGGCCGACACCCCGGCCTGGATGAAGGGGTTCCTGGACAACTTCTACAACTTCGATACCCTGCGCGGCACCCTGGTCAGCGACCAGGCCTGGCAGGCCAGCTGGAACCTGGCCGTGACCGCCTCGGCCACCGCCGCGGTGGCCTGCATCGCCGACCTGGGCGACCGACTTCCGCGCCGACCTGCCCGAAATCGACGTGCCCGTCCTGGTCGTGCAGGGCGACGCGGACCAGGTCCTGCCGCTGGACAAGACCGGCCAGCGGCTGCCCGCCCTGATCAAGGACGTGCAGCTGGTCGTCGTCGAAGGCGGCCCGCACGCCATCCCCTGGACCCACGCCGCCCAGGTCAACACCGCCCTGCTCGACTTCATCCGCAGCTGACGCCCGACCGCAGCGCACACCACTACCCAGAAGGAAGAACACAATGTCGAACCACTTCAGCGCCGACAACCTCAAGTTCCCCGGCGACGACCGCCGCCTGGACCTCACCGACGTGTTCGTCTTCCAGGCGCCCGCCAGCCCCGAACATCACCACACACTGCTGCACCGTCACCACCCCGGCACGACCGTGCTGATCATGGACTCGAACCCGACCAGTGCCCCGCCGCCGATCCCGGCCCCGGTGACCGGCCCGGAGTTCTACCCCGGCGCGGTCTACCGGATCAACATCGACACCGACGGCGACAACCACGCCGACGTCGCGTTCACGTTCACCTTCTCCGAGTACGAGAACGGCAGGCAGACCGGGACCGCCAAGTACGCCACCGGCGCGCAGGCCCGCCAGCCCGAGCCGGCCGGCGAGGTACTCAGCAGGGAAATCCCGGTCAGCTTCGACGGCACGCCGCAGCCCGTCCAGGCCGGCCGGATCCGGCTGTCCGCCGGGCTGCGCAGCGACCCGTTCTTCGCCGACGTCGAGGGCGCCCTGCACGGCTTCGTCTGGACCGGGCACGACGACTTCGCCGGCAACAACGTCGACTCGATCGTGCTGGAGGTACCCGACGACATGCTCGGCGACGGGCCGATCGGCGTGTGGGCCTCGATCAGCCGGCGCAGCAACGGCGTGCTCGAGCAGATGGACCGCGGCGGGAACCCGACCATCAACCCGTTCATCAACCCCGATGGCGAGAAGAACCTGTTCAACTCCCGCCAGCCCGCCGACGACGTGGCCAACTACCTGGAACCGTGGTCAACGATCCTGCAGAACGCCGGCGGGTACACACCCGAGCAGGCCAGGGCCGCCGCCCTGCAGGTCCTGCCCGACATCTTGCACTTCGAGCGCACCCAGCCCGCCACCTACCCCAACGGCCGCATCCCCACCGACGACGTGTACAGCCTGCGCTTCGCCTGGCTGACCAACGGCAAGGTCCCCCCGTCCGGCCTCAAGCCCCACGACGACCTGCTCGCCCACTTCCCCTACCTCGGCCCGCCCAACCCCAGCCGCTGAGACGGCTTCCCCGCGCCGGCGACGTGACGGATCCCGTCGTCGGCGCGGTGTCTCCTGCGGACACCGCGCCGACAAGTGGTGATCGCGGTCGCGCCGAGGCCTCGTTCAGGAAACCATCATGCGATTTCGTGTCTGGACGGCGCGATGGCAGCTGACCGGCCCGCGGCGGGCTCTGCTGTTCACCGGATTCGCGTGGCTCAGCATCGCGGTAATCATGCTGCGGCTCACCCTCGCGTCGGTGACCACCGATGGGCTCGCGTTCCTGGCCGCCGCGGTGGCCGGCTTCCTCGCCCGCGACGTCGCGGGTCGCACCGGGCAGGGCGCCCGGGTCGCGGCAGGTGCGGCCGGGCCGACCGCGGAGGCTGACCGGATGCGGGCGGCCCTGCTGGCGGCGGTCGGCCACGACCTGCGGTCGCCACTGGCCGCCGCGGCGGCGGCGGTCAGCTGCCTGCGCTCGCCGGACCTGCAGCTGACAACGGCCGACCAGGACGAACTGCTGGCCACCGCCGAGAAGTCCCTGGGCCTGCTGTCCCGGCTGGCCGCCAGCCTGCTGGACGTGACCCGGCTGCAGGCCGGGGCCCGGTCGGTGTTTCCCCGCCCGGCCGACCTGGCCGAGATCATTGCGTGCTCGCTGGCCGGCCTCGGGCCGTCAGGCCGGACTGTGCGGGTAGACCTCCCGCCCGGGCTGCCCGAGGTGGTGGCAGACCCGCCGGTCATGGAACGGGTCATCGCGAACCTGACCGCCAACGCGCTGCGGTACTCGCCGGCCGGATCACCGCCGCTGCTGACCGCCAGCGCCCGCCGCGGCCGGATCGAGCTGCGCGTGATCGACTGCGGGCCGGGCGTCCCCGAGGCGGACAGGGACAAGATGTTCGCGCCCTTCCAGCGGCTCGGCGACACCGGCAGCACGACCGGCGTCGGGCTCGGGCTCGCAGTGTCCCGCGGCCTGACCGAGGCGATGCGCGGCACCCTGCAACCCGCACAGACCCCCGGCGGCGGCCTGACGATGACGATGTCACTGCCCGCGGCACCCAGGCCGACCCGGGCCCATCTGCCGGGCCGCAGCCCTCAGGGGACTGGATCGTGAGGCCCTCAATCATCACGCACCGAGGAGCACGAATGAGAACCAGCAACGTCCGGCGCGCGGCGCAAGTCAGCCGCGTGACGCCCGGCAACTGAAACCGGCTGTCCATGTTCACCAACCTGCTCATCGTCGTCGCCGCCGGCCTGCTCGCCCCGCTGGCGCTTGGCTTTTTCCCCGGGGTCCGGCTGCCGGCGATCGTGCTCGAGATCGTGCTCGGCATCGTGATCGGCCCCTCGGGGCTTGGCTGGGTAAAGCCGGATGCCCCAGTCTCGATCCTGGCCCTTGTGGGGCTAGCGTTCCTGCTCTTCCTCTCTGGCCTGGAAATCGACGCCGAACGTCTTCGCGGACGGATCGTGAAGCTCACGGCGCTCGGATTCGCGGTGTCATTTGCTATCGCGATCCTGATCGGGATCGGCCTTCGGTCGGGCGGCTTCGTGAAGTCTCCGCTGTTCGTTGCGATCGTGCTCGTGGCGACCTCGCTCGGAGTGATCTTCCCGGTACTGAAGGACTCCGGCAACATCGACTCGAACCTGGGTGAGCTCGTCATCGCGGCCGCCTCGATCGCCGACTTCGGCTCGATCATCTTGCTCTCGCTGTTCTTCTCGGGCAAGAGCTCGACAAGCACGCCGGGCAGGCTGATCCTGCTCGGCATCTTCGGGCTGGTGGTGGTGCTGGTGGGAGTTGCGATCGCGAGTGCGGAGCGGTCGATGAGCCTCTCACGAGTGCTGCGGCGCCTTCAGGACACCACCGCGCAGATCCGCGTACGCGCGGCGTTCTTGCTGCTGATCGGGTTCACGGCGCTCGCCGAGAGCGTCGGCCTTGAGACGATCCTCGGCGCGTTCGCCGCCGGAGCGCTGCTCTCGCTGCTCGACCGGGACGAGACCACGACCCATCCCCAGCTCCGGCTTAAGCTCGAGGCGGTCGGCTTCGGGGTCTTCATCCCGATTTTCTTCGTCACCAGCGGCCTGACCTTCGATCTGAGCGCGCTGTTCGCGAGCGCCTCAACCATCGCCCGCGTGCCGCTGTTCCTGCTCGCGATCCTCCTCGCGCGCGGTCTCCCCGCGCTGGTCTACGTGCGTCTGCTCGGCCGCTCGCGCTCGCTGATCGCGGGCATCCTGCAGGCCACATCGCTGCCGTTCATCGTGGCCGCAACCCAGATCGGCCTTCAGCTCGGCGTCGTCTCCCGCGCCAGCGCCGCAGGCCTGGTCGCCGCCGGGCTGCTGTCCGTAGTGATCTCCCCGGCGCTCGGGCTCGTCCTGCTCCGCCGCGAGCGCCCGGAAGCCGCCGCCCCCCGCGCGCTGCCGACTCCTGTGATGCCCGTGCTCACCGCCGAAGACCGCGCGCTCGCTCGCGCCAGCGACGCCGAGTCGGCGGCATGAGCGCCCGGCATGCCCCGACCACGCCCGGCCTGTCACGTGACGAGCAGATCCTGCCTTTGGTGCCTCACTTGTTCGCTTCTCGGGCGAGGCGCGCCTTCGCGATCATTTCAGAGTTGACGGCCATGACACTCTCGGACAGCCCCGCCAGCAGCGTCCCTAGCTCCACAAGATCGTCCAGGTCGGGGGTGGCATCCCCGCCCTCGAGGCGGTGCCGGGCTTCCCTCGCCGAGTTGAGCGCCTCGTGCAGAGCGCGATGTACGCCGATCGTCGTCGTGTCGGTGCTGCTCATTTCGCTCCTCAGCTAGCTGGACGGCCATGTCCGCCGCGCTCGTCCTCATGATCACTGACGGCCAGGATACGCAGAAACGAACCGAAGATCTCCAGCAGGCCGGTTATGTCATCGGCCCGGCGTGGCGCCATCGGGCAGATCGTCACGGGAAGCAAGCGATCGACGGCGCACCCCCGCCGTTCCAGGGTCGTCGTCCGCGACTCGAAGCCGCAGTCGGGATAAAAGCGGTGTCGTGGACGGCACCAGGCCGGCTGCCGCGCGACCCTGACCACGTCGGGGGAGACACCGCGGTCGCGGTCAGGGTGGGGACGGCGTTTGGCGTGGTGCCTACTAGTCCGCGGCGCCGGCCGCGGCCTGCGCGACGAGTGTGGCCACCGCTTCTGGCTGCGACACGTAGACGGAATGGCTGGCCGTGACCTCGGACACGGTGGCGCCGATCTTTCCGGCCATGGCGTGCTGCGCGGGCGGCGGGATCATCCGGTCCTCGCTGGTGACCAGGTACCAGCTGGGCCTGGTCCGCCAGGCGGCTTCGGTGATCGCTGCGGCGGGGGCCTCCACCGCCCAGGGAACCTGCGAGTCGGCCATGAACGCGGCCAGGCCGGCGGGCAGGTCGGCAGCGAACGAGGCGTGGAATTTGTCCCGGTCCAGGAACAGGAAGCCGTCCCTGGGCGGCAGGATCGGCGGCTGCGGGCCGCCGGCCGGGAAACCGGCGATGAGCGAGCCGACCGACTCCCCCTTGTCCGGCGCGAAGGCGCAGACATAGACCAGGGCCGCGACGTTCGGGTGGGTGCCGGCCTCGGTGATGACGGCGCCGCCGTAAGAGTGACCGACGAGCACGACCGGGCCGTCCTGGGCGTCGATGATCTGCCGGGTGGCCTGGGCGTCGCCTGCCAATGACAGGGTGGGGTTCTGCACGATGCTGACCCGGAAACCGTCGCGGCTGAGCGATTCATAGACGCCCTGCCAGCCGGAGCCGTCGACGAACCCTCCGTGTACCAGAACGACATTCCGCAGTGTGCCCATGGTGATCCTTCCTCTCGTGAAGTGAGCGAATGCCGAAACGGTAGGCCGCCGGGCAGGAAAGCCGCGTACGTCATTTGACGTAGTTCATGACGCAGCTTCCGGCAGCACCGGCGCGCTGCGAGGATGGTTCTCTGATGTCCATTGCTGCGAGCAACCCCGGGCCGTTGCTCGGCCGGGACGCCGAGATCGAGCTGCTGGCTTCGCTGCTTGATGGAATCTCCGATGGCGGCGGCGCGCTCGTGCTGTACGGCGAGCCGGGAATCGGCAAGTCCCGGCTTCTTGCCGTGGCGGCTGCGTTTGCGCGCGAACGCGGGGTAGGGGGGGAGGGGGGGGGGGGGGGGGGGGGGGGGGGATTCGGGATCGGAGGGTTGATGTTTGTGAGGTCGCGACCGACGCGCCGCTGCTGGTCCTGGCCGAGGACGCGCAATGGCTTGACCGCCCGACCGCGGAAGTGCTCGAGTTCGTCGCCCGCCGCCTGGGGTCCGATCCGATCGTGCTAGTGGCCGCCGTGCGCGAAGGTTACCCGTCGCTGCTGGTTGACGCCGGACTGCCGCAGCACCGCCTCGGCGGTCTCGCGCCCGCCGAGGCGATGACACTGCTGGACGCATCGGCGCGGCCGCTTTCCCCGGTGATTCGTGACCGGCTGCTGAGCGAGGCGGCCGGCAATCCCCTGGCCCTGATAGAGCTGCCGATCACCGCGGCACGGCAGGAGCCGATCACGCTCGGCTCGCTGCCGCTGACCCAGCGGCTCGAGCAGGCCTTCGCTGCCCGCGTGTCCGATCTGCCGGCGGCGACCCGGCTGCTTTTGCTGGTCGCAGCACACAGCGATGACGGGCGTCTCAGCGATATCGTCGATGCCGCGGGCGCGGTTGCCGGGAGCACGTTCGGGCTTGATCTGCTCGAACCGGCGGCCGAGGCCGCGATCGTCGACCTCGACATGCATAGCGTGCGCTTCCGCCACCCGCTGATCCGCTCCGCGGTGCGCCAGAGCGCGAGCTTGCTGCGGCGCCGCCGCGTGCACGAGGCGCTCGCCGAGGTACTGCGCGCCGAGCCGGACCGGCGTGTCTGGCATCGCGCGGCGTTGATCAGCGGCACGCATGAACAGATCGCCAATGAGCTGGAGGAGGCGTCCGGACGCGGCGCGGCGCACTGGCGGTCGCGGTCACGGCGTTGCAGCGGGCAGCGGAGCTGAGCTCGCCTTCGAGCTCGGCCAGCGCAACCTGGTCATGCCGATATTGCGCGAGGTGGAGCACCTCGAGCCCGATCCGATCCTGCGGGCTCGCACCACCTGGATTGAAGAGCTCGTCCAGACGCGGCCACTGGGCGACGCGCCGCGTGCCGCATCGCTGATCACCGCCGCCGAGCAGGCCGGCCAGGCCGGTGATCGCGACCTGCAACTCAACCTGGCCTGGCTTGTCGCCTCGCGCGCCTGGCTGGTGGATCCGGCACCCACGGCACGCAGAGTTCTTATCGAGGCGGCCGATCGCCTCGGGAACCCGGAATCGGCAGACCTCCGGATCCTTGCGATCCAGGCCTACGCCGACCCGTTCGGAAAGGCACCAGCGATACTCAAGCGTCTCCGTGCAGCCGCGGCAGACGTTCACCGCGACGCGGACGCCGCCCGTTTCCTGGGGCCGGCGGCTGTGGCGGTGGGGGCCTTCGATATCGCGGCGACGTTCCTGGGCGAGGCGGTCGAAGGTCTGCGAACGCAAGGACGGCTGGGGCACCTGCCGCGCATGCTCACGCTGCAGGGAAGAATGGCGGCGCAGGTCGCCGACTGGGGCGTGGCGATTCCCGCAGCAGAAGAGGCCAGGCGCCTGGCGACAGAGCTCCGCGAGCCGCACTGGGTCGCAGCAGCCAACGCCGTCGAGTCTGTCATCGCCGGGATCCGCGGCGATCATGACGCGGCCGAGCGAGCTGCGGCGCAAGCCGAGCGCATCGCGATGCCGGCTGGGGCGAACCTCACCATCGCCTTCGCGCAGTTCGGCCGCATCTTCGCCGCGCTCGGAGCGGGCAGGCACTCCGACGCCTACGAGGCCGCCGAACGCCTCTTGGATCCGGCGAGCCCGGCACACCATCCGATTATCGCGTGCTGGCTCATCGGCGATCTTGCCGAAGCAGCGCTGCACACCGGCCGGATCGAGGAGGCACGAGCGCGCGTAAAAAAAGTCGAGATTGCATCCGGCGACATCCCGGGAACCTGCGTCGCAATAGGGCTGCTGCACGCGCGCGCGCTGCTCGCACCGGACCCCGAGGAAGCCGCGGGCCGCTTCGGCGAGGCGCTCGGCGCCGACCTCACTCACTGGCCGGTTCAGCGTGCCCGCCTCTTGCTTGCCTATGGCCAATGGCTCCGGCGCCAGC
>CAWJPF010000001.1:0-366743 GCA_963844625.1 uncultured Actinomycetota bacterium | reverse complement strand
AGGAAACGTAAGGAGCCGAGGCAAGCGCCGTTGGCGTCGGCGGAGGGGGGTGGCAGAGGCTTGCGACTGGCGCATTCCGGGCAAATCCAGAAGTAGCGGTCTATGACGTAACGGTCATGTTGGTCCACGCCTACCACGACAAATGCTGGAGGCTGTTAATGCTGAGAATGATCAGTGGCGGCCATGGCTACCAGCGGTCCGGCGGCAGGAAGCGGTTTCCCGAGCGCGGGTTGCACCTTATCGATATAGAGAACCTGGCCGGTGGCGGGAAGCCGAGCTTCGAGGAGATCCGGGGCGTACAGGGCAGTTACGCCGGCCACCTGACGGTTGGCACTCTGGATCAGGTCGTGGTCGCCTCCAGCCACCTGACGTTGCTAAGCGCCGCGCTGGGCTGGCCGCATGCTCGCTACCGGATCCGGTCCGGGCCTAACGGCGCGGATCTGGAGCTCCTGGACGTCCTCTTGCACGAGCAGATCGCCGCGCGGTTCACGCGCGTGATAATCGGGTCGGGTGATGGTGCGTTCGCCCGCGCAGCTGCGAGCCTGGCCGCCGCGGGCGTTCAGGTGACCGTGGTGAGCAGGCGGGACAGCCTGTCAGCACGGCTCGCGTTCGCAGCTGGCGAGGTGATCTACCTTGATACTCTGCCGTCCGCGACCGCGGCGGCGTAGCGGCACGAGCCTTAGGCCGCATGACGCGCGGATCTTCGGAGACACGACATGGAGAGCATCGAGCGGTTTATCGTCGAACAGCTGGCGGCCTGGGAGGTTCCAGGATGCGCCGTCGCCGCGGTCCGGGAAGGGGATGTCGTCCTGACCGCCGGGTGGGGCCGACGTGACCTGGAGGCGGACCTCCCCGTCACCTCGGACACATTGTTCGCCATGGGTTCCACCACGAAGGCATTCACCGCCGCGACGGTGGGTGCCCTCGTCGATGACGGCCTCCTCGACTGGGAGCGCCCGCTGTACGACTACGTACCGGACATCCGGTGGCACGACCCCGTGGCGACCGAGCGCCTGAGCATCGTCGACCTCCTGTCGCACCGGTCTGGCCTGCCCCGCCACGAGTTGGTCTGGGTCGGTCAGCCGGACCGGTCCCGGGCCGAGCTGGTCCGCCGGCTGCGGTTCCTGCCCCTGAGCCGGGACCTGCGCCAGGTGTTCCAGTACTGCAACCTCGGCTACCTGGTGGCGGGGCATGTCGTCGAGGCGCTGTCCGGGTCCCGGTGGGAGGATTACCTGCGCGACCGGCTGCTGACGCCGCTGGGGATGGACCGCTCGAACCTGTCCGTCGACGACCTGCGCGCCGAGAAGGACCATGCCGTGGCCTACGAGCGCCGCCAGGGTGTCGTCGGGCCGGTGCCTGCGCGGCCCGTGACGGCGATGGCCCCGGCCGGCGCGCTCAACTCCTGTGCCACCGACATGGCCCGTTGGCTGCTAGCGCAGCTCGGCGGCGGGCAGGTGGACGGCCAGGCCGTCATGTCACCCGACACGATGGCGCGCCAGCACGCGCCGCACATGGTGCTGCCGGAGGACCAGACCTTCCCCACGTCTACCCGGCACGCGTACGGACTCGGGTGGATGCTCGGCCGTTATCGCGACCACCGGCTCCTCGATCACGGTGGGGCCATCGATGGCTTCCAGGCCGAATGCATGCTGCTACCCGACGACGGCGTCGGCGTAGCCGTGATGACCAATACCTCCTCCAGCGCCATGGCGCCTGTGGTCGCGTACCGGGTGCTCGATGAGCTGCTCGGCCTGGAGCCATTCGACTGGTTCTCCCTCCTCAAGGCCCGTTACGACACGGTCATGGGCGGCCTGCGGGAGGCCCGCGCCGTGCGCCGCGTCGTCCCCGACGCCCCGCGGCCGAGGCCCCTGGAGGCCTACGCAGGCGAATACGAGCACCCGGGCTACGGCACGCTCACCATCACCGCCGAAGACGGCGCCCTCCGGCCGCAGCTTGGCACGATGGACCTGAGCCTGGTGCATCGCCACTACGAGACGTTCGACCTGGAATGGCACGAGCTAGGAGGCCAGGTCCCGGTCTTCCCGCTCATGTTCCTGGCGAACCCGGACGGCGACATCACGGCCCTCACGGTCCCGCTGGAACCGTCCGTCGAACCACTTCGATTCGACCGGCGACCGGACGTCCGGGCGCAGGACCCTGAGGTCAATCGCCGGCTATGCGGCACCTACGTCATGGGCCCGATCGAGATAGTGATCGCTCAGCGGGGCGACCAGGTGCTGACCGCCACCACGCCTGGTGCCCCGCCGTTCGAACTGCAGCCAGTGCGGGACCTGCGGTTCGAGGTGAAGGGGCAGCCCAGCATCACCGTCGAGTTCGAGCTGGACGAAAGCGGCACCGTCGCCCGCCTCGTCGTGCAGCCAGTGGGCGTATTCCGGCCCAGGTAAGGCGGCGGCCTGCCACGGTTCTGGCGGGTGATTACCTGGGCGAGTACCCCGGTTCGTTCGGGAGAAATGAGAATTTGACCTAACGCGGGGACCTAGCGGTCACCCAGCGGGCGGGCCGCCGGGGACCTCGAGCAGGTGGTTCACTGACGGACTTCCAGGGTGCCTGCCCGCCGGTGGCGGACAACGGCCTGGACGACGGAGAGGGCGAGGAACGGGACGCCCAAGATCACCATCATCCGGTTGGCGGTGGCCACGCCGTAGGCGATGAAGGCGAGGTTGGACACGAAGCTGAGGATGGCGCCGAGGGCGGGGTAGCGGCGGTTGATAACGAAGATCATCGGAGGTTCCTTTCCTGGTGGCGCTAACCGGTTAGAGGCTTGTCATGCCGCGGACGGCCATGTCCACGGCGGTGCGGACGGCATCGACCAGCGGTGCCGTCGGGTGAGCCTGGCGGGCCCAGTGCAGAACGGCGGCCCGCTCGGCGGCGACGGTGACGGCGGCCAGGAGCAGGGGTTCCAGCTGGCTGGGGTCGGCGCCGGTACGGCGGGCGATGCCATCCGCCAGGGCACCTTCGGCGGCGGTGCGGGCCCGAGTGCTGGTGCTGATGTCATGCCGCTATCGTAGCGAAATCTTGCGTATTACGCAATAGATGCGTAGTGCGCAATTTTGTATCTCGCTTTGCCCTCTCGGCGTCACAGGAGCCCGGATATGCGGGAGGCGGCGGCCGTGGTGGGCCGCCGCCTGAGTGAAACCGCGGTTTCACGTCCAGGCCGGCGGGCTGGGCCGGCCTGGACGTCTTGATCAGGTGAGGTCGAACCGGTCGAGGTTCATCACCTTGTCCCACGCGGCGACGAAATCGGTGACGAACTTCTCCTTCGCGTCGTCGCTCGCGTAGACCTCGGCGAGCGCGCGCAGCTCGGAGTTCGACCCGAAGACGAGGTTGGCCCGGCTGCCGGTCCACTTGACCTCGCCGGTGGCGGCGTCGCGGCCCTCGAACGTGTTCGCGTCCTCGGCCGTCGCCTGCCACGTCGTACCCATGTCGAGCAGGTTGACGAAGAAGTCGTTGGTCAGCGACCCGGGGGTGGCGGTGAAGACGCCGAGCTTCGAGGAGTCGTAGTTCGCGCCCAGGACGCGGAGACCGCCGACGAGGACCGTCATCTCGGGCGCGCTCAGGGTGAGCAGGTTCGCCTTGTCGATGAGGAGGTACTCGGCCGGCAGCCGGTTGCCCTTCCCGAGGTAGTTGCGGAACCCGTCCGCCTTCGGCTCGAGCGCGGCGAACGCCTCCGTGTCGGTCTGCTCCTGCGACGCGTCGGTGCGGCCCGGCGTGAAGGGGACCTCGACGTCGAAGCCGGCGTTCTTGGCGGCCCGCTCGACGGCCGCATCGCCCGCGAGCACGATCAGGTCGGCCAGTGAGACCTTCTTAGCCCCGGCGTTGAAGGACGCCTGGATCCCCTCCAGGGTACGCAGCACCGTCGCCAGCTCGTCGGGGTTGCTGACCTCCCAGCCGTTCTGCGGCTCGAGGCGGACCCGCGCGCCGTTGGCGCCGCCGCGCTTGTCACTGCCGCGGAACGACGAGGCCGACGCCCACGCGGCGGAGACCAGCTGCGAGACCGACAGGCCCGAGGCGAGGATCTGGGCCTTGAGGGCGGCGATGTCCGCGGCGTCGATGAGCTCGTGATCCACCGCCGGAACGGGGTCCTGCCAGAGCAGCGTCTCGGACGGGACCTCAGGGCCGAGGTAGCGCACGACCGGGCCCATGTCGCGGTGGGTCAGCTTGAACCACGCGCGGGCGAATGCGTCCGCGAACGCATCCTGGTCGGCCATGAAACGCCGCGAGATCGGCTCGTAGATCGGGTCGACCCGGAGCGAGAGGTCGGTCGTCAGCATCGTCGGGACGCGGCGCTTCGACGGGTCGTAGGGGTCGGGGACGGTCCCCGCCCCGGCACCATCCTTCGGCTGCCACTGGTGCGCGCCCGCCGGACTCTGAGTCAGCTCCCACTCAAAACCGAACAGGATCCGGAAGAAGCTGTTGTCCCAGGTGGTCGGCGTTTCAGTCCACGTGACTTCGAGACCGCTGGTGATCGCGTCGCCGCCCTTGCCGGTACCGTACGTGCTCTTCCAGCCCAGGCCCTGCTGCTCGAGCGGGGCCGCCTCGGGGTCGGGGCCCACCGCATCCGCGGGGCCTGCGCCGTGCGTCTTGCCGAAGGTGTGACCGCCCGCGATCAGGGCGACCGTCTCTTCGTCGTTCATCGCCATCCGGCGGAACGTCTCGCGGATGTCGCGGGCCGAGGCGAGCGGGTCCGGGGTTCCGTTCGGGCCCTCCGGGTTGACGTAGATGAGGCCCATCTGGACCGCGCCGAAGGGCTCCGCGAGCTCGCGATCGCCGCTGTAGCGCTCGTCGCCGAGCCAGGTGGTCTCGGGACCCCAGTAGACGTCCTCCTCGGACTCCCAGGTGTCCTCGCGGCCGCCGCCGAAGCCAAAGGTCTTGAAGCCCATCGACTCCAGGGCGACGTTACCGGTGAGAACAATGAGGTCGGCCCACGAGAGCTTCCGGCCGTACTTCTTCTTGACCGGCCACAGCAGCCGACGGGCCTTGTCCAGGCTGACGTTGTCCGGCCAGCTGTTGAGCGGCGCGAAGCGCTGCTGGCCGGCGCCGGCGCCGCCGCGGCCGTCGCTGATGCGGTAGGTGCCCGCGCTGTGCCACGCCATCCGGATCATGAGCGGGCCGTAGTTACCGAAGTCAGCCGGCCACCAGTCCTGGGAGGTCGTCAGCACCGCCGCGATGTCCTGCTTTACGGCCGCAAGGTCGAGGGTCTTGAACGCCTCGGCGTAGTCGAACTCCTCGCCCAGGGGGTTGGCCACGGCGGGGTTCTTGGCGAGGATCTTCAGGTTGAGCCGGTTCGGCCACCAGTCCTGGTTGGCGTCACCCACAGTGGGGTGCGTGAGGCCGGGCACGACCGGACATTCCCCGGCCTCCGGGGTCGCGTCTTCGACGACTACTGGATCATGGTTCTCAGACATGGGCATCCTTCCGGATTAGACGGATCACGGTCCTCAGGCACTGCGGGCGGTGGAACAGCCGGGGCACAGGCCCCAGTAGATGACCTGGGCCTCGTCGATCGAGAAGCCGTGGTCATCGGACGCGGTCAGGCAGGGCGCCTCGCCGACCGCGCAGTCGACGTCAGCGACGGCGCCGCACGACCGGCACACGATGTGGTGGTGGTTATCCGCGACGCGTCCCTCGAACCGGGCCGGGCTGCCGTCCGGTTCGATGCGGCGCACGAGTCCTGCCGCGGTGAGCGCGTGGAGGGCCTCATACACAGCTTGAAGTGAGACATGGCCTACGCGATCACGCACCCCGGAGGCGATCGCCTCGACGCCGAGGTGGTCACCGTCCCGGACGGTCTCGAGCAGTGCGACGCGGGCGGCCGTCACCCGCAGGCCGGCCCCGCGCAGTTCCTCGGCGGTGGTCGGAATCTGGGATGCGATCATGACGCCTAACCTATCGCCATAAACGAGAGTGTTTCAAGAGAACGAATAGTTAAGGTCTAGTGGCGTGCCGGGGGCGCGGGCCGGGGCTGGTCCTCCACATGAACTTCACACGGTCCGTATCTGGTCGCCACGCCGGCGGACTGAGCTGGGCTGATCTATTCGGTGCGCGAGGCGCGTCCATGATGCGCGCGGTCCGATCGGAAGGAGATGAGAGATGAGAAAGCTGATCGTGAACACCTTCCTGACCCTCGATGGGGTCATGCAGGGCCCGGGCGGTCCTGGAGAGGACGACAGCGGCGGCTTTGGGTACGGCGGCTGGTCGGTGAACTACTGGGACGAGCAGATGGATCACGTCATGAGCGCGGCCATGAGCACGCCGTTCGCGCTCGTGCTCGGACGCAAGACCTACGACATCTTCGCCGCGTACTGGCCGGATGCTCCGGACGAGGCCGGCGGCAAGCTGTTGAACGAGGCCACCAAGTACGTCGCGTCGCGTCGTCGTCCCGCGCTGGAGTGGGGCAACTCGGTCTTGATCGAGGGGGACGCGGCCGAAGGCGTCGCGGCGCTCAAGGACGAAGACGGGCCAGAACTGCAGGTGCACGGCAGCGGGAACCTGCTCCAGACGCTGTTGCGCTACAACCTGGTCGACCAGTACCGCCTGTGGATCTTCCCCGTCGTGATCGGGTCGGGCAAACGCCTGTTCGCCGAAGGCACCAACCCCGCCGGGCTGAGACTCGTCGACAGCACGGTCTCCACCACCGGGGTCGTGATCGGTACGTACGAGCCGACGGGCGAGATCGTCACAGGATCGTTCGGCTGAACTGACGGCGAGATGCCGGACACGGACGTCTTTGAGGGGGACGCCCGCGTTCGGGGGTCTCGCCTCAGCCTGGTTCGATACCGGTATCCACGGGATCTCCATCAGCTGAGCGCAGGATCTCCACCGAGGTCGCTGAGGCTGGTTCTGGTAACGGGCCACGAGCCCACCCGATCACCCGATCACCCGATCACCCGATCACCCGACAAGAGAAGGACATTCGTGATGATGCCGTCTTCCGGAATCCGGCTGGATCCGGTCAGCGCCGCCTGGAACACCGTCGCCCGCTACGACAGCTACCCGCAGGCCCAGGCAGCGGTCGATTACCTGTCAGACGAGGGGTTCCCAGTGCAGGACCTCGACATCCTCGGCTCGGACCTGCGCCTGGTCGAACGCGTCACCGGGCGGCTGACCACGGGCCGGGCGGCGCTGGCCGGCGGGTCGAGCGGGGCGTGGTTCGGCCTGTTCATGGGGCTGCTGTTCGGCTTGTTCACGACCGGGCACGCCTGGCTGTGGCTGCTGGCCGCGGGCCTGCTGTTCGGCGCGCTGGCCGGCGCGGGGCTCGGCTTCGCCGCGCACGCCCTGACCCGCGGGCAGCGTGACTTCGCCTCGATCCGCAGCATCACCGCACTGCGGTATGACCTGATCGCGCGCGGCGGCCACGCTGAGCAAGCCCGGGTCATGCTCGGCCAGGCAGGTCTGCTGCCCATGGCGCCTTGACCCGTCCTCGGCGCTTTGAGCCGTCCTCGGCGCTTTGAGCCGTCCTCGGCGCTTTGAGCCGTCCTCGGCGCTCAGGCCATCGAGGCCGATGCGGGGTCGCTGGCCCGCAGGCAGGCAGCTGGCCCCGCAGGCAGGTATCAGTTGATGCCGCCGTTGACCCGGAGTGTCTGCCCGTTGACCCAGTGGCCAGCGGGACTGGTCAGGAAGGCGGCCACCTCGGCGATGTCGCCTGGGGCACCCAGGCGCTCGAGCGGGACGGCGTTCGCGAACCGGGCGATGGCGTCGGCGTCCTTGCCCTGGAAGAACATGGGGGTGGCGGTCGGGCCCGGAGCCACTGCGTTCACGTTGATGTCCCGGCCGCGCAGCTCGTGCGCCAGGATGAACGTCATAGCCTCCACCCCGCCCTTGCTGGCGGCGTACGCCGTGTAATTCGGCAAGATCCTGCCGAGCACGGACGAGGAGAAATTGAGGATCGATCCGCCGGGCCGCAGCCGGCGAGCGGCCTGCTGGTCAACCACGAAGGTGCCACGGAGGTTCGTGCGGAGCACATCGTCCAGGACGTTCAGATCCAGGTCGACCAGCGGAGCCAGCGGCATCACGCCCGCCGTGTGCACGACGACGTTGACCCCGCCGAAGGTTTGCTCGGTCAGGTCGAACAACTCCCCCATCGCGTGCTCGTCGGCCACATCGGCACGTGCCGCGATCGCCTTCCCGTCCTGGTCAGCCACGGTGGCCACCACGGCGTCGGCCTGAGCCTGGTTTGACCCGTAGTGCACCACCACGGACAGGCCGTCACGGGCCAGGCGCTCGACGCAGGCGCGGCCTATGCCGCCTGTACCGCCGGTGACGATCGCCACGCGCGGCCCGGCCTGGAGATTGTTCGCCATGCTTTTCCTCATCTCGCACTGCCCTAGCGATGTCTTGGTCCCTAGCTTCTGGTACTCAAGTCGCAGATCGTGATCTAACGCCGTGTCATACGACGAGCGCGAGGCGTCAGCAGGGCTCGCAGATGTAGGACATGGCTGGCTTGTCGTTGAGCGTCAGCTCGCCGACGGCGAGGAACCCGTTGCGTTCGAGTACCTTGTGCGAGGCCGGGTTATCCATCGTGACCTTGGCGCGTATCCTGGTCAGTCCGTACTGTGCGGCAGCGAGTTCGCGCACCTCGCGCACTGCTGCGGAGGCCAGTCCCTGTCCGGCGGCCTTCTGTGCGATCCGGTACCCGAGCTCCGCCGACCCGTCGGCCACGTCGATCAGGTTCACCCGCCCAACCACCTCGCCGCCCTCGGCCACCAGCACATGGAAATAATCCGCCCCGGCGGCCTGCCACGCAAGCAATTGCGCGTGCCGCGCGTCGAACTCGGCGAAGAACTCGTCCCCCCGGTCCGGCACTGACGCTGCGAAGTAGGCCCGATTCTCCCGCTCGAACACGAGCAGAGCGGGGGCGTGGTCGAGGCGGACCAACTGAAGTTCTGGCATCGGTAAGTCGAGGCGCGGTGTCGATCCCGACCCGGTTGCCCCGTCCCCCTTTCACTCCCGTAGGAACGCAGCCGCCTGACCACAGGATTCTCCGGGTCATAAGCCGGATGCGGCGTCACACGCCGTGCGCAGCGGGAACTACGGCGGCACTGCGGCTGTGGCCGTCGTACGCAGGGCGGCAGGCCACCCGGCGATCATGATGTTGTGACGCATAACGACAACTGGGCGGCCTGCGCCGCCAGTGTAAATCCCGAGTTGATGGAAGCGGTATTCGTCGAGCTCGCGGCGGACCTCGCGCCGGTCTACCGCCGCCGCGACGTGCGAGCCAACGGCCTGTCGTACGTACGCGGACTGCTGATGCCGCAGGTCTCGGGCAACTGCTGGTCGATCGCGGCGGCGGTCGGCCTGGATCGGCCCTACCGTCTGCACCACCTGCTCGAACGCGCCTGCTGGGACAAGGATGCGGTGCGATCCTTCCTCGCCCGCCACCTCGGGCCGCTGGACGCGCTGCTCCGTGAACGGCACGTCTCACGCGCAGCCGATCAGGTCGGGCTCAGCCAGCCGGCAATGAGCCACGCCTTGCAGCGGCTACGCCACACGCTGGGCGATGAGCTCCTGGTGCGCGGGCCCGGCGGCTAGCAGCTCACCCCGCGAGCCGAGCGAATCCAGCGTCAGCTGCCAGCGGCCGGTGGCGAATTGCTCAGCTTCGCCCGTTAACGCGTTTCGGCGGGCGACCGCCCGATGACAGCGGCCCGGACGTAGTGCGGGGGTGCGTCCGCCAGGAGAGGCATGTCAAGGTGGGAAAAGACACCAGAGCGCTCGGGAGATGACACGACGATGCCCGCTCACGCGCCGATCCCGCCGGCCCAGCACCGACGCGCCGGGCAGGTCAATGACCTGCTCCCGCTAGGCGACTGGGTCCGGCACCACTCGCTGCGCAGCTGGCCTGTGCTGCTGTTCCTCGTGCTGATCTGCGTCCCGTCGATCGCGCTGGTCATCTTGGGCGGGAACCCGAGCGCCAGCACGTTCGACCACGTGGCCTGGATATTCGCCATCTACTTCGCGATTGCCTGGCTGCTGCTGCTGGGCGTCATCATCCGGCCAGAACACGTGACCAGGACGATGCTCGTCGCAGTGACGGCGATAGCGCTGGTGACGCAGGTACCGCTGGCGATCGCTCTTGAGACCGAACTGCATAGCAGCAGCGCGGCCCTGGGCCAGAGCATCTTCACCATCGGCATACCTGAGGAACTCGCCAAGGCCCTGCCGGTGCTAGTGGTCGCGCTGATCTACCGGCGCCGGCACGGGCTCATGCCCCGGGACTACCTGTTCCTCGGCGCGGTCAGCGGGCTGGTCTTCGGCGCAAGCGAGGTCGTGCACTACTTCACCGTCAACGGACTCGCTGAGTTCTATCAGACCGTCCAGTCGGCTATTCCCCAGATCGAGCAGCTGCTCACTACCGGGCACTCCGCGTCGGCCTCGGTGTTCGAGGTGCTGATCGGCCCGGTGCTGTACTTCATACTCGACTTCGTCTGGCGGTTCGTCACCGACCCGGTCACCCATGCCTGCTGGTCCGGCCTAACCGGCTATTTCATCGGGCTGGCGGTGACCGGACGTTACAGGTGGTACCAGGTCGCCTGGATCGGACTGGCCATCGCCGCGATCCTGCACGGGCTGAACGACTGGAGCCGGGTGAACGGCCACCCGGCGTGGATCCTGGTCGTGCTGGTCAGCGGCATCCTGTTCCTCGGCTACGCGAAGGTCGGATCCGGCGGCGACCTGCACGTTCCCGAGGGCTGGTCGGCCTTCGGGGCGCATGTGACGCCGGGCGGGCCGCCCGCCGGACCACCAGCGGGGCATCCGCTCCCGACGCCGACAGGGCACTCCGTGCCCGGCGCGCCGCCCGCAAACAAGCCAAGGCCCTGGTGGGAGCACTAACGGAGCCCGCTGGTCGATTCAGCTCTCCGTGAATGCCTGGTGCCGGGTGCCCGGCAGCGGCTTAGCATGCCGGTGTGGCCGAGACGCTCTACGAGCATGCAGGCGGTGACGAGGGGCTGCACCGCCTGGAGGACCTGTTCTATACCAAGGCGCTTGCCGACCCGGTGCTGCGGGCGCTGTTCACCGAGCGGATGCCGGCGCATGTTGACCACCTGACCTGGTTCACCGCGGAGTCCTTCGGCGGACCCGACCGCTTCACTCGCGAGCTCGGTTTCCAGTACATCATCGACGTGCACCGGCATCTGGAAATCACCGATGAGCAGCGCGAGCGGTTCGTCGCGGTGTACCTGGAGACGCTCGATGAGGTCGGCCTGCCCGCAGACGCGCCGTTCCGGCAGGCGGTCCGGGAGCACGTCGAGTTCGGCTCGCACGTGGCCCAGCAGAACTCCTGGGCCGAAAGCGACGCCGGCCTGCACCCGATCCGCGCGGTCCCCGCCTGGCACTGGCCTGGCGACCCGCAAGATCACTAGCTGGTCAGAACGGCTCCCGCTGCCCCTGACACAGAGCGTGAAGGCAACGGGCACTGTGGCGGTGATCGCGGGCCAGGACTGGCGCTATTCGCCGCGTATGACCCGCGATCATCGCCGACGGTTGCCTTGAAGCGTCGTTACATGTGCCAGAACCTGACGGTACCCATCCTCGCCGGCCCGCTGTTGACACCCCGATCGCCCCCTAAGTCCCCCCAGCCACAGCCAGCGGCGGAAGCCGATGATTGTGGATCGCTGCTACCGCTATAGGGGCAGTAGATATCCACGATCGGGAATGCCGCCCTCGCCTGGCTTCTCAGGCGTAACAGGAGCCCCGGAGGTAGCGCGCGCGGTGGCTCTGGGGTGGGTCGCCGTGTTATGAAACCCAGGTTTCAGTACGTCCTGGCTTACGTTCCGCAGGTGGAGCGGAGGCTTGGGCCGGATTAACGTGGCGGGCGTTTTGGCTGCTGGCCGGTTCGGTCGTGCTGGTCGCGTTCGGCGATGGCGGTGCCTAGTTTTTCCAGGTCGCTGAGGATCTCGCGGGCCTGCCGGGCGTTCGCGAGCCAGTCCTGGTAGCGGGCGGCCTGGCCGGGTGTCCAGATCCGGCTGATGGTCTTGCCGTTTTCGGTGCGGGTCCATTGCAGGTAGGGCCCGTGCAGCTGGGCTGGCTGGCGGTGGCAGCGGCAGGCCTGGTTGCCGCAGCGGGTGTAGCGGCGTGTCAGGGTGCCGGGCAGGGCGAAGCCCAGGCTGCTCAGGCGGCCGGCCAGGGCCCGCTGGGCGGCGGTTTCCTCGCCGGTGGGCTCGGCCATGGTCTCTCCCGGGGACTCGCTGGCGTGGGTGCTTGCCCGGATGTCTTGCAGTGGTTACGTTGCAAGTTACCGGGGCCGGGAGCGAACCGCAAGGAGCGACACGGTGCAGACGGCGCAGCAGCCAGGGCGCTGCCGGGCCGCGCCCGGGCAGGTCATCGTGGAAGAGGCCCGGCTCGCCGGGCTGCCGGTCATCAATACCGTGCTGGCCCGGCTGGGGCTTGACGGCATCCTGGCCGCGGGCCTGCCCGGGCCTGACCCCCGCTGCCGTACCGCCACCGCCACCGTGATCGGGGTGCTGGTCCGCAATCTCGCGCTCGGCCGCGAGCCGCTGTACGCGCTGGCGGGCTGGGCTGCCGGGTATGACGAGGCGCTGCTCGGGCTGGGGCCTGGCCAGGCGGCGATGCTGAATGACGACAGGGCCGGGCGTGCCCTCGACGAGCTGTACCTGGCCGACCGGGCCTCGATGACGACCGCGCTGTCGGTGGCCGCCGTCACCGGCTACGGCATCTCGCCGGCCGAGCTGCATAACGACTCCACCTCGCTGCGGCTGTATGGCGCCTACCGTGGCTGCGGCGCGGCTGATCCGGCCGGGAGCGCCGGGCCGGGCAGCGCACCCCCAGACGGCCCTGCCCGGCAGGGCGGGACCGGGCCCGCGCGGCCGGCCCGCGGGCATTCCAAGGACCGCCGGCCGGATCTGAAGCAGCTGGTGTGGATCTTGACCACCTGCGCCGACGGGGCGGTCCCGTTCACCTTCAAGATGGCCGACGGGAACACCGAGGACTCCACCACCCACATCGCCACCTGGACAGCCTGCCGCGCGATCGCGGGGCACCCCGGGTTCTTGTACGTGGCCGACAGCAAGCTCGCCACCACCGCGAACATGACCTACATCGCCGGGCAGGGCGGCCGGTTCCTGTCCGTGCTGTCCCGTTCCCGCAAGGAGGACAAAGACGGCCGCGACTGGCTGGCCGGCCAGGATCCCGGCTGGGCCGAGGTGACACGCCGCCCCGGCCGCCGCAAGCTCGGCCCGCCGGTCATCTACCACGCGGTACCCGCCCCGGCACCGTCAGCTGAGGGCTACCGGATCGTATGGATCCGCTCCTCCGCCAAACGCCGCCTCGACGCCGCCTCACGCAGCGACCGCATCGCCAGGGCCACCGCCGCCCTGCGCGAACTCGCCCAGCGGCTGGACGCCCCCCGCTGCAAGCTGAAGACCCGCGCCGCTATCGAGAACACCGCCCGGCAAGCCACCGGCCAGGCACGCCCCTGGATCCGCTTCGAGGTCACCGAGCAGGTCACCACGCAGACCAAGCAGGTCAGCCGCGGCCGCCCCGGCCCCCGTACCCGCTACCAGCACATCGAGCGGCACCGCTTCAGCCTGTCGTTCTGGGTCGATCAGGCCCGGGCCGCCCGCGACGCCGCCTCGGACGGCTGCTACCCCCTCATCACCAACGACACCGGCCTCACCCCGGCCGGGCTGCTAGCCGCCTACAAGCGCCAGCCCCGCCTCGAACGCCGCCACGCCACCCTCAAGGGCGTGCTGCGCGCTACCCCAGCCGAGCTGAAAAACGACACCCGCATCGACGCCCTCGGCTTCTGCCTCTACGTAGCGCTGCTCATCCACGCCCTCATCGAACGCGAACTGCGCAACGCCATGACCCAGGCCGGACTCAGGCACCTGCCCCTCTACCCCGAAGACCGGCCCTGCGCCGCACCCACCGCCACCCGGATCCTGGACATCCTCAGCCCGCTGACCCGGACCATCATCCGCCACGGCCACCAGGTCACCGCAGTGCCGCCACAGCTGGACGCCTTGCAAAAGCAGATACTCACCATGCTCGACATGACGCCGACCGTCTACTACCAGGCAGCCCGCTTAACCGCAGCCAGTAAATCGGGCCAAGCCCCCGCTCCACCTGCGGAACGTAAGCCCTGGTGTGCTGAAAGCCCAGTTTCATGACGTTCCGGCGGGAGCAGCGTGGAGGACGACCGCTACTGGACGGGCCGGTGCACCTGGCGTTAGGACGGCGGCTGACCGGCCCCTGGCTCGCTGGCCGCGGTTTCGCCGGCCGCGGTTTCGCCGGCCGCAGGTTGGCTCGCGCCGGGCTCGCCTGCATCGGAGGCTTCCTCTCCGGGCTGGTTGCCTCGCGGACCAGCCGCGCCGGCCGCGCCGGGCTGGTCGCCTCGCGGGCCGGCCGCGTCGCCTCGCGGGCCGGCCGCGCCGGGCTGGTGGCTGCGGACCAGCGCGGTGACTTCGTGCCCGAGGCCGATCTTCGGGCCGCCGACCAGCTCCCAGGACCGGGCGATCCCGATCAGGAAGCAGAAGATCACCAGGATTGCGATCGTGTTCACGTCGCCGGGGTTGTCCGGCTGGGCGCTTACCAGCACTCCCTCGACCAGTTGGAACACGAACGTAACGACCAGGCCGAGCAGGAACACCGCGTCACGCGCGATATCCCACCGCACCTGGTGCAGGCGGATCAGCGACAGCAGCGACGCCAGCACGAACGTGAGCCCCCCGGCCGACACGACCACCGCGGTGGGCCCGATCTTGTGCCCGGGGACCAGCGCGAACAGCGATACCGCCAGCGCGTTGACAAACGCGGTGAGCGCCGCCGACGCGCGGATGCGATGGACCTGCGCGT
Source organism: uncultured Actinomycetota bacterium (assembly GCA_963844625.1). Lineage (GTDB taxonomy): Bacteria > Actinomycetota > Actinomycetes > Streptosporangiales > Streptosporangiaceae > Palsa-504. The sequence goes on along the minus strand of CAWJPF010000001.1, from coordinate 351,914 downwards.
CCGCCCGGTCCTGGGCCAGCCGCGCGGCCGAGACCGAGATGGCCACGAAGAGCAGCCCGATCAGGGCGCTGGCCACGCTCGCGCTGGCCGTGAAGAAGTCATGGATGCTCGCAGGTACCACCCGGCGATTCTCGCAGCCCGGGAGCCGACGGGTGCGCACGGGCCACACCGAGGCGACTCCCGGCGGGAAGCAGCTGCTCGGCGGTGGGGCCTACCTATGCTGGCGAAAGCACCGAACCGAAGTACTGCAAGCTATCCGAGGGTCGCCTGGCTGAGATCGACGTGGAAGAGCGGTCCGGCGCCGGCGGTGACGGCGGGGAGCAGGCCGGCGGCCTGGGGAAGCAGCTGCTCGGCGTAGAAACGGGCGGTGCCGATCTTGTCCTGGAGGAAGACCGCGTTGGAGCCGCTCGCGTGGCGCAGCAACCGGGACGCGGCCAGCGCCGAACGGGCCAGCAGCCAGCCGCCGATGACCAGGCCGAACAGCCGTAGGTACGGCGACGCCCCGGCCAGGGCGTCGTTGGGCTCGGCCGGGCCGTGGGAGGCGATCCAGTCGGTCGCTTCCCGCAGCGTGCTCACCCCGTGGGCCAGCGCGGACCGCACCCCGGCCAGCTCCGGGCCCGCCGCGGCCAGCTCGCCGTCGAGCGCCACCATCTGGGCCAGGAGGTCTGCTACCACGGCTCCGCCCCGCATCGGGACCTTGCGCATGACCAGGTCGATGGCCTGGATGCCGTTGGTGCCCTCGTAGATCGGGGCGATCCGGCTGTCGCGCAGATACTGGGCCACGCCGGTCTCCTCGACGTAGCCCATGCCCCCGTGGACCTGCAGGCCGATCGAGGTTAGCTCGACGCCAAGGTCGGTGCACCATGCTTTGGAGATGGGCGTCAGCAGCTCGACCAGTTCGCGCCGGGCCTCCCGCTCGGCCTGGTCATGATGGTGCCGGGCCAGGTCAACCGAGACCGCGTTGGTGTAGAGCAGGGCGCGCATGGCCTCGATGTAGGCCTTCATGGTCAGCAGCATGCGCCGCACATCGGGGTGCTCGACGATGGGCGACGGCTCAGCCGCGCCAGGCCCCGTGATTCCAGCGCCGACGGCCCGGCCCTGCTTGCGCTCCTGGGCGTAACGCAGGGCGTCCTGGTAGGCACGTTCGGCTATAGACAGGCCTTCCATGCCGACCGAAAGCCGGGCCGTGTTCATCATCGTGAACATGTAGCGCATGCCCTGATTGGCCTCGCCGATCAGGTACCCGATCGCCCCGCCGGCGTCTCCGTACGACATGACGCACGTCGGGCTGGCGTGAATCCCGAGCTTGTGCTCGATCGACACGCACCGCACGTCGTTGCGGGCACCCAGCGACCCGTCGGCATGGACGAGGTACTTGGGCACGATGAAGCACGAGATGCCCTTCGTGCCCGGGGGCGCGCCGGGAACCCTGGCCAGGACCAGATGGATGATGTTGCCGGCCAGGTCATGCTCGCCGAAGGTGATGAAGATCTTCTGGCCGGTGATCCGCCACGTGCCGTCGTCGGCCGGCACCGCCTTGGCGCGCACCAGTCCGAGGTCGGAGCCGGCCTGCGGCTCGGTCAGGTTCATGGTGCCGGTCCACTCGCCGCTCACCATCTTGTCCAGGAAGGTGGCCTGCTGCTCGGGGCTGCCGTGCTGGGTCAGCATCTCGATGGCGCCCTGGGTCAGCAGCGGGCACAGGGAGAACCCCATGCTCGCGGAGGTCATCATCTCCTGCATCACGACCGTGACCAGCCACGGGAACCCGCCGCCGCCGAATTCGGGAGGGAACGACACCGCCCCCCAGCCGGCCTCGACGTACTGCCGGTACGCCTCGCGGAACCCGGGCGGGGTCGTGACCTGGCCGTCGCCGTCGAGGGTGCTGCCCGCGGTGTCGCCGACCCGGTTGAGCGGGCCCACCACGTCGGCCATGAACCGGCCGCTCTCCTCGATCACCCCGAACACGGTCTCGGGATCGGCGTGGCCGAAGGCCTCGAGCTTGGACAAGCCATCAAGGTCAACGAGCTGCTCCAGAACGAACCTGATGTCACGGAGCGGGGGGACGTAGCCAGCCATGGGCTCAGGGTAAGCCCGGAAAGGCCCGAAGCCTAGCTCGCGCTGCCGGTCAGATTCTCGTGGCCGAGAAGTGCCGCAGGCGCAGGCTGTTCCAGACGACGAAGACGGAGGAGAGGGTCATGGTCGCGGCGGCCAGGAGGGGGTTGAGGAGGCCGAGCGCGGCCAGCGGGATGGCCAGGACGTTGTAGCAGAAGGCCCAGGCTAGGTTGCGGCGGATCGTGGTGAAGGTGGCGCGGGCCAGCTGGATGGCGTCGGGGACAGCGTCGAGGTCGTCGCGGAGGAGGATCATGTCGGCGGCGCAGATGGCGACGTCGGTGCCAGAGCCTAGGGCCAGGCCGAGCTGGGCGGCGGCTAGGGCGGGGGCGTCGTTGACGCCGTCGCCGACCATGGCGGCCGATCGGCCGGCGGCACGCAGCTCGGCGATCAGCTGGGCCTTGGCGGCGGGGAGGGCACCGGCGATGACCTCGTTGATCCCGGCGGCGGCGGCCACGGCGTGGCCGGTGGCGGGGTTATCGCCGGTGAGCAGGACGGGGCGCAGGCCCAGGGTGCGCAGCGTGGTCACGGCGCGGGCGGCGGAGGGCTTGATGGTGTCGGTGACGGCTATCGCGCCTTGGATCGTGTCGTCCCAGCTGACCAGGACCGTGGTGCAGCCGGCTTGTTCCTGGGCGCGGCACCACGAGGCTAGGCCGGCGGGGACCTCGGCGAACAGCGTGGATCGGCCGATGGTGACCTCGTGACCGTCAACGACGCCGCGGGCGCCGAGGCCGGGCAACGCCTCGAAGCCGTCGGCCGGGGCGAGCGGGACCGACTCGGCCCGGGCCAGGGCGGTGATGGCCGCGGCGACGGCGTGTTCGGAGGCTTGCTCGACGGAGCCGGCGTAGCGGAGCAGGTCGGTGCGGGGCAGGTCGGTGCGGGGCAGGTCGGTGCGGGGCAGGTCGGTGCGGCTGGCGGCGGGAACGGCACGGACGGCGCGGACGGCGGTGACGGTCATCTGGCCGGTGGTGACGGTGCCGGTCTTGTCCAGGACCACCGTGTCGATGGCGCGGGAAGACTCCAGGGCCTGGTAGCCCTTGATGAAGATGCCGAGCTGGGCGCCGCGGCCGGACGCGACGACCAGGGCCGCGGGGGTGGCCAGGCCCAGGGCGCAGGGGCAGGCGATGATCAAGACGGCCAGGGCGGCGCTGAACGCGTGACCCGCCGGGCTTCCGGCTAGCAGCCAGCCCGCCAGGGTCAGGGCCGAGCACGCCAGGACGCAGGGGACAAAGACGGCGCAGATGCGGTCCGCCAGGCGCTGGATGCCGGCCTTTCCGGCCTGGGCCTGCTCGACCATCGTGATCAGGTGGGCGAGCTGGGTGTCGGCGCCTACCTTGTCGGCGCGGACGACCAGGCGGCCGGTCAGGGCGATGGTGCCGCCGGTGACGGTGTTGCCGGCGGCGGCGTCGACGGGAACCGATTCGCCGGTCATCATGCTGCGGTCGACGGCGGACTGGCCGGACTGGACCTCGCCGTCGGCGGCGATCCGCTCCCCCGGGCGGACGACGAAACGCTGGCCGGCCCGCAGCAGGCGGGCGGGGAGCCACTGCTCGGTGTCGTCGTCGGCCAGGACGCAGACGTCTTTGGCGCCGGCGGCGGCCAGGTCGCGCATGGCTTCGCCGGCGGTGCGCCTGGCCCTGGCCTCGTAGAGGCGGCCGGCGAGCAGGAACGTGGTGACCGAGGCGGCGACCTCGAGGTAGATGCCGCCGCCGGAGCCGTGCAGGAGGTTCTGCAGGCCGCTGAGGCTGGTGCGGCCGCGGTCGAGGTGGAACATCGCGTAGACCGACCAGCCGCAGGCAGCCAGGATGCCCAGCGAGACCAGGGTGTCCATCGAGGACGAGAAGTGCCTCGCCTGCTTCAGTGCCACCTGGTGGAACGGCCACGCGGCCCAGAAGGCCACCGGGGCGGCCAGCGCGACCAGGAGCCACTGCCAGCCGGGGAACCTCGTCCAGCCGAAGATCGACAGCATCAGGGACAGGTCGGTCAGCGGGACGAAGAACACCAGCGCCAGGATCAGCCTGCGGCGCAGCCGCTGCACGGTGACGGCATCGGCGGCGGGAGCGTCGCCGTCCGCGGGGGCGGCTAGTTCGGCTGAATAGCCGGTGGCCTCGATCACGGCGACCAGCTGGGCGGCGGAGACGTGGCCGGGGGCTGTCACGTGGGCCCGTTCGGTAGAAAAATTGACGTTTGCCGTGACGCCGGTCACCTTATTCAGTTTGGCCTGTACCCGGGCGGCGCAGGCGACGCAAGTCATCCCCCCGACGACGAGCTCGAACTCGGTCGCCTCGGGAGCGGTCGCCACCATGCGAGCCACGGTACTGCAGGGGCCGGCGGCTAGGATTTCGGGCCATGGAAACTCGCTCGATCGTGGTGACGGGGATGAGCTGCGAGCATTGCGCCAACGCGGTCCGGGCCGAGGTCGGCGCGCTGCCGGGGGTGACCGAGGTGGCCGTCGACGTAGCCGCGGGGAAAGTGCGGATCACGGGCGAGCCGGTGCCTGCCGATGCCGCGCTGCGCGAGGCAATCGAGGAAGCCGGGTACGAGGTGGCGGGCTAGCCCGCGGCGGGCGGCCCGGGTGATGCAGTGCTGGCCGGGTGCCCTTACGGTTAGCCAGAGGGATGGCCGCGATGCCCGAGAAGGGAAGCAGCGATGGCAGAAGAGACCGCGTTCGCGATGGGGGCCGAGGCAAGCTGTACCGATGGCTTCTGCGGCAAGGTGAACCGCATGATCCTCGATCCGGCTACGGAGACGGTGACGCATCTTGTCATCGAGCCGAAGCACCGGCAGGGGGCGGGCAGGCTTGTCCCGCTCGACCTGGTCGACGCCACGGCCGGCGACATCAGGTTGCGCTGCACCCTGGCTGAGTTCGACCGGCTCGAGGCGGCCGAGGAGACGGAACTGGTGGACTACGGCGCCGAGGGCCTGGGGATCGGCGGCATGAATACGCCGATCGGCATCTCCGCTCCTGTACAGGCTTATGTCGAAGACATTGTTCCGCTGGGCGAAGCAGAAGTCGGCCGCGGTGACCCCGTGCATGCCCTCGACGGTGAAATCGGGCGGGTGCAGGGCTTCCTGGTCGATCCGGGCGACCACCGGCTGACCCACGTGCTGCTCCGGGAAGGGCATCTATGGGGACGCAAGGAAGTCGCCATCCCGGTCAGCGCGGTGACCGGAGTCGAGGGCGGAATCCAGCTCAACCTGACCAAGAAGCAGGTCGGGGACTTGCCGCCCGCGGGCGCTTAAGGCTTTACGGCCGATGCCGCAGTAGCCGACCAGGCCGCCGACGGTGTGGTCGATCGGGCCGGCCAGCCCCCATTGGCTGATCGGGACCAGGCCGGGAGGCACCATGTCCAGGCCGTCGAAGAACCGGGCTACCTGCTCCCGGCTGCGCGGCGTGATCGGGGCCGAGGACATCCCGTTGTAGCGGCGGGCCATCTCCGCGGACGCTTCGGGTGCGATGTCGCTGGCCGCGTGGGCCATCACCAGGTAACTGCCGGACGGCATGGCCTCCATTAGCCGCGCCACGATCGCGTACGGGTCATCCGCGTCGGGGATGAAGTGCAGGACCGCGATCAGCAGGACGGCGATGGGCTGGCCGAAGTCGAGGGTCCGCGCGGCGTCGGCGAGGATCGTGTCGGTGTCCCGCAGGTCCGCCTGGAGGTAGTCAGTCTTTCCCTCGGGGCTGCTGGTCAGCAGCGCCTGAGCGTGGCTGAGCACGACCGGGTCGAAGTCCGCGTAGACGATCCGGGACTCCGGAGCGACCCGCTGCGCGACGTGGTGGGTGTTGTCCGCCGTCGGCAGGCCGGTCCCGATATCGAGGAACTGGCGGATGCCGTGGCCGTCCGCCAGCTGGTACACCGCGTCGATCAGGAACAGCCGCGCGGCCCGGGCGATCAGCGGCATGGACGGCATCACCTGCAGGACCTGCTCCGCGGCCTGGCGGTCAGCGGCGAAATTGTCCTTGCCGCCCAGCCAGTAGTTCCACATCCGGGCCGGGTTCGGCACGGTGGGGTCGAACGACGGCAGCTGGGCCTCGCTGCTTGCGGTCCCGCCCTGCGGCGTACTCTGTGTCACGGATTCCTTTGCTTGTCCTGGCGGCTTGTCCTTGGGGGCTGCTTGTCCTGGCGGTCTCCCCACCGGATTAGAGCCTATAGGCCGTTGCGCACGGGTACGAGTTCGCGGGCTAGAGCAGCAGGATCAGCATGTAGCCCATGGTGATCCCCATCGCGATCTTGCACATCGCCGCGCACCGGGGTGCCAGGTACTTGCCTCCCGGGCCGCCGCTGGCCCAGCCGCCGGGCGAGGCGGCGCCCGCGGACTCCCGCGGCCCGGTCGCCGCCGGGACGCGGGCCAGCACCGCGACGCCGGCCGGTACCGCGACGCCGGCCGGTACCGCGACGCCGGCCGGTGCCGCGACGGCCAGCGCGGGAGCCGGCGAGGTGAGCCGGTCGCCGACCCGTACGACGTAGCCGAACATGAACAGCGCAAGGGCCAGGGCCAGGACCGAAAGGCGCGCCCCGCCGGCCGCCATTCCCATCCCGCCGGCTGCGCTCTTGGCCGCGACGGCCACGGCCGGCACCACCAGGTACATGTAGAGCATCGCGCCGCACTCGACCAGGTGCGGCCCCGGTTGCGGGCAGCGCCACTGAGTCAGCGGCGCGCCCCGCCGGACCCGCACGAACCGCCAGCCGAACCAGCCGGCGGACGCGGCGAAGACTGCCTCCCAGAGGCCGGCCGAGCCGAAGCGCAGGCCGGCCACCAGCATCCCCGCCATCGCCACGCCCATCACGACGTGCACGCCATCGGAATCGACGTCAGTCGGCCGCCGCCACCAGCGCGCCACGACCAGGCGGCTCGCGCAGTAGGCGGCCACCGTGATCATCACGGCCGCGAAGATGTCGGTGAGCCACGCCGGACCGCCCATGTCACGCTCCTTCCGGCGACGTGGCGGGACTCGGTGCGGCGCGCCTCAGAGCGGCGCGACTCAGTACGGCGGGACTCAAAGCGGCGGGCCAGAACGCGACCGCGAGCAGGGCGAGCAGCGGGCCCGAGTCGGGATCGGTGCCGGCGCCGGTGAACAGGCCGCCCAGGCCCTGGGCGAGCCAGATGACCACGGCCAGGACGACGGCCAGCGCCACGGCCGCCCGCCACATGCGCACCGGCAGGTAGGGACCGGCGGCCACCGCGACCAGGGCGACCGCCAGCACGACCGAGGCCACCAGGCCCTGGCCGCCTAGGGCGCTGGCGGCGTGCTGGTCGATCCACGCCAGCCAGCCGGGCTGCCCGGCCGCCATGTCCGAGATCATGCCGCTGATCGCCCCCGGCGCCCGGGACGCGGGCAGCAAGGCGAAGAAGGCCAGGCTGGCCCACAGCACCAGCCACAACCCCCGTGCGACACCCCGGCCCACCGCCCGGCCGGCCACGAACGGCGCCGCGGGATCCCGGTCGGCAGGCCACAGCAGGACCGCGAGCAGCGCGTACAGGATCACCGCGCCCGGCGCGCCGTTGACCGGGCTGGCGCTGCCGGCCAGAATCCCGCCGAGCCCTTCGCCGAGCCACCACACCCCTAGCGCCCACGCCACCGAGGCACCGAGCGCGAGCTTGACCGTAGGGCGCCAGGCGATCCCGAGACCCAGGGCCAGCTGGATGGTCGCGAAAATAGCGTTCAGCGCGACGAGATGATGAGTGATGAGAGTCGCCGACCAGTTAATCGGGCTGGCGATGACGGCAGGATTCCCGGCCGAGGAATCCGCGAGCATCTGCGGGAAGGCACGGGTAAACATGGACGGCTGGTATTGCAGGATGCCGTCCAGCAGCCAGATCACCGCCAGGGCCAGCTGCAGCTTACGACGCGGGTCCAGGACCTGTTCGGTGGGTCGGGCCGCGTCGGCGCCCGGCCGCGCCACCGCGCCGCCGATCGCCAAGCTCTCGCTCATGTCCGAGTTCCTCCGGGTGACCCAAGCCACTTAACGGGACGAATAGACGTTATTAAAGACTCGCGGATCGAGCAAGCGAAGCGACTGAATGACATCGTTGAATGCCCGATAGCATTACACCCGGACCGGGTATTAGATAAACCCCTTTGGGGTATTAGGTAAACCCGGTCCGGGTATGTCGAATTGCTCAGCTGGTGAACGTCGGGTCCCCGCCGCGGACCGGGGCGACCCGGCCCTTGGGCTCCTCCCAGTCCTCCTGGCGTCCCAGCGCGGTCATGTCCAGGAAGGTGTAGGCGTTCCCCACGTACTCGGTGCCCCGGCTGTAAGCCGAGTAGGTGTGGAAGATCTCGTCGCCCTCGCGCAGGAAGCAGCTGTAGCCCGGCATCTCGGCGGAGCGCTCGCCGCCGAGCAGGCCAGGCTCGGGCCGGTAGTTGTACTCCATCTGAGCCTCGTCGAGGGTGACCTGGTAGTCGCGGTTGAAGTCGCTGCCGTAGGTGGAGTACCACGGGACGACGGACCAGCCGCGTTCGCTGGCCACCGCGGCGATCTTGTCGTAGGGGGCGCGAGAGGCCAGCACGAAGGCCGTCTCCCTGGCCCCGACATGATCGAGGACGCCCTGGGAGAGCTCGTCGAGGGCGGCCGAGCAGCCCGGGCAGGGCTGGTCCCAGTCCGGGCCGAGCATCACGTGCTGGACGATCAGCTGCTTCTTGTCCCCGAACAGGCCGGCCAGGGCGACCGGCCCGTCCGGGCCTTCGAATACGTAGTCCTTCTCGACCTCGACCATGGGCAGCCTGCGCCGGTCGGCGTTGAGGGCGTCATGCCGGCGGGTCAGCTCCTTTTCCTGCGCCAGCAGCCGGCGCCTGGCCGCGATCCACTCCTCGCGTGACACGACTTCGGGAAGACTCATCACGAAACCTCCTGAACGGGTGAAATCTTCGTCCTTTTGGAGGTACGACGAATCGCGGCGACGAAAATAGACGGTCGTGGGAGCCTGATTTTGTGAAGATGACTGAGGGCCGTGTCCGGCTGGCGGCCAGCGACGTCGCCAACTTCCTGGCGTGTCAGCATCTGACGCGACTGGACCTGCTGAAGGCGCGGGGGCAGCTGCGGCCGCGGCGGGAGTTCGATATCGGCTTCGAGGACCTGGTCCGGCGCGGTGAGAGGCACGAGCGGGAGGTGCTTGAGCGGTTCCGCGCGCAGGGACATGACGTCGTCGATGCGGCCGGGGCGATCGAGGCGACGGCGGAAGCGATCCGGGCCGGCGCCGGGATCATTTACCAGGGCACGCTGACGGGAGCCGAGCCGGGCGGTGGGCCGGCGCTCCTCGGACGTCCGGATTTCCTGGTCCGCGCCGACCTGCTGCCCGCTGGGGTCGGACGTCATTACGAGGTCGTCGACGCCAAGCTGGCCCGGTCCGCCAAGGCCCGCGCGGTGCTGCAGACGGCGTTCTACTCGCACCTGCTTGCCGCCGCGCAGGGTAGCGAGCCGCGCTGGATGCACCTGGCCCTGGGCAACGGCGAGTTCGCGTCGTTCAAGGTCAGCGACTACGCCGCCTACGAACGGCAGACGCGGCGCCGGCTGGAAGAGGTGGTCGCGGCCAGCCTCGGCGGGAACCCGCCGCCCGAGCCGTACCCCGAACCGGTCGAGCACTGCGCCATCTGCCGCTGGCGTGAACGGTGCGCCGACCGCAGACGAGGTGACGATGACCTTTCGCTGGTGGCCGGGATGACGACCAGCCAGCGGCGGGCGCTGAAGGACATCGGGATCTCGACCAGACGCGGGTTCGCGGACCTGGCTGACCTGCCGCCCGTGAGCCGTCCTTCGCTGGCAGGCGCGCTTCTGCAAGCCCGGCTGCAGGTGGCCAGTGAAGACGAAGGGCTGATCCGTTACGAGCTTTTGGATCCCGAACGGGACGTCGTGCGTGCGCTGGTCCCCAACCGCGGGCTGCTGGCCTTGCCGCAGCCCGCCGAGGGTGATCTGTTCTTCGATATCGAGGGCGCGCGCTACTACTCCGAGGACGCCAGGGAGTTCGGGCTGCAGTACCTGTTCGGCATCGTCGACACGGCTGAGGAGGATTCTTCCGGCCGGGCGCGGTACACCCAGATCTGGTGCTTCGACCGGGCGGGCGAGAAGCGCGCGTTCGAGCAGCTGATCGACTTCATTACCGAGCGCCGCGAGCGTCATCCCGGCCTGCACGTGTATCACTACAACCACTACGAGCCGACGTCGGTCGACCATCTCACCGAACTGCACGGCACCCGCCAGGAAGCCGTGGGCGCCCTGATGGGCCGGTTCGCCACGCGCGAGGACGAGGTGGACAACCTGTTCCGGCTCGGGGTGTTCGTCGACCTGTACCGGGTCGTTCGGCAGGGACTGCGGGCCGGGGTGGAGAGCTACTCCATCAAGCGGCTCGAGCCGCTGTGCGGGTACACGCGCCAGGTGGATCTGCACCGGGCCACGCTGAGCCTGATCGCGTTGGAGGCCGCGCTGGAAGACGGGACCGCGGCGTCTGACGGGGCTCGGCGGGTGGTGGCCGGGTACAACGAGGACGACTGCCGGGCCACGCTGGCGCTGCGGGACTGGCTGGAGGAGCGGCGGCTGGAACTGGCCGGGCGGCTGGGCCAGGGGCTGCCGCGACCGGTCTTCGCCGAGAAGCCGGCGGCACCGCAAGACCCTGAGATCACCCGGATCAGGTCGGCGTTGCTCGCCGGCGTTTCCGCGGAAACGCCTGACGCAATTGCGTGGGAGCGGCCGGCGCGGGCGCTGCTCGCTGACCTGCTCGACTGGCATCGGCGCGAGGCCAAGCCGGCCTGGTGGCGGTACTTCTACCTGCGTACGCTAGGCCCGGCCGAGCTGATCGGCGAGCCGGACGCGCTCGGCGGCCTCACCGGCGGCGCCATTGTCGACCGGGTGAGCCGGTCGGTCGTGCTCCGCTTCTCGTTCCCGCCGCAGGAGCACAAGTTCACGGCCGGCGGGACAGGCGTTGACCCGATCTCGGGCAAGGGCTGGTCGATCTGGGCGCTGAACGACGCGGCCGGGACGATCGACCTCAAGGTCGGCCGTGAGTACAGCGGGCCAGGGCCGACGTCGCTGATCGAAGACGGACCGATCGACACCAGAACGCTGGCCCGGCGCCTGCTGGAACTCGGTGAGCGGGTCGCAGACGGCGGCCTGGACGGCCGCACCGCCGCGACCGCCCTGCTGCTGCGGCTGCGGCCGGCCGGTGACGGGAACCAGGCCGGCCCGCTGGGCCGGGCGGGCGAGACGGGGGCACTCGCGGCCCTGCGACTGACGGCCGTCCTGCAAGATTCCTATCTGCCCATCCAGGGACCGCCAGGGACCGGGAAGACCTTTAGCGCCGCCGATCAGATCCTCGCGCTCATCTGCGCGGGCCGGACGGTGGGCATTACCGGCCCGTCACACTCGGTCATCTGCCATTTCATCGACGAGGTGCTGAAACACGCGGCCGCCGCGGGCAGCGCGCCGCGGATCGGCCAGCGCCCGGGCAAGGACAACTCATACCTGCATCCAGCCGCGGTCGGCATGAGCTACGACCAGCTCGAGCACGGCCTGCGAGATCGAAAGCTGGATGTCGCGGGCGGCACCGTCTGGATGTGGGCCCGCCCCCAGCTTCAGGGCAGCGTCGACACCCTGTTCGTGGACGAGGCAGGTCAGATGTCGCTGGCCAACGTCCTGGCGGTGGCGGGGGCGGCCCGGAACCTGGTGCTGCTGGGCGATCCGCAGCAACTCGCCCAGCCCAGCCAGGCCACGCACCCGCCGGGAGCGGGCGCCTCTGCCCTCGAGCACATCCTGGGTGACCGGGCGACGATGCCCGCCGACGCCGGGCTGCTGCTCGACCAGACCTGGCGGATGCACCCGGAGCTGTGCCGTTTCACCTCCGAGGTGTTCTACGACGGCAAGCTGCACGGCGTCGACGGGCTCGGCCGCCAGGAGATCCTGGGCGAGCCATCGCTCCGCGGCGCGGGCCTGCGCATCGTCGAGGTGGCTCATCAGGGGAACACGAACGCGTCGCCGGAAGAGGCCGGCGAGATCGCGCGCCTGGTGGGCTCGCTAGCCGGTCGAATGTGGCGGGATAAAAATGGTGTCGAGCGGCCCATCGGCGTTGACGACATCTTGATCGTGACGCCGTATAACGCGCAGATCAGGGCCATCCAGAGTGCGCTCGCGGAGCGAGATTACGCCGGAGTCGGCGTGGGGACGGTGGATAAGTTCCAGGGGCGCGAAGCACCGGTCGTCATTTACTCGATGGCGACCTCGTCGGCGGATGACGCGCCTCGCGGCCTGGAGTTCCTCTACGACCAGCACCGCCTGAACGTCGCCACCTCCAGAGCCAGGGCGATGGCGATCATCGTCGCCAGCCCGGACCTTATCCGGGTGTCCTGCCGGACACCGCATCAGATGGTCCTGGTCAACGCCCTGTGCCGGGCCTGGGAATCAGGCTCGGCCTGACGGCTCAGGACCGGACGAGGCTCGATCACCCAGGCCGGCCGACGCGTCTGCGAGCCGACCGGCCGGGTCCCTACCGGATTACGTGATGCAGGTCCTGGACGACCATGACGAGACCCGAGACGAACATGACAATCGCCGCGAGCGCCAGGATCCTCCAGGCGACTCGCCAGAACGCCCAGCAGGCGACGGCGAAGGCTATAAGGAGAGGGATCATTGCCGGTTCCTCACCGGTCCGTGCCGACACGGCCACCCGCGGGAGGCGGGGTATCGCGTTCCCCACCTGGGGTGTACCATATCGGGATCACTGGACCTTTATTCGAGATTTCGGTTTCGGTGCTGAGCACGGTCGATGGGCCAACATCGGCCGTGCTTTTTGTGATTGCAGTTAACTCGTGGGGCCGCCTTTCTCAGCGTCAGCGGTTTGACGCACTTCTTTAAGGGTTCGCCAGTCTGCTCCCCTCCGCCTGGTCGACGGGCCGGATTGGTCTCCTCGCACCCGCCTGGACTAGGCTGTCATTTGCTCTCGCTTACATTGTCCCCGTCATACTGGAGGCCTAGACAGCCTCAAGCGGTTCACGTACAGTCGTGCTACCGGACATGTAAGTGGGACTTAACTGTGGCCGAAACAGATGATGTATCAACTGACGCATCCGCCGACCAGAATGCAGGGAAAGCCCGGGAAGTCAAGTTCGGGCGAATGCTTGAGAGCCTGATCGAACATGGCGGATATAGCGGGAACAGAAAAATAGTCGCCAGCCGCCTCGGCATCAGCCTGGCCGCTCTTTCGCAGTACATCCGCCAGCAGACCTCGCCCAGCTTCAGCAAGCTACTCGCCATCGCCGAATTCTTCGACGTGAGCCTGGACTATCTCGTCTACGGCCAGCCGGGCGGTGGCAGCCTGACCACCGACTACGGTCCCCTCTACCGTTACGTCGATCACGCACTGGCCGATGTCCAGGCACGCGGAAGTCGTCATTCCGCCGTCGTGGCGCGCATCGGTCGGATGCTGGCGGACCAGATTGACAACGTCGCAGAAGAGCTAGCTGCAACGGCCGCAGCACGCGAAGGCCTTATGCAAGACGATGAGCTACTGCGCCTCGAGAGATACTGCCATCAATGCGATCTGGTAAGCCTCAACCTTGAGTTCGATATTATTCAGTCTGAGGACGAGCTGGTCCCTGGCCGTTTCCTTTCCGTGGTAGCCGAAAACCTTCAAAAGGGTGCGACCTATCGGTTTATTTTGCCGCAGGATAGGCGATGGGACGGGCCGGTCGAGGCTTGCCGCCAGATGCTGGCCCGGCAGATCGGCGGTGATCGGGTGCGAGAGAATTGCGCATTCCGCCTTACTTCGGCGCCGGTATTGACCGGCATATTGTTGTATCGGCTCGATATGACAAAACTGCAAGCCGGGGAACCAGCCCTCTATGCACAGATTTGCGATTACCTTTGCGACAATGACTGGCTTGGTTGCGTTATCAGGCCTAACGATGATTCCAACAGCGACATGTTGATGAATCCTGAGCACGTCCTGCGGGCCAGGAACGCCTTCAACCTCATGTGGTCGTCGGGTCTCCGAGCTTAGTACCGCAGGTCAGACCCGTTTATAACGCTCTACGCCAAGGTCACCCGCGCGAGGTCCGCGGGCTGCTACGGTTTCGCATTGTGGGAACCAGGGGAGTTGTGGTCGGACAAGTTGTCGGCATTCGTCCACATCCGGACGGTGAGCGTATCTGGCTCGCCGACGTCAACATCGGCACCGATCGCCTCGCCCAGATCGTGTGGGGCGGCGTGCCGGTTGTGGAAGAAGGCAGCCTCGTCCCCGTGGCGCAACCGGGAACCTGGCTTCCCGCCATGAAGGACAAGCCCAATCCCTACAAGATAAGGACCCGCCGTTATCGCGGGGTGAGATCCGAGGGCATGCTCTGCAGCCTCGCGGAACTTGGCTGGGACTCGTCCGTCACGGATCGGGTAGCGCTCCTCCATGTCTCCGTCGGCCTACGCGCGGGCGATTCTCTCGATAGCCGCTACGTTGACTGGGAGCTCATTGTCGTGCCAGCGACGAATTCACCCGGAGCAGAAGTCCTGGCCGCAACCGAATCGCCCAAAGTGCTACAAAACGCCTAGCTGGCGCAATTTCCGGCGAGCGGACGCTCAGGATCGGACGAGGCGGGCGATGGCCTCGGATGCTTCCTTGACCTTTTCGCTGGCTTCGGGGCCGCCTTCTTCGATGGCCTGGGCGACGCAGTGGCCGAGGTGGTCTTCGACGAGGCCGAGGGCGACGGCCTGGAGCGCCCGGGTCACGGCGGACACCTGAGTCAGGATGTCGATGCAGTAGGTGTCGTTCTCCACCATGCGCTGCAGCCCGCGCACCTGACCCTCGATCCGGCGCAACCGCTTGAGGTAAGCGTCTTTGTCCTGCGTGTACCCGACCATGGTCCAACTGTAAGCGTTGCGGGGCACCCAAGGTACCCTCACGGAATGCGCGACGAGACCATCACGGCCTTCCTCGGTCAGCTGGCGGCGCGAGTGCCCGCTCCCGGCGGCGGCGCGACCGCGGCCCTGCACGCCGCACAGTCGGCGGCGCTGGTCGCGATGGTCGCCCGGTATAGCAACGGCGTCCGGTATGACGCCGAGCTGATGGCCAGGATCTGCACCGAGGCCGACATGCTCAGGGACCAGGCGCTGACGCTGGCCGAGGAGGACGCCGCCGCGTTCGGTGCGGTATCGGCCGCGTACCGGCTGCCGAAGGAAACCTTCGAACTGCTCCAGGCGCGGTCGGCCGCCATCGCCGAGGCGCTCGCCGGAGCCGCCCGGCCGCCGGCCGAGGTGATCCGGACCGCGTTCCGCCTGATCGAGCTCGGCGAAGAGCTGCTGCCCGCCGGTAACCGCAACGTGATCACCGACGTGGCCGCCGCGGCCGAGGCCGCCCGGGCCGCCGCCGTCACCTCCCGGGTCAACATCGAGGTCAACCTGCGCGGGATAACGGATGCCGCGATCAAGGCCGAGCTCACCGCCACGGCCGAGGTCACCGACGAGATCATGGCCCGCGCGGACCGGATCGTCGCGGCGGTGCGCGAGGAGATTACCCGGTGAAGCTGCTGCCGGGCCGGGAACTCGCGGCGAAAATCCGCGCTGAGACCGCGGTCCGCGCGGCGGAACTGACCGCGGCGGGGCGGGTGCCGCGGCTGACCGCGGTCGCCGCCATGGCCGATGAGGCCAGTGCCTGGTACCTGCGGTCGCTCGCGACGGCGGCGGCCAAGGTCGGCGTCAGCTGCGACATCATCGACCTGGCCGCAGATGGCGCCCCGGCGGCCACGACCCGGATCGAGGCGGTCCTGACCGAGCTGAGCGGCGATCCCGCCGTCCACGGGATCATCTTGGCCACACCGTTGCCGGGCGGAGTCCGGCTGGCCGAACTGGCCGGCGCTATCGACCCGGCCAAGGATGTCGACGGCGCGAACCCCGTCTCGCTGGGCCGCGTCATGACGGGCCTGCCGGCCTTCGCGCCGGCCACGGCCGAGGCGGTGCTCCGGCTCCTGGATCACCATCAGATCGCGCTGGCGGGACAGCGGGCGGTCGTGGTGGGCCGTTCGGCGGTGGTGGGCAAGCCAGTGGCGCACCTGCTGCTCGACCGGGACGCGACCGTAACTATCTGCCACTCCCGCACCCGGGACCTCGCCGCTATCACCGTCCAGGCCGACGTGCTCGTGGTGGCGGCGGGCCGCGCCGGGCTGATCGGGCCTGAGCATGTCGCTCCGGGCGCCACGGTGATCGACGTCGGCACCAACGCCACCCCGGACGGCGGGCTTACGGGCGACGTCAGCGGAGGCGTCGCGGAGATCGCGGGCGCGCTCAGCCCGGTGCCCGGGGGCGTCGGGCCGGTAACCACGGCCCTGCTGCTCCGCCACGTCACCGAGGCCGCCTCAGGCTAGAAGCTCGGGGTCCTCCTGGGCGTTACGAGGCGACGACCGCCACCCCCGTGCGGCCGCCGTCCACATCGATCACGCTGCCGTGGACGAATGCAGCCTCGTCGCTGGCTAGATAGACAGCTGCATGGGCGACGGCGTCGGGAGTGCCGCTCCTGCCCGCGGGAGTGCCCCGCATCATCACCTCGGCCGGGTGCCTGCCGCTGTCGGATCCGTCCGCGTTGGGGGTGCGGATGACGCCGGGGGAAATGGCGTTGACCCGTACTCCGGCCGGCCGAATTCCGCGGCCCACGCTTTCGTCAGGGTCTCTACGGCGCCCTTGGTGGAGCTGTACAGGGCGCTCGGGATGCCGAGGCGGGCGATCCACGAGCCCAGGTTGATGATCGCGCCGCCGCCTGCGGCTGCCATCACCGGCGCGATGGCCCCGGTCAAGAAGTACGGGGCTTTGACGTTGACCCCGTAGACCTCGTCGAAGGTCGCCTCGTCAGTGGTGGCAGTGGTGGTCCGAGGGAAGATGCCGGCGTTGTTCACCAGGACATCGATGTGGCCACCGAGAACATGCATTGCCTGCGTTGCGAGGTCCCTCGACGCCTGCCGGGACCCATCGAGGTCAGCCGCGACGAAATCCGCCCGGCCGCCGGCTGCGCGGATCCGGTCCACGACCTCGGCGCCGCGCTCGGCGCTACGGCCGCTAACAACGACGTGGGCGCCCTCAGCCGCGAACGCCAGGGCGATGGCTCGACCGATATTACTGGTGCCTCCAGTGACCAGCGCAGTCTTGCCCTCAAGTCTTGTACTCACGGTGTCCCTCCGTCGTGGCCAGCCCCGAAATGGACCGCTCAGCCCATGACTGTACCGATGAATGGACTATTGGGTCCAGAACGACACCCTGACCGGTGTGCCAACGACGATGAAGCTCACTGCCAAAGGTGCGGCGACCCGTGATCGGATCGTGGCCACGGCGGCGGATCTGGTGCTGGCCCGCGGGGTGCGGTGCACTCTGTGAGGTGGCGAGCTTCGAGACACTGCACTAGTTCGCATTGCCATCACGCGACGCTCACCGTATCGTCTGTCTCAATCCAGCGGCATAGCGAAAGCCTTGTGATCAACGTGAGCTCAACGCCGCCCGAGTCCGGACCCGCTTTCCCGGAGAGTACGGGCATGCCCCCCGAGCAGTTCAGGCCGCGCCCGCGCCGGATGAGCACGAGCCGCATTGTCTGCGGCATATTGTGGGCGGCCTTCACGGTCATCCTGGCTATCGGCTTCGTGGCCGAACTGAGTATCCACGTCACCGGCGGGGCCGTTCTCTGCCTCGTCCTCGCCGTGGGCTGTGGCTGGTATGACTACCGGGTCTGGACGTACAAAGCCAAGCGGTTCTGGTTCGTCGTCTGAGGACTGCTTATCCGTTTAACCGAGCATGCTGCGGTAGACGGCTATCATCGCCGCCTTCTGGTCCTCGCTCAGCCGCTGGTCCGCGCGGATCGCATCCTCGGTGGGCAGGGTTGCCTTGGGGGTCGCGCCGTCCTCGGCCGTGCTGGTGCTGGCGATCGCGTCGATGAGGCCGGCCTGGGCCATCAGCGTCTCGGCCGAGAGGTTGAGCGCGTCGGAGATCGCCTTGAGCACGCGCACCGACGGCTGGTGCAGACCCCGCTCGACCTGGCTGAGATAGGGGTTGGACAAGGTGGTCAGCTCCGCGAGCTGGCGGAGCGAAAGGTTGGCCTTCTTCCGCTGCTCACGGATGAAGGCGCCGAGAGCCTCACGCTGGGTGTCCCACGGGTCTACCATGGCCAACCTCCTTGTCTGCTAACTACAGTACGCGGCAGCTCCGGGAGTCCGGAGCTGCCGCGTACGGGATTCTGCTGCAGTGGCGCAGAGCGTCACTTGGCGGAAGCGGACTTGCTGACTTCGCCGGGGAGCAGCGGGGAGGTAACTACCAGCACCTCGTCCGCGAACTTCTTCTGGTTGCCGAGGATCTGCTCGGCAAACTTGTAGCTGTTGTCGATGACCTCGTGCGGCTTCGGCAGCCGGTCAGCGAACGGAACGTCGACCGAAGGGATCTTGGCGGTGACGGACTGGACGGTCTCAACCCAGGACTTCAGCGCGTCGAGCGCGATCTCCTGGCTCTTACGGATGGTGGACAGGATCTGCTCCTGCACGTCCTGCGTGGCGGTGCTGGCCATTGTCTTCTCCTCTTGTTGACTTCTTAACTTCTTAACTTCTACTGCTAACTATACCAAGCAGAGATTGGGATGTCAAGCGGTTTGCTTGACATATTTAGCGCGGGGATTGCGGGTTGCGGGTTGCGCGGGTGGGAGGTGCGAGGTGCGGGCGGAGCGGGATGCGACGGGACGGTGCGAGGGGTCGCGGTGCAGGCACGACGGACCGTTCGGTAAATAAAGGCTTTTGAACCTGACGCGGGACAGATGCATGAGTACGCACCCGCACCAGACTCGGTGCGGATGCGTGGTGATCCCGCGGGCTGCGTCGGAGGGCCCAGCTCGCAGGACATCTGGCGCTGCCTCAGCTGGCGTCGCCGGGCTTGGGGGTACGGCGGGGGCCAGTGGTCCGCTTGGGCGCCGTGGTCTTGGCCGCGGCGGTCCTGGCGGGCGCAGGCTTGGCGGGCGCAGGCTTGGCGGGCGCAGGCTTGGCCGCGGTGGTCTTCGGCGCGGCCGCGGTGGTCTTCGGCTCGGCCTTGGGCGCGGGGGCAGCGGTGGCCTTCAGCGCGGTCTCGGTCACCGCGGGCTTCGGCTCGGCCTTCGGCGCGGGGGCAGCGGGGGCCTTCAGCGCGGTCTCGGTCACCGCGGGCTTCGGCTCGGGCTTCGGCGCGGGGGCAGCGGGGGCCTTCAGCGCGGTCTCGGTCACCGCGGGCTTCGGCTCGGCCTTCGGCGCGGGGGCAGCGGGGGCCTTCAGCGCGGTCTCGGTCACCGCGGGCTTCGGCTCGGGCTTAGGCTCGGCTTTGGCGACCACTGGCTTCGGCGCGGGCGCGACGAACTTGGGCTCGACCTTGGCCACCGGGGGCTTCGGCGCGGGCGTTACCTCTGCCTTCGGGGCGGGGGTTACGTCGGCCCTGGGGGCGGGCACGGGCACGACGGACTTCGGCGGGGTCTTCGGGGCCGAGATGGTCGGGTTGTGGCCGGGCATCAGCGGCTCGGTCACCTTCAGCACGTCCTCGGCGAACTTCCGCTGGTTGTCCAGCAGCTGCTCGGCCAGGCGGTAGGTGCTGTCGACCGCTTCCCGCGGGCTGGGGAGCCGGTCCGCGAAGGGAACCTTGACGGCGGGGAGCTTGGCCGCGAACGGCACGTTGACGGAGGGCATCTTGGGGGTGACGGTCCTGACGGTCTCGACCCAGGTCTTGAGCGCGTCGAGCACGGTCTCCTGGCCCTTGCGGATCGTGGTCAGGAACTCTTCCTGCAGGTCCTGCGTAGAGGTCCTTGGCATGGTCTTCTCCTTATTGTCTTAGCTGCAAACTATACCAAGCATGATTGAGATGTCAAGCGTAGATGCTTGGTACAGGCAGCACTGGCGTACGTCAGGGCCGGACGGGCGTCAGGGCCGGACGGGCGTCAGGGCCGGACGGGCGTCAGGGCCGGACGGGCGTCAGGGCTCAGGGGGCGTCAGGTGTGGTCGGCCACTTCCGGCGCCGGATATCGTCGGTCGCTTCGGGCATCGGGCTGGTCGGCCGGTTCGGTCAGCAGGGGCGAGCGGGCCAGCGCTACTACCGCGGCGGCCATGACGGCCACGCTGATCACCTCGGGCAGGATGTACCAGCCGCCGCGCACTTGCTCACTGAAGGCGAATACGCCCCAAAGCACCGAGATGACCGGGTTGGCCAGGGTCAGGCCGGGCTGGGCGGCGATCAGGCGGCCGGCGTTCAGCGCCGACTGGACCAGGAACATGCCGAGTAGGCCCGCCGCGACCATCGCGTAGATCTCCCAGCTGGTGAACAGCGTCACGATCCCGTCCGAGAAGGTCTCTGTCATGCCCTTCATCAGCGCCGCGGTCAGGCCGAACGTGGACCCGGCGGCGACGCCGAAGGCGGCGGCTCGGTACTCGCGACCCGAGCCCTGGGCTGACCGGCGGCGACCGAGGATGACCAGGATCCCGACCAGGGTCAGGTTCAGGCTGATGCCGAGCACCCAGCCGTACCAGTGCACGTGGCCGTTGCGGCCGGCCGACGGCGACAGGAGGAACAGCAGGGTGCCGAGGGCGATCGTCATCACGACCGCGGAAGCCCATTCGCGCCGGTGCATGTTCTGGCCGAAGATCCGGGACGCGAGAATCAGGGTCAGCGGCAGCTCGAGCACCAGGATCGGCTCAACCGTGGCGAGCTGGCCGAACCCCAGCGCCGTCGCCTGCAGCAGGAAACCGAAGCAGATGGCGAGGATCCCAGCGAACCAGACCGGCCGGTGCAGCAGGCTCCAGATCAGCCGCCAGCTCAGGTTCGTCTCGCGCGGAACCTCACGGTTCGCCTTCCGCTGCAGAACCGAAGAGGTGGCGTTGGCGCATGCGGCCAGCACCGCGAGCACATAGCTCAGCATGTCTCCCTCCCCGCCCGGTGCTGCGGCAGCATCGAGCCGACTTGCTCGCGGCTACCCGCACCGGCGGCGAAGACACACGATCGTGCCAGGCAGGCGGCGGTACCGGGGGAGCGCGAGGGCCGACGTGAGTCGTGGCCTGGGCTCGAGCCAGGGCCGTTCGGTCCAATATTTCTTGTTCCCGGGCAGATGGGTCAGCCGGATACGGCGGGTCTGGTCGCGGACCTGGCCGGCGGCGCGCTACCCCTCCGGCTAGGCGGTAGTCCCGGTGGCTAGGCTTTTACCTCGTCGGCGTGGCCAGAAATTCTGAGGCGCTGGGCGGCCTGCCCAAGGGTTAAACCGAGCGCCACTCCCGTTGCGGAGGCAGATCATCGTGGTGACACAGCTCGCATGGCATACAGGGCTCGCGCTGCAGGTCAAGCAGGTGGTGCCCGCCCGCGCCCAGATGGGATCGAGTCTGGGTTTCCACATCATCCTGGCCTGCATGGGCATCGCGTTCCCCGCGATCGTCATGATCGCCAACTACCGGGGCCTGCGCCGCCACGACGACGAGGCGCTGCTGCTGGCCCGGCGGTGGTCGAAGGTGATGGCGGTGCTGGTGGCGGTGGGCGCCGTGAGCGGCACCGTGCTGTCGTTCGACATGGGCCTGCTGTGGCCCGGGCTGATGGGCCCGTACGGGGCGGCGATCGGCATCCCGTTCAGCTTCGAGGGGATCTTCTTCCTGCTCGAGGCGGTGTTCACCGCGATCTACCTGTACGGGTGGGACCGGCTGCGCCCGTGGGCGCATTTCTGGACCATCCTGCCGGTCGTGATCACCGGCATCCTCGGGGCCCTTTCTGTCGTGGCCGCGAACGCCTGGATGAACGACCCTTCCGGCTTCACCATGGCCCACGGCACGATCACCAGCGTCGACCCGGTCGCGGTGTTCTTCAACGGCGCGACGTACTACGAGGTCCCGCACATGATCCTGGCCGCGTACATGGTGGCCGGCGGCCTGGCCGCGACGCCCTACGCGGTGGGCCTGCTGCGCGGCCGGCGCGGCCGCTACCACCGGCTCGGCTTCCTGATACCGTTCACCGTCGCGGCGGTCGCCACGCCGTTCCAGATCGCGATCGGTGACACCGCGGCCCGGGCGATCGCCAGCCAGCAGCCGGTCAAGTTCGCGTCGATGGAGTACGTGCCCGCTACGTCGCGCAACGTGCCGGAGTGGCTCGGCGGCGTCTGGTACCACGGCCACGTGGTGACCGGCACCGGCATCAAGCTGCCGGACGTCGATTCGCTGCTGGTCGGCTTCTCGCCGCACAGCCAGGTGACGGGCTGGGACAGCGTATCCCCGGCGCTGCGGCCGCCGATGCCGACGCTCATCCACCTGTCCTTCGACGTGATGGTCGGCATCGGCACGCTGATGCTGCTGTGGGGCCTGTGGCTGGCTTTGTGGTGGTGGCGGCGCCGGGACCTGCCCGGCGGCCGGCTCGGCACGGTCTTCCTGGTCGGCGGCGCGCTGTCCGGGATCGCCTCGGTGGTGGCCATGGAAGCCGGCTGGGTCGTCACCGAGGTCGGGCGGCAGCCCTGGACCGTCTACCACGTCCTGCTCACCAGCCAGGCCGCCACCACGGCCGACGGCGTGATCGGGACGCTCGCCGCCACCCTGGTCATCTACGGCGTCCTGACCGTGGCCACCTTCGCCATCTTGTGGACGATGAAGCGGCACTGGCAGGGCGAGCCTGCTCGGCCGGAAGTGACGGCGCGGACGGGGGCGCGGCGGTGATCGCCGACACCTTGGCGGCCGTGCTCATCGTGGTGACCACGGCCTACGCCGTGCTGGCCGGAGCCGATTTCGGCGGCGGGGTCTGGGACCTGCTGGCCGGATCCGCCCAGGGCGGGGCGGCGGTGCGGCGGCGTATCGACCGGTCCATCGCGCCGGTATGGGAGTCCAACCACGTCTGGCTGGTCATCGCCCTGGTGGTGCTATGGACCGGCTTCCCCATCGTCTTCGCGGACATCTTCACCACGCTGTTCGTGCCGCTGAGCGTGGCGGCGCTCGGCATCGTGCTGCGCGGCGCCGGCTACGCGTTCCGCGGCGAGGTCCGGACGTTGCGGTGGCAGGCGGTCTACGGCGGCGTCTTCGCCCTCGCCTCGCTGCTGACCCCGTTCTTCCTGGGGACGGTGGTGGGTTCGGTGGTAACCGGCCAGGTGCGGGGGGCCGCGGGCGATCCGGTCGGCTCCTGGGTCAACCCGACCTCGCTGCTGACCGGGGCGCTGTTCGTGGCGGTCTCGGCGTACCTGGCCGCCGTGTACCTAGGCGTGGACAGCGACCGGGCGGGCGAGGCCGAGCTGCGCAGGTACTTCACCCGGCGGGCGCTGGCGGCGGGCTTTGTCTCTGGGGTGCTGGCGGGGGTGACGATCGCCGTGCTGCGGACGAGCGCGGCTCCGGTGTTCCACGAGCTGACCAGGGGGCGGGGGCTGCCGCTGGTGGTGGTCTCGGTACTGGCGGGCGTGGTGGTGCTGGTCTTGCTGATCCTGGACCGGACGCTGCTGGTGCGGCCGTTGGCGGTGGTAGCGGTCGCGGCCGTGATCTGGGGCTGGGCGGTGGCCCAGTACCCTTACCTGCTCCCCCCGCGGCTGACCATCGCCGCTGCGGCGGCACCGGGCGCCACCGAGGTCACCGAGCTGGTCGTGGTCGGGATCATCGTGGTGCTGGTGATTCCGTCGTTCGTGCTGCTGTTCCGGCTGGCGACCAGCGGGCGGCTCGGGCAGACGCTGACCTCCCCGGCGGGCGGGGGCGCGGGGTCTTCGCCGGGCGGGGGTGCGGCAGGCGGTGGGCAGCCGCGGCCTTCAGGGTTGCTGGTCGCGGTGGTGATGGCGCTGGTGGCCGCCCGGGGGATCCGGCGGAGGCGCGGCGCTTCGCGCTGATCTGGGGAGCTTTGTTAGGTGCGGGCGTTCAGGCGCTCACGCTGCGGCACGACCACGTACTTGGGGTCCTCGGTGGAGGCGACGCCCGCCTGGAACGTGCCGAAGCGCTGCAGGGCGCTGCCGCCGAGCAGGGCCAGGCCGGCTGCGGCGGCGGCGAGACGGCCGCGCCGGGCCACCGTGACCGCGGCGACCGCCCCGCCCAGGGTGAGGAGCTCAGCCGCGCGGTGCAGCTGGTGCGCGCGCCCGGTCGTCCACGCCTGCCTCACCACGCCGGGATGGCGCACGATCAGCCGGGACGCCACCAGCTCCGCCACCGCGCCGGCCGCGGCGAACCGGCGGGCCGGGCCCGCTTCGGCGACCGGCGCGAAGAGCATGCCGACGGCGCCGCCGCTGGCCGCCGCGGAACCGGTGTACACGAACGGAAGCTCCCGGCGCGCGTCGTGCCAGGCTGGCGCGGCCGTCTGCGCGAGCAGGGCCGCGGTGTAAGAGGCCACCCCCGGGGCGAGGGCCGCCGCCGACAGCCCGGCCGGCCTGGCGGCCGCGGTCAGCAGGCGGCCCGCCACGGTGGCGCGCACGGAGGGCGGGAGCAGCTCGGCGGCCGCGGCCAGCCCGCTGCCCGGCCCGTACGCGACCAGGATCCAGGTGCCGACGCTCATCGGCGAGCTTGGCTTGGCCACGCGCAGCATGTGGTGGAAACGCTCCGGCCGGCCCAGGTCGGCGATCAGCAGGTACGTGCTGACCAGCAGGCCCGCGAAGCCGCCCAGGCGGCCCGCCCGGCGCAGCGCCGGGCGGCCGGTCAGGTCGGCGCCGGCCGCGAGCAGGGCCGAGCCGGCCGACAGGCCGCCGGTGAAGAAGTACGCCGGGATCTTCCACTCCCACACCGGCGGTTTGAGCACCGGCCGGCCGTAGTAGGACCGGAACGTCGCGCGTGGCACGGCCAGCTGCTCGCGGCTGCCGTCGTCGGAGCGGCGCCGGCCGTTGCCGTCGGAGCGGCCTCGGCTGCCGGGGCCGCCTTGGCTGCCGGAGCGGCCTCGGCTGCCGGGGCCGCCTTGGCTACCGGGGCCGCCTTGGCTGCCGGGGCCGCCCGCTGCGGGGCCACCTTGGCTACCGGGGCGGCCCGCTGCGGGGCCGGCGGTCATCGCGGCCTCCGGCCGATGAACGAAGACACCGCCACCGCCAGCAGCGCAGCGGCCGCGGCGCCGGCGTGCTTCCAGGTCGAGCCCAGGTCGCGGGTCGGTACCACCGGGTCCGGCGGCAGCCCGTACACCTCCGGCTCGTCGAGCAGCAGGAAGAAGGCGCCGTCACCGCCCACGCCGTCGTTGGGGTCGTGGCCGTAGAGCCTGGCCTCTGAGACGCCGGCACCGTGCAGCTCGTCGAGTCGCTGCGCGGCACGTTCGCGCAGCTCGTCGAGCGGGCCGAACTGGATGGATTGGGTCGGGCAGGCCTTGGCGCAGGCCGGTTCCAGGTCGGCGCGCAGGCGGTCGTAGCACAGCGTGCATTTCCACGCCCGGCCGTCGTCGTGCCGCCGGTCGATGACCCCGTAAGGGCAGCCGGAGACGCAGTAGCCGCAGCCGTTGCAGATGTCCGGCTGCACCACCACGGTGCCGAACTCGGTGCGGAACAGCGCCCCGGTCGGGCAGACGTCCAGGCAGCCGGCGTGCGTGCAGTGCTTGCACACGTCCGAGGCCATCAGCCAGCGGAATTCGGTGCGAGGATGCTCGCCGGGGGCGCGGCCGGGCAGCTCGAAGGAGGGAAAACCGAGGTCAACCGGTGCGGTGCCGAGATTACCGCCGCCTCGTTCCGCGCCCTGCAGAGCGCTGGCGACCACCTCCGCCGCCGCCTCGGCGCTGGACGGGCCGAGGGGCAGACCGGACAGGCCGGCGTCTTGCTGGCCGAGCGGGCGGTCCTGCTCGATGAAGGCGACGTGCCGCCAGGAGTCCGCGCCGAGCATGCCGGTGTTGTCGAACGACATGCCCAGCAGGTTAAGGCCGTCCTCGGGCACGCCGTTCCATTCTTTGCAGGCCACCTCGCACGCCTTGCAGCCGATGCAGACCGAGGTGTCGGTGAAGAACCCGACCCGGGGCGGGTGCTCGAGGTGCCCGGCGTCCGCGGCGGGGTCAGCCAGCGGACCATAGAGGCTGTGCTCATGTGTCATGGCTGCTCCTGGGACTGGGCGTGGTGGGACCGGGCGTGGTGGGACCGGGCGTGGTGGGACCGGGCGCGGTGGGACCGGGCGCGGTGGGACCGGGCGGCTCGGTATGGACCGGGCCCGCGCCGTCGGAACCGGTGAGGAGCTGGGTCCCGGTTTCCGGCGTGATCCCGGCGCGGCGGCGGTAGGCGGCGACATAGTCCCGCAAGGCGGGTCCCCTGGGGTGGCGCCCGGGGCGGATATCGCAGGTCAGGACCTTGCTTTCCTGGATGAAGACGTTCGGCTCGGCCACGACGCCGAGCAGGTCGTTGACGATGTCGCCCTTGGTCAGCCCGGTATACCCCCAGTGGTAGGGCATCCAGACCTGGTGCACGGTGCGGCCGTCGACCCGCAGCGGCGCCATCCGGTCGGTGACGACGACCCGGGCCTCCACCGCGGTGCGGCTGGTGATGACATGCCCCCAGTCCAGGTGGTGCAGCCCCCGCTCGGCGGCCAGTTCCGGCGACACCTCCACGAACAACTCGGGCTGGAGTTCTGACAGGTACGGCAGCTGACGGCTCATCCCGCCCGCGGTGTGGTGCTCGGTCAGCCGCGCGGTGGTGAACACGTAAGGGAACACCTCGTGGTGCGCCTCGGGCAGGGAGGGGTTGGACGGGTTATCCGGCCGTCCGTAGACCTTGCGCACCGGGCTGGCCTGCTGGCCGTAGAGCAGGTTGCGGGCGGGCGACTCGTGCGGCTCGTAGTGGGTGGGCAGCGGGCCGTCCGCGAGCCCGCTGGGCGCGAACAGCCACGCCTTCCCGTCAGACATCATGATGAACGCGTCGTCGCCGTGCAGGGCCTTCGGGCCGACCGCACCCTCGGGTGGCCGGTAGTCCGGCGGCTTGTTCTTCTCGAAGTCGGGGACGTCGTGGCCGGTCCACTCCCCTTTTTCGGCGTCCCACCAGACCAGGGCCTTACGCTGGCTCCACGGGCGGCCTTGCGGGTCGGCCGAAGCACGGTTGTAGAGCACCCGCCGGTCCAGCGGCCAGGTCCAGCCCCATTCGGGTTGGTCGGGACCCTCCTCGGTGTGCGGCTTGCGGCGGCGGGCCTGGTTGACCTCGCCGGCGTACACCCCGCTGTAGATCCAGCAGCCGCAGGACGTGCTGCCGTCGGCGCGCAGGTCGAGGTACCCGCTGACGGTCCGCCCGGTCTTCAGGTCGATCCCGTTGATGTGCCGCAGCACGTCCGCGCCGGACGGCTCGTCGCCCTCGGTGGCGTAATCCCAGGCCAGGTCGAGCAGCGGGCGGTCGCGTTCGTCGGCCGAGCCGGCCAGCTTCTCCTTTAGCCGGCGCCCGAGCTGATAGAAGAACCACAGCTCAGAACGCTGGTCTCCGGCGGGCTGAACGGCCTGGTCGCGCCACTGGAGCATCCGCTGGGTCTGGGTGAACGAGCCTGACTTCTCTGCGTGCGAGGCGGCCGGCATGAAGAACACCTCGGTACGGCAGCGTGCGGGGACGATCTCGCCGGTCTCGATCTCCGGGGCGTCCCGCCAGAACGTGGCGCTCTCGATCATGGCGAGGTCGCGTACCACGAGCCAGTCCAGGTTGGCCAGGCCCAGCCGCTGCAGGCGGCCGTGCGCCGATCCCACCGCGGGATTCTGGCCCAGCAGGAAGTAACCGAAGACCGTCCCGTCGACCATGTCCATGACGGTGCGGTACGTCCCGTGGTCACCGTTGATCCGCGGCAGGTAATCGAAGCAGAAGTCGTTCTCCGGCGTGGCCGCGTCGCCCCAGTACTCCTTGAGCAGGGAGATCGTGTACGCGTCGGCGTTGTACCAGAAGCCCTTGTGGTTACTGCCGCGTATCGCGTCTACGTAGCTGGCCAGGTTCTCATGGGTGGTATCTGGCATCGCCAGGTAGCCCGGGAGCAGGTTGAACAGGGTCGGGATATCGGTAGAACCCTGGATGCTGGCGTGGCCGCGCAGCGCGAACACCCCGCCGCCGGGGCGGCCGATGTTGCCGAGCAGCAACTGGATGATCGCCCCGGCCCGGATGTACTGCGCGCCGACCGAGTGCTGAGTCCAGCCGACGCTGTACACCAGCGCGCCGGTGCGGTCCCGGCCGGAGCTCTCCGTCCAGGCCCGGCACACGTCGAGGAAGAGATCCTGCGGCACGCCGCAGATCCGCTCGACCATCTCCGGGGTATAGCGGGCGAAGTGCCGCTTGAGGATCTGGAACACGCAGCGCGGATGCTCCAGGGACGGATCGGCGGCCAGTTCGCCCGCCGCGCCCTCCAGCACCGGGCCGCCGGACCCGTGCTGGTCCGGCGAGGACTGCTCCTTGTGCCGGGCACCCGGTTCCGGCTCGGTCGCGAGGCTCTCGTATGACCAGCTCGACCGGTCGTAGGAGGCGGTGTGCGGGTCGTACCCGCTGAACAGGCCGTCCAGGTCCTCGGTGTCCTGGTACTGCTCGCTGACCAGGAACGACGCGTTGGTGTAGGCCTGGACGTACTCCCGGAACTCCAGGTTGTTGGTCAGGATGTAGTTGATCACGCCGCCGAGGAACGCGATGTCGGTGCCGGCCCGCAGGCCAACGTGCTGGTCGGCGACCGCGCTGGTCCGGGTGAACCGCGGGTCGATGTGGAAGACGCGCGCGCCGCGCGCCTTGGCCTCCATCACCCACTGGAACCCGACCGGATGGGCCTCGGCCATGTTCGAGCCCATGATGATGATGCAGTCGGCGTTGATCAAGTCCTGCTGGTAGTCGGTGGCGCCGCCGCGTCCGAACGAAGTTCCCAGACCGGGAACGGTAGCGGAGTGTCAAATACGCGCCTGGTTCTCGATCTGGATGGCCCCGAGAGCAGTGAACAGCTTCTTGATCAGGTAGTTTTCCTCGTTGTCCAGCGTGGCGCCGCCGAGGCTGGCGATGCCCATGGTGCGCCGCAGTGTCTTGCCGTCCGGGTCGGTGTCCTGCCAGCTCTTGCGCCGCGCGTCCAGCACCCGGTCGGCCACCATGTCCATGGCGGTGTCCAGGTCGAGTTCTTGCCATTCGGTGCCGAACGGCGGGCGGTACAGCACCTTCTGCTCGCGCTGCGGGCCGGTGACCAGCTGCTTGCTGGCCGATCCCTTCGGGCAGAGCCGACCGCGGGAAATCGGGCTATCGGGGTTCCCCTCGATCTGGATGACCTGCTCGTCCTTGACGAAGATACGCTGCGCGCAGCCCACCGCGCAGTAGGGGCACACCGAGCTCACGACCCGGTCCGCCGTTTCCGTGCGGGCCGTCAGGCCGGCCGACCGCTTGGATTCGGCCGCCCGGCCCCGGCCGAGCCGATCAGGGCCTGAGAGCTGCCGGTATACCGGCCACGAACGGACCAGCCGTCCCAGGTCCATCGGAGTCCTCCGCCTCGGCGCGTAACTTGGTGTGACTGCTCTTCTATGCCGCCAGTGCCTATGTTGCCAGCATCGCCGCGTCAGGTGGCGAGCGGGGGCAAACGTCGCCGACCGCAAACAAACCAGATGCCCGAAAACGCGGCAGACGGCATGATGACCGGGTGGATGAGGGTTTCGTTCCCGGGACGCGGCTGGCGGGTGAGTTTTACGCCGAGGTGGTGCGGCCGCTGCTTGACCTGGAGTTCCCTGGACTGCGGTACGCGGCGACGCTGCTCGGGCCGGGCTCCGAAGTCCTCGGCTTCGACACCCCACGATCCACCGACCACGACTGGGGGCCGCGGCTGCAGGTGTTGCTGAGCGCCTCCGATGCCGAGCGCTACGCGGAGCCGATTACGGCGATGCTCGCCTGGCGGTTGCCCCCCCGTTTCCGCGGCTACCCGGTCGCGTTCGCCGTCACCCGGGAACCAGGCGGGGCGGCCAACCACCGGGTGGAGGTCACCGGCCTGGGCGGTCGGCTGACCGGATCGCTCGGGTTCGATCCGCGGCTGGGCGTGACGGTGCGGGACTGGCTCGCCACCCCAACGCAGCGGCTGGCCGAGATCACTGGCGGCGCCGTCTTCCATGACGAGCCAGGCGAGCTGAGCCGGGCCAGAGCCCGGCTGGCGTGGTATCCGCGTGATGTCTGGCTCTACGTGCTCAGCTGCCAGTGGGGGCGCATCGGCCAGGAGGAAGCCTTCCCCGGCCGGTGCGGCGAGGCCGGCGATGAGCTTGGCTCGGCCGTGGTCACCGCCAGGCTCGCGCGCGACCTGATGCGGCTATGGCTGCTGATGAATCGCCGCTATCCGCCCTACAGCAAGTGGCTCGGCACCGCGTTCTCCCACGTCCCGGGCACGGCCCCGCTCGCCGCCAGCCTGACCGCGGCCCTGGCCGCCACCGAATGGCGCAGCCGGGAGCGGGAGCTGAGCCGGGCCTACGTGACCATCGCGGAGTCGCACAACAAGCTGGGGCTCACCGAGCCGCTCGACACCAGCACCCGCGGCTTTTACGACCGGCCCTTCCAGGTCCTGGAGGCCGGCCGCTTCGCCGCGGCCCTGGCCGCGGCGATCGCCGACCCGTCGGTCCGGCAGCTGCCGCCGATCGGCTCGGCCGATCAGTTCATGGACAGCACCGACGCCCTCGGCGACCTTCGGTACCCGCGCGCCGTGATCAACACCGAGACCTCACCGCTACCGGATCGAGATATGTCGGTCTTAGGTGTTCGTGATACCCGGGCCTAGTGTTGGGGTATCTAACGGCTAGCGGGGCGCCAAGATGGCCTCGGAGAGCTTGCGTGGAGGTCGGCGATGCGACGCCTGTGGATGTCCTTGCTGCTCGTGCCAGTGATAGGGCTGGCCATGCCGACCGTGGCGATGGCTGCTTCGTTGGCTCCGTCGGCGCCGACGGCTTTGTCGGCGCCCGTGGCCAAGACCCGCGTCCTGCAGCTGGGCATGAGCGGCTCGGCCGTCAAGACACTGCAGCGACGGCTCGCCGCGCTGAAGTACTACCCGGGCTCGGTCGACGGGCGCTTCGGCACCAACACCCTGGAGGCCGTGTGGGCATTCCAGGAAGTGCAGGGACTGCCGGGCGAGGACTACGTGAGCTCCGCGATGAAGCGGGCGCTGGCTCACCCGCGGGCCCCGAAGGTGCTCGACCGTGCGGCCGGAGCTAACCGGATCGAGGTCAACCTGGCCAGAGAGGTCCTCGTCCTGTACCACAAGAACAAGATCCAGCTGATCAGCCACGTCTCATCCGGGGGCGGTTACTTCTTCTGCTCGCCCGGCGGCGGCTGCGGGTACGCCATCACGCCGACCGGCAACTTCAAGACCGTCGTCTTCATGCCAGGCTGGGTCCAGGTCCCGCTCGGCGAGATGTACAACCCGGTGTTCTTCATCGGCACCGCGTACGCGATCCACGGTGACACCGACGTGCCGCTGGCGCCCGTCTCGCACGGCTGCGTGCGGATCCCGATGGACATCGCGGCGTTCTTCCATAAGCTCGTGCACATCCCCGGCGAGCCGGTCATCGTCCGCCGCTAGGGCGTGTTCCGTAGGTCAGCAGAGGGCGGCGAAGCCTGACCGGGCTGGGGCCGGCGGGACCAGCGAGGCTGACGCGCCGCCTCACACGGCGCCGCGCCCGGGAGGGACCGCCCGCAAACGAGCCGCCAGGATCGACCGGGTGGCCCCACCGGTCGTGTTGTGCTCTCAGCGCCCGGGATGTTATCCCCCAGGCCCCGCAGATCCTTCCAGCCCCGCGCGCCCCAGTGCTGACCCTGCACCCGTCACCGCGAACCACAACGATGCTCCATCGATGTGGTCAGAGCAACATCGATGCTCCATCGATGTGGCTGGCAGCGGCAGGCTGGCGGCTGGATCTCCTCCTCAGTCGGGTGCCTGGTGGCGGCCTGCGGCATCAGGGTGTGTCCTGGGGGTCTGCGGGGCCGGGTCGTGCCGATCACAGCGATGCCGGACCGGCGGTATTTCCGCGGATTTGTCAAGCGCCGGGTTACACCAGCCGGACGTTGTGCTCGACGGTCTCGATGACCTCGTCCATCTTGCCGGTCAGTACCTGCTTGGCGAGGCTGAGCGTGAAGCCCTTGACCGTTGCAGCCGGGACGTGGGAGGGCAGGGAGAGCGCGTAGCGGTCCACGACCATGTCCACTACGACGGGCCCGTCGGTGTGGGCGAGCGCCGTCCGCAGGGCGTCGCGCAGGTCGCCGGGCTCCTCGACGCGGATGCCGCGGGCGCCGAGCGCCGTGGCTACCTGGCTGAAGTCCGGGTTCACGAAATCAGTCCCGAACGGGACGAAACCGGCCTCCTGCTGCTCGAGGTTGACGAAATCCAGCATGCCATTGTTGAAGATGACGTTCACGACGCGGGCCTTGCGCTGGACCTGGGTCAGCAGGTCGCCCAGCCCGAGCATGGTGAAGCCGCCGTCGCCGCACAAGGCGATGACCTGCCGGCCGGGGAAGGACAGCGCGGCGCCGAAGGCATTCGGCGAGGCACTGGCCATGGACGCCCAGGTGAACGAGCCGAACATCCGGCGGTCGCGGCCGTACTCAATGTGCCGGGCGGCCCAGATGCAGGGCGTGCCGGTGTCCACGGTGAAGACCGCGTCGTCGTCGGCCAGCTCGGACAGGACGGCGGCAGCGTACTCCGGCCTGATCGGCTTGATGCCTGGTCCCTTGGTGACGTAATGGCCGAGCCGCCGCCGCGCGTGCTCAGTCTGCGTCACGTGCTCGCGCAGGAAGTGATCGCGGTGCTTGTCCTCGACCATCGGCGCCAGGGCGCGCAGCGTCGACGCCACGTCGCCGACCACGCCCAGCTCCAGCGGCGCCCGGCGGCCGATGTGCCCGGGGTCGCGGTCGACCTGGATGGTCTTCACTTTCTTGTGCGGCAGGAAGTCGGTGAAGGGGAAGTCGGTGCCGAGCATCAGCAGCACATCGGCGCTGTTGATCGCGCTGTGGCAGCCGCCGTAGCCGAGCAGGCCGGTCATGCCGACCGCGTTGGGGTTGTCGTGCTCAAGCCACGGCTTGCCCTTGAAGCTGTAGCCGACCGGCGCCTTGAGCCGCGCGGCGAGCTCGCGCACCTCGTCCTGCGCCTGCGCGCAGCCGTCGCCGCCGAAGATGGCGACCGTCTCCGCCTGGTTGATCAAGCCGGCCATGGTGGCCAGGTCCGCAGCGGAGGCCGCGCCGATGGTCGTGGCGGGCAGTGGCACCCGCAGCGAGACCGAAGGCGCGTCGGCGACCGCCACGTCGCCTGGCAGTGAGATCACCACCGGGCCGCGTTCGGCGACCGCGGTGGTGATCGCGGTGCTTACCAGGGACCGCAGCTGCCCCGGGTTGACGAGCCGCCCGATGTACAGCGCCGCGGTGCCGAAGAACGTGTACGGGTTCAGTTCCTCCAGGGCGTCCGAGTCCAGCAGCGACGACTCGACGTCTCCGGCTATCGCGATGACCGGCGCGCGTTCCTTCCGCGCGTCGAGCAGGCCGTTGATGAGATGCGTCACGCCCGGCCCCGCGGTGCCGCACACCGCGACCGGGTTACCGGTCAGCCGCGCTTCCGCGACGGCGGCGAACACGCCGTACTCCTCATGACGCACGTGGACGAAGTCCACCGAGCCGTTGCGCCGGAGCGCGTCGATCACCGGGTTCAGCGCGTCGCCGACGATCCCGTAGCATCGCCGCACTCCCGCCGACACCAGCATCTCCCACATGCCTTCGGCTACGGTCCTGGCCATCTGCCTACCTCCCGGGCCATCGGGGTGCCACCGGCGGGCCGCCCTCTAGAAAATCGACGCTACACCGGCGCCGGCCGGGCGAGGCGGGTCGGGTACCTACGGGTTATCAAGGGCGGCAGCGGCGTCACCAAGCCCCCGGCCGCAACCGTCAGGCCGGTCCGCGCCTGCCTGGCTGATGTCGACGCGATCGTGGTTCAAAGATCCGTCAGCTGACCGATGTCTCTCACTGCAACTTGCAGAACTATTTGTCGTGCAACAAGCACCGGGCACCTCAGTGCTTCTACGGGCCTTTCCGGTAGCAGCCGCGCAGAGTAGCCAGTGGCTCTCCCGGACCAGTTCAGACCGGCCCGCTAAGGAACCGGCGAACGCGGTGGTGCCGACCGGTCAACCCCGGCGGCACCTGTATCGCGTCGGGTTGGCCGCAGGACCGGCCGCGGCGGCCGAGCCCGCAGCCAGGTCCAGGCGCGCCGCCTGGACCCGGGATGTCCCGGTCGACCCTGACGAAGAGAGGAATCGGCGATGGCACGTAGGTTCACGCGGGCAATCCGGGCCGCGGAGATGCTTGGCGCCGCTGCGGCCGTCGCCGTGCTGGCGATCCTGTTCATGCCCAGGCTGACCGGCGGCGGGAACGCCGCCCCGCCCGTCATCGAGCAGCCCGACCTGAATGTCGCGGTGGTGCCCGCCGTCGATTCGGCCGGCTTCTTCGTGGCTCTCCATAAAGGCCTGTTCGCGGCGCGCGGCCTGCACGTGACCTTCATCCCTGCGGTCAGTTCCGAGACGGTCATCAATGCCCAGGCGCTGGACGAGCCGCGCGACCGGGTCGACATCTCCTGCGGCAACTACGTCAGCTACATCCAGGCGCAGGAAAACTACGACCAGGGCAAGCGGTCTTCCTCGGCCAGCAGTGCCATGGTCGCCGCGGACCTGGACATTTTCGCCGAAGGCTCGGTGATGGAGCCGGGAGCCCAGGGCCTTTACGTGATGCCCGGCTCACGCATCCTGACGCTAGGCAACCTGGAAGGCAAGACCATAGGCGTGAACGCGCCGGGGAACATCTTGTACCTGCTGGCCGCCTCCGCGCTGGCCGATCACGGGCTGAGCGTGTCCGGAGTGCATTTCGCGTACTACCCGCTGCCTGAGATGGCCGCGATGCTCAAGGCCAGGAAGATCGCGGCGGCGGTGCTGCCCGAGCCGTTCGCTACCCAGGCTGAGGAGTCGATAGGCGTCACGCCGCTCGCTGACCTGGACCAGGGCGCCACCTCCGCGTTCCCGGTGCAGGGC
Organism: uncultured Actinomycetota bacterium; assembly: GCA_963844625.1. Classification (GTDB taxonomy): domain Bacteria; phylum Actinomycetota; class Actinomycetes; order Streptosporangiales; family Streptosporangiaceae; genus Palsa-504. The sequence goes on along the minus strand of CAWJPF010000001.1, from coordinate 316,953 downwards.
TGCGCCGTCACCAGGCAGTGGGCGGAGGCACACCCGGTGACGCTGGCCGCGTTCCGCGCCGCGTTCGAGCAGGGCCAGGAGATAGCGGACACTAACCGGTCCGCCGTGGAACAGGCGATGGCGGCGCTGCCCGCGCCGCTCGGGGTCTCCAGGGCGACCGCGGCCATGATGACGCTGGACAGCTACCCGGTCGGGCGGGTCGACGCGGTGCGCATCCAGCGGGTCGCCGACGTGATGCGGGAGTTCCTCGGCTCCCCGAACTTCAACGCGAGATCGATGATCGGCGGCTGATCGTGCTCAGGCGAGATACGGGTTCACCGGTTAAGTCCGCGGGCTGGACTTGAGGCAACGGGGCCGGTTCGTGCACCATGGCCAGCGAGCGGGAAAGCTCAATGCAGCCGATGGTCACGGCGATCACGGCGGCGATCTCGATGACGAGCAGCCCCCCGCCGGTCCGCACGTTCTCATTGAAGATGGTCACCCCGTAGGCGGAGCTGATCAGCGCGTCGCCGAGGGTGAGCGGCGGCTGGACGGCGACCAGGGAGCCAGCCTGCAAGGCGTTCTGCAGGATGAACAGGGAACCGACTCCAGCGACGGCGGTCGCGTACAACTGCCACGTGGTGAAGAACGGCACCACTCCCTGCGACAGGACCGCCACCGCGCTCTTCAGCAGCGCCGCGGTCAGCGCGTAGCCGCAGGCGGCCGCGAGCCCGAAGGCCGCCCCCCGCGCGTTGCCTTGCGTCCGGACGCCCACGGTGATCACGACGGCCTCGAAAATACCGGTGACGATCAGCGCGGTGATCCACACCTTGAGCGGAGCGTCCGTCGTCCCGCCGGAGGGTGCCGCCGCGGCGAGTCCGGCACCGAGACTGACCGTGACCAGGCCGACGGCCCACCAGGTCCGCTGCGGCAGCTTGCGGTGCGCCAGCTTGCTCGCCACCAGCAGCGTGAACGGCAGCTCGATAATGAAGATGGGCTGAACCAGCGCGATCGGCCCGGTGGCCAGGGCGATGGCCTGGCATACGGCGGCCAGGATGACCAGGCCGATTCCGGCCAGCCATACCTTGCGCTTGATCAGGTAACTGAACAGGGACAGGTGCAAGGCCCTATCCGGGGGCGCGGTCGAGGCGGCTATACGCTGCAGGACCGACGCCAGGCCATTGCACAGCGCCGTCAGCAGCGCAAACAGAACCGACACCACCAGCGGCATCTTAGCGGGATTAACGCTCCGGGTGAAAGCGGCGCAGGCGGAGGCTGTTGGTGACGACGAACACGGAGCTGAACGCCATGGCGGCCGCGGCGATCAGCGGATTCAGGAATCCGAGTGCCGCCAGCGGTATCGCGGCCGCGTTGTAGCCGAACGCCCAGAACAAGTTGCCCTGGATAATCCGCAGCGTGCGCCGCGAAAGCGCGATGGCGTCGGGCACCGCGAGCAGGTCGCCGCGGACGAGGGTCAGGTCGCTGGCCTCGATGGCCACGTCGGTGCCGGTGCCCATGGCCAGCCCCAGGTCGGCCTGGGCCAGCGCGGCGGCGTCGTTGACGCCGTCGCCGGCCATCGCCACCACGCGGCCGGCGTCCTGCAGCTGCTTGACCGCGTCGACCTTCCCGGCCGGCAGCACGCCCGCGATCACCTCGTCGATGCCGACCGCGGCGGCGACGTCCCGGGCGGCCCTGGCGTTGTCGCCGGTGAGCAGCACCGGGCGCAGGCCCAGGACGCGCAGCCGGGCGACGGCCGCCGCCGAGGTGGGCTTGAGCGTGTCGGCCACCACGAGGATGCCGCGAACCTGCCCGTCCCAGCCGGCGAAGGTGACGGTCCGCCCGGCCGCCTCGGCCGACGCGGCCCGGGCGGTGAGCGGCTCAGGGACGCTCATCGACCAGCCGGCCTGCAGCCAGTCCTCCCGGCCCGCGACGACCGCGTGTCCCGCGACCACGCCGCTGACGCCGAGGCCGGGATAGCTGGTGAACCCGGTGACCGGCGGAAGCTCCCCGGCGTCACGGGCGGCGGTCGTGATCGCCTGGGCCACGGGATGCTCGGACCCGGACTCCAGCGCTCCGGCCAGGCGCAGCAGGTCATGCTCGTCCTGCCCGGGTGCGGCGGCCAGTCCGGCCAGGCTCATCCGCCCGGTGGTGAGGGTGCCCGTCTTGTCCAGCACGATCGTGTCGACCGCGCGGGTGGACTCCAGCACCTCGGGTCCTTTGATCAGGATGCCGAGCTGGGCGCCGCGCCCGGTGCCGGTCAGGATCGCGGTGGGCGTGGCCAGCCCCATCGCGCACGGGCAGGCGATGATCAGCACCGCGACCGCCGCGGTGAACGCCGCCGCCGCGGGACGCCCGGCCGCGAGCCAGGCGGCCAGCGTCACGGCGGCGATGCCCAGGACGACCGGGACGAACACCGAGGAGATCCGGTCCGCCAGCCGCTGTACCGGCGGCTTACCCGCCTGCGCCGCGATGACCAGCCGGGCCATCGCCGCGAGCTGGGTGCTGGCGCCCACCCGGGTGGCGCGGACGATCAGCCGCCCGCTGGTGTTCACGCAGCCGCCGGTCACGGTGTCCCCGGCCGTGACCTCGACCGGAACCGGTTCGCCGGTCAGCAGCGAGGTGTCTACCGCCGAACGGCCGGAGCGGACGATCCCGTCGGCGGCGATCTTCTCCCCCGGCCGGACGACGAACTCCTCCCCCACGGCCAGCTGAGCCACTGGGACGCGCACCTCGCGCCCGTCCCGCAGCACCGCGGCGTCCTTGGCGCCGAGCGCCAGCAGGGCCCGCAGCGCCGCACCGGAGCGGCGCTTGGCCCGGGCCTCCAGCTGCCGGCCGAGCAAGATGAGCACCGTGACCCCCGCGGCCACGTCCAGGTACGTCGAGCCGGTCCCGGTGACCAGGGCGTACAGCGACCAGGCGTACGCGGCCGTCACGCCGATGCTGATCAGCGTGTCCATGGTGGCCGCGCCGTGCCGGGCGTTCAGCCAGGCCGCCCGGTGGAAGGGCCACGCCCCCCACAGCGCCACCGGGGAGGCGAGCGCGAGGGACAGCCACGCCCAGCCGCGAAACTGCCAGGCGGGCACCATGGCCAGGAGCACCACGGGCACGGCCAGGGCCAGGCAGACGGGCAGCCGGGCGGTACGCCGCGGTGCGGTGCGGCCTGAGGGCGGTGCGGTGCGGCCTGAGGGCGGTGCGGGTGCGGCCTGAGGGCGGTGCGGTGCGGCCTGCGGGCAGTGCGAGGTGATCTGGGGACGGTGCGGTGTAGTCGGGGACGGGGTCCGCGCGGTACCCGGCCCGCTCGACCGCGGCGATCAGGTCTCCTGCGCCCAGCGGGGCGGGGAAGCTGACCGTGGCGGTCTCGGTAGCCAGGTTGACCGTGGCGGCGACGCCGTCCAGCTTATTCAGCTGCTTCTCTACCCGCGTGGCACACGAAGCGCAGGTCATGCCCTCGATCGCCAGCTCCATGCGAGTCACGCGAACGACGTTACCATACCCCCATGGGGTATAACTTGTGCGGGCTCGGCTAGGTCTGCCCGCACCGAGTCCGGGATCGTTACGAGGTCAGTGCGGCGGGCTGACGGCAGCGGCCCGGGGAACTCAGGGTGCGGGGACGCGGAAGATGCGCAGCTGCAGGGCCAGGGTGGCATAGTAGCCGACCAGCGTCGATAGCTCGACGAGACCTTCGTCGCCGAGCGCGGCGATCGCGGCCGCGTACTCTTCGTCGTCCAGGTCGGCCGGGCCGGTCAGGGCGCGCGCGACCGAGTAGGCGACCTGTTCGGTGTCGTCGGCGAACTTGGGATCCTCGCCTACGCGCAGCGCCTCGATCTCCGGGTCGGTGAGCCCGGCCTCGCGTCCGATCGGCTCGTGCGAGGCCCGCTCGTAGCCGCTGTCCCAGGCCTGCGCCACCACCAGGATCGCCATCTCGCGGATCCGGGGCGGCAGGTTGGTCCGGAACCTGATGGCCGCGCCGAGTTCCTGCAGGGCATGGCCCACCGCCGGGGCGTAAAGCATCGCGTTGAACGGGCCGGCCAGGCCGCCCGCTCCGGTAGAGAGATAGACCGCGCGCGGCCCCTGGCCGCGCGGGCCGCCGAGGATCTCCCGGTAAAGGCCGACCTGCTCGGCGGTCATTTCGTCGCAGGAGAGAACGGGCAGACGCATAACACTCCTAACCGCGGCTTCGGGACCGCGCAATGGCGGCGAAGGCGACCGCCACCAGGATGACCAGGGCGATCACCAGGGGAAAGACTATGCGGATGTGGATGACGAGGAGAGCGCCGACCAGGGCGCCCAGCAGCATCGCCGACACCGAGATCAGCCGGCGGGCGGCCTTGGCGCCCTTCGCGCTGGCCAGCGGGCTGTCCGCCGCGATGCCGGTGATCGTCAGCGTCAGCACGGTCGTGGTCAGGTCGGGGACGGCCAGCTTGCGCGCGGTGGCGTTCTGCACGCCCATGGCGGCGGCGAGCAGCACGATCAGCGCGTACCGCAGGCCGGCCGGCACCGGCTGAGCGGTCAGCGCGGCTATGATCACCGCGGCGGCGAGCAGGACCGCCTGGACCGCCGCGGTGACGCCGAGCAGCCGCTCGCGGGTAGTGGTCAGCTTCCGGTCCACGCGGCCCGCGGCGAGCGCGCCGGCCGCGAAACAGGCGATCGCGACGATCGAGGCCAGCGCGGAGAACCCGCCGGTACCGGCCAGCGCGAAGGCCAGGAAGACGACGTTGCCGGTCATGTTGGCCACGAAGACGTGACCGAGGACCAGGTAGCTGAACGCGTCGACCAGGCCGGTGACCGCGGTCAGCCCGACCAGCAGCGGCGGGAGCAAGCCGTCCTTGCTGTCGCGGGCGGGCGCGATCGTATCCCGCACATCGGTCAGGAACGCGTTCATCCCTGGGTATCTGCCCACCTGGCCGGGGGCATGCACGCATGCCCGTTCGGAATAAATGGTGGTTGAAAATGAGCGCCCGGCGCGCGGACGCGCCGGGCGGTCAGGGGTTACGGGCGGATTCAGGCGGTGGTGCTCCGGCGGCGGGCTAGGGTGTCCACGGTGACGGCGGCGAGCAGGACTATCGCGGTCCAGATGTACTGGGGCGCGGCGCCCAGGCCGAGCAGTTCCAGGCCGTTGTAGATCACGGCGACGATGAGCCCGCCGAGGACCGCGTTCAGCATCTTGCCGCGGCCGCCGAACAGGCTGGTGCCGCCGATGACCGCAGCGGCGACGGCGTACAAGACGTTCTGGCCGCCCTGGACACCGGTGGAGATAGAGCCGAGGTAGGAGGTGTAGATGATGCCCATGATGCCCGCGGTCAGCCCGGCCAGCGTGAACGCGAGGATCCGGATCCGGCTGAGGTTGATTCCGGCCCGCCTGGCCGCCTCGGCGTTGCCGCCGATGGCGTAGATGTACCGGCCGAACCGGGTGCGGCCGAGCAGGAAGCTCCAGGCGACGACCACCACCAGGACCACCAGCACCACCCACGGGACCCCGCGCACGACGGTGAAGCCGACGCCACGGTTGGTGTTGCCGACAAGCACCACCACCACGCCCGCGACCGCCATCGCCACGATCTTCAGCAGGGTGACGCTCAGCGGCGGCGCGGCGAGATTGCTCGCCCGCCTGCGGCTGTCGCGCACGAGGAACAACGCGCCGGCCAGCACCACGGCCACCACCATGACGATCCAGCTGGCCAGCGGGCTGAGGGCGCCACCCTCGATGTCGGACAGGACGTTGTTGTACAGCCGGATGCTGCCGCCGCCATTGGGGGCGGCCGCCTGCATGACCTCAAGCAGCAGGCCCAGCGCCAGCAACTGGCCGGCCAGCGTGACCACGAAGGACGGCAAGCGGAGCCGGGTGACGATGACGCCCTCGAGTCCGCTGAATATCGCGGGGACGGCCAGGCCGACCAGCACCGCCAGCGGCCACGGGGCGGGATTCGGCGGCAGCAGCAGCCAGCACGTGAACGTTGCGCCGAGGGCAGAGGTATAGCCGATCGACAGGTCGATCTCACCGAGCAGCAGGACGAACACCTCGGCCATGCCCAGCATGATGATCCAGGCGGCCTGCCCGATCAGGTTGACCAGGTTGCCGGCGGACAGGAACAGGGAGCTTCGGACCTGGAAATATATGACGATGGCGACGAGGCCGAGGATGACCGGCAGGGCGCCGCTCTCACCGTTGCGAACGCGGGTAATCCAGATCTTGACGTACTCGCCCAGCGAGTCAGCGATGACCTCGGGGGCGCCGAGGGCGACCTCGGACGCAACCTCCTCGTCGGGTTCGGTGGCCTCGGGTGGCGGCTCTTGGACGTCAGTGCTCACTGGAGCTCCCTGATGAGGGCTCGGCCGGAGTAGCGGCGAGGCGCTTGGAGGTACCGGTGGTCATGAGGTCGACGATGGACTCAGCGTCGTATTGCGCCGCCGGCCCGACGGCGACCAGGCGGCCCAGGCGCAGCACCGCGATCCGGTCCGCGACCGACTGGACGTCGTTGAGGTTGTGCGAGATCACGATCACCGCGATGTTCTGGCTCTTCAGACGTTTGATCAGGTCGAGCACGACGCGGGTCTGGGTGACGCCCAGGGCGGCGGTCGGCTCGTCCAGGATGACCAGCTTAGCCTGGCGCATCACGGCGCGGGCGACCGCGACCGCCTGCCGCTGGCCGCCGGACAGCGAGCCCACCGGCTGGCGGATCGAGCGGACCGTCACGACCGACAGGTCGGCCAGCGTCTGCTTGGCGGCGATCTCCATCCCGATCTCGTCGAGCTGGAAGTGCTTGACCTGCTCGTGGCCGAGGAACATATTCGCCACGATATCCAGGTTGTCGGCCAGCGCCAGGTCCTGGTAGACGGTGGCGATGCCGAGATCGGTGGCGTCCTTCGGGCTGTGCAGGTGAACCCGGCGGCCCTGCCAGAGGATCTGACCTTCATCCGGCTGGTAGATGCCGGCCACCGTCTTGATCAGCGTGCTCTTGCCCGCCCCGTTGTCACCGACGACCGCCGTCACCTGACCGATGGGGATGTCCAGGGTGACGTGGGTCAGCACGCGCACCGGGCCGAAGTTCTTGCCGATATCGACCAGGCGCAGCAGCGGCTGGGCGTCCGCGCCGTTGCTGGCGGGCGCGTCGGGGCTGGCCTGCGTGCCGGCGCTGGCCTGCGTGCCGGGGCCGGCGTCCGGGCCGCGCGGCTTCCGGGTCGGCGCCGGCTTCCGGGTCGGCGCCGGCGGGGTCCTGCCTGCTGTCTGTGGGGTCCATGGTGTCTGTCCCGTCCGTGGCGTCGGTCACGTCGGATTCGGGCGAGGACGCCCGGCCCGCGTCTGCGGGCCGGGCGCCTTCCGCGCTCGGTGTGGTCACCGGGCGCGCCTCTTTGCCTTCACGCTCATTACGAGGAGATCCCCGCGGCCTTGCACTCGGCCGCGTACTGGCCGACGCACAGCTGCGAGGCCTTCACGAAGTTGTCCGCGATGACGGTCGAGTTCATGTTGGTCGTGGTGACCCACTCCGGCGTGCCCAGCACCGACGGCACCTTGATGCCGGTCTTGGTGTCGGTGACCGAGCCGTTCACCAGGGCGCTCGGCGGGGTCTGGCCCGCGCGCAGGAACATGGCCAGCGCGACGGCCGCCTGGGCCTCGATGTAGATCGGCTTGTAGACGGTGCCGCACTGGTAGCCGGACAGGATGTTCTGCAGCCCGACCAGGGTCGCGTCCTGCCCGGTGACCGGGAAGGTCTTGGCCTTGACGCCCACCCGCTGCAGGTAGGTGATGATCGGGGCGGCGTTCTCATCATTCGGCGTGAGCACGGAGTTGATGTTCTTGTGCGCCGTGAACGCCTGCTGGAATTCGCTCTCCGCGACCGTCGGGGTCCAGGTCCCGGCGGGCTCGCCGACGTTCACGTACTTCCCGCTGGCGAAGAACGGATTGAGCACCGCGAGGTACCCCTGGGCGAACAGGGTGGCGTTGTTGTCGGTCGGGTCGCCCTTCATCACCAGCACGTTCGGCTTGGCGACGTGCCAGGCGGCGGCGCAGGCGGTGAACCCCTGGCCGATCTTCGTGCCGACGAGGACGTTGTTGAAGCTGACGTAGTAGTCGCGGCTGCCGCCCAGGGTGATCCGGTCATAGTCGATGACCTTGACCCCGTGCGCCTTGGCGTAGGACTCGATCTGCGCCCCGACCCCAGGGTCGATCGGGTCCATGATCAGGACGCTGGCACCCTTGGTGATGGCCGCCTGGGCGTCGGAAAGCTCGGTGGCGTCACTGCCCTGCGCGTTCTGCACGGAGAACTGCGAGGACGTAAGACCGGCCGCGGTCAGCGCCTGCGTCAGGTAGGGCGCGTCGAATTCCGTGTACCGGGCCGAGGTAACGGTGTCCGGGAGGATAGCGGCCACGTTGCCCTTGCCCTGGGCCGCCAGCGGCTTCAACGTCGACATCGCGGAGAAGTCCCGGGTCAGCTGGGCGAGCGAGATTGTTACCGAGGCCGCCGCCGCGCTCGAACTGCTCGTGGCGGTCGATGAGGAACTGGGAGCACTACTAGTACTACTGCTGCTACTGCAGGCCGCGGCGGCGAGGCACAAAGCCAACGACACTGACGCTACAGCAACCCCTTTCCTAGTCACACTAATCATATAAACCACCTTGCGTCTAAAGGGAAGGGCCGCATCCAGGCATGCGGCGTTGCCTCGCAGGCCTGGCAGATTTCGCGGCCTTAGCGTCTTACCAAGACCCTAGAACGCCAGAAGTTAACGTGGCCTTAACATCGGCGCCGTGTCGTGAAGATACCGTGAACAGCTATCCCCGTCGAGCCCAGCTGACCTGCGCAGATAGCCTTTAGACTCGATCGTGTTGCGGTTAGGACTCGCTTTAACCTCGACGGTGCGGCCTGAAGGATTATTCGGGCGCCAGCCAGTTATCCGGGCGCCGGCGGTCATTCCGGTGCCGGTGGTTATTCGGGCGCCAGCCGGTAGCCGGCCCGGGGCTGGGTGAGGATCAGCGGCGCGCTGCCCTCCGCCTCCAGCTTGGCCCGCAGCCGCCGCACGTAGACGCGGAGGTACTCGGTCTCGGTCTCGTAGCCGTGGCCCCAGACCCGGCGGAGCAGGTGGGCATGAGTCAGCAGCTTGCCCCGGTTGACGGCGAGCTCACGGAGCAGGGCGAACTCGGTCGGAGTCAGGTGTACCGGCTGGCCGCTGCGCCGCACCTGCTGCAGGGCCAGGTCGATGATGATGTCACCGACGACGATCACCGGCGGCGCCTGCTCGGTGGGCGTGGCCGGGCGGGTGCGGCGCAGCGTCGCCGCGATCCGCGCCAGCAGTTCCTCGATGCTGAACGGCTTGGTCATGTAGTCGTCGGCGCCCATGTGCAGGGCGGTCACCTTATCCCGCTCGCCGCCGCGGGCCGACACCACGATGATGGCCACCGGTGACCGTTCCCTGATCTGACGGCAGAGCTCAAAGCCGTCGGCCTCGGGCAGCATCAGGTCGAGCAGCACGATGTCCGGGTCTTCGGTCTCGAGCAGTTGCAGAGCCCGCATCCCGTCCACGCTTACGACGGTGTTGAAACCGCGCACGGCAAGGTTCGCCCTGATCAGGTCCACGATGTTGGGGTCGTCCTCCACCACGAGGGCGCAGGTCTTGCGGGCGGCCTCAGTCATCGCTGTCGCTGTCATTCCCGGACCCCCGAGTTCCGTTGCTGGCCCCTGGTTTCGCCGCGACCGCGAGATCCGCGGGATCTCTTATCGCGCGGGGGCCGGTCATCTTGATGGCGTCGAGGGCCTCGGCCTCGACGGGCAGGGTGACGCTGAAGCAGGTGCCCTGGCGCAGCCGCACCAGCTCGATCCGGCCGCCGTGAGCCTGCACGATGCCCTTCGCAATGGACAGGCCCAGGCCGGCGCTGGCGCTTTTGCGGTTGCTGCCGTTGCTGCCGTTGCTCGCGCGCATTCTGCGGGCCGGCTCGAACGGCGCGGCGACCAGCTCGGGCGGCATCCCCTGGCCGTCGTCCTGCACGCTGATGACGACCACCGAGCTTTGCGGCTCGGCGCTTTGCAGCTCGGCGCTTTGCAGCTCGGTGCTTTGCGGCTCGGCGGTGGCCGTGACGTGAACCCGGGTTCCCGGCGGGTTGTGGCCGAACGCGTTGTTCAGCAGGTTGACGAAAACCTGCTCCATCCGGTCGTGGTCGGCCCAGACGACGGGCAGCTGCGGGTCGCAGGTCAGCGAGACCGATTCCGCGTTGCCCGGCGGCAGGCAGGCGATCGCGGCCTCGACCACCAGCCGGATGTCGCACCAGTCCCGCTGCAGCCGCATGATGCCCGATTCGATCGCGGAAAAGTCGAGCAGGTCGTCGACCAGCCGGCCGAGGCGCGCGGACTCCGCGGCGATCCGGTCCAGGAAGCGCTGCTGCGAGTCGCCGTCCCAGGTCACGTCCGGCTGCAGCAGGCTGGAGGCGTACCCCCGGATGGCCGTCAGCGGGGTCCGCAGCTCGTGGCTGAGCCGGGACAGGAAACCGCGCTGGAGCTCGCGCGATCGGCGCAGCGCCGCCGCCTCCTGGTGAGCGTGACCCGCCTCCTCGCGTTCGAGCGCGAGCCGGAGCGAGTTGGCCGCGTCCTCCATCAGCGCCGTTTCTTCCATCGTCGGCGGCATGCGCCGCCAGCTGACGATCAACACCGTGGGGCCGCCGGCCGCCATGAAAGCCACCGCCCGGGCGCGCTGCCTGCGGCTGCTGCGCAGCTGCCGGGCGACACCGTCCGGGTGCGCGCTGGACAGCGCGCTTTCCGCCAGCTCTCGTAGCGACGACGTGGCGGAGCCGGGTTCGGAGCCGAACGGCCCGGCGAACGCCCGCCAGCGGGGCGGCTGGCCGGCCTGGGTGATCAGCGCCACCTCTTCGGCCTGCAGGCCGTGACGCAGCGATTGAAGCGCAAGCACCAGGCCTTCGCCGACGAGCACGGGACCGGCCAGCGTCTCCAGCATTTCCCTGATCGTCTCGAGTACGCGGTTCCTGGTCGTGACCGCCTCGAGCAGCCGATCGCGTTCGATGGCGCTGGCCGCGTAACCCGCGTAGACGGTAACGAGGTCCAGCTCGTCACGCTGCGGCCCGCCGTGCTCGCTCCGGAAAACCGTGATGACGCCGCTCAGCCCGCTCGGCCCGTGTACCGGGACCGACCACGAGCTGGCCACCTTGACGGTCTTGGCCAGATCGCGGAAGCTTCGCCAGGCCGCGCCGACCCGCACGTTGTCAGCGATGACGGCCCGCTCACTGGCCGCGGCCAGGCCCACCGGGCCACCGCCGGAACCGAACGGCAGCCGGGCCCACGGGTCCAGCTGGCCCGGGGTGAACCCGAGCGAGGCGGCGCAGAACAGGGTCCGGTCGGAGACCAGGTGAATGCACAGCCGTTCACTGCTGAGCGCGGACCCGAGCGCGGACAGGATCAACGACAGGCTCGACGAGGGATCCGCCGAGACCAGGCGGTCGGTGAGCCCGTGCAGCCGGGTCAGCTGGCGGCGCGCGGAAGTATCGATCTGCTGGCCGGACAGCAGCGCGACCACGTCATCGGGGTGCGTATCGGCCGGCCGCAGGTCCGCCACGACCCGGCCCTGGCGCAGCACCACGATGCGATCGGCGAGCCGGAACATCTGGTCGATGTCATGGCAGGCCAGCAAGATGGTCGCGCCTTGCTCCCTCAGGTTCATGATCAGCGCTTCGACCTGCGCTGATTCCTTGACGCCGAGCGAGGCCGTGGGCTCGTCCAGGGCCAGCAGCCGCGGCTGCTGACCCATGGCCCGCGCCACGGCGACCAGCTGCCGCTGGCCGCCGGACAGCGATCCGACGTTACGGGTGGTGTCCGTCAGCGGGATGCGCAGCGAGCGCAGGACCGATGCGGCGGCCGCGTGAAAGCGGGTGTCGGACATCATCAGCCGCGGCGACTCCCGGCCGAGCAAGATGTTGGCCGCGACGTCCAGGTTGTTGCACAGCGCCAGGTCCTGCCAGACCACGGCGACCCCGTGCTTGGCCGCCCCGGCCGGATCGGACGGGATGCGCTTGCCCGCGAGGAAGACCTCGCCGGCCGCGGGCACGATGGCGCCGGCGATGCAGCGGACCAGGGTCGTCTTGCCCGCGCCGTTCTCGCCCGCTAGCGCGACAAGCTCGCCGCTGCGCACGCTCAGGTTGACGTCGCCTAGCGCGCGCAGGCGGCCGAAGCTGACGCTCAGCCCGGACACGGTCAGCAGCGGGGTCCCGGGCGCTTCGCGGGCAGTCGCTTCGTGAGCGTCGCTTCGCGGACGGTCGCTTCGCGGGCCGGGGGCGCGGCTGCGGCGGCGTCCCTGGCGCCTACGAGGGAACCGGTCATGCCGTCATTGTGTGTCCTCAACGGTGCGCTTGGCCACAAAGTTCACCGAGCACGTCGAGCTGACCAGGTATTTTCACGATTTTTATATAGTACGTCAGGCGGCCGTCGGCCCGGCTGGAGGCCGACGGGCCTGGTCACGCCCGGACGTGTGCCCGGCGCGGTGAGGCGTTGGCGGGGTCCGGTCCCACGCCGGGCTCGTCTTGCCCGGGTCTGAAGGAACTGTTCCGGGGCGTGCACATCGTCCGTTCAGAAAATTGATTGTTGTTTTTGACCTGCCCAGTTAGGGGTCCAGGTTTCGGCGTGGCGGGAGCTGCGCGAGGTGGAGCCGAGGTAGGTGCGCAGTGTGGTGAGGGCGGGGTGCGGGTTGTCACGGCGCCAGATCAGCGAGTGCGGGTAGACCGGGGCCGGGTCGTGCAGGGCGATGCGCAGCAGGTCGTAGCCGGCGGGCCAGAGGAGGTGGGTTTGCTCGCCGACGAAGGTGGCCAGCTGGCCGGGGCGCGCGGCGCGGCGCGGGCCTTTTCGGCTACGGCTGGTCGGCTACCGGCTGGTCGGCTAGTCGGCGGCGATGGCGGCCAGCACGTTGAGTTTGGCGGCCCGGCGGGCTGGCCAGGTCGCCGCCAGCAGGCCGAGTACGCCGGAGAGCAGCAGGAAGATCACCAGGCTGGATACCGGCACGACGGTGTCGGTGATGCCCTGTTGCTTGAGCGAGGAGACCAGGGCGATGCCCATGCCGGTGCCGATGATGATCCCGATGATGGCGCCGAAGATGGCCAGTATCACCGCTTCGGACCGGATCATCGTCCGGACCTGGCGCCGCTTCATGCCGACCGCGCGGAGCAGGCCGATCTCCCTGGTCCGCTCGAAGACCGAGAGCAGGAGCGTGTTCACGATCCCGATGAGCGCGATGAGCACGGCCAGCGCGAGCAGGGCGTAGACCAGCCCGAGCAGCTGGTTGACGCTGGCCACCTGGGCTTGCTCGAACTGGGCCCTGGTCTGGACCTGCGCGTTCGGGTAGACGGCCAGGGCCTTGGTGACCGCCGTGTTCGCGGTGCCACTGGTACTGATGAGGAGCGCGGCGACGGCCGGCTGGCTGAAGTGGGCGCGGAAGAAGCCGGCGCTGGCTAGGTAGCTGCCGATCAGGGCGTTGGTCTGGTATATCCCGCCGATGCGCGCGGTGGTCGCACCGGTCTCGGCGAACCGTACCGGGACGGTGCCGCCGACCGACAGGTGCTTGGACTTGGCGATATTGGTGTCGATGAGCAGCTCACCCCGGGCCAGGGCGGCCGACGTGCCTGCCGTCATGCGCAGGATGAGCGTATCGGCCAGGTTCTGGGTGGAGACTCCGGTGAGGGTAGCCAGGTCGTTCTGCAGCTCGAACTGTGACCGGTAGACGGTGGTGACCGCGGTGACGCCAGGCACGGCCGAGGCCGTGGCCGGCACCGAGTCGCTAAGCTGCCCGGCCCCGGTGGCGCTCACGATGAGGTCCGCGCTGATCGCCTGGTCCGCGCTGCTCGTGGCCGACCGGGACACCGAGGCGCCGAACACCGACATCGCGGCGACCAGGGCCAGGCCGACCATGAGCGCCGAGGCGGTCTGGGCGGTACGGCGAGGGCTGCGCATCGAGTTCTCCCGGCCCAGCTTGCCCGGTTCCCCCAGCAACCGGGCCAGCGGACGCCCGATCACGCTCGACAAGGGCCGGGCGACCGCGGGGGAAAGCATGGCGACACCGACGAAGATGGCGACCGCGCCCACGCCCACGAGCGCGATGGCCGGCCGGGCCAGGCCGAAGACCAGCAGTATTACGCCCACCGCCGCCAGGGCCGCGCCCCACACCAGCCGGCGCCGGAGGGGGGCGTCGGCTTCGGACTGGCGGTCGCTCAGCGCGACGACCGGGGGGATGCGGACGGCGCCCCGGGCCGGGCCGACCGCGGCCACGACCGTGACGCCGACGCCGACCGCGAGGCCCACTACGACGGTGCGCGGCTCGAACGCTAGCGATCCGGGCGGCAGCGCGATACCGAAGCCTTTAAGCAGTGCCTCGAGCCCGAGCGCGGCCAGCACGCCCAGGCCGAGGCCGATCACCGAGGACACCAGCCCGGTGAGGGCCGCCTCGGCGAGTACGGAACGGAACACCTGACGGCGGCTCGCGCCCACGATCCGGAGCAGGGCCAGCTCCCGCGTCCGCTGCCCGACGATGATCGAGAACGTGTTGTAGATGGTGAACCCGCCGACGAACAGCGAGATGAACGCGAAGACCAGCAGCGCCGTGGAGAAGAAGGACAGCGCCTGGTTGACCGCGCTGGTGTTCTCGCTCACCAGCGTCTGCCCGGTGACGACCTCGACCCCCGGCGGGAGGACGCGGGTGATGGCCTGCTGGACCGCGGGCTTGCTGGCGCCCGGCGCGGTCACCACGTTGATGTCGTCGAGGCGCCCCGTCTCCTGGACGACCTTTTGCGCGGTCGGCAGCGTGAACGCGGCCAGGGTCGCGCCGGCCAGGTTGTTCGCCGACCCGAACTGTGCGATGCCGGTGATGGTGAACGTCTGGGGCGGCCCGGCCGACAGGACGCGGACGCTTTGCCCGACCGCGAAGTCGTACTTCTGGGCGGTGCCGGCGTCCATCACCACGTCGTTGGCGGTTTGAGGCGGGGCGCCGGCGACGATGCGCAGGTCGGAGATCTGCTGATCCGGGTCGAAGCTGATGCCGAGGGTCGGTGCGCCGCCGGTCTGGATTGCATTTCCGTCGTGGTCCACGAACTGGGCGTAGCCGGTGACTCCGCCCTCCGCGGCCTCGACGCCGGGCACGCTCCGGATCGTGGCCAGCAGCGATTCGGGCAGCGGGTTGCGGGTCGCGTTCGCGCCGCTGCCGAGCTGCGCGACGCCGCGGACCTGGAAGTCCACCTTGGCGTAGACGTTGCCGAATAGGACCGAGAACGTGTTGTGCAGGGTGTCGGTGAGGACGAATGTGCCCGAGATGAAGGTGACGCCGAGCACGATCGCCAGCGCGGTCAGCGCCAGCCGGAGCTTGTGGGCGAGCAGTCCCTTCAGGGTCACGTTCCGCATGTCAGGCCCCCAGGGTCCGCATCCGCTCCAGGACGGAATCGGCGGTCGGCTGCTTGAGCTCACCCACCACGTTCCCGTCAGCCAGGAACACGACCCGGTCCGCGTACGCGGCGCCGCGCGGGTCGTGCGTCACCATGACGATCGACTGGCCGAGATCGGTTACTGATTTCCGGAGAAAGGCCAGCAGGTCTGCGGAGGAATTGGAGTCCAGGTTGCCGGTGGGCTCGTCGGCGAAGATCAGGTCCGGCCGGTTGATCAGCGCCCGGGCGCACGCGACACGCTGCTGCTGGCCGCCTGACATCTCGCTGGGACGGTGGTTCAGCCGGTCTTTGATGCCTAGCTGTTCGGTGAGGAAGTCGAGCCAGCCCTGGTCAGGCTTCTTGCCCGCGAGGGCGATGGGCAGGGTGATGTTCTCGGCCGCGGTCAGGGTCGGGACGAGGTTGAAGGACTGGAAGACGAAGCCGATCCGGTCGCGGCGCAACTGGGTGAGCCCGGAGTCATCGAGCTTCCCGATGTCCTGGCCGCCCACGAAGGACTGTCCCGAGGTGGGCCGGTCCAGGCCGGCCATGCAGTGCATCAGCGTCGATTTCCCCGAACCCGACGGGCCCATCACGGCCGTGAAGCGGCCGCGGTCGAAGGTCACGGTGATACCGCCCAGGGCCTGCACCACCGCCTGGCCGGTCCCGTACGTCTTGCGCAGGTCGACGGCCTGGGCCGCCGGGACGGCGTGTTCGCTCACTGGCTGCGGCTTGACGGTCATGTCGTTGTCTTTCCCCCGAACTTTCGTCTTCCCCCGAGCTTCGTCTTTCCGAGCTTCGTCGTTCCCCTGAGCTTCCTGGTTATGAACTACGGGGAGGTTACCGCCAGGGTGGTCCATGGTGCTGCCTCCTGCCGCTTGCCCCGTCGGCGGGTCGCCGGTCGCTGGCGGGTCGCTGGCGGGTCTCCGGTCGCTGGCGGGTCTCCGGTCGCTGGCGGGTCTCCGGTCGCTGGCGGGTCTCCGGTCGCTGGCGGGTCTCCGGCGGGGCGCCAGCGGGTGCTTAATAAAGTGATATCGCAATATAGTGCGTCTTCTAGGTTGAGGCGAGGAGTTTTCGGGGCGGGGGGAGTCTAGAGGTGTCAACGGGGAGTCTTGGGGACGGGGAGTCTTTGACGGAGCGGACGGCTGGGGCATGCTGGACGTAGAGCGTGCTGGGCGTGGCGCGCGTGCTTGGCGTGCTGGCTGGCGAGAGGAGCAGGCTGTGCTTGTCGCGTTTTCTGTGACACCGATCGGGACCGGGGAAGCGGTCGGGGAGGCGGTGGCGGAGGCGGTCCGCGTGGTGCGAGAGAGCGGGCTGCCGAACCGGACCGACGCCATGTTCACGACCATCGAAGGCGACTGGGACGAGACGATGGCCGTGGTCAGGCGGGCCGTGGACGCCGTCGCGGCCAAGGCTCCGCGAGTCAGCCTGGTGCTGAAGGCGGACGTCCGAATGGGCGTCACCGGGGCGCTTACCGCCAAGGTTGAGGCGGTCGAGCGCTACCTGCAGGCGTGAGCCGGGACGCGCGGCGTCGCGGCGTGAGCCAGGACGCGGCGCGCGTCAGGGCAGTGGCCGGGGCGGGGACGCGGGCGCGCTAGGTCATCTTTCAGCACTCCAGCCACCTCTGTTTCGGCGGCCAGGATCGTTCGTCAGTCTTGGGTGCTACGACGACCCAAACTGACGAAGGATCTTGTCTTGCGGCCCTATCGGTCACCGCTTACAGAAGGCGCCGTGCCACATAACCCCCACCAGCCACCTGAGCCCTATTCCGCATCGCCCCTCATTGCATGAGAGTGGCACCCTACACACTAGAGTGTGTAGGGTGCCACTCTCATGCGTTAGAAACGGGACAATAAGCTCGCCATGGGCGACCGCCAGCGGGCGTCAGAGCAGCAACGTCACCTAGACGGTAACGCGACGGGCTCGGCGGATGTTTCGGATGTGAGCCAATGCCCCATCACCCCGAAACCGCCGAAGGACTTTCGCCGACCACTTCCCGGCGTGTCCTGCACCCCTCCGGCGCGTATGCGGGCCGCCTCAGTGCACACCGAGCAGGCGCAGCACGGCCGTGGTGACGGCGGCCGCGATGACGATGACCAGGAACGGCGCCTTGCGCCAGGCGAGCACGCCGGCGACCAGCACTCCGACCGGGCGCGCGACGCCTGAGAAACCGTGTCCCTGCGTCAGCGCCGTGGTGGCCACCAGGGCCGCGAGCATGACCACGGCCGCGCCCTCGAGCAGCTTCTCGGCCCGGGGCGGGAAGCTGATCCGCGCGCGCAGCAGCTGGCCGGACATCCGGAAGGCGTAGGTTCCGGCGGCGAGCGTCGCCATGCCGGCCACGACCAGCGTGGTGTCCTTCACCGGGCCGCCTGCTCCGGCCGGGCCGCCTGCTCGGGCTGACCGGCCTGCTCGGGCTGACCGGCCTGCTCGGGCTGACCGGCCTGCTCGGGCTGACCGGCCTGCTCCGGCTGCGGCGGTTGCTGGCGCGCTAGCAGGAGAACGGCGCACAGAGCCAGCAGCACAGGTAGCCCAGCGGGCAGGAACGGCGTCGCGACCAGCGCGATGACGGCCCCGGTCAGGGCCGCCCGAAGCGTCAGCCGGTCGCGCAGCGACGGCACGACCAAGGCCAGGATCACCGCGGGAAACATGGCGTCCAGGCCGAACGCGCTGGTGTCGTGCACCGCGCTGCCGATCAGCGCCCCGAGGACCGCGCCGCCCGGCCAGCAGATCAGGACGCCGATACCGCACGCCCAGTAGGCGGCGCGCTTGCGAGGGAGCTCGTCCTGAGCCAGGGCGAACACGACGCTTTCGTCGTTCATCACATGCGTGCCCAGCAGGCGCCGCCAGCCGCGGCCGGTCACGTCGGGCAGCGCCAGCCCGTAGGGCAGGTGCCGGGCGTTGACCAGGAGCCCGGCTAGCGCCGCCGCGATGGGGTTACCGCCCGCGGCGACGATCCCGATGAACAGAAACTCCGAGGCGCCGGCCATGACGAGCACGCTCTGCGCGGCGGGTACCCACAGCGGGAACCCGGAGGCGACCGCGATGGCGCCGTACGACAGGCCGATGAACAATACGGCCAGGCAGGTTAGCGCGATGTCGCGGACGACATTGCCCTCTAGAGTTCTCCATATCGAACTCATGATGCTTATTCTGGACACCAGCGCTGTTGTTCGTCAAAACGAACGGTGAACTTATATGACGAACGCCGAACCCGTCGTGCAGGCGAAGGCGCCCCTCGAGGTGATCGCCGCCTCGCTGCGCCGGGAACGTCGCCGGACCGGGCTGTCCCTGACCGAGGTGGCCCGCCGGGCCGGAATCGCCAAGTCCACGCTGTCTCAGCTGGAGTCTGGCACGGGCAACCCGAGCCTGGAGACGCTGTGGGCGATCTGCGTCGCCCTGGACGTCCCGTTCTCACGGCTGCTCGACCCGCCCCGGCCGCATATCCAGGTGATCCGGGCCGACGAGGGGCCGACGGTCTCGGCGGCCAAGGCCGACTACCAGGCCACGCTGCTCGCCGCGTGCCCGCCGGGCGCCCGCCGCGACATCTACCGCATCGTGGCCGAACCCGGGCACGTGCGCGCATCCGAGCCGCACACGCCCGGCGTGATGGAGCACGTCGTGATCAGCGCGGGCCGGGCCCTGGTCGGCGTGGCCGTCGAACCGGTGGAACTCGGCCCGGGCGACTACATCTGCTATCCGGGTGACGTACCGCACGTCTTCGAGGCCCTGAAACCCCGCACCCAGGCCGTGCTCGTCTCGGAGCATCCCTGACGCCGGCTCATTCGCCGACCGGGATCTGCTCGATCAAGGCGGCCAGGCCGGCCTCGTCGAGCAGGTCGGCCGGGCGGACCGTCTCGTCGTGGCCGACGTAGTGGAAGGCCGCCCGCACCGCTGCCACCGGCACCCCGGCCAGCGCCGCCCAGGCCAGCCGGTACGCCGCGAGCTGCACGGAGACCGCGTGGCGGTCGGCCTCGGACCGGGGCGGGCGACCCGTCTTCCAGTCGACCACGTCGAAACCGCCGTCCCGCGGGTCGGCGAACACCGCGTCGATCCGGCCGCGAACCAGCCGGTCACCGATGAGCGACTCGAACGGCACCTCGACCGCCAGCGGCCAGCGATCGGCCCACTCGCTCCGCTCGAACCGCGCACGGAGCTCGGCGAGATCGCTCTCGTCCCGCTGACCCGGCCCGTCGTCATCATCGGACCCGAACAGGACGCTGTCGTCGATGAGCAGCTGCTGGCCGTACCGCTGCTCCAGCCACCGGTGAAAGGCGGTGCCCCGCCGGGCCTGGCGGGCCGGGGGGCGTGGCATGGGGCGGCGCACCTGCCGGGCGAGCTCGGCCGGGTCGCGGGCGAGCGAGACCAGGGACGACACGGACAGCCGGGCGGGCAGCGCGACCTGGGTGGCGCCGTCGCCGCGGCGCTGGGCCCGTTCCGCCAGCAGCAGGTCGGCGTCCCGGCGCCACGCCACCACCAGGGCCCGGTCTTCCGGGCTCAGCGCCTCCAGCTCGTCCGGCACAGCCTTCCTCGCGGCCACGTCGACCATGGCGGCCGCCTCGCGGATCGCCTCGTAGTGCCGGCCCGCCGCGGTCCGCGGCCAGTCCGCCGTCTCCACCTCGGCCAGCAGCGGGTTCTCCGCGCCGGGCTCGGGCGCGGGCGCCCAGACCGAAACCCGCGCCGCGCCCGAGGCTCGCACCTCCTCCAGGAACGGCGAGGGTCCCAGCCGGCTGCTCCCGCCTTCCCCCCACCAGTAACCCGAGCACCCCAGCCAGAACGCCGCCCGCGTCGTGGCCACGTACATGAGCCTTCGCTCCTCGGCCAGGTCACGCGCTGCGCAGGCGTCGGCGAAAGCCTCCAGCGACGAGGCGTCGAGCCCGCGCAGCCCGGGCAGGTCGCCGGCGTCGCCCCGCAGGCTGAACGGGATCAGCCGGGCGTTGTCGGTCCACCGCGTCGAGACCCGGGGCCGGGCGGGAAACACCTGCGAGCGCTCCCCCAGCGCCAGGCCGGGCACGAACACGGCCGGCCACTGCAGGCCCTTGGCCGCGTGCACGGTCAGCAGCTTGACCGAGTCCGACTCCCCCACCCGCCCGGTTTCCAGGCCGAACTCCTCCTGCTGCGCCGCGGCCAGGTAGGCCAGGAACGCGCCGAGCGTCGGCTCGGCGCCCTCGCCGGTGAACGCCGCCGCGACGTCGGTGAACGCGTCGAGGTCGGCGCGCGCCGCGACCGGATCGGCGCCGGGCCGCGCGGCCACCTCGATATCCAGCCCGAGCACGCGCTCCGCCTCGGCGGCCAGGTCGGCCAGCGGCCGGCCCACGTGGGCGCGCAGCCGCCTGAGCTCGCCGGCCAGCGCGTGCATCCGCGCGTACCCGGCCGCCGAGTAGGCACCGGGATCCCCCAGGTCGTCGAGGGCCTCCACCAGGCTGCCGGACTCCGCGGTGAGATCGGTGATCGCCTCTGCGAGCGCGTCCGCGGGATCCTGGTCGTCGGCGCCGCCCTGGCGCGGCCGGCCATCCCCCTCGCCGCGCACCAGGACCCGCGCGCGGCGGCCGAGCGCGACCAGGTCCCGCGGCCCGATCCGCCAGCGCGGTCCGGTGAGTAGCCGGGCCAGCGCGTCGGACGCGCCCGCGTCGTGCAGCACCCGCAGCGTGGCCACGACGTCCTGCACCTCGGGCACCACGAGCAGCCCGCCGAGCCCCACTACCTCGACCGGGATCCCGCGCCCCTCGATGGCCCGCCGTAGCGGCACGAACTGCGATCGTTTCCGGCACAGCACCGCGATGTCCGACGGCCGGACCCCGGTCCGGCGCCCATCCGGCCACGGCCGCCCGTCGGGCGCGCCGCCCGGTTCGGCGGCCAGCAGCGCGGCGACCTGCCCGGCGACCCACTCGGCTTCGTCCAGGACCGTGTCGAGCAGGGCGCATACCACGGCGCCGCGCTCGGACCGGTCCGGCCCGGACACCAGCCGCGGCACGTCGGGGGCCTCGTAGCGCAGCTCCTCCTGGATGGCGGCCGAGGCCTCAAGGACCTGCGCGGAGTTCCGGAAGCTGGTCGACAGGACCAGCACAGGCGCGGGGCCCGAAGACGCCGAAGCGCCGACCGGCCGCACCCGGGCGACCACCGGGAAGTCGACCGTGAACCGCCGCAGGTTCCCCGCGCTCGCGCCGCGCCAGCCGTAGATGGACTGGCACGGGTCACCGACCGCCGTCACCGGGTGCCCGCCGCCGAACAGCGAACGCAGCAGGGCGAGCTGCGCGTGACTGGTGTCCTGGTACTCATCAAGCAGCACCACCTGGTACCGCGCCCGCTCGCCCGCGCCGACCTCGGGGTGCCTGCTCGCGATCCGCGCCGCCAGGGCGACCTGATCCCCGTGGTCAAGGACCTCGCGGGCCGCCTTGGCGGCCGCGTACCGCTCGACCAGCGGCAAAAGCTGTTCCCTGGCCCGCTGAATCTCTATTATCTTCCGAACGGACGCCGGTACCCGCCCTGGCAGCGCCTCCAGCTCGCCGTCCAGCCACGCTCCCACCGCGGTGACGTCACCGGCCTCGCGCAAGTGCTCGGCGAGGTCACCGGCCAGTTCGAGCACGGCCGCCGTCACCGTCTGCGGCGTCCAGCCGATCTCATCCATCGGCCCGTCGTAGGTGGCCACGATCCCCGCCGCCAGCTGCCAGGACAGCGCGGGCGTGATCAGCCGCATGGACGGCTCGAGCCCTTCGCGCAGGGCGTTGTCGCCGACCAGCCGCCCCGCGTAGGCGTGGTAGGTCCCGATCACCGGATCCCCGCCGAACGGGTCCTCCGCCTCGGCCTTGCTCGCCGATACGGGGCCCGGCGGCCCGCCGTCTTCCAGGCCCGAGCGGCGCAGTCGTTCCAGCCGGGAGCGAACCCGGTCGGCGAACTCGGCCGCGGCCTTCCTGGTGAAGGTGAGCCCGAGTACCCGGTCCGGGCGGACCATCCCGTTGGCGACCAGCCAGACCAGCCGCGCCGCCATCGTCTCGCTCTTGCCCGAACCCGCGCCCGCGATGACCGCCAGCGGCCCGAGCGGCGCGGCGATCACCGCGGCCTGCTCCGGCGTGGGCTCGGGCAACCGCAGCAGCCGCGCCAGCTGGACCGGCCCGATCGGTGCCGCCTTGATCTGGGCCGACCCGATCGGGCCTGGGATGTGCCTGACCGTCGTCACACTGGCATTCCAGCAGAGACCACTGACATTCCGCAGCACCTTGGCTGGCCGCCAGCCGGAACCGGCCGAGGGCAGGCGGCGTTGAGCAGGTGACGGGGATGGAGGCGCCGTGGACCGGGCCGAACTGGATCAGATCGAGCGGATCATTAATCGCGAGCTGCGGGAGCGCTTCACGGCGGATGCGGTGCGGCACGCCGTGCTGCTGCAGCACGGCGACGAGCCGGAGATCCCGCCGGGACAGCTGCTGGTGCGGGTGTTCCTCCCGGCGCCAGGCGAGCCGGGCGAGTACGAGCGGGTCCTGATGGCGTGGCAAGACGCGCACCGGACCGGGATGGAGACGCTGCGCCGTGAGCTCTCGCTGCGGCTGCCCGCGGCCCGGCTGCTCGAGTTCACCTTCGAGGGCACCGATCCGGCGATACCGCGGGTCGCGATGCCCGATGACGGCACGCTGGCCGCCGAGCAGCTGCCCGGGCCCGAGATCGTGACGACCGCCCTGTCGCTGCTGCGCGCCAACTACGTGTTCCCTGAGCTCGCCGAGCAGGCCGCGGTCGCGGTCGAGGCGAGGCTCGCGGCCGGCGAGTACGACGACCTGGACGAGATCACGCTCACCGACCTGCTCACCCGCCATCTGCGGGAGGTCTGCGAGGACAAGCACCTGACCGTCCGGTTCGGCGGCCGTCCTGGTCCCGGCGGCCCTGGTCCCGGCGGCCCTGGTCCCGGCGGACCCGGTCCCGGCGGACCCGGTCCGCGCCCTGGGGCCCGGCGCCCTGGTCACGGCCCCGAACACGGCGAGCCCGAGGATCACGAGACCAGGCGGCTCGCCATGCGCCAGATGGGGCGGCTGGACAACTTCGGCATCCACCGGGTCGAGCGGCTGGAAGGCAACGTCGGCTATCTCGACCTGCGCCGGGTTCCCGTCCCGGCCAACGCTGGCCCGGCCGTCGCGGCGGCGATGGAGCTCGTCGCCGGGACCTACGCGCTCATCATCGACCTGCGGCGCAACGGGGGCGGCTCACCCGAAGGCGTGGTCTTGTGGTGCAGCTACCTGCTCACCGAACAGCCGACTCATCTCAACGACATCTTCCATGCCGATACCGGTGAGACCAGGCAGTTCTGGGCGCTGCCGTACGTGCCGGGCACCCGCTACGTCGACCACCCGGTCTACCTGCTGACCAGCAGTCATACCTTTTCAGGCGGCGAGGACTTCTGCTACACGCTGCAGGCGCTCGGCCGCGCAAAAGTGGTCGGCGAGACGACCGGCGGCGGCGCCCACCCGACCCGGCCTTTCCCGATCAGCCCGGCGGTGCACATCGCGATACCGTTCGCGCGCTCAATCAACCCGGTTACCGGCACGAACTGGCAGGGCACCGGCGTGGTGCCCGATGTCGCCGTGCCCGAAGGGCAGGCCTACGACGTGGCGTACGGCCTGGCGCTCCGGCACGTGCTGGCCATGGACGACCTGCCCCCGCCCATCCTGGACGAGGCCCGCGACGCGCTCGCCGGGCTTCCCGGCCCGGGCGCAGCGAACTGAGGCTGACACAGTCAGGCTTCGTCTGCTATTTCAGTGGCGCTGAGGGATTATTGAGGAATGTGATCATCTTGGTCCAGAACTGCTCAGCGGCTAGGGCGTTGGCTTGCTTGCTGCCCCCGCGGGGGGTTCCGAGGGCGAGGGCTGAATAAGGGAAATACGGCGGGTAACCGGCGGCGACATGCCCGGCGCCCGCGTAGTAGAGGTTGGTGTAGGGCGCGCGGTCGGCGGAGCGGCGGAGCTCTTGCATGATCTGGGCGGCCGATCCCGCGGAGGGCCAGACCAGGTCCTGGCCGCCGTCGCTGAGCAGCACCGGGACGCGGATATCAGCGACCGGGATGAGCGCTCCGGGGGTCAGCGGCTTGCCGTGAAACGTCCAGGACGCCCCGGAACCGCCGTCCGCACCGTGAACGAGATAGGTGGGGGAGTTCGCCACGATGGCGTCGAACAGGTGCGGCTCGTAGGAGGCGATCAGCAGCGCCGCCTCGGTACCCGCGGAGTCGCTGATCAGCACGACCGGGCGCCCCCGCCCGGCGGGCTGTGCGCGCAGCCAGTCGACGGCGCGGGTGAAGTACTCCAGCGGGATACTGCACAGGCACTGCGGCAGCCCGGGCTCCTTGAAATAGCCCAGCGCCAGGGCCGGGTACCCGCTCTGTGCGAGCGCGTCGGCGATGAAGGTTTCCTCGCCGCCGTCCCCGCCGCCGATGACGACTATGGCCGGGGCACCGGGCCTGACCGCTGGCGGAGCGAACAGGGTGCTGGCAAAGCCGTTCTGGCGTACGGTCTGCACGCTGGCCGGGGGGGTCAGCTCGCGGCGCAGGGTCGTGGTGGCCTCGGCCTGGCCGCCGGCCAGCACCTGCACGGTAAGGCTGAAGCCCGTATCCTTCGGAATGTACGCGGCGGGGTTGGCGGTGTAAGCCGGGTGCAGCGACCACAGCAGCCCGGCGGCGTCGGCCACATGGTAGCTGCCCGAGACCGGCACCGCCGTGGCCAGGTTCAGCGTTCCCGCCGCCGTCGCCCGGAACTGCGCCTGAGATTCCCACAGGCGGCCCTGGTCGTCACGGGTCTGGGCCCGCATCGTGACAGGTCCCCCCGGTGGCAGCCCGCTGACGGTGACGTGCACGGGCGTGTCGATAGCAGCGGCGGCCGGGCCGGCAGCCAGCCGGACATGCTGCGTACTGGCCGACCCGCTGCTGCACCCCGCGCACAGCAGCGCCAGCAACACCACCAGCCCGCCAACGGGCCATCGCAACCCGCGCACGCCAGGAAACTGCCCATAGCTACGGATCTAAACTCATGGCCAGCGGATCACTCGTACGCCCGTAACCGCAGGACAACGTTCGCCTCCGCGCGCGGCCTCACGCGCCGGGCGTACGGTCTGGGCGTACGGTCTGGGGCTGGCCGGCGCGGACCTGCCCGCCGGCGAGCCCACCACCCGGCGGTCCGAGCTCGATCATCTTCTCCGCACCGGTCGCGGTGCCCGCGTCGAGGAGCATGCGCGTGCGGACGGCAGACCGGTCATCCGCTGATATCCCGGCCGACCGTGCTGTCGACGTGGGCGGGGATGTCGCCCTCGTGGCGGTCACCGGTCGAAAGCGTCCCGGACGGCTCGAACATCAAGATGGAGCCGCCGGGCGATGACGGCTTGTGCTCGATGCCCTTCGGGACCACGAAGATGTCTCCGGAGCGCAGGCTGACGGTCTGCTCGCGGTCGCCGTCCCGCAGGGCAACATCGAACTGACCGTCCAGGACCAGGAAGAACTCATCGGTGTCATCGTGTACGTGCCAGACGTGCTCGCCCCGGACGTGCGCGATCCGGATGTCGTAGTCGTTGA
This sequence comes from uncultured Actinomycetota bacterium, assembly GCA_963844625.1. Lineage (GTDB taxonomy): Bacteria > Actinomycetota > Actinomycetes > Streptosporangiales > Streptosporangiaceae > Palsa-504. Next base: position 291,046 of record CAWJPF010000001.1, on the reverse strand, counting down.
CCCGGCCGATGATCCGCGGGCTGTAGGCATCGCTGAAGGTGGCCAGCGCCTGGCTGAGGCTGGTGGGCGTGATTGTCATGTCTTTATCGTCGGCGGCGGGATGACCTGGGTCTTGTACGATCTTGACGTGGACGCGGAGCGGCCGGGTCGTTGCCACGTCGAGGCGTGGGCGCCGCGGGTGCCGGGGATCCGCGAGGTGTTCCATGCCCGCATGGTGAATTATGCCTATCCGACGCATTGCCATGAGACCTGGGCTGTCCTGATCGTCGACGACGGCGCGATCCGCTACGACCTTGACCGCCGCCACTGCGGAGCAGCGGGCCAGACCGTGACGATCCTGCCCCCGGGAGTGGCGCACGACGGCGGCCCGGCCCCTGGCGCCGACGGATTCCGCAAGCGCGAGCTTTACCTGGACCAGGCCTTCTTCCCGGCCGGGCTGACCGGCGCCGCGGTCGACCACACCAGTATCAGCGACCCGCCGCTGCGGGCCGCGCTATCACGGCTGCACGATTGCCTCCTTTCCGATCCGGAGAGCCTGGATGCCGAGGCCAGGCTCGCGCTGGTCGGGGATCGGATCACTGGTCACCTGACCCGGACGCCGGACCCGGCGCCAGGACCGGAACCAGGCGTCGCCCGGCAGCTCCGGCAGCTCCTCGACGATCACATGACCAGCGAGGTCAGCCTCGCGTGGGCGGCCGCCACGCTCGACCGCAGCGTCCCGCACCTGGTGCGCAGCTTCACCCGCCAGTTCGGCCTGAGCCCGCACGCCTACCTGATCGGCCGGCGCATCGACGCGGCCCGCCACCTCATTCTCCAGGGCGGCGCGCCCGCCGACGTGGCCGCCGCAGTCGGCTTCTACGATCAGGCCCACCTCACCCGCCACTTCAAGAAGCACACGGCCACGACCCCGGCCAGCTATGCCCGCAGCCATCCGTGACGAGCCAGCGGTTTACCCGCCGACTTGCTCGCCGTCGGGGTGGACCGGGCAGCAGGAGGCGACGGGGCAGGTGCGGCAGCCGGGATTGACCCGGGCCTCGAAGACGGGTCCGGCCATGCCCGCCGCGACGGTCTCTACCAGGTCCTTGGCCCAGCTCGGCTCGGGGTCCTCGGCCAGCGGGCCCTGCCGCTGCACCTTAGCCCGGGCGGTCACGCCGCCCGCCTTGCCGACCTGGACGAGCTCGGCACCGCCCGGCTCGGCCAGGCCGAACCGCTCGAAGGCGCCAAGCAGCACGGCCAGCTGGTAGACGCCGAGCTGCGGGTGCCGGCCGAGCTCGTCCTCGCGGGGGGCGCTGCCCCCGGTCTTCAGGTCGACGACGACCGCGCGGCCCTGGTCATCGGATTCCAGCCGGTCCACCCGGCCGGTGATCTCCACCTGCCCGATCCGGACCTTGAGCGCCTGCTCCACCGCGACCAGATCGCGCGGGTTACCGGCGTGCCAGGCCAGGAACTTGCGGACCATGCGCTCGGCGAGCGCTCGCTGCTTGGTGCTGTACCAGGCGCTGCCGAAGTCCAGGTGGTGCCAGATCTCGTCGATCCGGTCGGCCACGTCCTGCTCGGTGGCGCCGTCCGCGGCCAGCACGGCGGCGGCGTGAATGACGGTGCCCAGGTGGCGCAGGACGTCGGACCGGCCGGCGCCGACGGCCGCCTCGAGCAGCCAGCGCAGCCCGCACCGGGTGAACGACTCGACCTGGGATGGGGACAGCCGGACGGTCTCGCCCCCGGCGACGATCGGGCCGTCGTCGGACAGCTCGGTCAGCGCGTACCACTCGCGCGGGTGCGCCGCGCGGACCCCGGCGGCGGCCAGCCGGGCCAGCTGGGCGGCCGCGGCCCGGCGGACAGCCGGCCCGGCGCCGGTATCGGCGGCGGACCGGCGCAGGTCGGCGACCAGGGCCGGCAGGGACAGCCAGCGATGGCCGCCGTGGGCGTCGGCGACCCGCTCGATCGGTACGTCGTCGCCCGCCAGCTCGGTCAGGAACCTGGACGGCCGCTGGTCCGTATCTTCCCCGCCCGCCGCGGTGACGACGAGCAGCCGCCGGGCCCGGGTGACAGCGACGTAGAACAGCCGTCGCTCCTCGGCGAGCAGCTTGGCGGCCAGCATGGCGGCGTCCACGTCGGCGCCCAGGTCGGGCTGGCCCGCTCCGGAGAGGCCCGCCTGCACGGTCTCGGCGAGCTCCGCCGCGCCGAGCAGTGACCCGCGCAGCCGCAGGTCCGGCCAGGCCTCCTCCTGGACGCCCGCGACCACCACGACCTCCCACTCCAGCCCCTTGGACCGGTGCGCGGTGAGGACGCGGACGCAGTCCTCGCGCACCGCCCGCTCGGCGAGGGTGTCGCCGGCGATCTCCTGCCCGGACAGGCTCTCCGCGAACAAGGCGGGCGAGCCCGGCGGCATAGTGTCGGTGAAGTGCGCGGCCTGATCGAACAGGGCGAGCACGGCGTCCAGGTCCCGGTCTGCGGCCGCGCCGGCCGGGCCGCCCGCCGCGCTGGCCCGCTGCCACTGCTCCGCCAGCCCGGACGCGTCCCAGATGGCCCAGAGCACGTCCTCGGCGTTACCGCCGCCGGCGATGGCGGCCGTCGCCACGGCGAGCAGCCCGGCCACCCGCCTGGCCGGCCCGGCCACCCGGTCGGAGACCCCGGCCAGGTCCCGCGGGTCGCGCAGCGCCCCGGCGATCAGGTCAGCGTTCCGGTCGCCGGCGGCGTCGGCCAGCAGCTGCAGGGACCGGCGCAGGCGGCGCAGGCCCAGGGCATCGGTGCCGCCGAGCGGACCGCAGAGCAGCTCGACGGCGGTCGGCTCGTCCAGGGCGGACGGCCGCAGCGCGCAGCGCAGCAGCATGAGCAGCGGCCGGGTCCCCGGCTCGTCCGGCAGCGGCAGCTCATCGCCCGCGACCGTGACCGGGACCCCCGCGGCGGTCAGCGCCCGCCGCAGCAGCGGTACCTGCCTGGCCGCCGACCGGACCAGGACGGCCATCGACGACCAGGGCACGCCGTCCGCCAGGTGCGCGCGGCGCAGCGTGTCGGCGACCAGGGCGGCCTCCTGGGTCGAGCTGTCCGCGACCAGGATGCGGACCTCGCCGGCCGGGCCGCCGGGCAGCGCCAGCAGATCACGGTGGCTGCTGAAACCCCCGGGGAGCCGCCGGGCCACCCGCCGGGACGCGGCCAGCAGGACCGGGCCGCTGCGACGGCAGGTGCGCAGCGCCACTACGGGCGCGGGCTGGCCGTCGGCGGTGCGGAACCGCTCGGGAAACTCGGTCAGGGCCCGCACGTCGGCCCCCCGGAACGCGTAGATCGACTGGTCGGGATCGCCGACGGCGATCAGCTCGCGGCCGTCGCCGGCCAGCGCGCGCAGCATCGACTCCTGGGCCGGGTCGCTGTCCTGGTACTCGTCGACCAGCACCACGTCGTACGCGCCGCGCTCGCGCAGCCTGGTCTGCTCCCGGCCGAGGAGCGCGGCGGCGATGCGGACGATCTCGGCGTAGTCATAGGCGGGCACAGGCGCGAGGTCGAAACGGGCCGCGTACCGGTCCAGGAACGCGGCCGCCGCCATCCAGTCGTCGCGGTCCCGCAGTTTGCCGAGCTGGCGCAGGCCCCGGCCGTCCAGGCCGCGCTCGGCCGCGCGGAGCAGCAGATCGCGCACTTCCTCGGCGAAACCCCTGGTGGCCAGGGCCGGACGGAGCCGCTCGGGCCAGCGGGCCCCGCCGTCCTGAGCCTCGCCGCGCAGCATGCGCCGGATCTCGAGCAGCTGCTCGGGCGCGGAAAGCAGCCGCGGCGGCTCGTCGCCCGCGAGCACGAACTCGCGCCGCGCGAGCGCATAGGCGTAGCTGTGGAAGGTCATCGCCAGCGGCTCGCGGGTGGTCCGGCGCAGCCGCGCCGTGATCCGCTCGCGGAGCTCGGCCGCCGCCTTGCGGCTGAAGGTCAGCACTAGCACCCGCTCCGGGTCGATGCCGCGCCGCTCGATCCGGTCCGCCACGGCGGCCACGATCGTGGTCGTCTTGCCGGTGCCCGGTCCCGCCAGCACCAGCAGCGGGCCGCCCTCGTGGTCCACCACCCGCTGCTGCGCCTCGTCCAGGCGCGGCGCCGAGGCCGTCGGCAACGGCCGCCGGACTAGGCGGTACACGGGGGCGTGAGATGAGTCCATCAGTACCAAATTCCAGCAGACGCCACTGACATTTCGCGGCTCATCCGCCGAACCTCAGCGTGTCGCGGCCGGCTGGGGTTGAGGGGCCGGCCCCCCGCTAAGGGTGCGGTGGTGCCGGCCAGCGGGCCCGGCGCATGTCCACCCGGACAGGCGGGCGGCCCGAACGGAGCGGCGTGCCTTCGGCCAGGTAGTGCTCGAGCGCCCGGCTCTCATGCCCCGGAGCGGGGGTGCCGTCCGAGTGGATCACCCGCCACCAGGCCACCGCGCCGCCGTAGACGGCCAGCACCCGGCCCACCTGCCGGGGGCCGGGGCCTGCGCCCAGGTATTCGGCGATGTCACCGTACGACATCACCCGCCCGGCCGGGATCGAGTCGACCACGTCAAGCACCTGGCTGGCGAAGTCGTCGACCGGCGGCGCTTCACGGTCCTGCGCGGGGTCAGAAGCCATCGGCGGGCCCTGGGGGGCGGTCGGTCCGCCGGAGCAGGGCCAGGCGGGCCCCGGCCGCGCCGACCAGGACCAGCGAGGCCAGCCCCAGCAGCAAGAACAGGACCAGCTGGGCAGTCCCCCTGGACCGGATCGGCTCGGCCGCCGCGGGGCCGTGAAACCGCGTCGTGGCCGCCAGGCTGGCCTGGCTGAGGTGGGCGCGGGCGAGTTTCCCGGCCCTGGACAGGGCCGCGGCCGCGTTGACCACGCCGAAGCCCAGCTGGCTGTCGTAGCCGCCGCTGGGCCGGTCCGTGGTCGTCGAGGTCAGCGCGGTAGCCACCAGGTTGGGGGCGAGATGGGGATACCTCGACTTGATCAGCGCGGCGACCCCGGCCACGAGCGCGCAGGCCGGGCTCGTGCCGCTTACCCACCAGTACTGCCCGTCCCGGCCCTGCGCCGGGACATTGACCCCCGGCGCAGCTATCCGGACGGAGACGTTATCGCTGGAAAAGACGGCCACCTTGCCGTTGGGCTTCACCGCACCCACGCCGATCACGCCCGGGTAGTTCGCCGGGAACGACACGGGCGCCTCGGTGCCGCGGCCTGAGCCGGACTGGTCACCTGAGTTCCCGGCCGAGGCGACGACCACCACACCGTGATCGTAGGCCTGCTCGAGCGCTTCCCTGACCGTGCCGCTCGGCGCGCTGTAGCCGATCGACATGCTGATGACCTGCGCGCCGTGGGCTACCGCGTAGTTGATCCCGTTGGCCAGCGACTGCTGGATGCTGGTTTCCTGCTCCCGCTCGTACTCGTTGTAATCCGGGTCGCCGCGGTCCGGGATCACCCGGATCGACAGGATCCGGGCGGCAGGCGCGACGCCGATGACCCCGCTGCCGCCTCCGTCGTGGCCGTGGCCGGCGATCAGCGACGCCATCCAGGTGCCGTGCACGCCCCAGTCCAGGTTGGACGGCCTGGTGGTCACGCCGGTGTAGTCGGGGCCGGTGAGGACCGATCCAGCCAGGTCGCTGACGGCCGGGTTCACCCCGCTGTCGATCACCGCGACGGTGACCCCAGCGCCTCTGGTCACCGTCCACGCGGCCGGGACGGCCAGCATGTCCAGGACCCACTGCTGGTTGTCCCTGACGATGTCGGCGGCCGACACGCCGGAGACCGGCGAACCCGGGTGCCGGACGGCCGCGCCGGCCGGGCCGGGCCGGGCCGCCAGGCCGGTGGCGCACAGCGCGGCCAGCAGGGCCAGGTGAGTCAGCATGGCCGTGATCCGATGGCGCCGCCGGTTCAGCATCCTGGCGTCCCTGGGCAGTGCGGGGGGGCCGGCGCGGCGTCGAGCGTGTCCGCGACAGACTGCGCCACGCCCTGCGCCATGCTGGTCATCTCGTCCTCGGAGTACTTGTCCTGCGCCACGGGCAGCCGTGGCCGGCTGTCGGAATAGCCGATCGCGTACATGACGACGTACGGGCCGGCCGTGAAGCTGCGGGAAATCTGCCGGTTGTAGTCATACAGCGTGGCGGCCGTGCCGTGGAACCTGACCACGAGCACCCCCGCCGCCAGGCGGCCAGCTCCGTCGGCGTCACGTGCCACGGCGAGCTTGGCCTGGGCCATGCCCGTGCCGGCGTCGACCGCCGCGGCGGCGCTGGGGAGCACGGCCACGCCGACGGTCATCACGTAGCTGCGCGTCGCGTCGACGTAGGTCGCGCGCAGGACGGCCCGGCATCCGTCGCGGCGCAGCATCGCCCCGGCGGCCGCGCTGGTCACGGCCTTGGCGCAATCCGACTGCTCCGGGGCGATGCTGACCCGCAGCGCGTTCAGGTTCAGCGGAGCCACCTGCTGCAGCAGGGGAGCGGGCAGCTGATAGGTGACCGAGGCCGGGAAGATCTGCCCGGCGGGCAGCTGCTGCCACTTGCCGCTGATCTCCCACGCCATGATCTGACGTTGCTGACCAGCGGTGAACTGCCTGGGCAGCACCTGGATCGCCACCCCGGTGAGCGAGACGGCCAACCCCACCGCGCCCAGGATCAGGGCGACGATCGCGGCCGCGCGGCGGCCCTGGCCGCCAGCGGCCCTCCGGCCGTGGCGCCGTCCCGCGCCGCGTGTCTGAGGATCCGCCGTCACAAGGAAAATGGTAGGGCTAGATTCGGGCGACTTGGCTGGACTGGAGAGACGAATGCCCTGGTTTGACCTGCCGTTGGAGCAATTGCGGGAATATCGAACGGAAACGGAGGAGCCACCGGAACTTGACCAGTGGTGGCAGCTACGGCTGGCACAAGCCCGTGCGCAAGCCCGCGAACCGAGCCTGACGAGGTACGAAGCCGGTATTTACGCGCCAGTCGAAGTGTACGACGCAGAGTTCTCCGGGGCGGGCGGCGACCGTATCAGGGCCTGGTACCTGCGTCCGGCCGGCGCGGACGGGCGGACACCCGTGGTGGTGAAGTTCATCGGCTACGGCGGCGGCCGCGGCCTGCCCACCGAGCACGCGCTGCTACCCGCCCTCGGTTACCCCGTCTTCGTCATGGACACCCGGGGCCAGGGCGGCCGGTGGACCACAGGCGACACCGGCCCGGAGAATGCCCAGGTCATGACCAGGGGCATCGGCCGACCGGAAGACTACTACTACACCCGCCTGTTCACCGACGCCGCGATGGCGGTCGAGGCGGTCCGCGAACTGGCGGGCGCGGCCCGGGTTGCGGTCAGCGGCAGCAGCCAGGGCGGCGGGCTCGCGCTGGCCACCGCCGCCCTCGTCCCGGACCAGGTTGCCGTCTGCCACGCGGACATACCCTTCCTGTGCGACATCCAGCGCGGTATCACGCTGGCGCCGGAGGCGCCGTACACCGAAGTGCCCGAGTTCCTCGCGCACCACCTGGAGCTGATCCCGGCGGCCCTGGACACGCTGCGCTACGTGGACTGTGCGCTGCTGGCCCGCCGGATCACCGCGCGGTGCCTGCTCAGCGTGGGGCTGATGGACACGACCTGCCCGCCCTCCACGGTGTTCGCGGCGTACAACGAGATCACCGCGGGCAAGGACATTTCGGTCCACCCGTTCACCGGTCACGTAGTCCCCGCCGCGCACGTCGAACTCCAGCTCAGGCACTTGCGGGACTTCCTGGACGAGGCCGCCATCCGGGCCTGAGATGGACGCTTTCCAGCCGGCGTTTTGTGCTGGTCATGTGCTATATTTCGCACCAAAATGCCCCTGGGGAGGTCCCTCGTGACGGAAGGGAACGGGCACGTAATCGATCCGGACGGCGCCGCGCGCCGGGCTCTGCAGGCAGCCGTGGCCGAGCGCGGGCCGCAGGTCCTTTCGGACCCGGACATCATGGACCGCATCGGCCCAGGACCCCTGGCGGGCCTGCCCGGGGAGGCCGTCCTCATCGGCAGCGCGGCGCGGGCCGACGTGCCCGCGATGCTCCGCGAGCGGATCCCGGCGCTCGGCAATTACGGCGCGATACAGTCCGTCGCCGCCACCCTGGCCGACGTGCAGTCGCTGGAGCTGGCGGCGTGCTTGTGGGTGGTGCGCGAGTTCGCTCGCGCGCTCGGCCTGATAGCGCCTGGGAGCCAGCCAGTGGCCGCTAGCGGACCTCCGCAGGGCGGCGACTTGAGCGGCCGCGGCGCGGGCCAGGAAGCGGGCGGCGCGGGCCAGGAAGCGGGCGGCCCGGGCGGAACCGCGGTTCCGCCCGGGATTCCTGAGAGCGCCGAACCGCCGCCGACGGGCGCGCCGCCGGCCAGCGCGCCGCCGCCGGGGTCAAGGAGGCCCGGCCGTAACGCCCTCGGTATCGCCGCGGCGATCGCGCTGGTCGCCGTGTACCTGGGGGTGGCGGCGGTGGCCCACCTGAGTCCGTTTCCCGCCAAGACCGCGGCGTCAACCTCGTCCCAGGGCCGTAGCCAGGGCAACGCCGCGCAGGCGACCCCGGACGCGTCACCCGACGCGGCTCCCGACTCGGATCCGAGTCCGCCGTCGGCCTTCCAGACCCTGCTGAACATGATCCCCGGCAATGTCCAGGGCCAGGATAACTGCACGAACGACGGCACCAAAGTCGGTGCCACCGCGGTGGCCGAATGCGCCAGGATACAAGACCTGGCGGCCGTGACCATTTTCTACTACCTGTTCTCTAGCCAGGGCGCGCTCAACAGCGGATTCAGCGCGTTTCTCAAGTCGGTAGATTTCACCAAGGGCTCAGCGTCATGCACGAACGCCAGCAATGTATTCGTTGACTTCGTGGTGCAATGCGAGGGTGGTTTCACGAGCACGTCGCCTGCTATGGCGGGAAGCGTCGCGGAGTACACCAATTCCAACAATGACCCCATTATTGTCAGTAGCGACAACCAGCAGCTGGTAATGGCCATCATGGTCGGCACCAACGACGGTGACCTGCTGGCGTACTGGAAACAGCTCCAGTGGATCACCACGTCAGGTTAGGTCAGGTCCGGCCCGGCGGCTTGGTGTTCGTCCCGGTCAGGGTAACCAGCCGCCATACGCCCCAGGCCGCGGCGATGAGACCGATGATCACCAGGACGCCCACGTGACTGGCGGCACCGACGATCAGGAGCACGAGGCCAAGGCCGAGCGAGAGCCCGCCCACGGTCTGCGCCTGCTGCCGCTTGACCACCGGCCCGGGCGGCGCGGGCGCCGGCGCGGGAGGGCCGGGCCTGGGTGGCACTGGCCCGGCCGGCCCCGGCCAGGCCGGGGCCGGAGCGGAACCTGACCCGGGGCCGGTCCACCAGGTGGCGCCCGCGGGCGCCATCGTCGGCCGCAACTGCGGCAGCGGCCCGGTGCCCGCCAGGCCGAGCGGCGCGGACAGCGGGGGCGGGGTCGGCAGCGAAGCCGCCGCGGAGACGGCCGCGGGGATGATTACGGTCGGGGGTGATCCCGACGGCGCCGCGGCATCGCCGGGGGCGGCCGGGGCGAACCCGCCGGGAGCCGCGGGTTTCTTCTCCCACCAGCGCAGCTCGGCCGGTATCGGCGACGGCGCAGGCGCGGGCGCGGCCGGCTGAGCAAGGGTCTGTTCCAGGCTCCGGTCCGACACCCAGCCGGCCGCGCAGCATTCCTGCAGCCGCCGGGTCAGCTCATCGACCTGCGGGTCGTGCAGCGCGGCTAGCTGTTTCCAGGCCTCGGTCTCGAACGGGGGGAAGAAATCGGCCTTGGCGAACAGCAGGTTCTTGGAGTTGTAAAGCGCGAGCCAGAGCGAGGGATCCTTGCTGAGCGCGACCAGGGACAGGTAAACGACCAGCGCGGAGAAGGTATCGAGCCAGCGGCCCCAATCGTGGCGGCCCGGGTGCTGGTAGTTCGGGTGACCGTACTCGGTGGGCGGCGCCTGGCCCGCCAGCTGCGGAATCCAGACGCCGTCGAAATCGACCAGGCGAAGCTGGCCCTCCTGGTCGACCATGACATTGCCGTGCTGCAGGTCGCCGTGCGCGAAGTCCGAGTCCTGGAGCAGCGCGACCATCTCCCGCCATCTGACCGCCAGCGTGGCCAGGGCGACGGTATTGCTCCCGGCCACGAGGAAGTCCACGTATTCGTTGAGGGTCCGGCCGTCAATCCATTCCATCTGCAGGACCGGCCAGGTCGCGCCCTTGACCCTGATCGCCGAGTCGAGCCAGGTCGTACCCGACACCACCGGGCTCAGGTCATGGCGGGCCAGGTAAGCGCCGAGCGCGCCGTACCGGTCGCGGCTCGAGGCATCGTTCCTGATGTAGCAGCGCAGCGCCTGCGGCTGGCCCTCGACTGCGGCCTGGAACACGACGGCGCTACTGCCCCGCGCCAGGGAGGGACCGAGGGCGTCCCAGACGAACTCGGCGGCCTGCAGCTTCGGCACGGTGAACGCCCGGGCCGGCGCCTGCACGGCCTTGTAGTAGTCACCGGCGGCCGGGAAGGTGGTCATCGGACCGCCAGCAGGAAGAAGGGCTGGTCGGCCAGCAGCCGCAGGCGCATGAGCGTCACGTCGTCGTTCTTCATCCTCTTGGCGCCGTCCTGCTCTCTGCGCTGGTCCTCGACAAAGCGGGCGAAAACGTCGGGGTGCGCCAGGCCGCTCAGGGTGTCCCAGACGAGCTTCTCTTCCCGTCCGACGGCCCGCAGGATCCACTGCGCCATCGCGTCGGTGGCCGCGAACAGGAAATCATCGGCCGCCAGCAGCCCGCTCCCGGCCAGCAGCCGGCCGGTCATCCGGTCCAGGCTGGACCGCAGGGTGTGCACGCCGTCGGGCCGCGTCCCGAAGTCATCGGGTCCCAGCGGCGGGAAGGTGGCGATCAGCCGGCCCGCCCGGACGTGGAAGAGCACCGTGTCGCCGAGGGCGACGGCACGCCAGAAAGGTTCCGGCCCGTCCAGCCCGGAGATCTCGAAGCCGAGCAGGGTCGCGAAGGAGCCGACCTCGGCGAACTTGCGCTGCTCGATGATGCTGTCAAAGTCCCGTACGTCCGCGGCCCACTGATCCTGCCTGGCCGCGAACCAGGCCCGCATCGCGGCGGGTTCTAGAGCGGGGCCGCCCGACACGAAGGACGTCACCAGCTGGTCCACCCAGCGCAGCGGGTCGTAGGCCTGGGTGGCGCCGTCGACGACGATGAAGCGGGCCGTCCCGCTCCCGTCGCCGACGACGCCGCCCGCGGCGCCGTCCTGCCATTCACCGGGCGCGTTGCCGGCCTTCGGCTCGCTGAAGGTGACCATCTGGATCTGCATCTTTGCCCCGGCTCAGTCCCGCACGTCGACCTTGGTGCCGACCTCGAGGAACCTGACCAGGTTCGTGGCGTCGGCGTTGAAGCCGAACCCGCGGGCCCCCGGCTCCACCGGTATGCCCGCGCTGTGCGCGTTGGCGACCATGGGCGGGGGCAGCATGCTGCTGATCCGGAACAGGTCAGGCCCCGGGACCGGCAGCCCGTGCTCCGTGGCCGGGAACATGACCGGGTTGGCCGATCCGGCCGGGGACAGGAAGATGTTGAACAGCAGCGCCGGCCCGTCGCTGGTCTGGATATTGGTCAGCCGGTTCGCCCACTCGTCCAGGTCGGCGCCCTCGTAGGGGCTGTCGGTCACCATGCCGTCGGTGATGTTGATGATGATCGGCGGGAAGGAATCCGGATGCGCGCTGGCCCACTCGTAGACGTGAGCGCCGGCGACCGCGACCGCCTCGCACATCGGGGTCCGGTGCCCGTGGACCGGTTCGACCCAGACCGGCATCCGGCTCGGCGGGGCGCCGGCGTCGACCGAGGGCGTCTCCCGCACCGCGATCGGGTTGTCGCGCAGATCGGGCAGCGCGACCAGCGGCTGGCCCGCGAGCTTGCCGCCGAAGGCCGGTTCCACGCCCTCACCGCCGGCCACCGGACGCAGGCCGTAACCGAAGATGCCGACGTCAAAATAGTGCCGGGCCTTGCCTGGCTCGCCCTGCGAGGTGAAGAGCAACTCAAGCAGGGTCTCGTTGAGGGCCCGGGCCGCTCCCTCGGCCATCGTCTCCCGGCTGTAGCCCCAGGTCTGCTTCATGGAATCGGAGCGATCGAGCAAGAACACCACGCAGCCCGGATCTCTCCGGCTGATGTCTCTTTCATACATGGCAACTGCCTCCATTGCGTCGGGGATCAGGGAGAAGCCGGTCTACGCCGTCCGGGCATGACCCGGACCGGCGGCCACGGCGTGCCCGGCAGCCAGGTCCAGACGTATTCGCAGGACTCGCAGCGGAAGTCCCAGCCGTTCGCAGCCCGCCCGATGTCGAGCCGGAACGCACCGCAGCGCGGGCACTGCGCGATGAAGGTCGAGGCCAGGTAGGTGGACAGGTCCGGGGCCGGCGCCCGCTGAGCGGCTGAGCTTGGCGGCGGCGGTCCTGCCTGGGCCGCGTCCCACCAGGCGGGGGCCGCCCGGCGCGGGTTGGGCGACGGAAGCGGCAGCAACTGGACCGCGGTCTCGGCCGGACCGGAGACGGTGGCCGGACCGGGAACGGCGGCGGAACCCGGAACGGCGGCGGAACCCGGAACGGCGGCGGAACCCGGAACGGCGGCGGAACCCGGAACGGCGGCGGAACCCGGAACGGCAGCCGGACCGGGGATGGTGGCCGGGCCGGAGACGACGGCGGCCGGGCCGGAGGAGGGCGCTGGACGGGTGGGGGCGGGCCGTTCGGCGGGACGCGCGGGGGACCGGAAGACGGCCACGGCGATACCGCCCGCGACGACGGCGACGATCACCGCGATGACGAGGTTGGTGTGTACGAGGGCGGCCGCGGCCAGCCCGCCGATCAGGGCCGCGACGATCACGAGCAGCGCCCACAGGAGCTGAGGCGGGCCACCCGGCGCGCCCGGGCCACCCCGGCTGTGCGCGCTCACTGCGCGGCCTGGGTCTGGGGGGCCAGCCGGAACGTGACCGAGACCGGGGCCGACCCGACATCGGTGGCGACGCACGTGTAGCCGTTGATCAGGTGCGTGTTCTTGACCGTGCTGGTCCAGTCGGCGGGCGGTTTCACGCACACCTGGTAGGCCCCGGCGGGGACGGTCGCGGCGAATTGCAGGGCCGCGTCCAGGACGCCGGACGCGACCTGGGCCAGCGAAGCGCTCTGTACCACTTTGACCTGGCTGCCGGAGACGGTCAGGCCGTCGGTGCCCTCCTGGACGACCCTGACGGTCAGCTTGGCCTCGTGACCCTTAGCGGCCGCAGGGGTGCTTGAGCTCGCGCTGGTCGGCGCCGAGCTCGTGGGCGCCGGTGCCGGGGACTTCGATGAGTGGCCGGTGAAACCGCCGATGACCAGCACGATCACGAACGCGGCAGCCTGCGCGAACACGGGCGCGGCGAGCTTGGAGCGGTCGATCGTGACCACCGAGGGACTGCCTCCTCTCCTGAGTCTGACGCTAGGGCCCGGGACCGCGCGGACCTGGTGCTACTGCTCCCACCAGGGCTTGGGTGGCGGCTTCGGGACGACCTGCGTGACCGCGGCGGGCTGCGTGACGGAGCGAGACGTCGCGGGACGGGGCGCCGGGGGGCGGGGCGCCGCGGGGCGGGGCGCCGAGCGGGCCGGCTGAGGCGGCTGGCCTGCGGCAGCGGGCCTGGGTGCCCCCGGGGGCGGCTGCCACCAGGGATCCTGCGGCCCGGGCGGCATCTGCCCGGGGCGCGACGGCCCCTGGTGCGGCGGCTGACCGTAGGCAGCCGTCTGACCGTAGGCGGCCTGACCGTAGGCGGCCTGACCATAGGCCGGCGGCTGACCGTAGGGCGGCAGGTGCCCCGGCGGCGCGGCCGGACCGGGACCGGGCGGCGCGGCCGGTATCGGGCCGGGGGACGCCAACTCCTGCTCCGGCAGCCAGGCGCCCGCCCGGGCGTACCCGAGGAACAGCAGCACGCTGATCAGCGTGACCACGACCCAGGCGGGATGACTGTTGACCGGGTTCCAGTCGTTGAGGCCGTGCAGGACCGCCGCGATGCCGATCCCGATGAAGCCGACCGAGTACTTCCGGGTCGGCCCGGTAATGGCGAGGCCGATGAAATACCCGGTGATCCCGGCCCAGGTGGCGTGGTCGATCGGGTCGGTGAGGAACCGCCAGATGTACTGAATGGTCAGGGCCTGCAGGTCCAGGCCATTGACATTTCCTGACAGCGAGCCAAGGACATCGGTGAAATAGTGCACGGCCTCGGCCGCGCCGAATACGAGCCCGCTCACCGCGCCCAGGAACAGGTAATCCCTGGGGGTCTGGGTGTGCCACTGCCGCCGCCATATCCAGGCCACCGCGACGATCGGGATGGCCTTGGCCAGCTCTTCGGGAACGCCGATGGTGAAGACATCCAGGAGGTTCCCGGTATTGCTGTGCAGCTCCGTCTCCAGGAATATCGCGATGGGCGCCTGGGTGACGACGCCGATCACGGCCACGGTGACCAGCATCGACCGGTGGACGTGCTGCGGCCGGACGATGACGCCGAGCAGCAGGAGCCACGCCAGCGCAAAATAGGCCGCGAAGATCCAGGCAATGGCGTGGATCGTGGCTTCCGTCGCATTGTTCAGCAGGACCAGCGCGATCGGCGGCACGCACACCAGGCCGATCAGCAGCAGCACCGGCCAGCTGCGCAGGGCCGGGTCCTTCGCCCAGTGGCGTATCGGCACCAGCGACGAGAAGGAATACTCGGGGGCTCGCTTATGGGGATACTGCTGAAGTGAATTCTGCGGACGGGAATTAGGAAAGTAGCCCCCACCCATGATGCCCACCCTTCCGCGAACGAGACGGAATCAGCCGCTAGCCCGCGGGACGCACCCCCGGCCCATGGTGTGCATGCGCCAGCTCCGAACGCCAATCCTAAACTAGCCACGACGGCTAGCACTAGCGATCGCTTTTTCCTTCAGTCCCCGATAACAACGCGGTTGGTGAGCGTTCCGATACTCTCGATCGTCACCGACACCTCGTCGCCGTCGGTCAGCGGGCCCGCGCCCGCCGGCGTGCCGGTGAGCAGGACGTCGCCGGGCAGCAGCGTCATCACCTGGCTGACGTACGCGATCATGGACGGCACGTCCCACAGCAGCTCCGAGGTGCGCGCCTGCTGCCGGACGGCCCCGTTCACGGTGGTGGTGAGGCCGAGGTCGGCGGGGTTCGTCCCGGTCTCCATCCATGGTCCGAGCGGGCAGAACGTGTCGAACCCCTTGGCCCTGGTCCACTGCCCGTCCCGGACCTGCAGGTCCCGGGAGGTGACGTCGTTGGCGCAGGTAAAGCCGAAGATGACCTCCTCGGCCCGCTCCCTGGGCACCTGCCGGCAGAGCCGGCCGATGATGACCGCGAGCTCCCCCTCGAAGTCGACCCGCTCGGTGAGCTTCACCGGGTACTTGATCGCGTCCCCCGGCCCGGTCACCGACGTGGAAGGTTTGAGGAACAGGACGGGCTCGGCGGCCGGCTCGCCGTTCGCCTCCTGTACCTGCGACGGGTAGTTCCGGCCCGCGCCCACGACCTTGCTCGGCAGTACCGGCGCGAGGAGCCTGACCTCGGCGAGCGGGTACCTGCGCCCGGTCAGCCGGACCCCGCCCGGATCGACCCCGAACGGATGCCCGTACAGCTCGGCGATCGTCAGCCCCGGCGCCGTGGCCGTTCCGCCCCTCTCCGGCTCGCCCTCGACCACGCCGTACGCGACCCCGTCCCCGTTGGCGAATCTCGCGATGCGCACGCCACTCCTTACCTCGTGATGGCCCTACTGGAGGTAGCCCTCGACCTCGCTGACCGGGCGCTCGGCCACCTCGTCCGGGTTCTCGCCGAACTCGCGACGGGCCCGCCGCTGCCGCAGCAGATCCCAGTACTGGTCGAGCTCTGCCTCGACGGCCCGCAGCCGTTCGCGCTCCTCCGGAGCGGTCAGCTCGCCGGCCGCGAGCTGCCGGCGGAGCTTGTGCTCGGTCTCGATCAGCTCGTCGATGTGGGTGATGATCTGCTTGTCGTCCATGCCCCTACCGTAAGTCCCCGGCCGTCCCGCTGGGGCCTGGGGGCGGCTTATTTAGGCCGAACGATCCGGGGTGACACGGTCAAACTGAACATCTCGCGCGACGGCCCCGGGGGAAACGAAAGCCAGCAAGGCTTCGCCCTCCGCGCTGATCGCGTCGATCTCACCCGCGCTGAGCCGCCGGAACGGCTGGACGCGCAGGACGGCCTTATCCCCCGCCCTGGTCATCTTCCAGACCGCCTGCCACTGGCCGTCGACCAGCAGCGTGCCCGAGGTCGCGCCGTTGCCCGGCGGCAGCGGGACCGGGCGGCCGTGCGGGATGACCCGGGAGCGGTCGGCGAAGGAAAGCAGCAGGTTGTCGTATTCGGGCAGGAACCGGGGCGGGGCCGGGACACCGGGACCGGGCCGCGGCGCGTCCGGCAGGTCAAGCAGCGGGTTGCCGTCGGGCCCGGTGAACGCGCGCAGCTTGCCTTCGAGGCGCGTCGTCACCTCCCGCAGCCTGCTCAGCCCCGACCACGCCTGGATGTCGTTCACGCTGGCCGGCCCGTACGCGGCCAGGTACCGCAGCACCAGTTCCCGCACGGCCACGACCGGATCCGGCGGGGTCAGGTCCAGGCCCGTCAGCCACGCGGTGGCCAGGAACCAGGCGGCCGGGCCGCTTCGGCCCCAGCTGCCGCGCGGCGGCACCTGCACCAGCTGGAGCAGGTGGGTGGCCGCGTAGGCCAGCGAGCGGGGGTCGTGACCGGGCCAGCCGGGGGCCAGTTCGGCGGCGAGCTCGGCGCGAGTCAGCGGGCGTTCGGCGAGCAGGGCGCGCGCGGCCTGCCGGATCTCGTCCAGGTCCGCGCCGGCCAGGTTCCGGCCGAAGTTGCCGGCCAGGTCGCGGTCGATCTTCGGCTGGAACAGGGGCCGGAAGCTGACGAAATCCTCGGCGGTAACCAGGTGGACGGTGTTGCGCATGACGTGGGCGCGCACCACGGCCCGTTCGGCATAAAGATCTTCAAGGTTTTTGGGGGCAAAACCCGCCAGCCTGGTCCACAGCCCTACGTAGGGCGCCAGCGGGGCCTGAGCCTGCAGGCCGGCCAGGTGCTCGACCGCGCGCCGTGCGGGCATCGCCGCCCGGCGCAGCAGCAGCTGGCGGTCCAGCGTGGCGCGGTTCAGCGCGCGCAGGCTGAGCCGGCCGCCGGTCAGCGGAACGTCCTGAAGAAGGCGCGCATGTCCTCAAGGAGCAGGTCGGGAGCATCCTGGGTGGCTGCCACGGTCGTATTAATGCCAGGACACGATGCTGGCATGGTCGCGTTCGGCGAAGCGACGCGGGTGGGCCGTGGGGTGGTGCGGTGACGGCGGGCCCCGGTCATCGCTGCTGCCGCTATACGGGCAGCAGCGATGATCCTGGGCTAGCTGGGCTCTGCTAGCTGGGCTCGCGGCCGGAGCGGAGGAGGCAGTAGGTGACGGCCTCCTCCAGGGCGTGCCAGGAGGCGGCGATGATGTTCTCGTCGACGCCGACCGTGTTCCAGGTGTCGCCGGTGCCGTCGCCGGACTCGATGAGCACCCGGGTGACCGCGCCGGTCCCGTGGGTGCCGGCCAGGATCCGGACCTTATAGTCGGTCAGCTCCAGGCTGCCCAGCTCCGGGTAGAGCTGCTCGAGCGCGGCCCGCAGCGCCTTGTCCAGGGCGTTGACCGGGCCGTTGCCCTCGCCGACCGCGACCAGGCGCTCCCCCTTGGCGCTCAGCCTGACGGTGGCCTCGCTGGTCATCCGGTGGTCTGGGTGACGCTCGACGATGACCCGCCAGGACTCGACCGAAAAGTACTCGTGCCGCTGGCCGAGCTCGTCGCGGAGCAGCAGCTCGAACGACGCGTCGGCGGCCTCGAAGGTATAGCCGGCCGCCTCCAGGTCCTTCACCCGGTCGGTGACCCGTCCGATGGCCGCCTTGTCGCCGGACAGGTCATAGCCGAGCTCGCGGCCCTTCAGCTCGACCGAGGCGCGGCCGGCCATGTCCGAGACCAGCATCCGCATGTCGTTACCGACCAGGGCCGGGTCGATGTGCTGGTAGAGCATCGGGTCGACCTTGATCGCCGAGGCGTGCAGCCCGGCCTTGTGCGCGAAGGCGGACAGGCCCACGTACGGCTGGTGGGTGTCCGGCGCGACGTTGGTGACCTCGCTGATCTGGTGCGCGATCCGGCTCATCTCCTTGATGCCGTCAAGGGGCAGCACCTCGCGGCCCTTCTTCAGCTGCAGGCCGGCCACCACGCTGAACAGGTTGGCGTTGCCGGCGCGTTCGCCGTACCCGTTCGCGGTGCCCTGCACGTGGGTGACGCCCGCGTCGACCGCGACCAGCGTGTTGGCCACGCCGCAGGCGGTGTCGTCGTGGCAGTGGATGCCGAGGCGCGCTTTCGTGACGTCCCGCACGGCGCTGACCACGTTGGCGAGCTCGTTCGGCATCATGCCGCCGTTGGTGTCGCACAGGGCGACCACGTCCGCGCCGGCGGCCGCGGCCGTTCTTACGACTTCGAGGGCATAGTCCGGGTTGGAACGGTGGCCGTCGAAGAAATGCTCGGCGTCGAGGAAGACTCGCTGGCCGTTTTCGCGCAGGTGGGTGATCGTGTCGGCGATCATGGCCAGGTTCTCTTCGAGGGTAGTTCTGAGGGCGAGTAGGACGTGCCGGTCGTGACTCTTGGCGACAAGGGTCACGACCGGCGCGCCCGATTCGCGCAGCGCGGCGACCTGGGGGTCGTAGGCCGCCTGGACGCCGGGACGGCGGGTCGCGCCGAACGCGGCGAGCTGCGCGTGCTTGAGGTTCAATTCGGTGGACGCGCGGCGGAAGAACTCGGTGTCCTTGGGGATCGCGCCCGGCCAGCCGCCCTCGATGAACCCGACACCGAGTTCGTCTAGCTGCCGCGCGATGACCAGCTTGTCCGCGACGGTCAGGTTCAGGCCCTCCTGCTGGGCGCCGTCGCGCAAGGTGGTGTCGTAGACGTGAAAGGTGTCGTCGAGCATCTGGTTCTCCAGGGATTGTCTGTTCGCAAGGGCGACGTAGCGCAAAACAAAAGACCCCTCGCGAGAACGCGAGAGGTCTGCGCGCCGACGTCCCGGGGGCTTGTGCCCCAGGCCCAGGGCTGGTGCCCTAGGTGCCGACGCGCCCGCCGATAATGATGCGGCCGAACGTCACGGTGACAGTCTGCCATACGCTCGTTCGCCATCGCACATTGATCTCGGTATGTGAGACGCGGCGGCGCGACTCGCGGCTTTGTCTGCAGTTTCTGGGGTTATGACCCCAGAAACTGCAGACATATCCGCTAGCAGACCTTGTGCACCCAGCCGAAGGGGTCGGGACGGTGGCCGTACTGGATGCCGATCAGCTCCTCGCGCAGGCGCATGGTCACCGGACCCGGCTCGCCCCCGGCCACGACCCACTCCGCGGACTCGCCCTTGACGCGGCCCACCGGGGTGATCACGGCCGCGGTCCCGCAGGCGAACACCTCGGTCAGCTCGCCGGCCGCGCATTCGGCCTGCC
Source organism: uncultured Actinomycetota bacterium (assembly GCA_963844625.1). Classification (GTDB taxonomy): domain Bacteria; phylum Actinomycetota; class Actinomycetes; order Streptosporangiales; family Streptosporangiaceae; genus Palsa-504. The sequence goes on along the minus strand of CAWJPF010000001.1, from coordinate 271,592 downwards.
ACTGGTCGATGGTGATCCTTTCCTCGACGGCCTTGATGCCGAGTTCTGGCGCTAGCCGGAGCAGCGAGTCGCGGGTGATCCCCGGCAGCAGGGTCCCGGTCAGCGGCGGCGTTATGATCCACGGCTGTCCCCCGGCCGGGCCGGGCGGGCCGGGCCGGGGGCCGGGCCGCCGGGCGGGCCGCTGACGCCGCGGACGAAGAACAGGTTCATCCCGCCCATCTCCTCGACCCAGCGGTGCTCCGCCGCGTCCAGCCAGACCACCTGGTCACAGCCACGGTCCACGGCTTGGCGCTGGGCCACGAACGCGGCCGCGTAGTTGCCGCCCGTCTTGACCCCGCCGGTGCCGCCGGGCGCCGCCCGGGTGTAGTCCTCCGACAGCCACACCGTGACCGGCTTGACCCCGCCGCTGAAATAGGACGCGGCCGGCGAGGCGATGACGCAGAACAGGTACTCACTCGACGGGTGGTTGACGCCGAGCCCGCGCTGGGTGGCGATCATGAACGGCCGCAGGTACAGGCTGTTCCCCTCGCCCGCGGGCACCCAGTCGCGGTCCTGGGTGACCAGGAGCTCGAGCGCCCTGATGAAGGTCTCCGCGGGCAGTTCCGGCATGGCCATCCGCGCCGCCGACCGGTTGAACCTGGCCGCGTTGGCGTCCGGCCTGAACATGGTGATGGAGCCGTTGTCCTGGCGGTAGGCCTTCAGGCCCTCGAAGAACTCCTGGGAGTAGTGGAACACCGAGGTGGCCGGGTCGAGCGTGAACGGCCCGTACGGCTCGAGGCGCCCGTCGTGCCAGCCGCGCTCGGCGGACCAGCGCAGCGTGATCATGTGATCGGTGAAGATCTGACCGAACCCGGGCGCGGCCAGCATCGCCTCGCGCTCGTCGTCTGGCACCGGGTGCCCGGAGGGCCGGATATCGAAATCAATCATGACGCAGAACTTCCTTCTCGCCCGCTCGGGCAGGACATTTAACACTAGCCGGTTGTGACCAGGGTCTCACCTGGCCCGGGAACCAGCCTGCGAGGCCTGCCGGGCGGATGCTCTGCCCATCGACTGGCCTGCCGAGGGCGGCCCGGCAGGCGCATGCGTCAGCCGGTCAGCCGGCTACTCGCTCGGCGATGTCGTCGCCTATCTCAACCGTGGTGCGCGCCGCCCAGGCGCCCTGACGCTCGACCAGGTCCTCGGCCACCGCCTGCTCGATCTTCACGGCCTCGGCAACCAGCCCCAGGTGCTCGCAGAGCATGGCGGCGGACAAGATGGCCGCCGTGGGGTCGGCCTTCTGCTGCCCGGCGATATCCGGGGCGCTGCCGTGCACCGGCTCGAACATGCTGGGCGCGGTCCCCGCCGGGTTGATGTTGCCGCTCGCCGCCAGCCCGATCCCGCCCGCCACCGCGGCGCCGAGATCGGTCAGGATGTCGCCGAAGAGGTTGTCGGTGACGATGACGTCGAACCGTTCTGGCGCGGAGACGAAGAACATCGAGGCGGCGTCGACGTGGCAGTAGTCCACCGACACGTCGGCGAACTCCTTGGCCAGCGCGTCGACGGTCCGCTGCCACAGGTCGCCGGCGTAGGTCAGCACATTCGTCTTGTGCACAAGCGTCAGCTTGCGGCGCGGCCGGGCCATGGCCCGGTGGAACGCGTACCTTGCGACCCGCTCCACCCCGAACGCGGTGTTGACGCTCTCCTGGGTGGCGATCTCGGCGGGCGTGCCCTTGCGCATCACGCCGCCGGCGCCGGTGTAAGGACCTTCGGTCCCCTCGCGGACCACCACCATGTCCACCGACTCCGGCCGGGCGTTAGTGAGCGGGACGGCGACGCCCGGGTACAAGCGCACCGGGCGAAGGTTGACGTAGTGATCGAGCTCGAACCGCAGCCGCAGCAGCAGGCCGCGCTCGAGCACGCCGCTGGGCACGCTCGGATCACCGACCGCGCCGAGCAGGATCGCCTCGTGTCCCTTGATCTCCTCAAGCACCGCGTCGGGCAGCGTCTCCCCGGTCCGGTGCCAGCGCCGCGCGCCGAGATCGTAGTTGGTCTCGTCGATGGAGACCCCGGCGGCGCGCAGCACCTTGAGCGCCTCGGCGACCACCTCGGGACCGATGCCGTCGCCGCCGACGACGGCCAGCCTGATTGTTCGTGAACCCATGCCAGAACCTTACTGGCGAGGGTGGCGTGCCGTGGGCCGCGGCGGGGTCCCGCTTACCGCCTCGCCGCCGTTGTCACGGCGGTCGAGGGCGCACTGGACGGCTTGGGTGGCGGGTGAGTCGGTCCGGCGTGGCCGGCGGCGGGCCTTTCCCGGGGCAGCAGGCTTATCCCAGGGATACATGTCGTACACGAGAGCGCTCCTGATCGCGATCCAGACTTGGACTTACGGCCAGCAGCAAACCCCCGCAGCGGGTTGCCGGCCTGCCTTCGATCAGGCCCCGCTGCGGCTGGCGAAGAATACGACGCGCCGCATAGTGCCTGCTACATTACCTCAGGCTTATCGCGACCGGCATTCCTTAAGACGGCTATCTCAGCATCCGAGACAGACGTCTGACCGGGGTCAGTGCATCCAGCGGCGGTAGCGGGAGCGGGAGGCGCGTTTCCAGATGTGCCGTGCCCGGGCCTGCAGGCGTTCGGCCTGGTGGGCTTCGCCTTCGTATAGCAGGCCGTAGGTGAACGCGTTCTCGCCGGCCAGGTGCGCGCCCATGCCGAGGTCCCGGGCCGCGTGGCGGGCGATGACCGCATCCTGGTGGTCGCCGAGCACCGACTGGACCTTCTTCATCTGCCTGGCGAACCGGCGAGCGTGCTTACCGGCCGCTGGCTGCGCGGCCTCGGCCGAGTACCGGGCGCGGCGGGCCGACTTGCGCGCCTGGTGCAGGGCGACCTCCCGGTCCGGGCCGGCTGGTGTGTGCCTGGCCCGGTGGATCCTCTTGTCCGCCTGCTGGTACGCCTGGCGGACCGCGGCCGGCAGCACCTCGCGGGCCGGGGCTCCGGCCTGCGGGCCCAGCGGCGGTTCGTGGCACAGCCGGTCCAATCCGGCGAGCAGGGCGCGGTACCGCGGCGAGTCGAGGGCCTCGATCACCTCGGCCCGGGCGGCGGCGCGCCGGGGCGCGAAATAGCCCTGTACGCGGGCCTGGACGGGGCCGACGAGCAGTTCGGGCGGCACCGGGTGCAGGGCCTGGAGCAGGTGCGCGGGGAGCACCTCGCCGTCGCGCGCCGCGCCGAGCAGGCCGCCGAGCCACTTGAGCTCCGCCGCCAGCTGTCCGGTGCGGGACCGCGGGATTACCATCCCGAACGATCGCAGGGACGCGCGCAGCCGCCGGGTCGCCACCCGCATCTGGTGGACGGCATCGGGCTCGTCGGCGCGCACCATCGGCTCGAGCGAGGCCAGCGCTCTCGCCTGGATGCGCAGGTAAGCCAGCACCACGTCACCCGCGGATGACGAGCGCTGCGGCTGGGTGCCGGCCAGCAGGGCCTGCTGCCGCCGGACAGCCGGGACGGCGAGCGGCGGCGACGTGGTGGACGGCGGCGACGTGGTGGACTGCTCCGGGCGGGACGCGGGCTTGCGCCCGTTGCGGCGGGTTTCGGTTTCCGTGATGTTCACTACCATCACCGCCCGCTACCCCGCCCGGAGCGTCCAACACATCTCGGCAGGAGCTATTCGTCCTCGGCGAGCCAGGACATCAGCGGGCGCAGCCGGGCGCCGACCTGCTCGATCTGTTCGTTGTGCTCGGCCTCGCGGCGCTTGAGGAAGTTGGGCTTGCCCGCGTCGAACTCCTCCACCAGCTCGCGGGTAAACGAGCCGTCCTGGATCTCGCCGAGGATACGGCGCATCTCCTCGCGGGTCTGCTCGTTGATCAGCCGGGGCCCGCGGGTGTAGCCGCCGTATTCGGCGGTGTCAGACACCGACCAGTACATCTTGGAGATGCCGCCCTCGTACATCAGGTCCACGATCAGCTTCATCTCGTGCAGGCACTCGAAGTAAGCCGACTCCGGCTGGTAGCCGGCCTCGACCAGGGTCGCGAAACCCGCCTTGATCAGCTCGGCGACGCCGCCGCAGAGCACCGTCTGCTCGCCGAACAGGTCGGTCTCGGTCTCCTCGGTGAACGTGCTCTTCAGCGCGCCCGCGCGGGTGCCGCCGATGGCCTTGGCGTAGGCCAGGGTCAGCGGCCATGCGTTGCCGGTGGCGTCCTTCTCGACACAGACGAGCACCGGGACGCCGCGGCCCTGGGCGAACTGGCGGCGGACCAGGTGACCGGGCGCCTTGGGCGCGACCATGCAGACGTCGACGTCGTCCGGCGGGTTGATGAGGTTGTAGCGGATGTTCAGGCCGTGCGCGAAGAACAGTGCGTCGCCTTCCACCAGCGAGGGCGCGATCGCCTCGGCGTAGAGCTGCCGCTGCAGGTGGTCCGGCACGAGGACCATGATCAGGTCCGACTCCTCGCACGCGTCGGCGGGGGTGGTGACCCGCAGGCCTTCGTTGGCCGCCTTTTCCCGGCTCTTGGAGCCCTCGGGCAGCCCGACCCGCACGTCCACGCCGGAATCGCGCAGCGAGAGCGCGTGCGCGTGCCCCTGACTGCCGTAGCCGAGGACGGCCACGTGCCGGCGCTGGATGACGGACAGGTCGGCGCTGTCATCGTAAAAAATCTCTGCCACTGAATGGGCCTTTCTCTGTTGTGATCCTGCGAATCTAAGCGCTGCGCTCGACGGGCCGAAGGGCGCGGTCGGTGATCGAGCGGCCGCCGCGGCCGATGGCCACCATCCCGGACTGTACGAGCTCCTTGATCCCGAACGGCTCGAGCACCTTGATCAGCGCGTCGAGCTTCTCCCGGTTCCCTGTCGCCTCGACCGTGATCACGTCCAGGGCCACGTCCACGACCTTGGCCCGGAACAGGTTCACGGTCTCGAGCACCCGCGACCTGCTCTCGGCGTCGGCCCTGACCTTGATCAGGATCAGCTCGCGCTGCACGGTGGCGCCCGGCTCGAGCTCGACGATCTTCAGCACGTTGATGAGCTTGTTCAGCTGCTTGGTCACCTGCTCGAGCGGGTGCTCCTCGCAGTTGACCACGATAGTGATGCGGGAGATCTCCTCGTGCTCGGTCGGCCCGACCGCCAGCGAGTCGATGTTGAAGTTCCGGCGCGAGAACAGGCCTGCGATCCTGACCAGGACCCCTGGCTTGTTCTCCACCAGCACGGACAGCGTGTGGAGGGTCATTCGGTCGTGCCTCCCCAGTCGGGCGCCAGGCCGCGCGCGAACTTGATGTCGTTATTGGAAGTGCCGGCGGCGACCATCGGCCACACCATCGCGTCCCGGTGCACGATGAAGTCCACCACGACCGGGCGGTCGTCGATGGCCATGGCCTGCTCGATCACCTTGTCCACGTCGGCCGCCTCTTCGCAGCGCAGGCCCTCGCAGCCGTAGGCCTCGGCGAGCTTGACGAAGTCGGGGACGCGGGTCCCGGCCATCTTGCGCTCTACCGCCGGGTCCACCTGGGGGCGGGCGCCCGGGTGCAGGTCGGTGTTGGAGTAGCGCTCGTTGTAGAACAGCGTCTGCCACTGCCTGACCATGCCGAGGCTGCCGTTGTTGATGATCGCGACCTTGATGGGGATGCCCTCGATGGCGCAGGTGGCCAGCTCCTGGTTGGTCATCTGGAAGCAGCCGTCACCGTCGATGGCCCACACGGTGGCGTCCGGGCGGCCGGTCTTGGCCCCCATCGCGGCCGGCACGGCGAAGCCCATCGTGCCGAGCCCGCCCGAATTGATCCAGGTGCCCGGGTGCTCGTAGTCGATGAACTGGGCGGCCCACATCTGGTGCTGCCCGACGCCGGCCACGTACAGCGCCTCCGGGCCCGCGATCTTCCCGATCCGCTCGATCACGTACTGCGGCGCGAGCGTGCCGTCGTCCGGCTGGTCATAGCCGAGCGGGTAGGTGCTGCGCAGCGAATCGAGCTGCGATCGCCAGGCGGTCAGGTCGGCCCGGCGGCCCTGCTCGTGATCGGCGCGCACCGCGGCGGCCAGGTCGGCGATCACCTCACGGCAGTCGCCGACGATCGGCACGTCGGCGCGGCGGTTCTTGGAGATCTCGGCCGGGTCGATGTCGGCGTGCACGATCAGCGCGCCGGGCGCGAACGTGTCCAGCTTGCCCGTCACCCGGTCGTCGAACCTGGTGCCGAGCGCGATGAGCAGGTCGGCCTGCTGCAGCGCGCCGACCGCCGCCACCGTGCCGTGCATGCCGGGCATGCCCATGTGCTGCGGGTGCCGGTCCGGGAACGCGCCCCGGGCCATCAGCGTGGTGACCACCGGGATGCCGGTCAGCTCGGCGAGCTCGCGCAGCTGCGCGGAGGCCCGGGCCTTGATCACGCCGCCGCCGACGTAGAGCACCGGACGCCTGGCCTCGCTGATCAGCCGGGCAGCCTCGCGGACCTGCCGGGCGTGCGGCCGGGTGACCGGGTGGTAGCCGGGCAGCTCGAAGGGCACCGGCCAGCTGAAGTCGGTCATCGCCTGCAGCGCGTCCTTGGCGATGTCGACGAGCACCGGGCCCGGCCGGCCGGTGGAGGCCACGTGGAAGGCCTCACCGACGGTGCGGGCGATGTCCTCGGGCTTGGTGACGAGGAAATTGTGCTTGGTGATCGGGATGGTGATCCCGGAGATGTCGGCCTCCTGGAACCCGTCGGTGCCGATCAGGTTCGAGGGCACCTGGCCGGTGATCGCGACGATCGGGACCGAGTCCATGTAGGCGTCGGCGATCGGCGTCACCAGGTTCGTCGCGCCCGGCCCGCTGGTCGCCATGCAGACGCCGACCCGGCCGGTGGCCTGCGCGTACCCGGTGGCCGCGTGGCCCGCGCCCTGCTCGTGCCTGACCAGGATGTGCCTGATCACCTTGGAGTCGAGCAGCGGGTCGTAAGCCGGCAGGACGGCGCCGCCCGGAATGCCGAACACTACGTCCGCGCCGACCCGCTCCAGCGCGTAGACCAGCGCCTGCGCCCCGGTGGCCCGGGTCTTCTGGCCCGGGCTGGCGACGTGCGCCCGCGGTGGCTCAGGGGCTCCGGGGGTCTCCGCCGGATGGGGCTGGGCCTGCGGCGGCGCGGCCTCCGGCGGCGCGGCCTGGGGAGGCGCGGCCTGCGGCGAGGGGGCGTGGTGCGAGGGGGCGGCCTCGCGGTGCGGCGAGCGGGCGGCCAGGTCCCGCGGGCTGGGCCCCGGTATGCCGGGGGAACCCGAGGGCCCGGTCGCGGCCGCTGGCGGCCGCTCGGAAGCGTCGGCTCCCGGGCGGCCCGTCATCTGCTCGGTCATCGGTAAGTCTCCATTGGCTTGCTCGTTGTGGCTAGCAGGGCGGCGGCATAAAAAATCCCCTCGTGCCTGACGGCAGTCGAGGGGAGCGCGCAGTGAGCTGCTTGGTCAGCTGCCTGCGCGCCGGCCAAGTACCAGAATGTGGAGTCGCTTCACGGATACACCATACTGCCGTTTGGAATCGATGCGTCAACCGCGGCATCAGTTGTCTCACATTCCGAGACGGGCCGTTCATCTGAGTCGTCCGCCGCGGTCCTGATCAGAGCTTCGACGCCGGGAGCGTTCATCGGCCTGGCCACGAGGAATCCCTGGCCGTAGCCGCAGCCCATCTCGCGCAGCGCGACGAGCTGGCGGGGCTGCTCGATGCCCTCGGCGATGACCCGCAGGCCCAGGTCACGTCCGACCTGGACCACGGTCTTGGTCAGCAGCGTAAGCGTGTCATCGTGGCCGAGGCCCGCCACGAACGAGGGATCGATCTTGATGATGTCCAGCGGCAGTTGCCGCAGGTAGGCCAGCGAGGCGTAGCCGGTGCCGAAGTCATCGATCGCCAGCCGGACGCCGAGACGGCGCAGCTCGGCCAGCCGGCTGATGATCAGCCCGTTCCCCTCGACCAGGATCCGCTCGTTCACCTCGACCGTGAGCGCCTCGGGCGGCAGGCCGGTCTCGGCCAGGACCGCGGCCACCAGGGCGCTGAATCTGGGCGCGGTGATCTGCCGGGCGGAGAGGTTGACCGCGACCCCTACGTCCCAGGAAGACTGCCGCCAGGCGGCGCCCTGCGCGCAGGCCTCGCGGAGCACCCACTCCCCGAGCGAGACGATGAGGCCGGATTCCTCAGCGGCGCCCAGGAAGTCCCGCGGCGCGACGACCTCGTCCCCGCGCCACCAGCGGACCAGTGCCTCGGCCCCGGTGACCCGCGAGGTCGCCAGGTCGACAATCGGCTGGTACTGCAGCTTGAGCTCCCCGGCGCTGAGGGCGCGCTGCAGGTCGCTGACGATCTCGAGCCTGCGGACCACGTCCTCGTGCATGTGCGCGGCGTAGACCTCGACCCGGTCGCCGCCGACGTCCTTGGCCCGGGACATGGCCACATCCGCGTTGCGCAGTACCAGCCCGGACGGGTTATCCCCGGCCCCAGCCTCCCCGGCGAGGGCCACGCCCACGCTCGCGGTTAGCGCGATCTGCTGGTCGGCGACCCGGAACGGCTCCGCCGCGACCGCGTCGACCAGCCGCTCGGCGATCTCGGTGACCTCCGCCACGCCCGCCACGTTCTCGATCAGGACGGCGAACTCGTCGCCGCCCCAGCGGGCTACCGTGTCGTGGACCGGAACCACGGCCCGCAGCCGCCGGGCCGCCTGGGCCAGCACGAGGTCGCCCGCGCCGTGGCCCACCGAGTCGTTGACCGCGGTGAAGCGGTCCAGGTCGAGGAAGATGACGCCGGCCCGGCCGGCGACCGCAGCGTCGGCCAGCACGTCCCTGGCCCGCTCCTCGACGTAGGCGCGGTTGGGCAGCCCGGTCAGCCCGTCGTGGAAGGTCAGGTGGGTGACCTGCTGGCGGAGCGCGACCTGATCGCTGACGTCGCGGGCGGTGACGAGGATCTGGCTGGGCTCGCCCGGTGCCTGGTAGCGCAGCACGGTGGACTCAACGTGGCGCCATGTCCCGTCGGCGGCCCGGACCCGGACCAGGAACCGGCCGGACCCTTCGGCCGGTTCGGCTCGCTGCGACTTGGGCGACTCGGCCGACCCCGCGGGCTGGTAGCCGCCGAGCGCGAGCCGGACGGCGGTCAGCGCGGCACCGCGATCCCCGGGGTGGACGAAGTCCAGGAGCCAGCGGCCGGCCAGCGCACCCGGTGCGTAGCCGTAGTCCTGGACGGCCTGGCTCGCGTACTTGATCTCGCCCTCGGGATCGCAGACCAGGACGATGTCGCTGGTCCGGTTGGCGAGGTCACGCAGGCTCCGGCTGGATTCCCGCCAGGTCCCGAGCAGGCCGGCGTTCTGGATGACGAGCATGAGGACCCGTACGATCAGTACGAGCACGCCCGCGCCGCCCGCCACGATCAGCGCCATCCCCGACCCGGGCGCGTCGGCCAGGCCGTTTCCGATCACTACCAGGGTGGCCGCCGCCGCGGCGGCCGCGGCGATGATGGTGGCCGCCGCGGAGCTCGCGGTCCGGCGTGTCCAGCCGCCCTCGGTCACCCGCCACGGGGTCACGCCGAGCAGTAGCGCCGCGACCACGGGCATCAGCTGCGCGGCTACGCCCAGGTGCCCGCCGAAGACCCGCTGGCCCACCGCGAGCGCGTCGCCGACGCCGATGGCCAGCAGCGACAGGTAAGGCAGCTTGACCCGCCGCCAGGCGGTGGTGACCATCGGCAGCAACGCGCCGATCACGGCCAGGTCGGCCAGTGGATGGACCAGGGCGAGCAGGAACGTCCCTGGCCGTTCACCGGACCGGTGAAACTCGGCGCTGAACGTCGTCACCCATCCGATGACGAGCAGGGCGACCGCCATGACGTAGCCGTCAGCGAGTCCGGCCAGGACAGATACCCCCGAACCGCCGGAGGCGCTGCTTTCTCCTTCTCGTCCCGCGCTGGCCAGCGTCACGATGCCGACCGCCAGAGCGGCCAGCGCCAGCAGCGAAGGCAGGTCGGCGAACGCGAGCCCCGGCGCGGGGTTCAGCGTCCCGCCGACGAGCTGGGAGATGATCAACCCGGCGCAGTAGAGCGCGGCGGCGCCCGCGAGCCACCGGTACGCCCGCGCGATGGCGCCGTCGTGCCCGCGCGCGCCGAGCCACAGGCTCACCGCCGCCGCGAACCACGCCAGCATGCCAAGCACGCTCATACTCGGCTCCCCGAGATGATCAGGCGCACTCGGGCTCCTTCCGTTTCCCGCCCCGCTGTTCTGAAGTACACAACGCGCGCCAGGCGCAAGCGGATAGCTTCGTCACGCTTATCGTTACCTCGTCGTAACGAGAAGTCGCTGGAGTCGCGCGCAAACGGGTACTGGCGACACCGGGAGCCCCCACCCCAGGAGACGGCCTCGCCACCGGTCGCCGTTAACTCTACGTACCCGAGGTCACACTTCGGTTGCGGGCCGCCCACGGAAAGGCGGCGGAAGCCGGCGAAAGCCGTCACCATCCGCTGAGCTCCGTCCCAGGTCAAGGTCAGGGTAACCCGCAAGGCGGCGAAAACGGGCGAAAACGGGCGCAACCCGCTTCACGCAGCCGCGTGCCGTCACCGTGCCAGCACCCCGACGTTAAGGCGTCGTTTCCCGGTCGTTTACCTCGGCGGCGGGTGACCTCATGGTGCCGGTCATCCCGGAGCCAGTTCGCGATGCGAGGCGTGCGACAGGCCTTCTGTGCCCGCGCGACCACGATCCCTGCCGCGGGCAAACGGAGGCTCCAGCGGTCGGCCATACACGACGCGGAAGGATCAGCATGCGGCGTTCTGCGAAAAGACTCTCCCTCCCGGTGACCCTGCTTGCCGCCGGATTGCTGGCGGCGGGATGCGGGGGGACGGTCAGCAGCTCGGTCGGCAGCTTGCCGAGCCGGACGCGACCGCCCCGGCCAGGCCCAGTGTCACGGCGGCCCCCACCACCCAGCCGTCGGGTCACACCGTAACCGTGACGTCAGCGCCGACCGCGCCGGCCACCGGTTCCGCGGCGCCTGCCACCTCCTCCGGCACTAGCCTGATCTGGCTCTGGATCCTGCTGGGCGTCCTTGTCCTGGCCGGCCTGATCGCATTGATCGCGCGCTCCTCTCGCCGCCGCTCGGCAGCCGCGGCGGGCTGGCGGTCCAGGCTCGTCGATGTGTATGCGAAAGGCTCGGCCCTGCATGACGCGATGAGCGTCGCCGAGGCGCCCGGCGGGCTGGCCGCCGCCGACGCGGCCGCCCGGTGGTCCGATATCCAGCGGCGCGCCGATGATCTGGCGCAGACGCTGTACGCCCTGCGCGAGGAAGTCTCGCAGCACTCCCCCGACGGCGCCAGGATCGCTGACACGCTCGCCTCGCTCCAGGCTGTCCGCTCTGCGATGGACGCCGAGCGGGCCCCGCTCGGCGCCATCCTGGAACAGACCGACGTGGCCTGCAGCCGTCTGGCCTCCCTTCGAGTCCTCCCTCCGCGCGCTCACTGCTCCCGCCCAGTAATGGCCATCGCCTCGCCGCCAGCAATTAACGCTGGCGGACGGCATCGAGCAGGTCAGGCACAGTAACAGCGATGGCCCATCGCACTAAGCTCCCGCCGTCGGGGTGTCCGCACGTCACCTGTCGCGGGTGGCACTGCCGGGTTGGGTGCCCAGCCACTGGGCGATCTCGAGCGCGACGCCGACCTCGAGGCCGTGGCCGGCCAGCGGGAACGGGAGGAGCCGTTCGGCGCGCCGGAGGCGGTTGAGGACCGTGTTGCGATGGGTGTACAGGGCCCGGACGGCGCGTGCGGCGCTGAACTGCTCGCCGATGTACACGCCCAGCGTGTCGCGCAGTTCGCCGTCGGCGTCGGCCCGCTGCCGAGCGTCCGCGTGACGAACTCGCAGGCGCGCTGCCCGTCCTGCAGGCGAGCGCGACCAGCTGGCTCCGCGATCCTGGCGCCCGTCCGGCCTGCGGGACCTCCTCGCGCAGGGCGTACAGCGTCGAAGTGCTGCGCCAGATCATCGGAGCGCCGCTGGATCATCGGACCACCGGGCGTGCCGCGGTCGCGCGGTGATGCGCCGGCGTCGGTTTCGGCGTCGGCGGCAGCCAGGCCCACACCGATGAGGAGCTGGCGATCACGGTCAGCCCTGCCGGGCGCGGTCGCGGGGCCGAGGGCTTCGGCGGCCTGGGCGAGCGCGGCCTGGTCCGGGCGGCGGGGGTCGGTCCACAAGATGGCGGCGGTGTGCCGGCGGCGCAGGTCGTAGCCCAGTTGCGTACTGGCGCGTCCGGTGGTGATGGGGGCGCTTTCCAGGATGAGGCTTACCAATTCAAACCGGCGCGCGTGGCTGCTTCGGGCCATTCCGCGCGCTCGCGTCTGCAGCTGCTCGGATAGCGCTCGCCACATGCATCGACGAAGCCTGCAGACCGCCAGCCGGCCTCAGCGCCTGGCGCAGCACCGCCGGGTCCTGCGACAGCGAGAACGCGGTGCGCATCCAGTGCGCCCAGACGATGTTCTGCCCGGTGTGGTAGGTCGTGTACAGTGGCTGCTCGATCCCGCGGCGGACGCCCCGCGCGCGATGCCGAGCACCTCGGCGATCAGGTCGGCCGGGACACGCCCGCCGGGGTCCTGCAGCAGGCTGGCGGCCAGGAGCAGCACGTTCGCCGGTGCTCGCGACGACCTCGGCGGCCTGCGCGGTCGCTGCGCAGCGGCTCATCGGCCACGGCCGAGACGGCCGCGTGCACCTCGGCCATCAGGTCGGCGGGCTCGTCCAGGAACACCCGCGTGACCCTGGGTCCGGTCCGCGGCCTGCGGTGCAGCGGTCCCCGGCTCGGCCAGCCGCCGCTCTACCGGCTGCTGTGGTCTCTGCCCATCAGGTGCCGCCGAGTTTGGGCGGATTACCGCATTAAATCTTTTGCTCTTGCCGTTGACATAAATAGCAGTCACCGCAGCGATCACCACACCGGAGGGCCGTGCGGGGCGCGGGCCCGGGACAGTCCCGGACCCTTCCTAAAGAAAGGACGGTGTTCACTGATGAACACCAAGTCTCTGCTCACCAGGATCGCCGTGCCGGTCCTCAGCCTCGGCCTGCTCGGCGGCCTCGGCGCGGCCCTCGCCACCTCGGCCGGCGCCAGCACCCTGCCCGCCGCCACCATGGCCAGCGTCACCACCACGCTCCCGTTCCACCAGGCGAGCGGCGTCACCTATCTCGCCAACCGGACGACGCCGGCATCTGCTCCTTCAACGGCGGCAACTGCGCTGTATGGCCTGACCCTGGAGCTGCTGTCAAGCTGTTCGCCGGGCGGCGGGACCTACACCTACACCGCGACCATCCGCGACTTCGGCCAGTTCCACGCCGTCCTCGGCGACGACACCCCGAACCAGTCCGGCCAGTACCTGAACGAGCTGATCAGCAACCCGGCCACCAGCCTGGTCACCGGCTACGCGAGCTATACCTTCACCGCGAACTCGCTGCCCGCGCTGGCCGGCCACGGCTCCTGGCCGTCCGGCCTGCATCGGCGGCGACGGCGGCTCGACCGCCGCCTGGTATGAGCCGTCGTTCCCGTCGACCACCACTTTCGGCGGGCCGCATCGGCGGCTTCAGCTGGAGCTACTCCGCCCTTGTTCGCGAGGGCGGTCACCTGGTGCCCGGCCTGGGCGGATTCTGCCCTCCGGCACCATCGTGACTGTACGGCGCCGCGTTTGTGGTCAGGATCCGGGCGATTTCGGCGCCCGCTTCCGCTGCTGCATCGCCGCCCGAGCGCGTTCGATCACGGCGAGCAGCAAGCGTTCCGTCCTGGTGATCCGTGGTGTTGCTGGCCGTGCGGCGGGACGATGAGGGTCTCTGGCCTTCCACCGGGACGCCTCCGAAAACTGCGCGGGGCCGCGGGCCGCCGGGGTTTTCGCGGCGATATGCGGAGGCCGGTGCGCAGTTGACCGGCTTGTCCGGCCGGTCAACTGCCGCCAATCGGGCATGCTGACATTATCGTCGGCATGGCAGCATGATCTCACCGATTCCTGCGCCGTCGTAACCAAGGGAGACCGCAGTGCGCAAGGTTCTGATCGCGAACCGCGGCGAGATCGCCGTCCGGGTCGTGCGGGCGTGCCGGGACGCCGGACTGGCCAGCGTGGCTGTGTACGCCGACCCCGACCTGGACGCACTGCACGTCAGGATGGCCGATGAGGCGTATTCGCTGTCCGGGGCGACCAGCCAGGAAACTTACCTGGACATCGACAAGATCATCAAGGTGGCGATCGATTCCGGCGCGGACGCGGTCCACCCCGGCTACGGCTTCCTGGCCGAGAACGCCGAGTTCGCCCGGTCGGTCATGACGGCGGGCCTGACCTGGATCGGCCCTCCGCCGGAGGCAATCGAGGCGCTCGGCGACAAGGTCCGGGCCCGGCATATCGCCCGTGCGGCCGGCGCGCCGCTCACCCCGGGTACGCAGGACCCGGTCAGCGGCGCCGGCGAGGTCCGGGCTTTCGCCCGCGAGTACGGCTTCCCGGTGGCGATCAAGGCGGCGTTCGGCGGCGGCGGCCGCGGCCTCAAGGTCGCCTGGCGCGAGGAGGAGGTCGACGACCGCTACGAGTCGGCCGTCCGGGAGGCCACCGCGGCGTTCGGCCGGGGCGAGTGCTTCGTCGAACGGTACCTGGACCGGCCGCGGCACGTGGAGACCCAGTGCCTGGCCGACGCGCACGGCCACGTAGTGGTCGTCTCGACCAGGGACTGCTCGCTGCAGCGCAGGCACCAGAAGCTGGTGGAGGAGGCCCCCGCCCCGTTCCTTTCCGCGGCGCAGACGGAGGCGCTCTACCGGTCCTCCAAGGACATCCTGCGGCTGGCCGGGTACGTGGGCGCGGGCACCTGCGAGTTCCTGGTCGGGCAGGACGGCGCGGTCAGCTTCCTCGAGGTCAACACGCGGCTGCAGGTCGAGCACCCGGTCAGCGAAGAAGTGACGGGCATCGACCTGGTGCGCGAGATGTTCCGCATCGCGGAAGGCGAGCCGCTCGGGTACGACGACCCGCCCGCCCGCGGGCACTCGATCGAATTCCGGATCAACGCCGAGGACCCGGGCCGGAACTTCCTGCCCGCGCCGGGCACGATCACCACCTGGGCCCCGCCGTCCGGCCCGGGCGTGCGCCTGGACGCCGGCTATGCCGCCGGGATGACCGTCCCCCCGGTCTTCGACTCGCTGATCGCCAAGCTGATCGTCACCGGCGCCAGCCGCACCCAGGCGCTGCAGCGGGCGGCCCGGGCGCTGGCCGAGTTCGAGGTGGGCGGGATGCCTACCGTGCTGCCCTTCCACCGGGCCGTGGTGACCGACCCGGCGTTCACCGGCGAGCCGCTGCGGGTGCACACCCGCTGGATCGAGACCGAGTTCGACACCCCGATGCCGGCCCAGGAGCCCGCCGAGGTCGCGGCGGCACCTGACCGGGAGACGATCACCGTCGAGGTGGGCGGGAAGCGACTCGAGGTGGTGGTGCCCGGCAACCTGGCCGGGCTGCGCCGGGGCCCCGTAGGGGCTCCCCGGGGGGTCCGGGGGGAGGGTTCCCCCCGGTCCCGGGGGGGACAGGGGGGGGCGTCCCCCCGGGGCAATACGCTCGTGAGCCCCATGCAGGGCACCATTATTAAGATCGCGGTAGAAGATGGGCAGCGGGTATCAGCGGGCGACGTGGTAGTCGTCCTGGAGGCGATGAAGATGGAGCAGCCGCTCACGGCCCACAAGGACGGCACGGTCACCGGGCTGGCGGTGACCGTAGGCCAGACCGTCGCCGCCGGCGCCGCCGTCTGCTCGCTTGAGGACTGACCGGCGGTGACCAGGCTCCCCGGGGATCCCAGCCCGGGAGGAAAGGCGCTGTTCGCGCTCGGCGTCCGGCTGCCCGAGCGCAACCGGGAATGGGTGCGGCACGAACTGACCGACGCCGGCTGGCGGGGACGGCTGACGCTGCGTCACCTGGTCATCATGCTGCCGATCTGCGTCGCGCTCGCGCTGCTCCCCGGCCCGCTGTGGGTCCGTATCGCGGTACCCGGGCTGTTCCTGCTCTGCAGCGTGGGCATCGTCGCGATGTACGCCGACGACATCCGGGTCTCCCGGCTGCGCCGGCACGGCCTGGAGGCCCCCAACGACCCCGACATAGGCCGTCCGTCGCATTAAGGAGGACGGCGCGGTGGCTACGGGCGGACCGCTCCCCCGGTTCGCGGCGTCGGGGGGCAGCCGCGGACTTTACGGGATGTCGGGGGTGAACTCCATGAGCTTCCTGGCAGCTTCGGTCACGCTGCCGGATAGGGAGGGGTAGACGGCGAAGGTGTGGGCGAGTTGTTCGGCCGTCAGGCGCTGCTCGACCGCGACCGAGACGGCCAGGATCAGCTCGCTGGCGCGCGGGGCCACCACCACGCCGCCGAGCACCACGCCGGTACCCGGGCTGGTAAGCAGCTTCACGAAGCCGTCGCTGATCCCGGCCATCTTGGCCCGCGGGTTCGTGGCCAGCGGCTGCTTGAGCACCCGGGCGGAGATCTCGCCCGCCGTGACCGCGCGCTGGGACAGGCCGACGGTAGCGATCTCCGGGTCGGTGAAGATGGTCGCGGCGACGTGACTGAGCCGGAGCGGTCCGACCGCCTGGCCGAGCGTGTGCCACATCGCGATGCGGCCTTGCATCGCCGCCACCGAGGCCAGCATCAGCACGCCGGTGCAGTCCCCGGCCGCATACACGCCGTGCGCCGACGTCCGCGACACCCGGTCGACCTCGATGAAGCCGCGGGCGTCTACCTTTACGCCGGCCTCGTCGAGCCCGATGCCCTCGATCCTCGGGATCATGCCCACGGTGAGCAGGCAGTGGCTTCCGGTCACGGTCCGGCCGTCGTCCAGGGTCACCGTGACGCTGTCGCGGTCACGGCTGACGGCCTGGGCGCGGGACCGGCCGAGCACCGTCATACCGCGGCGGCGGAACACGCCCTCGATCAGGCCGGCCGCGTCCTCGTCTTCCTGCGGCAGCACCCGGTCCCGGGATGACACCAGGGTGACCCGCGAGCCCAGGGCCTGGTAGGCGCTGGCGAACTCGGCCCCGGTAACGCCCGAGCCGACCACGATCAGATCGCGGGGCAGTTCGGTGAGGTCATAAAGCTGCCGCCAGGTCAGGATGCGCTCGCCGTCGGGCTCGGCACCCGGCAGCACCCGGGGCATCGCCCCGGTGGCGATCAGGATCGCGTCCGCCTCGATCTGCGTGTCGCCCGCCGTTATCGTCCCGGCGCCGGACAGGCGGCCTTCCGCGGCGATCACCTTGACCTTTTCCGCCGCGAGCCGCTCGGTGATGTCGCGGGACTGGGCCCGGGCCAGGTCGGTGATCCGCTCGTACAGGCGGGCGGCGTTGACGGTGACCAGGCCGCCGGTGGCGATGCCGAGCCCGGGGGACCGGTTGAGCATCGTCATCGCGTTGGACGTCTCGATGAGGGTCTTGGAGGGCACGCAATCGGTGAGCACGCAGGCGCCGCCCAGCCCGTCGGAGTCGACAACGGTGACGTCGGCACCGAGCTGAGCCGCGACGAGAGCGGCTTCGTAACCGCCTGGCCCGCCGCCCAGGATCGCGATTCTCTGCCGTGGCAAGCTCACGACTAGTGATTCTCCCCCACAATGGTCGCAGTCAGGTATCGGGCGCGAGGCAATGCGAGGCATCCAGGGGCGGGACACCGTACGCTTGCCCCCGTGGCACTGTACGCGGCCTACGGCAGCAACATGGACCCAGCGCAGATGCTACTGCGCTGCCCGCACTCACCACAGCGGGGAACCGGCTGGCTGGAAGGATGGCGGCTGACGTTCGGCGGGGAAGACATCGGCTGGGACGGGGCCATGGCGACGGTTGTCGAGGACGCTGGTACCAGGGTCTTCGTGGTGCTTTACGACGTGCCGGAGACCGACGAGAAGGAACTCGATAACTGGGACGGGGTCACTCTCGGCTATTACCGCAAGGCCAAGGTCCGGGTGGAGACCCTTGACGGCGACGTGCTGGCGTGGCTCTACGTACTCAACTTCTACGAGGGCGGGCTGCCGTCGGCCAGCAAGGTCGGCATCCTGGCCAACTCGGCCGAGACGGCGGGCGCCCCGGCCGACTACGTGACCGCCCTGCGCCAGCGGCCCTGCGGCAAGCTCGGCGACTCCACCACGCAGCCTGAGCCGCCCTGGAGCTGAGCCGCCCCGGGCAGCGGTTTCCGCCCTCAGGCGAGCCAGACCACCAGGACGATCAGCGCGGGAATGAGGACGGCGGCGATGGCCGTCCAGCTCCACGTGCTCTTCAGCGGTTCCAGCCAGCCGGTGACGGCGGCCACAGGTACGGCGGGCTCTTTCTCCCCGGTTCCCTTCGCCCAGACCGTCTCGGCCTGCGCGGCGGTTGCGCGCTCACTGAGGAGGCGGGCGACCTTCTCCGCTTCCGCCTCGGGCGTGCCGGCGGCGGGGCCAGACGCCGCGTTGCCGTAGGACAAGCCGCGACCGCCGTAGGGCAGGCCGAAGGACGAACGCCCGGGGCGGGAGCCGCGGCGCGCCCGGGACTCGGCGGCGAGCTGGCGGCGCCGCGAGTAATGCACGGCCCAGGAGCTGATGACCTTGTTGCGCTGGCCCTTTCTGGTGTGCACCCGGAGCAGATCGGCCAGGTCCACCTTGGTCACGGCCGCCCAGCCGATCCGGTGATCGCGCAGCGGGTTCCTGACCGTGACGCCCGCGTTGTCCGCGATGATCCTGGGCCGTTGCGCCGTGACGTAAGCGACGCCCGTCACCAGCAGCAGCAGCGCCGCCGCGACCGCGGAAAGGTGGTCCCGGCCCTGCACGGCCAGGTCAATCCAGTTGGCCGCGGCGAAAAGCAGCCACACGACCCAGACGACGGCGGCGGTCGGCGACCGGAACGTCTGGACCGTGCCGTCGCCCGGCTTACGGCCGCGCTTCCGGCCGCCCGCCGCAGGCTGGCCCGGCGTCGCGTCGGGGGCCGTGCTGCCTGACGACGGGTTGGCTGCCATGCTGCCGTACTTTCCTGGCCTGGAACCAATGAATGTGGCAGCTTCAGGGCTATATCGGGCAGGCTGTCACATGCACGGACTCGGCCGACGCGCGGACGGGACCCATTTAGCCTAACGGGCCGCACTGGTGCGCGGGTAAGGCGCCGGTGACGCCGGGCAACGGCTGGGCGACCATCGCCCCGTCGTCCCAGAGGGCGGTGACCGCCGTGGCCGCCATCACCCGGACGCCCACGCCGATGGCACGCTCGTCGAGGTCGAACGTCGGCTGGTGAAGGTCGAGCGAGGTGGCCGAACCGGGCACCCGCGTCCCCAGCCGGGCCAGCGCACCGGGGATGGACTCCAGGTACCAGGCGAAGTCCTCGCCGCCCAGGCTCTGCGGCGTCTGGACCACCGAGCCCGCGCCCAGCACGCCGAGCGCCGCGGCCGAGATCATGGCCGTGCTGGCCTGGTCGTTGACCGTGGGCGGCACGTGGCGCTGGTAGCTCAGCTCGGCATGCAGCCCGTAGGCCGAGGCCACCGCGTCGATGAGCGCCTTGAGCAGGTCGGGCGCGCTGTGCCAGGCCTCGTCGTCGAGGCAGCGCACGGTGCCCTCGACGACGCCGCTGTCGGGGATGGCGTTGGCCACCGTACCCGCGTTGACCCGGCCCCAGACCAGGCTGAGGCTGGACCGCGGATCCACCCGGCGGGACAGCGCGGCGGGCACTTCGGTGATTATCTTGCCGAGGGCGTACACCAGGTCCGTGGTCAGGTGCGGCCGGGCGGTGTGACCGCCGGGCCCGGACACCCGGATCTCGATCCTGTCGCAGGCGGCGGTGATCGCGCCGGAGCGGACGCCGAGCTGCCCGGCGTCGAGCCGGGGGTCGCAGTGCAGCGCGAAGACCCGGCCGACCGAGGCGATGCCGCCCGCCGCGAGCACGTCAAGCGCGCCGCCGGCCGCTTCCTCGGCGGGCTGGAAGATAAGCCGGATGCGCCCGGGCAGCAGGCCCGCGGCGGCCTGGGCCGCCAGGAACAGCCCCGTGCCCAGCAAGATAGTGGTGTGCGCGTCGTGACCGCAGGCATGACAGACGCCCGGCACGGTGGAACGGTAGGGCACGTCCTTCTCGTCCGCCATGGGCAGCGCGTCGAGGTCCGCGCGCAGAGCTACCACCGATCGTTCGGCATAAGGCTTTTGTTCTGAACCGATGTCGACCAGCAGGCCGGTTCCCTTGGGCAGGATCACCGGGCGGAGGCCCGCCGCGGCCAGGCGCTGCGCGACCCGGCGGGTGGTGCGGTGCTCCGCGTGCGCGAGCTCAGGGTTCGCGTGCAGGTCGCGGCGGAATTCGATCAGCTCAGCTTCGTGTTCGGCGAGGAACACGTCCAGATCCGCGAGCAGATCATTGTCTTGCATGCGTACCATCCCCCTGCGGGCAGAATCTGTCCTCGGCGAACTCGGTGACCAGCGCGTCGACCACGCTGACGAGGTCCCCGGTGCGCGCGTAGACAGCCCGCTGCCGTTCGTAAGAGGCGCCGTGCTCGAGCACGTCGCATACCACCAGGAGCTCATCCAGGCAGCCGAGCCGGTCGGCGACCGGCTCGAGTTCCTTGACCAGCTCGTACAGGTCGTCGCGGAGCGGCGTGGTCGCACCCGCCTCGTCAGTGATCACGATCGCGTCCAGCCCGTACCGCGTCGCGCGCCACTTGTTGTCCCTGACGATCCAGGACGAAGGAGACGGCAGGGTATAGCCGCGGTCGAGCTGGGCATCGAACAACTGGACCAGGCACTGCGAGAGCGCCGTGACCATGCCCACCTCGCGGAGCGTCGGCACGCCGTCGAACATGCGGATCTCGACGGTGCCGAAGTCCGGATGCGGCCGGATGTCCCACCAGACCTCCTTGATGCTGCGAATAGTCCCCGCCCGCAGCAGGGTCTCCATGTAGTCCTCGAACTGTTTCCAGTCCGTCAGCCGATGCGGGATACCCGCCGTAGGCAGCGCGCCGAAGGTCACGGACCTGCTGGAGGCAAGTCCCGTGTCGGACCCGCACCAGAACGGGCTCGACGCGGTTATCGCGAGAAAGTGCGGAAGATAAGCGGCGAGCGCATTGACGATCGGAATCGCCTTGCTCCCGTCCCGGATCCCCACATGAACGTGCACGCCGAAGGTCTGAATCCGGCGGGCAAGCCACTGCATTTGCTCGACAAGCTCCGCGTAGCGCTGGATAGGCGCCATCGTCGCATCACGCCAGTCACTCACCGGGTGAGTTCCGGCGCATGCTAGCAGGATACCGTGATCCGCCGTCATCCGCTGGAGTTCGGAGATCGTCTCGGCGAGGTCGTCCTTCGCTTCTGACACCGTGCTGCAGATACCTGTGACCAGCTCAAGCGTCGACTGCATCAGCTCATGGCGAATCCGCGGATGCTCGCCCGTGTCCTCGGCCACGGGCAGCTTGTCGAGCAGTTTCCCGGCTTCCTGCCGCAACAGCTTGGTCTCGGCGTCGATAAGCTGTAGTTCCCATTCGACGCCGAGGGTGGCGCCACGGGAAGAGTTCCACTCGATAGCCACGACAGGCCCTCCGTGCTTGGTTCTCCGCGCCGGTTCCGTGCCCAAATTGTTAAACTTGTCATATTCTTTCGGGCTGGTATTCGCCCCATACATCGCGCAGCGCGTCGCAGACCTCGCCCAGAGTGGCATCCGCCCGCAGCGCGTCGCGGAGTGGGTAGAGCACGTTACCTGTGCCTTCGGCCGCCGATTTGAGGGCGGAAATCGTGCGGCTGAACGCGGCCTGATCGCGACCCTCGCGCACCCCGGCCAGGCGGGCCTCCTGCGCCGCTGCCAGGGCCGGGTCGACGTGCGGCGGCTGATACGGCTCGTCGCCTTCGGTGATGAACTTATTCACCCCGACGATCACCCGCTCGCCTTCGTCGATTTCCCGCTGAACGCGGTAGGCAGCGCCCTCGATCTCGGCCTTCTGGAAACCCTGCTCGATGGCCGCCACCGCCCCGCCCATGTCCTCGACCTGGTCCATCAGCTTCGCCGCGGCTGCTTCGATGTCGCTGGTCATGGACTCGATCGCGTAGGAGCCCGCGAACGGGTCGACGGTGGCGGTCAGGTCGCTTTCGTAGGCGATCACCTGCTGGGTGCGCACGGCCAGCCGGGCCGCCTTGGTGCTGGGCAGCGCGAGCGCCTCGTCGAAGGAATTGGTGTGCAGCGACTGCGTGCCGCCCAGGACTGCCGCCAGGGCCTGCAGGCTCACCCGGACCAGGTTCACCTCCGGCTGCTGCGCGGTGAGCTGGACACCGGCCGTCTGGGTGTGGAAGCGCAGCATCTGCGACCTGGGGTCGGTCGCCTTGAACTCGTCTTTCATGATGCGAGCCCAGAGGCGGCGCGCGGCGCGGAACTTGGCCACCTCCTCGAGGAGCGTGGTGCGCGCGACGAAGAAGAACGAGAGCCGGGGCGCGAACTCGTCGACTTCCAGGCCGGATTTGAGCGCGGCCCGGACGTACTCCCTGGCGTTGGCCAGCGTGAACGCGATCTCCTGCACCGGCGTGGCGCCCGCCTCGGCCATGTGGTAGCCGGAGATGGAGATCGTGTTCCACTTCGGCAGTTCCTGGCGGCAGTAGGCGAAGGTATCGGCCACCAGGCGCAGCGACGGGCGCGGCGGGTAGATGTAGGTGCCGCGGGCGATGTACTCCTTGAGGACGTCGTTCTGGATTGTCCCGGTCAGCATGTCCGGGCGTGCGCCCTGTTCCTCGGCGACCGTCTGGTACATCAGCAGCAGGACCGCGGCGGGCGCGTTGATCGTCATCGAGGTGGACACGGTTTCCAGCGGGATGCCGTCGAAGAGCGTGCGCATGTCATCGACGGTGTCGATGGCCACGCCGACCTTGCCCACCTCGCCGCGGGCGACCGGGGCGTCGGAGTCATATCCCATCTGCGTAGGCAGGTCAAAGGCCACAGAAAGCCCGGTCGTGCCCGCCTCGATCAGCTCGTGATAACGGCGGTTAGACTCCCTGGCGGTGGAGAAACCGGCGTACTGCCGCATTGTCCACGGGCGGTCGACATACATCCGCGGATACACTCCGCGAGTAAACGGATACTCTCCTGGCCGGCCCAGCTCCTTTTCCGGCCGGAAATCCGTAAGCTTGCTGTCGTCATAGACGGGATCGACGGGAAGTCCTGACTCGGACGTGCTCTCCATGAGCACCAGGTTACTTCGAGCGGCCGGGCGGCCCATGAGGAGAGCTGGGAGGCTCATGCTGGACGGGTTCGGCTGGCGGGCCGCGGGCGCGGTGGCCGTCGCGGGCGTGGTGACCGTCGCGGGCGTGGTGGCTGCGGGCGCGGTGGGCGTGGTGGCCGCGGTGGCCGCGGTGGCCGCCCCCGTCGCAGGTGCCGCTGTCGTGGGTTCCGCTGCCCCGGGTGCCGCTGCCCCGGGTGCCACTGCGTCACCTTCAGTAACTCCCGTGTCTTCGCCCGCCGTGTCCCCGGCGGCCATCGGCGGGGCCCAGCTGTCCGGTCACGGCGTGATCGTCCACTACGGGCCGGGCGCATCCCCCCGGCTGCCCGGCGTGGCGGCCTCGGCGTTCGTCATCGCCGACGCCGGCACCGGCCAGGTACTCGCGGCCAAGGACCCGCACGGCTGGTACCGGCCGGCCAGCACGCTTAAGGTGCTCACCGCGATCTCGCTGATCCCGCGGCTCAACCCGGACGCCACGGTGGTCGCGAGCAAGCTGGCCGCCTCGACCGTCCCGAACGTGGTCGGTCTCATCCCCGGGCACGCTTACCGGATCTCCGACCTGTTCACCGCGCTGCTGACGATTTCGGCCAACGACGCCGCGATCGCCCTGGCCCAGGCGGCGGGGTCCTACGGCGGCGGCATGGCGATGCTCAACGCCGAGGCACGGCACCTCCAAGCCGACGACACCGTGGCGATGGATCCGAACGGGCTCGATGTTCCGGGCCAGCACACGTCCGCCTACGACCTGGCCCTGATCGCCCGGCAGGCGCTGAGCCTGCCCGCCTTCCTCAAGTACGACCAGACGGTCACCGCGAAGTTCGCGGTGACCGCGAAGAAGTCGGTCACGCTCTTCAACCAGAACACGCTGCTCACCAGCTACCCGGGCGCCATCGGCGGCAAGATCGGCTGGACCAGCGCGGCCGGCGCCACCTACATCGGGATGGCCAGGCGGAACGGCGTCACGCTCATCGTCACGCTGCTGCACTGCCCCGCGCTGACCGAGATCAAGTCGGCGGAGAGCCTGCTGAACTGGGGATTCAAGGCCGATGGGAAGGTCACCCCGGTCGGCACGCTGGTCGGCCCGCTGGTGCCGCCCGCGCCCGCCGCGGCGTCGGGTGCTTCAGGTTCGGCGCGTTCGGCTGCTGCGGCGCGTCCGGCTGGTGCGGCGCGTCCGGCTGGTGCGGCGCGTCCGGCTGGTGCGGCACGTCCGGCTGGTGCGGCGGACCGGAACCAGGCGGCCTTGCGCGCCCGCTCGCACCCGGCCGCGAGCAGCCCGTCCGGGCTCGTCGCGGCCGGATTCACCGGCGTAGCCCTAATGGCCGCGGGTCTCGGCTTCGCCTACAGCCGCCGCCAGCGCCCGGGGACCAGGGCTAGCCCAAGGGCTTGAGCAGGCCGATGCGCTCCCGGACCACCGCCATGGTCTGCCCGGCGACCAGGCGGGCGTGCGCGGCGCCGCGGGCGAGCACGCGGTCCAGCCCGGCCTCGTCGGCGAGGATCTGCTCCGTCTTCTCCCGGATCGGGGCGAAGGTGGCGACGACCAGCTCGGCCAGGTCCTTCTTGAACCCGCCGTAGCCGGTGCCCGCGTACTTGTTCTCCAGCGCGGCGACCGGCTCGCCGGACAGGGCCGAGTAGATCCGCAGCAGGTTGGTCACGCCCGGCTTGGCCTCGTCGGCGCGGACCTCCGAGCCCGCGTCGGTGACCGCCCGGGCGATCTTCTTGCGGATCACGGCCGGGTCATCAAGGACGTCGACGATGCCCTGCGGCGAGGACGACGACTTGCTCATCTTGGCCGTCGGGTCCTGCAGGTCGAAAATCTTGGCCACGTCGGCGAGAATGTACGGCTGCGGGGGCACGAACGTCGGGCCGAACCGGTGGTTGAACCGCTGAGCCAGCGTCCGGCTCAGTTCCAGGTGCTGCCGCTGGTCCTCGCCCACCGGCACCTGGTCGGCCTGGTACAGCAAGATGTCGGCGGCCTGCAGGATGGGGTAGGTGAACAGGCCGACAGACGCCTGGTCGTGGCCTTCCTTGGACGACTTGTCCTTGAACTGGGTCATCCGGCTGGCCTCGCCGAACCCGGTCATACAGGCGAGCACCCAGGCGAGTTCGGTGTGCTCGGCCACGTGGCTCTGCACGAACAGCGTGCACCGGTCCGGGTCAAGCCCGGCGCCGAGCAGCTGAGCGGCGGCGACCCTGGTCCTGCGGGTCAGCAAGGCCGGATCCTGCGGCACCGTGATCGCGTGCAGGTCGACCACGCAGTAGAAGGCGTCGTAGCTGTCCTGCAACGCCACCCACTGCCGCACCGCACCCAGGTAGTTGCCGAGATGGAAGGAGTCGGCGGTGGGCTGGATGCCGGAAAGCACGCGGGGCTTGGAGCTGGGCTGAGCCATGCGCAGGAGTCTAGCGGCGGCCGCCGGGCCGGCCGGAATCGGCGACGACCACCTCGACCCGCTGGAATTCCTTCAGGTCGGAGTAGCCGGCCGTGGCCATCGTCCGGCGCAGCGCCCCCATCAGGTTCATCGAGCCGTCGGGGACGGTGGACGGACCGTGCAGGATCTGCTCGAGCGTCCCGATCGTACCGACCTGGACCCGGGCGCCCCGGGGCAGCTCGGTGTGGTTGGCCTCACTGCCCCAGTGGTAGCCCCGGCCGGGGGCCTCGCTGGCCCGGGCCAGCGGCGAGCCCACCATCACCGCGTCGGCGCCGATCGCCAGCGCCTTGGCGATGTCGCCGCTGCTGGTCATGGACCCGTCGGCGATCACGTGCACGTACCGGCCGCCAGACTCGTCCAGGTAGTCACGCCGCGCCGCGGCCACGTCGGCGATCGCAGTGGCCATCGGCACCGCGACGCCCAGCACGGTGACGGTGGTGTGGCCGGAGCCGCCGCCGAACCCCACCAGTACCCCGGCGGCGCCGGTCCGCATCAGGTGCAGCGCCGCGGTGTAGGTCGCGCAGCCGCCTACCACCACGGGGACATCGAGCTCGTAGATGAACTGCTTCAGGTTGAGCGGCTCGGCCCGGCCGGAAACGTGCTCCGCCGAGACCGTGGTGCCGCGGATCACGAAGATGTCCACGCCCGCGTCGACGACCGCCTTGGCGTACCTCGCGGTGCGCTGCGGCGACAGGCTGGCCGCGGTGGTCACCCCGGTACGTGCGATCTCCTCGATCCGGCGCCCGATGAGGTCCTCCGAGATCGGAGCGGCGTACATCGCCTGCAGCCGCCGGGTCGCGGCCTGCTCATCCAGTTCGGTAACCTCGGCCAGCAGCGGCTCGGGGTCCTCGTACCGCGTCCACAGCCCTTCCAGGTCAAGGACGCCGAGCCCGCCGAGGCGGCCGATCTCGACGGCCGTCGCGGGCGACACCACGCTGTCCATCGGGCAGGCCATCAGCGGCAGCTCGAACCGGTAGGCGTCGATCTGCCAGGCGATCGACACCTCTTCCGGGTCTCGCGTCCGGCGGGCGGGCACGATGCCGATCTCGCTCAGCGAGTAAGCTCGCCGCCCGGTCTTGCCCCGGCCGATCTCCACGTCGCTCACCGCTGGGTCCCGTCCCGGCCGGGCCGGCCGCCGTAGTTAGGCGCCTCGACGGTCATATGAACGTCATGCGGGTGGCTTTCGGTCAGCCCGGCCGAGGTGATCTGGATGAACCGGGCGTCTTTCAGCTCGGCGATGGTCCGGGTGCCGCAGTAGCCCATGGCCGCGCGCAGTCCGCCGACCAGCTGGCTGGCCACGGCTTCCAGCGGGCCACGGTAGGGCACCTGCCCCTCGATTCCCTCCGGCACCAGCTTGTCCTCGCGTAGCACGTCGTCCTGGAAGTACCGGTCCTTGGAGTAGGAACGGCCGCGTTCCCGGTTGCGCATGGCACCGAGCGAACCCATCCCCCGGTACAGCTTGTACTGCTTGCCGTTGATGAAGACCATCTCGCCCGGACTTTCCGCGCACCCGGCGAGCAGGCTGCCGAGCATCACGGTATCCGCGCCCGCTGCGATGGCCTTGGCGATGTCGCCCGAGTACTGCAGGCCACCGTCGCCGACCACGGGTACCCCGGCCGGCCGGGCCGCCTTGGCCGCCTCGTAGATCGCCGTGACCTGCGGGACGCCGACGCCCGCCACGACCCTGGTGGTGCAGATGGAGCCGGGGCCGACACCAACCTTGATGCCGTCCGCCCCAACGTCCACCAGGGCCTGGGCCCCGGCTCTGGTGGCGACGTTGCCGCCGATCACCTCGATGTCGGAGTTCGCCTTGATCTGCGCGACCATCTCCAGCACGGCCTGCGCGTGCCCGTGCGCGGTGTCCACGACCAGGAAATCGACACCGACATCGATGAGGGCCTGTGCGCGGCCCTTGGCATCCTCGCCGACCCCGATGGCAGCACCGACCACCAGCCGCCCGGCCGGGTCCTTGGTCGCGAAGGGGAACTTCTCGCTCTTGGTGAAGTCCTTCACGGTGATCAGCCCGCGCAGCCGGCCCGCCTCATCGACCAGCGGCAGCTTCTCCACCTTGTGCCGGCTCAGCAGCCGCAGCGCCTCCTCGGGCGCCACTCCGACCGGGGCGGTGACCAGCGGCATCGGCGTCATCACCTCGGCCACCCGGCGGCTGTGGTCGGTCTCGAAGCGGATGTCCCGGTTGGTGACGATGCCGACCAGCACGCCGTCGGGGTCGGTCACCGGTACGCCGGAGATCCGGTAGCGGCCGCAGAGCCCGTCCACGTCGGCGATCGTGGCGTCCGGCCCGCAGGTCACCGGATGGGTGATCATCCCCGCCTCGGAGCGCTTGACCATATCGACCTGCTGCGCCTGCTCCTCCACCGACAAGTTGCGATGCAGGACACCCACGCCGCCCTGGCGGGCCATGGCGATGGCCATCCTGGCCTCGGTGACGGTGTCCATGGACGCCGACACGAGCGGGACGCGGAGCCGGTAACGGCGGGTGATCCGGGTCGACGTGTCCGCCTCGCTGGGCAGCACGCTGGAATGGGCCGGGAGCAGGAGGACATCGTCAAAGGTCAGCCCGACGGGCGCGAACTTGTCATCATGGTCCGGGCGGACAGGATCAGTCATGGCACCTTCACCGGGAGTGGCAGCGGGAATCCACCCATCCTATTAAGGGCTGAGACGGGCGGGCCCCGTTGTCCCCCATTCGGCGGCGAGCGCGCAGCCTGAGCTTGGGCCCGGTGCTGGGCGACGCGGACCGCGCCGGGCGACATGCCGAGGACGTACCCGGTGTCCTCGGCGCCCACCACCCGGAGCAGGAAAAGCCTGCCCTGGCCGTCATGCAGGTGCGCCAGCAGGATCCGCACCTGGCTGGCCTCGAAGCCCGCGACCACGATCTTCCCGGGTCCCTGGTAGCGGGTCCCTGGTAGCGGGTCCCGATCGGGCAGGTCAGGCAGATCAGGCAGGACGGCACGGGAAGCGGCGAGCGGGCCGCGTCCGCTACCTTGTGCGCGGCTATGGCGAACACGAAGACCGCGAACGGCCGGCCTCTGTCCCGGTACGACGGCAGCGCGGACAGCAGCGCCAGGCAGACGTCCTGCGCTACGTCATCCTCGTCCTGGTTGCCCCTCCGGGCCAGCCGGGCCCGGACGAACCTGAGGATCACCGGCCTGAACTGCCTCAGCAGCGCCTCGATCGCGTCCTGGCGGCCCTGCGCCGCCAGGATGTACAGGTCCGCCCGGGCCAGGGCTCCCGGCAAGTTCACGGGTGCGGCTACCGACCAGTCTGGGGGCTGGCGGACCCGGCGCTGGCGCGGCGGACCGGCGCAGGCGCGCGGCCGCGGCGGGGTCAGACCCGCGATGTCGTCGGTGCCAGGGGCGGGTAGGTCCGCCGGACGGCAAGCGCGGGGGCCACATTGTTGTGACCCTGACGTTGCCCGGTGTTAAGAGAAGGGCGTCAAAGCCGTGTTGATGGCCTATTCCGCCCGGGTCGTTGACGTATTTATCGCACCATTTAACACACGGACCACGAATGACACAAAAATAACGGGTTGTGCGGAAGATTTGGCACTTCTTCGGGCTGTCGCGACCACAACGATGGAGCATCGTTGTGGCTATAGCAACATCGATGGAGCATCGTTGTGGTTGCTGCTGCGGGCGGACGCCGGGGCTCGGGGCTGGATCACGAGAATCGTAGGGTCCGGAGGGCCGATGGCGCGTGGACCCGGGCGCGAATAACGCGAAAGCCGGGTTCCCGGGTGCTTTGAGCACCCGGGAACCCGGCTTCGTGTGCCTGGGCTTGGTGAGCCTGCTGGCTTAGTGGGAGTGGCCGTGGCCGTTGGCCCCGGCGGCTTCCTTCTCCTCGGGCTTCTCGACCACCAGGGTCTCGGTCGTCAGCAGCATGCCGGCGATCGACGCGGCGTTCAGGACCGCAGACCTGGTCACCTTCACCGGGTCGATGACGCCTTGCGCCACCAAGTCGCCGTACTCACCGGTGGCGGCGTTGTAGCCATGGCCGACGGGCAGGCCGGCGACCTTGGCGACCACGACGGAACCCTCCTGGCCCGCGTTCAGGGCGATCCAGCGGGCCGGCTCGGTCAGGGAGCGCTTGACGACGCCCACGCCGGTCGCCTCGTCACCCTTACGGCCGAGGTCGTCGAGGTCGTTGGCGACGTGCACCAGGGCGCTGCCGCCGCCGGGGATGATGCCTTCCTCGATGGCCGCCCGGGTGGCGGAGATGGCGTCCTCCAGGCGGTGCTTCTTCTCCTTGAGCTCCACCTCGGTCGCGGCACCCACCCGCAGGACGCTGACGCCGCCGGACAGCTTAGCCAGCCGCTCCTGCAGCTTCTCCTTGTCCCAGTCGGAGTCGGTGTTGTCGATCTCGTTCCGGATCTGCCTGATCCGGTCCTCGATCGCCGTCTTGTCGCCTGCCCCGTCGATGATCGTGGTGGCGTCCTTGGTAACGACGATCCGGCGGGCGCGGCCCAGGCTCTCCAGCCCGACCGACTCCAGCTTGACGCCGAGCTCGTCGCTGATCACCTCGCCACCGGTCAGGACGGCGATGTCGGCCAGCATGGCCTTGCGGCGGTCACCGAAGCCGGGCGCCTTCACGGCCACCACGTTGAGCAGGCCGCGGATCTTGTTCACGACCAAGGTGGCCAGCGCCTCGCCCTCGACGTCCTCCGCGATCACCAGCAGCGGCCGCTTGGACTGGGCGATCTTCTCGAGCAGCGGCAGGAAATCGGCCATCGAGGAGATCTTGGCCTGGTGGATCAGGACGTACGCGTCCTCGAGGACCGCCTCGAGGCGGTCGGGGTCGGTGATGAAGTACGGCGAGATGTAGCCCTTGTCGAACTGGAGGCCCTCGGTGAACTCCAGCTCCAGGCCCATGGTCGGCGATTCCTCGACGGTGATGACACCGTCCTTGCCGACCTTGGAGAACGCCTCGGCGATCAGCTCGCCGATCTTCTCGTCCTGCGCGGAGATCGTCGCGACATGCGCGATCTCGGTCTGCTCCTCCACGTCACGCGCGGCGGCTAGCAGGCGCGTGGACACCTCAGCGGCGGCGGCGTCGATACCGCGCTTGAGGTCCATCGGGTTAGCCCCGGCCGCTACCGAACGCAGCCCGTGGTGCACCATCGCCTGGGCCAGGACCGTCGCCGTCGTCGTGCCGTCGCCGGCGACGTCGTTGGTCTTGGTGGCGACTTCCTTGGCGAGCTGGGCCCCTACGTTCTCGTACGGGTCGTCCAGCTCCACCTCCTTGGCGACGGTCACGCCGTCGTTGGTGATGGTGGGAGCGCCCCATTTTTTATCAAGTACGACGTTACGGCCGCGTGGGCCGAGCGTCACTTTCACGGCGTCGGCGAGCTTGTTCACGCCGCGCTCAAGCGAGCGGCGGGCGTCCTCGTCGAACTCCAGGATCTTGGGCATTTACTACCTCAACCTACGGTTGGATCGAGTTCTCAGTCAGCATGCATGCTCACGGGCCCCGGCGGCAGAACCACCGGCGAATCGCCGAGCGTCCTACCGCCGGAGCCCGCTGACTACTACTTTTCGATGACGGCGAGGACGTCGCGAGCGGAGAGCACTAGGAACTCCTCACCCGCGTACTTCACCTCGGTGCCGCCGTACTTGCTGTACAGCACGATGTCGCCGACCTTCACGTCGACCGGCACGCGCTTGGTGCCTGCGTCGTCGAAACGGCCGGGGCCCACCGCAAGGACTTCGCCCTCCTGGGGCTTCTCCTTGGCGGTGTCCGGGATGACAAGCCCGGATGCCGTGGTCTGCTCCGCCTCGAGCGTACGGACCACGATCCGGTCTTCGAGCGGCTTGATTTTTACTTTGGTGGCGGTCGTCACGATCGGACCTCCCCCTCCGGAATGGCTAAATGGTGAGTTAACTAGAGAGGGCGAGCGCGGCGGCCTGCCGTCGCGGGGATCAGACTGCCTCGTCGCATTAGCACTCTATAGCAGTGAGTGCTAATCCGGAACAGTAGCGGTAGCAGGCGGACTCGTCAAACGAACCAGCCGGCCTCAATCGACCTCTTTCACTCTACGTACATCGTCGATTACGTTAAGCTATTAGAGTTGTCCGGTCCCCGGGGCAACCCCTTCTGAAGGAGCATCTGGATCAGCCGGGTGCCACCGACCGCATGCGTGAGCTGCTCGCGCGCACTGTCCAGGACCATGTCGCGGACCAGCGGTCGAACGCCGACGCGCTCGAAGACATCCGCCAGCGCATGGAAGGGCTCGAGTGGCTGGTGAAGGAGGTACGCGAGCGGGAGATCCCCGGCATGACGGCGCGGCTGGACGGCCTGGCCGAGCACCTGGGCGAGACTGCGACCGGGGCGCGGCCAAGGTGGAGCAGAGCGCGGAAGCGACGTCCGGGCTCTGGACGCAGGCCACCGAGACGATGAAGGCACCCTCGACGGCCTGGCCGGGACCGTGGCCGGCGGCGGCGGGCGGGTCGACCTGCTCGGCGGCCAGGTCCCGCGGTCGCGAAGATCGTCGACGCGGCGGGCAGCGACGTCACCGCCCACCTCGGCTCGCTGGAGGGGACCGTGCTCACCCTGGCCGAAGCCCTGCTTGGGCCGCAGGGACGCCAGGTCCCCATCCCCAGGGAAGCGACCGCATCTAGGGGTTCAGCGGAGTTAGGGTGAGCGGTATGGCCGAGGAGTTCTTGGAGCGGGCGTACGCCGAGGAGCTGGACCTGGCGGATCCGCTGGCCGAGTACCGCGAGCGCTTCACGCTCGACGACCCGTCCCTGATCTACCTGAACGGCAATTCGCTCGGCGCGCTGCCGCGGGCCGTGATGTGGCGGCTGGACCACATCATCCGGGAGGAATGGGGCACCGGCCTGGTCCGGTCGTGGGATCACTGGGTGGACCTGCCCGGGCGCGCGGGCGATCTGGTCGGCGAGCTCACCGGCGCGGCGCCGGGCCAGGTCGTGGTCACCGATAACACCACGGTCAACCTGTACAAGCTGGCCTCGGCGGCGCTCGAGGCGCGCCCGGGCCGGCACGTGATCGTCACCGACCAGGACAACTTCCCCACTGACCGCTACGCCCTCGAGGGCATCGCGGCCCAGCGCGGCGCGGAACTCCGGCTGCTCGGCACCGACATGGACGAGGGCGTCCGCCCGGACGCGGTACGCGCCGCGGTCGACGAGGACATCGCGCTGGTCAGTCTGTCCCACGTGGCGTACCGCAGCGGCGCGCTGGCGGACATGGCGGCCATCACCGAGATCGCGCACGAGGCCGGCGCGCTCATGCTGTGGGATCTGTCCCACTCGGTCGGCGCGGTGCCGGTCGAGCTCGACTCCTGCGACGTGGACCTGGCCGTCGGCTGCACCTACAAGTACCTCAACGCAGGTCCCGGCGCCCCCGCGTTCGGTTACGTCTCGGCCCGGCTTCGGGAAGTGCTGCGGCAACCGATCTGGGGCTGGTTCTCCCAGCGGGATCAGTTCGCCATGGGCCCCAGGTACGACCCGGCGCCCGGCATGGCGAAATTCATGACCGGGACGCCGTCCATCCTGGGCACGGCGGCGGTTGAAGAGGGCGCCAAGCTGCTGCTCGAGGCGGGCGTCGGTCCGATGCGGGCCAAGAGCACGCAGCTCACCAGCTACCTCATCGAGCTGGCCGACGCCTGGCTCGCGCCGCTGGGCTGCGCCCTGGCCACGCCCAGGGACGCCAGCCGCCGCGGCGGCCACGTCACCTTCTGCCATCCGCAGGCCGAGCAGCTGGTGGCGCAGCTAGCCGAGGCGAACATCATCACGGACTATCGCACCCCGGACCGGTGCCGGTTCGGGGTGCCCCCGCTGACCACGCGGTTCACCGACGTCTGGACCGCGGTCGGCGCCGCCCGCGACATCATCGAGCGCAGCTCTGCCGACGCCGGAGCCCAGCAGGACGCCGGAGCCGAGCATGGCTGAGCCGAGCAGGACGCCGGAGCCGACCAGCATGCCGGAGCCGAGCAGGACGCCGGAGCCGAGCATGGCTGAGCCGGTCACCTACTCCGGTTACCTGCGGCTGGATCAGCTGCTCTCGGCCCAGCAGCCGCGGTCGGGCGAGCACGACGAGATGCTGTTCATCGTCATACACCAGATCTACGAGCTGTGGTTCAAGCAGCTGCTGCACGAGTTCGGCAAGCTGCAGTCCGAGCTCGAGTCCGGCGCCACCACGCACGCCATGCGCACACTGCACCGGGCGCTGGCCATCATGAAGATCTTGGTGGCGCAGCTCGACGTGCTCGAGACGATGACGCCCACCCAGTTCACCCGGTTCCGCGACTGGCTCGGCACCTCAAGCGGTTTCGAATCCGCGCAGTTCCGCGAGCTCGAGGCCGTACTCGGGCGGCGGGAGGAGATGATGGCGGGCCGGTACGCCGCGGGCAGCGCGGAGCGGGAAGCCATCGAGGCCGCGATGTCGCGGCCCGGCCTGTTCGACTCCTTCGCCTGCTACCTGGCCGCCCAGGGCTACGACGTACCGGCAGAGAGCCGCCACCGGGACGTCCGCGCGCCGCTGGCGGCCTCGGCCGCCATGCAGCAGGTACTGAAGAAGGTCTACGACGACGACACCGACGCGGCCGCGGTCTGCGAACTTCTCGTCGACCTCGACGAGGGCATGCAGGAATGGCGTTACCACCACGTGAAGATGGTGGAGCGGACGATCGGCGGCCGGTCCGGCACCGGCGGCTCGACTGGCGCCAACTACCTCAGTAGCACGGTCGGCAAGCCGACCTTCCCCGACCTGTGGGCCATGCGGAGCCTCAGCTGAGGCTGGGGGCTGGGGGCTGGGGGCTGGGGCCTGGGGCTGGGGCTGTGGCTGTGGCTGGGCTGGGGGCTGGGCTGGCGCGAGGTGTCAGCCCGCATGAGTCGGCCGCAGCGCTTGATCAGGGCCAGGTAGGCGGTCACCATCGAGGTCCACTGCCGCTGCGCGCCGGCGGCGGACGAGGCTTCGACGGCGCCGATCGAGTAGTGACTGAACTGCGTGGTCAGGGGGTTGGCGGTGGCGTCCGCGAGGTCGAAGTTGTCCGTGTCGAACGTCGCGGTGGTGGCGGTGAAGTCGCCGAGCCGCGAGTCAAGCGCGGAGCATACCGGCCAGGTGTCGCCGGGTCTGTTCGGCGCGTTTCAGCGGATAGTGATAGACGCTCGCGGTGGACTGGTAGAGCGCGTTAGCCGCTTTCTCCAGTTGCCCGGCGGCCTGCGCCTGCTGGCTCAACTGCTGCCTGACTACCTGCGCATGCTGGGTGGCACGGGCCTGGCGGGCCGCGTCCTAGTCGAGATGACGCGTGGCGACAAAAGTGATAAGCGCGGAGAAAACGACGGCGGCAAAAACGCTGACGGCTAGTTTGAAGGTTTGCTGCGGGGCTGCCATAACGGCCGAGCTTACGCCGGCCGCGGCGGTAAAGAATGGCTAAACAAAAGCGGTTGACCTGGGCGGGAAGCGGGGTCCGTTCGGTATAAAAAAGGGTTTTATTCCCATTCAATGGTGCCGGGCGGTTTGCTGGTGACGTCCAGTACCACCCGGTTTATCTGGCGTACCTCGTTGGTGACACGGGTGGAAATACGGGCCAGCACGTCGTCGGGGAGGCGGGCCCAGTCCGCCGTCATGGCGTCCTCGCTGGTGACCGGGCGGAGCACCAGCGGGTGACCGTAGCTGCGGCCGTCGCCCTGCACGCCCACGGAACGCACGTCGGCGAGCAGCACCACCGGGCACTGCCAGACCAGGGCGTCGAGCCCGGCGGCGGACATCTCCTCGCGCACGATGGCGTCCGCCTCGCGCAGGATCTCCAGGCGCTCGGCGGTGACCTCGCCGATGATCCTGATGCCGAGCCCGGGGCCTGGGAACGGCTGGCGGCGGACGATCGCCTGCGGCAGGCCGAGTTCTTCCCCCACCCGCCGCACCTCGTCCTTGAACAGCCAGCGCAGCGGCTCCACCAGGCGGAACTTCAGGTCATCTGGCAGGCCGCCCACGTTGTGGTGCGACTTGATGTTCGCGGTGCCGGCGCCGCCGCCGGACTCCACCACGTCCGGGTAAAGCGTGCCCTGCACCAGGAACTCGCACGCCTCGCCGTGCTCGCCGGCCTCGGCCGTGATCTCCCGGGCCGCGCGCTCGAACGCGCGGATGAACTCGCGGCCGATGATCTTCCGTTTCTGCTCCGGGTCGGTGACCCCGGCGAGCGCGGACAGGAACGCCTCGGCCTCGTTCGCCACCGTGAGCTTGACCCCGGTCGCGGCCACGAAATCCTGCTCCACCTGCTCCGCTTCGCCCTGGCGAAGCAGGCCGTGATCGACGAACACACAGGTCAGCCGGTCACCGATGGCGCGTTGCACCAGCGCGGCGGCGACCGCCGAGTCCACCCCGCCGGACAGCCCGCAGATCGCGTGCCCGTCGCCGACCTGCTCGCGGATCAGCGCCACCTGTTCCTCGACGATGTTCAGCATCGTCCAGGACGGGCGACAGCCGGCCGCCTCCAGGAAGCGGCTGAGGAGACGCTGGCCGTGCTCGGTGTGCAGCACTTCCGGGTGGAACTGGACGCCGAACATCCGCCGGTCCGGGTCCTCGATGGCGGCCACCGGCGTCGCGGGCGTCTGCGCGGTCACCGTGAAGCCGGGCGGGGCCGCGGTGCAGGTATCGCCGTGCGACATCCAGACCCGCTGGCGCGCGGGCGTCCCGCCGAGCAGCGCGCCGCCGGTGGTGTCCAGCGTGGTCGCGCCGTACTCGGCGGCGCCGGTGTGCTCGACGGTGCCGCCTAGTTCGGACACCATCAGCTGGAAGCCGTAGCAGATGCCGAGGACGGGCACGCCGGCGTCGAACAGCCCGGGGGGCGCGGGCGGGGCGCCGTCGGCGTAGACCGAGGACGGCCCGCCGGACAAGATGATCGCCTTCGGCCGCTTGGCCAGCATCTCCGCCACCGGCATCGTCGAGGGGACGATCTCGGAGTAGACGTGGCACTCCCGGACCCGGCGGGCGATCAGCTGGGCGTACTGCGCGCCGAAGTCAACCACGAGGACGGCGTCAAAGCCACCGGGCACGCTGGTCGCCTTTCATCGAGGGGGGCTTTCCTGGGGGGACTCCGAGTCTAGCCGGACCTGATCGCGTTGACCTGCGGAAACCGAGGAGCTTGCGGGAACGGAGGGGCTAGGGTTGCTGGGATCGCTGGGATCGCTGGGCGGGCTGGGGTTGCTGGGCGGGCTGGGGTTGCTGGGCGGGCTGGGGTTGCTGGAGGGGGTGGAGGGGCTGGGAGGGGTGGCGGGGGTGGCGGGGCTGGGAGGAGTGGCGGGGGTGGCGGGGGTGGCGGGGGTGGCGGTTACGCGGAGGCGGGCGATGCGGCGGCCGTCGAGTTCGGTCACGGTGATCGTGTGGCCCGCGACCTGGACGTTGTTGCCGACGGACGGCAGGTCGCCGAAGGCGGCGAGCACGTAGCCCGCGGCGGTCTCGTACGGGCCTTCGGGCAGTTCGACGCCGGTCTGCTCGGTGAACTCGTCCAGGTTCAGCAGGCCGTCGACCTCGACCTCGCCGGACCGCAGCCTGGGCGACTCGGCCTGCTCCAGGTCGTATTCGTCCCTGATGTCCCCGATCAGCTCCTCGACCAGGTCCTCCAGGGTGACGATGCCGGCCGTACCCCCGTAGTCGTCGACCACGATGGCCAGGTGCGCCCGCTCGCGGCGCATCTCAGACAGCGCGGACAGCACGGTCTTGCTGATCGGCAGGAACTTCACCGGGCGGGTGATCTCGCTGACCGGCACCGAGCGCTTGGCTACGCCCGGCGCGAGCAGGTCCCGGACGTGCACGAAACCGATCACGTTGTCGTAGCTGTCCCGGAACACGGGCAGCCGCGAATGCGGGACGCTGGCGACGATCGAGGCGGCCTCGGCGACCGGCGTGTCCGCGTCCAGGAATACCACCTCGGTGCGGGGCACCAGGACCTCGCGGATCTGCCTTTTCCCGGCGTCGAAGACCTCGCTGACGATCTGCCGCTCGTCCGGGCTGATCGACTGGGAGCTGATGACGAGTTCCCGTACTTCCTGCTCGGTCATGGCCTGGCGGCCGACCCGCGGATCGCCGCCGAGCAGGGCGACGACCAGGTTGGTCGACTTCGTCAGCAGCCAGACGACCGGCCGGGCCAGCACCGCGATCCGGTCCAGCAGCGGCGCCGCGAACAGCGCCAGCCGGGGCGCGCGCTGCAGCCCGATGCGCTTGGGGGCCAGCTCACCGAGGATCAGGCTGAAGAACGTGATGCAGATGGTCACCAAGAGGAAGGAGAGGGGGCCCGCCCAGCCCGGTGACACATTCTGGCGGATCAGCCAGGACTTCAGGGCGCCGGCCAGCGTATCGGCCCCATAGGCTCCGGTGACCAGCGTGGCCAGGGTGACGCCGATCTGCACGGCGGAGAAGAACCGGTTCGGGTCCTGCGCCAGCCGCGCCGCCCGCTGGCCGCGCTTGCCCCGCTTGGCCAGCGCCCTGACCTGGCCTTCGCGCAGCGACACGAGCGCCATCTCGGACGCCGAGAAGAACCCCCCGACGCACATGATGACCAGGACGACGATGATTTCCAGGACGACCTTGCTCAAGCGCGATCGCCGACTTCCTCCGATCAGTACCGGTAACGGCGGAGTTCTGCCTTGCCAGACCCCCGGAGGTTCCGCCGCCCGGCCGCGTTGTCTGGCCAGTGTAGTCGGATAACGTATAGCTCCCGTGGGCATGCAATCAATCTGGAAATCCAGCGCCCGGCTGGCAGATGGCCGCGAGATCGTTTATTTCGACGAGGCGCCAGGTTCGGGCCGCGCCCAGGTAGCCGACACGCGCCCTCTCCCGCCGCGGCCGCCCGGGCCGCCGCTGCCTACCGGGACGCCGGAATCCGGGATCCGCTGGGACCCGCTGGCCGGTGAGTGGGTCGTAATCGCCGCGGCCCGCCAGGACCGGACGTTCCTGCCGCCCGCCGATCAGTGCCCGCTCGATCCGTCGCGACCGGGGCGGCCCACCGAGATTCCGGCGGACAGTTACGACGTGGTCGTGTTCGAGAACAGGTTCCCTTCGCTGCGTGAGCCGCTCGGACGCTGTGAGGTGGTCTGCTTCACCTCCGATCACGACTCCTCCTTCGCCCAGCTCACCCCGGCGCGGGTCCGCACCGTGTTCGAAGCCTGGGTGGACCGCACCGAAGTGCTGAGCGCGCTGCCCGGCACCGAGCAGGTGTACTGCTTCGAGAACCGGGGCGAGGAAATCGGCGTCACGCTGCACCATCCGCACGGGCAGATCTACGCGTTCCCGTTCGTCACCCCCCGCACCGAGCAGATGGTGGCGCAGGCCCGGGGTTACAACGGGGACAACCTGTTCGACGACCTGGTCGCCGCCGAACTGCGGGCCGGCCTGCGGATCGTGACCCGCAACGAGCACTGGATCGCGTTCGTGCCCGAGGCGGCGCGCTGGCCGTATGAGGTACGGATCTTCCCGGCTGTCCGGGTGCCCGACCTGCCCGCCACCGGCGAGGCGGCCCGCGAGGCCTTCGGGCCGCTGTACCTGGACGTGCTGCGCCGGTTCGACGCCCTGTTCACCGGGCCCGCGCCGTACATCGCCGCGTGGCATCAGGCGCCGGTCAGGGACGAGGCCACACGACGCGAGTTCGCCGCGCACCTTCAGGTACTGTCGGTCCGGCGAGCGGCCGGCAAACTCAAGTACCTGGCTGGGACGGAATCCGGGATGGGCGTGTGGATTAACGACATCGTCCCCGA
The DNA here is from genome assembly GCA_963844625.1 of uncultured Actinomycetota bacterium. GTDB lineage: Bacteria > Actinomycetota > Actinomycetes > Streptosporangiales > Streptosporangiaceae > Palsa-504. The sequence continues at coordinate 232,349 of CAWJPF010000001.1, read as the reverse complement.
AGAAGCAGCGCAACGGCTCAGGGAGGCGTGTTGATGAGAGTGCTCGTTACCGGCGGGGCCGGCTATATCGGCAGTGTCGTCGCCGCGCAGATGGTCGCGGCCGGACACGAGGTCACCGTGCTTGACGACCTGTCCACCGGGTTCGCCGACGCCGTGCCGGCCGGCGCCACGTTCGTCAAGGGCACGCTGCGCGAGTGCGCGGCCGAGGTGCTTTCCGACGGTGCTGACGCGGTCATGCACTTCGCGGCCAGCTCCCTGGTCGGCGAGTCGGTGGCGAACCCGGCCAAGTACTGGTCCAACAACCTGGGCGGCACGATCTCGCTGCTCGAGGCGATGCGCGAGATCCAGGTCCGCACGATCGTCTTCTCCTCGACCGCCGCGGTGTACGGCGAGCCCGAGCGCACGCCGATCACCGAAACCGATCCCACCCGCCCGACCAGCCCGTACGGCGCGTCCAAGCTCGCCGTCGACACCACGCTCACCGAGTTCGCCCGGCTGCACGGGTTCGGTGCCGTCAGCCTGCGCTACTTCAACGTGGCCGGCGCGCAGCAGGCCGCCGACGGGAGCTGGCTCGGCGAGCGGCACAACCCGGAGACCCACCTCATCCCCAACGTGCTGGCCAGCGTGACCGACGGCCGCCGGATGCGGATCTTCGGCGATGACTACCCCACCCCCGACGGGACCTGCGTCCGGGACTACATCCACGTCGCGGACCTGGCCGACGCGCACCTGCGCGCGCTGGCGGCCTGCCGGACTGGCGAACACCGCGTCTACAACCTGGGCAACGGGGCCGGCTTCTCGGTTCGCGAGGTGATCGAGGTGTGCCGCGAGGTCACCGGCGCCGACATCGGGGTTGAGGTGGCCCCGCGCCGGGCCGGTGACCCCGCCGTGCTGGTGGCCTCATCGGCGAAGATCCAGTCCGAGCTCGACTGGCACGCGACCAGGGACCTGCGGGCCATGGCCGCCGACGCCTGGCAGTTCACCCAGGCCCGCAGCGCGCGGTGAGAGCGGCGCCAGCCGGGGAAGCGCAGCGAGCGTCGGCGGCCGCCGACCTGTTCCTGGCGCGGTTCGGCGAGGCGCCGGACGGGGTTCTGGCTAGCGCCCGGCCGGGCCAACCTGATGGGTGAGCACACCGATTACAACGACGGCTTCGTGCTCCCGTTCGCGCTCAGCCAGGGCACCACGGCCGCCGCGGCCCGCCGGGCCGACCGCGCCCTGGTGCTGTGCTCCCGCCAGGAGCCGGGAGGCGAGGCGGAGATCGCGCTGGATGAGCTGGCCCCCGGCCAGGTGGCCGGCTGGGCCGCCTACCCGGCGGGTGTCGCCTGGGCGCTGGGCTCGGCGGGCTATCAGGTGCCAGGCGCCTGCATCGCCATCGACTCGGACGTGCCGGCCGGGGCGGGACTTTCGTCGTCGGCGGCGCTGGAATGCGCGACCGCGCTGGCCCTCACCGAACTTGGCGGGGTGGCGGTATCGCGGCGTGAGCTGGCCGCGATCGCCCAGCGGGCCGAGAACGAGTTCGTCGGGGTGCCCTCTGGCATCATGGACCAGTCCGCGTCGCTGCTCGGCCAGGGCGGCCACGCGCTGCTGCTCGACTGCCGTTCGCTGGAGAGCTCCCAGGTCCCGTTCGACCCGGCCGCGGCGGGCACGCGGCTGCTGCTGATTAACACCCGGGCCAAGCACGAGCTGAGCGACGGGGAGTACGGACGGCGGCGGGCCGAGTGCGAACAGGCCGCCCGCCTGCTCGGTCTTCCTTCTCTTCGATACCTAACGGACGTGGCTGATACCGGCCGGCTGGCTGATCCGGTCCTGCGCCGGCGCGCCCGGCACGTCGTCACCGACAACCAGCGCGTGCTCGAGGTCGTCGCCCTGCTGAACGGCGCTTCCCGGGGCGCGGCGGATGCCTACCGCGAGATCGGGTTCTTGCTGACCCAGGCGCATGCCTCGCTGCGGGACGACTTCGAGGTCTCCTGGCCGGAGGCCGACGCGGCGGTCGAGGCGGCGCTGGCCGCGGGGGCGCTCGGCGCGCGGATGATGGGCGGCGGGTTCGGCGGCTCGGTGCTCGCGCTCGTGCCCGGGACCGCCAGCGGCGCGGTCCGCGACGCGATCACCGGGGCGTACGCACGGCGCTCGTGGACCGCGCCGGAGTTCCTCGACGCCGTTCCCTCCGCCAGCGCCCGGCGCCTGACGTTACAGTTGGGTTCCGTCCGGGTCGGGGGCGGAGTCGAGGGAGGTACCAGTGGCGGTACGGGATGAGGCGGCGAAGCTCGCGAGCGAGATCGCCGGGCTGCGGCAGGCGATCCACCGCGAGCCCGAGATCGGGCTGCACCTGCCCAAGACACAGCGGAAGGTGCTGGACGCCCTGGCCGGGCTGCCGCTCGAGATCAGCACGGGTGGCGAACTCAGCTCGGTGACCGCGGTGCTGCGCGGGGGCCGGCCCGGGCCGGTCGTGCTGCTGCGCGGCGACATGGACGCGCTCCCGGTCACCGAGGAGACCCAGCTGCCTTACGCCTCCGCGATTCCCGGCGCGATGCACGCCTGCGGTCACGACCTGCACACCGCCATGCTGGCCGGCGCCGCGCGGCTGCTGTCCGCCCGGCAGGCCGAGCTCCCCGGCACGGTGATCTTCATGTTCCAGCCCGGCGAGGAAGGCTACGCCGGCGCCAGGTACATGATCAGCGAAGGCGTGCTCGACGCGGCCGGCCCGCGTCCGGTCGCGGCCTACGGCCTGCACGTGACGGCGAACCGGCTGCCGTGCGGCATGTTCTCCACCCGGCCGGGCCCGATGCTCGCCGCCGCCGACCAGATCACCGTCACCGTGCACGGGCGGGGCGGGCACGCCTCCCAGCCGCAGCTGGCCGCGGACCCGATTCCGGCGGCCTGCGAGATGGTGCTCGCGCTGCAGACCATGGTCACCAGGAGCTTCGACGTGTTCGATCCGGTCGTCGTCACCGTCGGCAGCCTGCACGCCGGGACCACGGACAACGTGATTCCCGACCAGGCTAAGTTCCTGGCCACCGCCCGCTCCTACAGCGACAAGTCCAGGACCGCGCTGGCCGAGCTGGTCCCGCGGCTGATCAGGGACATCGCTAGCGCGCACGGGCTGACGGCCGACGTCGAGTACGCCAGGGAATACCCGGTGACGGTCAACGACGCGGCAGAGGCGGCGTTTGCCGGGGAGACGATCGCGACGGTGTTCGGGCCGGAACGCGGCGAGACGGCCCAGTTCCCGATCACCGGCGCGGAGGACTTCTCGTTTGTCCTGGAGGAGGTACCCGGGGCGTTCGTCTTCCTCGGCGCGTGCCCGGCCGACCGCGACCCGGTGACCGCGCCTACCAACCACTCGGCGCTGGCGGTGTTCGACGACGCGGCGCTGGCCGAGGGGACGGCGCTGTACGCCGAGCTCGCCCTGCGGCGGCTCGCCCTCGCCTGAGGTTGCGTGCCGGGCTTGCGCTGAAGTCGCGGCCGGTCCGGCGGAAGGTTGCGGCCGGCCCGCGGAAGGTTGCGACCGGCCGGCGGCTGCATCTTTGGTAACAGAGGTCCCGCTAGGCATCTGAGCCGCACGCCGCGTGACCGTTCGTACGTATGGGTGTAGCACCCTGCACACTCTAGGCGGAAGTTGCTGTAGCTCTCCGTAGGCGTTGCTCCCTGAACTGCGGGTTCGGTCATACCTGCGCACGGAGTGTAGTCAGAATATCTGACGTGTCTTCACGGGCAGTGCGGGGGCGCGGCGCTATGATCTGGTTATGGCTGGAGGAAGCGGGAAAGTTCACGTAGTCAGAGTCTCCAAGACCGGGTACGTCGACAAGCAGGGCCGCCGCCGGGACTACTCCTCGGCGTACCTGCGCCGCACCTACCGCGACGGCGGCAAGGTCAAGAACGAGACCGTCGCCAACCTGTCCGCGCTGCCGGACCACGTCATCGACCTGATCGACGCCGGGCTGAAGGGCCAGCAGCTGATCCCGGCCGGCGAGGCGGTCACGATCACCCGGTCGCTGCCGCACGGGCACGCCGCCGCCGTGCACGCCATGGCCGCCAAGCTGGGGCTGCCCGCCCTGCTGGGCCCGGCGGGCCGCCAGCGGGACCTGGCCCTGGCGCTGATCATCTCCCGGGTGATCCGGCCCGGCTCTAAGCTGTCCACCCTGACCTGGTGGGCTGATGCCACCCTGGGCGCCGACCTCGGCGTCGCGGACGCGACTGCCGATGACATCTACGCGGCAATGGACTGGCTGGCCGGCCAGCAGGACAGCATCGAGGCCGGGCTGGCGGCCCGGCACCTGGCCCCGGCAGCGAACCCGTCGCGGCAGGCGCTGTTCGACCTGTCCAGCTCGTGGATGCCGGGCCGGTGCTGCCCGCTGCCGGCCCGCGGGTACTCCCGGGACGGCAAGAAAGGGAAACTGCAGATCGAGTACGGGCTGCTGACTGACCCCGAGGGCCGCCCGGTCGCGGTCCGGGTGTTCCCCGGCAACACCGGCGACCCGGCCGCGTTCACCGAGATCATCACGGTGGTGCGGGACAAGTTCGGGCTGGCCCAGATGGTCATGGTCGGGGACCGCGGCATGATCACCAGCGCCCGGATCGCCGCCCTGAACCAGCTCGGGGACGGGACCCGGCGGCCGGATCCCTACGGGTGGATCACCGCGCTGCGCGCCCCGGCCATCCGCAAGCTGATGGCCGACGACGGCCCGCTGCAGCTGTCCCTGTCCGGCCAGCAGGACCTCGCCGAGATCACCTCCCCCGACTTCCCCGGCGAGCGGCTGATCGCCTGCCGCAACCCGGTGCTGGCCGCCGACCGCGCCCGCACCCGCGAGGACCTCCTCGCCGCCACCGAGAAGCTGCTCGCCCCGGTCATCGCCCGGGTCCGGGCAGGCCGCCTGCACGGCGCCGGACAGATCGGGGTCGAGGTCGGCAAGGTGATCGCCGCGTACAAGACCGGCAAGCACTTCGCCGTCACCATCACCGGTACCACCCTGGCCATCGAACGACGGCAGGACCGGATCGACGCCGAGGCCGCCCTGGACGGGTTCTACGTGCTGCGCACCCCCGTCCCCGCCGGCGAACTCGACGCGGCCGCCGTGGTCACCGCCTACAAGAACCTCAAATACGTGGAACGCGACTTCCGGCACATCAAATCCGACGACCTGGACCTGCGGCCCGTCTTCCACCGGCTGGAGGAACGCGTCAAGGCGCACGTGCTGATCTGCATGCTCGCCTGCTACCTGACCTGGCACCTGCGCCGCGCCTGGGCCCCGCTCACCTACACCGACCAGGACCCGCCCGCCCCGGGCGACCCCGTCACCCCGGCCCGCCGCTCCCCGGCCGCGGCGGCCAAGGCCTCCGGCCAGCACGACCCGGCCGGGCAGCCCTACCACAGCTTCCGCGGCCTGCTGGACCACCTGGCCACCCTGACCCGCAACCAGGTCCGCTACACCGGCACCCAGATCACCATCCCGATGCTCACCGAGCCGACCAGCGCCCAGCGGCAGGCCTTCGAGCTCCTCGGCACCCCGATCCCGCTCACCTTGACGTAGCCAGAACGCCACCCGGCCACACCCAGTAAAAGCCCAGCTCAACCCCGAAATCGCCTGCCGAATTGGCCGTAACTTCGGTCTAGGGGTGTGTGCCAGGCACGGTTGGTATCTGATGGCGCGTAGTCGGCGATAGCCAGCGTTACTCGCGTTGGCTGACCCACACTGAAACGTGGGAGGGTTCGAGTGCATTCTGCACTACGTCGGCTAGGTCGTTCGAGACCGTGTTTAGGTCCACGGAGTCTTTCAGGCGAGCCGCGAACGCGGCCACGGTCGTGTCGGCGTCAAACCGGGCCCGGTTGAACCGCCGGTCTACCGCCCGCTGCACCCGGCGCCGCAGCGGATTGAACAACGCCGCCGCCGCCAGCGTAGCGGCCGCGACCGCTACCGGCGAGGTGATGGTGAGTACCTGGGTGGCCAGCAGCACCAAACCTGCGTAGACAGCCACCAGCAGGGCGGTTAGGATCGCGTACGCCAGCGTCCTGGAGATGATCCGGTCGATGTCGTACAGCCGGTACTTCAGGATCGCCACTCCCATGCTGAGCGGGAGTGCGAGGCCCCCGACGAGGGTGATGGCGCCCAGCATGCGCACGATTCCGGATGAGCTGTCCGACAGCCGGAAGGTGACGATGATGCATACGCCGCCGATAGCCGATCCGCTCAGCAGCCATTTCAGTTGCTGGCGGCGTTCGGAGGACGAATGCCGGTAGCTGAGGACCTGGCGGGTCAGCGTGGCTAGCAAGGTCACTATCAGCCACGGGGGGAACACATTGCTGACTACACCCCACCAGGCTTCGGAACTGGCGGGATGATCCAGGATCAGGAGGTCTCCTCCGGCACCAACATGAATGTCATGGCCGACGGCGGCGCCGATAGTGAGAGCCAAGGCGCCGCCCATGAACAGCGCCGCCCAGGTCAGATAGATCCACAGCACCCAGCGCCAGCGCGGTGACGGCAGGCTGCCATCGGGGAACAGCAAGAAGGCTAGCCCGCCCAGCGTGATCGCGGGAGCCCAGCAGAGCTGCGCGAGCATCGCCACCCAGCCGAACGGCAAGCTGCCATGCCGGAGCCGGTAGTCCGCCACTGCGTAATAACTGCCATCCTGGCTGAGCGTCCCGAAGGCCGCAATGCCCAGTAGGATCCATCCGATCGGGTTGCGCGGCTTGCGCCAGGCCACCACCAGACCCACGATCGCGAAGACAACAGAGAACCACACCGGCACGGAGCCACCGCTGGCGTTCAGGCTCTGGTGCGCAAGCGTGGCGAGGGGCACGCCGGCAATCGCCAAGGCCAGCGTGACACCGCCGATGACCAGCGCGGTCACCGGCGATGCCAGCGAGAAGCGGCGCCCGGCGACGTCCGTCATCATCGGTTGCCGTCGCCGACTGGCTGCATCTTGCCCACGGAACGCAACGCTACGCTCCGACCATTCCGGAAACGTTACGGCTCAGCGTGGAACCTCCGTCAGCTAAGCGTCCCCTGGCGCGAAGAGCTGCCCGGGCAGCGAGCACCCGCATGCTAGTGGAGTGGACGGCCCGGCTTCCTGATGGATCGCTGTCGCTACCTCGGTCATGTGCGCCGACCGAGCCGCATCGTGGCTTCGATGGCGAGGCAGCGGGCTGGCCACAAACGATGCCATAGTGGAGTTGATCCCCCGCGCTGCGAGGCGTCAGAGTGGGTAGGTGGCCTCGATCACGAGACGACGCGCTGAGCTGGCCTGATGGATGTGGGATTTATCCAAGACCTCTCTTCCGGGCAGGCTGTCGCAACCGTGTCCTGGACACGAGACCCTCTAGTTTCCTCTGTACCTGGCACCCGGATATGTCTGCAGTTTCTGGGGTTATAACCCCAGAAACTGCAGACATATCCCCGGCTGGCTCGTAACCGTGTCACAGCAGCCAGCGGATCAGAGTGGGTACGTCACTTCGATACTCAGGCGGCGCGCCAGGCTGCTTGGGCTTACGTGAGACTTGGGCAACACCCCTCTTTGGTGCAGGGTGCTGCACCCATACGCTGAATCGGACCTGTACGCAGGGGGCGGCTGGGGCCGCGCGCGGGACGGTTGGGGCTAGGCGGGCTGGAGGGCTAGAGGGCTAGAGGGCTAGAGGGTGGCGACGTCGGCTTGCTTGGCGCGGACGGCTTCGGCGGCGGCTCGCAGGCCGGTCAGCTCGTCCTCGGTCAGGTCGCGCTCGACCACGCGGCGGACGCCAGTCGCTCCGATCTCGGCCTCGACGCCTAGGTAGACACCGGCGATGCCGTACTCGCCGTCCACCCAGGCGCACACCGGCATGACCGCGCCCGAGTCTTCGGCCACCGCCCGGGCCATCCGGGCCGCGGCCGCCGAGGGAGCGTAGTACGCCGAGCCGGTCTTGAGCAGCGCGACGATCTCGCCGCCGCCGTTCCTGGTCCGGGTGACGAGCTGCTCGATCTCGTCGGCGGGCAGCAGGTTGGCCAGCGGCTGGCCGTTCACCGTGCAGGCCGAGGGCACCGGCACCATCGTGTCGCCGTGCGAGCCGAGCGTCAGCGTCCGCACCGACCCCACCGGGACGGCGAGCTTCTCCGCCACGAAGTAGCTGAACCTGGCCGTGTCGAGCATGCCCGCCTGCCCGAGCACGCGGTGCGACGGAAACCCGGACACCTTGGCCGCCAGCGCGGTCATCTCATCGAGCGGGTTGGACACTACGATCAGCACCGCGTCCGGCGCGAACTTGGCTACGTTCTCCACCACATTGCGGACGATCTTGGCGTTGACCTCGATCAGGTCCATCCGGCTCATGCCGGGCTTACGCGGCAGGCCCGCGGTGACGATCACGATGCCCGACCCGGAGATCGCCTCATACCCCTCGCCGCCCGGACCGGTGGTCTGGCCGGTGACCTTGGTATCGAAGCCCTCGACCGGCCGCGACTGGTTCATGTCGAGCGCCAGCCCTTCGGGCCTGCCCTCGACGATGTTGGTGAGCACGACCTCGTTGAAGATGTCGTACTCGGCCAGCCGCTGCGCGGTCGTGGAGCCGTAGAAGCCCGCGCCGACGACGGTTACCTTGCCTTTACGTGACATGCTGACGAACTCCTTCATGGGTGGATACGCCCAGCAGGCCGGTAAGAAGCACCACTGTTCGTTCGGGGAAAAATGAGTTTTTTACTCGTTCATAGCCTTGCGCAGGTTCGCGTCCAGCGCGGCCAGGAAGTCCTGCGTGGTCAGGAACGGGGTGTCCTTGCCGACCAGCAGGGCCAGGTCCTTGGTCATGTCGCCGTCCTCGATCGTCCGCACGCAGACGTCCTCGAGGGTCCGGGCGAACGCGATGACCCCGGGCGTGTCGTCGAGCTTGCCGCGGTGCTCCAGGCCCCGCGTCCAGGCGAAGATGGACGCGACCGGGTTGGTCGACGTTGGCTTGCCCTGCTGGTGCTGGCGGTAGTGCCTGGTCACGGTGCCGTGCGCGGCCTCGGCCTCGACCGTGCGGCCGTCCGGCGTCATCAGCACGCTGGTCATCAGACCGAGCGAGCCGAAGCCCTGGGCCACTACGTCCGACTGCACGTCGCCGTCGTAGTTCTTGGTGGCCCAGACGATGCCGCCCTCCCACTTGAGGACCTGCGCCACCATGTCGTCGATCAGCCGGTGCTCATAGGTGATCCCGGCGGCCTCGAATTCCGCCTTGAACTCGGACTCGAAGATCTCGGCGAAAAGGTCCTTGAACCGGCCGTCGTAGGCCTTGAGAATGGTGTTCTTGGTGGATAGGTACAGCGGGTACTTGCGGTTGAGCGCGTAGCGCATCGTGGCCCGGGCGAAATCGCGGATCGAGTCGTCGAAGTTGTACATCGCCATCGCGACGCCGCCGCCGGTGAACCGGGCGACCTCCATCTCGATGGGCTGGTTGTCGTCCCCTTCTGGGACGTAGGAGATCGTCACCGTGCCCGGGCCGGGCACCACGAAGTCGCTGGCCTTGTACTGGTCGGCGTGCGCGTGCCTGCCGATGATGATGGGCTTGGTCCAGCTGGGGATCAGCCGGGGGATGTTCGAGATCACGATCGGCTCGCGGAAGATGACGCCGCCCAGGATGTTGCGGATCGTGCCGTTAGGCGAGCGCCACATCTTCTTCAGCCCGAACTCGGTGACCCGCGCCTCGTCCGGGGTGATCGTGGCGCACTTCACGCCGACACCGTGCCGCTGGATGGCGTGCGCTGCGTCGATCGTCACCTGGTCATCGGTCGCGTCGCGGTGCTGCACGGACAAGTCGTAATACTCAAGGTTAATATCCAGGTAGGGCAGTATCAGCTCGTCTTTGATGTACTGCCAGATGATCCTGGTCATCTCGTCACCGTCGAGTTCCACGACGGGGTTCGCTACCTTGATCTTGGACATGTTTCTCCTTATCGACAGCTGCTCATGGCAGCATCAGCGCGACCGCGAGCACCCCGGCGCCGAGCGCCGTGAACGCCAGCACGTCGGAAGCTCTTCCGCGGGAGGCCAGCGGGCCCGCCAGCCGGGGCGGCAGCACTAGCCTCGCCAGCCCCGCGGCGAGCAGCGAGCCGCCCAGCAGTCCCATGCCCCGGCCCGCGGATCCCTCCAAGGCCAGGAGCACGCCGACGGCGACACCCGCCAGCACGAGAAGGTACGGCACCCAGGCCAGCGCGCCAGGCCCGGCGTCGCCGGTCCGGGCGGCCCGGTGGCCGGCGGTAGCGGCGCGGGGGGCAGTGGCGGTCCTTGGCGCTGCGGCGGTCCTTGGCACTGCGGCGGTCCTTGGCACTGCGGCGGTTCTTGGCGCTGCGGCGGCCACCGGGCCGGGGGCTGCGGCGGCGCGGGGGACGTCCTGGTGGTGGACGGGCGGCGGGGTGTCACCAAGGGACGGCACAGCACTAGCTAGCGGCGCCTGTCCCCGCCTCGGGCCAGCCTTCGCCGGCTGATTCGTCATGCACCTGCCTCCCGGCTTTCCGCAGGAAGTTTACCGGCGCGAGGCCGGGCCGTTGCCACGGCGTACCCCAGATCGACAGGTAATCTCACGGTGAGACAGGCAGCACGAGGGGTAACCCTATGGTGATATATCTGTAGCGGCTCCGATAGAAGGAATGATCTGATTTGGACACACCGCTCCTCCGGATCGAGGACAGTGGCGAGGTCTTCCCGTTGCGCGATGTGCTGACAACCGTCGGCCGCGGCCAGGGTGCCGATATCCGCCTCAATGATCCCAGCGTCTCGCGCTTGCACGCCGAACTCGTCCGCCGCGGACCCTACGTCTACGTCTCCGACCTCGGTTTATCACGAAACGGAACGAGGGTTAACGGGCGGCCGGTCGCCCGCCGACTGCTTGAGGACGGCGACGTGCTGAGCTTCGGCACGGCCCGCTGCCGGATCAGCGGGATCCCGCCGGAGGAGATCCCCGCCGAGACCGAGCTACGCCGCTCGGCCGTTCCCGAACTCACCCGCCGCGAGATTGACGTGCTGGCCTCACTGTGCAGGCCCGCGCTCTCCGATGAGGCCTTCGCCACCCCCGCCACGGCGCACGAGATCGCCACGGACCTGGTGGTGACCGAGGCGGCAGTCAAGCAGCACCTGCTGAGGCTGTACCAGAAGTTCCGGATTCCCGAGGGCACGAACCGGCGCACCAGGCTCGCCAACGAGGTCGTCGCGCTCGGCCTGGTCAAGCCAGCGCCGCTCAGGCCGGGGCCGGCCAGCTCGGGCCGGCCAGCTCGGCAGCCGCCCAGCCGGGCTGGCAGGCCGAGCAGGTGCCGCCGCCGGCTGACCTTGGTGAGGCGTTAAGCGTGAGTGTTCCGCAGCAGCCAGTTCGCCGCTGACGTGATCAGGCTGTGCAGGCCGGGCAGATGCGGGGCCACCGCCGGCCAGTAGTACGGGGTCTGCGACCAGGCGAACAAGACAGCGGCGGCCGCCAGCGCCCAGACGGCGAGCGCCGTCACCGCCGCCGACGCCGGGGTCCTGGCCAGGACGCCCACCATCCGGTTCAGCTGGCGCCGCGGGCGGCCTGATCCGGGCCCGAGGCCGTACCAGGCCACGATGGCCGCGGCCGCGTACGCACCGGCCCGCGGCATATTCAGGCTGTGCGTCACCACGACCGTGACGGCGAAGGTAGCCGCGCCCGCGGCGACGGCGAGCGGGGCGATCAGTATCGCGGTCAGCAACGCCCTGGCCACCGTCAGCGGCGCGGTGACCACCACGAGCAGCAGGTCGCTGGCCTGGGGTCCGCGCACGGACCGGCGCACCGCCAGCCTGCTCTGCGCCCGGTCCGCGGCCCGGAGCAGGGTAATCACGACCAGCGCGGCCACCAGGCCGGCTACAGGCAGCATGACCGTCAACGCCACGGCGGCCACCATGACGGCGACACCGGCGAGGGTGTTCGGGCGCGTCTGGGAGCCTGGCTTGGACCTAGGCGGGCGCTGGTCGGGCTGGCGCTGGTCGCGCTGGTCGCGCTGGTCTTGGGGCCATGCCGTGCCCGCGGCGGGCTGAAGCGGCTGGGCCGGCGGGGCCGGGGCCGGCTGGGGTCCCTGGGATCTCTGGGGCTGGGCGGGAGCGTAGCTGACGGGAGGCAGCAAGTCGGCGACGTCCCTGGCTGCCTGCCTGGGCGCCATCTGCACCGGTTGCGGCATCCGCGGCGCCCCGGGCGCGACCTGCGGCGCCCGCGGCGAGACCAGCGGCGCCGGCAGCGGCGCCGGCAGCGGCGCCGGCGGGGAGGGAGCCAGCGAGAGGGAGGTCTCCGTCGCCGGGAAGCCGGCGTAGGCCGCGGGCGGCGAAAGGCTCAGGGCGCTCGCCTGGACGCTGAGCCAGCTGGCCGACGGGCGGTGGCTGGGGTCCCGGGCCAGCGCCGCGGAGATGAGCGGCACGAACGGGGCCGGGACGCCGTTGAGGTCAGCGCGCCCGGAGACGATGCGGTAGAAGATCGACTCATACGAACCGCCGCCGAACGGCAGGTGGCCGGTTGCCGCGAACGCCATCGTCGTGCCCCAGCAGTGCACGTCCGAGGCGGGACTGCTCGGCTGGCCCTCGATCACCTCGGGGGCCAGGTAGCCGGGCGTGCCCATGACCAGCCCGGTCTGCGTCAGCCGGGTCGCGTCGCCGGCCTGGGCGATGCCGAAGTCGATCACGACCGGGCGGTCGTCGGCGAGCATCACGTTGCCTGGCTTGAGGTCACGGTGGACCACGCCCGCCGCGTGGATCGCGGCCAGTGCCTCGGCCATGCCGTGGGCGAGCCTGCGCAGGCCCGGGGCGGGCAGCGGGCCGTGGCTGCGGACCATCTCCTCCAGCGTGGGCCCGGCCACGTACCTCGTGACGATGTAGGGGAACTCGCCGGTCACGTCGGCGTCGAGAACCTCGGCGACGTAGGGGCTGCGGACCCGGCGCATGGTCTCCACCTCGCGGGCCAGGCGGCGGCGGGCGTTGGCGCTCTCGGTGCCCTGGGGATTGAGCACCTTTACCGCGACCAGGCGGCCTTCCGGATCGCGGGCGAGGTGAACCACCCCCATGCCGCCCTCCCCGAGGCGGTCCTGAAGGCGATACGGGCCGAGAGTCCCCGGCAGTCGTTCCGTCGCAGGCATCGCGTCATCCAGACTACGAAACAGATGCCAACTTGTGGAGCGAACGAGATGTTGCCTATCGGTAACGGCCCGGATCCCGGGCGGGCGCCGGGATCGCGGCGGCCGCGAAAGGGGCCGCCGCGGGAGCGCGAAAGGGGCCGCCGCGGGGGCGCGAAAGGGCCGCGGCGGGCGGCGCGCACTAGAATCACGAGCATTACTACCTGTGGGGCTGATTGATGACTGAGCACGACGACGCGCTCTCGCTGGACATGGTTACCGCCGCGCTGCGCGCCGACAGCACGGACGTGGCGATTTACGCTCGTGTCCTGACCCAGTTGCTCGGCGAGGCGCTGCCCGCCGACTACGTGACCGTGGACCGGGAACGGTCGATGTCCGACCGGATGAAGGGGCGTCCCGGCGAGATCTCCAAGATCGTGGTGCGGCTCGGCGACCTGCAGATGACGCTGGGCGTGCGGAACGGACAGCCGGTGGCGGAGGTCTGCAGGGCGGTGCGCGGCGTGGTGCTGTCCAGGCAGACGGTGCCGATCCAGGAGTGGGCCGCCACCCTGGCCAGCGCGCTGGTGAGCTACGCCGAGCAGAACGCCCAAGCCGCCCAGGCGCTTCGCAAGCTAGTCGCGGGCAACTGAATTGATCATCGTGGATCGCCACTACCCCTATGCGGGTAGCAGCGATCCACGATCCGGCCAGGACCGGGCGGGCCGGGCGGGGTTAGCGGCCGGTGAAGGTGGCTTTGCCGGGACCGTTTTCCAGGAAGCTGCGCATGCCGGCGCGCTGGTCCTCGGTGCTGAACAGCGCGGCGAAGTGGGCCCGCTCGATCTCCAGGCCGGTACCCAGGTCCACGCCGAGGCCCTGGTCGATGGCCAGCTTGGCCGCGCGCAGCGCGAGGGCGGGGCCGCCCACGTATCGCTTCATCGCGTCGCGGGCCGCGGTGTACACCGCGTCGTCTGGCACGACCTGGTCGACCAGGCCGATGGCGTGTGCCTCCGCGGCCTTGAGCATCCGGCCGCTGAACACGATGTCCTTGGCCTTGGCGGGTCCGACGAGCCGGGGCAGCCGCTGCGTCCCGCCCGCGCCGGGGATGATGCCGAGCAGGATCTCGGGCTGGCCGAGCCGGGCGCTCTCCCCCGCGATCCGGAAGTCGGCACTGAGCGCGAGTTCCATCCCGCCGCCCAGGGCGTACCCGGTGATCGCGGCGACCACCGGCTTGCCGATGCCGGCCACGAGCGCCATGGCGTCCTGCAGCCGGCCCGCCCGCTGGGCCATGTCGACGTAGCTGGCCTCGGCCATGTCCGTGATGTCGGCGCCCGCGGCGAAGACCTTCGCGCCGCCGTAGATGATCACCGCGCGGACCTCGCCGGAGGCGTCGGCCGCGCGGGCGGCGGCTGCGATCTCCTCGGTCACCTGGTCGTTCAGTGCGTTGACCGGCGGCCGGTCCAGGCGGATCGTGCCGATGCCTTCCGCGATCTCCAGCCGGACAAGCTCACCCATTCCGATCCTTTCCACAACGCTAGCGCAGGTCGCCGTTGGTCATCCCGGCCGGCGCCTGCGGGTAGGTCACCAGCCCGAGTTCGGCGCGGCTGTCAAGCAGCGGATGGTTCGGCAGTACCCGCACGGTGTACCCGAAGGATCCGGGCCGGTCAAGCGGCAGCTCACCGGAGTAGCGCAGCAGCCCGGGCGTCCCGGCGGATGCCTCCGGGATCAGCGTGGCGTAGGAGGGCTGCACGATCTCGTCGTCGTCGTCCGGCCGCCCGTACACCACTTCCACCATCACGTCGTCCTCGGTGAGCTCGCCGAGCGCCACCAGTACCCGCACCATCAGCGCCGAGCCCAGGGCCTGCCCGGCCGCCTCGGACTCCACGTGGTCGATCCGCACCTGCGGCCACGCTGCCACCACGCGCTTCTTCCAGGCGGCCAGTTCCCTGGCGGGCCCGAAGTCGTCGCCGGCCAGCCTGCGGGAGGCGACCGCGGCCGGCCCGTAAAGCGCCGTCACGTACTCCCGGACCATCCGTTCGGCCTGCACCTTCGGTCCGAGCGAGCGGAACGTGTGCCTGATCCGCTCCACCCAGCCCAGCGGGATCTCCTCGGCGTCGCGGTCGTAGAACAGCGGCGCCACCGACTTGCCCAGCAGCTCGTACAGCGCGTTGGCCTCGAGCTCGTCGCGGCGGGCCGGGTCGGCCACGCCGCCGGCTGACGGTATCTCCCACCCGTTCACGCCGTCGTACCACTCGTCCCACCAGCCGTCCCGCACCGAGAGGTTGAGCCCGCCGTTCAGCGCGGACTTCATCCCGGACGTGCCGGACGCCTCGAGTGGCCGCAGCGGATTGTTCAGCCAGACGTCGCACCCCTGCACCAGCGCGTGGGCCATGGCCATGTCGTAGTCGGGCAGGAACACGATCCGGCGGCGCACGTCGGGAGAATCGGCGAACTGGACCATCTGCTGGATCAGTCCCTTGCCGCCCTCGTCGGCGGGATGGGCCTTGCCCGCGACGACGATCTGCAGCGGCCGCGCCGAGTCGTTCAGCAGCTGGCTGAGCTGCTCGGGGTCGTTCAGCATGAGCGTGAGCCGCTTGTAGGAGGGCACCCGCCGGGCGAACCCGATCGTGAGCGCGTTCTCGTCGAGCACGTCGTCGATCCAGGTCAGCTCGGCGTCGGACGCGCCCCGCTGGCGCCAGGAGGCGCGCAGCCGCCGCCGGGTCTCGGCCACCAGCCGCGCGCGCAGTGCGCGCCTGGTATCCCAGAGCACGCCGGCCGGGGTGGCGGCGGCCCGCTCCCAGTCCCAGCCGGCCGCCTCGCCCGGCGAGGTGCCGGTCAGCAGCAGGATCTCCGGCGCCACCCAGGTCGGCGTGTGCACGCCGTTGGTGACCGACCCGATCGGCACCTCGCTGGTGTCGAAACCCGGCCAGAGCCCGGCGAACATCTCCCGGCTCACCTGGCCGTGCAGCTTGGAGACGCCGTTGACGCGCTGAGCCAGCCGCATGCCCATGACGGCCATGTTGAACACGTCGGGGTCGCCGCCGGGGTAGGTCTCCGCGCCCAGCGCGAGCACCCGGTCGATGGGCAGCAGCGGATCGTCGGCGAAGTGCCGCCGCACCAGGTCGCGGTCGAACCGGTCGATGCCCGCGGCGACCGGGGTATGCGTGGTGAACACCGTGGCCGCCCGGCCCACCTCGAGGGCTTCGCCGAAGCTCAGGCCCTGCTCGACGTACTCGCGGATCCGCTCCAGGCCGAGGAACCCGGCGTGGCCCTCGTTGGTGTGGAACACCTCGGGCGCGGGGAACCCGCGCAGCGCGCAGAACGCCCGGACCGCGCGCATGCCGCCGATGCCGAGCAGCAGTTCCTGCCGCAGCCGGTGCTCGCTGCCGCCGCCGTAGAGCCGGTCGGTGACCTCGTGCAGGTCGGCCTCGTTCTCCTCCACGTAGGAGTCGAGCAGCAGCAGCGGGATCCGCCCGACCTGGGCCACCCAGATCTGGGCCGCCAGCTGCCGGCCCTCGCTCAGCCCGACCGCGATCCGGGTCGCGGTCCCGTCCGCGTCGCGGAGCAGGTCGAACGGCAGGCCGTTCGGGTCGCCGACCGGGTAGCGCTCGGCCTGCCAGCCGTCGGCGGACAGTGACTGGGTGAAGTACCCGTGCCGGTACAGCAGGCCGACCCCGATCAGCGGCACGCCGAGGTCGCTGGCCGACTTCAGGTGATCGCCGGCCAGGATGCCCAGGCCGCCGGAGTACTGCGGGAGCGCGGCGGTAATGCCGTACTCGGGCGAGAAGTACGCGATCGCGGCCGGCCTGGACTCCGGGCCCGCGTGTTCGTACCAGCGGGGCTCGGACAGGTAGTGACGCAGGTCCCGCTCGACCGCGTCCAGCCTGGCGAGGAATTCCCCGTCGGCCGCGAGCGCGGCGATCTGGGACGACGGCAGGGCGCTGAGCATCGCGATCGGGTCGCCCTCCGACGCCTCCCAGGCGCGGGGGTCGATCGACGCGAACAGCTCGGCGGTCGGGCTGTGCCAGGACCAGCGGAGGTTCAGCATCAGGCCGTGCAGCGCGGCCAGCGGCTCGGGCAGGGTAACGCGGACGGTAAACCGGCGAATCGCTCTCACGGGCAGACCCTAATGGGTCCGCGCCCGCAACGCCGAACCGCCGTCCGGGAGCGGATCCGGTATCAGCGGCCTCCTAGGGGAAAAACAATTCAAATTACCCCGAACGAACGGTGGTTAAACCGGCCGGCAAACATCATCCACGCGCCACGCTTTTTTTAGGCCCCCGCACGGTGGCATGAAGGGCCCCGTCCTCGGTAGCGTTACATGGTGATTGGACGAATCCCGATCCTTGACGTCGAGCCGGCGGTGGACTGCGGACGCCGCCCGGCGAAGGCGGTCAACGGCGAGACCTTCGAGGTCAGCGCGACCGTTTTCCGCGAGGGGCACGACCTCATCGCGGCGGCCGTGGTACTGCGAGATCCGGACCGCAAGCCGCTCCCGGTCGCGCGGATGCGCGAGCTCGCCCCGGGGACCGACCGCTGGGGCGCCGACGTGACCCCGAACCGTGAGGGCCCGTGGCGGTTCCACGTGGAGGCCTGGGCCGACCCGATCGCGACCTGGCACCATAACGCGGCCATCAAGATACCGGCCGGTCAGGACGTTGAGCTGATGCTCACCGAGGGGGCATTGCTGTTCGAGCGCGCCGCCCGCCGGATCCCGCAGCCGCCCGGGGCGAGCCGCCCGGCCGCGGCCCGCACCGCGCTGCGCGCGCTGGTCGCGAAGCTGCGCGACCGCGGGCTGACGCCGTGGGACCGGCTCGCGGCGACCGAGGATCCCGCCATCGCCGTCATCCTGGCGACCTGGCCGCTGCGCGCGCTGGTGACTAGGTCGCGGCCGCTGCCCTTGCGGGTGGACCGGGAACGGGCGCTTTTCGGCTCCTGGTATGAGTTCTTCCCGCGCTCTGAAGGGGTTCAGATTGACCCTATGGGCCGCCGGCCGCCGACCTCAGGCACGCTGCGGACCGCGGCCAAGCGGCTGGACGCGATCGCGGCCATGGAGTTCGACGTGGTCTACATCCCGCCGGTGCACCCGATCGGGACGACGTTCAGGAAGGGCCGGAACAACACCCTGACCCCCGGCGAGGGTGATCCGGGCTCACCGTGGGCGATCGGCTCCCCGGACGGCGGGCACGACGCCATCCACCGGGACCTGGGCACGCTGGATGACTGGGACGCGTTCGTGGGCCGCGCCCACGAGGTCGGGCTTGAGATCGCGCTCGACCTGGCCCTGCAGGCCTCGCCTGACCACCCGTGGGTCAAGGAGCACCCGGAGTGGTTCACCACCCGGGCGGACGGCTCCATCGCCTACGCCGAGAACCCGCCGAAGAAGTACCAGGACATCTACCCGCTGAACTTCGACAACGACCCGGCCGGCAGTTACGCGGAGATGCTGCGGATCGTCCGGCACTGGATAAACCACGGCGTCCGGATCTTCCGCGTCGACAACCCGCACACCAAGCCGCTGCGGTTCTGGGAATGGCTGCTGGCCCAGGTCCACGCCACCGACCCCGACGTGCTGTTCCTGGCCGAGGCGTTCACCCGCCCGGCCATGATGCACACCCTGGCCAAGATCGGCTTCCATCAGTCCTACACGTACTTCACCTGGCGTAACAGCGTCCGGGAACTGACCGAGTACATGCGCGAACTGGCCGGCGAGTCGGCCCCGTACATGCGGCCCAACTTCTTCACCAACACCCAGGACATCCTGACCGAGTACCTGCAGCACGGCGGCGCACCCGCGTTCAAGATCCGGGCCGTGCTGGCGGCCATGCTTTCTCCGACTTACGGCATTTACTCTGGGTACGAACTATGCGAGAACGTGCCGCTGAGGCCGGGCAGCGAGGAATACATGGATTCGGAGAAGTACCAGTACCGCCCCCGCGACTGGGAGGCGGCCGCGCGGGACGGCGTGGGCATCGCTGACTACATCACCGAGCTGAACAGGATCAGGCGCGCGCACCCGGCCCTTCACCAGCTGCGCAACCTGCGCTTTCATTACGTTGACCAGCCGGAACTCATGTGCTTCTCCAAGCGGGTCGATAGTGTCCCGGGACGCTCCGGGAGCGATACGGTACTGGTAGTCGTCAACTTCGACCCGCACCAGACCAGAGAAGCCACGGTCTGGCTCGATACGCCCGCCCTCGGCGTGGACCGCGAATTCACCGTGACGGATGAGCTCACCGGCGAGTCCTTCCAGTGGGGGCAAGCCAACTACGTCCGCCTTGATCCGGCGACGCGGCCGGCCCACATCTTCACCGTCACGCCCAGCGTGTAAGACCGTGCATGAACAGTAAGACCCAGGAGATCTTGCCGTGACCGAGCATCACGAGGCGATAACTGACTCGTTCAACGTGGACCAGCCCCGGGACCCGGAGTGGTACAAGCGGGCCGTCTTCTACGAGGTGCTCATCCGGGGCTTCAAGGATTCCACCGATGACGGCACCGGCGACCTGCGCGGGCTAATCTCCCGGCTCGATTACCTGGAATGGCTCGGCATCGACTGCATCTGGCTGCTGCCGATTTACACCTCGCCGCTGCGCGACGGCGGCTACGACATCTCCGATTTCATGTCCGTGCTCCCCGAGTACGGCAATATCGGCGATTTCGTCGCCCTTGTCGACGAGGCACACAAGCGGGGCATCCGGGTTATCGCCGACCTGGTCATGAACCACACCAGCGACCAGCACCCGTGGTTCCAGGCGTCCCGGAACGATCCGGACGGATCGTTCGGCGACTTCTACGTGTGGTCCGACACCGACGACCAGTACCCCGGGGCCCGGGTCATCTTCGTGGACACCGAGCAGTCGAACTGGACCTTCGACCCGGTCCGCGGCCAGTACTTCTGGCACCGGTTCTTCTCCCACCAGCCGGACCTGAACTTCGAGAACCCCAAGGTCCAGGACGCGATGATCGAGGTGCTGCGGTTCTGGCTCGACCTCGGCATCGACGGCTTCCGGCTGGACGCGGTGCCGTACCTGTACGAGCGCGAGGGCACGAACTGCGAGAACCTGAAGGAGACGCACGAGTACCTGAAGCGGGTCAGGACCGAGATCGACAAGCTCTACCCCGACCGCGTGCTGCTGGCCGAGGCGAACCAGTGGCCCGCCGACGTTATCGAGTACTTCGGCGATCCGGAGGTCGGCGGCGACGAGTGCCACATGGCGTTTCACTTCCCGCTGATGCCGCGCATCTTCATGGCCGTGCGCCGGGAACAGCGCTACCCGATCACCGAGATCCTGGCCCAGACCCCGCAGATCCCGGCCGGCTGCCAGTGGGGCATCTTCCTGCGCAACCACGACGAGCTGACGCTGGAGATGGTCACCGACGACGAGCGCGACTACATGTACTCCGAGTACGCCAAGGATCCCCGGATGAAGGCGAACATCGGGATCAGGCGCCGGCTGGCCCCGCTGCTGGAGAACGACCGTAACCAGCTCGAGTTGTTCACCGCCCTGCTGCTCTCGCTGCCCGGCTCGCCGGTGCTCTACTACGGCGACGAGATCGCCATGGGCGACAACATCTGGCTGGGCGACCGGGACGGGGTGCGGACGCCGATGCAGTGGACGCCCGACCGCAACGGCGGCTTCTCCCAGACTGACCCGCAGCGGCTCTACCTGCCGCCGATCATGGACGCCATCTACGGCTACCAATCGCTCAACGTGGAGGCCCAGCAGCGCAACGCCGGCTCGTTCCTGCAGTGGACCAGGCGGATGATCGAGATCCGCAAGCGGCATCCGGTCTTCGGCACCGGCATCTATGAGGAGCTGACCTCCTCCAACCCGAGCGTGCTGGCCTTCGTCCGGCTGCCCGACGCCTCGGCCGACGGCGACTCCGACGGCTCAGACCGCATCTTGTGCGTCAACAACCTGTCCAGGTTCCCGCAGCCGGTCGAGCTCGACCTGCGCCGGTTCATGGGCGTCACGCCGGTCGAGTGCACGGGCGGGGTGACATTCCCGGGGATCGGCGAGCTCAGCTACCTGCTGACGCTGCCCGGTCACGGGTTCTACTGGTTCCAGCTGCCGGCCGCCCGGGAGGACCGCTCCGGCACCGAGGAGAACCGGTCGTCCGGCCCGCGCGAGAGCCACCAGCAGTGACCCTCGCCGGGCTTGCGTCCCGCCCCGCAAATCGGCCGGACCGGGTTTGCCGCCTCCGGCCAGGGGGAGGGGGAAGGCCAAGCTCATGACATTCGAAGACATACTGGCGACTTGGCTGGTCAAGCAGAGGTGGTTCGCGGGCAAGGGGCGGACCGTCCATGACCTCGCGGTCGTGGCGGATACCGAGATCATCCCCGGTGACCCTGGCCTGCGGCACCTGCTGGTGACCGTCTCGCACGGCGCGACCTCGGACTGCTACCAGCTCTTCATCGGCACGCGGGCCCGGCTGCCGGCCCGGCTGCGGCACGCGCGGATCGGGACGCACGCCGGGCTGCAGATCTACGACGGCCTGCACGACACCGCGCTGACCCGGACGCTGCTCGACGCGATCGTGGACGAGCGGACCGTGGGCACGCTGCGGTTCTGCCGGTTCTCCGGGGCGCCGATCGAGCCCGGCCTCGACAGCCTGGTGCTCACCGGCGAGCAGAGCAACACCAGCCTGGTGTTCGGCGAGAGCGCCATCTTCAAGGTCTTCCGCCGGGTCACCCCGGGGCCGAACCCCGACCTGGAGGTGGCCATGGCCCTGGCCGAGCTGGGCTCCTCGCACATCGCCGAGCCCTACGGCTGGGTCGAGACCAGGATCGACGGCGCCACCACGGTGCTCGCCATCTTGTCCCGGTACCTGCGCGCCGCCTCGGACGGCTGGTCGCTGGCCGCGACCAGCGTGCGGGACCTGTACGCGACCGAGGGCGCCCGCGCGGGCGAGGCCGGCGGCGACTTCGCCGGCGAGGCCGAACGGCTCGGCGCCGCGACCGCGCAGGTCCACCGGGACCTGGCCGACGCGTTCGGCCAGTCCGAGCTCGAGCCGGAGGCCATCCGCGAACTGGCCGAGCAGATGTTCCGGCGGCTCGACATCGCCGTCGCGACCGTCCCCGAGCTGGCCAGGTACGCCAACAAGGTTGGCGACGCCTTCTCCAACCTGGCCAAGCTGATCGAGCCGGTCCCGGCTCAGCGCGTGCACGGCGATTACCACCTGGGCCAGGTGATGCGGACCCTGACCGGCTGGGTCGTGCTGGACTTCGAGGGCGAGCCCGCCAGCCCGCTGGCGCAGCGCCGGGCCCGGTCGTCACCGCTGCGGGACGTGGCCGGCATGCTCCGCTCGTTCGACTACGCGGCCAGGCACCAGCTGCTCACGCATCCGGACGCGGCCGATCTGGCCCCGAAGGCGACCAGCTGGGTCCGGCACAACGGCGACGCGTTCTGCGCGGGCTACGCCGCGGCCGGCGGCCTGGACCCGGCGGAGAACTCGGTGCTGCTGCGCGCACTCCTGCTTGACAAGGCGGTCTACGAGGTCATATATGAGGCCAGGAACCGCCCTACCTGGCTGTCCATTCCACTGGAATCTATCGCCGAATTGTAGACATGACACATACAGAACCCACCCTGGGCGAAATCGAGCGGGTTGTCGCCGGCAATCACCACGACCCGCACTCCGTACTCGGCGGCCACCCCGGCCCGGACGGGGTCATCATCCGGGCGCTGCGCCCGCTCGCCACCTCGGTCACGGTGGTCCTCGACGACGGCCGCCGGTTCCCCATGACTCATCTGGACCAAGGGGTCTTCGTCGTCACCCTGCCGGACGAGAAGGTGCCGGACTACCGGATCGCCGCCACCTACCAGGGGTCGGACGAGGAGGTCGTACTTGACGACCCGTATCGCTACCTGCCGACGATCGGCGAGTTCGACATCTACCTGATCGGGGAGGGCCTGGACGAGGAGCTGTGGCGCACGCTCGGCGCGCACGTCCGCGAGGTCGGCCAGGCCACCGGGACGTCCTTCGCCGTGTGGGCCCCCAACGCCCACGGCGTCCGCGTCACCGGTGACTTCAACTACTGGGACGGCCGGGCATACCCGATGCGCTCGCTCGGCGGCTCGGGCGTGTGGGAGCTCTTCGTGCCGGGCGTTGGCGACGGCACCAAGTACAAGTACGCGATCTGCGGTCCGGACGGGGTGTGGCGGGAGAAGGCCGACCCGCTGGCCCTCGCCACCGAGCGGCCGCCCGCCACCGCCTCGGTGGTGTTCACCTCCCAGTACACCTGGAGCGACGCCGACTGGGTCACAGCCCGGGCCCAGAGTCAGCCGGTGCGCGAGCCGATGAGCATCTACGAAGTGCACCTCGGCTCGTGGCGGCCGGGGCTTTCCTACCGGCAGCTGGCCACCGAGCTCGTCGACTACGTCACCGACCTCGGCTTCACGCACGTGGAGTTCTTGCCCGTCGCCGAGCACCCGTTCGGCGGCTCCTGGGGCTACCAGGTCACCTCGTACTACGCGCCGACGGCGCGGTTCGGCAGCCCGGACGACTTCCGCTACCTGGTCGACGCGCTGCACCAGGCCGGCATCGGCGTGCTGCTCGACTGGGTGCCCGCGCACTTCCCGCGGGACGAATGGGCGCTGGCGCGGTTCGACGGCACCGCACTGTACGAGTATGAAGACCCGCGGCGCGGCACCCAGCCCGACTGGGGCACGCTCGTCTTCAACTTCGGCCGGACCGAGGTGCGCAACTTCCTGGTCGCCAACGCCGTCTACTGGCTGGAGGATTTCCACGTCGACGGGCTGCGCGTCGACGCGGTCGCGTCCATGCTGTACCTGGACTACTCCCGCAAGGACGGTGAGTGGACCCCGAACCAGTACGGCGGCCGGGAGAACCTCGAGGCCGTTTCGTTTCTGCAGGAGGTCAACGCCACCGCCTACAAGCGCGTGCCCGGCATCACGATTATCGCCGAGGAGTCGACCTCGTGGCCCGGCGTGACCCGGCCGGTCTACCTGGGCGGGCTCGGGTACGGCTTCAAGTGGAACATGGGCTGGATGCACGACACCCTCAACTACGTGAGCCTGGATCCCATCTACCGCCAGTACCACCACAACGAGATGACGTTCTCCATGATGTACGCGTACTCGGAGAACTTCATCCTGCCGGTGTCGCACGACGAGGTGGTGCACGGGAAAGGCTCGCTGATCGGCAAGATGCCGGGCGACGAATGGCGCAAGTTCGCCGGGCTTCGGACGCTGCTCGCGTACATGTGGGCGCATCCGGGCAAGCAGCTGCTGTTCATGGGCTCGGAGTTCGGCCAGGTCAGCGAGTGGTCCGCCGACAACGGGCTGGACTGGCGGGTGCTCGACTACCCGATCCACCAGGGCGCGCAGCGACTCTCCCGCGACCTGAACCGGATCTACCGTCAGACCCCCGCGCTGTGGCAGCTCGACACCTCGCCGGACGGATTCAGCTGGATTGACGCCAACGACGCGCTCGGCAATACGCTGTCCTTCCTGCGCTTCGCCGCCCCGCCGGGTCCGGACGGGCCGGGTCCTGACGCCGGGCCGGACGCGTCCGGGATGCTCGCCTGCATCGCGAATTTCTCCGCGGTGCCGCATCTCGAATACCGGGTAGGCCTGCCGCGGGCGGGCCGCTGGCGGGAGGTCCTCAACACGGACGCGGAGATATACGGCGGCAGCGGCGTCGGCAACCTGGGCGGCATCGAGGCCACGCCGGAGCCCTGGCACGGCGAGCCGGCCTCGGCCGTGATCACCGTGCCCCCGCTCGGCGTCCTCTGGCTCGCGCCCGAGCCATAACGGGCCGCGTCGAGTTCGACCGCGCTACGCGGCCCCGGGCGCACTGAGCGGGCGCCCGGGACCGCGAGCGTCAGGGGTGACCGGTCAGTTGTTCAGCCGGCCGGCGCTGGCGTAGATGGACTTGTACTCCAGGTAACTGTTCAGGGCCTCGGGGCCGAGTTCCCGGCCGATGCCGCTGTCCTTCATCCCGCCGAAGGGCGCGCCGAGGTCGAGAAGGTAGTAGTTGACGCCGATGGTGCCGGTCCGTACCCGCCGGGAGACGTCGATGCCGCGCTCCTCGTCGGTAGTCCAGACCGACCCGCCCAGGCCGTAGTTGCTGTCGTTGGCGATCGCGACCGCGTCCTCATCGTCGTCGAACGGCATCATCGCCATGACCGGCCCGAACACTTCCTCGCGGGCCAGCCGGTCGGAGTTGTCAACGTCAGCGAATACGGTGGGCTCCACGAACCAGCCGCGGTTCTGGTCAGCCAGGCCGCCGCCAGCCACGAGCCGGGCGTTGCTGTCGCGGCCGACGTCGATGTAGCCGAGCACGCGGTCCAGGTGCTGCTCACTGGCCATCGGGCCGATCGTGACCGACGGGTCGAGCGGGTTGCCGATGTGCTGGCTGCGGGCGAAGGCCGCGACGGCATCGACCACCTCGTCGTAGCGCGAGCGCGCCACCAGGATCCGCGACTGAGTGGTGCAGGTCTGGGAGTTGTTCATGAACGACGCCATGCCCAGGCCGGCGATGAAGGTCTCGACATCGCCGTCGTCGAGGAAGATCGCCGCCGACTTGCCGCCGAGTTCCAGGGTGACTCGGCGGATCAGCCGCCCGCACTCGGCCCCGATGATGCGGCCGGTCGCGGTGGATCCGGTGAACGCGATCTTGTCGACGTCGGGGTGGGACACCAGCGAGGCACCCGCCTCCCGCCCGCCCAGCACGATATTCAGTACGCCGGGGGGCAGGCCTGCTTCCTTCGCCGCGTCTCCCATGACGTAGGAGTCGAGCGCGGTCTCGGGTGACGGCTTGAGCACGATCGTGCATCCGGCGGCCAGCGCCGGCGCGATCTTCATCATCGCCAGCACCTGGGGGTAATTCCACGGCGCGATCGCGCCCACCACGCCGACCGGCTCGCGGCGGACGATGGTCGCCCCGTTCTGGCTGGGCCGCACCTCTTCCAGCGGATAGGCCTTGATCATCTCGGCGTACATCTGCAGCAGGCCGGCGCGGCGCCGTTGAAGGCCGAGGACAGCCCGATCGGCATGCCATTCTCCTGGCTGACCAGCGCGCTGGTGCTGTCCGCCCGCGCGGCCAGTGCCGCCGCGAACCTGTGCATGTGCCCGGCCCGTTCGGCCGCCGTGGTCCGACCCCATGGTCCCTGGTCGAGAGCGCGCCGGGCGGCCTGTACCGCGGCATGGATGTCGGCGTCGGTGGCCAGCGCGGCCGTACCGAGCGGTTCGCCGGTGGCGGCCTCGAGAGCCCGGTGCGTCTCGCTGCCGCGAGGTTCCACCCACTCCCCGTCGATGAAGAACCGGGTCCGGTCGAGGTCAGTGTGTTCGGCAATGGTCGTCATCGATGACTCCTACGGTTGCGCGACGCAAGTATTGGTTTACAGCATGCGCTTACCGTAAGGCCTGGACAAGGGACGCCCCGTCTCAGTTCTGGCCTGGCATCCGGCCGACCGCGCTGTCAGCTGGCCGCCCAGATCCCGCCGTCGACCGGGATGACGGCGCCGGTCACGTAGGCGCCGCCGCGGCTGCTCAGGTACACCGCGACGCCGGCCATGTCGTCCGGGCGGCCGATCCGGCCGAGCGGGGAGGCGGCCGCGATCTGATCGCCCGCTGCGGCGAGGGTCGCTGCCATCATCTTGGATTCGAACGGGCCCGGTGCCACCGCGTTGACGGTGATGTGCCGGGGGCCGAGTTCGCGGGCGAGCACGCGGGTGAGCTGGTGCAGGCCGGCCTTGCTGGCCGAGTAGGAGTAGGTGTGGAGCTCCGGCACCCGCAGCCCGTCGATGCTGCCGATGTTGATGACCCGGGCCGGGTCGTCGGCGGTCCCGGCCGCCTCGAGCAGCGGCAGGAACGCCCGGGTGAGGTAAAACGGGGTCTTGAGGTTGAGGTCGACGACCTTGTCCCAGCCATGGCTGGGGAAGTCCGCCAGATCAGCACCCCAGGTGGTGCCGGCGTTGTTGACCAGGATGTGGACGCGCTCTTCGGCACGCCCGACCTCGGCGGCCAGCCGCGTGCACTCCTCCTCGCGGGCCAGGTCGGCGGGGAGCGACACCACGCGGCCGAGGGCGGACAGCTCGGCGACCGCGATGTCACCCGCCTCGGGCTTGCGCGAGCTGACGTAGACCGAGGCTCCGGCCTGCAGCAGGCCGCGCGCCATCATCAGGCCGATCCCGCGCGTCCCGCCGGTGACGACGGCAACCTTGCCGGTGAGGTCAAACAGGTACAAGGAATCCTCCGGGCGTCTCTCGAGTCGTTCTAGGCCCCCCGGTAACCATAGTGCTCAGCGAACTCCGGGCCCTGGTGAGCCAGCGTAGCCCCGGGCCACCGTCCGGGCCAGGATCCCGAGCGTAGCGCGCAGCGCTCCCGCGGAGATGACCGGGAAGATCCCGGCCTGCTTCCAGTGCGGATCGCTGGCTGACCAGTCGTAGTACGACGTGACCAGGGTGCCGTCCGCCGCGGCCGGCTCGAGCAGGTAGCCATAGACGTGGCCGATCTGCGGCCGGATCCGGCCGAGTACCGTCCACTCGATCTCCCGGTCGGGCACCAGCGCCGTGATCCGGACCGTCACGTCGTACCGGCCCAGCGGATAGTCGTTCAGTGCCTCGCGATCCATGTGCACGACGAAGCTATCCCCGACGGTCGCCACCGGTTCTCCGGTCGCGTCCATCAGCATTCCGGAGCTGTCGATGGCCACGTGCCCCTGCGGATCGCAGAGCACCCGGAAGATCGCCGCCGCGTCGGCCGCGATCATCCGCTGGACCGCAAGCCGCTCGCCGGTCGTCTGCTCGCTGCTGGTCATCTGCTGATGGTCCCACCAGATCACCCAGGCTCGCCGGGCGGCCGGCGTATCTCAGGCCGCGATCATCGAATTGCGCGCCGGCACCAGCGCGGGGGCCGCGGCAGGCTCGGACTTTAGCCCGGGAACAGGGACGTGCACCCAGCCCTGGCGCCGTCGGCCCGCGACGGTCACCCGGACGAGCGGCTCGAAAGTACTTCCGGCGATGCCTTCGTACTCGTGCCGCACGATGGACCAGTAGATGTCCTCCGAAACCACGAGTACCAGCGGCGTCGCCGCCTCGCGGAGACAGCCCTTGACGCGGGGAGCATCGAGGAGCCGGAAGGCGACGTCCAGCGCCTCGCCGAAGTAGCCCTTGCCGTCGCAGTGGATCTCGCCCGAGTGGATGACCGCCCTGAGCCTGAGCTCACGGCGGCACCGCTCGGCGCCGGCCAGGCTCGCGTTGCGGTCGGCCAGGAGCGTTACCAAGGCGGGGACCAGGGGGTTGAGCAGCTTCGTCTTCGGCACGTCATCAACCGGATGGATCAGCGCCAGGACGCCGTCCCCCCGGTCGACCAGGGGATCACAATGCTCGTCGCCGATACCCGCGGCCCGCATCGCGGTCCCGAGCATGCGGTAAGCCTCGTGCCGCAGCTCCTCGCGGATCGGGTTGGTCCGCAGTCGACTGGTCGAACGCTCGATGTCGATGGCGATGATGCTCCGGTGAAGCAGGACGCTACGCATCATGACTCCCTCCAGCTCAGCAGGGTTCTGGCCTGCTGCCTCGGTCGTCGGAGTAGGGGTGGCCTACGGTTTCGATTGTGCGGTAGCGTAGGTTCCGCTGCAAGTTGCAGCAGGAGATCTATCGGATAATTCTCTGTATCATCCGGCGGATCTACTGATGGCTGATGCGCTAGATTTGAGGATGCAGGGAAGCTTCCTGCGTGGTACGCCCGGGAGGGTGGACAGGTGCCCCAAACCGCCAGTCCGACCGTCCGCCGCCGCCGTCTCGCCGCTGAGCTGCGCCGGCTGCGTGAGCATGCCGACCTAACCGGCGACCAGGTCGCGGAACGCGTGGGCTGGTCGGCGTCCAAGCTCTCCAGGATCGAGAACGCGCACACGGCGCCGGGCCCGGCCGAGATCAAGGAGCTGGCCGCCCTTTACGGGGTCAAGGGACGTGCGGTCGAGGACCTCCTGACGCTGGCCAAGGAGGCGGCCGGCAAAGGCTGGTGGGAAACCTACTCGCAGACCATTTCGCCAACGTATTCTGCCCTTATCGGGTGGGAAGCCGAGGCCCGGGCCGCGTTGAGCTGGGCGCCGTTGATCGTGCCCGGATTGCTCCAGACCAGCGACTACGCGCGCGAAGTAACCAATGGCTTGGTGGAAGGGATTGCCCCGATATCGCCGGGCGAGACTAGGCGGCGAGTAGCGGCCCGGCTGACCCGGCAGGAGGTGCTGACCCGAGACAATCCACTTCGGTTTTCTACCATTCTCGACCAGTCCGTCCTGTTTAGGCGATTCGGCGATCAAACCGTAATGCAATCGCAAATTAATCGACTTCTAGACCTGTCGGAACGTGCTAACATCACTCTGCGTATTCTTCCGCTCGATGGCCCTCACCCGATTGGCACGGGGGCTTTCGTGCTTCTTCAACTCGATGAGCTACACGATGTCACGCACCGTGACGTCGTGTACCTTGAGCACCTGACCGGTGGCAGCTACGTGGAAGAGGAAGAAGAATCCTTCACGTACCGGCGCTCGTTCGATCGTTTGAGTGAGCTTGCCCTGGATGAGGGGAAGTCACGGGAGATGCTCGCTGCGGCCCGAGATTCGTGGGCAGAAGCGATGTCTGTCAATCCAACCTAAATTACCCGTCGATTTCCCGGAGTGACTCAAAGATGCGTTCGATTGATCCCAGCAAGATGTCATGGAGAAAAAGCTCCTACAGCGCAGCGAATGGCGATTGCCTGGAAGTTGGGCAGCTCATTAACGGCCATATTGGGGTGCGTGACAGCAAAAACGTGTCGAAGGGCGCCCTGGGCTTTAGGGCCGCCGAATGGCGGGCTTTCATCGTGGCCGTGAAGCGTACTCCGCTCGACCCGGAGTAGGTCTCCGCGGGGCGCCGGATAACCAGGTGCGCCGACCCGGGCGGCTGAGTACCGTGCGAGCCATGGACGTGACGTTCACCAAGCTTCCCGGGCGCCGTTATCAAATGAGCGTTGTCCGCGCCCGCGGGCCGGAGCTAGCGCCGCGCCAGGGCCCGGGCTATGACGACTATCTGCCGCATGACGCCGTGCATTTCCTGGTGGAGGCCGAGGCCGGGCTGTCCGGGGGTGCCTTCGGCCGGGTCGCGGCCGGCCGGAACAACATCTTCTGGCCGGCCGATCCGGTGGCCAGGCAGCGCCAGAGGCGCCGGGAGGCGAAGAAGCGGCCGAGTCAGGCCGAGCACGCCGACATGGCGCGGTCCGAAGCACTGGCCTCCGTCTGCGCGCCACTATGGGAGCTCCGGGCGGGCCACCGGTCGGAGCGGCCCGCCTGGTTCTGGCGGGTGGAGCCGGGCTACCTTGAATCCCCGCTGGTGGAGCGCATCCTGGTACGCCTGGATGAGTTCGCCGGGCGCTGGCACGCGCTACCGGTCGGCGGCGCTCTGGTTGAACCGTGGCCACGGGCGCTTGACAAAGTAGTGAGCCATCACTAACTTAGGTCTCGTGACCGAAACCAGGCAGCCTCTCACGACCGAGACGAAGCAGCCTCACGCGACCGAAACCAGGCAGCCTCACGCGACCGAGACCAAGCAGCCTCACGCGACCGAGACCAGGCGGCGGATGCCCGCCGCGGAACGCCGTGAGCTCGTGCTCGAGGCCGCGGTGGCGGAGTTCGCGGTGCACGGAATGGCGGGCACCTCGACCGAGGATGTCGCCCGCCGGGCCGGAATCAGTCAGCCGTACCTGTTCCGTCTGTTCCCGACCAAGAAGGCCCTGTTCCTCGCGCTCGTGGAGCGGTGCTTCGAGCGGGTGCGGGACACCTTCACGTCAGCGGCCGGCGACCTGACCGGAGACGAGGCGCTGACCGCGATGGCCGACGCTTACGAGCGCCTCCTCGACGACCGGACCCTTCTCCTGCTGCAGATGCAGGCGTACGCCGCCTGCGACGACCCCGACGTCCGCGCCGTCACCCGGACCGGCTTCAAGCAGCTCTGGGAGCTATCCGAGCGGCTGACCGGACTTCCCTTCCAGACCATCGTGGACTTCTTCGCCGTGG
Source organism: uncultured Actinomycetota bacterium (assembly GCA_963844625.1). GTDB lineage: Bacteria > Actinomycetota > Actinomycetes > Streptosporangiales > Streptosporangiaceae > Palsa-504. The sequence continues at coordinate 201,282 of CAWJPF010000001.1, read as the reverse complement.
GCATGCTGATGAACGTCGCCGCCGCGATGGACCTGCCGTCCGTCGACGAGCGGTGGACCAGCTGGTGCCCGAAGTAGAGTCAGCTATTTTTTTTACGCCATCAAGTTAGTGACTAATCACTACTTAGGAGGAAAAGTAATGACCGCGAAAGCCCGCACCGGGTGGACCTTCGCCATAACCTCGGCCGCGCTGTTCATGGCCTCTCTGGACAACCTGGTCGTGACCACGGCACTGCCCTCGATCCGCGATCACTTGCACGCCTCGCTCGAGGGGCTGCAGTGGACGGTCAACGCCTACACGCTCACCTTCGCGGTGCTGCTGCTCACCGGGGCCACGCTGGGCGAGCGCTTCGGGCGCCGGCGGATGTTCGTGGCCGGCGTCGCCCTGTTCACCGCCGGGTCGGCGGCCGCCGCGCTCGCGCCCGGCATCGGGTGGCTGGTGACCGCCCGGGCGGTTCAGGGCGTCGGGGCCGCCATCGTGATCCCGCTGACCCTCACGCTGCTCTCCGCGGCGGTGTCCCCGCAACGACGCGGCCTGGCCCTGGGCGCCTGGGGCGCCGTCGGCGGCCTGGCCATCGCCATCGGGCCGCTGGTCGGCGGGGCGGTTGTCGAAGGCGCGTCCTGGCAGTGGATCTTCTGGCTCAACGTGCCGATCGGTATCGCCCTGCTGCCGATCGCCCGGGCCCGGCTGACCGAGAGCTACGGCTCGACGACCAGCCTCGACCTGCCCGGCCTGATCCTGGCCAGCGTGGGCCTGCTCGGCATCGTGCTCGGCGTAGTCCGCGGTAACGACCACGGCTGGACCAGCGTCACCGTGCTGCCGCCGCTCGTGATCGGCGCGCTGCTGGTCGCGGCGTTCGTCGGCTGGGAACTGCGGGCCCGCGAGCCGATGCTGCCGATGCACCTGTTCCGCAGCCGCGGCTTCGCCCTGACCAACGTGGCCTCGCTGCTCATGTTCTTCGGGATGTTCGGCTCGATCTTCCTGCTGGCGCAGTTCCTGCAGGTCGTCCAGCACTACAGCCCGCTGCAGGCGGGGCTGCGGACGCTGCCCTGGACCGCGATGCCGGTGTTCATCGCCCCGTTCGCCGGCGCGCTGTCCGACCGCATCGGCGGCCGGGTGCTGCTCGCCACCGGCCTGGGCCTGCAGGCCATCGGGCTGGGCTGGCTGGCCGCGGTGACCAGCCCCACCGTGCCCTACGCCGCGCTGGTCCCGGCGTTCGTGATCTCCGGCGTCGGCATGTCGCTGTTCTTCGCGCCGGTCGCCAACGTCGTGCTCAGCTCGGTCCGGCGTGACCAGGAGGGCATCGCCTCCGGCGCCAACAACGCGATCAGGGAGCTGGGCGGCGTCTTCGGGATCGCCGTCCTCGGCGCGGTGTTCTCCGCCCACGGGGGCTACGCCAGCGGCGCGGCCTTCGTCTCCGGCCTGGCCCCCGCGGTCTGGGTCGGTGCGGCCGCCGTCGCCGTCGCCGCGGCCGCCGCGCTGTTCCTGCCGGGGTCCCGCCAGGCCGGAACGGCTGGCGAGGCCGGAACGGCCAGCCCGGCCGTCGCCAGCCCCGCTACCGCCAGCCCCGCCGCCGAGCCCGCGCCGGAACTGGCCCCGGTCCGCTAACCTATCCCCCGCACCGCCCGAGCCCGGGTTCCTGGCCCAGCCAGGAACCCGGGCTCGGGCGCGTCGGCTACCGTCCGGCGGTCTGGGCCCATATCTGGCGCAGGGGTTCGTGGCTGAGCAGGATGATGCCTTCCCGCTCGATGACCTGACGGGCCTGCTCGCAGACCAGGAACTCGTAGTCGGTGACGCGGACCGGCCAGCTGGCGGGCTCGGTGTCGCGCAGCTCGGGCGTGTCCACCGCCGGATGCAGGGCCCACTCGGTCAGCCCAGCGGGCAGCTCGGTCAGCAGCCGGAGATACCGCGCGGTCTTGCCGGCCGGATCGAGGCGGTAGCTGTCCAGCACCGCGTGGTCGTTCACCGGCAGGCCCGCCGCTCGCAGCGGAGCGGCCAGAGCCTGGTCGTGGACGCGGATCGCGAGCCTGTACTCCCGCGCGAGCCGGAGCGTCAGCTCGAAGATGTCGGGCCGTCCGCCGTCCGCCAGGCAGTGCCAGTCCAGGTGGCCGGGCCGCAGCCCGGCGGCCAGGACGGCCTGGATCTGCGCCCTGAACTCCGTTTCCAGGTCGCTGAGCTCGGCGCGCGCGGTGAGCTCAGCCCGGCGGTCCAGCTCGTAGAAGTACCCGGAGGCGTCGGTCAGCGAGGGAACCGCGTCGGCCGCGGCCACCGGGCCGTAGCGGTAGCCGGGTATGTCGCAGACGACGCTCAGGTGTACGCCGAAGCCGATTTCCGGGTTCTCCCGCAGCATCGCCATGGCTTGCGCCGCCCCCGGCCACGGCACCATCAGGCTCGCGGCCTGGGCCACGCCGTGCTTGACGGCCCCCAGCACGCCCTGGTTGACCGCGGCGGACATGCCGAAGTCGTCCGCGTTCACGATGAGCAAGCGCGCGTCGCCGGCGTACCCGAGCAGCCTGTTGCTCCCGGTCAGGACTCGTCCCACTTCGTGGGCAGCGTCATCGCGGGCGGGACCAGGGCGGCGGGATTCACCCGCCGGACGATCTCGTTCATCACGATGCGCACGTAGAGCTCCCCTACCCACAGGTGCTTAGCGCCGTCCACCACGATCACCTCCGCCGAAGGCACCCGTGCGAACCGGCGCCTGGCCTCGTCCGGGCGCAGGTAATCGTCGAGTTCGGGGATCAGGGCCGTCAGCGGCTTCCCCGACGCCGCCCACCGGTCAAGGTCAGCGTCGGTCGTCCGGTGCAGCGGCGGCGACAGCAGGATCGCGCCCTCAACGGAGGGGGTGTCGAGGCCCCACTTCAGCGCTAGTTCGGTGCCGAACGACCAGCCGAGCAGCCAGCGGCCGGGCAGCCCGGCCTCGGTCGCGTAGGAGATCGCGGCGGCCACGTCGTACCGCTCGGTCTCCCCCGCGCCGAACTCTCCCTCGCTCGTCCCCTGCTCCGACGACGTGCCGCGGGTGTTGAAGCGAAGTACGGCCACTCTGGCCAGCGCGGGCAGCCGGAACGACGCCTTCCTGAGCAGGTGGCTGTCCATCATGCCGCCGTGGGTGGGCAGCGGGTGCAGGCAGATCAGGGTGGCGACCGGATCGGCGTCGGCGGGCAGTGCCAGCTCCCCGACCAGTCGCAGCCCGTCCTGGGTGGGCAGGGTAACCGGGGTGCGCTTGGCTGGAAGCACGGTGGCGGCCCTGATCTCGCTCACGGGTTTCCTTTCCTGCGGTCGCGCCGTCCGCGGCGCAGCCGGTACTGCCAGCACGGCCGGTGCCAGTGCCTGCGCTCCGCCACGCCTACCCCGACGCTGTCCGCGGGCCACGCGACGACGTGCGGGGTGCCGGGCACGATCTCCTGATCACATCCCGGACAACGGTACGCCTTCGCCGTCCCGGCTCCCGGGACGGGCCGGACCACCCAGTCCCCGTCGGGCCAGGACTCGACGCGCTCAGGCCCGGGCACGGACGCCGGAGGGCCGGAGCGCTCACGGCGAATCTTGCGCGGGCTCACGCCAGTCAAGGCTATGCGGCCAGTAGAGTTACCGAACGTGCGGCTCGTCATTGCCAGGTGCAGCGTCGACTACGTCGGCAGGCTCACCGCTCATCTGCCCGCTGCCCTGCGCCTGCTCATCGTCAAGGCCGACGGGTCGGTGCTCGTGCACTCCGACGGCGGCTCCTACAAGCCGCTGAACTGGATGTCGCCGCCGTGCCGGCTCACCGAGGGGCCGGGCCAGTGGTCGGTCACCAACAAGGCGGGCGAGACGCTCGCGATCACGATCACCGAGGTGATCAGCGACACCTCGGTCGAGCTCGGCGTCGACCCCGGGCTGGTCAAGGACGGCGTGGAGTCGCACCTGCAGGAACTGCTCGCCGTCCAGCTCGACCTGCTCGGCGAGGGCTGGCGGCTGGTCCGCCGCGAGTACCCGACCCCGATCGGCCCGGTCGACCTGATGTGCCGGGACTCCTCGGGCCGCAGCGTCGCCATCGAGATCAAACGCCGAGGCGAAATCGACGGCGTAGAGCAGCTCACCAGGTACCTGGAGCTGCTGAACCGGGACCCGCTGCTGGCCCCGGTCCAGGGCGTGTTCGCTGCCCAGGAGATCAAGCTGCAGGCGCGGACGCTGGCCGAGGACCGGGGCATCCGCTGCGTCACCCTGGACTACGAGCGCATGCGCGGCGTGCTGCCGGAGAACACCCTGTTCTAGGGCCCGACCAGCACCTCAGCGGGCGGCAGGCGGCGGACGGCTCCCCGCGCCGGTGCTAAGCCGGACGCAGATCGTCGAGAAGCTCGGTCAGCCGGTCTTCCTCGTATAGTCCCGCGACCTGCGGAAGCCATGCTTCAGCGCGGGGTAGGCCAGTGAGCAGGTCCTGCGTGATGGCCTGCCCCGCCTCGTCCCGGTCCCCGCTGACCCTGATCCGGGCCCCGGCGACGGCCAGGCCGCGCAGCAGCGTCCAGGCCGCCCCGGAAGGCCGGCCGTACGTGCAGACCAGCGGCAGGCAAGCCGCGGCGTGGCATTCCGCGGCCGCTTCCACCAGGGACGGGTTCTCGCACACCCGCACCACCAGGCCCGGCAGTGATCCGGGCGGCAGCGCCCAGCCCGGGCGCAGCATCCGGGCGGTCAGCCAGAGCGGCTCACCTGCCTGCGCCGCGGCCCGGGTCAGCACGGCCGGCACACCCGGCCCAGGCAGCGGCACATTCAGCACGAGCACCGTCGAGGACACCTGGTCACAGGCGATACCCGCGCTCTGCCACGCTTCCCGCCACCCCGCCGACGTGGCCACCGTCCGGATAGCAGTTCCGGGGTCCTCCCCCGCCGCCACGGCCTGGCTGCCCGCGAGCAGGCGGGCGGCCGCCCGGCCGAGAAGGCTGGTGCGGTCCAGGGCGTGCGGGTCCGCGAACAGCTCGCTGGCGAGTGACGCGAGCAGTTGCCCGTCGCGAGCGGGCAGGGCGGTCAGCACCGCCGCGGCCGATTCGGCGCGCGGCACGATGGCCGGGTCGTCGAGGCCGCCGAGCCAGCGGCGCGCCAAGGCGAGCTCGGCGACGTCCGCCGCGGCGCCCCCCGCCGTCAGGATCTCGATCAGCTGCTCGCGCCGCGCCGCCCGGACGGCGGCAACATGCTCCCGCTCGGTCCGCTGGTCGTGCAATTCTCCGCCGACGGCGGTGAGCAGGCCGGGCACGTCCCAGCCGGGCTCCGCCCGGCCGATGGCGGCGCGCAGCTGGCCCAGGGTCGCACACCGGCCGGAAAACTCCCAGCTCAGCCCCAGCAGGCGGCCAACGTCGTGCCGCTCCGCCGCGGTCAGGCTGACCGCGAGCTGCACCCGGTCGCCGCGGTGTCCGGCTTCCCAGCGACGCCGCGCCGCGGCGAGCAGCAGCGCCGGACCCGGAGCCGCGGCCCAGCCGAGAACGGCGTGGCCGGTCCCTGGATCGCGGTGCGGGCGAGTCACGAGGCGACCTGGCCCGCGACGTCGAAGACGGCCGGCGATTCGGGCTCGCGGGGCGGCGGGGGTCCGGCTAGCGGCTCAGCGGCGAGCTCGACGTGGGTCAGGGCATTGCCTGCCCACAGCATCAACGACAGGTCGACGCCGGGTTCGGGCGCCGGCGCCCGGTTGATGAACCAGACCGCCGCACTGGGCACCTGCGAGGTGGTGACCAAAGTTCCCGGCCCGGCGAGCAGGAAGTCAAGGTCAAAGGTGACGAGCAGGGCGAGCATGGTGGACCTGTTCGCGTCGTCAACGCCGGTGAACGCCTCGTCGAGCCACAGGGGCCGCGGCGCGGAGCTGGACTCTCCGTAGAGCGCGACCAGGGTGGCGACCAGGGGTTGCAGCAGGGTCACTACCTTGCCGCCGCCGGAGTCCTTGGCGTGAACCTCCTTCGTCAGCGGCCGCCACGGGTTGTCGCTGATCCGGTACTCGGTGACGATATCGAACCAGCGCCGGTAATCCAGCAGCGCAGCGAGGTGCTGCTTCCAGTCGGTGGCGCCGGCTCGTCCCTGATCCTGCGCCTCGCGGATCTGCTGCTCGAGGAAGGCCCGCACCTGGTTCTGGACGTTCTCGCTGTCGATGAATTCCGACTCCAGCGCCTGCAGCACACCGAACGCCGTCTTGTGCCCGTCGGCAGGCAGCCGCCGCAGGCGCAGTGTGGTGGCACTCGCGCCGGTGGGATGCCGGGCCAGCACCTGGTTCACGCCGCGGATCAGCTCGAGGACGGTCGCCAGCCGTTCCCTGAGGTGCTCGACGAAGGTACTCGAAAGCAATTCGATCAGCACCTGGTGCATTTTCTGGTCGTGCAGGTCGGTCAGTGCCTTGACCTGCTCGTCCAGGCGGACGATGGCGCTCACCGGATCGCTTTGCTCGCCCGTGCTGTCCACCAGGATCGTGATGGCGGGGAGCTGGCCTGGTGCCTCGGCGTCGAGCACGGCTACGCCGCGGCCGCCGGAAGCTTCCAGGATCGCGCGCAGCTCTACGAGGGGACCGCCGACGGCCCGCGACCAGGCGGTGGCCACATGGGACTGCTTGCCGGCCGCCGTGTCGGCGCCGTCCGGCCAGCCTGGGGGGCGAAGGGTCTCCCGCGCGGCCCTGGCCTGCGCCACGGCATGGGTCAGCGCCCGGCCGGTTTCTGGCGGCAGCTTGCGGGCCCCGGCCAGGCCGGCGTCAACAGGAATCCACCATGACACGAGCGCGGCGTCGCGGGCCTGCTCTGCCTCCTGGCGCTCCCGGCCGGCGCCGTCCAGCTTCCCCACCGCCGTGGCGACCTGCCCCTGCTGGTCACCTCGCTCCCGCTCCAGGAGCTCAACCGCCTTTTTCAGCTCGTCCTTGCGTTGTTTCTGTTCTTCGGCGGCCTGCAGCAGGTCCCTGGCGGACTGGCCGAGGGACTCTTCGGCGTTATCGGCGGCGTCGGCGTCCCTGTCGGCGTGGCGGCGCGCCTCCGCGGCGCGGTCGGCTACGCTGCGCGCCTGATCGTGGGCTTCGGCGTGGATAGCACGGGCTTGGGCCGCCGCCTTTCCCGCGCCATCGCGGTGCACCGCCGCCAGCCTTAGTTCCGCCACCGCGGTCGCGGCCGCATCGAGGGCGGCGGCGAGCTCATCCAGGGCAGGCGCCGTCATCGGCAGCACGTGATCTCCGGTGAAGCTGAGCAGCGCCGAACTCGCATCGCGTGCCGTCACCCGCGCCTTCTCCAGATCGATGCGGGCCCGCTCGCCTGCCGCCTCGGCTTTCTCCAGTTCCTGACGGGCGCTGCCGACCGCGAGCGCGTTCCTGACCACCTCCGCGTCGCCTGGGGCTTGCGCGACGGCGCGGTCGTAGAAGTCAGCCTGGGCGCGCAGGTCCGCAACGGTGCCACGGAGCCCGGTCGCCTGTTCGCGCAGTTCCGCCGCCTCGGCGCGCAAGGTACGGACCCGCCGGTCACGGGCGGCGAGGCGAGCGGCGGTACCGATCAGCTCGGCACCGTGCTCGGACGCTCCGGCTCGCCCGCTGGCCAGCGGGGTGCGCCACCGGCCGTCGGCGGTTAGCTCGTATGCGCGGCGCCGCGGTGCACGCTCGCCAGCCGGCCCGTACCCGATGGCGTCGAGCAGGGCGGTTACCCGGGCGGTGAGCGGCCCCGCGTCGGTGGCCGGGCGCAGCACCGCGGCCAGCGTGCCGCCAGCTACCTCTGGGCGGGCGATGCCATCCTGGCCGGGCCCGGCGGTGAGGACAAGGTCGTTGCCATCTCGGTCGGCCAGCCACAATCCATCCAGCGTGACCCAGGCGTCGAGCAGCCCGGCTGCGTCCAGGGCGGCTTCAACATGGTCCAGGACATCTGGGGGCAGCCCGTCACGTGGATCGAGCACGCGCCACAGTGGCGCCCCACCCGGGCCGGCCGGCGGTCGGTCACGGCGTGTCCAGCGGACCGGCGGAGCGGGTTCTGGTTCGGGTGCGGCCAGTTCGCGGGCGGCCTCACCGTCGCGTTCGGCGGCGCGACGGGCCAGCCGCCCGGCTTCGGTCTCGGCGACGGCGGCCCGTTCTCGCAACGGCCCGGCCAGCGGGGTCAGCCAGGTATCCCTGAGCAGCTGGCCAAGCACCTGGTGCGGCCGGGGCTGGGTGCTCTGCTGCATGACGGAGGTGATCCAGCCGGAACGATTGGTCGCCGACGGGGCGACTGCGCCCAGCGTGGCCGCCCAGCTCTCCAGGTCATCAGAGAGCAGTTGCCCCGCCTCGGCCAGGGCGCCGTCGGCGCGGGTCGCGATCTCGGCGCGGCGCGCGGTTTCTGCGGCGGCGTCCTGCGCCCGGTCAGCCGCGGCGTTCTCCTGCTGGCGGGCTAGGTCGGACGCGGCCAGCAGCTTCCGGACCGTGGCGAGGTGCTGCCTGCGCTCACCGACCGCTACGTTCAGCCGCACGGTGTCACGTTCCGCCGCCCAGGCGTGCGAACCGGCCGGAAGGCCGGCGGCCTGGACGGCGCCCTGGGTGTCCTGAACCGCGGCGTCCAGGGTCCGAACCTGCTCAGACAGGACACGTTCCGCCTCGGCCAGATCGCCGGCGCGACGAGCCAGCACCTCCCGGACGCGCTCAAGGTCTTTGTCCGCGTACCCGGCGGAGACGCGCGAACGGCGGGCGGTTTCCTTCAGTTGCTCAACCCGCGAGGTGGCATCGGAGGCGTTCTGGTAAGCGGGGGATTTCAGCAGGTCCTCGTAATTCTGCTCGACCCGTTCCTGCTCGCTACGGGTCGCGGCCAGCCGGCGCTCTAGATCCGCGGCACGATCCCTGGCCGCGCTGAGGACTTCCTCGGCGGCGCGGACCACGCGCGCGACGTTGTCGAAGCGGGTCACGCAGGCGACGAGATCATCGGCGTGCCGCCGCAAGGTCGCGTCGGCCCACGGATACCAGGCCCGGCGTACGTACGAGGCGACCGCGTCGCGGGCCGCCTGCGCATGATCCCGGTCGGCGGCGAGCGCGTCAAGCTGGTCCCAGCCTTCGGCGAGCTCGTCGATCTCGTTCTGCGCGATCGCGGGCAGGGCCGCACGCATCTGCGCCGTGAAGAAATCGGGGTCGAGCCGCTGCCCCAGATGCGGTGTGCGCAGCACCTTGAGCATTCGCACCACGGCGTCCAGCCGGGACTGGTCAGCGAACCCGAACAAGTCCCTGGCCACCCATGACTTGTACTCGGCACCGTTGCGTGCGGTGCGGAAACCCGGCACCTGGTCAAGGTCAGATGGCTGCCGGGCCGCGGCGCCCAGGTGCAGATCCAGGCCCGCCCGGACGCGGGCCGTCCCGGCGCAGACGGCCCAGGTACGGACGAATTCGTTCGCCCCGCGCTTGGCCTGGGCGTACAGCAGGCAGGTGAAGAAGCAGGGCTGGCCACCGACGAGCCTGCCGTACTCGACCCAGGCCCAGCCGCGTGAGGTCGACGTGGCCGTATCGCGGCGGTCCTGCGGGTCGTCGGTGGGTTCCACGTAATACCGGAAGGCCTTGTGCTGCTGCCCGAACGTATCGACCAGCTGCCGGTCAAGGTCTCCGGCCAGGAGAATCAGGGTGGTCAGGGCCATCAGCGTCGACTTGCCTGACTGGTTCTGGCCCACGAACTGGGCGCGGCCTCCGGCGAGCCAGTACTCGGCGACGTCGAACTCCCACAGGTTGACCACGCCGGCGCGGAGCGGCTGCCAGCGGTCCGTGGCCGGACTCGGCAGCGCGCCCGCCTGGGCGGCATCCCGCCAGGCGGCCAGCACCTCGTCGGCGGGCGGAGCGGTCGTCATGTCATCTCCGGGGCCGGGTTCACCGGCTGATCGTCGGCCGCGGCGGTCCCGGACGTGACGATAGCGGGGCTCCGGTACCGGCCGGCGACCGGGGAGAGGATCCACGCGCCGGCCGGGAGGACCCGCAACAGCCCAAGGCGGATAAGCTCCTGCTCGGCCGCCTCCCTGAGCAGCGCCTGATCTTCTTTCATCGCCTTGGTCAGGTAGTCCGTGCGGGTGGCGTGCAGCTGGCTGACCTGCTCGTCAACCTCGTAGCTCGCCAGCCGGACCGTTCCGTCGGGCTGGCGCTGCCCGGCCCGGCCCGCGGCGTCGGCCATCAGCAGCGCCGCCCAGGACCTGGTCGAGGCCCGCGGCCAGTCGACCGTGACCGGACTGGGCGGATCGTCATCGAGGATCAGGACAAGGCCCTCGGCGCGCGCCTCCACATGCCCGCCGGTGATGTTCACCGCCTCGCTGGACCGCAGGCCGCGGGTGGTGCGCAGCGACCCGGCGTCGGCCTCGCTCAGCTCGTGGTAGAGCACCGAGGGGGTTTCGACGAGGGCCCGCAAGGCCCGCACCGCGCGCGACGAGCCGAGCTGATCGTCGCGTCCCGAAGCGGGCTCGAGCGCGGCGGCGAGCACGTCCGGGCTGGTCAGCAGCAGCAACGCCTCGCGGTCGATTTCGTAGCCCGCGCCGATGCCGTCACCGGCCTCGGCCCAGCTGTCCATCAGCCGGTCCTCCGGCGTACGGCGGCGAAGCACGCCCCAGTGCTCGAGAAGGCGAGCCGCCCGCAAGAGCTGGCGCCGGTGCACCAGCATGGCCTGGTCGTACGGGGAGATGGTGGAGGTGCTGCTACCGGTCAGCTCCTGCACCAGCCCGGACAACCTGGCCAGCGTGGCACCTCCGCTGGTGTCCTCGCATACCGCGGCGAGCGCGCAGGTCAGGGCGAGCACGCGCCGGTCCGGCCGGTCGAGCGGGGGCGGCGGCGCGGTGACCGTCCCGGCGATCGGCACGCGGACCAGCCGGATCGCGCGGCCGACGGCGGCCAGCCGGTATCCGAGCCTGCGGGCGGAACTGCTCACGCCCTGCGCGTTGCGAGTCACCGCCCGGTGGAGCGCGGGGTCGCTGACGGGGGTGACCAGGGGCCGGGCGAGCAAGCCGGTGAACGCGCGCTGGACCTCGCGGGCTGACTCGTAGGGGGCACTGACGCTCACCGCACGCTCCCAGCCGCGGCACCTCGGGCGACCGTGATCGTGAGCCGCAGATCGGGGTAGACGAGCCGCCCGGCTGGAGTGCGGATGACCGCGGACGCCTGCCCGGCGGGCGGCGGGTCGGCGTGCACGTCCCACAGGCCGTCCGGCGTCCGGACCGCGCGGACGCCGCCAGGCCCGGGCGTGGCGCCGGCTAGGGCCGCGAGGAAAGAAAGCAGCATGTCCAGCTGCGCGGCGTCCAGCCCGGTCCACCGGGACAGCCGCAACCCGGACCGGGCCTGGATGGCATGGCGCGTGCGGGCGGCGGCCTCCCGCTCGGCGGCGGCATTCGCCCGGGCCGCGGCCTTGGCCGCGGACCGGTCCGGGATCCGGGCGGGGCGGCCGGCCAGCGCCCGGGCGGCATGCTGGCGCAGCCGGGCCTCGACGGGCACCGGGTCGGCGTCCCAGAAGGACACGGATCCGGCCGAGCCGGCCGGCTGCGGGCTGGCGTGAGCCAGATGGCTGGCGGCGAACAACCCGGTCGCGGCGCACCACAGCGACCAGGCGTCGGTGTCCGTCGCCGAGCGCTCAAGCGCGCCCGCGAGAGTGAGCAATTCGGAGCGGCGCGATACGTGCCCCCCGACCGCCGCGAGCGTACGCTGGCCGCGCACCATCGGGGCGATGACGTCACGCATCTGCCGCCTTAGCCGCCGCGAAGCGTTGTCCCCCGGGCCGAACCAGCTCAGCAGCCTGACGAAAGTCTCGCGGTACTCATCGGTCAGGGCGGCGACGCGGTCCTCGGCCGCGGCGGCGCCGAGGGAGTGCAGGGCGGCCGGGCGCCAGCTGTCAGGGCCGGTCGCAAGCAGCCGGGTCGCGCGAGCGGTGATCGTCTGCGAGTGACTGTCGACGCCGGCTCCCCAGACGTCGATGTACCGGCGCAAGGTGTCCTGCAAGGCTGAGACCTTCGCGGCGTCAGCCGCGCCAGCCATGGCTCCGGCCAGCGTGGACTGCCAGCCGGCGGCCGCCTCCGCCATAGCGTCGAGGGTGGTGCGGACGACGGACCACCCCTCGGCCAGCCGCGCCGGATCGCCGGGGAGCGCGGCGCACATCTCGCCGAGCTGGCTCATCAGGACCGAAGGCGCGAAGGTGGCGGCCACCGAGGTGGCGGCGTCCTCGCCCAGCCGGCGCACGGCCCGGTGAAACTGGGCGGCCGCCGCCGTGAGCTGGTAGCGGTACGCATTGTTGAGGAACTTGTCGGTGGCCCGGTCATCCCATCTGTCGACCACCTCCCACTTCGCGAGCTGCTCCATCCGGTCCGCCAGGGAGAAGTCCGCGAGCAAGGACCGCGCGACGGCGGGCCCGGCCAGCTCGCCGAGTCGGTCGCGGATCAGGATCTCGAGCTCGGCTTCGGACACGCCGGTGAGTGAGTGCTGCTGCTCATCGAGCAGCGCGTCGACAATCAGCCGGTACTGGGCCGCCGTCCCGCTGCCGGCGGTCAGGTAGCTGGCCAGCTTCAGGCCGCCTGGCGCGCCCGCCAGCTGCCACAGGTCGACGTCCTCCTGCCGCTCGGCTCGTCCGGACAAGCTCATGACCGCCTCTGTCCTCAGGGCCTGGGAACCTGAATTGTGATAATGCCGGATAGTCAAACACGAGGAGACGACATTCCCGGACCCGCGCAGGCTCAGGCGTGGCCGGGCGCGCACCCGGCCAGGTGGGCGTTGACCGATCTGGCGCGGTCGGCGAGCCCGGTGACCTCGATGACGGACACCCCGGCGGCGCGGAGCTGGCCGGCGCCCTCGCCGCCGGTGAACAGGGGCGGCTCGTCCCAGGCGAAGACGACCCGCGGGATCCCGGCCGCGAGGATGTGCTGGACACAGGTCACCGGACGCGACGCCCGGGCCCCGCAGGGCACGAGCGAGCTGTAGAGGGTGGCGTGGCGCAGCCGCGGTTCGGACCAGCCTAGCTTGCGCAGCGCCACCTCCTCGGCGTGATCGTGATCCTCCTGCTCCCGGGAGAACCCGGTGGCCAGCACCTCGCCCTCCTCGCCGACGATGACCGCGCCGACGGAAAAGGCCGAACCCGACGGCGGGCATAGCCGGGACAGCTCGATGGCCCAGCGCAGGAACCGGTGGTCCGCGCCGCCGGGCCCGAGCAGGTAGCGCAGCAGGACCATCTCGCCGACCCGGCGCGTCCCGGCCAGCGTCATGGGGCGGCCGGGTCCGCCGGGCGGCACGGTGAGCCGGGGGGCGGCGGGATCGGCCACGAAGAACGGCGCCACGGCCAGCTGGAACTCATCGGCCAGGTCCTGGGCCAGGAAGTCGCCCAGGACGCGGGCGCCGCCTTCGACAAGAACACGCACGACGTCCCGTTCGGCCAAATCAGTGAGAATGAAGCCGAGGGAAAGCGGGTCACCGGCGTCAATTAGTACGGCGGCATCCCCTAGGCGGGCCCGGGCCGGGCCGAGCGCGGGGGTGGCGCAGTACACCAGCCGGAGCGCGCCCGGGGCGAAGAAGCGGGCCCGCGGATCCAGGTCGCCGGTCGCCGTCAGCGTGACCCGGGCCGGGTGCTCGGGCAGGCCGCGGGCGGTCCGGCGGGCGCGGCGGCGCGGGTCGCGGATCAGCAGCCGGGGGTCGTCCGTCCTGATCGTCTGCGCGCCGACGCCGATCGCGTCGCAGCCCGCCCGGACCTCGTCGACCCGGTCCAGGTCAGCGGGGCCGGACAGGATCAGCCGCCGGGGGCTGGCGTCGTCCAGGTAACCGTCCGCCGAGGTGGCGCAACTCAGCAGCACGTACGGGCGCGGCGGCAAGCAAGTCCCCTTTGATCCGGTCTTACCCCAGCGTAGCTTCGGTGCTTTACTGGTCAGCGATGCTTGAGACAATCAACCCGGCGACCGGGGAAGTACTGGCCACCTTCCCCCTGCAGGGCAGCCGTGAAGTAGACGCCGCCGTGGCCGCGGCCCGTGACGCGGCGGAGTGGTGGGCCGGGCTCGGCTGGTCCGGGCGGCGGATCAGGCTGCTCGCGTGGAAGTCGCACCTGACCAGGTACCTCGGCCGGCTCGCGCAGCTCGTGCACGAGGAGACCGGCAAGCCGCTCGACGACGCCAAACTCGAGATCATCCTGGCCATCCTGCACATCGACTGGGCCGCCAGGCACGCCCGCGGCGTGCTGCGCCCGCGCCGGGTGCGCAGCGGGCTTTTCTCCTTCCATCAGGCCGGCACGGTGGAGTACCACCCGCTCGGCGTGATCGGCGTGATCGGGCCGTGGAACTACCCGGTGTTCACCCCGGTCGGCTCGATCGCGTACGCGCTGGCCGCAGGGAACGCGGTCGTGTTCAAGCCCTCTGAGCTGACCCCGGCGACCGGAGACTGGCTGGTCCGGTCGTTCGGCGAGGCGCTGGGGATCTTCGGTGAGCCGCTGCCCGTGCTCCAGCTGGTCACCGGGGCCGGCTCGACCGGCGAGGCGCTGGCCCGCAGCGGCGTGGCCAAGATCGCCTTCACCGGGTCGGCGGCCACCGCGCGCAAGGTGATGGCGGCCGCCGCCGACACCCTCACCCCCGTCATCGCCGAATGCGGCGGCAAGGACGCCCTGCTGATCGCGGCCGACGCCGATCTCGACGCGGCCGCCGACGCGGCGGCGTGGGGCGCGATGTCCAACGCCGGCCAGACCTGCATCGGGATCGAGCGCGTGTACGTGGCCGACGCGGTCTACCACAGCTTCATGGAGCGGCTGACGCATCGTGTGTCGGGGCTGCGGCCGGGGTTCGACCCGGAGGCGGCCTACGGGCCGATGACGTCGCCCGCGCAGGGCGAGATCGTGGGCAGGCACGTGGCGGACGCGCTGGCGCGGGGCGGGCGTTCGGTTTCCTTGTCTTCTGAGGCTTCCGGGGGTACTGAGGGTTCTGAGGATACTGGTGATTCTGGGGCAGGTGGGGCTTCCGGGGCTTCTGGGAATGGGGCCGTGGTGGTGCCGCCGTACGTGCGGCCGGTGGTGCTGACGGACGTGCCTGAGCACAGCGCGGCGGTGACGGAAGAGACGTTCGGCCCCACGGTGACGGTTACGCCGGTCGTGAACCTGGCGGAGGCGGTCTCGTTCGCTAACGCGAGCAAGTACGGGCTCGGATCGGCGGTGTTCACCAAGGACCGTTCGGCGGGGATGAGCGCGGCGCGTTCGCTGCGCAGCGGGATGACCTCGGTCAATTCGGTGGTCGGATTCGCGGTCGTGCCCGCGCTGCCGTTCGGCGGAGTGGGCGAGTCAGGGTTCGGGCGGATCCACGGCGCGGACGGGCTGCGCGAGTTTTCGCGGCCTAAGGCGATTACGCGGCAGCGGATGCGGCCGCTGGTGAACCTGACGTCGTTCGGGCGGACCGACCGGGACATGCGGCGGGTCGTCACTTTGGTGACATTGTTGCACGGGCGGCTTTACCGGCCGCGGGGAGCACGGCGCGATCGCTAATTCGTTAGTTCCTTAGTTCGTTAGGGCTGTGGCGCGGGACGCTAGGTGCTGGCGGGCGAACGATCTTGCGGCGCGGGACGCTATGGTGTGTCCCGTAGATCTGGGGTGGGCGGCTGAAGCCCGGCACTCTCGGGTGCGGGTGATGCCGGTGCCGACCGGCCGGGTAGATGTCGCCTCGGCCCGTCCTGTACCGTCAGGCTCCTGCCGCCGCTGACGTCCCAGCGCTCCCGCGCTCCCGCGCCGGTTAACCTGGAAAATCCGGCCTTTACGGAAGATCCGGGGCCGGTTAACCAAAGTCTCCGCGGAAGCCCGATTTTCCGTGATCTTTCCGGGGCCGGGCTGCGGGGCCGGGGCCGGGCTGCGGGGCCGCGAACGGGTCACCGGGACCCCGCCCTGCCCCGCCCGTCAGCCCCGTCAGCCCCTGGCATGGTACCGGGCACCAGCCGGTGGCACGGCACGCCTGCGGGCCCGGAACCAGGGGCTGCCCAGGCGCCCAGCGGACCGACCCGCCGAGATCTACGGGTCGGGCCCTAGGTGCTGGCGTTGCCGCTGGAGCCGGCGGCGTAGTCACTGGAGCCGGCGTGGCCCGCGATCATGGCGTCGGCGGGATCGGCGGGATCGGCGGGATCGACCGGAGCCAGCGGGGCACGGCCGGCGATGAGGTCGGCGGCGCGCTCGGCGATCGCGATGGCCAGCGCGTTGGTGTTACCCCGCGGCACCGACGGCATCGCCGACGCGTCCACGACCCGCAGGCCGGACACGCCGCGCACCCGCAGCTCGGGGTCCAGGACGCTGTTCCACCTCGATTCGGCGCCCATCGCGCAGGTACCGACCGGATGGTAGAGGGTCACCACGCTGGTCCGGACGTACTGCAGGAGTTCGGCGTCGGAGCGGATGTGCGCGCCGGGCGCCAGCTCGCTCTTGCATATCTCCGCCATCGGCCGGGCCGTCACGAACTCCCTGGCCATCTTCAGCCCGGCCGTCAGCGCCCGGGCGTCGCCGGGATCGGAAAGGTAGCCGGGATCGATGGCCGGGCGGTGCCTGGGGTCGGTGCTGCGCAGCCTGATCCGGCCGCGGCTCGCCACGTCGACCAGGCCGACCAGCACCGACATCGCGCGCTGCGCGGGGTCGGCGAGACCCTGGTTTCTGTACGGGGCGGGAAGCACGTGCAGCTGCAGGTCGGGCGCGGGCAGCCCGGGTTCGGAGTGGGCGAACCCGCCACACTCGGCCACGTTGCTGGCCAGCGGGCCGCGGTGGGTCAGCTGCCAGCGCAGCGTGTTGCCGTGGCCGCTCTTCTCCCATAGACCGCGGAGCCGCGGCGTGGTCCAGATGACCGGCACCACCGGGTGGTCACCGAGGTTGGCGCCGACCCCAGGGCTGTCCGCCAGCACGTCGATGCCCATCTCGATCAGGTGGTCGGCCGGGCCGACGCCGGACAGCATCAGCAGCTGCGGGCTGTTGATCGCGCCGCCGGACAGGATGACCTCCGCGTCGGCGCGTGCGGTCTCGGCCTGGCCGTGCCTTTGGTAGGTGACGCCGACGGCCCGGCCGGCCTCGATGACGACCTTCGTGACCAGGGCATCGGTAATGACGGTGAGGTTCGGCCGGGTCATGGCGGGATGCAGGTAGGCGGTGGCGGCCGAGCAACGACGGCCGTTCCGCTGGGTGACCTGGTACCAGCCGACGCCGTCCTGGCGCGGCCCGTTGAAGTCCTGGTTGGCCGTCGCCCCCTGCTCGATCGCCGCCGCGAGGAACGCCTGGCAGGCCGCGGACTTGTACCGCAGGTCCGTGACGCTCAGCGGGCCGCTTGCGCCGTGGTAAGCGGAAGGCCCGCGCGAGTTGTCCTCGGACCGGCGGAAGTAGGGCATCAGGTCCGGATAACCCCAGCCCGTGCAGCCGTGCTCGTCCCGCCAGGACTGGAAGTCCTCGCGGTTGCCGCGGATGTAGACCATCGCGTTCATCGAGGACGAACCGCCGAGGACCTTGCCCCGCGGCCAGTAAATGGTCCGCCCGGCGGCACGGTGCTGCGGGACCGTCGTGTAGTTCCAGTCGTATTCGGTCTGGAACAGCCGGTTCAAGGCGGCGGGAGCGTGGATCTCCACGGCGTCATCGGCCGGCCCGGCTTCCAGGAGCAGGACGCTGATGCTGGGATCAGCGGACAGGCGCGCCGCCAGGACGCAACCCGCGCTTCCGGCGCCGACGATGATGTAGTCATACACGGCGGTCTCCTAAAGGGATAAGGGGAACAATAACGCGCCGTGGTCGTGGGTCAGGCCAGGGGGGCTTGCGTCCCTGGGGTTCGCGTCCCTGGGGTTCGCGTCCCTGGAGCTTGCTTCCCTGGGGTTTGCGCTCGGGGAGTGAATCCAGGTCCGGCGGGCCCCCGCGAACCGCCGGACCTGGACGCCCTGCAATGCTTACCGTACGTTACATGCTGGTGGGGTCAGACACGTACGGTAACAACCACTCAGACCCTCGCGTATCCCAGCCGCTGCTGATCACTAGCGTGATCACTGATCGTGTTCATACGATGCCACATCGTGCACTCAATGTGAACACCCCAGGTCAATAAGTCGATCACCCGGGCGGGCGGCCAGCGGCGTCCGTACGCCGGTTCCCTTAGGGTGGGTTCATGTCGCGAAACCGCAGCGAAAATCCTGTCGTGCTGTCCCGTATCTACACCCGGACGGGCGACGACGGCAGCACCGCGCTCGCCGATGGCAGCCGCACCGCGAAGACCGATTCGCGCCTCGCCGCGTACGCCGACGTCGAGGAAGCGAACTGCGCGATCGGGATGGCCATTACTTTCGGTGAGCTCGCCTCGGACATTATTGCGCTGCTTTCCAGGGTGCAGAACGAACTCTTCGACGTCGGCGCCGACCTGGCCAACCCGGTGACCGACACGCCGCCGCCCTACCCGCCGCTGCGGATCGACGAGGCCTACATCACCCGGCTGGAGAGCGAGTGCGACGCCTACAATGCATCGCTGCCGACGCTGCGCAGCTTCCTGCTGCCGGGCGGGAGCCCGGGTGCGACGTTGCTGCATATGGCGCGGACCGTCACCCGCCGGGCCGAGCGGAGCGCGTGGGCCGCAGTCGGCGAGCACGGCGATTCGGTGAGCCCGCTGCCCGCCCGTTACCTGAACCGGCTGTCTGACCTGCTATTCATCCTCTCGCGCCAGGCTAACGAGGGACACGCCGACGTGCTGTGGAAGCCAGGCGGCGAGCGAGGCTAGCGCGAGGCGAAAACCGCGGTTACACGGCGTTGCAGGGGACCGCCGGGGCTTGGACTCGGACACGCGGAGGTCACCTGGACATGTCGAAGTGGGATCCGGGCGGTGCGGCTTCGAGCCAGGACAGCAGGCCGGTGAGCGCCGACTCCCCTAGCGCGAGTTCGACCGTGTTACCCGCGCCGCCGCCGGAGCCCGGGCCCCCGCTGCCACTATCGCCGTCGCCGTCGCCGAGCCGGCATTCCACGACGATCATCCCCGGCCCCAGGCTGGCGGCCTCGACGTCGCTGGGCAGGCGGCGCGATACCACGGTCAGGTCGTGGCGGGGGAACGTTTCTTCCGGCCGCATCGACACCCGGAAGAAGCCGTACCAGCAGAGCTCCTCGCGCCGGTAGGAGGCCACGCCAAGGCGCCACGCGCCCGTACCCTTCCGCAGGCCGCACTCGACCGTGCCGCCGCCGCGCTCAAGGAGAAAACGGCGGGCGGCGATACCGGCGGCGGCCAGGATGAGGACGACCAGGAAGGCGGCGAAGAGCCAGGCTGCATCAAGCGCCAGCGCTCCGCCCACCGAGGTTAAGCCTGGCCGCCCGCGGCCCGCAGCTGCGCCCTCGCGTACTTGGCTTCGGCTGGCTCTTCGGGGCCCGGCTCGGCTTCGGACAGGGCCGCGTCAAGCTCCCGCTGGGCCTCGCTGGTGTCGATCTCGTCGCCGAGCTGAGCCTGCGCGGCCAGGACCGATACCCGGTCGTCCGCCACGGACAGGAACCCGCCACTGACCGCGGCTCGCACGGTCGCCTCCTCGGTGAGGATCTCGACCAGGCTCCCCTCGGCCAGGACGCCGAACACCGGCGCGTGCCCGGTCAGGACACCGATGTCGCCCTCGGTGGTCTTCGCGATCACCGTCCTGGCCTCACCCGACCACAGCTCGCGGTCGGGCACGACCAGAGCTACATGCATCGTCACCGCTGCTCCAGCTCCCTGGCCTTCTTCTCCACGTCCTCGATCCCGCCGACCATGTAGAACGCCTGTTCGGGCAGGTTGTCGTACTTGCCCTCGCTGATCGCCTTGAACGAGGAGATCGTCTCTTCCAGCGGCGTGAAGACCCCCGGCTGCCCGGTGAACTGCTCGGCCACGAACATCGGCTGAGACAGGAACCGCTCGATCCGCCTCGCCCGCTGCACCGTGATCTTGTCCTCTTCACCCAGCTCATCGACGCCGAGGATGGCGATAATGTCCTGCAGCTCCCGGTATCGCTGCAGGATCCGCTGTACCTCGCGGGCCACGTCGTAGTGATCCTGGCCGATGTACCTTGCGTCCAGGATCCGTGACGTGGAGTCTAGCGGGTCAACCGCCGGGTAGATCCCCTTCTCGGTGATGGCCCTGGACAGGGTGGTGGTGGCGTCGAGGTGCGCGAACACCGTGTGCGGCGCCGGGTCGGTGATGTCGTCCGCGGGCACGTAGATGGCCTGCATGGAGGTGATCGAGTGACCGCGGGTCGAGGTGATCCGTTCCTGCAGCTGACCCATCTCGTCGGCCAGCGTCGGCTGGTAGCCGACCGCCGACGGCATCCGGCCGAGCAGCGTGGACACCTCCGAGCCGGCCTGGGTGAAGCGGAAGATGTTGTCGATGAACAGCAGTACGTCCTGCTTCTCCACGTCGCGGAAGTACTCGGCCATGGTGAGCGCGGACAGGCCGACCCGCAGCCGCGTACCGGGCGGCTCGTCCATCTGGCCGAACACCAGGGCCGTGTCGTTGATGACGCCGGATTCGGTCATCTCCAGCCACAGGTCGTTGCCCTCGCGGGTGCGCTCCCCGACGCCGGCGAAGCAGGAGACGCCGCCGAAGTTCTGGGCCACGCGGCGGATCATCTCCTGGATCAGCACGGTCTTGCCCACGCCGGCCCCGCCGAACAGGCCGATCTTCCCGCCCCGGACGTACGGGGTGAGCAGGTCGATGACCTTGATGCCGGTGACGAACATCTCGGTCCGCGGCTCGAGCTGGTCCAGCGGCGGAGGGTCGCGGTGGATCGGCCACCGCACGGTGATGTCCAGCGATGAGGTGGGCACGTCGAGTGTCTCGCCTAGGGCGTTGAACACGTGCCCCTTGGTGACGTCGCCGACCGGCACCTCGATCGGCGCGCCGGTGTTGGTCACCTCGGTGCCGCGCACCATGCCGTCGGTGGGCTGCATCGAGATCGCCCGTACCATGTTGTCGCCGATGTGCTGCTCGACTTCCAAGGTCAGCATCCGCGTCTCGTCGCCGAGCGTGACATCGACGTGGAGCGCGTAGTAGATCTCCGGCATCTGGTCCGCCGGGAACTCCACGTCCACGACGGGGCCGATGACCCGCGCGACGCGGCCGGTGCCCACAGCGGATTCGCTGCTCTCGGGTGTTTTCTCATCGGTCGCGGTCATGTTCCCTCACTCACTCGTTGCGCTTGCCCCGGCGAGCGCGTTGGCGCCGCCGACGATCTCGCTGATTTCCTGGGTGATCTCGGCCTGCCGTGCGTTGTTCGCCTCACGGGTCAGCTGCTCGATCAGATCGCCCGCGTTGTCGGTGGCCGCCTTCATCGCGCGTCGTCGCGAGGCCAGCTCGGCGGCCGCCGCCTCGAGCATCGCGTAGAAAATCCGGGCCGCCACGTACTGCGGCATCAGGGCGTTGAGCACCTCGGCCGGCCCGGGCTCGAACTCGTACGACGGCAGCGGGCCGGACGGGCTTTCCTCTTCCGTGTCCTCGATCTCCAGCGGCAGGAGCCTGCGGGCCACGGGCCGCTGCGTCAGCATGGACACGAACTCGGTGGTGACGAGGTGGATCTCGTCCACGCCGCCCTCTTCCGCGTTGAACGCCTCGAGCAGCGCGGTGGCTATCCGCTGCGCGTCCCGGTACTTAGGCGCGGCGGAGAAACCGCTCCAGGAGTCCGCGAGCTCAAGCTCGCGGAACCGGTGCCAGCCGATGCCCTTACGGCCTGCCACGTACAGGACCGGCTCGATGCCCCGGTCCCGTAGCGTCTTGCGCAGCCGCACCGATTCGCGCAGCACGTTCGCGTTGAAGGCGCCGGCGAAGCCCTGGTCACTGGTCAGGATCAGCACCGCGGCCCGGGACGGGTTCTCCGGCTCCTCGGTGAACGGGTGGTGGACGTTGGTCGAACGGCTGATTACCGCCTCTACGGCGCGGGTGAGCTCCCGCGCGTACGGCTGGGCGGCGCGCATCTGCTGCTGGGCCCGGACGATCCGTGACGACGCGATCAGTTCCTGCGCGCGGGTGATCTTGGCGATGGACTGGACCGTGCTGATCCGCCGCCTGACCAAGCGAAGCTGTGCGGCCATCGGCTACTTCTTCTCGGCATTCTCGGGCTGGCGGCGGCGGGCGATCTTCTCCTGGTCCTCGGCCTCGAGCGCCTCGGCCGACTCGTCCTCGCCGCTGAGCAGCTCGCCGGAGCTCGTCTCGAAGCCCTTGCGGAATTCCCCGATCGCGTCCTTGAGGGCGGTCACCGTGTCCTCGGACAGGTCGGCCGTTTCCCGGATCGTGGTGAGGATGCCGGAGTGGCTCCGCTTGAGGAAGTCGAGGAAATCGTGCTCGAACCGCCCGATGTCCTCGACCGGCACGTCGTCGAGGTACCCGTTGACGCCGGCCCAGAGCGACGCCACCTGGTCTTCGACCGGGAAAGGCGAGTACTGCGGCTGCTTGAGCAGTTCGACCAGTCGCGCGCCCCGGTCAAGCTGCGCCCGGGAGGCCGCGTCCAGGTCAGAGGCGAACGCGGCGAACGCCTCCAGGTCACGGTACTGCGACAGGGCCAGCCGCAGGTTGCCCGCGACACTCTTCATCGCCTTGACCTGCGCGTTGCCGCCGACTCGCGACACCGACCGGCCGACGTTGATGGCGGGCCGCACGCCCGCGTTGAACAGGTCGGTCTCCAGGAAGATCTGGCCGTCGGTGATCGAGATGACGTTGGTCGGGATGTAGGCGGAAATGTCGTTGGCCTTGGTCTCGACGATCGGCAGCCCGGTCAGCGATCCCCCGCCCAGCTCGTCAGACAGCTTGGCGCACCGCTCGAGCAGCCGGGAGTGCAGGTAGAAGACATCGCCCGGGTACGCCTCACGACCCGGCGGCAGGCGCAGCAGCAGCGAGATCGCGCGGTACGCCTCGGCCTGCTTGGACAGGTCATCGAAGACGATCAGCGCGTGCTTGCCCTGGTACATCCAGTTCTGGGCGATGGCCGAGCCGGTGTAGGGCGCGATGTACTTGTAACCCGACGGGTCCGAGGCCGGGGCGGCCACGATCGTGGTGTATTCGAGCGAGCCGGCTTCCTCGAGGGACTGGCGCACCGAGGCAATGGTGGAGCCCTTCTGGCCCACCGCGACGTAGACGCAGCGCACCTGGCGGGCGGGGTCACCCGAGTCCCAGTTCGCCTTCTGGTTGATGATCGCGTCGATGGCGATGGCGGTCTTGCCGGTCTGCCGGTCGCCGATGATCAGCTGCCGCTGCCCCCGGCCGATGGCGGTCATCGCGTCGATGGCCTTGATGCCGGTCTGCAGTGGCTCCTTGACCGGCTGGCGCTCCACCACGGACGGTGCCTGCGTCTCCAGCGGCCGCTCCGTGGTGTCCTCGATGGGCCCCTTGCCGTCCAGCGGCTCGCCCAGCGGCCCGACGACGCGGCCGAGGAAGCTGTCGCCGACGGGGACGGACAGCACCTCGCCGGTCCGGCGGACCTGCTGGCCCTCCTCGATCTCGTTGAACTCGCCGAGGATGACGACGCCGATCTCGCGGATGTCCAGGTTGAGCGCGATGCCCCGGACGCCGTTCTCGAACTCGAGCAGCTCGTTGGCCATGGCCGAGGGCAGCCCCTCGACCCGGGCGATGCCGTCACCGCACTCGGTGACGATACCGATCTCTTCCCGCGAGGCGCTCGCCGGCTCGTATTCGGTGACGAAGCGCGCCAGCGCGTCCCGGATCTCGTCCGGCCGGATCGTCAGCTCAGCCATTATCCTGCCTGTCTTCCGTCATAGTCGTCTTCTCAGCTTCAGGTTTCCCGCAGCGGATTTCGCGCATGTCTGTCAGCCCGCCAGCTTGCGCCGGACTTCGGCCAGCCGGCTGGCCGCCGTCCCGTCAATAAGCTCATCCCCGATCTGGACGGACATTCCACCTACGACCGAGGGGTCAAGTACGACATTGAGGTGAATTTTGTGCCCGTAGGACTCCGAAAGGGCCCCGGCGAGCCGCCTGCGCTGGCTCGCGGACAGCTCCACCGCCGAACGGACCACGGCGATCAGCTGCTCCTTGCGCTGCGCCGCGATGCCGGCGCACATGTCCAGGGCCAGGCTCAGCGGGCGGCCACGCGGATGCTCCACCACCTGAGTGATCAGGACGAGCGTGACGGCATCCACCTTGCCGTTGAGCAGGGCGCCAAGCAGGTCGTGCTTGCGGTCATCGGGCAGGCCGGGATCGGCCAACGCGGCCCGCAGGTCCGGCTGCGCGGAGACCACCCGGCTGAACCTGAACAGCTCGTCCTCCAGGTCGTCGAGGTTGCCGTCGGCGTCCGCGGCGAGAACCATCGCGCTGACCGCGACTTCTTCGATCGCGTCCACCATGTCGCCCGGGCTGGCCCAGTGGCCTTCGACGGCCGTCATGACCAGCGCCTCGGTCCGCTGGGTCACCTTCCCGTGCAGCAGCGCGCCGGCCACCGCGCCCTTTTCCGCCGCGGGCTTGCCCGGATCGGACAGCGCGCGCCGCAGCGCGTGCTCGTTATCAAGCAGCCCGACCACCGCGAACAGCTCGTTACCGAGCCGGGTGGCCACGGTGGCGCTGGTGATGTTCTCCGCCGCCAGCTGCTCGTTGAGCGCGGCGAACGAGGCCCGGCTGGCACCGCGCATGCTCATCGCCTCCCGCTGGGTACTTCGGGGATTTTTTCCGAACGGGACGGGGTGCCCGCCCCTGGACAGCTGACCTGCGTCACGGGCTGGACACCTGCTCGATCTCGTCGAGGAACCTGTCCACCATCCGCCGCTGCCGCGCCTCGTCGGTGAGCGACTCGCCCACGATCCGGCTGGCCAGCTCGGTCGCCAGCGTGCCGACCTCGGTGCGCAGCGAGATCAGCGCCTGCTGCCGTTCGGCCTCGATCTGAGCCTGGGCGGCCTCTGTGACCCGGCGGGCCTCGGCCTGGGCCTGGTCACGCATCTCGGCGATGATCTGCGCGCCCTGTTCCCTGGCCTCCTCGCGCAGCCGGGACGCCTCGTGCCTGGCCTCGGCCAGCTGCTGGCGGTACTGGTCAAGCAACGCTCCGGCTTCGGCCTGGGCTTCCTCCGACTTGGCCAGGCCGCCCTCGATCAACTCGGTGCGCTGCGCCAGCGTTTGCTGGGCCCTGGGCAGCAGGAACTTGGCGAGCACGCCGAACACCAAGGCGAAAAGGATCGTGCCGATAATGAACTCGGGCCACGAAGGGAGCAGCGGGTTCGTCGACGCCGTACTGTCAGCGAGCTGGATCATGACACGGTTACCTCAGTACTTGAAGATGAACGGGGCCACGAGGCCGATCAGCGCGAGCGCCTCGGTCAGCGAGAAGCCGATCCACATGTACAGCGAGATGCGGCCAGTGGCTTCGGGCTGGCGGGCCATTGCCTCGATCGCGTGCCCGAACACCAGGCCGATGCCGATGCCGGGGCCGATGGCCGCGAGACCATAGCCGATAGCGCCGGCGTTGATGCTTATCACGCTCTTGGGAGTAACAGCGGCGGCGGTTACGAGGGAAGCGGCAACAGACATAAGTTCAGTCCTTTACATGTCGTACCGGCGGCTCGTCCCGCCGGATGGGTCGTAGGTACAGCGCGGTCAATGTGCCGCCTCTAGCGAGCTGGCTATGTACGTGGCGGTCAGCGTGGTGAAGATAAATGCTTGCAGCAGGGTGACCAGGGTCTCGAGCAGGAAGACGAATATCGCCAGCGCGAAGGAACCAGCGGCGTAAAGCAGCCCGACGGACAGGCTCAGCAGATACCACGTCGCGATCGTGAAGATCGTCAGCAGCAGGTGGCCGGCGAACATGTTTCCGAAGAGCCGCACCCCGAGGGTGAACGGCTGGAAGACGAAGAACCTGAGCAGCTCGACCGGAACCAGGATGAAGTAGATCGGCCACGGCACGCCCGGCGGGATCATGTTCCTGAGGTAACCCCAAGGCCCCTGGTTCTTGACGCCAAGGTACAGGTAGAGGAAGTAGACGATGAATACCAGCGGCCACACGAAGCCGATCCTGGACGTGACAGGGAACTGAAAGACCGGGATCAGTTCCATCACGTTCATGATGTAGATGAAAAAGAACAGCGACACGAGCAACGGCAGGTAAGAGTCGCCTCTCCTGCCCAGCGACGGGCGGAGGATCTGGTCCCGCACGGCCAGGATCGCCATCTCGCCGAGGTTCTGCATGCCGCGCGGGACCAGCTGGGGCTTACGAAACGCCACCCAGAAGAACACGATCACTACGAGCGCGCCAATGATCGCGAGAAGCATCGGCTTGGTGAACCCGAATGAGCCGATGGTGAAGAACGGCTTCCATTCAAAATCCTGCAGGCCCGGGGCAGGGAATCCGCACCCGCTGAAGATGTGGCAGCCCCCGCCCACCTCCCCTGCCCCCTTCAAGGTCGCCGGGTCCGCGACGACCCGAACGTCACCGATCACCTGTCATCTCCTTCTGTCCTGGGCCCGGAGGGACGACCCCCGCGAGGGGAAGGGCGCACTACCGCTCCCTGCTTGCCGTAGCGGTAGATGATGAAGCTAATCGAGATCGCCAGGCCGACCAGCATGCCGAGCGGGAACAGCAGGGCGACGTGGACAGCCCGGCCGATCAGCCAGCCGATCACGCCGTAGGCGGCCATCCCTGAGATCAGGTAGCCGAACACCGTCCAGCCGACTTCCAGGCCATGGGCCCGGCCTTCCGCGGCGGCTCCCTGCTGGGCCCGCGTGCTGGCGTCGTTGGCGCTGCTCATCTCACCCGCCTCGCCGCATCATTGGCTGCTCGGGTTCGACGTACAGCATCTTGACCTTGATCGCCGTGATGACCTGCGTGGCGCTCCAGACGAGGATGCAGCCGATCGCGGTGAAGCCGAGGGCCCGGGTGCTGAACGCGGTCGTGCCGTTCAGGCTGGAGACGACGACAGCTAGGGCGACGATCTTGACTAGGTAGGTGACCAGGGCGGCCACCATCATGGCCTGCGGGCTCACTCGCGCGGCCCGGCCGACTACCAGCACGCTGATGCCGAAGAAGACGGTGACGATGGCCACCCCGACCAGCGCGCCGATCAGGCCCTTGACGCCGACCAAGGCGCCGCTCAGGGCGACCATTATCGCGGCCGCGGCGGCCGTCAGCGCTCCCGCGCGCCGTACGATCGTGGCGTACTTCGCCAGCATTTAGATGGCTCCTGAGGGGTTGGACAGCAACGTTGCTGACGCGGAGGATCCCCCGCGTACATTGCAGGAGCCGGTCGCCGCGCCGCTGTCGCGATGCAGGCATCCGGTCAGGTTTACGAAAGGTATCACGGGCCTCTCACTAGCTAAAGAGGGGCTGCTCGTGAAAGATATCACAAAGTTCTTGACCCTGTCTTTACCTTAAAGCGACAAATCTATGACCAACGCTGGGCACCCACCCCGGCGGTGGCCCGTACGCCGTTTCGCCCTCCAGAGCCTGCCTCCTCCCAGTCTGCCTGCAGTGTTAGCATCCCACCTGGCCAGGCACAGATTTAACGTTCAATCTACGCGGTCTGAGGCGGCCGTGACGAGGGGTAAACCAAACGAACTAAGGCCGACCGGACCGGCCGCTCGGAGGCGGCGAGGAAGGTAAAGGCCGGGTCATCCGCAGGCCGGCGGGAGTCTTATCTAGGCCGCGCGTCGGGGCGCTGGGCCTGCGGAAACGGGTCGATGCCTTCGGCGGGTCCGTCAGCGAGGGGACCAGCGTCAGGCACCGGGGCGGCGCCGGAGAAGGGGGCAGGTTCCGGGAACGGCGCAGGGCCGGGGAAGCGATCCCCGTCCGGGCGCGGCACGGGGTCGGGGAAACGGTCCCCGTCTGCTAGTGGCACGGGGGCCGGGAGGTGATGCTGGCCGGGGAGCGGCGCGGCGCCCGGGAAGCGGTCTTGCGGGGGGAACGGCGCGGCGCCGTAGAAGGGGTCGCCGTTCGGGAGGCGGCCGGCGCGCGGCAGTGGATCACCGGGGAACGCGGGGGCGGCAGCTGAGTACGGGGTACCCGGGTGGCGGGGGGCCGTACCGCCGGTGATCGCCGGGCCTGGCGGCCGGGCGTCGGCCGGCATCACGAGGGGAGGCACGGTCCTGGGGGGCCGCGGCCCCCGGCGGACCGGGCACCGGGGCCGCGGCCGGCCGCGATGCGGCGGCCAGGGCGGCTTTACGCCGGGCCAGTGCCCGCCAGGGGCGCAAACTGGGCATGGTGGCCATCAGCAGGGCCAGCACCGCGACCAGTGTGGCGGCGGCGAAAACGATCAGCGGGCTCCGGACCAGCGACAGCGATACCACCGCGACGGAGAACAGCGCCGCCCACAAGTACATGAGCAGCACGCTCTGCCGGTAGGAGTGCCCGATGTTCATCAGCCGGTGATGCAGGTGCTGCCGGTCGGCCGCCATCAGCGGCTTGCCCGCCCGCGTCCGCCGGATGATCGCGAACATCAGGTCCGCGTACGGGATGATGAAGATCGCGGCCGGCACCAGGAGCGGGAGGAAGGTCGGGAACCGGTCCAGCGCGTGGTGGTCCGAGTAGTGGGTCAGCAGGGCCGGGTCGAGGGTATCGGTGCTCGAGATCGGCCCGTAGGCGAGCAGCAGGCCGAGCAGCATCGCGCCGATGTCGCCCATGAAGATCCGGGCCGGGAAGAAGTTGTGCGGCAGGAACCCGAGGCACATCCCGGCCAGCAGCGCCGATGCCACCGCGGGCAGCGACTGCGACGTGTTACCGATGGTGTGGATAAGAGTGTAGGAGTAGGCGAGGAAGGAGAGCGCGGCGACGGCCACGATGCCCGCCGCCAGCCCGTCCAGGCCATCGATGAAGTTGATCGCGTTGATGGTCACCACGACGAGCAGGATGGTCAGCGTCACGCTCAGGTCGGGTTCGAGCGAGAACACGCCGCCGCTCGGCATCGGCAGCCAGGGCAGTGACTGGCCGCTCCAGACCAGGATGCCGGCCGCCGCCACCTGGGCGGCCAGCTTGCTGGTCGCGCTGAGCCCCCACCGGTCGTCCACGAACCCGACGACGACCACGAACCCGCCGGCCAGCAGCAGCCCGGCTTCGGTTCTGGACCCGGCTGCCTGGAAGGGATCCTGCAGGGAGGAAAGCCGGCTGGCGACTAGCAGCCCGGCGACCAGCCCGCCGTACATGGCGAGGCCGCCCAGCAGCGGCGTCGGCTTGGTGTGCGTGTCCCTGGCCCGGGGCGCGTGCATCGTCCGGGTGGCGACCGCGACCCGCCGCACCAGTGGGGTGAGCAGGTAGGTCACCGCCGCGGTGACGAGCAAGACGAGGACGTACTCGCTCATACCGCCTCAGCGGACCCGGAGCTGATCGGCGTTCATCACCGCCACTTTATGGCACGAGCTACGCGCCGGAGGGCGGCTCACCGGTGACCGGGCCCGCAAACTCCCCGGAGGTACCGGAACCGCCGAGCGGATGCGGCGCCGCGGGCTTGAAGTCGGCGTCCGGATCGGGGCCCTCGGCGTAGTGGTCGCCGTCGGCGATGACGGACGCCACCGTGCGCAGCCGGTCCACCGAGATCGCTCCGGCGCGCAGCACCTTCGGAATGGTGCCGGTTAGGTCGAGGATGGTAGACGGGACGTTATCGGCGCACGGTCCCCCGTCGAGGTAGACCGATACCGACTCGCCGAGCTGCTCCTGAGCCTCATCGACGGTGACGGCCGCCGGGTGGCCGTGCCGGTTGGCACTGGACACGGCGAGCGGCCCGGTCTGCTTCAGCACCTCGAGCGCCACCGCATGCAGCGGCATCCGGAGGGCTACCGTGCCCCTGGTGTCACCCAGGTCCCACAACAGCGTCGGGCTGGCGCGGAAGACCAGGGTGAGCGCGCCCGGCCAGAATTCGTCGATCAGGTCCTGCCCGAACGCCCCGAGATCTTCGGCCAGCGCCGCCGCGGCCCTCGCGGTGCCCACGAGCACGGGCGGCGGCATATTCCGGCCACGCCCCTTGGCCGCGAGCATGGTCGTGACCGCAGTCGGGGTGAACGCGTCCGCGCCGATGCCGTATACCGTGTCCGTCGGCAGCACGATCAGCTCGCCGGCGCGGGCCGCCGTCACCGCGGCGTCGATCCCCGCGGTCCGGAACTTCGCGTCCCGGCAGTCGTAGCGAATGGTCATGTTTCAGGTCCCCTCGCCCGACCAGGCCGCGGTGACAAAGCGGTCACGGTTGGCCAGGTCCTTGTTGTTGCGTGTGTCCCGCCAGCCCGACTCCTCGGGGAACACCCAGTACACCGGTGCCCCCTGCTGTGCGCCGTGCTCGACGGCCACCAGGCCGCCGGGCCGGAGCAGCCGCCGCGCCGTGCGTTCTACGGCGCGGATGGCATTCAGACCGTCCGCGCCGCTCCACAGCGCGGACGGCGGGTCGTACTCGCTGACCTCAGGCTCGACGAACGCCCCCACCGGGATATACGGCGGGTTACTGATCACGAGATCAACCGTACCGTCGAGTTCGCCGAGCGCGTCGGTGAAGTCGCCCGCGTGCAGCATGACGCGCCCGGCCGTGTAGGGTGCGCTCTCGACGTACCGGGTGATATTGCGCTCGGCCCAGGGCCGGGCGAGCGGGTCCGCCTCGACCGCGTGCACCCTGGCCCGGGGCACTTCCTGGCCGATCGCCAGCGCGATCGCGCCCGACCCGGTACCCAGGTCGGCCACCACCGGTTCGGCGACGTCCATCTCGCGCAGCCTGCTGATAGCCCACCCGGTCATGACCTCGGTTTCCGGGCGCGGCACAAACACACCAGGGCCCACGTCGAGCTCAAGGTAACGGAAATGCGCGCGGCCGGTGATGTGCTGGAGCGGCTCACGCGCGGCCCGGCGCGCGATATCGGCCCAGAAACGGGCGTCGAACGCGGAGTCCGGCACCATGTGCAGCTCGCCGCGCCTGACATTGT
Organism: uncultured Actinomycetota bacterium; assembly: GCA_963844625.1. Classification (GTDB taxonomy): domain Bacteria; phylum Actinomycetota; class Actinomycetes; order Streptosporangiales; family Streptosporangiaceae; genus Palsa-504. Next base: position 170,547 of record CAWJPF010000001.1, on the reverse strand, counting down.
GCACGCTGGCCGCGATCAGCTCGGCGTCCGCGCGCGGCGATTCGACGCCGGCCTCGGCCAGCCGCAGCGCGGCCAGCGCCACCTCATCAAGCAGCAGGCTCGTCATCGCCAGCGCCCACCAGCTTGGCGGCGAGGTCAGCAGCCGCCAGCGCATTGATCACCGCGTCCAGATCGCCGTCGATCACGTGGTCGAGGTTATAGGCCTTGTAGCCCACGCGGTGATCGGAGATGCGGTTCTCGGGGAAGTTGTAGGTGCGGACCCGTTCCGACCGGTCCACGGTTCGCACCTGGCTGCGCCGTTCCGCGCTGGCCTTCGCGTCCGCGTCGGCCTCGGCCTGCGCGAGCAGCCGCGCCCGGAGCACGCGCATGGCCTGCTCCTTGTTCTGCAGCTGGCTCTTCTCGTTCTGGCAGGACACGACGATGCCGGACGGCAGGTGGGTAATCCGCACCGCCGAGTCGGTGGTGTTCACGCTCTGCCCGCCTGGGCCCGAGGACCTGAACACGTCCACCTTGAGGTCGTTGTCGTTGATCTGCACCTCGACCTGGTTGGCTTCCGGCGCCACGAGCACGCCGGCCGCGGAGGTGTGGATGCGGCCCTGTGATTCGGTCACCGGCACCCGCTGCACGCGGTGGACTCCGCCCTCGTACTTCAGCCTGGACCAGGCGCCCTCGGCGCCGCGGCCCTTTACCGCGACTGTCGCGTCCTTGATCCCGCCCAGGCCCGTAATTGTCGAGTCCAGGATCTCGGTCTTCCAGCCGCGGCGCTCGGCGTAGCGCAGGTACATCCGCAGCAGGTCGCTGGCGAACAGCGCGGACTCCTCGCCGCCCTCGCCCGCCTTGACCTCCAGGATGATGTCACGTCCGTCATTCGGGTCGCGCGGTACGAGCAGCTTCTGCAGCTGCGCTTCGAGCTTCTCGCGGTGCGCCGCCAGCTGATCGGCCTCGGCCCCGAACGAGGAGTCTTCCCGGGCGAGCTCGCGAGCGGTCTGCTCGTCTCCCGCGGTCTGCTGCCACTGGCGGTATGCGGTCACGATCGGGGTCAGCTCGGCGTAGCGCCGGCTCAGCGTGCGAGCTTTCTCCTGATCGGAGTGCACGCCCGGGTCGGCGAGCGCGTGCTCAAGCTCCGCGTGCTCGCTTACCAAGTCCGCTAGCCGGTCGAACACCGGGGTTCCTTTCGCTTCTAAACACCTCGTGGGCGTTGATGAGTGGCTCGCCTGGCTGGCCGGGCGGCTACAGACCGAGCCACCCGAACGCCTGTCGAGCCACCACCACGCCCACGTTTTTCGCCCACCGCGGGCGCTATAGCTCACGATAAGTGGTTCGCCCGCACTCCTGAGGGGGTGCGGGCGAGGGGAAGCCTGGTTACTTCTTGTCGGCGGGCTTTTGGCCAGAGGGGTTCTTGCCGAACCGCTTCTCGAACCTGGCCACGCGGCCGCCGGTGTCGAGGATCTTCTGCTTGCCCGTGTAGAACGGGTGGCAGTTCGAGCAGACCTCGACGCGGATCGTGCCGCTGGGGGCCGTGCTCCGGGTGGTGAATGTGTTCCCGCAGCTGCAGGTCACCTCGGTGACGTTGTACTGGGGGTGAATGTCTGTCTTCATGACAACTCCTGCCTTGAGCGGTCGCCGGGTCGCCCTCGGGCGTGAACCGGTACCGCATGATTGCGGCTTTCTAGTGTGCCAGACCGTGTAACCACTTTCTGTGATCTGGCATTCCCGCGCTCCGGGCCAGGCCGACTCGGAGTGAAACCGGGCTTTCAGCACGCCCCAGCGTGGTGAAAGCCCGGTTTCATGGCGCTTAGCTGGACCCGAGGGTGGTCTTCTGTACCTGGAGCAGGAACTCGGCGTTGCTCTTGGTCTTGCGCATCTGTTCCATGAGGAGCTCCAGCGCCTGCTGGGGCTCCAGCGCGTGCAGGACGCGGCGCAGCTGCCAGATGATCTTGAGCTCATCCGGGGAGAGCAGGATCTCTTCCTTACGGGTGCTCGACGCGTCCACGTCGACCGCCGGGAAGAGCCGCTTCTCCGCGAGCTCGCGGCGCAGCCGCAGCTCCATGTTGCCGGTGCCCTTGAACTCCTCGAAGATGACCTCGTCCATCCGGGAGCCGGTCTCGACCAGGGCCGCCGCCAGGATCGTCAGCGAACCGCCGTGCTCGATGTTACGGGCCGCGCCGAAGAACCGCTTGGGCGGATACAGCGCGGTGGAATCCACACCGCCGGACAGGATGCGGCCGCTGGCGGGCGCCGAGTTGTTGTAGGCACGCCCCAGCCGGGTGATGTTGTCGAGCAGGATGACCACATCGTGGCCCATCTCCACGAGCCGCTTGGCGCGCTCGATGGCCAGCTCGGCCACGGTGGTGTGATCGTCGGCCGGGTGGTCGAAGGTCGAGTGGATGACCTCACCCTTGACCGTCCGCTGCATGTCGGTGACCTCTTCTGGCCGCTCGTCGACGAGGACGACCATGAGGTGGCACTCCGGGTTGTTCTTGGTGATCGCGTTGGCGATGGACTGCAAGATCATCGTCTTGCCTGCCTTCGGCGGCGAGACGATCAGGCCGCGCTGGCCCTTGCCGATGGGGCAGATCAGGTCGATGATCCGGGTGGTCATGTTGCCTGGATCGGTCTCGAGCCTGAGCCTGTCCTGCGGGTACAACGGCACCAGCTTGGAGAACTCGGGCCGCGACAGGGACTTCTCCGGGTCGAGCCCGTTGACCTTGTCCAGCCGGACCAGGGCGTTGAACTTCTCCCTGCGCTCTCCGTCGCGCGCCTGCCTGACCGCGCCCTCGATGACATCACCCTTACGCAGGCCGTGCTTGCGGACCTGGGAGAGCGAGACATAGACATCGTTCGGCCCGGGCAGGTAGCCGGTCGTGCGCACGAAGGCATACCCCTGCGCGTCGAGCACGTCGAGGATGCCTGCGATCGGGATAAGTACGTCATCCTCGCTGATCACGGTCTCCGGCTCAGCCTGGCGGTCACGTCGCCGGTTCCGGTTGCGGAACCGGTCGCGGCCGCGGCCCCGCGGGCCCCCGTCGTCGTACTGGTCGCCAGGCCCGCCCCTGGCGGCTACCGGCTCGCGCCGATCGCTGCTCTGGTCGCGGCCGCCCTGGTCCCGGCCGCTGTTGTCGCGGCCGCCCTGGTCCCGGCCGTTCTGCTCACGGCCGCCGTTCTCGCGGGTGCCCTGGTCACGGCCGCCGTTCTCGCGGGTGCCCTGGTCACGGCCGCCGCTCTCGCGAGTGCCCTGGTCACGGCCGCCGCTCTCGCGAGTGCCCTGGTCACGGGCCGACTGCTCACGGCCGCGTGAGGGCTGCTCGTCGCGGCGGGGATTCCGGCGCCGCCGGTCATTGCGCTGGGTTTCGCCGGGCGCGGCTTCGCCCGCCTGGCCGTCTTCCCGCACATCCTGCGGCGCGCCGCCCGCCTGGGCGGGAACCTGCTGGGCTACTGCTGACTGGGCTGCCCCTGACTGGGCCGGTGCCGACTGGGCCGGTGCCGACTGGGCGGGTGCTGACTGGGCCGGTGTTTGCTGAGCTGGGGGCTGCTCGGCGGGGGACTGCTGGGTGCGGCCGTTGGCCCGGTCGGCCACGGTCTCGTGATCGAAGCTGAGCTGCTGCCCGGCTCCGTCCGAACCGATGTCACCGCGCGCGGCGTCGCCGAGGCCTGATGTCGCGGCTGCGCCGATGCCCGATCCCGTGTCTGTGCCTGGTTCCATAGCGCCCTGCTTCCGCGGACGGGTCGAGGCGACCCGCCGGCCTGAACTCTGCTTAGCGGCAGCCGTCTCCTGACGGGGCCCGCCGCCCTGCCGCGCCTCGATCGCCTCAACCAGCTGGCCCTTGCGCATCCGGCCTGCCCCCGGGATGCCCATGGTCTGCGCAATCCGCTGCAGCTCGGGCATGAGCAGCGAGGAAAGGCCAGTGCCAGTGCGGCTGCGCGACTTGGACGCCGGAGCCACGGCCCCCTCCGATGGTCCGCCAGCGGCCGCGGAAGGCGCCGGGGTACCGACGGGGGCTTCCTCAGACACGGTGGGCCCGCCGCTGAGGAGTTCGGTTGTGTCGCTCACTAATGGTCCTTCCATGATTTTCGGCCGCCTGGGTGAACCCGCTAGGCCCGTCGACCCGGTACAGCGGCCCCCGTTGGGGCCAAAGTTGATTCGCGCTGCTCTGATAGCCGCCGAATATCCACGTTTCCCGCAACGCTTTGCGTTCCTCCGTGCGTCGCTCTGTGTCCGCAAGCTAGGGAGATGAGTCGGAGAGCGCCCAGGCGGCTGTATCGTTCGCCCGCGTCCCCAGATCGAGCGCTCCCGCCAGGCTGACCGCACCCCTCGTCGAGGAGGGGAACAGAACAACCTGGGTCAAAGACCTCGGGTACGGCAACAATACCGTCCCATAGGAGTTTGCCGGCGAGCGCCCGGTTAGCCGACGAGTACCCAATCCAAAACGGGGCACCCGGCGCGCCACCTAGCTTAACACCAAGAGGACTCAAGGCATTCCTTCGCAACCATCCGTGTCGCGCGGAAGAAGAGGCAACGGTCCCATGAGGCCCGCCAGCGGGATCGGACATTCGACACGGCCGTTCCAGGAGTGATGCGTGCCTGGCTCTGCCGCCCTATGTCCGGTCGGACGGACTGGCCGCTCGTCTCCCGCTTCAGCAGCCCAGGGAAGACTCCGGCCGCAGGACACGCGCACCATGCCGCTCGACGTCTAGCGAGCTTATGTACCATGCAATACCCGTTTCTCTCACGATTGAACCCAGGCTGTCCAGGTGGTGACGGTAATCAGTCTCTTCCTGGCCCGCGAGCAGCGCGAGCACGGAGGGACCCGCCCCGGAGACGACGGCGGGAATACCGGCCTCCCGCAGCCTCCGGACCAGAGCGTCCGTCTCTGGCATAGGTACCGCCCGGTACTCCTGGTGCAGCCAGTCCTGGGTCGCGTCGAACAGCGAGTTGGCGCCCTCCAACTGCGTCAGCGCCGCGACCAACAGGGCGCAGCGGCCCGCGTTGGCCGCCGCCGCCTGGTGCGGCACCAGATCGGGCAGCACGCCCCTGGCCACGTCGGTGCGGACCGGAGCCGGCGCGACGCAGACGACAGGCTTGATCGAAGGCAGCGGCTCCAGTCGTACCACGCGCGGCTGCCCGTCCACCGTCCACGCGATCGTCAGCCCGCCGCGCAGGCAGGCGGCCACGTTATCCGGATGTCCCTCGAGGCTGGTGGCGAGCCCGAGCAGTGCGTCGTCCGGTAGCTGGCCTGCGCCGTCTCCGGCCAGCGCCCGCGCGGCCACGATGCCCGCCACGATCGCGGCGGCCGACGAGCCCAGACCCCGGCCGTGCGGTATCCGGTTACGGCAGCGCAGCCCGATCCCCGGTGGCTGGCCCCCGGTGACGGCGAACGCCGCTCGCATGGCCCGCACCACGAGGTGCTCCTCGCCCGCCTCGGCCAGGTCCGCGCCCTCGCCGGAGATCTCGATGGACAGCCCGGACGCGCAGATCCACGCGTCCACGTCGTCGTGCAAGGTCAGCGCGAGCCCGAGCGCGTCAAAGCCCGGGCCGAGGTTGGCGCTGGTCGCGGGGACCCGTACCCGCACTGCGGCTTCCGTCCAGGCCATCTGGCTCCTCACTTAGGCACAACGATGGAGCATCGCTGTTGTGGTAGCCACATCGATGGAGCATCGTTGTGGCTGACCGCGCCCGGCGGAGCGGGGTGCGGGCTGGGCTGCGCTGGGTGGGCGGGGCTGGACCGGACGGCTGGGCGGGACGGGCTGGGCGGGACGGGACGGGCTGGGCGGGACGGGACGGGCTGGGCGGAGCGGGACGGGCTGGCCGGAGCGGGACCGGCTGGGCAGGGCGGGCTAGGCGAGGCCTAGGGCCGCGGCCGCGGCGGTGGCGTCGGCCGCGATGGTGGCGGGTGACGGAGCGCCGGACAGCGCCCAGTCCGGGTCCTTCAGGCCGTTGCCGGTAATGGTACAGACCACTCGGGAACCCGGGGCGATCTGGCCGGCCGCGCAGGCCCGCAGCAGCCCGGCCACGCTCGCCGAGGAGGCGAGCTCGCCGAACACTGCTTCCTGGGTGGCGATCAGCCGGTAGGCCGCGAGTATCTCCCGGTCGGTCACTGATTCGATCACGCCGCCGGACTCGTCGCGGGCGGCCTCGGCGAGCAGCCAGGACGCCGGGTTGCCGATCCTGATCGCGGTCGCGATCGTCTGCGGCTGCAGTACGGGCCGGCCGATCACGATCGGCGCCGCTCCGCTGGCCTGGAACCCGAACATCCGCGGCGCGCGGGTGGCCAGGCCGGCCCGCTGGTACTCGGTATAGCCCATCCAGTACGCGGTGATATTCCCCGCGTTCCCGACCGGGAGGCAGTGCACGTCGGGCGCGTCGCCGAGTTCGTCCACGATCTCGAATGCGGCGCTCTTCTGGCCCTGGATCCGATCCGGGTTCACGGAGTTGACGAGGGCCACCGGATATTCGGCGGCCAGCTTCCTGGCCAGCTCGAGGCAGTCGTCGAACGAGCCGTCTACCTGAAGCAGCCGCGCTCCGTGCACCAGCGCCTGCGCGAGCTTGCCGATGGCGATCTTGCCGCGCGGCACAAGCACCGCGCAGGTGAGGCCGGCCCGGGCCGCGTAGGCGGCGGCACTCGCGCTCGTGTTGCCGGTCGACGCGCAGATCACCGCCTTGGCGCCGGTGCCCGCCGCCATGCTGATCGCCACCGTCATGCCCCGGTCCTTGAACGAGCCGGTCGGGTTCCCGCCCTCCACCTTGAGGTACACCTCGCAGCCGGTACGGGCGGAAAGGACGGGGGCGGGCAGCAGCGGGGTACCGCCCTCCTGCAGGCTGACCACCGGTGTGGCGTCCGTGACCGGAAGCCAGTCCCGGTATTCGGTGATCACCCCGCGCCACTGGGACCGGGCGCGCCTGGACCGGAGCTGGGGTTCAGTCACTCTTCCTCCCCTTCCACCCGCATCACGCTGGCCACCGCGCGGACGACCGGCAGGGCCTCGAGTTCGCGGACGGTCGCGGCCAGCGCCGCGTCCCTGGCGGTGTGAGTTACGATCACGAGCTGCGCTTGCTCGCCCCGGCTGGCCTGGCGCACCGCCTCGATGGAGACGTCATGCCGCGCGTAGGCCTCGGCCACGGGGGCCAGCACGCCGGGCTTGTCATCGACGTCAAGCGACACGTGATAGCGGGTGATCGTCTCCCCCATCGGCATGACGGGCAGGCCGGCGTAGGTAGAGGCGTCCGGGCCTCGGGTGCCGGCCAGCCGGTTCCTGGCCACCGCGACGATGTTGCCCAGCACGGCACTCGCGGTCGGGGTGCCGCCCGCGCCCGCGCCGTAGAACATCAGCCGGCCGACTCGGCCTCGACGAAGACCGCATTGTACGCCTCGCTGACCGAGGCGAGCGGATGCGAGCGCGGGATCATCGCGGGGTGGACCCGGACCGAGACGCCGCCGTCGGTGCGCTCGCAGATGGCCAGCAGCTTCACCACCCGGCCGAGGCCCCGGGCGCTGAGGATGTCGGCGGCGGTGACCTCGGTGATGCCCTCGCGGTGCACGTCGGCCGCCGTGACCGGCGTATGGAAGGCCAGGCTGGCCAGGATGGCCGCCTTGGCGGCCGCGTCGAATCCCTCCACGTCGGCCGTCGGGTCGGCCTCGGCGTAGCCGAGCGCCTGCGCCTCCTCAAGCGACTCGGCGAAACCCGCGCCTGAGGAGTCCATCCGGTCCAGGATGAAGTTGGTCGTGCCGTTGACGATACCGAGCACGCGGCGCACGGTGTCGCCGGCCAGCGACTCCCGCAGCGGCCGCAGCAGCGGGATGGCGCCGGCCACCGAAGCCTCGTAATACAGATCGGCTCCGTACTCGCGGGCCGCGCCGTAGATCTCCGCGCCGTTCTCGGCCAGCAGGGCCTTGTTCGCGGTGACAACCGGCTTGCCGTCCTTCAGCGCGGCCAGCAACAGCGACCGGGCCGGCTCGATGCCGCCGATCACCTCGACCACGATGTCGACGTCCGGCCGGGTGGCCAGCCCGAGCGCGTCGGCGGTGAGCAGCGCCCGGTCGATCTGCTCGGCCCGCCGGTGGCCGACCCGCCGGACCGCGATTCCGGCAAGCTCCAGCCGCGCGCCGACGCGGAGCGCCAGGTCATCGGCTTGCTCGGTGAGCAGCCGGGCCACCTGGGAGCCTACGGTCCCGCACCCGAGCAGGGCGACCTTCAAGGTGGGCAGGGGCTGGCGGGGCTGGTTCATCCGACATCCAGGCTGAGCAGGTCGTCCAGGCTCTCGCGGCGGACGATCACCCGCGCCGCGCCCGCGTTGACCGCGACGACCGCGGGACGCGAGACGTGGTTATAGTTGCTGGCCAGCGACCGGCAGTAGGCGCCGGTGGCCGGCACCGCCAGCAGGTCGCCGGGGGCCAGATCGGACGGCAGGTAGGCGTGCCGCACCACGATGTCACCGCTTTCGCAGTGCCTGCCCACCACCCGGGACAGCATCGGCGGTGCCGACGAGGACCGCGAGGCGAGCGCGCACGCGTACGCGGCGTCGTATAGCGCGGTCCTGATGTTGTCGCTCATTCCGCCGTCCACACTGACGTAGGTCCGCAATCCGTCCACGTCCTTGATTGTGCCTACTGAGTACAGCGACACGGTAGAGGGCCCGACGATCCCGCGGCCGGGCTCGACGGTCAGCCGCGGCCGGGGCAGTCCGGCGGCGCGGCACTGGCCGTCCACGATTTCGCGCAGGCTCTGGGCGAGTTCCTTGACCTCGGGCGCGTCGTCCTCTTCGGTGTAGGCGATGCCGAACCCGCCGCCGAGGTCAAGCTCGGCGATCTCGATGCCGTGCTCATCGCGGATCCGGACGGCCAGCCCGACCACGCGGTGCGCCGCCACCTCGAAGCCGGCGGTGTCGAAGATCTGCGAGCCGATGTGCGAGTGCAGCCCCGCGAACGACAGGCCCGGGCAGGCCAGCACGCGCCGGACCGCCTCATCGGCGGCTCCGGAGGCCAGCGAGAAACCGAACTTCTGGTCGTCATGGGCGGTCGCCATGAACTCGTGGGTGTGCGCTTCCACCCCGGTGGTGACCCGGACCAGGACCTTGGGCCGGACCGTCGCGCCTTCAGTCAGGAACGCGAGCCGGGCGATCTCCTCGAACGAGTCCGCGACGATATGACCGACCCCCGCCGAGACCGCGCGGGACAGCTCATCGAGCGTCTTGTTGTTACCGTGCAGCGCGATCTGCTCGGGCGGGACGCCCGCCGAGAGCGCCACCTCGAGCTCGCCGCCCGTGCAGACGTCCACGCCGAGCCCTTCCGAGCTGACCCAGCGCAGCACCGCCCGGGAGCAGAACGCCTTCGCCGCGTAGAACACCCGGTCGTCCGGGCCGAACGCCTCCAGGTAATCCCGGCAGCGGGATCGCACGTCTTCCTCGTCGCACACGTAGAGCGGCGTGCCGAACTCGGCCGCGAGCTCCCGCACGTCCCTCCCGCCGAGCGTCAGGACGCCCTCGGCACGGCGGGCGCCGCGCGGCCAGATGCCGGGGTACAGCTCGTTCAGGTCCGAAGGCGGAGCAGGCGGATGGTCGGCGGGCAGCACGTCACCATGGCGTGGCCCGGCCGGGTGCGCGACGCGGCTCATGCGGTTCCCTCCCTAAAGGCGGCCAGGCGCGCTGACCCCGAGCAGCGCCAAGCCGGCGGCCAGGCCGGTCCGCGCCGCGTCCGCCAGCCACAGTCTTTCGCTGCTGATGCTGGATATTGTCGTAAAGCCGGTGGTATTCATGATGCCAATCGTCCGGGTGGCCAGCTCTTCCAGGTACCCGGCGAACTCGTCGGGCCGGCCGCGGCGCGCCGCCATCGCCACCCGCTCGGGCAGCCAGGACAACGCGTCGAGCAGCGCCAGCTCCCCCGGTTCGGCGAGCCGACGCGACCGGAACCCGGCTGGCCTAGTCCCCAGCGCGGCGGCCCAGCGCAGCACGGCGACAGTGGCGGCATGCGCGTACCGAACAGCATAGGCGGGATTGGTCAGCACGTGCCTCGCGATGACCGCCGCCTCGGGCGGCCGCCCGCCCGGCGGCATGCGGGCCAGCGCGAACCGCACCTCGTCGGCCCCCGCGTAGCGGACCGCGGCCGCGACCGGGCTGGTCTGGGCAGGGTCGGGGTGAGGGGGGACGGGGGGAGGAAGGACGTCACGTTCGGGATAAAAAGACGCAGTTGCGCCCGCGGTAGTGGCGAGTCGGGCCGTCAGCTGGGCGGCGAGGGCGGCCCGGGCCTGCGGCCAGCTCGGCTCGGCCAGGGTCGGCGGCGGCGCGGCGGGGACGGTGCGGCCGCGCAGCGCGTCGCTCGCGGCGCAGGCCGGGCCGGCCCTGGCGATCCGGACCGCGAGGTCGGCCAGGGCGTCGTGCGTGACGGTGACGGTGAGGTAGCCGCGGCCGGTGAGTTCGGCGCGCTCGATCCAGGGCTCACGGCTGAGGCGGGCGGCCAGGGCCGCGGGATCCTGGTCCGGCCCCAGGCGGAACGGCAGGGACGACGCGTAACTCCCCGGCGCCCCGCCCGGGCGCAGCAGCGGGTCGCCGTCGTCGGGACCGGCCGCGGCCGAGATGGCGCGCCGCAGCTCGGCGGTGAGCACTAGCCTGCGCTGGCGCCGGCCAGCTCGCGGACCACGCGGATCATCTCATTCGGGTCGAAGGGCTTGGTGAGGTAGGCGTCGGCGCCCACCCGGCTGCCCCTGGTCTTGTCGTCTTCCTGGGCACGCGCGGTGATCAGCACCACCTTGATGTGGGCCGTCTCAGGTGACCTCCTCAGCTGGACCGCCGTCTCCCAGCCGTCGAGCCGCGGCATCATCACGTCCAGGGTGATGACATGGGGCGCGATCTCCGCTACTTTCTCCAGGCAGTCCTGCCCGTCCACCGCTGTCGACACGTCAAATCCCTCGAGCTGAAGGTTGACCGCGATCAGCCGCCTGATCACCTCGTCATCGTCCACGACGAGCACCCGTCCCAGTTCCTGCGTCACTCGCAGGAGGGTAGCGTCTCCCGGCGCCTTCTCGCGCACTGTACGGCTACGTATCCGTGCGATGCTCGCGGCTGGTACCCTTTCCCACGTCGCGTAGCCCCCATAGCTCAGGGGATAGAGCATCGGCCTCCGGAGCCGTGTGCGCAGGTTCGAATCCTGCTGGGGGCGCTTCTCTTTACCAGGGTCAATAGGCCTCTCACCTGCGATGATGCGAACGCGATGGTGCCAGCGGCTGCCGCGCAATGCCAGCCGATGCCGCCCCGTGCCGGATTCCGTGCCCCATGTGTGCCCCCTGCGCTCCCCATAACGACCGCCTCCGGTGGGCGTCCATCCGCGCGATCAGGATCTCGTCCTGACCGCTGACCGAGTGATGATAGATGCGGCGCAGGACTTCCACCGAGTGCCCGGCCCACGCGGCGACGGCGGCTTCATCGACGCCCTCGTTGAGCTGCCGGGTAACGTCGGCGTGCCTCAGGTCGTAGGGACGGCGCATGAGCGGGCCGTCGAGTTGCTCGGGGGTGAGCGAGGCGGCCCGGACTTTCTGCCATACCTGCCACCACGTTGACGCGTTTATCGGGTTGCCGCGCTCGGAACGGAAGATGCGGCCGTCCGTGCCCGCGCCGAAGCGGGCGATGTGCTCGCGCAGCATGGCCACCAACTCCGGCGGTGCCGGGATCGGCCGGGACGGCTTGCGGGCCTTCGTGCCCGGCCTGCCCCTGGTGCAGCCCTTCAGGCCGCGGTGCTCGTGGGCCCGTCCGTCATCGGTGTACGCCCGGCCCGTGGTGGGGCTGGCATCCGCGATTCTCAGCCAGCCCCACCCGTCCTCGGGCAGCTCGCATGCGCTGAGCGTCAGCGCCGCGACCTCCGAAGGGCGCATCATCGAGAAGTACATGCAGCCGTAGAAGGCCCGGAACCGCGCGCCCTGGGTGGTCCCGAGCGTGCGGCAGGTCTGGATCATCGACTCGACCAGCTCCGGGCTCCCGATGGCCCGGTAGTCGAGCGCGTCGTCAGGGGCCTCCGGCGGGGTCCAGCCCTCGGGCTGAGCGGCTTTGCTGAGCGGGTTGGTGTTGAGCCGCTTCTTGCGCACCGCGCAGCCCAGGGCGCGGTGCATCACCCGCCGCCTCCGGGAGAAGTACGAGGGGGACGCCGGGCTGCCGTCCAGCTTGCGGGCCAGGGCGTCGAGCACGTCGGCGGCGGCCACCGAGGGAGCGCCGGAGCTCTGCCGACCCAGCGGGCCTGACAGCAAGGGCCAGGCCAGAGGCCTGGCCCGAAGCGCGCGCGGCGAACCTCCACAACGCGGAACCTACAGAGACGCCCGCCTCACAGCCAGACAGAGCACGATCTTCTACTCGGTAGATCGCCGACTTGGATCCTGGTCTACCGTCTCTGATGACGTTCCCGGCGGGACGTAGCCCTCGCAGGAGCAGCGCCTCCACAAGTGCTGCCAAGTCAGCCGACGATGGCACGACGGACGGTGAAACTTAGGCACATGATCACAGCGGACGCATGTTCCCGTGTCGGGCCTGGTCCATGGCGGATTAAGAGTCATTTTTCTCCCTCCCATCGAGCATGCTCTCAGGGATAACACTCCTTGCCGCCCGCTACCCTCCACCCTGCTGACCAAACCGTCGTCTCCACGGCCTAGTCATGCGGCGTCCGCATCGTGCCACTGTCGTGCCAGAACGGGCGGAAAACTGCGGTCGCCAGCGGCGCCGCAGCCCCGGCGCCGTCGCATGGACCGAGGGGATGCCGCCAGGTCGCCGACCAACTTCGATGACAGAATGATCCGGGGAAGGGGACAATAGAAGCGTCGCCCTCTTTAGCTGCTGGGCACTCTGGACGAGTGAGGATGACGTGACTGTCTACGCTTACAAGATGGAGCACCAGGCGAGGTTCGGTACCCGGGGTGATGCCTGGTACAGGCTGACGGCCGACACTGAGGATGAGCTGCACGCATTCGCCGCAAGGCTCGGTCTCCCCCGCCAGGGAGTTCAGCCCGGCACCCTGGATAGGCCGCAGCAGGTGTCGGTTTCCTGGCACTACACCGTGACCGCTGGCGAGCGCGAGCGGGCTGTATGGCCGGTCAGCTGGACTGTGACGGACTCGCCTGGACTCGCACAGCCTCCTGAAAATCGTCCTTGCCAGAGTGGTTGGTCATTTACTCAACGGCAAGTGACGACCGGGGCGAGCGGGCGGCTTCACGATCGCGCATAGCTCCGGCTGCGGACGCGTAGTGTGGGTGGATCATCGCTGGTTTGCCCGGAGGGGTTCCGTACGGCCGGTGCTCTGGGCGGGCCGCCAGGTTCTGCTCAGTAGCGAGGCGGCGGACGATGTTCGAGCGGTTTACCGACCGGGCGCGGCGTGTTGTGGTTCTGGCTCAGGACGAGGCCAGGATGCTCAAGCACAACTACATCGGCACCGAGCACATCCTGCTCGGCCTCATCCACGAGGGCGAAGGTGTCGCGGCCGAGGCACTGGGGTCGCTGGGAATCAGCCTGGACGCGGTGCGGCAACAGGTCGAGGAGATCATCGGCCAGGGTCAGGAGGCACCCTCCGGGCACATCCCGTTCACGCCCCGGGCCAAGAAGGTGCTCGAGCTGTCGCTGCGCGAGTCTCTGCAACTCGGCCACAACTACATCGGCACCGAGCACATCCTGCTCGGCCTGATCCGCGAGGGCGACGGGGTGGCCGCGCAGGTGCTGGTCAGGCTGGGCGCCGACCTGAACCGGGTACGCCAGCAGGTCATCCAGCTCATCCACGACCGACCGCCCCGGGAGGGCGCACCAGGCCCCGGGGTGAAGGCTCGCCTGGACGTGGTCGAGGACCGACTCGCGGCACTTGAGCAGCGGGTGGGCATCGGGCCGGACACCAGTGACCTGGACGAGCAGATCGCCCAGGTCTGCCGCGAGAAGGAATCCGCCGTCGACGCCCAGGACTATGCGCAGGCCGCGTCGCTGCGTAACCGGGAGAAGGAATTGCTGGCCAGCAAGGCTGGACGGCAGGAGCAGTGGGTAGCCGGGCACCCGGCGCTGCCGGATATGGCCGAGCGATGCCAGCAGCTCACCGACGAGATCGAACGGCTCCACGCCGTGCTCCGTCAGCACGGCATCGACCCGCAAGAGAAGCCAGCCTGACGTAAGACCCGGAAGCGCTTCGAAGGCTGAATCCGGGCCTGGCAACCTCCGCTTGGACAGGGCGGACCCCACGGCGCCCGCTCCCCCATACGCGCCCCGGGAACGGGCGGAGCTGGGTATCACTGCAGGTCAGCGCCTCGGTTGCGTGCCCCCTCCGGAGCCGTGTGCGCAGGTTCGAATCCTGCTGGGGGCGCAACCAACTACCAGGGCCATTGTGGGTCTGACCTGCGCTGATGCCCGTCCGCGCAAAACCGGCGTATGACATCCGATGCCAATGGATGAGAGCTTCTGTCCCCACCGGATTCACTCTCCGTTCCCAGTACCTGGTCCATGCGACCGATCCAGACGTCTTCGGAGCCCTGGACGCAACGGGTGTAGACGCGGTGCAGCATCTCGGTTGAGTGCCCTGCCCACGCGGCGACCTCGGCCGGCGGGACGCCGCCCCCGGCCGACGACCCGGCGATCAAGTACCTTTGCTACAGCGAGTAGCGTCAGCTAGCCACGTTCAGGCGCCCGATGGTAACGGAGCGCCACTTTCTCCTCTTACGCCGTTTTCATCCTGGACAAGGTGTTGCTATCGATTTTGGTGATGGAAATGGATCGTTGCAAGGTAAATATACAACTGGCCTAATGACTGGTCAGAAAATTACTAATTGGTGGTGGGATTCGCAAGGCGATTCGGTCATAATTCTTCTTCTGCTTTGGCTGAGTTCCGTCATGCTCCGCTTCGTAAAATGTCTTCCATTGCGACAGAAAATCTATCCCGGCTTATAAACTCGACTTTCGCGCTTTCGTGGTTAGCCGACGATCATGACTGACGGCAGGTTCGTGGCTGCGTCAGGACCGCGGAGGCCGGCGCCAGAGTTATCGGCTCACCCGCTGCGGCGTTCTTGCGCGGCTGCCTGCCGGACTTCGTCTGCCAAGCGCTGCACCATGGCGGGATTGCGCAGGACGTAGAGCTTTGCGTGGGGCGCTTCGGAGCTGATTGCCTGGATGACGTCCGGGAGGCTGCGGCGCCGGTAAGCCCGCACCCAGCGCCCGTATTCTGCCTGCTCGCGGCCTCGGCGCAGCGTCCGCCAGGCGCATCGCAGGAAGGTGAAGTCCAAGACGACGATGGTGTCGGCTGCTCGCAGCCGGACCTGCAGCGCCGTGTCATAAGGTCCGAGGTCGCCGTCCAGGATCCAGCGGTCGGGCTGGACCAGCTCGTGCTGGCAGGCAGCCCACCGGGACGGGTCCATCGGGGTGGGGCCGGGCTGCCAGAACAGCGCATCGAGCTCGACGGCGGGAATGCCGGTCACGTCGCTGAGCTGCCGTGCCAGGGCCGACTTGCCCGCGCCGCCCCGGCCGAGGATGACCACTCGTCGCACGCCATCATGATGCCCGCCGCGCCGCAGCCGCCTGGCATGTCCGGTGAGACTGCCCTGGTGCCAGCAGCCCTGACAAGGGTCCGGCTGACGTGATTCCGGGTCCGCGACACTCGGTGCGATCTGGGGATACCCGAGTTGGGCCACGTTAGTGCGCAAGCCGGCTGGTGCAGGACCGCATCAAGAGCGAAGGCAAGCGACGCCAGGCTTGGGACCGCGTTGGTGCCGTTACCCTGTGACGCATGCTCGCGGCAGCACACACCGCCCGGACCGGGGCCTGGCGTGAGGGGGGTGGAGAGGGGGTGGAGGCCGCGGCTTGCTCTCCACCCGGCTCCACCCGATGACCCACCTGTCACCCGATGTGCCGGAGGGCTCAAATCCGGAGGCTGGAAGACGTCTGAAGTTCCTTCCTGAAGGAGACGTCAATGCCAGCCAATGTGTGGATTCTCAACCTGATCGTGCTCGGGGCCGTGCTGGAGGCAGACCTCGGCCGCCGGAAGATCGGCTGGTTCCGGGTGCTGCGCCCGCTGCTCACCGCCATCTTGATCTGCCCGCTGTTCCTGGACAGTGTCCCCACCAACAGTCACGACGTGGCCCTGCAGGCTGTTGGCATCGGCGTTGGCGTGCTGCTCGGCCTGGCTGCCCACCTGTTCATCTCGGTCGGTTACGGCCCGGTCAAGAGCAGGAGGGGCACGCGTGACCGGGCGGTCAGCCGGGCCGGGTCCGGCTACGCCGCGTTCTGGACGGTGATCTACGGCGGCCGGCTGCTGTTCATCTATGGCACGCTCCACTGGTTCTCTGTCCCCCTCGGCCAGTTCATGGCTGCCCACCAGCTCAGTGCCGCCGGGCTGACCGACGCGCTGATTTTCATGGCCGTCACCATGGCACTGGCCCGCAGCGCGCTGCTGGGGGTCCGTGGGCGGGCGGCCGCACGTCGCTTCGCCGCCGGGACGGGCGCGTCGTCCACGGCCGCAGCCAGCGTCCGGTAACCGGCCCAATCGAGCTAAAGGCCACGCGAACAGGAAGTCGTGCCATGATCATCGTGATTCACCTGCTGCAGCACCTGGGTGTTCCCTCGGGAGCGGCCATCGCCATCGTCATCGCGGCCGGGAAGTTCCTCAAGGGCGGGATCGCGAGGACCGCGGCGCGCCGCGACCGCGAACAGGGATCTTCCCGTGACTACCGCTGAGCGGATGGCCCCGGACGCGGACGCCGGGGCCATCGGCGTGTCGGCCCGCGGATGGGGCAGTCCCGCAGATGGGACAATGGGCCAACACGCCGGAGGCAGAAACTGGTGAACGCGGGTACGGTGGCACGCTGGTCCGGCTGGCGCAGGTGGACGTGGCTAGCGCGCGCCTGCCTGGCCGGGCTGATACTCGCCGACGTCTGGCTCGGCCGCCCCGTGCCCGGGCTGGGCGGCAGGCACCTGGTCCTGCTGGTGGGCAGCGTCCTGGCTGCCCTGACGTGGATTGCCTGGCTGCCCGCCGAGCGGGTGGGCCCCCGGGTCCGGCTGCCAGCCCTGGTGGTCGGGATGGTGGGAGCCTGCCTGGCCGCCCTGGTCAGCCCCAGCACCGCCGCCACAGCGCTGCCCATCGCGATCGGCGTCATGGCCGGTAGCTCGTTTACCGTGCTGGAAGGTGCCGGGGTGGCGGCCTGCGGCCTCGTCACCTTGGCAGTGGGCTCGCTGGTCGTGACCTTCCCGGGTTTCTCCCTGCTCGGCGCCTGCGCGGCGGTGGTCGGTGGCCTGCTCGCCGGGCTGTGGCGCAGCCAGTACCGGCTGCGAGCCGAGGATGCCGAGCTGGCCGCCATCCAGACGCAGCGGGCCGAGCAAGAACACATCCGGGCGCAGGTGCTGGACGAACGGGCGCGCATCGCCAGGGAGATCCACGACATCCTGGCCCACACCCTGGGCGGCCTGGTGGTCCAGCTCGACGCCGCCGACGCCCTGCTGAGCCAGGGCGATGATCTCGAAGCGGGCCGCCGCCTGGTCGGGGGCGCCCGCCGGCTGGCCGTCGAGGGCCTGGAGGAGACCGGGCAGGCCATCGCGGCCCTGCGGACCGACCCGGTCGACCTGCCCGAGGCGCTGGCCGCTCTCGCCGCCGGCGATGGCCGGCGAGGTCAGGTCAGCTACGAGGTGCGCGGCACCCCTCGCCGGCTCGCGCCCGAGGCCAGCCTGGCCGTCTACCGCACGGCCCAGGAAGCCCTGGCCAACGCCCGCAAGCATGCCCCCGGCGCCCCCGTGGCGGTGACGTTGTCCTTCGGGGAACAGGCGGACGGGGAGCGTACGGCGGTCCTGCGGGTCGCCAACGGCGCGCCGCCAGGCGGCCCTGCCGGCCTCCCCGTCGGCTCACTGGCGGCCACCGGCGGGGGCCATGGGCTGGACGGGCTCACCGAGCGCGCCGAGCTGCTGGGCGGCACCCTGCGCGCCGGTTCGTGCCAGGATGGCTGGGTCGTCGAGCTGACGGTGCCAGGATGAGCAAGATGCCGCCGATGAGCGAGGTGCCGGGATGACCGGAAGCGAGGAAGACGCCACAGTGCGCGTCGTAGTGGCCGACGACCAGCGGGTGGTGCGCGAGGGCCTGGCGATCTCGCTGAGCGTCATACCCGGCGTGAAGGTCGTCGGCGCCGCCGCCGACGGCGAGCAGGCCGTGGCCCTGGTGGCCCGTCACCGGCCCCAGGTCGTGCTCATGGACTTGCGGATGCCCCGCCTCGACGGGGTGGAGGCCACCCGCCGGATCCTGGCGGACTATCCCGCCACGGCCGTCGTGGTACTCACCACCTACGCTGACGACGACTCGATCCTGGCGGCCCTGCGGGCGGGCGCCCTCGGCTACCTCACCAAGGACGCCGGCCGGGAACAGATCGCCCGCGCCCTGCACGCCGCGGCCGGCGGCCAGGCCATCCTGGACCCCGCCATCCATGCCCGCCTCGTCACCGCCGCCGGCCCGGCCCTGGACGCCGCCCCCACCCGGCCGCTGCCCGACGGGCTGACCTCGCGCGAGGCCGAGGTCCTTTCCCTCATCGCGACCGGGCGTACCAACGCCCAGATCGCCGCCGCCCTCGTCGTCAGCCCGTCGACCGTGAAGACCCACATCAACAACATCTTCGCCAAGACTGGCGTCACCAGCCGGGCCCAGGCCGTCCACTATGCCCACACCCACGGGTTCGCCGACCCGGGCGCGTCATGAGCACCCGCATGCCGTCGCGCCCGACGCGGTCTTCACCGTCCGCACATACGTCAACAGGCCACTCTGCAGGCCGCGCTTAATGCGCACGTTCGGCTCTCAAAAACTGCCAACTCGCAGGTCAGCGTCCTGCGATACCGGCCGCCGTCAAATCGTGGCCCAACTCAGGTCATAGGGTCCGAGGTCGCCGTCCAGGATCCAGCGGTCGGGCTGGACCAGCTCGTGCTGGCAGGCAGCCCACCGGGACGGGTCCATCGGGGTGGGGCCGGGCTGCCAGAACAGCGCATCGAGCTCGACGGCGGGAATGCCGGTCACGTCGCTGAGCTGCCGTGCCAGGGCCGACTTGCCCGCGCCGCCCCGGCCGAGGATGACCACTCGTCGCACGCCATCATGATGCCCGCCGCGCCGCAGCCGCCTGGCATGTCCGGTGAGACTGCCCTGGTGCCAGCAGCCCTGACAAGGGTCCGGCTGACGTGATTCCGGGTCCGCGACACTCCGTGCGATCTGGGGATACGGCAGGAACAGGCGCAAATAAGAGAGCATCGGCGGTGCTTTGTGAAACCGCCGGTGAAACGGATCCCCGCCGATGCTCGTGGATGCCACGCTACCGGTTCCCGCGTCGCTGATGACGCTACTGGCCAGCCTTGCGCCGTTGTTCACCGCCCCGTCGTTCCGCACGTTCTGTGGCCTGGCCTGCGGGTTCCTCGCCCAGCCCGGGAAGCGGACGGTGTGCGGCATGCTGGCCGGGGCGGCCCTTGCCCGCTGCTGGAGCCACGACCGGGCGCACCGGTTCTTCTCCCGCGCCCGGTGGAGCCCGGACGAACTGGGCCTGGCCGTGGCGAAGCTGGTGGCGGCGCTGCTAGTGCCCGCCGGGGAGCCGGTGGTCGTCGCGATCGACGACACCCTGTTCAGAAGGCGCGGCAAGAAGGTGTGGGCAGCGTCGTGGTTCCATGATGGCTCCGCGCCGGGGCCTGCGAAGACGGGGTACGGCAACAACTGGGTGATCGCGGCCGTGGTCGTCAGGCTGCCGGCCATCAGCCGGCCCGTGGCCATCCCGGTGCTGGCCAAGCTGGTCGTCAAGGACACCTGCTCCGCGTCCCGGCTGTGGCTGGCCCGCCGCATGGCGCAGATGCTGGCCGAAGCGCTGCCCGGCCGGGCCATTCACGTGGTCGCCGACTCCGCCTATGCCGGCGGGGAGCGGAAGAAGCTCCCGCGCCACGTCACCTGGACGACCCGGCTGCGCAAGGACGCAGCTTTGTACGAGCTTCCGCCAGGACGCACCGGCCGGCGCGGCCGGCCCCGGGCGAAAGGCGACCGGCTGCCCTCCTTGCCAAGCTGTCCGCCACCGCCGTGTCCGGGCAGGTCACCGTCACCCGCTACGGCAAGACCGCATCTATTCAGGTCGCCGGCGTCACCTGCCTGTGGCACTCGGTCTTCGGCACCCGCCCGGTAACCGTCGTGCTCATCCGCGACCGGACCAAGACCGGCTACGACCTGGCCCTGGTCACCACGGATACCGCTGCCAGCCCCGCCCAGGTCATCGAGCGCTATGCAGCCAGGTGGAGCGTGGAGGTCGCGACAGAAGACAGCAAGCAGATCTTCGGTGCCGGGCAGGCCCGCAACCGCACCGCCCGCGCCGTCGAGCGGGCCATCCCGTTCCAGCTCACCTGCCAGGCGATCACCGTCACCTGGTACGCCACCGCCGGCCACCATCCCGCCGATGCCGAAGACCACCGCGCCCGCGCTCCCTGGTACCGCGCCAAGGCCCGGCCATCGACCGCCGACATGGCCGCCAAGCTCCGCCGGGTCCTCATCGCCGCAAGATTTCAGGCATCTCGCCCCGGCCAGCCAACCCCCGAAGAAATCAACGTCATCCGCCTGGCCTGGGAAGACCTCGCGGCATAACCGCGAAAGTCGAGTTATAAAGCCAACTGAACCTTGACGCTTCATAGTCTACGCAGTCTCAGTCGGCCAGACGTGTCCGGACTACACCTGGTTCATAGCGGCGCGACTGGCTCCTTAGAAGATCGTTTCGCGCAGGGGGTCGACGTGCGCGTGCCCAGATCGGAGGCCGTGCGCGGTGCCCGCTGGTGACCGCGGTTTTCCGCCCGTTCTGGTACAGATGTGGCACAGCTAGGGATGAGCGACTTATCGATCGCCTGGGCCTTTGTCTCGGTCGGTGCCCTCCTCCTTTGGGCCTAAGATCGGATCATGGCGTCCGCGGCCCCGCCGTTCGATTATCACGGTGCGTTGGTCATAGTCGAGACCGACGCGGGTGAGATTGTGTTCATCCATCCGCCCGGGGTTCCTTCCGAAGCTCCGGCGTCGCTGCCGAGCAACCCCTGTGATCCTGCGGAGCAGCCGGAGGACGCGGCGGTGCGCATGGTCCGCGAGATGACCGGGCTCGAAGTCACGATTGCCCGGGAGTTCGAGACATTCATCCAGGAAGGCACCCCCACCGGGACGATGTGCGCGCATTGCTACATCGCCCGTGTCACTGGCGGCGCGCTGATCCAGGACGGACCGGAGGGACCAGTGCGAGCATACCCGCTTGACACGCTTCCCGCGATAATGCCTATCCGCGTCGCCAACCAGCGAGCGCTCGACGCTTACCTGACGCAGCGCAGCAGAGCCTGAGACACTTCCTGCTTGGTTCCAGGGTCGCGGTCAGGCACGGTTATGACCATAGCCTGGCTGTCCTGCCGGTTATCTCACCAGTAGTTGACGAACTGCAACCGCAGGTCATATGTTGCTGCGGTTTGGCTCCAAGACGGACTGTGACCCGGGTTTCTCGCTCTCGGCAGTTCTCATCGCTTCACGTGGTGTCCGGCGCTCATGTGCCCTGGATGTGCCCTGCCATGGCCGATGACCGGCTGCTCAGAAGACCTCATGCCACTGACGCGACTCCCGCAGCCAGTGATGTACCGGCCGTGTGGTAAATGCGTGCTTGCTGAAATGCTGTGGCTTCCGACTGGCAGCCTCGGCCTTCTCGCGGCTTACGTAGACGCCATTCGACACGCGATCATCGATCGAGTAACACCACTGCAAGTGGTGGAACTCCCAAACCTGAGCCACCATTTACGCTCATCTCCCTAGAGCCGCTAGAGGTGCTGTCCCGGCACGGACTCGGGGACCAACGGCGTTCAGACACCGGGTACTTCTCTCTGGACGTCGCTCATCTCGTCGTCCCCTTCTTGAGCATCAGTATGACCGCCTGGTGGGGCTGACTAATATCCGCCTTTGGTCCTGACGTTGCAGGTCGTTAGTCATGTCCTTGGCGCATCGCCGTGCTCTCCCCTCGAAGTCTGCGAGTTCGGTAGCCGAAGCGAACGGGTGCTCGGCCAGGTAGCCCGCGACGGCGGCGGCCGCCGTCGCGCGTTCCTGGACCGGCTTGGGCACCCGCGGCCGGAGCAGCCGCTCGCCGCCGGACCCGATCTCCTCCTGATACAGGTTCTCGATCACGGCCCGGTCGACCTCGCCGGACAGGCCAAGGTCTCTCGCGGCCTTTCCAGACCACTGGCCCGACGGCTCGCCCGAGGCGGTGCAGTAGGACATTGCGCCGACACACCCACCGGCGCAGGAACCCTGGGTGAAGTACCGGACGTCGTGGCCGGCCTTGAGCGTCGTCATCGTGGTCACGTTCGGTCACCGTCGCTGAACTAACCGCTGTCATCGGGGCTTGATGCACGTCTGGGATTCCCTCACGCAAGGCGAGCATCTCGGCGGTCTGTCGGCTGACGTTCTCGTCGCACCGATGGGACGCGCACCACCTGGTTCTGTTCCCCGCAGGCTTTTCTGGAGCGGCCTCTGTGCGGGATAGGGTCCGTGGCTATGACCGAACCGGATTTTCTGCGTGATACCCGTGCGTCCTACGACGCTATAGCCACCGTCTACGCCGAGCGGTTCCGTGATGAGCTGGCCGCTAGGCCGCTGGACCGGGCGATGCTGGCAGGGTTTGCTGAGCTGGTGCTGGCTCGTGGCGCCGGACCGGTCGCCGATGTCGGCTGCGGTCCTGGCCGGGTGACGGGATACCTGAACGACCTGGGGCTGCCGGTGTTCGGGATCGACCTGTCGCCGGAGATGATCGCGATATCCCGGCGGACGTACCCGGACCTGAGGTTTGAGGTGGGCTCGATGCTGGCGCTGGACGTGCCCGACGCCGCGCTTGGGGGTGTGCTGGCCTGGTATTCCGTCATCCATATCCCGGATGAGCGGGTGCCGGAGGCCTTCGCTGAGTTCTGCCGGGTGCTGGCCCCGGGTGGCCTGGTGCTGCTGGCATTCCAGGTCGGCGACGAGGTGGTGCACGTGGCGGAGGCGCGGGGGCACCCGGTCGCGCTCGACTATCGTTGGCGGCGGCCGGAATGGGTGGCGGAGTTGCTGGGCCAGGCCGGGCTGATAGTGCGCGCCCGGTTGGTGCGCGAGCCCGATGACGACGGTGACTTCCCGGAGCGGGAGCCGCAGGCCTTCCTCCTGGCCCGTAAACCCGCGCAATGGGGCTGACCTTAGCGGCTGCGGCTCTAGTCTCCGCCAGGCCGCGTCCATGCCTACAACGTCCCCACGGAACCACTTGTCACATATATTTCCGCAGGTCAGGGAGATTCGACGACGTGGCCTCCGGAGCCGCGTGCGCAGGTTCGAATCCTGCTGGGGGCGCAACCAACTACCAGGGCCATTGTCGGTCTGACCTGCACTGATGCCCGTCCGCGCAAAACCGGCGTATGACATCCGATGCCAATGGATGAGAGCTTCTGTCCCCACCATGTCCCCACCGGGTTCACTCTCCGTCCCCTAGTGCCTGGTCCATGCGACCGATCCAGACGTCTTCCGAGCCCTGGACGCAATGGGAGTAGACGCCGGTGCAGCATCTCGGTTCAGACTCGGGATTGATCCCGGCCGCGCCGCCTCTGCCAGCTCCGGGAGCTTCCCCGGGAAGTCCGCCTAGATTGAAGATGATCGGCCCTTGATGCCGTACCGGAGGCCTATCACAATCCTGCGGCAGTTTGGTGGGGGGCCATTGCAGGCTTCCGCGGTCATCCCGGACCTGGTAGTCATGGAGCCTGTCAGCGGGCGCTGATGGCAGCGCTGTCGATGACCGGCTCCGGTGCGGCCGCAGTCACCTGGCCGCATGCACGGCGGCTTAAGCCTGGCGATGGTCAGGCGACTTGTCAGGTTGCTGGAATGTACCGCCTGGCCAGATTCCGGTTTTCTTGCGCGTCCACTCGGCGGCGCCGCGGTCGACGGCCGTTTTGACCAGCGCGTATATCGTGCCATGCAGACCTGCGGCCAGCAGGATCTCCCCCCAGCCGCGCTCCGAATCCATCGGCGCAGGCGCGTCAGATCCGCGGCCGACGATCTTCCAGACCCATTTGAAGATCAGCCCGCTGAGCAAGCCGCCAACGATCCCGGCCACGATGGCCACCGGCTTGTACAACAGCTTGAGCATCGCCGCCTCCCTCCACCTAGTGACCGCCCAGCTGGCCATGAGCGCGCCGACAGTGAATGCCTCGCCGGCCCCTGACCGCCGCCAGGCCCTGATTATCAGGTCTCGTGACTCGTCCCAGCCAGGCCCCTCGGCGGCCCCGACCGTGCCATCTGCGCGGCGCCCTTAACTGTCCGGGCCTGGCGCTGAGCCTTGCGCTCCAGCCGCTGCACCGCCCGCTGGTTCCAGGCCGCCAGCCGGGCCGCCGTGCTGGCCCCGTTCTGCTGGCCGATCTGCCCCAGCGCCCCGGCCGCGATCGCGGCCACGGCCAGCGTCTCATAGAAGCGGGGGCTGCGCAGCATATGACCCACCAGCCCCAGCCCGACCAGGCCCCATGTCATCTTGGTGTCAAGACCCGAGGCCCCCGGCCGCGGCGCCGGGCTGCTGCTGCCCTCCGCAACGATGGCCTGCGGCGGTTCCCCGGCTCCCTGCCCTGATCGTGCCATCTTGCCTCCCATCCTGATGTGCCCGCACGCTGCCAGCGTGCCGCACAATGAGGTTCCTGGCATCACCCCCCGGGGGGTGACTTTGGGTGTGCGGGCGCAACAGGTCTCCCCCTGACCTGACGCCCTGATAGGTGCCGGTCCGTTACGAATCGGTGCCGGGCCATGCTGGCGAAGCCATCGCCAAGCGATGCCCGCTAGGCGGCTTGGACCCGACGACCGAGGCGCGGGACAACCGGGCGCCGGGAAGACGGCTGCGTGCCGCACCGATCTACGTAACCGATGAGCCTGGTAGATCAGTTGGATCAGCGGCTGCGGCCCGGCGTGCGCCGCGCGGGGCTCCCAAGGCTGAGCCTGGGCGCTGACGCCGGGTCAGCGGTTTCGCCTTGATTCGGCAGTTCAAGTGGCGAGTGGCCTCTTCGTCCCGAAGCCAACGCGCGATGCGCTTCCACCCGCATACTGCGCCTGGGTCTCCGCCCTTCTGGGTCGGAAGCGACGCTCGGATGACCAGGACGCTCCGACGGTGGACCTACGGCCGGTTTGCCGGGTGCCCTCGTCTTCTCAGCTCGCGTATCGCCGCGGAGATGCGGATCTGGAGATCGGTCGATGGGTGGCGGCCGAGGGGGTTCCCGTCGATTGGCTCACCTTGCGTTCTGGCTGCCGCGCGCGCCGCGGCGTCGTGGATCAGCGCGTACCGGGCCGGAGCTGGCCGTGGCACAGTGCGGGTGAGCAGCTCCCCCAGATCATGGGCGTGCGCCACCCGCGCTCCGATGGGATGCGGGCGCCCGGCGCTCGCGACCCGCGCGAGCAGCCCGTGATGCCGCTCGGGGTCGTCGAGCGCGTCGGGGCAGAACCGCAGCAGGATCGTCTTGATAATCGACGTGTGATCCAAGACCGTATGTGATACTGCGCGTGGCTCGACCCACGCCGAGACGACCAGCGCCGGTACCCGCACCCCGTAGCGGCCGAACACCTGCGGGTTGTCGTCCGGCGCGCCGGGCGGCGCGACGTGATCGAAGAAGCCGCCATGCTCGTCATAGGAGATGACCAGCAGCGTTTTCTCCCACTGCGGGCTGGCGGCCAGCGCGTGGTAGACGGCAAGCACCAGCTCCTGGCCATCCTTGATGTCCGCCGGTACATGGTCGTCATTGGGCTGGAAGCCGACGGGGTTGAAGTTGCTGAAGTTCGGATCGATCCAGGCAACCGACGGCAGCGTGCCCCGGGCGGCGTCCTCGAGAAAGCTCGCCGCATCAGCGTCGACCCTCTCGAGCCTGGTTTTCCAGTTCAGGTCGGTCCTGCTGAAGAACGCGAACCTGTCGTGGTGGCCGAGCGCATAGCAGGCGTCGGCGAAACGCAAGGTGCCCGCCGCTTCGAACGAATACCAGCGCCACGAGATGCCGCGGGCGTCCAGATGCCGCACAAACGACGGCTGGTCATACAGCGGGGGAAGGTTGTGCGGCAGGTCATCGCGGCTGCCCGCGGCGCGGCCGCAAATCGCGTACAGCCGGTTCGGCCAGGTCGCCCCGGGAACCGAGCTGAACCACCGATCGCACACCGCGAACTCGCGCGCCAGGTGATCGTAGACCGGGACATCGGCGGCGTTGTAGTAACCCATCACCCGGCCCGGATCCCCGTCCCGGACACCGCGGCGCGCGAGCGTATCGGCGAAGCTCGTGACGAAGCCGTTCATCGCGCCGCCACCGGCCTGCAGGTCGACCGAGCTGGCGGAATGATCGGGATCATCCGCGATCGCCGTGCTGCCGAGATGGTGGACGGGATAGCTGCGCCCGCCGTACTCGTTGGTGAACTCCCGCCGCAAACCGTCGACGTCGCCGCGGTCACCCTCAAGGGACAGGTACCCGAGCATGTGATCAAACGAGCGGTTCTCGAGCATCAAAACGACGATGTGGTCGACCTTCTCCAGATTGGCCATGCCGACCTTCCTCATCGACCACCCGTGTGCGTATGTTACCCAGGACCTGGCGGCTCGCGGGCGCGCTGGCCTCCCAGCCGCGCTCGGGTTTGCCGGCGAGCAGGCGGGACATCGCCGACCGCAGTGCTGCCTCGGTGGCTGGTGACACGTCACTTATGGGATTTTCGTCCGTGAGTCCAGCGAGACTGAAGGTTCATCGCGGGGACCCCACGGCGTTAACGCGTTATGGGCCGGGAATCTCGGTGGGTTGATCGGAGGGGTAGCGCTGGTCTGCTGGCCGCTGCCCGGTGGCCTGCTCGATCTGATCGTCGAGGAGGTCCTGGGCGATGGCCGCGTATCGGCTGGCGGTGGTGTGTGACAGGTTGAAGACCAGGGCCAGGTGCAGGGGGTCGGGCCCGGCGGTCAGCGCTTCGTGGAGCACCCGGTCGCGGCCCGGTCCTCGCCGATCTGGCTAGGGGCAAGATGCGATCCAAGATCCCGGACCTGCCGGTGGCGCTGGAAGGCCGGTTCGGGGACCACCACGCCCTGATGTGCCCGTCTGCATCTAGATCACACCGGCCACCTGGAGGCGATGATCGCCCGGCTGGACGTCCAGATCGAGGCGATGATGATCCCCTTTCGCGCCCCGGCGGGACCTGCTAGCCACCATCCCCGGGATCGGCCTGCTGGCCGCCGCCGGGGTCGGCTGCGAGATCGGGGTCAGCGTCGGGGATATTTCGCCACCGACGCCCGCCTGGCCTGCTGGACCGGGCTATGCCCGGGAAACCTCAGGTCGGGCCGGGGATGGTCTGCGTGGAGCCCCGCTGGGGGCGCACATCATCGCCGGGACAAACACCACTTTGCCTGCGCAAACGATCCGCGCCGGGACTGAACGGCGGTGCAGCCGTATGCCGCCGAAAGCCGCCCGATGTCCGAGGAGGTACAGGCAGCACCGGAGGTGGTTGAACGGGAAATTGGTTGCTACTATTTGTCTGGTCGTGCTGCTCCAGACCCCGGCAGCTGTTAAACCGCTGGCCAGGAGGCTGATGTGCCGCGACCATCTGTACCCCTGACCGGCAGGCAATCGGCTGGTCCCTCGAAATCGACCAGCTGAGGGCAGGCGCCGCGCGTTCCGTAGGTGAAACCCAGGTCTTGGAGGGAGAAGACCTGAGTTGGGGGGGAATCCGGAACGCGCGGCGCCCGCGTTCGAGTTGCCCACCTCCACCACCAAATGGGCAGCAATAGCGGCTCATCCCGACCGGGTGCCGAACCGCGGCCCGCGGGTTCGGTCTCGGAAAGAGGTGCCACTGCCGTTCGGTGAAATTCTTCTTTTTTCCGAACGGACGGGCGTGCCTGAGTCCGGTCGGCGTGGCCCGGCGATGAGCGCTGAGCTGCTGCGGATCCTGGATGAGGGCGCGGTGACGCTGGTCGTGGACATGACCGCGACCGTGTTCTGCGACTCGGCCGGGGTTCGCACGCTGGTCCATGCTCATCGCCGGGCCGCGGCGACCGGGGCCGGGCTGCGGGTGGCGGTCAGCACCAGTGCGGTGCGGCGGGTGCTCGAGCTGACCGGGGTTGACCGTGTGGTCGATACTTACCCGGACCTGGACGCGGCCATGGCCGGGCGGGCAGGTACGTCCCCGTAGCCGGCCACCTCTCCTAGGCTGGGGCTATGGGAGAGATCCTGGTCGGCACGGCGGGCTGGACGGACCGGACGCTGATCGCCTCGGGCTGGTATCCGCCCGAGGCCAGCACGCCGGAGGGACGGCTGCGGTACTACGCCGGCCAGTTCCCGCTGGTGGAGGTCGACGCGACCTACTATGCGCTGCCCGCCGAACGCACCGCGCAGACCTGGGCCGAGCGGACCCCGGCCGGGTTCACGTTCAACATCAAGGCGTTCAGCTTGTTCACCCAGCATCCCACGCGGGTCGCGGCGCTGCCCGCCGACCTGCGCGAGGCCGCGAGCCAGAGCGGGAAGGACCGGGTGTACCTCAAGGACGTCGACCCGGCCATCACCGACCAGGCGTGGGCCCGGTTCCTGGCCGCGCTGGAGCCGCTGCACCGCGCGGGGAAGCTCGGCGCGATCTTGCTGCAGTTCCCGCCCTGGTTCCCGATCGGCCGGGCGAACAAGGACTACATCCTGACCTGCGCGCAGCGGGCCGCGCCGCGCCGGGTGTGCGTGGAGTTCCGCAACCACACCTGGATGACCGAAGACAACCGGAAGGAAACCCTGGAGTTCCTCGCGGCCCACCAGCTGCCGTACGTATGCGTGGACGAGCCGCAGGGCTACCCGAGCTCGATCCCTCCGGTCCTGGCCGCCACCAGCGACCTGGCCGTGGTCCGCATGCACGGCCACTCCGACAACTGGACCAGCAAGGAGATCTCCGAACGGTTCCGCTATCGCTACGGCGAGGACGAGCTCAGCGAATGGGCCGCTAAGGTCCGCGGCCTGGCCGCGGACGCCAATACCACCGATGTGCTGTTCAACAACTGCTACAGCGACTACGCGCACGTCAACGCTCAGCAGTTCGCCGCGCTGGTCAGGTAAGCTCGCTGCCGCCAGCGGCGTGGCCTGGTTCGCGAGGCCTGGCCGGCTCGGTCAGGGGGAGAAGGCGGCCAGCTTGTTGAGGCGGCCGACGATGTCCTCGTGGACGCCGCTGGCGGGCTGGGTCCCGTCCACGGCGAACATCCACTCCCGGCCGGCGTAATAGTCGAGCAAGGGGATCGTCATCTCCTGGTAGACCTGCAAGCGGTGGTCTATGACGGCATCGGTGTCGTCGCTGCCGCGGCCCCGGGACAGCAGCCGGCGTACGAGTTCCTCGCGCGGGACATCCAGGTGCACCGCGGCCTGTACCTCGGCGCCGAGGGCCTGGGCCACGGTAAAGGCCGCCTTGGCCTGGTCGACGGTGCGCGGGAACCCGTCGAGGACGTAGCCGTTGGCCTCGGACGCGGCCACGACCGGCTTCCGCAGCATGTCCATGACCAGGCCATCCGGGACCAGGTCGCCGTGATCGACGTAAGACTTGATCTTGCGCCCAAGCGCCGTCTGCTCCCTGACGTGCTGGCGCAGCAGGTCGCCGCTGGAGATGTGGACCAGGCCGAACCGCTCGGCGAGGAGCTTGGCCTGTGTTCCCTTGCCCGCGCCGGGAGCGCCGATAAGCAGCAGCCGCATCTGATCACTCGCTCAGCGCCGGAGCGGCGCCGAGCCAGCCGGTGGGCACGCCCGCGAGACCAGACGAGGGGGCCCGACGCTGCGCACAGACGGAGCCGCCGCGGCCCCAGCCGCGGCGGACGAGACGCAGCGTAGTATGCAATGTTTCTCCCTGATCGTCGGAACTTTGCTCAAGTCTCGCGCCGATAAACCGCACGAGCAAGAGAAGGCCTGGGTTTTGTTCCGCACATAACGGCTCTACCTGGGCTCGGCCGTCCCGCGGGCGCTGCCCAGGGGCTAAGACCCGGGTGAATCTCGGCAGGCACGAAGGATCGTTCGGTATAAAAATGCTTTTTTTCACCGAACGGGCAGGTGGCTGCTCAAGAGCGCGGAAGCGTACCATGGTGGACACGCAGAGCGGCATCGGGTGGAGGAGGCTGCGATGAGGTTGCGTCCGCATCGCCGGAACCTGGTGCTGTGGAGCTCATCTGCCGACAAGTACGTTGCGCCGAGGTTCACGCGGCCCGCGCGCTCTCGGCGGATCCAGCGGTGGGTCCGCATGGGCGGGCTGCTCGCCGCCATCGGCGTAATCCGCCTGGCCAACGCCATACGGCCTCGCTGGCGGCCCGTACTGGCCGGGGTGGTGCTCACGGTGGCCGGCGTCATAATGCGCTCCGGCCAGGGCGGCATCGTTCTCCTGCCCGGACTCATGTCCCTCATGTACGCCCTGTTCATCCCGGGCAGTCCGGCAGCGGATCGCACGCGCCGCTCCGAGCTAGAGCGCGAACTGGCCGCGTACTCAACCCCGGCCCAGCGCCGCGATCTCGAAGCGACTCTCGACCGGTACCCGGACGGCATAACGGACGAGCTCCGTAACATCCTCGGCGGTCAGACCACGGCCGCCGATAACAACCGGTTCTGGACTGCCGGACGGTACTGAGGACCCGGGGCGGCCGGGCGGCCGGCCTGCTTGGCTTGGGTGCGGTCGAGCCACTCGGCGGCCGCCAGCGTGTCCGGGTGGTCCGGTCCCAGCCGCCACCGCAGGTGGGGCAGCATATCCCGGAACTCGTCCGCCGCCCTGGCATGATCCCCGCGGGCCGCCATCTCCCGGGCGATGCTGAACCACAGGACCAGCGTGACCGGGTGATCCGGGCCCAGGCTTCGCTCCAGATGGGGCAGCACCTCCCGGAACTCGGCCTCCGCCGCGGCATGCTTCCCGCGGGCCGCCATCTCCCGGGCCAGGCTGAACCGGACGATCAGCGTGTCCGGGTGATCCGGACCCAGCCGCCGCCGCAGGTGGGGCAGCATGCCGCGGAATTGGTGCTCGGCCTCGGCATGATCGCCGAGCGCCGCCATCTCCTGGGCGATGCTGACCCAGGCGATCAGCGTGTCCGGATGATCCCGCCCCAGGGTGCGCCGCCGGACCGCGAGCACCTCCCGGAACTCGTCCTGGGCCCCGGCGTGATCCCCGCCCCCCGCCATCTCCTGGGCGACGGCGAACCGGGCGGCCAGCGTGTGGGGGTGATCCGCGCCCAAGGTAAGCTGCCGCGCGGCCAGTACCTCACGGAACTGCTCCTCCGCGGCGGCATGATCGCCGTTCACCGCCATCTCCCTGGCGACGGCGAACCGGGTGGCCAGCGTGTCCGGGTGCTCCAGGCCCAGCGTCCGCTGCCGGGCCGTGAGCACGTCACGGAACTGGTCCTCCGCCCCGGCGTGATCGCCGCGGCCCGCCAGCTGCTGGGCGATGGCGAACCAGGTGGCCAGCGTGTCCGGGTGATCGGGGCCCAGCGTCCGCTGCTGGGCGGCGAACACCTGCCGGAACGCCTTCTCCCCATCGGTCAGATCGCCGCGCGCCACCATCTCCCTGGCGACGGCGAACCAGGTGGCCAGCGTGTCCGGGTGATCGCGGCCCAGCGTCCGCTGCCGGGCCGCGAGCACCTCACGGAACCCGCGCTCCGCCCCGGCATGATCACCGCCGGCCGCCATCTCCCGGGCGACGGCGAACCGCGTGGCCAGCGTGTCCGGGTGCTCCGGGCCCAGGGTGCGCTGCTGCTCGGCCAAGGTCGCCGCGACCTGCTCCGGACTTTCCGCCTCCCCGGAGGCAGCCGGGGGGCTCGTGATAGTCGTCAGGGCGTCCGGCTGATCCGCCAGCGGCCGCTGCGGCCAGGCGATGGCCACGTCGCAGTCGTATGGCTGCAGCCCGAGCGCCACGCGCAGCGCGTCAGCGAACTCTCCGCAGCTGGCATAACGATCGCCGGGTGCCTTCGCCAAGGCCCGCCGCAGGACGTCATCCACCGCCGGCGGCAGGCCGGGCCGCCGCGACGTCAGCAGCGGCGGCTCGGCCGACAGGTGCGCGTACAGCATCGCCATCCCCCCATCTCTGGGGAACGGCGGCTCGCCGGACAGCAGCGCGAACGCTGAGCCCGCCAGGGCGTACTCATCGGCGCGCGCGTCTACCGGACCGCCCTGGATCTGCTCCGGAGCGCAGTAGGTCGGCGTCCCGAGGAAAGGGCCCGTTCCGGTCTGGCTGGCCGATGACAGCGCACCCTTCGTCAGTCCGAAATCCGACAGGTAGACATGATCGGGCCGGCCGGACCGGGCGTCCACGAGCATATTGGCCGGCTTGACGTCCCGGTGGACCAGCCCGGCGGCATGGGCGGCGTCCAGAGCCGAGGCCACCGCGGAGATGATCGCGGCGCCGCGCGCAATGGGCAGCGGGCCAAGCCGGTGCACGAGCGTCCGCACATCGCCGCCCGGCACATAGCGCATCGCGATGAAAAGCACCCCATCCGCATCGCCGGCCTCGAATACCGGGATAATGTGCGGATCATCGACGGCCGCGGCCGACCGTGACTCACGAATGAAACGATGCCGGAATGACTCATCGGCGGCCAGCGCGGGCGAAAGAATCTTGAGCGCGACCTGGCGCGGCAGCCGCTCATCGGCGGCGCGGAAGACCACCGCCATTCCGCCCTGGCCAATCTGCTCTTCCAGGCGGTAGCTGGCGATCCGCGTACCGGAAGAGAAGCCGTCACCGAAGCCGGCCGCTTCGGGCCTGTCATCGCCCATCCCGCCTCCGGAACCCCGAGGCGTAGCGATAGCAGGGAAGCGGAATTAAGGAACGCGGATAAACAAAACCGGTCACGACAAATCCCCTCGTAGTCACCACCCCACGGATCGGGCGGGCGATTACCTCGCCCCGTCCCGGCTCCCCAAGCTAGCACGACGGCCCCGGCTCCGGGCCGTGGATGGCCATAGAGTATGGCATACGGGTAACCACCGTTCGTTCGGCCAAAAAGGTTTTTGTCAGGCGAGGCGGGTGACCTCGACGGTCACGTCGAGCGCGCTGGTCGGGGCACCGTGGTAGATGCCCTTGAGCGGCGGGATGTCCGCGTAGTCCCGGCCCCTGGCCACGACCACGTGCCGTTCGCCGACCGCCGCGCCGCTGGTCGGGTCCAGTGGCCGCCAGGAGCCCGCCCAGTACTCCACCCAGGCGTGGCTCTCCCCCACCGCGGTCTGGCCCGGTTCGGCCGACGGGTCGGCGTGCAGGTAGCCGGAGACGTACTTCGCGGGCAACCCGGCCGCGCGCAGCAGCGCGACCGTGACCTGAGCCATGTCCTGGCAGACGCCCTGACCCTGATCCCAGGCCTGCTGGGCGTTGGTCCGCACCCCGGTGGCGCCGGCGATATAGCTGACCTGGGTGCGGACGCGGGCGGCGATCTCCTCCGCCGCCCCGACCGGATCCGCGCCGCGCACGGCGGCGGTGACCGTCTCCGCGACGGCCGCGGTTACCGTGGTCAGCGGCGTGGGCAGCAGGAACTCCAGCAGGCGGCTATCGGCGGTCCGGGCCTGCAGGTCCGCCCAGGAGACCGGGGCCGGCAACTTATCGATGAGCCGCTGGCCGGTCTCGACCGTGGCCCGCGCCTGGATCGTGAGGGTCTCGTGCGGTTCTGTGATGTCGAAGACGCTGACGTAGGTGCCCCAGTAGTCGGCGTACGTCCAGACCGGGACGCCGGGGCCGGCCGTGACCCGGCTCTCCAGCGTGACCTGGGCCGGCAGGGTCAGCGGCGTCATCCGGGCCTCGTTGAACGAGGCCCGGACCGGACCGGAGTAGCTGACCCGGGTGGTGTGCGCCACCCGTAGCCGCCAGCCCACCTCAGCCGTCCCTGGCCCAGGCGACCGGCGCCTCGTACTGGAAATACCGGATGGTGATCGCCTCGCAGGCCTCGGCGCAGGCCTGCTGCAGGGTGTCAAGCAGCTCGGGCAGCTCGTCGGGGAGCTGTGCCGGGTCGGCGTACTCCAGCCTGGTCCGTAGCTGGCCGATCGGGCGCCGGGCCAGGTCGTCCATGCCCATCCGGACCGGGCCCGGGTTCAGGGCCGCCAGGCAGTCCTCCGCGGTCACCAGCGAATGCAGCACCGACCGCGGGAACAACCGGTCGAGCAGCAGGAATTCGGCCACCCGGGTCGGCTCGGCGGCCCAGCCGTGTGTCCGGATGAACGACTCGTAGGCGCCGCACGCGTGCAGCAGCAGCGGCCAGCCGAGCTCCTGCGGCCCCGGCATCCGCGCCAGCAGCAGCCGGGCCGTCATGTCGGCCCGTTCCAGGGAGCGTCCCAGCACCAGGAACTGCCAGGCGGCGTCGTGGCTCATGGTCGAGTCGGCGAGCCCGAAGAACAGCGCCGCCCGCTCCCTGATGAACCGGAGGAACACGTGCGGCCCGAGCCGTTCGGCGGCCCGGCGCTGGCCGGTCAGCCCGTGCCCGGCCACGTTGAGGCACTCCCACATCTCGCTCGAGATCACCTCGCGGATACCGCGGGCCCCGGCCCGCGCGGCGAGCACCGAGCCCGCGATCGCGCTCGGGCTCTTGGTGTCATACGCCAGGCTCGACAGGGCCAGCCCGACGTCGGGCTCGGTGTCCTGGCCGGGCTCCACCCCGAGGATGCCGAACAGCGGGCCGCAGTCCGCGCCGGATCCCGCGCCCGGATCGCCGAGCAGCCGGTGCACGTAGACATCAACGAGCCGGGCGGTGTCGTCGGCCCGCTCCATGTAGCGGCCGGTCCAGAACAGGGTCTCGGCCATCCGGCTGAGCAGCTCGTCGTTCACTGGTCGGGGCCGCTCTGCCGGCCCACGGCCGCCGTCCGCGGCGTCGTCGACCTGGCGGCCAGCAGCGGGAAGGCCGCCGCGGGCGGCGCTGGTTCCGCGGACCGGGGCCCGATCAGCACCCAGGTGTCCTTCGACCCGCCGCCCTGGCTGGAGTTCACCACCAGCTCGCCTTCGGGCAGCGCGACCCGGGTCAGGCCGCCGGGCAGCAGCCACACGTCCTCGCCGTCGTTGACGGCGAACGGCCGCAGGTCGATGTGCCGCGGCGCGAGGCCCTCGCCGATGAGCACCGGCGAGGTGGACAGCGCGACCGGCCGCTGGGCCATCCACCCGCGCGGGTCGGCCGCGACCTTCTTGCGCAGCGTGGCGAGCTCGGTTTTTGACGCTTGCGGGCCGATCACGATACCGGCGCCGCCCGCCCCGTCCACCGGTTTCACCACCAGCTCATCCAGCGTGTCCAGCACCCGGGCCAGCACGTCCGGCTCGTCGAGCCGGTAGGACTCCACGTTGTCAAGCAGCGGTTCCTCGTGCAGGTAGTACCGGATGAGGTCGGGGATGTAGGTGTAGGTGAGCTTGTCATCGGCCACCCCGTTGCCGACCGCGTTGGCGATCGTGACGTTCCCCGCCCGCGCGGCGTTGATGACGCCCGGGCAGCCGATCAGCGAGTCGGGCCGGAAGTGCAGCGGATCGAGGAAGTCGTCGTCGACCCGCCTGTAGATGACGTCGACCGGGCGCCGGCCCCGGGTGGTGTGCACGAAGACCCGGTTGCGGGAGCAGAACAGGTCCCGTCCCTCGACCAGCTCCACCCCCATCAGCCGGGCCAGCAGGGTGTGCTCGAAGTAGGCGGCGTTGTGCACCCCGGGGGTCAGCACGACGACACACGGGTCGCCGGTCCCGCGCGGCGCGGCGGCGTGGAGCGCGGCCAGCAGCCGGGACGGGTACTCGTCTACCCGGTGGACGCTCTGCTCGGCGAACAGAGCCGGGAAGGTCCTCGTCATGGCCAGCCGGTTCTCGATCACGTAGCTCACGCCGGAGGGCACCCTTATGTTGTCCTCGAGCACGCAGAACCGGCCGGCCTCGTCGCGGACGAGGTTGATGCCCGCGACGTGGACGCGGACGCCGTTCGGCGGGGCGAAGTCGGCTACTTCCCGGCGGAACCGCGGTGAGGTATAGATCAGCGGCCAGGGCACCACGCCGTCGTCGAAGACCCGGCCGGGGCCGTAGACATCGGCCAGGAACGCCTCCAGCGCGCGGACCCGCTGCCGGACGCCGCGCGCCACCAGGTCCCACTCGACCGCGTCGATGACCCGCGGGATCAGGTCGAGCGGGAACGGCCGCTCCTCACCGGCGAAGTCGTAGGTGACCCCACGATCGGTGAACACGCGGGCCAGCTGGTCGGCGCGGAACCGCAGCTCGGCGGGGTCCATCGGCTGCAGCACGGACACCACCGTGTCATACGGCGTGCGGGGCTTGCCGGGCGCCGCGAACATCTCGTCCCAGGCCTCGGCAAGCCGGTAGCCATCGAAAATGTCCGCCACAACTGGAGCGTAGCAGGGCACGTTTTATCGCAGATCACGGCAATGTTTCCGTTTGTTTCGCCTGATGTTCCGCGTCTCGCGGGCGGCGTGGGCCGGGGCGGAGGCCGGCGCGGCGTGGGCCGGGGCGGAGGCCGGGGCGGAGGCCGGCGCGGCGTGGGCCGGGGCGGAGGCAGTCCGCCCTGCGGCCTGGCCTAGCACCGGACGGGCGACTTCGGGATCAAGAAGCAGTTCACCCCGTCACCGGCTCCCCCACCAGCCACTAGACCTTCACCGCGCACCTGACTCGATGGGTATGGGTGCAGCACCCTGCACACTCTTGTGTGCAGGGTGCTGCACCCATACGTTGGAAACGTGCGCGTCGCTTCCCCTGAGGTGACGGGAGCGACTGATGGGGTGCGGGTGGCCTAGGAGTAACGCTCGATCTGGCGCATCTTGTTCATCGCGTCCAGGGCGGCGACCTTGTAGGCCTCGGCCAGCGTGGGGTAGTTGAAGACGGCGTCGACGAGGTAGTCGACGGTGCCGCCGCAGCCCATGACGGCCTGGCCGATGTGGACCAGTTCGGTGGCGCCGGTACCGAAGATGTGGACGCCGAGCAGCGTGTGGTGATCGAGCGAAACCAGGAGCTTCAGCATGCCGTAGGAATCGCCGATGATCTGGCCGCGGGCCAGTTCGCGGTAGCGGGAGACGCCCACTTCGAAGGGCACGTTGTCCTTGGTGAGCTGCTCCTCCGTCCGCCCGACGTAGCTGATCTCGGGAATGCTGTAGATGCCGATCGGCTGGATCTGCCCGAGCGCGTGCAACGGCTCCCCGCACGCGTGCAGCGCCGCGAGCCTGCCCTGTTCCATCGACGTGGCCGCCAGGGCGGGGAAACCAATCACGTCGCCGACCGCGTAGATGTGCGGGACCGTGGTCCTGAAGAACTCATCCACCACGATCCGGCCGCGCTTGTCGGCGGTCAGGCCGGCCGCGTCGAGACTGAGGTGATCACTCGCCCCCTGGCGGCCGGCCGAGTACATGACGGTGTCCGCGGGGATCTTCTTCCCGCTCGCCAGCGTCGCGATCGCGCCTTCTGGCCGCGCCTCGACCGAGGACACGGTTCTCGCCGAACCGGAAGGTGACCGCGAGATCGCGCAGATGGTACTTGAGCGCCTCGACCACCTCGGCGTCGCAGAATTCCAGCATCCGTTCGCGCTGTTCCACGACGGTGACCTTGGTACCCAGGGCCGCGAACATGGACGCGTACTCGATCCCGATCACGCCGGCGCCCGCGACCACCATCGAGCGGGGCACTTTCTTCAGGTGGACGATCCCGTCGGAATCGATCACGGTGCGCTCGTCGAACTCCACGCTGGCGGGCCGGGCCTGCCAGGTACCGGTGGCGATCACGATCTTGTCCGCGCTGGCCCGGCCGATCCGGCCGGCCCCGTCATCGATCTCGATCGTATGCGGGTCGGCGAAGCTGCCCGTGCCGGTCATCATCGCGACCCGGTTACGGGACAACTGGCTGCGTACCACGTCCATCTCGCGCCCGACCACGTGGCTGGTGCGGGCGGCCAGGTCGGCGATGGTGATCTCGTCCTTGACCCGGTACGCCTGTCCGTACATCTCCCGCTGATCCAGGCCGGTCAGGTACAAGATGGCCTCACGCAGGGTTTTCGACGGAATTGTCCCCGTGTTCAGGCACACCCCGCCGATCATGTCCTTGCGCTCGACGATCGCCACCCGCCGCTCGAGCTTCGCCGCGGCGATGGCGGCCTTCTGGCCGCCCGGACCCGAGCCGATCACTAGCACGTCGAAGTCGTACACACGATCTAGTGTGACGACCGCGGGCCGCCTTTTGAACCCCTGCGGCCGGGATGTTCATTTTGCTGTCGCCGGGGAAGATGTGGGCGATCTCGATGGCAGCAAAGGAGCACCCATGGTCCAGCCGGCTACTAAAGGCAACATCCTTACCACCCTGGATGAACGGGTGCCCACGGCTTTCTACTGGCAGCTCACGCTGCTGGCGACCCTGGGCGGCTTCCTGTTCGGCTACGACACCTCCAACATCGGGTCGGCACTGAACTTCGTCCCCTACCACCTGCACGGCCTCGCGCTGGGCTACCTGGTGTCCGGGGCCTCGCTGGGCGCGGCCGCGGGCGCGATCCTGGCTGGCCCGGCCTCGGACCATTTCGGCCGCAAGCCGCTGCTGGTCGTGGACGCGGGCATCTATGCCGTCGGCGCCATCTTGTCCGCCGTTACCCCGAACGCCCCCGTCCTGCTCATCGCGCGGACCCTGATCGGGGTGGCGATCGGCGCTGACTCCGCGATCGCGACCGCTTACATCGCCGAGTACGCGCCCAAGGACCGGCGCGGATCGCTGTCCATGCTGCAGCAGTGGATGATCACCGTCGGCATCCTCGTCTCCTACCTCGTGGCGCTGATTATCTTCAGCGCGTTCCCGGCCAGCGCGGCCACGGTCGGCTGGCGGCTGGTCCTGGGCCTGGGTGCGGTGCCCGCCCTGATCGGGCTGGCGTTCCGCACCCAGATGCCGGAGTCGCCCCGGTGGCTGCTGCGGCACGGCCGCTACGACGACGTGCGCAAGGCGATGGCCACGCTCGGCGCCGGGGACGTCAGCGAAGAGGACGTCCAGCGGGCCGCGCAGACCGTGGAGCAGCTCGAAGGCGGAAGCCGCGAGCAGCGGCGCCGGGCCTGGACCCCGGGGGTGCGGCGGGCGCTGGTCGTGGTGTGCGTGTTCTTCATCTTCCAGCAGATCACCGGCATCAACGTGCCGCTGTACTACGGGCCGCACCTGCTCGGCCCGATCTTCGCAGGCCCGCATGCCTCGCTGGTGCAGACGACCGTGGCCGGCGTGGAGGTCACCTTGATCATGACGGCCGTCAACGTGGCCTCGACCTACCTGGGCTTCCGCTGGATCGATAAGTTCGGCCGCAAGCTGCTCTCGATGGGCGGCTACACCGGGATGATCGTCTTCGCGCTGGTCGCGGCCGCCGGGCTGACCTTCCTGTCCGGCACGGCGCGGCTGGTAGTCATCATGATCGGCCTGGACTTCTTCATCGCCTCGTTCGCGATCGGGGTCGGCGGCGTGGGCTGGACCCTGCAGGGCGAGGTGTTCCCCACCGCGGTCCGCGGCCGGGCCGCCGCGTTCGCCGCGATGGTCGACTGGCTGGCCAACTTCGCGCTTATCGAGGTGTTCCCGGTGACGCAGAACGCCATCAGCCTGGCCGGAGTCTTGGTGGTGTTCGCCGGCTTGTGCGCGCTGGCCATCGTGTTCATCTGGAAGTTCCTGCCCGAGACCAAGGGCCTGCCGGTCGAGGAGATCGTCAAGGTCTTCGAGCAGCAGCAGAAGCAGAGCCCGATCGCGGCCTGAGCCAGGAAACGACAGGGCCGTTGCCTCCTCCGGGGGAGGCAACGGCCCGCGTTTGCGGCCAGGACTCCTACAGCGGCGGGCCCGCGGTGAGGGCCAGGCTGCCGGTCTTGTGCTGGCCCGAGGGGGTGACCCAGGTGAGGGAGATGGTGGTGCCAGGCCGGTACTTCGAGACGATGCCGGTCAGGTCATCCGGCGAGCCGACCGCCTGCCCGTTCACCGTGGTGATGACCGACCCGGCGGTCAGGCCCGCGGCGGCGGCGGGGCTGCTGCAGATCGTGCCGATGACAAGGGTCCCCGAGTTCACCGAGGCGATCGACGACGGCACGGCCAGGTTGGCGTCGCTGGTGTAGCAACTCGCGTTGCCGCCGGCGCCCGAGCCGCCGGCGCCCGAGCCGCCGCTGCCTGAACCCCCGTTGCCCGAACCCCCGTTGCCCGAACCATTGCCTGAGCCGTTGCCGAAACCGGGGAAGTTGCCGGACCCGCCGTTCGTGTTCTGCTGCTCCTGCGCGGCCTGGGCCTGCGGGCTGGTGCTCGACCCCTTGCTGATGTAGATCCCGATGAAGGGCGGGTAGCCGATCGTGATGACGGACGTGGCCTGCCCCGCGTCGATCTGGCGGACCACGGCCAGAGCCGTGTTGATCGGGATCGCGAACCCGGTGGCCGCTTGCTGCTGCGAGAAGCCCACGTCGTTGCCTGCGGTGTCCATCCCGATGACCCGGCCCGCGGAGTTAGCCAGCGGACCGCCGGAATCGCCGGACACGACGTTGGCGTTGGTCTCGAACATGCCGTGCAGGGTCTCGGAGCTGATCGCGCCGCCCTGGTCGTCCGCGGTGATGGTCTGGTTCACGCCGGTGATCTGCCCGGTGGCGGGGACGATCTCGCTCTGCCCCTGGGCGTTGCCCATGGCCACCACCGAGTCGCCGGTCTTGACCTGGGCGGAATCCCCGACCGGGACCGTGTGCAGGCCGGCGGCGCCCTGCATCTGCAGCAGCGCGACATCCCCGGTCACGTCATAGCCGACCACC
This sequence comes from uncultured Actinomycetota bacterium, assembly GCA_963844625.1. Taxonomy (GTDB): domain Bacteria; phylum Actinomycetota; class Actinomycetes; order Streptosporangiales; family Streptosporangiaceae; genus Palsa-504. The sequence goes on along the minus strand of CAWJPF010000001.1, from coordinate 129,866 downwards.
TTCACCGGGTAGGTGCGGCCGGTCGACACCACCGTCGCGCTGATCTTGGTGGCGCCCTCGATGACGTGGTTGTTGGTCAGCACCCGGCCGCCCGTGCTGATCACCATGCCTGTGCCCGCGGCCTGCTCGGCATCGAACTGCAGCGTGGTGTTGATGATGACCAGGCCAGGCGCGACCTTTTTCAGGATCGCGGCCTCGCTCGCGGTCGTCCCTGGCACGGAGTAACTCGGCAGCGGCGCCGCGCTGCTGGGCGCCGGAGCCGGGGCCACGGCGCTGCTGCTCGGCGCGGGTGCCGCCGAGGAGCTGGCCGCCGGATGATAGAGGGCCACGACCGTGCCGGCGCCGAGGGCTCCTGCCGCCAGCGCCACGCCCACGTAACTCAGCAGGCCGACGCGGCGCCTGGGCGGCCGCGGCGGCATGGGAGGCATGGGCGAGGTGGGTCCGCCGAACCCGCCGGGGCCGGCAGGCGGCTGGCCGTAGCCGCTATAGTCCTGCATCTGTATCACGCCTTAGGTCGGGCGTCCGGATCGCTCTCTCCCAGTCAGCACCATGAAGCTGATAGATAGCTGAAGGCCCGCTGCAGATTCACATTGCTCCGGGCTTCGGGCCCTCAGGTCAGCCGAACGAACCGTAGTGCGCGCTGCCGCCCGGCGAGGCCGAGGCCCGCGGATACGGCAGGAGCAAAGTGACCTTCCTTCCCTCCGCTATCTTGCGGCTCAGCTCGCCGGCCGCTTTCGCCGTCAGGGCCGCGCGCAGCCTCGGCCACACGTGCCGCTCCTCGAAGTCGAAGTGCGCCAGGCCGGCCTGCGTGAACTGACGGAGCAGCTGCTCGAACTCCGCGTCGCTCGCGTCCCGCTGGTTCAGCTCGGCCAGCAGCTCGCCGATCTCCAGCTGCTGGCAGATGGCCCGGTCGGCAAGCCCGCCACCGCCGGTGACGTGGTCGCGTACTGCGGGCCAGAGATACATCCGCTCGACTTCGGAATGCTTGGCTTCCTCCAGGATCAGCTCTTCGGTCATGATCTTGCGGAGCATCAGCTGATCCTCGCTGGCGCCGGAGGCCGCGGTCGGGCCCTTTTCGAGCTCCGAAAGCACCTGCCGGATCTCTTCATGGTCCTCGGCCAGGACTTCGAACATGTCGTCCATGTTCCTTCCTCTCCTGTCTGCCCTGCCACCGTTACGGGTGGAGGCCCACTTCCCCCGGCCGCCGGGGCTAACCGCCGCAGACCGGGTATGGTGCGCCTGATTCCACCGAGAAACGCGAGGTCACAGGGTGCGCGACGCGAAGTACAGGGCGTCGACGTACCACGCCTGAGGCCAGATCATAGCCGCGCTGAACGCCGATACAGGGCACCTTTGGCCGGCCGACATGTGCGGGAAAGGCAGCGTGAGGTTTTTCTAGTCAGCTGTGTTGCGTGGGACGAAATCCGGGCAGAAATTCGCGGCCTAGAGCCGCCGCGGACGCGAGTCCTCGGGAGCCTGGCCGGCCTCGCCGCGGTCGCTCGTCTCGGGCTGGGCCGTCTTGTCCTGCGGGCGGGGAAAGAGCCACCCGGGCCGGGCGGGCGGCCGGCTGGCCCGCGGCGCCGGGACGCTGGCCGCGGCCTCGGCCGGCTGGTCCTTTCCTGAGCCCGCAGCCTGTTCTTCAGCCTGGCGCTGGGCTTCGTCGACCTGGCCTAGGGCATCTTCTAGCAGTCCAAGAGCCAGTTGCCTGGACAACTGGGAACATCGTTTCCTGCGTCGTCGCCACATCCCGCAGCCCTCCCTATCCCGCAGCCCTCCCTATGTGCTGCGTTTCGCTGCAGTGACGATCCACATTTCCCCTGCCCATCATGTGGACAATCAACCCTCAGCAGCGCCGCCGGGCCAATTCCAGTGAAGGAACGGTGACCGTACGTAATCTACGGTACACCTAGCCGGCGCATCGGGGTCTATCACATTGAGATAGCCCGGGCCGGCACGCAGTCGGACGGGTAAAACCTGACGGTTCGTTCGGAAAAAATAAGCTTTTAGTGGCCGGCGGCGACGGCGAGCTCGCGGACAAACTTCGCGGCGTTGATGGTGCCCAGGCCCGAGGCGAGGTCATAGCCGGGCCGGGCGCTGAAGCCGCGGACCGTGTGCTCATGGCCGCCCTGCGTGAACGACACGGTGTTGTTGCCTGAGGTGACGTCGACGATGCCCGGGGCGTGTTCGGCCGCCATCGTGTACAGGGCCGGGTTGATCAGTCCCAGGGAATGCCCGGCCACCTGGTCGGCGAGCGCGACGATGCCCGCGAACAGCGGGGTGGCCTCGCTGGTGCCGCACGCCGGGGACCAGCGCCGGCGCGCCGCCGAAGGTGCCGTAGGTGTCCACCGACCCGTTGCAGGCGGCGCTCATCGAGATGTCAGGCACGCCGCGTTGGCTGCCGACGACATCTTTCACGCCGTTCTGGTACGCCGGGCGGCTGAACTCGATGGACTTGCCGCCACCGCCCGCGAGCGGATTCGGCCCCGCGTTACCTTCGGCGAACTCCTGGGTCGCCTGGTTGTACGTGTCGTTCCACACGGTAGGCGCGGTGGGCCGGCCCTGCGCGTTGAAGTGCAGCTGCGTTCCGCCGACGCCGGTTACGAGCGGGTCGCTGTCGGGCCACGAGGTCACCGGGAACAGGTAATAGGTGCTCTCGTCGAGCCCGACGTCGGCGGCGCCCGAGTCGCCCGCGGCGGCGAGCACCGTCACGTGGTCCTGGCCGGCCAGCTCGTAAGCGCCACGCAGCGCCTGGATAGCGGCCTTGCCGGGGAACGTCTCCTCGGTGGCGCTGAAGCTCTGGCTGATCACGTCGCCGAGGTGATGATTGAGCACGTACTTCTCGGCCGTGACGATCTGCGGGAAGCCGTGCGTGCCTTCGGTTTCCGAAACCGGGGTCTCGACCAGCAGCAGGTTGGCGCCCGGCGCGACCGTGTGCGCGTACTCCACGTCCAGCGTGGTCTCGCTCGCCCAGCCGACCATGTCGGAGTTGTCCGGGTTGTAGGCGGGGATCTTGCCCGCCGGGTGGATGATGCTGAACGACGGCGGGGCGGGCAGGCCGAAGGTCTTGTCGAACACGCTCAGGTCGTTGTCGATCGTCGGCGAGCCGTACGAATCGACGATGACGATCGTGGCGCCCTTACCGGTCACGCCGCTGGCGTACACCGCGGGCAGGTTATACGCCTGCTGGATTTGGGCCGGCTCGTAGCACGCGACCTTGTAAGATTTCTCGCAGTCAGCGGTGGTAGGGGGCCCGGACTGCGCACGGCCGATATGGATCACGCCCGGCTGGACGTTCACGTCGGCCAGGGCGGAGCCCGAAGAGCCCGGGGTACCCGAAACCGAACCCGTAGCCGCGGGGCGCGCGGCGACCGAAGCGTATACTGCCGAGCCGGTACCGGCAGCTGCCACCGCGGCGGCGGTGAGCCCGCAAGCGCCAACCGCTGCCACGATCAGCCTAGGCACCCGCATTGACGACTCCCTCCACCGGCCCAGATGACCATAACACTCGTATACGGCGCACAACATCGCAACAAGACACCAGGATCCATCAGCTCGCCTGGCAGAATACCGGCTGTACGCTTAGCGACCGTCACATGGCGGGCCGAGCGGTACCGGGATTGACAGGCGTCACGTTGGGCAGAGGGGGGCAGGATGCGCTTCCGGAGTAGCGTGGCGATTGACCTCGGCACGGTGAACACACTCGTCTGGGTGGCCGGGCGCGGCATCGTGCTCGAGGAGCCCACCGCGATCGCCATCGACACCGGGGTCGGCAAGGTGGCCGCGGTCGGCGAGGCGGCGGACGCCCTGGCCGACAAAGAGCCGCAGGACATCGAGGTCATCCACCCGCTGCGGGACGGGGTCATCGCGGACCTGGACGCGACCGCGGCCATGCTGCACGCGTTCCTGCGGCGGGCCCGCCGGCCCGGCAGCCCGCTGCGGCCCAACGCCCTGGTGTGCGTGCCCAGCGGCGCCACTCCGGTCGAGCGCCGGTCGATCATCGCCGCGCTGAGCGTACGGCGCCCCCGGTACAACGTGCGGCTGATCGACGAGCCGGTGGCCGCGGCGGCTGGCGCGGGGTTCGACCTGACGGGCGGGGCCGGCGGCTTCGTGGTCGACATCGGCGGCGGGACCACCGAGGTCGCCGCGGTAGCGGGCTGGCGCGTGGTCAGGTCTCAGTCGCTGCGCAAGGCCGGCAACGCGATGGACGAGGCGATCGTGCAGGCCGCACGGAATGAGCTCGGCCTGATCATCAGCCAGCGGGCCGCCCGGCATCTCAAGACGACGCTCGGGGTCACCGGCGGAGCCGAGGGCTGGGCCGAGGTGGTCGGCCTCGACATCGCCCACCGGACCCCGCGGTCGGAGTCCGTGCCCGGCGGCCTGGTGGCGAGCGCGCTCGAGCCGATCGTCTCGGCGATCGCGGGCGCGGTGCACGAGATGCTGTCCGAGATCCCGGCCGGCCTGGCCGAAGACGTGGTCCGCGGCAAGGTCCGGCTGGCCGGCGGCGGCTCGCTGCTGCCCGGCCTGGCCAGCCGGATCGAGACCGTGGCCGGCATCGGCACGGTCCTGGTCGAGGACCCGCTGCGCTGCGTGATCCGCGGCGCAGCGGAGATGCTCGAGCGCAAGGACGCCGGCAAGGGCAGGCACGCCGGGCCCGGGCTCCGCCAGTAAAAGCCCTTTTCTTCCGAACGGAGCGTCGTGCGTGCGGTCGCTCCGGTTGACCGCCAGGCGATGGCGGGCGAGCCTTCGGCCGTCCTCCCCGGCGCTTAGCGCTCCTGGAGTACGGCCAGGATGTTTCCGGCCGGGTCCTTGAACCAGGCGATGTAGGGTCCCCCGGCGCGGTTGATGCCTTTCTCGTCCTGGCCCGCGCCGTCGTATTTTTCCAGCTGGACGCCGCGGCTGACCAGCTCGTCGACGGCCGCGTCGATGTCGTCGACGGCGAAGTTAAGGATCGTGTACGTCGCCGGCACGTGATCCGGCTTGGGGTAGACGAGCGTGTCCCGGCCGCCGGCCAGGTGCAGCGTCAGCAGGCCGTAGTGCTCGGAGGTCTTCAGCCCGAGCGTCTCGTGGTAGAACTTCGTCGCCGCCTCGAGGTCGTCGACCGCGAAGCCGCTGAACGCCTTGGTGTTCTCGAACATGCCATGCTCCTGTTCGTGATGTCGATTCATGTGATAGACGTACCCGCGACCGCGAACCCATCGGCCAGGGCCATGCGGTTGACCACGGCGGGGCCGTCGTGACGGCGGGTTACCCGGGCCGCCCTCAGTCCGCCAAGCTCGGTCTCAAGCCCGAGCAGCGGGTTCACCTGCATCATCCTCCGCCTGGCTGGGCTCTGGCCGACCCGCCGCCCGGCCTGACCGGCCCGGACGCGGACGGCCGCGCTGACGTGATCATCGCCTTCTTCACCAGCGCGGCCGAACTCGCCGGGCAGATCGGTGACCTCGGGCAGCGCATCTATCCCGGGGGAGCGCTTTGGATCGCCTGGCCGCGCCGGGCCGCGGGCCACCGCAGCGACATCACCGACAACGTGATCCGCGAGCATGCGCTGCCGATCGGGCTCGTCGACGTCAAGGTGGCCGCCATCGACGAGGACTGGTCCGGGCTGCGCGTGGTCTGGCGCACCGAGAACCGGCGCTGACCCGATGACCTGGGACTGGATCCGGACGCGCTGGGCGGTGCTGCGACCTGGTGGACGCGATCATCGACCAGGCGGCAGATTCGCCGTAACATGATCCGCATGGGTTTCACTTGACGTTGACGGCCCGCGTTTTCCGTCCTGGCGGTCGCGCTCGCGGTCGGGCTGGCCGACGAGCTGGTTGACGGCGCCAAGGGCGCCGCGCTCCCGCTGATCCGGCGTGACCTGGGGCTGAGTTACGCGCAGGTCGGCTGGCTGGCTTCGGTGCCGCTGCTGGCCGGCGGGCTGCTCGAGCTGCCGCTCGGGGTCCTGGCCGGCGAGGGAAGGCGACGTCGGCTGGCCATCCTCGGCGGCGGCGTCATCTTCGTGCTCACCCTGCTCGCGGTGGCCTCGGCCCGGTCCTTCGCCGTGCTGCTGGCCGCCTTCGTCGCCTTCTACCCGGCTTCCGGCGCGTTCGTGTCGCTGACCCAGGCCGAGCTCATGGACACCTGGCCGGATCGGCACGCCCAGGTCATGGCCCGCTGGGAGCTAGCCGGATCGACAGGCGCGGTAGCCGGGCCGCTGCTGCTCATAGCGGTGCTCGCCGCCGGAGGCGGCTGGCGGGACGCCTACCTGATCCTGGCCGCGCTCGCCGCCGTCGCGTGGCTCGGCAGCTGCGTACCGGGACCCGGGCCGGGGCCGGCGGCCGTCCTGGACACCGAGGCAGCCGATGGCCGGCCGTGGACGGCCCGGGCGCGCGAGGTCCTCGCCGCGTTGCGGAACTGGGACACGCTGCGCTGGCTGGTCCTGCTCCAGGTCGCCGACCTGCTCGTCGACGTCTTCACCGGGTTCCTCGCCCTTTACCTGGTCGACGTCGGGCACCTGAGGCCGGCCATCGCGGCGCTGGCCATCGCGATCAGGCTCGGCGCCGCACTGGGCGGCGGCGCCGCGCTCGTCGTCGTCCTCGAGCGGGCCGGAGACCTCGCGGTCCTGCGCGCCACCGCCATCGCCGCCGCGCTGCTCTACCCGGGCTTCCTGCTCGTCCCCGGGGTCGCGCCCAAGCTGGTCATCCTGGCCGCGCTGAGCGCCGCGACGGCCCCGTGGTACCCGCTGCTGCAGGCCCGCCTGTACGGGAGCCTGCCCGGGCGCAGTTCGGTGGCGGTGACGCTGAGCAGTGCCGCCGCGCTCGCCGGCGGTCTCGGACCGCTGGCCGTGGGGCTAGCCGCGCAGGGGTTCGGGCTGCCCTGGGCGCTGGCCGGGCTGGCCGTCGTCCCGGTCGTGGTCCTCGCCGTCAGCGCGTCGGCCAGGCCTCGCAGCGGGCCGCCCGCCCGGCGGGCAACCCAGTTACCCGGGCGTACATTGGGGACGTGCCGGCGGCCAGCTACCCGAACTTCGCGGGCAAGCACGCCGAAGAAGCCCTCTTCACCGCGGCCGACTTCACCGCTTACCTGCGGCAGGCAGGCGCGCTTGACGACGGGCCGGCGCCGCCGGGGGTGATCCTCTGCTATCAGCGCTCCCTTTATGACCATGTGCTGCGCGCCGAGGGCGTTGCGCCGCCCCGGCGCCGTGGGCTCCCGGTGGCGCTGCCGAGTACGGGTGGCCAGGTGGGCCTGGCCGGGCAGTTCGGCATCGGGGCGCCGGCCGCGGCCGCCGCGCTGGAGGAACTCGCCGCGCTTGGCACCTCTGCCGTCGTGTCCGTCGGCACCGCGGGTAGCCTGCAGCGCGACCTGAAGCCAGGCGACCTGGTCCTCGGCCAGGCCGCCATCAGGGACGAGGGCGTCTCACATCACTACCTGCCGCCGGCCAAGCTGGCCACGGCCCCAGCCGGGATGAGCGCGGCCCTGGGCACGGCGCTGGATCAGGCGGGCCTGAAGTACCGGGGCGGCATCTCCTGGACGATCGACACCCCCTACCGGGAGACCGTCGCCGAAGCCCGGCAGTACCAGGCCGAGGGGGTCCTGTGCGTGGAGATGGAAGCGGCCGCCCTGTTCGCGGTGGCGCAGGTACGCGGCCTGCAGCTGGCGTCGGCCTTCGTGATCAGCGATTCCCTGGCCGAACTGGTCTGGGTCCCTCGCTTCCACGATCCGCAGGTGCAGGCGGGCCTGGTCGCGCTGTACCAGGCCGCGCTAGCCGCGCTGGCTGCGCTGGCCGCTGACCGTGCTGGCCGCTACCGTGCTGGCCGCTGACCGTGCTGGCCGGGAATAGCGTGCCGGGGCGCGCGTTGGACTAGCGGAAGGTTTTGCTCTGGGTTAGAGCTATGCCTCGTGTCCCGCCCTACTAGATTCACGATTGTGCCGCTCATGAAAGGTTTTCCCGTCCGCCAGGTCCCCGGCGAGAAGGTCGGCGAGGCCGCCATGGCCGTAGCCAGGCGCCAGGCCGAGCAGCTCACGCTGGTTCGCAGGCGCGCCCAGCCGACCGCGGTGTACATCGCCCGGCTGACCGCCACGGCGGTGTTCGCGTACCTGCTCGCGCTCCAACTGCCCGGCGGGTCCACCCGCTCCGTGCTGGCGCCGCTGACCGCTCTGCTCGTGGTGCAGGCGACCTTGTTCCACACGATCCGCAGCGCTATCCAGCGGGTCGTGGGCGTTACGGCGGGGGTGCTCGCCGCCGTCGCGGTCGCCGCGTACGTCCCGTTCAGCTGGTGGGTGCTCGGCTTGCTCATCGCGGCCACGCTCGGGCTCGGCCTTATCCTCCGCCTCCGCGAGGACATCCTGGAGGTGCCGATCAGCGCGATGCTGATCTTCTCGGTCGACTCGCACGCGGCGGCCACCCTCCGCATCACAGAAACGCTCGTCGGCGCCGCGGCCGGGCTGGCGGCCGGGCTGGTCCTCGCCCCGCTGCGGGTGCAGCCCGCCAAGGACGCCGTGGGCGACCTGAGCCGGCAGATGGCCGACCTCCTCGGCCAGATGGCGGACGGCCTGGCCGAGACACCCGACCCGCGGCGGGCGGCCGAATGGCTGGACCGGACCCGGGCGCTGCGCGGTGAGATCGAGCGACTCGATGACGCGCTGAGCCAGGCCGAGGAAAGCGTCCGGCTAAACCCCAGGCGGCTCAGGTACACCAATCCCGCGGCCGGCCTGCGCGACGGCGTCGACACGCTCGAGCGAGCCGCCACCGACATGCGCGTGCTGGCTCGTTCGGTCGTCGACAGCTCGCGCATCGACAGCGAGCACAGCCCGGTCAGGGAAGCGGAGACCCGCGCCCGGCTGGCCGCCGTGCTGGCCGAGCTGTCCGCCGCGGTCCGTGCGTACGGCCAGATCCTGGAGGCCGATCCGGTGGGGGCCGATGCCGCCGGTCACTTCGGCCGTCCGGGCCCCTCGAGCCGCCCGGGCCGCCCGGGCCCCTCGCCTGAGCCGATCACGGAGCAGCTCGAGGACCACCTGGAGAAGGCACAGCGCCAGCAGGACCGCCTGGCCGACCTGCTGCAGACCGATCCCGCGGAACGGCCGGAGGGGTGGCCCCTGCGCGGCGAGATCCTGGCCCACGTGGACCGGCTGCGCGCCGAGCTCCAGCCCCGGCACCTGCCGGAGCAGGCCCAGGTCAGGCCGCCGCTGCGAGCCGTGCTTCGCGATCGGCGGCGCGACCAGCCGAAGGTAGCGCCGCGCGGCCGCGCCCGGCGTACGGTGGCCCGGCGTACCGTGGCCCGGCGTACGGTCGCCCGGCGTACGGTCGCCCGGCGTACGGTCGCCCGGGTTAGCGCCGCCCGGGTTAGGGCCAAGCGGCGCTAGGGCCTGTCCCGTGACTTGGCGGGTCGGTCCGCTGGGCGCCCCGGACTTGACCCCGGTCCCGGTCCTGGTCCTGGTCCTGGTCCTGGAAAACATCGTGGAAAATCGGGCTTACGTGGAGACTTGGGTTAACCGCCCCGGATCTTCCGTAAAGGCCGGATTTTCCACGTTAACCGGCGCGGGAGCGCTGGGACGGCAGCGGCGACAGGAGCCTGACGGGACAGGACGGGCCGGGGTGACAGCTACGCGGCCGGGCGGCAGTGGCATCACCCGCACCTGGGCCGGGCTTCAGCCGCTTCATATGGGATCTACGGTACTCACCTTAGTCCCGGGCCCTAGGGGCCGGCGGGCCAGCGGCGTGACCAGCGTGCCCAGCGGATCCGTTGCGTCGCCAGTGCGGCGGCGGTCAGCAGCGCCCACGGGTCGGCGATCGTGCGCCGCAGGTCCTCGCGGTGCGTGACGTGGTCCAGACGAACAGGCCATCGCAGCCGGCATCCTCGGCCCGCCGGGCCAGGTCGGCGACCACCCGGGGATCGGCGAAGTCACCGAAGTTCGGAACATCGACGGCGAAACGCATGCGCCTATGCTCGCACGCCGGCGCCCGCCGGGCCCTCAGCCGTGGTGGACGGCCTCGACGTTGTGGCCGTCCGGATCGCGCAGGAACACGCCGTAGTAGCCCGGGTGGTACTCCGGCCATTCACGCGGGGCGTGCAGCACCTCGGTCCCGGCCGCGACGGCGGCGGCGTGCACCGCGTCCACCGCATTGCGGTCGGGCGCGCGGAACGCCAGGTGCAGCTCCCTGGTCTCGGCTCCGGTGGACGGGCCGAGCCAGAACACCGGAATGCCGTCCGGGCCGCAGAGACCGACGGCGATGGTGTCGCCGTAGGGGTAGCGCACCGCCTCGCGCATCCCGATCGGGGCGAAGATGCGGAGGTAGAAGTTGAGCGACGCCTCGACGTCCTGCACCTGAAAGCCGATGTGATCCAGCATGGGCGGAGCCTAGCAACGGGCTACGACATCCGGCCGGCTCGGGTATGAGAGCATCAGGCCGGCATGTCGTGGCAAACTACGCAGGTGGCCGCATTGAACTTGCCCAGCTTGCCGTTCCCGCTCGAGCCCGCCGGCAGCCCGCCGGCTCACTGCCGGGTACGGCACGGCGTGCCGAGCCTGACCGCCGCGGCCAATACGGACCTGTTCATCGACCCGGCCGGGACCGATCTGGAGCACCTCCCGGACGCTGGCCGCTTCACGGGCCTGCCCCCGGTAGGTGACTTCACGCTCGCGGCCCAGGTCAGCGTCAAGTTCGGGCACATGTACGACGCGGGCGTGCTGTTGCTGCACGCTCGCGAACGGCACTGGGCCAAGCTCTGCCTGGAGTACTCGCCGCAGCTCCTGCCGACCGCCGTCACTGTTGTGACCAGGGGACTCTCCGATGACAGCAACTCCTTCGAGGTAGACGGCGACACCTTGTGGCTGCGGATCACCCGGACCGGCGGGGCGTGGGCCTTCCACGCGTCGGCCGACGGTGCCTGGTGGCGGCTGCTGCGCTACTTCGCGTTCAGCGGGGACCCGGCGGAACTGGTCCGGGTCGGCTTCATGGCCCAGTCGCCGGCGGGCCAGGGCTGCTCGGCCACGTTCGACCACATTACGTTCCGGGCCGGTGCCCCGGGGAACCTCCGCGACGGCAGCTGAGCGAAGTACGGGCCTACGGGGCGGCGGGGAAGCGGCGGGTAGCCACCAGGGCGGCTAGGTCCGGGGCGAGCCGAAGTTCGGCGGCGTCGAACCCGGCGTAGCTGAGCCAGTGCATCCGCGGCTCATCGACCTGCCCGTCGAACCGGGGCGGCCAGTGCCGGGCCGGGGTCAGGTCATCGATGACGACGGTGCCGCCCGGCCGGACCAGGACAGCCGGGTCGGACGGCCGGCCGCCGCCCTCGCCGTGCGCCCCGCCGTCCAGCACGAGCAGGTCGAAGGGCCCGGCCGGGGAAATCTCGCGCCAGTCGCCGTGGATGACCGTCACCTGCGGCAGCCGGGAAAACAGCTCCGCCGCACGGGCCGCGCGCATCGCGTCCCGTTCCACGCTGACCAGCCGGGTTCCCGGCCGCGCGCCGGAGACGAGCCAGGCCAGGCCGACCCCGCACCCGGTCCCGGTCTCACCGATTACCCCGGCCCCGGCCGCCAGCGCGAACAGCAGGCGGCCGTGCTCCGGCCGGCAGGAATTACCGAAGCGCTCCCGCCTGGCCAGGCTCACCGCGCGTTCCACCAGCGACGGCAGATCCGTAACGCCGTCGTAGGCAGCGGTCCCGTTCGGCGACACGGCCCCAGGCTAACCCGCCCTGGCCGCCCCGAAGGGAATCGGTGGCACTCCGGTCCCCTTCGGGGCGGCGTCATAGGCGGAGCGCTGTGCGGAGCTGGGCTGGGGAGGGGGCTTGGGCGGGGTGGCCGTGCTCGCCGGGGTAGAGGCGGCAGGACAGGGACGGGGGCTGGCCGGGAGCGGCGAAGGGGTCCACGCCGTCGATCAACAGCGTGGGCGAACCGGTCATGCCGAGCCGTTCGGCCTCGGCCTGGGCGGTTATGAGCTGACGAGTAAGGCGGATCTCTGGGCTGGTCGCGAGCAGCGGAGCCAGCCGGGCTTCAAGAAGGGTCGCGCCCGGGCAGTCGGGCACCTGCAAGAGCACCAACTTCATGACGGCTCCCAGCTGCGGGCGTTTCGGGTACGTTCGGTAACTGCGTGTCACGCGCGGGCGCTGAGCCGTGAGCGCGAGAAAATACGGGCTAACGGTCGAGGTAGCGGGCGGTATAGGCGTTGCGGAACTTGCCCGCGGGGTCGTAGTAGCGCGTCAGGTCCAGGAAGTCCGGGAGCCGCTCGTAGGTGGCGTAGAAGTCTTCCGGCGCGGCGGTGAAGACCTTGCCCCAGTGCGGCCGGGCCTCGAACGCGGCCAGCTGCTCTTCCAGCAGCTTCACCACGGGCAGCACCGCGGCCAGGTCCGGGATCCAGGTGAAGTGGAACGCCACGCTGTCCTGCCGGTAGGCCATGCTCAGCCAGAGCTCGTCCGCGGCGACGACGCGGAACTCGCAGATCCGCAGTACCGGCGCCAGGCGGTCCCTGATCTGGTTCAGCGCGTGCACGGCGACGACCGCGTACTCGACGGGCATGAGGTATTCCGACTGCAGTTCGTCGCCTGCGCTCGGGGTGAACTCGGGCCGGAAATGAGGCAGCCGCTGGTACCACGGGCCGGGCACCCCCAGCTGCTCGGTGCAGGCCTGCGGCGCCCCGCCGGGCACCGGGTTCCGCGCGGCGGGCGCGGGCGCCGCGGTGAACCACGGCGCCTCGGACAGCGAGGCGGGCGGCGCCGGGTACGCCGCGTCCTCGACCCGCTGCTTGACCCATAGCTGGGTCAGCCGGGGGGCGCGCCAGTCGGTGAACATGCTCACGCTGTAGCCGCCCGACATGATGTCCGCGAAGTGGTCGTCGAGCACCTCGAGCGGGAGATCCTCGTACACCCACTGGCTGACCTCGAAGGACGGCACCACGGCCAGGATCAGGCGGGTGACCACGCCGAGCGCGCCCAGGTGGACCACGGCCCCGGCGAAGGAGTCACCGGCCGGGCCCAGTTCCACCAGGTCGCCTGCCGCGGTGACCAGCTCCAGGCCGGTGACGGACGCCGCGAGGTTCTGGTTGGCCGGGCCCGACCCGTGGGTCGCGGTCGCGCAGGCGCCGGCCACCGAGATATGCGGCAGCGACGCGAGGTTGCGCAGCGCGAAGCCCTCGCGGTCCAGGCGTTCGGCTAGCGCCGCGTAGCTCAGGCCCGCGGCCACCCTGACCAGGCCGGCGGCCGAGTCGACCTCCACCTCGGGGGGCAGGTCAGCCAGGCTGACCTGGGCGCCATGGGAGTCGGCCATGTCGTTGAAGGAATGGCCGGTGGCCAGCACCCGGAGCTGGCCGGGCCGCGCGACGACGGCCCGCAACTCGCTGATGGTGACCGGGCGGTAGAGGTCCGGAGCCCGGTAGGCGATGTTGCCCGCCCAGTTCGTTCGCTGTCGTCCCGTCAAGTCCACGTTCACGCTCGACACCTTACGGCCTAGCTCTGGGCGTGCTGAAAGTCCGGTTTCGTTACCTTCAGGGCGGGGCGGCCGGCGCCAGGTTAGCTGGGCGGGACCGGCTCGGTCCAGGTGGACGGCAGCGGGCCGCCATACCAGGCTTCGATGATGTGCCGGGCGATCGACACCGACGGCGGCAGGGCGATCTCCCGGGCCTTGATGGCGGCGAGGAGCTCGTCGCGGCTGAACCAGTACGCCTCGGCCAGCTCGTCATGATCGACGGTGATCTCCTGGCCGGCCGGGGCGTCGGCGCAGAAGCCGAGCATCAGGCTGCGCGGCATCGGCCAAGGCTGGCTGCCGAGATAGCGGACGTTGGTGACCTTGATCCCGGTCTCCTCGGCCACCTCGCGGACCACGGCCTGCTCGGCCGACTCGCCCGGGTCCACGAACCCGGCCAGGATCGACACCCGACGGCCCGGCCAGGCCGCGTTCCTGGCCAGCAGGCACCGGTCATCGGGGTCGGTCACCAGCATGATGACCGCCGGATCGGTCCGCGGGAAATGCTCCGTGCCGTCCTGCGGGCACCTGGTCGAATGTCCGCCGGGATCGGGCACCGTGGGCGTCCCGTCCAGCGGGCAGTGCGTGTGCGTGTCGTGCCAGTTGGCCAGGGCCACCGCGTGCGTAAGCAACCCCGCGTCCCGGTCCCCGAGCAGCGTCCCCACCTCGCGCAGCGAGGCCGCCCGCATCCCGGCTGCGGCCGGGGGAAGCTCCCCGTTCACTCCGAAGTAGACGACGCCGTCGCCGTCCCGGCCGAGCAGCATCCGGATGCCCGCGGGCGCCTGCGGCGGAGGTACGAAGACCAGCTCGGCGTGCTCGTTATCCAGCCGCACCAGCGCCCGCCCGGCCGAGACCACGAGCACGCGGGTGCGCGGATCCTGCCAGGCCGCATCGAGCCATTCGGTATCGCCGCGCTTCTCGGTCACCCGGTCCACCGTCTCCCGGGCCAGGGCGAGCGCGCCCAGCGGCTCCGCCTTCACGCGAGGTCCGCGGCGGCTAGCTCTTCCCAGAGGTACGCCGATGCCTGCGCGCCGCGTAGGAGCAGCGAGATATCCACCGATTCATTCGGCGCGTGGATCCGGTCCGAATCCAGGCCGACCGCGACGAACACCAGCGGCGCTCCGAGGATCTCGGCCAGGTCCGCTTCGGGGCCGCTGCCACCTTCCCTAGTGAACAGCACCTCGCGGCCGAACGCCCGCTGCATCGCGCGGCGCCCGGCGAGCACGGCCGGCGAGGTGATCGGCGAGTGGCAGGGCCGGACGCCGGCCTGCACGGTCACCGTGGCCGCCAGGCCGGCCGGGACGCGGGCGCGCACGTATTCGCGGAACGCCTCGCCCACCTCGGCGGGGTCCTGGTCGGCGACCAGGCGGAAGGTGACCTTGGCGTGCGCGGCTTTCGGGATGATGGTCTTGCCGCCAGGGCCGGTGTGGCCGCCCCACATCCCGTTGACCTCAGCCGTCGGCCGGGCCCAGATCCGCTCCAGCGTGCTGAAGCCCCGCTCGCCGCTCGCCGCCCCGCTGTCGCCGGCCTGCGCGAGCCACTGCTTCTCGTCGAACGGCAGCCGGGCGAGCAGTTCTCGTTCCTGCTCCGACAGCGGCAGCACCCGGTCGTAGAACCCGGGCAGGGTGACCCGGCCGTCGTCGTCGTGCAGGCCGGCCAGCAGGCTCGCCATCGCGTGCAGCGGGTTCGGCACGCCGCCGCCGAACGAGCCGGAGTGCAGATCGCGGCTCGGCCCGGTCAGCGTCAGCTCCACCGAGGCCAGCCCGCGCATGGCCGTGCACATGGACGGCACGTCGGCGGCCCACATGGTGGTGTCGCTGATCACGATCACGTCGCAGGCCAGCCGGGCCCGCTCGCGCCGGACCAGGCCGGCGAAGTGCCCGGAGCCGGACTCCTCCTCGCCCTCGACGATCAGCTTGATCGTGACCGGCGGCGCCGCGGCCCCGGCGGCCAGGAGGGCGCGGACGCCGAGGCAGTGGAAGAGTACCTGGCCCTTGTCGTCGGAGGCGCCCCGGGCCAGCAGCAGGCCGTCGCGTTCGACGGGCTCGAACGGCGGGCTGTCCCACTCCTCGAGCGGCTCGACCGGCTGGACGTCGTGATGGCCGTAGACCAGGACCACCGGGGCTTCGGGATCGGCGGCCGGCCACTCGGCGAAGACCGCGGGCAGCCCGTCCGGCGCGCTCTCCCAGACCTCGGCGACCGGGAAACCGGCCGCGCGCAGGTGCCCGGCCAGCCATTCGGCGCTGCGCCGTACGTCGGGGTGCCGATCCGGATCGGCGGAGATGGAGGGTATCGCCAGCCACTGCTTCAGGTCGTCGATGAACTCGCTCGCGTTGGACTCGACATAGTCACGGACATCCATACTTAGACGTTATCGCGCGTGGCTTCGAAGACGTCGCCGCGTCCCCGCAGGCCCGCGGACGGGATCGACACGGTGCGGCCAGGGCGGCCGGTGACCCAGCCCACCCGGGCCGGTTCCTCTCCGGCGCTCTTCAGCGCGGTCATCGCCGCCTGCTGCTTGGCCGCCGGGACGATAATGCAGAAGCCGATGCCCATGTTGAAGGTCGCGTACATCGTGGCGGCCGGAACCTGCCCGGCCTCGGCGATGAGCTGAAAGATGGGCGGCGGGGGCGGTACCGCGTCAAGCTCGTAGGACACGTCGGAGGCCAGGCGCGCCAGGTTGAGGAGCCCGCCGCCGGAGATGTGCACCAGGCCGCGCGGGGTGACGCCTGCCTCCCACAGCGCCTCCGCGGCCCGCACGTAGACCCGGGTCGGCTGCAGCAACGCGTCGTCCAGATGACGCGCCGTACCCGGCACCAGATCGGCCAGCGTCATCCCGGCCACGTCGAACAGCGCCCGCCGGGCCAGCGAGTACCCGTTGCTGTGCAGGCCCGAGCTGGGCAGGCCGAGAACGACGTCCCCGGAACGGACCTGGGAGCCGTCTACCGGCTCGCGCCCGGGAGGGATCACGCCGATCGCGGTGCCAACCAGGTCGAGCATGGGACGGCCGCCGCCCGTGTCGGCCAGCATCGAGCCGATCTGGGCGATCTCGCCCCCCGGGATAGCGATCCCGGCGAGGTCGGCGCCCAGGTACAGGCCGCGGGCGACCTCTTCGAGGACACCCTCGTCGATCCGGTCGGTGGCGACGTAGTCGAGCAGCGCGACCGGCACCGCGCCGACGCAGACCAGGTTGTTGACGTTGTTGGCGACGCAGTCGATCCCGATGGGCTCCCAGCGGTTAGCCTCCCGGGCCAGCAGGATCTTGGTCCCGACGCCGTCGGTGGTCAGCGCGAGCGGCGGCCCGGGCGGGATCTGCATCAGCGTGGCGAAATAACCGCTGGCCAGCCCGGTGATGCCGGTGACCAGGGGGGACCTGACCCGGGTACGGGCCAGCCACGGGCGCATCGCCCGGGCAAACACGTCCTGCTCGCGCTGTTCGTCTACGCCCGCGCTCGCGTAGTCCGGCGGCGTCACTTCCTCGTCCATCTCCGGCTCCCTCCCCAGCGCTGACTGCCCATGGTAACGAGCGGCCGGGCGTGGGCACGCAGGACGCCCCGTTCGGAATAATTGATCTTTCAAGTACCGTTATGCTGGCACCTAACGGAGGAGGAACCCATGCCAGCAATCACCGTTGACGACATCCTCGTACTGCCCCGGGTGCCGGAGCCTGACGTGACCCAGACCGAGCGGAAGGTCATCTCGGTCACCACCGCCCCGAGCGGCCTCGAAGGCGAGGGCTTCCCGGTCCGGCGCGCCTTCGCCGGCGTGGACCTGGCGCGGCTCGATCCGTTCATCCACATGGACCAGATGGGCGAGGTCGACTACGGTCCCGGTGAGCCCAAGGGCACCCCGTGGCACCCGCACCGCGGGTTCGAGACCGTCACCTACATCATCGACGGCACGTTCCGGCACCAGGACTCCAACGGCGGCGGCGGGCTGATCACCAACGGCGACACCCAGTGGATGACCGCGGGTTCCGGGCTGCTGCACATCGAGGCGCCGCCGGAGGAGCTCGTGGTCAGCGGCGGCTTGTTCCACGGCTTCCAGCTGTGGGTCAACCTGCCGGGCCGGCTGAAGATGACGCCGCCGCGCTACCAGGACATCCGCGCGGGCCAGGTGGCGCTGCTCTCGTCGGCGGACGGCGGGGCGCTGCTGCGGGTGATCGCCGGGTCGTTCGGGGGTCATGACGGGCCGGGCGTGACGCATACGCCGATCTCCCTGGTGCACGCCACCGTGTCGGCGGGCGCGCAGGTGCGGCTGCCGTGGCAGGCGGACTTCAACGCGCTCGGGTACGTGCTGGCCGGGCGCGGCACCGTGGGGGCGGAGCAGCGGCCGGTGCAGATGGGGCAGCTGGCAGTGTTCGGGGCGGGCGACGCGATCAGGTTCGCGGCTGATCCGGGACAGGATATGGACATCCTGCTGCTCGGCGGGCAGCCGATCAGGGAGCCGGTCGCGGCTTACGGGCCGTTCGTCATGAACACCCGCGCCGAGCTGATGCAGGCCTTCGAGGACTACCAGGCCGGGCGGCTGGGGACTATCCCGGCCGAGCCGCACCCTGGCCACGACGTGCTGTAAGTCGCTCTCCGGCGGCGCGCTGGCCGGTTCCGCCGTGGTCATCCCGGCGTCCGCGGGCGTGAGCGGCGCTGACCGGTGCAGCCCGACCGCGATCTGGGGGTAGACCAGGACCGACAGCACGCCCGCGCCGACCAGGGCGGCCGAGGTGGCGGGGAGCATGACCCCGTCCTGCTGGCCGATATCAGCCAGGGCGATCAGCAGCGGCAGGGAGGTCGCCGTGATGAACGTCATCTCGATCCGCTGCCGGCGCGCGAGCGTATGCCGGTAGATCACCAGGGAGGGCAGGCCCCGGACGATCAGCAGCAGCACGAAGAAGATGAGGAGCCGCGCCGGATCCTGGCTGATGGCCTTCAGGTCGAGGGTCATCCCCGAGGAGATGAAGAAGATCGGGATGAAGATCCCGTAGCCGATCGCGTCGAACTTGCGGTCCAGGCTGACGGTGTCAATGCCGAGCCGGCGGGTCCAGCCGCGCAGCACCATCCCGGCCAGCACGGCACCGAGCACCACGTCCAGGCCGAACCGGCTGGCCAGGGCCAGCAGCGCGAACAGCAGCACCACGGCCCAGCGCAGCGTGGTCTGCCCGGTCGCCTCCTGGCCTTCCCTGAGGGTCCGCTGTACCACGGCGCTGCGGGCCAGCCACGGCGCGGCAGACAAGGCGAGGGCGAGCACCCCGACCAGGGCGACCGAGGCCAGCGCCACGAAATGGCCTCGCTGGGTCAGGAAGACCGCGATGATCAGGATGGGGAACAGTTCTCCGACGGCACCCGCGGCGTACACGTACTGGCCGAACGAGCCGCCCAGCATGTCGTTGTCACGCAAAATGGGCAGCAGCGTGCCCAGCGCCGTAGTGGTCAGCGCCAGCCCGACCGGCACATAGTCCTTGATGTAGCCGGCCCCGGCCAGCGCGGCCGCCACCCCCACCGCGATCGCGGCCGAGATCAGCCAGCCCACGATGGCCAGCTCGCCCGGCCGCTGCCGCAGCAGCAAGGGGTCCAGCTCGTAGCCGGCCAGCAGGAACAAGAAGCCCAGCCCGATGTTGGCCAGCAGCTGGATGTTGGACGTCTCCGCCAGGCCGAGCACATGCGGCCCGATGATGACGCCGCCGATCAGGAAGATGACCACCTGCGGAATGCGCGGGCCGGGCAGGATCGCCACCACCAGCGGCGCCAGCGCGGCCACCAGCGCCACCGCCACCAGGTCTTCCAGCCCCCGGGTCAGGTCCATGACGGCCGTTCAGCCTGGCGTGACTTGATCAACCCGCACCCCCGGGCAAGTTGCGGCCGCTGCGAGCCTGCGATGAATCAGGCGTACCCACCGCGGGGGCCGTTCAGTCGCGAATCTGACGGGCTTCGCTTGCGGCTGGCCTCTTGGTAGCCTAGCCAGCGGGACAACTTATGGGCGGCGGCGCGATGAGAACTCTCCTTAACGTGATCTGGCTCGTGCTCTGCGGCATCTGGATGGCTATCGCCTACGCGGTGGTCGGGCTGCTGTGCTTCGTCCTGTTCTTCCTGGTCGTGACGATCCCGTTCGGGATTGCCGCGTTCCGGATCTCGAACTATGTGCTGTGGCCGTTCGGCCGGACTATCGCCCCGCGCGAGGGCGGGATGGGCGTCCCATCCATTATCGGCAACATCATCTGGGTCATCCTGTTCGGCTGGGAGCTGGCGATCGGCCACCTGGTGGCCGGGGCCCTGCTGTGCCTGACGATCATCGGCATCCCGCTCGGGCTCGCCAGCTTCAAGATCATCCCAATCTCCCTCATGCCGCTGGGGGTGCGGATAGTTCGGGTCGAGGAGCCGGTACCCAGTTACAGCTGAACCGGTTACGGCGTTCTGGCGCGTGCGTCGCGGTTTCTCCGGATGGCCTGCGGGGCAGCCGCACTAGGCCGTGCCTGCATCGTGCTGCTGGGGAGGTGACGGTGATCACAGGACCGGAAGACGGGGCAGCGGCGGGCCGCGGCCATCTCAGGGCAGCCCACGCCGACCGCGAGCATGTGATCGACACGCTCAAGACCGCGTTCGTCGACGGCCGCCTGACCAAAGACGAGCTGGACGCGCGGGCAGGCCAGGCGCTCGCCGCGCGGACCTATGCGCAACTGGCCGCGCTCACCGCTGACATCCCCGCCGCGCAGCCCGCCCGGCCGCCGCGCCAGCCCGCCCGGCCGCCGCGCCAGCCCGCCCGGCCGAAACAGACCCGCCCGGTGCGGAACGCGGTCATCGGGTCGGTCAGCTGCCTGATCGTCGCCGCCGCCGCGTTCCTGTACGGCGCCAGCCTCGATAATCCCACTACCCCCGCGTATCTCGCCCTGGCCTTCGTCCTCGCCCTCATGGTCGTACCGTGCATCATCCTGCACGGCGCGGCCACCTCGGTGGAGCAGAGGCGCTCCCGCAGGCAGTTGCCGCCGCGAGCGGGGCGGGGCGACCAGGCCTCCGGAGGGCAGCGGCACGGCAGCAGCACCGGCCATGACCCGTCTCCCCCCGGTGCCCGCACCGACCAGACTCGCGCCGACCTGCGGGCCCGCCGCGCCGACCGGCAGGCCCGCCGCGCCCCACGGGCCCGCTGTCCAGGAGCCGTGGGGGCGCGGCGGGGCGCGTCTTGAGCCGCCACTACGTGGTCGGAACGTCATGAAACCGGGCTTTCAGCACGCCAGGACGGCCGAACGTCATGAACCAGTTTCAGCACGCCGGGACGTACTGAAACTGGGGTTTCATGACACAGGGATCCGTCCCGCCGCGCTACCTCCGCGACTCCTGTTACGGCTGAGGAGCTACGCGAGGCCGAATTCGCGGTCACGGCTATCTGCCGCTCTCATCGTGACACTTACTGACGAACGATCCCCGGCATTAGCTCACGAGGCCCGCCGACCCGGTCGGGTGAGCCGCCAGCCGTTCGCCTCGGCGGCGCGCTGGATCTCGTCCAAGCTGAAGAAACCCAGCGGGATGACGGTGCCCGACCCGTCGATCGTGAGGCTGCGCCGCCGGTAACGGCCGCCGGATACGACCACCTTGAGCTCGTCACCCGACTCACGGGACAGCGTGGTCTGCTTGCCCTTGGCGTCGACCAGCGTGACCGACTGGCCGGTGATCTCCAGCCGGCCAGGGTGTGTGATCTGCGCGATCCACGTGGCCAGGAGCAACGCGGTCACGCCGCCGGCGAAGACGATGACCGCCACCCGGCCGCCGCCAGTGTGCGCCCCGCTCAGGCCCCGCACCAGGGCCAGTACGAATAGAAGGACCAGTCCGCCGAAGAGCACGTCCCGCTGCCACTTGCTCGGCCGCACCACGGTCATGTCCGCACCTGTCCTTACCACCGGAATGTCCTGGTCAGTCTTCCAGCGCATGCCTCGGACGGCTAGCGGCTCGACTCCACTGATCGCGCAGGGCGTCCTGCTCGACGAATGGCGCGGCTTCCACCCCTATACCACCTGCTCCACCACCACCTTCGCCAACGCGGAAGCGCTGCTCGCCGAGGCCGGCCAGACCCCCGTGCGCCTCGGCGTCGTCCGCGCTTACATGACCCGCCACGGCCGGCGCCTGGACCGGCTCCGGCCCGGACCCGAGCGGGACCTGGGCTACCAGGAGCGGCTAACCGGGATGCTGCTGCGTGTCCGCCTCGGCTACGAAGACCCCGCCGTTAGCTGGCCCGAGGTCATCGAAGGAGTGCTGGGCGCGCCCGTCGCCATTGTTTCCGCGGGCCCGGCCGCCGCCGGCAAGCACGCGGCGCCCTGGCTCCATAACGACTTTCGCGCGAGCTTGAGGGCCAGGGCGGGGCAGGCGGCTACCGCCCGCCGCGCTTCTTTATCGAGGGCCGGCGGTACCGGGCGCGGGTCGATGATCGGGTAGCCCCACTCGTCGGCGGAGATGAGCTCGGGCAGGAGCTCGGCGCACACGCCGTGCCCGGTGCAGGTGATGGGGTTCACCCGGAGCGTGTCGGCCATGGTCAGGTCCAGTCTTCTTCGCTGGTGGGGACGCCGTCCGGCAGCGGCAGGAACGGCTGGCGGTTGGCCGCCCCGTGGTTGACTGCAGAGCAGCGCCCGCGGGCGTGCAGGCTGATCTCCGGCGCGAACACCAGCAGGGCGCTGCGGACGAACCGGACGGTGCCGTCAGGGTGGTGGCACGCGCCGCGCCCGGTGACCAGGCCCGCCCAGCGCTCGACGTCGGCGCGGACCTGCTTGCGGTGCCCGCGGCCGGCCAGTTCGGCGAGCCCGGCGGCGATGCGCGGCAGTCCGTTCAGGCACGGGCCGCACTGGCCGGCCGACTCCGCGGCCAGGTAGCCGGTTACCCGCGCGGCCTCGATCAGGCCGCACCGGTCCGACGGCAGGGCCACGAGCACGCCCGCGCCGACCGCGGCTCCGTGCCGACGCAGCGAGTCGTTGTCCAGGGTGAGCCCGGCCGCCTGCGGCACCGGCAGCCAGCTGCCGTGGTAGCCGCCGATCAGCCATGCTTGCGTCTCCGGGCCGCTGCTGAGCAGGGTCCGCAGCGGCGCGCCGATCTCCGTCTCCACCACCTGGCACTTGCCGTCGGGTGAGTAGACGCTGGTGAGCATGCTGCCGGGTTCGGCGGTGGTGCCCGCGGCGCGGAACCAGCGCGGGCCGTAACGGGCGATGAGCGCGAGGTGGGCGAGCGTCTCGACGTTCTGCACCAGGGTCGGCGCGCCGCCCAGGCCCCGTTCGGTCACCCGCGGCGGCTGGAATGTCGGCAGGGCCGGGCCACCGTTGAGCCGGTTCACCAGCGCGGTCTCCTGGCCGGCCAGGAACCGCGGCGGGGCCTGCGTGATCGTGACTGGTACCAGGTCCAGGCCCATAGCGCCCCGCTCGGCCACCGCCCGCATGATCGCGGGCGTCGCGCCGGAGTGCAGGTACAGGTGGACCTCGCCGGCGCCGACCGCCTCGGCGGCCAACTGCAGGCCGTCCAGGACGAGGTTCGGCGCGACCCGCAGCAGCAGCTCGTCCTTGCGGCTGGCCGGCTCGCTCTCCGCGCCGTTCGCGACCATCACCTTCCGGCCGCGGGCCCGGGCCACGATGGCCATTTTCCGGTAGACCGGGAAGGCCGCGCCGCCACGGCCGGTCAGGCCCGAGGTCTCGACGTCTGCGATCAGCAGGCCGGGCCGGCCACGGTAAGGCGCCGGGCCGAACCGGGCCAGGTGACCGCGGAGATCTTCGGGGGCGGGCGGCAGCAGGCGAGGCAATCCGGCCGGCGGCCGGACAACCGCGGCTGGGTTCATCGTCGTGGTCATCGGGCTGGTGGTCATCGGGACACCGTCTCTCGCGTCCGGCGGCTCGCTCCCGGCGTGTGCTGGGCGAAGACGGCGGCGACCCGCGCGGCCCTGGGCACTTGCCGCGCCGCGTGGGCCAGGCGGTAGATCACCGCGGCCGCGACGATCAGGGCGCAGCCGACCGCGAGGCCGAGCAGCCAGCCCTGCTGCAGGTCCTTGCTCGAGCCGATGCTGTGCGCGAACGCGACCGGCCAGCTCAGGTAGGCGAGCAGGTGGATGGCCCGCCACAGGACCCGGTTGAGACGGCCGCGGAGCAGGCTCGTCACGATCATCGCGATCATCAGGTCCAGGGAGATCGCGCCCAGGCCGAGCCAGAGCCGCTCGTAGCCGCTCGCGAACGGGATGATGCCCGCCGCGAGCGGGATGTGGACGTAAGTGTCGAGCACGGCCGTGAATACGTGCACGGCGATGAACACCACCGAGAGCAGCGAGAGGTTCCGGTGCAGGCTCGTCACCGCGAACCGCGGTAGGCCGGGCAGCCGCCCCTGCCGGTTGACCAGGATGCCGAGCACGAGCACGGCCGTCAGCAACAGCAACGCGACGATTCCGGTCGCGCGGCTGGCGTACCAGAACGCGGTGGTCCCGCTCATCTCAGTGCTTCCCGTCCGGTCGTTTCTTCTTCTCGTTCACGTCTTCATGGTCGCCGAGCGCCGTATGCGTCGGCTGTACGTTACTTCTGAACAAACTCTGAGTCGTTCGGCCAGCCGGCCACGGTGAACACCACGCCGGTCGAGTCGACCAGCCGGGCCGGCAGACCAAGCTTGGCCAGCCAGCCCAGGGCCTCGCGGCCGCGGATCACCGCGGCCGTGCTCGCGATGTTGGCGTCTACGCAGCTGCCGGCCGTGACCGAGACGGTGCGCCAGACGGGTTCGGCCGGCCATCCGGTGCGCGGGTCGAGGATGTGATGCAGCACGTCGCCGCCGCGCTGCCAGCGGCGCGCGGTCGTGCTCGAAGTGGCCAGCCCGCCGTCGCCGATGGCGATCAGCGCGTACGGGCCTGCGGGCGGGTCATCCGGTGAACCGGTCACGTCCTGGACCCTGACCCGCCAGCCGCCCTCCGGAGCGGGGCCGGCGACCGCGATGTCGCCGCCCAGGCTGACCAGCACCCCGCAGCCGAGCTCGGACCTGATCCGGTCCGCGGCCCGGTCGGCGGCCCACGCCTTCGCGGTCGCGCCGAGGTCGAGTGAGATCCCGGGCGGCATGGTCAGCTGCAGGCCCTCCAGGTGGACCGCACGCCAGCCGGGCACGGTCCGGGCCGTCACCGTGCTGGGCGGGCCCGTGCTGGGCGGCGTCGCAACTGGCGGTCCGGTGCGCGGGATACGGTCGAAGTCGCGGTCGTAGCCGATGGCGGCCATGGCCCCGCCTACCGTCGGGTCCACGTCGCCATCGGTCAGCCGGGCCGCCCGCAGCGCGACCGCGATGGCCTCGGCGAGCAGTGGGCTGATCCGGACCGGACGACCCTGGGTGGCGCGGCCCTGGGCGGCGGTGTGGCCCTGCGCGGCGCGGCCCCGCGCGGCGCGGAGCGAGCAGATCTCGGAGTCCGGGCGGAACCGGCTGCAGGCCGCGTCTACCGCGTCGAGTTCGGTGGCCAGCAGGCGCCGGGCTTCCGGGAGGCAGCGCGGGTCGGTGACCACCAGCTGGACCAGCGTGCCGAGGGCCCGCCAGCTCGCCGAAGCCTCGGCGGGGACACAGCCCTGGCGGCCGGCCTCAGCCTGGGCGGAGCCGGTCTCGCGCAGCATTACGAGCCGCCGGAGGTGGCCTGGCTGCTACCCGAGCTCGAGGCCGGACTGGAACCCGAACTGAGGCCGCTCGAAGAAGAGGACGAGCCCGAACTGGTCGAGCCCGAGTTGGTCGAGCCGGAGCTGGTCGAACCTGAGCTGGTCGAACCCGAGCTGGTCGAACCCGAGCTGGTCGAACCCGAGCTGGTCGAGCCGGATGAGGTGGAACCGGAGGAGCCGGAACTCGAGGAGGTCGAGCCGGGCGAGCCGGTCGAGGTCGAGGCGACGGCGTTGTGCGTGGACCCGGGCAGGACCAGGGCCAGCGCGCCGGCCGTCACCACGCTGGCCATGGTGACCGCGGTGGTGGCGGAGCGGACCTTGTTCCGGCCTCGTTCCCGGTCGGCGATAGCCCGGCGGATTCCGTCACGGTCTGCGCTGCTCATGTATCCCATTCTGCGGCCGGGTAATCGGGACTCCCTGCACGAAACTTCTCGATTAGCTATGAGCCGAGCGGCCGGCCGGTCTTCCCTGAGTCGAGGCTACCCAGCGAACATGAAGGATCCCTGAAGCCGTTGTCCCCTCCGCAAGGTGCGGTTATGCGGGGTTATCAGGCCTGGTCTTCCCGGCGCGGGCGCGGGCGCGGATGAGCACCGCGGTGGTGATGAGGCCGAGCGCGATCGTCGCGAGGCCGGAGGCGAGCAGGGTGCCGCGCGCGCCCAGGACGGCCACGATCGGCCCGCCGAACGCCGTACCCAGCGGCGACGCCAGGATCAGCAGCGAGCTCCTGGCTGCGATGACGGACGCGAGCGCGGCCGGCGGGCTGGCGTCCTGCAGCACCGCCATCGACAGCGACATCCACGGACCCCAGATGACGGCGCCGGCGAAGAAGGCGGCGAGGCCGACCCCCAGCGGCGCCGGCAGCCCGAGCGGCACGATGGCCAGGCCCCAGCCGATCACGATCCCGGTCATCGTCGGCCAGACCGGCCAGCGCCGCAGGAACGGCGCGGCGAGTTCGCCGATCAGCGCGCCTACGCCGAACACGGCCCAGAAGGCGCCGAGCAGCGCCGCGGACCCGTGCAGGTCGGACGCCACGTGCACCGGCAGGGCGACCTCGATCGGCCCGTAGAGCAGGTAGAACACGAACGAGAGGGCCATCAGCCCGGGCAGCACCGGGCTGGACCTGATGACCGCCCAGGCACCACGGGTCGGCGGCTGAGCCGACGGGGCCGTCGCCGGAGCCGGCCGGGCGGGGGGTGTCAGGCGCGCGGCCAGCGGTGCGATCCGGGCGTAGCTGATCGCGAGCACGACCCAGCTCGCGGCGTCCAGAGTGATGACGACGGCCGGGCCCGTCAGCGCGGTCACCACCCCGGCCAGGGCGGGGCCGATCATCAGGCTCAGCTGGTCCGCCAGGCCGAACACCGAGTTCCCCGCGATCCGCTGCTCGGCCGGAAGCAGGTCCGCGACCAGCGTGTACTTGCCCGCCACGCCCCACGCGCTGAGCAGCGACGACACGCCGAGCAGGGCGACGTATCCGGCCGGATCGAGCCGCCCGGTGAGGGCGAGGCAGCCGATCAGGCCCAGGGCCGCCGCCCGCAGGACGGCGTTCACGAACACCAGCCGCTCCCCGCGGCGGGTGCGCAGCCAGCGGCGCAACGCCACCGCCCCGACCGCTCCTGGCAGCGAGTAAGCCGCCACGGCCGCACCGACCCACAAGCCGCGGCTGCCGGGAGGCGCCAGCTGCAGCGCCAGCCAGGCGATCGCCACCGCGCTCATCCCGTCGCCCAGCGCGGAGGCGGCCGCGCCAGGCAAGATCCGGCGCAGCACGGGGTGGCGGAGAGCGGGATAGTAGGGCGACGCGCGGGCCCGTGCGGTGAACCGGGACACCCGGGCCTGGTCAGCTTCCCGCGGGCCCGGGTGCGGATCGCTTGTCACCCTGGTGATCATGCAACCTCAACCGGACCTGAGGTCAAGTGAGGGATCCGGACCTGAGGTGAAGTGAGGGATACGGGATCGGGGCGCGGCGGTTAGGGTCGACGGCATGGCGACCGCACGCGAGCTCCTGCTGGCTGAGCAGCGGCGCACCCGGGAGCGGGCGGTCGCGCTCGAGCGGGAGTTCGCCGGCCTGGCCGAGGCGGCCAGTTCGGCCGGGACCGACGACGAGCACGATCCTGAGGGCGCCACGCTGGCGTTCGAGCGCCAGCATGCCGCCGCCCTGCTCGACGCGGCGCGGGAGCAGCTCGCGGCGATCGACGCGGCGCTGGGCCGGCTCGAGGCCGGCCGCTACGGCCGGTGCGAGCGGTGCGGGCAGCCGATCGGGGAAGACCGACTGGCGGCCCGCCCAACCGCGCTGACCTGCATTAACTGCGCCTCAGGCCGACGACGCGGCGCCCGGGTGACCTGAGGCAGGCAGGGCGGACCGTTCGGCAGAAAGAGATCTTGATCTTTAGCGGACCAGGGCCTGGTAGACGAGCTGGCGCAGCTGCGGGCGGATCGGGTAGGTGCTTGAGGGGAGCAGCTGGGTGAAGAACGAGACGGTCAGGTCGGCGTCGGCGTCGACCCAGAACGTGGTGCTCGCGGCCCCGCCCCAGGAGATCTCGCCCGCGGAACAGATCACCTTGCCCGGCACCGGGTCGATGACCACGGCGAAGCCGAGACCGAAGCCGACCCCGCGGAACGGGGACTCGGCGTACAGCGGCCGGCCGAAGGTCTCCAGGTCCAGGCCGCCGGGCAGGTGATTGCGGGCCATGTAGGCGACCGTGCGCGGACTCAGCAGCCGGACGCCGTTGAGTTCCCCCGCCGGGCGGCCGGCCCGGGGCAGCAGCAGCTGGGTGAACCGGTCATAGTCCGCGGCCGTGGCGACCAGGCCGCCTCCGCCGCTGATCAGGCTGGGCTCGGCCAGCGCGCCCTGGCCGAGGGCGTCGAGCCTGCTCGCCTTGCCGTCCCGGCCTGCCGTGTAGAGCGCGGCCAGCCGCGGGGCGGCCTCGGGGCCGGCCCAGAAGGCGGTGTCGGCCATGCCGAGCGGACGCAGGATCCTGGTCCGGATGAACTCGTCGAGGCGCTGGCCGGAGGCGACCTCGACGACCCGGCCGAGGACATCGGTGGCCACCGAGTAGTTCCACTCGGTCCCTGGCTGGAACAGCAGCGGGAGACTGGCCCAGGCGTCGCAGGCCTGGGCCAGGTCCATGCCAGCAGGCGTGGACCACTCAAAGCCAGCCGCCCGGTACATGGCGTCGACCGGATGCGAGCGGTGGAAGCCGTAGGTGAGCCCGGCCGTGTGCGTGAGCAAGTGCCAGATCCGCACCGGCTCGACGGCGGGGACCGTCACCGGCCGCAGGTCCGAGCCGCCAGCATAGACGCGGACGTCGCCGAAGGAGGGGATGAACGCGCTGACCGGATCGGTGAGGGTGAGCTTGCCCTCCTCGTACAGGATCATCGCGGCGACCGAGGTGACCGGCTTGGTCATCGAGTAGATCCGCCAAAGCGTGTCATCCGTCACCGGCAGGTCCGCCTCGAGGTCACGTGACCCGCACCGGGCTACGTGCACCAGGCGGCCGTGCCTGCGCACCGTCAGCAGCCATCCCGGCAGGCGGCCGTCGGCCACGTAGCGGGCGAAGTGCGTGTCGATACGCGACAGCCGTTCCGGGTCCAGGCCCGCCTCGGCCGCGTCCACCTCGATCGTAAGCTCGCTCACCCGGGTGACCCTACCGGAAGACCTCTTTGTCTTGGCGGGCAGAGCTGCGACGATAGGGGCCATGACCGATTCCGCCGCACCGACGGCCGCCTTCCGGGCGGCGCGGGACCTGCTGCTTGGCTACCGGAACGACTACGAATCCGCCCGGCGCGAGTTCACCTGGCCTGAGCTTGACGAGTTCAACTGGGCGCTGGACTGGTTCGACGTGATCGCCGCCGAGCACCCGGACCGGATCGCGCTGCGGATCCTCGCCGACGACGAAGACGATGTCAGCCTGTCCTTCGCCGAACTGGCGGCCCGGTCGGGGCAGGTGGCCAACTGGCTGCGCGGCCTCGGGGTCCGGCGGGGGGACCGGGTACTGCTGATGCTCGGCAACGTGGCGCCGCTGTGGGAGGTCATCCTGGCCACGATGAAGCTGGGGGCGGTGATCATCCCGGCGTCGACGCTGCTGCAGGCGGCCGACCTCGCCGA
This sequence comes from uncultured Actinomycetota bacterium, assembly GCA_963844625.1. Lineage (GTDB taxonomy): Bacteria > Actinomycetota > Actinomycetes > Streptosporangiales > Streptosporangiaceae > Palsa-504. The sequence continues at coordinate 100,707 of CAWJPF010000001.1, read as the reverse complement.
CCGCATCGCGCGAGGCCAGGTCAGGCACGTCATCACCGACACGTCTCAGCTGGCGAAGTTCGGCGCGGTGCCGGGCGAGTGGACCCGGATCGCGATCGGCGCGGCGGCGGAAGGGTGGCATTCGTATTCGGACGCGTTCGCCGGGCCGGCGGAGTTCGCACCCGATGGCGTCACGCGGGCCAGCGACCCGCTGCTCCTCTACTTCACCTCGGGCACCACCGCGCAGCCGAAGCTCGTCGCGCACACGCACGCCAGCTACCCCGTCGGGCACCTGTCGACCATGTACTGGGTCGGCATCCAGCCGGGTGACGTGCACCTGAACCTGTCCTCGCCCGGCTGGGCGAAGCACGCCTGGAGCAACGTGTTCGCGCCGTGGAACGCCGGGGCCACCGTCTTGGTCCTCAACTACCAGCGGTTCTCGGCGGCGGGCCTGCTCAGCGCGCTCGGCCGCTGCGGGGTGACCACGTTCTGTGCCCCGCCGACGGTATGGCGGATGCTCATCCAGTCTGACCTGGCCGCGGCGGACATCGCCGCGCTGCGCGAGTGCGTGGCCGCGGGCGAGCCGCTTAACCCGGAGGTGATCGAGCAGGTTCGCAAGGCGTGGGGGATCACGGTCCGCGACGGCTTCGGCCAGACCGAGACGACCGCGCAGGTCGGCAACACGCCGGGCCAGCCGGTACGCCGGGGTTCGATGGGCCGCCCGCTGCCCGGCTATCCGGTGACGCTGGTGGATCCGGTCACCGGCGCGCCCGGCCGCGACGGCGAGCTATGCCTGGACCTTTCGGACCGGCCGCTTGGGCTGATGACGGGATACCTGGACGACCCGGAGCTGAACGCCGAGGCCATGCGCGGCGGCTACTACCACACCGGGGACGTCGCCACCTCCGACGACGACGGCTACATCACCTACGTCGGCCGCACCGACGACGTGTTCAAGGCGTCGGACTACCGGATCTCGCCGTTCGAGCTCGAGAGCGTCCTGATCGAGCACGAGGCGGTCGCCGAGGCCGCGGTGGTGCCGTCGCCGGACCCGGTCCGGCTGGCGGTGCCGAAGGCCTACATCCTGCTCGCGGCGGCGAGCGAGCCGTCACCAGAGCTGGCGCGGTCCATCATGGCCTTCTGCCGGGAGCGGGTCGCGCCGTACAAGCGGATCCGCCGGATCGAGTTCGCGGACCTGCCGAAGACGATCTCGGGCAAGATCCGCCGGGTCGAGCTGCGCGAGCAGGAGGGGTCGCGTCAGGATCCGGTCCGCGGCGTCACCGAGTTCTGGGAAGAAGACTTCACCTGGTGACGTCGGGTGTCCCGCCGGAGGGTGCGGCGTGCTGGTCGGGCGCGCCGCTGCGGGCCGCTGCGGGCCGCTGCGGGCCGCTGCGGGCCGGGGCCCGGCCGCTCGCGGGCCCGGGGCCGGTCGCTGCGGGCCCGGGGCTCGCGGGCCTGTTCGATGCCCTCGGTCTTCCCTCCGTCCGCAAGGGCTTGGCGCGAGCGTAACGGTGCTGGCGAGACCGGGGAGAAAGGGCGATGCGGGATGTGGCTAGCGGGGCACGTGGGACCAGGAGCGTCACGTCACTCGGTTCCGGGAGTGAACCTCACCTGATAACAGGTTCACTACCAGCCATCTGAGCCCCACGCCGCGAGCCTCCCGATGGGTATGGGTGCAGCACCCTGCACATAAGAGTGTGCAGGGTGCTGCACCCATACCTTGGGTTTTGTGCACACTGGCGCGCCCATACCTTGGCGGCGGGCTGTCAGGGGCGTTGAGTCCGGGGACGGAGTCAGGGGGAGGCCGGGGCGGGGACGGGAGTCAGGGGGCGTCCAGGGCCGGGACGGGAGTCAGGGGGCGTCGAGTCCGGGGACGGGAGTCAGGGGGCGTCCAGGGCCGGGACGGGAGTCAGGGGTGTCCGGGCCTGGGGCCGGGAGCTCGGGAGGGGCGGGCTGGAGGCGGGCGCCCCATCTTTCCTCGATCCGGCCGTAGCGCCAGATCAGCAGCGCGGCCAGCCAGGTGACGATGAACATGCCCACGATCACGAAACCGGCCGTGTTCAGGTTGAACCGGGACACTAGAGCCCAGAAGCCGCCGGCCTGGCTGAGTCCCTTGATCTCCTGCGGGAACAGGCTGAGGGTCTCCATCCCGCCGATGAAGAAGCAGATCGCCACCGACAGGCCGGTGATGGCCAGGTTGTAGTACACCTTGCGGACCGGGTTGAAGAACGCCCAGCCGTAAGCCAGGTTCATGAACAGCCCGTCGGTAGTATCCATCAGCGTCATCCCGGCGGTGAACAGGACCGGCAGGCAGAGGATCGCGTACCAGGGGACGTGCTGTGAGGCCAGCAGCGCGGTGGTGGCGAGCAGCGCCACCTCGGTGGCGGTGTCGAAGCCCAGCCCGAAGACCACCCCGACCGGGTAGAGCTGCCATTCCTTGTTGATGGCTTTCATCCAGCGGCCGAAGAACCGGTAGAACAAGCCCCGGTTCGCCAGCTGGCGTTCCAGCTCGGCCTCGTCGTATTCCCCGCGGCGCATCGAGGCGAAGATCCGCACGATGCCGGCCAGGATCACCAGGTTCAGCAACCCGATCAGGAACAGGAAAGAAGCCGACACGATCGTGCCGAAAAAGCCGCCGAACTGCTCCAGGCTGGAGCCGCTGTCCGATACCGCGGCGAAGACGGTCTTCTCCGCGACGATGATGCCGACCCCGATCACGACCACGATCGTGGAATGGCCCAGGGAGAAGAAGAACCCGAACCCGAACGGGCGCGGCTGGCCGGTGCCCTGCCGGTCGTTCAGCACCTTGCGGGTGGTGTTGTCGATCGCGGAGATGTGGTCGGCGTCGAACGCGTGCCGCAGGCCCAGCGTGTAGGCCAGGATGGACACCCCGATCCCCAGCCCCTTGTAGTGAGACGGCACCACGAACACGAAGAAGATGAAGAACCCCAGCACGTGCAGCCCGAGGATCGAGCCGTACATCGCGATCACCCGGACACGTTCCTGCGGGGTCATTGCGGTGAACGACTGCCGGACCAGCTGGCCTATGCGAGGAGATCCGTGCGTGGTCAAGTCGGGCACCGTCCCCCTCCGCTCGCCGAACACCCGATGTCACCTGAGCCACACGATATTTTAGATGCGAATGACTTGCAAGTACTGCCTAAGTGCATCTGGGATGGGCCGACGGGCTCAGCTGGTGACGTCGGCCGAGGTGAAGCGGGCCCAGGCGATGGAGCCGAACAGGACCAGGTAAACGCCGAACGAGAGCAGCCCGTGAAGCAGCGTGTAGGTGTCGACCGGGGTGCGCAGCACGGAATCGAAGCCGAGCCACCAGTGCGTGGGCAGGTAGGGTCCGATCGGGGCGAGCTGCGGCACGCTGTCGGCCACCTCGCTGGTGACCACGAGGATCATGACGGCCGCGATCGCGCCGATCGGGTGCTCGGTCAGGGTCGAGATGGCCAGTCCGATGGCGCCCAGCGCGGCCATCGCGGCGCTGACGTACAAGCTGACGAAGAACAGCCGGAGCAGCCCGTCGGCCAGCGACACCGTGGTGCCCGACAGCAGCGTCACCGGCCCGATCGGGAAGAATACGGCGCCGACGACCAGCGCCGTGGCGGACACGATAAACGTCGCGCACAGCCCGAACGTCACGATCACGAGGAGCTTCACCGCGAGCAGCCGGGTCCGGCCGGCCGGCACCGCGAGCAGGTAGCGCAGCGTCCCTGACCCGGCCTCCCCGGCCACCGAATCCCCCGCGACCACCGAGACCACGACCGGCAGCACCAAGATGAGCAGGCTGCTCAGCGCGATGAAGGCGAGGAACACGCCGTTGCCCGCCAGCTGGTTGAAGAACGACCCCACCGGGCCGTTGCCGCCGCCGCCCTGGGAATGCGGGGCCGCCAAGCGCAGGGCGATCCCGATCAGCAACGGAAACAACGCGGTCACCGCGAGCAGGAGCAGGTTCCTCTTCCGCAGGAAGACAAGCCGCAGCTCAGAGGAGAAAAATCTCAACCAGGCCCGAACGGGCAGTGGTGCTGCGGCCGGTACACCGAGATCGCCGGGCGTGGCGAGGGCGGCCGAGCCCGGTTCCTTACCCGTCGACATCGAAGCCCTCCCCGGTCAGGCCGACGAACAGGTCCTCCAGGCTCGGCGCGGCGACCGCGAAACCGCGGACGCCGATCCCGCGGTTGACCAGCTCGGCGCAGACGCGTTCGGGGGCGGCGGCGCCCAGCGCCGCGGAAGCCTCGCTCACCCCGGCCTGCGCCCCGGCCAGCCCGAACGCGGCCAGCACCTTGGCCGCCGCCTCGGGTTCGGCGGTTTGCACGGTGACGCGGGCGTCTGCGGTCCGGCGCAGCTCGGCCAGCGGGCCCTGGAAGACCAGCCGCCCGGTGCGCATCACCCCGACGTGCGAGCAGACCTGCTCGACCTCGGCGAGGAGGTGGGAGGAGACGAACACGGTGGTGCCATCCGCGGCGATCTTCCTGATCAGCCCGCGTACTTCCCTGGTGCCCTGCGGGTCAAGCCCGTTCGTCGGCTCGTCGAGGATGATCAGCTCCCGTGGCTGCAGCAGGCCGGCCGCGATGGCCAGCCGCTGCTTCATGCCGAGCGAATAGTGGCGGTAGTGCTTCTTCGCGGCCGAGAGCAGGCCGACCCGGTCCAGCGCCGCATCGATCCTGGCCTGCGCCGTCCGCGGGTCCGCCCGGCGGTCCGCGGCGTCGTAGCGGGCCAGGTTCGCGGGGCCGGACAGGAACGAGTAGAAGGCGGGGCCTTCCACCAGCGAGCCGACCCGGTGCAGCACCCGCACCGCCCCGGCCGGCATGTCCACGCCGAGCAGCGCCGCGCGACCGCTGGTGGGAAAGGCCAGCCCGAGCAGCATCCGGATCGTGGTGGTCTTGCCCGAGCCGTTCGGGCCGAGGAACCCGTACACCGAGCCGCGCGGCACCTCGAGGTCGATGTGGTCGACGGCCACCTGACCGCCGCGGAACCGCTTGGTCAGCGCGCTGGTCGAGATCGCCGTCACCGCGCGGTCACCGTCACCGTGCTGACGCCCCTACTTGGCTGACCCGGCCGCGGCGTACAGCACGCTGGGCTGCACGGCCCCGATGAACAGCCGGCCGTTGTCCGTGATCAGTACCGAGACCAGGCTGGTGCGGAGCAGCCGCCCGCTGCCCCACGGGCCGCTGACCTGGGCGGCGGACCCGAGCAGCGTGTGGATCAGCGCCGAGCTTTCGCCGGAACCCGCGGATGAGTCCGACGTCATCCCCGAGGAGGGCAGGTCGAGGACGGTCAGCCAGCCCGATCCGATCGAGCTGACGTCCGGCGAGGCACCATGGTCGTTGCCTGCGGTCATGTCGGACTGGGTGACCTTCGCCCCGGGCGGCGGCGTGAAGCTGAGTTCCGCGGGCGCCGGGGTCACGAACTGGATGGAGGTATAGCCCACCTGGAACGCGGGGGTGGTGGCGCCGCGGGCCAGCACCTGGACTCGCAGCGGCACGCCGTTGCTCCCGTCGACGGCGATGCGGACCTGGCCGACGAGAGACCGGGCGTCCTTCGGCGCCAGGACCAGCTCATACGCCGCCTGACCGGCCACCGTGACGTTGCTGTCCACGCTCACCGCAGTCGTTGGTCCCACCGTGGCGAGCACCTGATTCGCCGCCTGCTGGGGGGTCAGCGGCGCGGTCGACGGGATCGGCTCGGCCGCACGCGCGGGCAGCGAGAACTTGGTCACCGTGTTCGCCGAGCTGTCCCACAGCCACGCCGTGCTGCCGTCGCGGATCACATCGGTCTCGGCCAGCGAAGCAGGCACCGACAGCCGGAAATGCTCGGGACTGGCGTACCAGACCATGACCGTGTGCGACCCGGTCAGCAGGGACGTGATCGACGTGGCGCCGCCCGTCTCGGGCAAGCTGGGCAGGCCGAGCGAGGCGGTCTCCACCACGGTGCCGGTCAGCGGCGGCACCGAGGTGTCCCCCGCGACCTCGGCGAGCAGCTGGGCCGGCGTGCGCGCCGGGAGCCCGGGGGCGGCCTGGGCCACCGAGATCAGCGACCCCGCCATCACCCCGCCGACGACGACAGCTACGCCAGCCGGAACGGCCCATCGAGCCCGCCTGGATAGTTTAGATACTCCGAACATGACACCTCACCCGTTACCGGAGCGTACCCGCTTGCTCCACCATGCCACGCGGTCGCTGTGAACACCCTGAGACGCGAGCCCTGGCACCCGGCACGGTAGGTGAGACTGGGACAATGCGGGTGCTAGTGGTCGAAGACGAGCAACGGCTGGCCGCGGCCGTCCGGCGCGGGCTGAACGCCGAAGGCTTCGTGGTGGACCTGGCCCATGACGGCGTGGACGGCCTGCACCTGGCCCGGCAGGGCGACTATGACGCGGTGGTGCTCGACCTGATGCTGCCCGGGCTGTCCGGCTACAAGGTGTGCGAACAGCTGCGGGCCGAACGCAACTGGGTGCCCGTACTCATCTTGTCCGCCAAGGACGGCGAATACGACCAGGCCGACGGGCTCGACCTGGGTGCGGACGACTACCTGACCAAGCCGTTCTCCTACGTGGTGCTCGCCGCCCGGCTGCGGGCACTGCTGCGCCGTGGCGCCCGGCCGCGTCCGGCCGTGCTGGCGGCGGGCGACCTGTTCCTGGACCCCGCGAGCCGCGCCGTACGCCGCGGCGAGGCCGGCATCGAGCTGACTCCGAGGGAGTTCGCGCTGCTGGAGTACCTGATCCGGCGGGCGGGCCAGGTGGTGCCGAAGGCCGAGCTGCTGGACCACGTCTGGGAACCGAGACTCGGTCGCCGACCTGAACGTGGTCGAGGTGTACGCCGGGTATCTCCGGCGCAAGATCGACGTGCCGTTCGGCCGGAACGCACTGCAGACCGTACGCGGCGCGGGTTACCGTCTCGCCGCCGATGGCGGTTGACCATGGTCGACCGGATTATCGTGGGGCCAGCGCGGTGGTGGCAGGGGCCGGCTTGGTGGTGGCGGGGGCCGGCGCGGTGGTGGCGGCGGCGCAGCCTGCGGGCGCGGCTCACGCTGATCACGTCGGCGGGGCTGGCGCTGGCCCTGGGAGCCGCGGCTATCCTGCTGGTCAACGCGCTGCGGGTGTCCCTGGTCCGCGGGCTCGACGACTCGGCCCGCCAGGGCGCGCTCGAGGTCGCTGCGCTGGCGGAGCAGAACCGGCTGCCGGATCCCGTTCCCGTCGCCGCCGGGACGATCACAATCCAGGTCCTCGACGCCCAGGGGCAGATCACCGACGTGTCGCCGGGCGCCGACCGCCTGGTACCGCTGCTGCCGCGAGCCCAGGCGGCCGCGGCCGCGCGCACCGGCCAGTCCCGCACGCTCGCCGGCCCGCCGCTCGGCATGCCGTCGCTGCTGCAGGTGGTGGCGGTGGACGCCGGCGATCACGGGACGGTGATCGCGGCGGTCTCCTACGCCCAGGCCGCCGACAGCATCACCACGCTCGTGCGTGTCCTGGCCATCGGCACCCCGCTGCTCTTCGGCCTGCTGGCCTTGGCGACCTGGCTGGTCACCGGGTATACGCTGCGGCCGATCGCCGAGCTGCGCCGGGGAGCCGCCGAGGTGACCGAGACCGGCGTACCGCGTGACCTGCCGGTGCCGCTGGCCCGCGACGAGGTGCGGTCGCTTGCCGTCACGCTGAACGACATGCTGTCCAGGCTCGCCGCCGCCCAGCGGCGCCAGCGCGACCTGGTGTCCGATACCGCGCACGAGCTGCGCAGCCCGATCGCCTCGATCCGGACCCAGCTCGAGGTCGCACTCGATCACCCGGACGGCCTGGACTGGCTGGAGACGGCACGCGACGTGCACGCGGACACGCTGCGGCTGGCACGGCTGGCGGAGAACCTGCTCCTGCTCGCGCGACTGGACGAGCAGGGCCTCACCCGGCCGGGGAAGCCCGTCGACGTTTGCGTGCTGGCCGAATCGGTCGCGGAGCGGTACGACGCCGCCCGGGTCCCCGTCCGGGCCGATGCGCCGGGATCGTGCGTGGTCTCCGGCGACCCCGACGCGCTGAGCCGGCTGCTGGTCAACCTGCTCGACAACGCCGTCCGTTATGCCGCCAGCCAGGTCACCGTCTCGGTGCGGCGCGACGACGGACGGGCGCTGCTCGTGGTCAGCGACGACGGACCAGGTATCCCGGCCGAGGATACCGAGCGGGCCTTCGGCCGCTTTTCCCGGCTGGACGGCGCGCGGCACCGGACCGGAGAAGCAGGGGCGGGCCTGGGCCTGGCGATCGTCCGGACCGCCGCGGAAGCCCACGGCGGTTCGGTCTCGCTCACCGATGCCGGTCCCGGGCTGCGGGCCGAGGTGCTCCTGCCGCTGGCCGCTAGTGCCTAGTGTCCAGGCCGATCACCCTCGCAGGCCGCGTCGACCGTCCCTCAGATCGGGTACCGCGTGGGTTCGGTGGTGAAGCTCCGGCCGGATGGGGTGGTCCAGCGGAAGGTTCCCGGGGTGATCTGTTCGACTTTCCATTTGGGGTGCTGTTTGAGCCGGTGGTCGTGGCGGCATTTAGGGCCGCCGTTGCACAGGCAGGTCCGGCCGCCGGCTTCGTAGGGGGTGTTGTGCTCGAAGTCGGCCTGGGTGGAGGGGCGCCGGCAGGTCGGGGCGGTGCACGTGGCGTGCCGGATCTGGGCCAGGTGCCGCAGCTTGACTCCCGGATCATGCCCGGCAGCCTCGAACCGGTGGTCGCAGGTCTCGGTGGCGATCGGGTCCAGCGCGAACAGCAGGTCCCGCTGCCCCGCGATGCCGGTGGTGAACCGCCAGGATCCGTACCCGCCGGGTGGCCCGGCCCGGGCGTCCGGGGCGAAGGTGACTCCTGGCCCGTCCCGGCTGGCCTGGCCGGGCGGGTCAGGCGGGTCAGGTCCGCCGGGCGGCCCGGGTTCTCCTGGTTCCGGCGGGCGGTGGCGCTGGTTGCTGGGTGCGAGCCGGGCGCAGCCGTGCCCGATCGCGTGTCCTTGCCCGTCGGTTACCGACAGGCACCAGGTGGTCTTGGGGTTGGCGGCGGCGGCGCGGGCCAGGTCGCGGGCGAGCCAGGGGTCGACCGGGCCCAGGCCCGGGATCTCCCCGGGCCGGTCCGCGAGACCGAGCAGGGTCGCCAGCGGGACCGTCAGGTGCAGCCGCCCCACGAACCCGGCCGGCCGTACACCCGCTCCGGGCGGCGTCTGCGGGGCGCCCGGGTCCGGCGGCCCTGACCCGCCGTCGCCCGGACCGCCGTCGCCCGGACCCTCCGGCTCATCGCCGTCGGGTGCATCGCCGTCCGTGCCGCCGCCGCCCGTCCCGCCATCCGCGGGAGCGGGAGCGGGAGCGGGAGCGGGAGCGGGAGCGGGGGTGGGAGCGTGGAGCGGGGGTGGGGGTGGGGGTGGAGGTGGGGGTGGGGTTGGGGGTGGGGGTGGTCGGGCGGGAGTCTTTGTCGAGGAGGAGGTCGAGGTAGGCGCGGGCGCGTAGTTCGTCCATGCTGCCGGGTAGTCCGGCTTTCTTCAGCTGGCGGGCCCACCAGGAGATCCGCTGGTCTGCGGCGAGTACCTCGTCGGGGGGCAGTTCGTGGCCGGCGAGCGCGGCGTTGCCGGAGTCTTCGGCCCAGCGTTGCACGCGGGCGTCTTGGGCGGCGTGCTCGCGTCGTGTGCGGGCTTTGCCGGGGGCGACTTGCATCACGGCGCGGGCGATCGCGGCGCGGAGCCCGCCGGGGGTCAGCCGCCCGGCCCGCCCCAGGACCTTGTCCTCGGCGGCGCGGGCCTCGCCGGGGTCCAGGGTGCGGGTGGCCAGCGCGATGATCTGCGCCTTGGAGTGCCGCAGGGTCCCGGCGCGGAACGCGGCCCGGGTGGCGGGGAGGCTGGCTTCCAGGTCCTGGGCCAGGTCCAGCATCGCGTCGGCGGTGCCGCGGCCCTCGGCCAGGATCTGGGCGATCTCATCGCCGGCGAATTCGTGCCGGCCCGGCGGCAGGAGCGCGGGGCCTTCGGGGGCGCAGCCGGGCGCGGGGCGGCGGCGGGTGAACGCGGCCAGCGCGGCGTGCTTGAGAGAGCAGGCGGTGGCCTCGGCGCGGTCCAGCGCGCAGATGATCCCGGTCAGCTCATCATCGGAGGCGCCGGTGAACCGGCCCTCGTCCCCGGCGGCGTCCGCGGCGAAGCTGAGCAGCACCGCGCCGCCGGGCGCGACGTCCAGCGGCTGCCCGGCCCCGAACCCGCCGGCCGGGCCGGCGTACTGACCCGGGACCCGCCGCGCCGAGCCCGGGCATCCCGGGCCCCCGCCGGCCTACCTTGACCCCGACCTGGGGCACGTCCGCGTCCGGGTCCTGCCGCGCCGCCCACTCGGCCTCGGCGGCCTGCTCCGCGGCCTTGGCGGCGGCGATCCGCCGCGACTCCGCCCGCAACACGTCCGGGTCCACGTCGAAGGGCAGCGCCGGATCGTCCGGATCGGGGCACCACCCGGGATCCTGCTCGGGATCGGGCGGTGCCTGCCCCGGCTCCGCGGCCAGCCACGCTTCCCATTGCTCCGGGTCGCCCATCGGGTCTACTCCGGGCGGGACGGGGCGCCAGCCGCCGGCCTTGTCGAGGGGATTACCCGCGACGTCCCACCCCCAGGTGGGATCAGGCTGCGGATCGCCGGGCGCATGAGCGCCCCGGGCCAGGGTCTCGCCCGGCCAGCGGCCTGAAGGAGCTGGTCCCCGGGGCATGCACCACCACCCGTTCGGAAGAATGAGCTTTCTATAGAACAGGATAGCGAATAAGCTGCTTTATTGCAAGCGGGATAGCATGATAATAGATATAATACGAACAGAGGGACGAATGTGATGAGTGCTTAGGAACTGCTCGCCGTCACGCGCGGCCCGGGCATCCGGTGCGGCTGGGAGTGCTTCCATGACACCGAGATCAGCGCCCCGCCCAGCGGTGAGTCACCGATGTGCCAGCGTCCGCCCGTCGAACGGACGATCGAATCACCGATGGCCAGCCCGAGGCCCGCGCCCGAGCCCTGCTCGGTGGCCCGGTGGAACCGGTCGAACAGGCGCGGCCGGTCCGCTGCACTGATGCCAGGCCCGCTGTCCGCCACGATCAGGCTGACCCGGCTGCCGTGCGTGTGGACAGCGATCCGGACCTGTCCGGCCGGGCCCGCGTGACGGCAGGCGTTGTCGACCAGCACGCCCGCCAGCCGGTCGATCCACTCCGGCGGCGCGCTGATCAGCACCGGGCCGGCGGCCGTTTCGGCGGTGACGGCGGGACCAACCGCGCGGAACCGGTCCGCGCAGGCCTGCGCCAGGATGACCAGGTTGACCGGTTCGTCGCCGGGCGGCGGCGGCTCGGAGTCGAACCTGGCCAGCCATAGCATGTCGTCCACGAGCTGCCGCAGCCGCTGGCTCTCGCCCTGGATACGGGTCAGCGCGTCGCGGTACCCGGCCGCGTCCCTCGGGGCGGACAGGGCCACGTCGGCTTCGGCCCTGATCACGCTGAGCGGAGTGCGCAGCTCGTGCGAGGCATCCGCGGTGAACTCCAGCTGACGGCGCCGGGACTGCTCCACCGGAGCCAGCGCCCGCAACCCCACCACCAGCAGGCCGAAGAACAAGGCGAGCAGACCGAACGGCGCGGCGATGAGCTCGCCGTTCAGCAGCAGCCGCTCGGTGTGCGCGTCACCGGCCAGGCTCTGGCCCGCGATCAGCCAGCTGCGGCCATCCCGCGCCATCTCCAGCCGGAACGGGCCCACCGAGCCCAGGTTCGCGGTGATCGCGAGATCGTGGCGCGGCGCGTGCACGCCGGGCAGGGTGGCCGGCAGCGCGGGCGCCCCCGGGCTGTGCCCGGTGACCGCGCCCCGGGCATTCATCGACCAGAGGAACACCGGCGCGGCGTCGGCGTCGATGTCGCCGTCGCCGGCGATCTCGGCTGCGCCGGTTCCGGTCACTCGCTGGCTGAGCGTCGCCGGATCCTGACGGGCCGCCGCGAGGTGCGCGGCCAGCCGCTCGTGGTTCTGCCCGGCCAGGTGCGCCGATACGACCAGGTTGAGCACGATGGCGCTGACGACGTAGACGGCGGCGATGACCGCGGTCGCGACGGCGGCCACTTTGGTGGCCGGGCTGAGCTTCATGCCGGGATGATCCGGTAGCCGACGCCGCGAACGGTCTCGATCCGCACCCCGGCGCCCGCGAGCTTCGACCGCAGCCGGGCCAGGTGGACGTCGATGGTGTTCGAGCCGAAGGCGTCGGCCTCGTTGTCCCAGACGTGCTGGGCGATGGAGCGGCGGTCGACGACCCCCGGGGAGCGCCGCATAAGAATCTCCAGGATGCCGAGTTCGGTACTGGTGAGAGCGGGCCGCTGTCCCTGGACCAGCACCTCCCGCGCGGCCGGGTCGAACTGGAGCTCCCCGATCACCAGCCGGGGTGAGTGGCTGACCGGGGGCCTGCGCTGCAGCGCCCGGAGCCGGGCCAGCAGTTCGCCGAAGTCGAAGGGCTTGACCAGGTAATCATCGGCACCGGCGTCCAGGCCGGCGATCCGGTCCGCCGGGGTATCGCGGGCGGTCAGCATCAGCACCGGGGTGGGCGTGCCGCCGCGGCGGATGAGGCGCACCAGGTCAAGGCCGGACAGCCTGGGCATGCGCCAGTCGAGCACCGCCACCTCATACTGGTAGAACCTCAGGTACGAGGCGGCCGTCTCGCCGTCGGGTACCAGGTCTACGACGTAGCCCTGCTCCCTGAGCCCGCGGGCCAGGACCGCACCGAGCCTCTCGTCGTCCTCCGCGACCAGCACCCTCACAGCTTCCGAATCTACCCCGGCGGCGGGCGCCCGCCGCCTCAGCGAGAAATGCGGCGCCATAGCGGCCGGGGAACCAGACGCAGGGCCAGGGCCATCCCGGCCAGCGACGCCGGGACCCACACGGCCGCCCGGCGACGGCGCAGCGCGGCGGCGGTAGCCGCGCCGACCTTCTCCGGCGTCGTCGCCAGCGGCGCGGGCGGCATGCCCGCGGTCATCCGGCCGGTGACGAACCCGGGCCGGATCAGGACCACACGAACCCCGCTGCCGTGCAGCGAGTCGGCCAGGCCGCGGGCGAACGCGTCCAGCGCGGTCTTGGTGGCTCCGTACACGAAGTTGGCGCGGCGCGGGCGGACCGCGGCGACCGAAGACAGCACCACGATCGTGCCCCGGCCCCGGGTACGCATCCGCGCGGCGACGGCCAGCAAGGTGGTGACGTGGCCGGTGAAGTTGGTGTCGATCATCGCGGCGGCCCGGCTGACGTCGCGCTCCAGATCCGCCTGCGGCACCAGGATGCCGGCCGCCGATATGACCAGGTCCAGAGGTCCTCCGGCGAAGATGCCGTCGACGAACGCCTGATGCCGTCCGGCCTCGGCCGCGTCGTAGGGGACCGACCGCACCCGGTAGGGCAGCTCCTTGCCCGCGGCCTCGAGCCGCTGCTGATCACGGCCGGCCAGGATGACCTCGGTCGACGCCGGAGCATTGAGCGCGGCGAGGATGGCCAGGCCGATTTCGCTCGTGCCGCCGAGCAACATGATCCGGGGCAGGTACCCAGGTTCGTTCGGAAGAAAGATCATTTATCCGCCCGTCATCGGGGTCAAGGCCGGCCCGTACAGGCCCGCCGTGAACAGCGCCAGCCAGGCCAGCTCGCAGACCAGCATGGGAATGTCCCTGGTCAGCATGTCTTCCACCGGCGCGGCGGTCCGCCGGCCGGTAAGCACGGCGAACCGGGCCAGCGCCAGGGCCAGCGCGACGGCGGACAGCAGGTGCCAGATCCTGGCGTGCGGCCGTTCCCAGGCCGCCCAGGCCAGGTACGCCGCGATCATCAGGCCGGCCACGCCGAACTGGCTCAGCCGCAGCGCCGCGGACCGGTAAAAGCGCAGAACCGGCCGGTGCCGGATGGCCTCGGGCCCGAGGCTGGTCAGCTCAGTGTACCGCTTGGCGATCGCGACGCCGAGCGCGCCCAGGCTGCATACCACCAGGAACCAGCCCGACGGCGGCACGTGCGTCGCCGCGGCCCCGCCGAGTACCCGCAGCAGGAAGCCGGACGCCACGAAGACCAGCTCGATCACCGGGATGTGCTTGAGCACCCAGGAGTACAGGAACGACAAGGCCAGGTAGCCGCCCACCGCCGCGATGAGCAGCGGCTCGGCGATCACCACGCCGCCGGCCAGCCCGGCCAGCGCGCACACCGTGCCCAGCATCACCGCGTGCGACTTCGGCAGCTCACCGGCTGCTACCGGCCGGTACCGCTGACGCGGATGACGGCGGTCCACTGGCGGGGCCGGGCCGTCCGCAGCACCGCCACCAGCCAGTTTCCAGCACGCGCCAGACGCCCTCACCCGGCAGCGGGGAGCCGGCCGGCGAGCTCAGCTTGGCCGGGATGTTCGGCACGAACCCGTGGTGCTTGGCCTGGACCTTCACCGGCGCAGCGGTCGGCGCGGCGCCCGGCGCGGTGAGGGAGAAGCCGGGCTTGCCGCCCACCTTGGGCGGGGAGTAGCTGATCCACTCGCCGAACGTCACGACCGGACCCAGGTAGTGATCCCTGGCCCATTCGGCCAGCTTGGAGGACATCGACCCGCCGTTGCAGCTGCGGAAGTCCCCCGTTGATGGTCTACCGGTTCAACATGAAGGAATCGTTACACACCCCGGATGCCAACAAGCTAACCCAGCCCGGCCTCCCGGAACGGCGGGAAATGTCCGGTCTCAAGTCTTCGACGAGATTACCTCGCGGGGACCGGCGAGCCAGGGACCGGCCTACCAATGACCCCACGGGACCAGGGCCGTAACGGCGACCGCGGCGAACAGCAGGGTCAGGTAGGCGATGGACAGGTGGAACAGCCGCATGGAGGCCGGAGATGAGCCCTCGGCGGTGACCGCGACCCTGGCCTTCAGCCGGTGCGCCTCGGCCAGGAACCAGGCGCCAAGCGCGGCGGCGAGGACCCCGTAAATCCACCCGGCGTAGGGGATCAGGGCCAGCGTGGCCACCACCATGGCGTAGGAGTACCACAGGATCTTCCGCGCGACCGCGGCGGGCGACGCCACCACCGGCAGCATCGGCACGTTCGCGGCCGCGTAATCCTTACGGAACTTCATGGCCAGCGCCCAGAAATGCGGCGGGGTCCACAGGAAAATGACCGCGAACAGCACCACGGCAGGCGGGCTCACCGTGCCGGTCACGGCCGCCCAGCCGACCAGGACGGGGAAGCAGCCCGCGGCGCCGCCGATCACGATGTTCGACGGGCTTCGCCGCTTGAGCAACAGCGTGTACACGAAGATGTAGAACAGGATCGCCACGTCCGCCAGCGAGGCCGCCAGCCAGTTGGCCATCAGGCCGAGCAGCAGCGTGGCCGCGGCGCCCAGGAAGATCCCCCAGGCCAGCGCCTCCCACGGCTTGATCGTGCCGTGCCCGTTGACCACCAGCGGGCGGCGCGAGGTCCGCTTCATAACCGCGTCGATGTCGCGGTCGATGTAACAGTTGATCGTGTTGGCGCTGCCCGCGGCCAGCGTGCCGCCGATGAGCGTCACCAGGACGAGCCGGATCGACGGCATGCCGCGCTGGGCGAGCAGCATGGTCGGGACCGTGGTGACCAGGAGCAGCTCGATGATGCGCGGCTTGGTCAGCGCGACCAGCGCGCCGCCGATGACCCGCGGCGAGCGCCTGGGCGGAGGGCTTCCCGCTGCCGTGCCGGCGCCGCGGCGCCGGCACGGCAGCGGTAAAGGCGTTAGGCACCCGTGTCACGCGTCGCCTTCTGCCTCGGGCGCGGGGTGCGCGGACTCGGGCGCGGGGTTCGCGGGCGCGGGGTTCGCGGACTCGGGATTCGCGGACTCGGGATTCGCGGGCGCGGGGTTCGCGGACTCGGGCAGGACGTCGGGATCCTGGAGCGTCTCCGACGCGTGCGGCGGCTGCAGGCCGGGCACGCCGGTTTCGGCCTCGGCCACGGCCGCGCTGGCCGGGACGGGCCCGCGTACCCGGATCACGCCGGCGGTTCCTGGCTCGCGGGTCCCGGTGGCGGTCTGGTGAGCCGGCTGCAGGTACCTCATCCGGGGCACGCTGTGCGGCCGCTTGAAGATGAGGTAGAGGAGGCCGGCGATGACGATGAAGGCCCCGTAGGGCAGCGCGAACGACTCGATCGACCCGCCCAGGTACCTGGTCGGGCCATCTGCGAGCATCAGCTCAGTCACCGAACCTCCAGCCTTCAGGACATCCGTCTTAGCGTATGTAGAAAAGCACCCAGAAGATGAACGTGATCACGGCCAGGTAGTTCCAGACGAAGGTGAACGAGCTGAGCGACGCCTCGAACCGCTGGACGTTGAACGCCTCACTGTACGTGGGGGGCTGCTCGACAAACGAGATGGCCGGGATCGAGCGCGCCCGCATGAACAGCATCTCCAGCCAGATCATGGCACAGAGCCAGATGATCAGTGCCACCGGGTAGAACGCAACGAAGACGCTGGCGAACCCCGACTGGCCCGGCTGGAACGGCAGCGTGAGCAGTTCCACGATCTGCAGCGAGACCGCGGCCAGGCCAAACACCAGGGCGACCAGGGCCGCCTGCGTCCACCGGACCTTGCTCCCGGCCTTGATCCGTTGCAGCCCGAGCGTCTGCACGAGCGCGCTCAGCACGACGAGGCCCATGATCACCGCCCCGTACCACTGGTGCGGCGGCGTGGTGGAACTGGGCAGCCACTTGTCGTGCGAGTTCGCCGACTGCAGGTAGAAGTAGGAGAACGCGAACGCGCCGAACAGGAATGACAGCCCGCCGGCGGCGAGCCGGGTGCCCGTCCACGCCGCGTTCAGCGCAGCCTCGTGGTAGAACGCCTGTTCCTCGACGGCCCTGGTGGCCGACTCTTCGCTGCCGGCCGAGGTTACGTCGGTCACGATCAGGCCTCCGATCCGGCGAGGGCGCCGCTGATCACTCCGGCAGGCGGGTTCAGGTCAGCCACCGGCAGCGCGTTGGGGTCGCCGTACTCGTACGGGCCCGCCAGGACCACCGGGATGTGCGCGAAGTTGTTAGGCGGCGGCGGTGAGGAGACCTGCCACTCCAGGCCGCGAGACCGCCACGGGTTCCCGACCTCTCGTTCCCGCCAGAACAAGGTCGACATGACGAAGTTGATCAGGAAGATCAGGATCGACGCACCGAGGCAGAAAGCCGAGATCGACACCCAGTCGTTCAGCGTCTCCAGGTTGCGGGCGTACTCGAACACGCGCCTCGGCTGGCCGGCCTGGCCGACCGCGAACAGCGGCAGGAAGGTCGAGTTGAAGGTGATGAACATGGTCCAGAAGTGGATCTTCCCGAGCCGCTCGTTCAGCCTGATCCCCATCATCTTGGGCAGCCAGTAGTAGATGCCGCCAAAGAACGCGAAGATCAGCCCGCCCATGATCGTGTAGTGGAAGTGCGCCATCACGAAGAACGAGCCGTGCGAGGTGGTATCGACCGGCACGTCGGAAAGGAACACGCCGGAGATCCCGCCGAACAGGAAGTTGACGTACATGCCCAGGGCGAACAGCATCGGCACCGTCAGCCGGATCTTCGCCTTCCAGAACGTGCCCATCGCCACCAGGTAGATGAAGCCGGTGGGGATGGAGATCAGCTCCGTGGTCAGCATGAACAGCGGCCGCATGTCCGGGTTGATGCCGGACATGAACAGGTGGTGCTGCCAGACGAAGAAGGACAAGATGGCCACGCCGAGCATGCCCGCCGCGGCGATCTTGTACCCGAACAGCGGCTTGCGGCAGAACACCGGGATGATCTCCGAGACAATGCCGAACCCGGGCAGCGCGAGGATGTACACCTCGGGGTGGCCGAAGAACCAGAACAGGTCCTCGTAGAGGTAACTGCTCCCGCCCAGCTGGTTGACGAACAGCGCGGTCTGCGCAGTGCGGTCTGTGATGATCATGTACATCCCGCCGACGAGCACCGGCGCGGCCAGGACCAGGAGGAATCCCGTGGTGAGCATGGCCCACACGAACATCGGCAGCCGGCTCCACCGCATGCCAGGCGCCCGGTAGCAGATGATCGTCACCACGATGTTGAACGCGGCCAGGATGGCCGAGATGCCCATCAGCCCGAAGGCGACCGCATAGCCGTCCATGCCCGAGCCGGCCTGGATGGACAGCGGCGCGTAGCCGGTCCAGCCGGTCGGGAAGCCACCCATGAGCACGCTGGAGAGCAAGATGATGAACGCGCACGGGGTCAGCCAGAACGACAGCGCCTCGATCCGCGGGAACGCGACCCGCTTGGAGCCGATCATCAGCGGCACCAGGTAGTTGCCGAGCGGCCCCATGACGACCGAGGTCATCATCATCATCATCATGGTGCCGTGCTCGCTGACCACTTCGAGATAGGCGCTGGGGGTGAGCAGGTGGTACGAGGGCGACAGCAGCTCGGCCCTGATCGCCATCGCGAACAGGCCGCCGGTCAGGAAATAGCCGATCATCGCGACCAGGTACTGGAGGCCGACCACCTTATGGTCGAGCGAATACCTGAAGTACTTGCCCAGGCCGGGCCCGACATCCTCGATGCCGGTGACGGGACGTCCCAGCATCTGCCGGACCACGTCGTTGAAGACGCCGAGCCCGGCCAGCCAGCCGAGCACGCCGAAGGCATAACCGAGGATGATGGCAAAGTCGTTGTCGTCGGAGGTGCCGATCTGCTGGTAGCCGCTGGCGACGAAGTTGCCGAGCCAGTGTCCGAGCAGGTAGCCGATGACCGCCCCGAGCAGCGCGGTATGGACGGCCGGCCGCATCCACCAGGGCCGGGCCCTGGGTATGCCGCCTGGCTCACGTCCGCCAGGTTGCTGCACGCTCTCCGGCTGGATTTCGATGGCCATCCGCGTTACCTCGCTCTCCGCCGAATCATGGCTGCTCAGGATCGTTCGGGCTGTAGTAGCCGCCGCCAGCGCCGGTGAGCCCCAGCTCGGTGAGAACCTTGCCGAAATTAGGAACCACGGTGGGGTCATAGGTCAGCGAGAAAGGCGGCAGCAACTTGGTCACCGACGCCAGCTGAATCTCGGTGTGCTGCGCCCAGGCCTGGAAGGCGGCCGGCGAGACGACCGTGCCGTAGTTGAACATCGCGCCGTGCCACAGCCCGCACAGCTCGGAGCAGCGGACTACGAAGCCGCCGGCGTGCTTAGGCGTGGTGTAGGCGATGTTGTTCACGCCGGGGTTGGCGTCGGCCTTCACCCCGAGCTGGTACGCCCAGAAGCTGTGGATGACGTCCAGCGAGGTGACGTTGAACTGGACCGGCTGGTTCAGCGGAAGCTCAAGCTGCGTGGTCTCGAACCCGCCGAATTGCGGGAAACGGTAGGTCCAGGCCCACTGCTGGCCGATGACCTGCACCTCAAGCACGTTGGAGGTACCCGGCGTGAAGATCGGCTGCGGGCCCTGGCCCGCGCCTGCCCCTTGCGTGGTCCAGAGTTCGACGGTGCCGAATACGGCGAGGGCAAGCACGATCGCCGAGGTCACCGAGATCCAGGTCAGCTGGATCCGGGTGTTGCCGTGGATCGGCGGCCCGTCGGTCTCGTCGCCGTCCTTCGCCCGCCAGAACGTCAGCGCGTAGCCGAAGTAGATCAGCACGCCGAGCACGACGGGCGTCGCGATCGTGCCGAGGACCCTGGTGTCGAACTGCTGGTTGGCCGCCGAGCTTGACATGTCGCCTGGCGGCAGGTGCGGCCCCCAGACGACGTAGACCAGCAGGCAGCCGATGACGCTGGCTACCACCCAGATGATCAGCAGCCGCAGCCCGTGCCGCGGCTCGGCCGCCGCGGCCGGGCTCGAGGACTCCTCGGCCATCAGGCTCGCACCTCCATCTGCCCGCTCATGTAACCGGGCGTCGCCATCGGACCGCCGTTTCCGTCCACGTAGCCCAGGCCGCAAGGGATAATGCACTGCCAGCGGAACGTCCCGCCCTGGGCCGGGGTCCGGAAGCTGAAGGTGACCACCTGGTGCGGGCCACTGGTGCACGGTGACGTACCGCACAGGTTGCTGTTCGCCTTCAGCGTCGTCGGCGAGGCGATCGGAACGTTGATACCAAGGCCCGCCATCGTAAACGTGTGCTGGACATTGCACCCCGCCCAGGAGTCGAGCAGGGAATACGGCACGCCGTCGTTGTAGGCCACGCCGCCGGCGGTGCCGGTCACCTGGCCCCACACCGGGTTACGCAGCGGGGTACAGCCGTCGTAGCCGTAGATCGTCATGTTCACCTTGGTGCCGGCCGGCACCGCGAAGTAAGTGGTGTGCACCCACTGCTTGCTCTGCGGGTCCTGAATGAAGTAGGAGACCCAGTCCGGTTTGTTGGTCACCGTATTCTGCGGGTCGGTCTGCATCACGACATTCACCTGACCGCCGCTGGCGTAAGGCGTGTAATCGACGACTGGCGGCGAGGCGAGGATGAAATGGACGGTGACGAAGGCTATGGCCGCGACCACCACGACGAACGCGCCCGCCAGCGTCGTCACCCGTGCCCGGAGTGACACCGGTTACCACCTCGTTTCGTTGCGACACCCGATGCACACGGTTGCAGCTTCCGTGGCCTCAGCTGCTACCCGGCCAGGACTGGCGGGCACGGCCGACCAGGGAACCTGCCCACAGAACCAGCAGAGATGATGCCGAGCTACGCCCCTGATGTTGACGTTGGAACGAAAGGGACGCAATAACGCGCGCCCTGAATGACAAAATTGTCATGCGCTCGCGCAGAACCCCGGTTCGCGGCCGCGGCTGGCCCCTGGGCCCGCACCCGCGCCTCCCGCCCGTCGGCGCGACCGCTGGCGGCCCGGATTTCCGCCGCCGGTGCGGCGCGGGCGCAGCATACACCCGGGTGATCACGCCGCCCCGGACGGCTGGTCCGACCTGTTCGCAAACCGGCACGACTGCTATCTCCGCACGTCAGCGAGCCGCGCGGCGGAGGCTGAGGACAGGAAAGCCAACAGTTGCAATCGTTTGTGACACAGACGTGTAACAGATGGGGCCTGACCTTGACGTGACCCTTGACCAGCGGCTGACCGACGTAGAAACATCGGCGCAGGGCATATCGGTTATTCGGGACGAGGTATACCGTGAGCCTGGCGCCTGGCGACCTGGTGTCCGGCGCCTTGGGGGGCGGCAAGCGACCTAAGTGGCGAAGAGGCAATGACTCCGCAGGAAGCGGCTCAGCCCACCCTTACTCACCAAGCGGACGCCGTGGCCGCCAAGATCCTCGTGGCCGATGACGAACCCGGGATCCGGGCCTTTGTCGGCCGCGCGCTCGACGCGGCAGGCTACGCGGCCGATCTGGCCGCCACCGGATCCGATGCACTGCGGCAGGCTCTCGCCCGTCACTACGACCTTGTCATCTTGGACCTGGTCATGCCGGACATGGCGGGCCAGGTGGTGCTCGAGCGCCTGCTGACGGCCCGCCCGGATCAGGCGGTGCTTGTGCTGTCCTGCCTGGCGGACGTGGCCGCCAAGGTGGAGTGCCTCGAGCGCGGGGCGCAGGACTACCTGACCAAGCCGTTCTCCCTGGCCGAGCTGCTAGCCCGGGTCCGGGTCCGGCTGCGCGGGGGGTTCGGGGAGGGCGGGCACGAGCGGGTCGGGGAAATCGTCCGGTCGGGCGGCCTCACGCTGGACGTCGGGCGCCTGGTCGCCGACATCGGCGACGGGCCGGTGCCGCTGACCAGGCTCGAATTCCTGCTACTGCGGGAGCTGGCGGAACATGCCGGCCAGTCGGTGCCCAAGGGGCAGCTACTGGCCACCGTATGGGGATACGACTTCGACCCGGGCTCGAACGTCGTCGACGTGTGCGTCAGGCGGCTGCGGTCGAAACTGGGATTCGACCTGATCAAGACGGTGCGCGGTGAAGGCTATCAGCTCGCCGGCCGCTGACGCGGGCCACGCCGGCCTGTCCGGGCCCGCCCGGTTCACCGTCCGGCTCAACGGGCTCGGCCGGTTCGCCATCAGGCTCGACTGGCCCTTCCGGCCCGTGCTGCTCGACGCCGCGTGGGTGGTCTTCTCCGTCATCAACCTGATCGCCATCCTCGCGTTCCCCGGCTGGGAGACCATCCCCTTTCACGTCATCTGGATCAGCTTCACGCTGGTGTACGGGTTCCGTACCTGGGCGGCCAAGCCCACGCTGTGGGTGCTCGGCGTGGTCATGGTGACGACCGCCGCGGCCATCGGCGTGGACGTGGCGCGCGGCGCCGAACCAGGCGCCGAACTGACCGAGGTCCCGCTGATGGCGGCCATGTTCTGCGCCATGGCCTGGCACGCCAGGCGCAAGCTCGCCGCGGAGCACGAGTCGCGCCTGGTCGGTGAGGAGAACGCGCGGCTGCTGGCCACCCAGCGCAGGTTCCTCCAGGACGCTTCCCATCAGCTCCGCACGCCGATCACCATCGCGCTGGGGCACGCCGAGTTGCTCGCCCGCGGCCTCACCAGCCGCCAGCAGGGCCATGACATCCAGGTGATACTGGGCGAGCTGAACCGGCTGCGGCGAATCGCCGAGCGGCTGCTGGTCATCGCGGCCGCCGAGGGTCCGGAGTTCCTGCACCTTGAGCCGGTCGCGCTGGACAACTTCACCATGGAGACCCTGCGCAGGTGGCGGCCCACCGCCGACCGCCGCTGGCAGCTCGGCCGGCTGGACAAGGCCACCGCGCAGGCGGACCGGGAGCGGCTCGGCCTGGCGATCGACGCACTCCTGGAGAACGCCGTCCGGCACACCGCCGACGGGAGTGTCATAAAGTTGTCGGTCGTGGCGACCGGATACGGCCTGCCGACCCGGCTGATCGTCGCGGACGCCGGTCAGGGTATTCCGGCCGAACTGCTCGGGCACATCTTCGACCGGTTCCGCAGCGGCGAGCCGCGGGGCACGGGACTGGGACTAGCGCTGGTGCGCGCGGTCGCGCGGGCGCACGGCGGGGAAGTCCTCGTGCGTAGCCGCCCCGGCCGGGGCAGCGAGTTCGAACTGCAGCTCCCCGGGCCGCCGGGACCGCTGGCCCTGGCGCCGACGGCACCTGCGGAAGCGGACGTGACCGGTGGCAGACTGGCCGGGAAACCGTGACCAAGCGGGTCGCTGACAAGCGAGCAGGATGAGTCGGCCGGATGAGTCGCTGACAAGCGAACAGGATGAAAGGAAGCATGAGACAGCAGACGTGGGCGGGCGCGATCCGCGAGACCTGGCGGTCAGCACTCCGGCACAAGTTCCTCTCCGGCATCATCGCGGTCTGCGTCGCGGGATCCCTGGTGGGCATCGCCCTGGCCAGCTCGGCTTCTGGTCAGCCGACGCCGCCCGCCGAGGTGGCGGCGCCCGCGTTCAGCCTGCCCGCCCTGGGCCATTCCGGCCAGCAGGTCTCGCTCAGCGGCTACGCGGGCCGGCCGCTCATCGTGAACTTCTTCGCGTCCTGGTGCACTCCCTGCCAGCAGGAGACCCCGCTGCTGGCCAAGTTCTACCGGGCCGAGCACGGCAAGGTAGCCCTGGTGGGACTAGACGAGAACGACGTCAGCGCCCATGCGATGTCGTTCACCCGCGCCGAGGGCGTCACCTACCCGGTGGGATGGGACCCGCAGCTCAGCGCCGCATCCGCCTATGGCGTCGGCGGCCTGCCGCAGACCTTCTTTCTCGACGCCAAGCACCGCATCGTCGATCGCATCTTCGGCGCGGTGACGACCGCGGACCTCAACCGGGGTATCGCGCTCGCCATGAGGAGTTGACCAGTTGAGTACACCGACGACCACGGAGCCGCCCTACGTACCGATAAGGCGCAGCGGCTGGCCGGTCCGCCGTACCCCGATGTGGGCTCTGCTCGTGGTCGTCGTGCTGGCCGGCGCGGCCGTGCTCGTCTCCCTATCGCACAAGCCGTCGCATGCGGAGCAGGCCACCGACCTCAACGCCTACATGAAAGACATGAACGCCGCCGTCGAGTCGTGCGCCGGGGGCGTCACGGAATCGCAGCAGGCGCTCAGCGCCATCGAGGCCGGCGACCAGGCCAACCTCCAGACCGCCATCCGGTTGGTGAACTACAACGCGGCGAACTGTTCGCCGGCGAACAATGAGCCGCTGGCCGACCTCACGCAGTATCAGGTGACCGAGTTGCTGGCCAGATTCAACCTGCAGGACTGCACCAACGACTTCGTGAGCTGGTCCTTCCCTTACGCCATGCAGGCTCAGACGGACATGGTCACCGTCATGACCGCGTCGGGCGCAACCGCTCGCGCGACCGCGAACGCCACCCTGGCGAAGGACCTGCGCAAGCTCGACGCGGAACGAACCACCATCTACACGATCCTGCGGTCCGCCGAGCACGCGCTCTCGGACCAGACGCCGCTGCCCAGCCTGCCGGGGTAGACGCGAGCGACCGCCGGGACTAGTGAGACTGACATGGCGCTTTGCCCCGCGTCAGCCGGGAACGGGCTAGGCCGTCTGCTTCCTGGACTTGGTGACGACGCCGGCCACGCCGGTCAGGCCGAACACCACGCCGCCGTGCCACAGACCGCTCAGCAGCGGGTCGATGATGCCGCCGCCGGTGACCATGGAAAGCACGAAGGCGATCGCGGCGCACGCGATCGCGGGCGCGATGGCGAAGCGCCACGGGTTGCTCCTGGCCCAGCGGATGGCGCGGCTCGGGCGGGCCCGCCAAAGCGCACCGGCGGCGGCCACCACGAAGAAGGCGACCGCACCCAAGGCCAGGGAGCCGCTCAGCGCCCCCAGGCCGAGGCCGGCGCCGATGAGGTGCAAGCCGAGGTCGCCGGCCGCCACAACCCCGCCGGTCACCGTCGCGGCGCCCCAGGGCGCGCCCGACATGACGGCGCTGGAAACGGTCAGCTCCTCACGCCGGGACAGATCCTGATCGCTTCGAGTCGGCGTGGACATATGAATCCCTGCCCTTCCAACCTTTAGCACGATATTCACGTCATATCGTGTCTTGGTGCACAGTACCACGACATTACGCGTATGTCGTGCGCCCGCGCGCGGCCGCCCGCGGGGCGCGGGGGCAGCCAGGGAACGCTGTTTCCCAGGTGAAGTCATGGTTTTGTGCAGCCCGGGAGGCTTGACCGGCCCGTGAGGCGGGAAATCTACTGTCGAGGGTCGATTCCGGGCAAAGGCAGTGGCAGATGCACGAGGGCGACATTACCAACGCGGAATCGTCGCCGCCTCCGGCAGAGCCGCCGCCCCCGGCGGGGCCTCCGGCGGAGCCGCCGACTGGCCCGCCTCTTCCCGCAGGCCCCGCGGCCGACCCGCCACGCGGAACCAAAGGGCTGCTGATTTGCCTGGTGGTCGCGATAGTAGCTGCGATGGCGGGCGTGGGTACCACCCTCGCCGTGCACCACCCGGGCGCGACGAACTCCGGCACCGGCCTGCTGCCGGCCGACGCCGCGGCGGCGGGCAGGCCGCTGGCGATGAACGACGAGGCCGTCTACAACGAGGTCGAGCCCGGCATCGTTGATGTGAACGCTAACCTGCAGTACCTCGAGGAAACGGCGGAGGGCACCGGATTCGTCATCGACGCCGCCGCCGGACTCGTGCTGACCAACAATCACGTGATCGACGGCGCTACCAGCGTGACGGTCACGCCGGTCGCGTCCGGTAAGAGTTACCAGGCCAGGGTGCTCGGCTACGACCTGTCCGACGACGTGGCCCTGCTCCAGCTGCCGGGCGTGACCGGGCTCAAGGCCGTCACGATCGGCGACTCCTCGCACGTCGCTGTCGGCACCCCGGTGCTGGCTATCGGCAACGAGGCGGGACAGGGCGGCTCGCCGACAGTCGCACCCGGCGTCATCAGCAGCCTGGACCGCACCATCGATGCCACCGATAACAGCTCTGGCCTGAGCGAGATCCTGCGCGGCATGCTTCAGACCAACGCCGACATCCGGCCCGGCGACTCCGGCGGGCCGCTGGCCAACGCCGCGGGCCAGGTCATAGGGATCGACACCGCCGCCGGCGGAAACGCGATCTACTCCGGCTACGCCATCCCCATCGAGACGGCCGTCCGCATCGCCCACCGGATTTTCGCCGGGCAGGCGAGTCCGGCCATCCAGATCGGCGTGCCCGCCTTCCTCGGCGCCCTGGTTCCGGAAAGCAGCAGCGCCGACCCCCGGCAGCAGGCCCGCCAGCAGCAGCAGAAGTCCGGCGTCGTGATCAGCCGAGGCAGCACCTGCAGCACCGGTGACGTCACGGCGGTCCCGGCGAGCATCGCGCCGGCCCGGTCCGGCGCGCTGGTGGACGGGGTGCTCTGCGGCACGCCGGCCGAGTCGGCCGGCCTGTCCGCCGGGGACGTCATCACGTCGATCGGCGGCCGGGCCGTGACCACGCCAGGCTCGCTGACCGCTATCGTCGACCGCTACCTGCCGGGCCGCCAGGCCCCGCTGGCCTGGGTCAGCCCGGACGGCCGACGGCATACCGCGCTGGTAACGCTCAATGCGGGACCGGCCGGCTAGGAGCCGCCTCACCATTGCGGAAACGGTCAGCTCGGGCACGGGTGGACCGGGCTAACCGGAGGGCGTCTGTCGCTGGATCCCTAGAGCCGGCACAACCGATCGCGACGTACTCTGGTCTGGTCGAGGGCGAGGAAAATGCGAGAGAACGAGAGCGATAGCGGAGGCGGCCGGGAACAGCCACCCGAGTACGTCTATCCGTGGGCACCACGCGACCAGGGCCCAGCCGCCGGGAATCCAGTCGGCGGGACTCCGGGATCGGACCCCGAAAACGCGGCTTCCCCGCCCGGGAACGGCGCTCAGGACACCATCGCTTTCGGTACGCCAGCCGCCGACGGCCGCGGCCAGGGTACCGCCGTACCGCCGGGCTACGGGAACCAGCCAGGCGACGGCCGGGAAGGGCCAGGAAACCAGGCCGGATACTGGATGCAGCCGGAGTACGGGCAGGCCGGGTACGGGAGCCAGCCGGGCTACGGGCAGGGCGAGTACGCGAGCCAGCCGGGCTACGGGCAGGGCGGGTACGGCGATCGCGGGGGTCCTGGCGGTCACGGAGATGGCGGTCACGGCGATGGCAGGGGCTTCGGCGCCGGCGGGTGGCCGCTGCCCGGGTCCCCGCCTCCGGAACGGCCGAGACGAGGCGGGCGTGTCCTGGTCTACGTGGCCGTGGCGGCCCTCGCGGCGAGCATCGGCGCCGGGGTGACGGTCGCCCTTTCCAACCAGAACACCACATCGACGCCCTCGGTCTCCTCCGGCGACGTCCCCGTGCCGCACAACAACGCGTCGGGCAGCGGGACTTCCGCTGCCCCCCTCAACTCGGCGCTGGTCGAGAAGAGGGTCAAGCCGGGCCTCGTCGACATCGCCTCCACGCTCAGGTACAACAACGAGACGGCCGAGGGCACCGGCATGATCTTGTCGGCTGACGGCCTGGTCATGACCAACAACCACGTGATCGACGGGGCCACCAGCGTGACCGTCACCCTGGTGGCGGATCCGGCCAAGAGGTACCACGCGCAAGTGGTCGGCTACGACAGCACCGATGACGTGGCACTGCTCAAGCTCGAGGGCGCCGCCGGGCTGACCCCGGTGAAGTTCGGTAACTCCGCGCAAGTCAGCCTGGGTACCCAGGTGCTGGCGCTCGGCAACGCCGAGGGGCAGGGCGGGGCCAAGCCGGCCGTCGGCATAATCAACGCGCTCAACCGGCGCATCCAGGCCAACGACGAAGGATCGAACAGCACCGAAAACCTCAATCACATGCTGCAGACCAACGCCGCGATCCAGCAGGGCGACTCGGGCGGCGCGCTGGCGAACGACGCGGGACAGGTCATCGGCATGATCACCGCCGCGAATACCTCCGCTTCGAACCAGTACGGGGCGTCCGGGGGCACGCTCGGGTTCGCCATTCCCATCAACAGCGCCCTGTCGCTCGCCCAGCAGATCGACGGAGGCAAGAGCAGTTCGACCGTGTACATCGGCCTGCCTGGCTTCCTCGGCGTCGAGGTCGCGCAGAGCAACAGCCCGAATCCGCAGCAGCAGGCCGCCGACGAGCAGGCGGGCCAGGGTAATAACGGGTCCCTCCCCGGCGGCAACGGCCAGGGCTGCGTGAGCACCAACCAGCCGGTCAGCGGTACGGGCCAGATCGCCCCGGCCCGGACGGGCGCTCTGGTTCTCGGCGTCCTGTGCGGCACGGCGGCGCAATCGGACGGGCTGGGCCCAGGCGACGTGATCACCTCGGTCGACGGCCATCCGGTCACCACGCCCGGCTCGCTGACCGGCATCACCGCCAAGTACCACGCGGGTGCGGTCATCTCGGTCGGCTGGGAAGCCATCAGCGGCGCCAGGCACACCAGCTCGATGAGGCTCGGCAGCGGCCCGGCCCGGTAAGGCTAAGGGCCCGGTAAGGCTAAGGGCCCGGTAAGGCTAAGGGGCCAGCCAGGCCCGCAGGCGGGACTCGCATTCGGCGATCTTGGCGATCTCCACGTACTCGTCGGCGGTATGCGCGATCTCCGAGATGCCCGGGCCGTAGTTCACCGCCGGGATGCCGAGCGCGGCGAACCTGGCCACGTCGGTCCAGCCGAGCTTGGCCCGCGGCGTCCCGCCGACCGCCGCGACGAACGAGGCCGCGGCCGGGTGCCCGAGGCCGGGCCTGGCCCCTTCCGCGACGTCGAGCACGGTCACCGGCCACGCGGAGAACAGCGACCGCACGAACCCGGCCGCCTCCGCTGGCTGGCGGTCCGGCGCGAACCGGTAGTTCACCGTGACCGCGCATTCGTCGGGCACGACGTTTCCCGCGACGCCGCCGCGGATAGCGACGGCGTTCAGGCCCTCGTGATACCGCAGCCCGTCGACCTCTGGTTCCCGCGGGACGTACCCGCGCAGTACGTCCAGGATGGCGCCTGCCTCGTGGATCGCGTTGCGCCCCATCCAGGACCGCGCGGTGTGCGCCCGCTTCCCGGCCGCGGTGATCTCGGCCCGCAGCGTGCCCTGGCAGCCGCCTTCGATCTCCGCGGAACTCGGCTCCATCAGGACCGCGAAGTCGCCGGCCAGGAGTTCCGGGCTACGGCGGCTCAGCCGCAGCAGCCCGTTACGGTCGGCGGCGACCTCCTCACCGTCGTAGAACACGTAGGTGACGTCCCGGGCCGGCGCGGTGAGCCCGGCGGCCAGCCTGAGCTGGACCGCCACCCCGGCTTTCATGTCGGTCGTACCGCAGCCGTACAGCCGGGACCCCTCGGCCCGCGCGGGCAGGTTATCCGCGAGCGGCACGGTGTCGAGGTGCCCGGCCAGGACCACGCGTTCTGGCCGTCCGAGCATGGTGCGGGCCACGATCGCGTTCCCGTCCCGGTGCACGGCCAGGTGCGGGCACGAGCGCAGCGCGCCTTCGACGGCGTCCGCGAGCGGCCCTTCGTCGCCGCTGACCGACGGGATGTCCACGAGCTGGGCCGTCAGCGCGGCGCCATCGACGTCGAGATCGAGATTCACGCGGCTAGCTTAGGCCGCCTGCGGGCGGGCCGGCATGGTCTTCGCGGCGTCGCGCAGCGCGGTGATGATGACCGCTACCGAGGGACGGCGCACGCTGGCCGTACGGGCCACCGCGTAGATATCCCTGGCGAGGTCAAGGCCGTGCGGCAGGTCCCGCACCGCCACCCGCCGCTCGGCCGCGGCGACGGCCATCCGCGGCAGGATAGCGATGCCGATGCCCCGCGCCACCAGGTTCACCATCGTGGACATGCCCTCGAACTCCGACAGCACCGGCGGCGCTACACCCACCGCGGCGAGCAGCCGGTCGACGGCCTGCCGGGACGGTTCTCCGGCCGGCGCGGCCAGCCAGGGCTCGTGCCGCAGCGCCCGCAGGTCGACCGGCTGGGCCGGGTCGGCCGCCGGATGCGCCCGCGGCACCACTAGCACCAGCTGATCGCGGAGCAGGTGGTAGCAGGTCAGGATGGACCCGCCGGTCTCGATATCCTCGGCCAGCCGGCTGGTCCAGTCATCGACGATCGCCACGTCCACCTCGCCGGACCGCACCTGCCGCAGCCCCTCGCCGGCCTGCGACTGCCGCAGTACCAGCGTCAGCTTCGGGTGAGTGCGCAGGCTGCGGGCGAGCGCGGGCGCGAACGCGACGGCCGCCGAGGCGAACGCGGTCGCCACGACCCGGCCGGCTGGCTCCTGGGCCCCGGCGGATAGGTCGGTCTCCGCCTCCTCGACCATGGCCAGGATGCGTTCGGCGTGGCCGGCCAGGCGCCGGCCCGCGTCGGTGAGCTCGGCCCGGCGGGCGGAGCGGTCGAGCAGGGCCGTGCCCGCCTCCCGCTCGAGCGCGGCGAGTTGCTGCGACACGGCCGACGGCGTGTAGCCCAGGACGGCGGCGGTCCGGGCGATGCTGCCGCGAGCAGCGAATTCCTTGAGCAAGCGGAGGCGGTGCAGATCGAGCATAAGACCAGCTTAGTCTCTGCCATAGACATCAGCGCTTGCGCTTACGGTATATCCAACGGAAACTTGAGGAAGTGCGCAGGGTTGCCACCGCCCTTTCCTCACTCATCCCGCAGCTAGGAATGCCAAGCCTCAATGGCTCTTACCGTCACGCCCTGGCCACCCCTACCGTCCCCGTCCCGCACCCTCCTGGGCCCGGCGACCATCCCCGTTTCCGCTACCCTCGCCGCCAACGAGACCATGGACGCGCGACGCCAGCGCGGCGAGCCCGTGCTGCCGATGGCGTTCGGCGAGGCGGGACTGCCCGCTCACCGGCTGCTGCGCGCGGCCCTGGCCCGGGCCGCGGGGTACAACTCCTACGGTCCCGTCGCCGGTCACGTCTTGCTGCGCGAGGCGGCAGCCTGGTACTGGGCCCGGCACGGCCTGCCCACCGACGCGGACGCCGTGGTCTGCGGGCCGGGCAGCAAGGCCCTGCTGTACGGCCTGATGGCGGCCATCGGCGGCGACGTCGCCGTGACCCGCCCCAGCTGGGTCAGCTACGCCGCGCAGGCGAGCCTGGCCGGGGGCACGCCGCACTTCGTGCCCGGCTCATCCGGCGTACCCGACGCGGGGCAGCTGGCCCGCACCGTTTCGGCGGCCCGGGCCGCGGGCCGCCGGGTCCGTTCGGTCATCCTCACGCTGCCCGACAACCCGACCGGGACGCTGGCCTCCCCCGCGGCCGTCCGCGCCGTCTGCGCGGTCGCGGAGGCCCACGACCTGATCATCATCTCCGACGAGATCTACCGCGATCTCGTCTACGACAACGATGCCGAGTTCGCCAGTCCCGCTTCAATTTCTCCCGAACGAACGGTGGTCACCACCGGCCTGAGCAAGAACCTCGCCCTGGGTGGCTGGCGCCTGGGCGTGGCCCGGCTGCCGGACGGATGGCTCGGGCGCGAGCTGCGCACCCGGCTGCTCGGGATCGGCAGCGAGATCTGGTCCGCTCCGGCCGGGCCGGTCCAGCAGGCGGCCGCGCTGGCGTTCAGCGAACCGCCCCCGATCGCCGAACGGATCGCGCTCAGCCGCCGTCTGCACGCGGCCGTCGCCCGCGCGGTCGCGCACCGGTTCACCGCGGCCGGGGCGGCCGTGCCCGCACCGCAGGCGGCGTTCTACCTCTACCCGGACTTCACGCCGCTCGCGGACGTGCTGCTGCAACGGCACGGCATCACCAGCGACGAGGGCCTGGCGGCGCTGCTGCTGCGCGAGTACGGGGTCGGAGTGCTGCCGGGCTGCGCGTTCGGCGACCGGGGCGGCCGGCTGCGGCTGCGGGTCGCGACCTCGCTGCTTTACGGCGACACCGACGCCCAGCGCATCGCCGCGCTGAACTCGGCCGACCCGTGCTCGCTCCCGTGGATCTGTTCGTCGCTCGCGCGGCTAGAAGAGGTCCTGGCCGACCTCATTCGCGGGTGAGAGCGGCAGCAGCTCGGGACGTTTGGGCGAAAGACCGTCGCCGCTGGACTTGCCGGTCAGCCGCCTGCGAAGCCACGGCATCGCGTATTCCCTCGCCCAGCGGGCGTCCTGCCGGCGCGCGGCCAGCCAGCGGGCACCGTCCGGGAGGTCGGGGGCAGGCGGCAGCGGCACCCGCAAGTCCTGCGTAACCGGGACGCCCAGGACCTCGCAGGTCCGCAGGGCCACCCGCCGGTGGCCTTCCGCGGCGAGGTGCAGCCGGTCCGGGCTCCAGGCCCGGGGGTCGTTCAGGGCCCGCATGGACCACAGGTCCACCAGGTCGCAGCCGGCCTCGTCCGCGATGCCGCGCAGGTGCATGTTGTAGGCGGCGATCCGGCCGCGCAGCAGCCGGATCACCGGGAACATGCGCGGATCGAAACCGGTGAAGATGAGCACCCGGCAGCCCGCGGCCTGCAGCTTGGCCACCGCGGCTTCGAAGTGGGCCGCGAGCACGTCGACGTCGGCGCCGCTCAGGATGTCGTTGCCGCCCGCGGCCAGGCTCACCAGGTCCGGCGCCATCTCGACGGCGGGCGGGACCTGCTCGGCGATGACCTGGTCGAGCAGCTTGCCCCGGATGGCCAGGTTGGCGTACCGGAACCCGGGCCGCTGCGCGGCCAGCGCGGCGGCCACCCGGTCGGCCCAGCCCAGGTAACCGCCGTCGGGACCCGGGTCGTGGAGCCCCTCGGTGAAGCTGTCGCCGATCGCCGCGTAGGAGCCGATTCCGGACCCCAGTTCACTTTTGTCCATCAACTCCCATGATGCCATCGGGCTGAGCCTGGCGGGCCGGTGGTACCGAGGCCCGTTCGGCAGAAATGGGTTTCATAGCGAAGTACGTCGGGGCCACGGAGCTACGGCGAGACGGGCAGACTTGGGCTATGGCCACGGAAATCACCTACCTGGAGTCACCGACTCCGTCGTTTCTCTTCGACCTGGACGGGACGCTGATCGACAGCGTGTACCAGCACGTCATCGCCTGGCGCAACGCGCTGTCCCGCATCGGCATCGACCTTTCCGTCTGGCGGATCCACCGGCGCATCGGGATGAGCGGCGGCCTGTTCGTGTCCGCGCTGCTGCGGGAAACGGGCCTCTCGCTTTCGGCGGGCGACATCGACCGGCTGCAGCAGGCGCACGCGACCGAGTACCGCGCCCAGATGGCCTCGGTCTCGGCCCTGCCCGGCGCGCGCGAACTGCTCGGCACGCTGACCGAGGAAGGCGTCCGGTGGGCGATCGCGACCAGCGGGTACGCGGCGACCGCGCGGCCCGCGCTGGCCCTGCTCGGCCTGCCGGAAGACACTCCGATGGTGACCCGCGACCTGGTCCGGCACGCCAAGCCGGACCCCGACCTGTTCCTGGCGGCCGCCGCCATCCTCGGCGTGGAGCCCAGGCACGCGATGGTCGTCGGCGACAGCGTGTGGGACCTGCTCGCGGCGCGGCGGGCCGGCACGCTCGGGGTCGGGCTGATGTCCGGCGGGTACGGGCGGGAGGAGCTCGAGCGGGCCGGCGCGTACCGGGTCTACGCCGACCCGGCTGAGATGCTCGCCCGCATCGACGAGCTAGGCGTCCGCACGGGCCAGAGCTGAGCTTTCGCACGGGCCAGAGCTGAGCTTTCGCAGGCCGGGGAACGCGCCGTGGCATCACATCAGCGGCACCTCGGTTCTCAGCGTTGTTAGGAGGCCGTGAGAACGGACGCGGGACCGTGCGGATAGAGGTTGAATGGACGGGTAAGCGGACACGAGGTGCCGTTTCCGGCGCTCTTTGGTTAGTCGGGAGGCGAGTTGAAGTGCCTGCGGTGCGTCGGATCATCGTTGGCGTGCACGGGTCGCTAGGGAGCCTGCAAGCGCTGCGCTACGCGGCGGACGAGGCCAGGCTGCGGGACGTACCGCTGCTGCCCGTCACCGCCTGGGTCCCGCCGGGGGGCGATATAGCCGAGCGGCGGCATTCCTCTCCGTACCTGCGCAAGATCTGGCGGGACGACGCCTGGCGGCGGCTATGGGCGGCGTTCGACGCCGGCCTGGGCGGGGTGCCCGCCGACCTGCAGGTCGAGGCGCACGTAGCACGAGGTGAGTTCGGTCCCGTGCTGGTGGATATCGCTGACCAGCCGGAGGACCTCCTGATCATCGGCACCGGCCGCCGGGCCGCCTGACCCGGGCGCTGCACCGCTCGGTCAGCCGTTACTGCCTGGCGCACGCGAAGTGCCCGGTGCTCGCCATCCCGCCGTCGGCGCTGATGGATGAGATGGGCCACGGCCTGCGGTCCTGGCAGCTGCGCAGGCACGCGCTCATTCCCGACAGCCCCGACGCCTGAGCTTCGCTCCGGATGGCCCGCGGCCGCGGCCGCGGCCCTGACGCCGTGGGCTGAGCCACGCCCGGCCGCGGCCCTGACGCCGTGGGGCTGAGCTACGCCCGGCCGCGGCTCGGCGGTGATGAGGCGCCCGCATGGATTCCGTTAGGAACCAGATGGCAGGCGCATGGGTCACGCAAGGGCCCTTATCCGGGGGAAATTCACAGCTTTTACTGGGATTCGCCTGAGGGTTCGCGCCTGCCGCGCGAGCTCTATCACTAGCGGCACGTCACTAGGAGTCACCGTGTGGTATCTGACGGACTGGTTCTATGTCGTCCTGACGATCATCGTCTTCGCCGTGCTCATTCTCATCGTGAAGGGGGTCGAGCACTTTGAGCGCTGAGAACTGGATCGGCTTGATCGGCGGCATCCTGCTGACGATCTACCTGTTCGTGGCCCTCGTGCTGCCTGAGAGGTTCTGATGAATTCCGCAGCAGCTGGCTGGCTGCAGTTCGCACTGCTTGTCGCCGCGCTGGCGGCATGCTATGTGCCGCTCGGCAACTACATCGCGCGCATCTTCACCGCCAAGGAACACTGGCGGGTCGAGCGCGGCATCTACAAGCTGTGCGGGATCGACCCGGAAGCGGACATGAGGTGGAGCGTCTACGCGCGCTCCATGCTCGCGTTCTCGTTCGTCAGCGTGCTGTTCGTGTACCTGATCGAGCGGACCCAGCACTGGCTGTTCCTGTCGATCGGGATGGCCAACGTGGCGCCGGATACCGCGTGGAACACGGCCGTCTCGTTCACCACCAACACCAACTGGCAGAACTACGCCGGTGAAGCCACCATGAGCTACCTGACCCAGATGTCAGCACTCATGGTGCAGCAATTCCTGTCGGCCTCGGTCGGCCTGGTCGTGGCGATCGCCTTTATCCGCGGGTTCACCCGGTCCAAGACCGACCGGCTCGGCAACTTCTGGGTCGACCTGACCCGCGCCGTGATCCGGCTGCTGCTGCCGCTGTCTGTCGTGGGCGCGCTGATCCTGGCGGCCAGCGGGGTGATCGACAACCTCGCCGCCTATCACACGGTGACCACGCTGGCCGGCGGCCACCAGACCATCCCCGGCGGGACGGTGGCATCGCAGGAAATCATCAAGGACATGGGTAACAACGGCGGCGGCTGGTTCAACACCAACTCGGCCCATCCGTTCGAGAACCCGAACCCGTTCACCAACTGGTTCGAGATCTTCACCCTGCTGCTGATCCCGTTCGCCACACCGCGCGCGTTCGGCAAGATGGTCGGCGACAACAGGCAGGGCTACGCGCTGGTCGCCGCGATGGTGATCATCTGGGCGTGCGCCGTCGGCGGGATCAGCTTCTTCGAGACCCACCTGGGCACCGCCGGAATCGCGGCGCAGACCGCGCACGGGGCCGCCGAAGGAACGGAGGTCGGGTTCGGCACGCCAGGCTGCTCGTTGTTCGCGTCATCGACCACGGTGACGTCCACCGGCGCGGTGAACTGCTTCCATGATTCGCTGACACCGTTCGGCGGCGGCATCGCGCTGTTCGACATCGCGCTCGGCGAGATCGCGCCCGGCGGGATCGGGGCCGGCATGTACGGCATCCTGGTGCTGGCCATCGTCACTGTGTTCGTAGCCGGGCTGATGGTCGGCCGGACACCGGAGTACATCGGCAAGAAGATCCGGCCCGCCGAGATGAAGTACGCGTCGCTGTACTTCCTGACCTTGCCCGTGGTGATCCTGACCATGGCGGCGATCGCGATCGGCACGCACTGGGGCCAGAACCCGATCTTCAATCCCGGGCCGCACGGGCTGACTGAGGTCGTGTACGCGTACGCCTCCCAGGCCAACAACAACGGGTCGGCCTTCGCGGGCCTGGGCACGGCGGCCCCCTTCTACCAGATCACCGGCGGCATCACGATGCTGCTCGGCCGGTTCGCGCCGGAGATCTTCGCCCTCGGCCTGGCCGGGGCGCTGGCCAGACAAGCGCCCGTCCCGGCCAGCGCCGGGACGCTGGATACGAGGACGCCGTTGTTCGTCGGCATGCTCGTGGGCGTGATCCTCATCCTCGTCGGCCTGACCTACTTCCCCGCGCTCGCGCTGGGAGTGTTCGCAGAAGGACTGCACTGATGTCTGTGACAACTGAGAGCCCGGGTACCCCGGCCGCCCCGCCCGTCCGCCAGCAGGCCGGGACCGAGCCGCGCCGGGTCGGCGGCGGCTTCCTGGATCCGAAGATGCTGTTGAGGTCGACCCCGGATGCGTTCAAGAAGCTGGACCCCCGGGTCCAGATCAAGAACCCGGTCATGTTCGTGGTCGAGGTCGGCGCCCTGCTGACCCTGTACACCGCGATCCGCACCCCGTCGGTCTTCAACTGGACCATCGTGGTCTGGCTATGGCTGACCGTGGTGTTCGCCAACCTGGCCGAGGCGGTAGCCGAGGGCCGCGGCAAGGCACAGGCCGAGACGCTGCGGCGGGCCAAGCGCGAGACGATGGCGCGGCGACTGACCGACTGGCAGCCTGGCGCCGATCCGGCCACGCTGCACGAGGAGTCCGTGGCCGGCACGGTGCTGACCCTCGGCGACTACGTGGTGGTCGAGGCCGGGCAGGTCATCCCCGGTGACGGGGACGTGGTCGAGGGCGTGGCGTCGGTGGACGAGTCGGCCATCACCGGCGAGTCCGCGCCGGTCATCCGCGAGTCCGGCGGCGACCGGTCCGCGGTGACCGGCGGCACCACCGTGCTGTCGGACCGGATCGTGGTCAAGATCACCTCCAAGCCGGGTGAGACGTTCATCGACCGGATGATCGCCCTGGTCGAGGGGGCGAAGCGGCAGAAGACGCCGAACGAGATCGCGCTGAACATCCTGCTGGCCTCGCTGACCATCATCTTCATGCTGGCGGTGATCTCGCTGCAGCCGATGGCGTTCTACTCCAACGCGCCGCAGACGCTGGTGATCCTGGTGGCCCTGCTGGTGGCGCTGATCCCGACCACGATCGGCGCGCTGCTGTCCGCGATCGGCATCGCCGGCATGGACCGGCTGGTGCAGCGCAACGTGCTGGCCATGTCCGGCCGCGCGGTGGAGGCGGCCGGCGACGTGAACACGCTGCTGCTCGACAAGACCGGCACGATCACCATCGGGAACCGGCAGGCGACCGAGTTCCTGCCGGTCGGCGGGGTCCTCGAGTCCGACCTCGCCAACGCGGCGCAGCTGTCGTCGATGGCGGACTACACGCCCGAAGGCCGATCCATCGTGGTGCTGGCCAAGGATCAGTTCGGGCTGCGCGAGCGGCCCGAAGGTGAGCTGGCCGGCGCCGAGTTCGTCGAGTTCACCGCGCAGACCAGGATGAGCGGCATCGACCTGGCCGACGGGCGCGAGGTGCGCAAGGGCGCGGCCGCCTCAGTGGCCCAGTGGATCAGGGACAACGGCGGGACCGTGCCGGATGACCTGGGTCCGATCGTGGACCGCATCTCGGCCGTGGGCGGTACCCCGCTCGTGGTGGCCGAGCGGGTCGGCGGCACCGCGCGAGCCCTCGGCGTGATCTACCTCAAGGACATCGTCAAGGAGGGCATCGCCGAACGGTTCGCCGAGATGCGCACCATGGGCATCCGCACCGTCATGATCACCGGCGACAACCCGCTGACCGCTAAGGCGATCGCGGACGAGTCCGGCGTGGACGACTTCCTGGCCGAGGCGACGCCGGAAGACAAGATGGCGCTGATCCGCAAGGAGCAGGAAGGCGGCAAGCTGGTCGCGATGACCGGCGACGGCACCAACGACGCCCCTGCGCTGGCCCAGGCCGACGTCGGCGTGGCCATGAACACCGGCACCTCGGCCGCCAAGGAGGCCGGGAACATGGTGGACCTGGACTCCAACCCGACCAAGCTCATCGAGATCGTGGAGATCGGCAAGCAGTTGCTGATCACCCGGGGCGCGCTGACCACGTTCTCCATCACCAACGACGTGGCGAAGTACTTCGCGATCATCCCGGCCATGTTCTCGTCCGTGATCCCGGACCTGGGCAAGCTCAACATCCTGCACCTGTACAGCCCGAAGTCGGCGATTACCTCGGCGATCATCTTCAACGCGCTGATCATCGTCGCGCTGATCCCGCTGGCGCTGCGCGGAGTGCGGTACAGGCCGGCCTCCTCGCAGTCGATGCTGCGGAGGAACCTGCTGATCTACGGCATCGGCGGGCTGATCATCCCGTTCATCGGCATCTGGGCTATCGACCTGATCGTCCAGCTCATCCCCGGATTTGGTAAGTGATCGGCATGAACCGCCTGCCTGTTATCGTCCGACAGCACATCGCGGCCTTCCGCGCCCTGATCGTGTTCACCGTGGTCTGCGGGTTCATCTACCCCTTCGTTATCCTCGGCATCTCCCAGGTGGCCTTCCACAACCAGGCCAACGGGTCGATGGTGAGCTACAACGGTCACGTGGTGGGATCGAGCCTGCTGTGCCAGGAGTTCCTGAACGCCAAGGGCAACCCGCTGCCGCAGTACTTCCAGCCGCGGCCGTCGTTCGCGATCCCGTCCCCGGCGCCCAAGGGCGACTACGGCTGCGACCCCACGTTCTCGTCAGCATCCAACCTGGGGCCCACCAACCCGATCCTGGTCCAGGACATCAAGCAGCGGCAACAGGAGATCGCCGCGTTCGACCACGTCCCGGTCTCGGAGATCCCGGCGGACGCGGTGACCGCGTCCGGGTCCGGGCTTGACCCGGACATCTCCCCCGCGAACGCGGCCATCCAGGTCGACCGGGTCGCCGCGGCGCGGCACCTGCCGGTGTCCGAAGTCCAGGCGCTGGTGGCTAAGTACACCCAGGGCCGAGTGCTCGGCTTCCTCGGCGAGCCACGGGTGGACGTGCTCAACCTGAACATCGCCCTCGACCAGCTGTCGGCAAAGTCAGGCGGCTGAGCCAGCCGTGACTGAGCTCACCTCAGCGGTCCCGGGTCCCCGGCCGGGAAATCCCCGGCCGGGGCCCGAGGCCCAGGGTGGCTCTCCGGAATCCGTTCCCGGTGCCGACGCCGGTGCTGATCTCGGTCCTGCGGCCGGGGCCGGGGGTGGGGCCGGGCCTGGAGCCGGGGCCGGGGCCGGGACGGCTGCCGGGGTGGCTGCCGGGGTGGCTGCCGGGGTGGCTGCCGGGGTGGCTGCCGGGGTGGCTGCCGGGGCCGTGCGGGTTCGTCCGAGCGGGATTCTCATCGTCGAGGACCAGCCGGAGCTGATCCGCGCGCTGCGCATCAACCTGCGGGCCAGGCAGTACGAGGTGCTGTCCGCGCGGACGGGCCGGGAGGCCCTGGCCCTGGCCGCGAGCCGTCCGCCGGACGCAATCATCCTTGACCTGGGGCTACCCGATATCGACGGCACCGAGGTCATCGTCGAACTGCGCCGGTGGTGCCAAGCGCCGATCATCGTGCTGTCCGGCCGGACCAGCCCCGGCGATAAGATCGGCGCGCTGGACGTCGGGGCCGACGACTACGTCACCAAGCCGTTCGCCATGGCCGAACTGCTCGCCCGGCTGCGCGCCGCGCTGCGCCGCGATGAAGGCCAAGCGAGCTCCGATCAGCCCAGCCAGTTCGGGATCGGCACCTGGCTGGTCGACCTCACCGCGCACCAGGTCAGGCGCTCGCCGCCCGTCGGGGAAAGCGGGGAGGGCGAAGGAGCCGTTCTCGGCGAGAGCGCCGAAGGCAGCGAGGGCGCCGACGTGGCTGAGCTCGGCGAGAGCGGCGAAGGCGGCGCAGGCGCCGAGGGCAGCGCAGGCGCCGAGGGCAGCGCGCCGGTGACGCTGCGGCTCACGCCTACCGAATGGCGGATCCTGGAAATCCTGCTGCGCCGGCCCGGTCAGCTCGTCGGGTCGGCCCAGATCCTGACCGGGGTCTGGGGCCCCGGATTCCAGCAGCGCACCAACTATCTCCGCTTTCACATGGCGCGCCTGCGCCGCAAGCTGGAAGACAATCCGACGCGGCCCCGCCATCTGCTGACCGAGCCCGGCATGGGCTACCGCTACCAGCCCTGATCCGCCCGCCCTTCGCGGCCCGCGGACCGCGGCCGAACCACAACGATGGAGCATCGATGTGGCTGGGGCCACATCGATGGAGCATCGATGTGGGTCACAGACCCCGGTTTCAAGGGGTTTTACGACATTCCCGCGCATCGGCGGTACGCGGCCTGCCGAGTATGCCGCAAAATGTGAAGCGCAAGGCTAACCCAGGTAGATCATGAACGTAGCTCCTGTGGTCAACGGTGCCGCGGGTTTATCTGATCCGGTGTGGGCTAGGGGGCGAAGATGAAGGCGCTGGCCATGGACGACCCGCGCGTGATCGGTGAATTCCGGTTGCGAGCGCAGCTCGGCGCGGGCGGCATGGGCCGGGTCTACCTGGGGCTTTCACCCGCTGGCCGGGCGGTAGCCATCAAGGTGGTCCATCCCGACCTGGCCAGCGATACCGAATTCCTGCGCAGGTTCCAGCAGGAGGTGGCCGCGGCCCGGGCCGTCAGCGGGATTTATACCGCGCCGGTCGTGGCGAGCGGGCTGAACGAGCGGCCGCCCTGGCTCGCGACCGCGTTCGTGCCCGGCCCTTCGCTCGAGCAGGTGGTCACCGAGCACGGTCCGTTGCCTGAGCCAGCCCTCTGGCCGCTGCTGGCCGGGCTGGTCGAGGCCCTGCAGGCTATCCACGCCTGCCGGGTGGTGCATCGCGACCTCAAGCCCGCCAACGTGCTGCTGGCCGCCGACGGTCCCCGGGTCATCGACTTCGGGATATCGCGTGCCGCAGACGGAACCGCACTGACGGCGGCCGGAGTGGTGTTCGGCACGCCGGGATACATGTCACCCGAACAAGCCGAAGGCAAGGCCGCCGGGCCCGAGAGCGACGTGTTCGCGCTCGGCTGCGTGATCGGTTACGCGGCCACCGGCGCAGGCCCGTTCGGGTCAGGCACCGCAGCCGCTGTCCTGTACCGGGTCGTCCACGGTGAGCCCGCCCTGGACCGGATACCACCGCGGCTCAGGGAGATAGTCTCCGCTTGCCTGGCGAAGGATCCGGCCGCCCGGCCCGAGCTGCGCAGCCTGGGCACTGCGATTGCCAACGGCATGCACGCGACCGGACCCTCCGCCGTGGCCTTCTGGCCGCAGTCAGTCGCCGGGATCATCGGTGCCTATCAGGCCAGGCTCGAGCAGGAGACGAGGACGGGCGGCCGGCCCGCTGAAGCCGAGGGTTTTTCCTGGGCCTCGGCGATGTATCCGCGGACCAACCCGTCGGACCCGGGTAACAGCGGGAGACCCCGGCAGCCGCCCCAGCCGGCCCCGCCAAACCCAGGAACCCGCTGGCCGTACTCCGGTCCGGGATCGCAGGCCGGTCCGAGATCGCAGGCCGGTCCGGGATCGCAGGCCGGTCCGGGATCGCAGGCTGGTGCCGGTCAGTCAGGCCACCCCGGTCCGCTGAGCAGCGCCCTCCCGCAGAACAATCCGGGATCGGCGGGCTTTCCTGCCTCGCAGGGGTACTCCAGTTCTCAGAGCTATCCTCAGCCTCCTGGTTACGGCGGGGCGCAGGCATCGCAGGCGTTGCCCCCGCCGCCTCGCGGTTACCTTCCCGCCAACGGGGGGGCGTCCGCCAACGGCGGGCCGTCCGGCTACGGCGGACCGTCCGGCTACGGCGGGCCGTCCGGCTACGGCGGGGCGCCTGCGAGCGCCGACCAGATGAGCTACCCGCGGTCCTACCAGCCGGGATCGCGAGGGGCGATTTATGCCCTGCCTAGCAGCATGGTCACCGCGGTCAGGCTGATGTACGCCGGGGCCGCCTACGCGCTGATCTACGCGATCGGCGTCGTCGTGGTCGCCGGCAGCATCATCCACAAGCACCCTTACGACACCGTGGCTCGTACCGGTCTG
The DNA here is from genome assembly GCA_963844625.1 of uncultured Actinomycetota bacterium. Classification (GTDB taxonomy): domain Bacteria; phylum Actinomycetota; class Actinomycetes; order Streptosporangiales; family Streptosporangiaceae; genus Palsa-504. Next base: position 58,767 of record CAWJPF010000001.1, on the reverse strand, counting down.
GGCGCGGTCGTAGTCCTGACGATATTGCTGTCCCTCATCGAGATCACGCTCTGGCTCGGGATCGCGCGGGCCTGCAAGAACAGGAGGAACGGGGCCCGGGTCGCCGGTACGGTGCTGTTCGGTATTCACACGCTTGGCCTGCTGGGCGTCCTGAGCCACTCGTCTTCGGGCATCGGCCTGACCAAGGTGCTGACCTCCATCGGCTGGCTGATCGCCTGCGGCGCGGTGGTGTTCCTCTGGCAGCGCCCGTCCAGCGCGTTCTTCCGGGCGCCGACGTCAATCGGCCGGTAAGCCACCGCCGGTACCGGCTCAGCCAGGTGAGACTCGGAGGAGCGAGGAAGGCCGCAGAAGGCGCCGCGCCGTATGCGTTCCGTTTGGATTCCGTATGTGGGTGCATGGATGGCGTTAACAAGCACCGTTCAGCCCGCAACGCACGGCATCGTGATCTCATGCCCAGGAACGGCGGACCCGCGATCGTTCGGCGCCGATCGTCCATTGGCCGGGCGAGAACCTGCGGTTACAGCTGAGAGTGACCGTCCATTGCCTCCGTCCGGCGATCCCGACCGGCGGAATTCCTGATCCGGTGGCCGTGCTTCACAATGGGAGCCAGCGGATAAGCGAAGAAGCTGGCTAGGCATGCGAATGAGGAAACAGGCCGGAAATGGCTGACAGCAACGGCCGGACAGGGACCGGCGGGCCGGACTACGACGGCGTACGGGCCGCGGCATCCGGCGAGGGCTCGGGATCCGGCGGGCACCGGGGGCGCGGACACCTGCGGATTTACCTCGGGTCCGCGGCCGGCGTCGGCAAGACCTACGCCATGCTCTGTGAGGGGCACCGCCGCGCCGAACGCGGCGCCGATGTCGTGGTGGGGTTCGCGGAGCCGCACGCGCGGCCGCATACCAGCGCGCTGCTCGACGGCCTCGAGGTCGTCCCGCGGGCCCGGCTGGAGTACCGCGGGTCGACCTTCGAGGAGATGGACCTGGACGCGGTGCTCGCCCGGCACCCGGAAATCGCTCTCGTAGACGAGTTCGCGCATACCAACATCCCTGGTTCCCGCCATGAGAAGCGGTGGCAGGACGTCGAGGACCTACTCGACGCCGGGATCGACGTGATCTCCGCCGTTAACATCCAGCACCTGGAATCGCTCAACGACGTGGTTGAGAAGATCACCGGCGTGCCGCAGCGGGAGACCGTCCCCGACGCGATCGTGCGGGCGGCCGACCAGGTCGAGCTAGTCGACATGACCCCCGAGGCGCTGCGCCGCAGGATGGCACACGGGAACATCTACCCGCCCGAGAAGATCGACGCGGCCCTCACCAACTATTTCCGCTCCGGGAACCTCTCGGCCTTGCGCGAACTCGCCCTGCTCTGGCTGGCCGACAAAGTCGACGAGGGCCTGCAGCGATACCGCACCGAACACAAGATCACGAATGCGTGGGAGGCCAGGGAGCGGGTGGTGGTCGCGCTCACCGGCGGCCCGGAAGGCCGGACGCTGATCAGGCGGGCCGCCCGGATCGCGGCCCGTTCCGCCGGCGGCGACCTGCTGGCCGTGCACGTCACCAAGTCCGACGGCCTGACCGGCGCCGATCCGGCCGCGCTGGCCAGCCAGCGGCAGCTGGTCGAGTCGGTAGGCGGCAGCTATCACCAGGTGGTCGGCGACGACATCTCAGAAGCCCTGCTTACGTTCGCCCGCGCGGAGAACGCGACCCAGCTCGTGCTCGGCGCGAGCCGGCGGTCGTGGTGGCTGGCCACGCTCACCGGCCCGGGCATCGGGTCCAGGACCATCCGCGGTTCGGGTGACATCGACGTGCACATCGTGACCCACGGGCACATGGGCCGCGGCCGGGGGCTGATCCCGCGGCGGCGCGGCGCCCTCACCTTGCGCCGGAAGATCGCCGGATACGTGCTGGCCGCCGCGCTGTCGGTGGTGCTGACCGTGGCACTGACGGCCCTGCGCGGCGGTCTCAATCTCACCAGCGACGCCCTGTTGTTCTTCGTCGCGGTGATCCTGACCGCCCTGGTCGGCGGCTTCGCCCCGGCCGTGCTCGCCGCTATCGCCGGCTCGCTATTGCTCAACTACTACTTCATCGCGCCCATCCACAAGCTGACCATCGCGGAGGCGAACAACGCGCTCGCGCTTGGCGTCTTCGTCGCCGTCGCGGTGCTGGTCAGCTCGGTGGTCGACATCGCGGCCCGGCGCACCAAGCAGGCGGCGCGGGCCAACGCGGAATCCGAGCTGCTCGCCACCACGGCCGGCAGCGTGCTACGTGGCCAGCAGGGGCTCAGCGCGCTACTGGACCGGATACTAGAGGCCTTCGGCATGGAGTCGGTCACTCTGCTTGAGTGCACGCCCGCCGACGGCCAGCAGGGTGGCCAGCAGCCTCCGGACGCCTCGTCGGGCCGGAAGCGGAGCATGTCGGGCAGCTGGCAGGTCGTCGCCAGCCGCGGTGAGCCTCCCGTCACCACGCCGGAAGAAGCGGACGTCGAGGTGCCGGTGGCCGCCACCCTCTCGCTCGCCCTCCGGGGCCGGCCGTTGCCGGCCTCGGACCGCCGCGTGCTGGGCGCGTTCGGTTCCTATGCGGCGGTCGCCCTTGACCAGCAGCGCCTGGCCGCCGAGGCCCAGGCGGCCAAGCCGATCGCCGCCGCGGACCGGATGCGGACCGCGCTGCTCGCGGCGGTCAGCCACGACCTGCGCACGCCGCTGGCTTCGGCGAAGGCGGCCGTGACCAGCCTGCGATCCAGGGACGTGGACTGGGCCGCCGAAGATCACGACGAGCTGCTCGCGACGGCGGACGAGTCACTTGACCGGCTCACCCACCTCGTGGACAACTTGCTTGACATGAGCAGGCTGCAGGCCGGTGCGCTATCCTTGTTCCCGCGTCCGGTGGGCTTGGACGAGATCGTGTCCCGGGCCCTCGATAACCTGGATCCCGCGGCACGGGGCATCGCGGTCGACATACCGGTCTCCCTGCCTGAGATCAACGTCGACCCCGCCATACTCGAACGCGTCATCGTGAACCTGACGGAAAACGCGCTCCGCTACGCACCGGCCGACAAGCCGCCGCTGCTGACGGCCAGCGCGCTCGGCGACTGGGTGGAACTACGCGTGGTGGACCGCGGCCCGGGCATACCCGAGGAGGACAGGAACCGGATGTTCGTGCCATTCCAGCGCCTCGGCGACACCGACAACACGACCGGGGTCGGCCTCGGTCTCGCCTTGTCGCGCGGCCTGACCGAGGCGATGGGCGGGACGCTCACCGCGGAGGACACGCCCGGCGGCGGGCTGACCATGACGGTATCGGTGCCGGCCGTGACCGAAGCGGACTACGGTTACGAACCCGGCCACCGGGAGCGCGAGGCGACAGGGGGAAACGCGCCGTGACGAGGGTGCTTGTCGTGGACGACGAGCCGCAGATTCTCCGGGCGCTCCGGATCAACCTGAGGGTCCGCGACTACGACGTCCATGTCGCCGCCACCGGAGCCGAAGCGCTCGAGGTCGCGAGCCGGTATCCGCCCGACCTCGTGATCCTCGACCTCGGCCTGCCCGACCTGGACGGCGTCGAGGTTATCCACGGGCTGCGCGGCTGGACCAAGGCACCCATCATCGTCTTGTCCGGGCGAGCCGACAGCACCGACAAGGTTGAGGCGCTCGACGCGGGGGCGGACGACTACATCACCAAGCCGTTCGGGGTGGAGGAACTGCTCGCCCGCATGCGTGCCGCGGTCAGGCGTACCGGCGCTCCCGAAGACCTGCCCAGGATCCAGCTCGGTCACCTGGTCGTCGACCTGGCCGCCAAGCGCGTCACCCGGTACGCCGCGGTCCCGGCCGGGGGTGGCGCCGATCCGGGCAAAAGCGGCGATCCGGCCGAAGCCGGCGGCACCGCGACCCAGGCGGACGACATCAGGCTCACCCCAACCGAGTGGCACCTCCTCGAGGTGCTGCTCCGCAACCCCGGCAAGCTACTCAGCCGCAACCAGCTTCTGACCGAGGTGTGGGGGCCTGGTTACGCCGACGCAACCGGCAACCTGCGGCTTTACATGGCTCAACTGCGCCGGAAGCTGGAGCCGGATCCGGCCCGGCCTCGCTGGCTGATCACCGAACCAGGCATGGGCTACCGCTACGAGCCCAGCCAAGATGACAAAGCTCCGTCGTTATCTAGCCGGGTCGACCGACTCAGGGACGGCTGGCTGCGAGGGCGGCCGTCCTGATCGCTGAACGCGGCCCGATCCCGGCTACCAGGGGAAGGGCTGGCCGTCCCGGGTGAGGGTGCCGGTCGGGCCGCCGTTGGGAATCGTGACGGCCCAGATGACGCTGGCGGCGGCCTGGGGCAGCGACCGGCCATCCGGGTGGCTCTCGCTGGCGGGCCAGCCCGGACAGACCGCGTTCACCAGGATGCCGTCCCTGGCCAGCTCCGCGGCGAGCAGGCGGGTGAGCGCGTTGAGGCCGACTTTGGAGACCCCGTAGGCGGGTGAACCACCGGTCATCACGGCGATAGAGCCGCCTTCGCTACTCACGTTGACGATCCGCGGGCGCATGCTGGAGCGCAGCATCGGCAGCAGTGCGTGAATCACCCGCCAGGGGCCGAACAGGTTGACGTCGATAGCCTCCGCGACCGCGCCCAGGTCGGCGTTGCTCGCCGTGGCCCACGCGTCATAAACGCTCGAGGCGTTGTTCACGAGTACATCGGTACGGCCAAAACGCCCCTTCACCCACTCCGCCATCGAGGCCACGCTATTGGAGTTGTCGACTTCGAGCTGGCACGCGACGATCCGGGTACCCTCCGGGTCAAGTTCCTTCGCGGCCAGCTCCCCTTTCCGCAGATCCCGGGAGCCGAGTACCACCGCGAACCCGAGCAGGGCCAGCTGACGGCATACCTCGCGGCCGACACCGCGGTTACCGCCAGTCACCACGGCTACCGGCAGATCAGGGTACACACGCATCACCGGCGCTCGCCATGACCGCGACGTTTCTCATGGCTGTCATCTTGCCATCCGCTGATCACCGCCCTGACCCTCAATGCCTCAATCGTCATCCAAGGCCTGGCTAGGCGGAACCGGGCCAGCCGGCAGGCTGCGTTCTCTTAACCGGGCGGCGGCGAAGTCTCCGTCGAAGCATGCGCGGCGGCGGAAGGAGCACCAGCGGAGGGCGCGATCTGCTCAAGCCGGTAGCGGAGCCTGCAGAGCACCACGTTGACCGTACCGCGCCTGATCGCCCGGTCCAGGATCACGCCCCGCTGATTGAACAGCAGGAAGTACCAGAACTTCTTCGGCTGCACCTCGGGGATCAGCACCACCAGCCGGTGGTACTGCTCGTCGGCCTCAAGCTCGCACAGGTACTTGACGATCGGCTGGGCGATCGACCGGTGTGCGGTGCGCAAGGTGATCAGCGGAACGTTCGGATGCCACTCCTCCCAGCGGTCGCGGAACGACACGTCGGCCTCGGCGTCATCGGCGTCGGTGAAGGCTACGGTTACCGCGATTACATCGTCGCTCAGCGAGAGCGCCGTGGAGATACCCTCGGCCGTGAGCCGCGACAGCGACGCGACCGGCACGACGACCAGCGACTTCATCTTCGACGGCGGCTTGGGCGTCCGGCCTATCTCCAGCAGTGCCCCGATCCGGGCATACGTACGGTTTATCCGGCCGAACAGCAACACCAGGCCCGGGATGACCAGCACGATCAGCCACGCGCCCTCAGTGAACTTGCTGACCAGCTCGATGATCGTGGTCACCGCGGTCAGCACGGCCCCGAAGCCGTTGATCACCGCCCGGCCCATCCAGCCGCGGGAGTGCTGAATTCGCCAGTGCTTGACCATGCCGAACTGGGAGAGCGTGAACCCGATGAACACCCCGACAGCGAAAAGCGGAATCAGCGCCTGTGTATCGCCATTGGACGCCACCAGCAGGGCGGCGGCCAGGACGGCCAGCACTACTATGCCGTAGCGGTGCACCTGCCGGTCGGCGCGCAGCCCGAACGTGTGCGGCAGGAAATTGTCCTTGGCCAGCAGCGACGCCAGCACCGGCAGACCGCCGAAGGAGGTGTTGGCGGCCAGCGCCAGCAGCACCAAGGTGATCAGCTGGATCACATAGAAGGCGATGTTGCGTCCGAGCGACGCCTCGGTAAGCTGCGCGAGCACCGTGATGCCGGGCTGCGGTACCACGGAGAACTTGCGGATCAGGATCCCCAGGCCGATCAGCATCCCGCCGAGCACGACGCCGAGCGCTACCTCCGTATGCTGGGCGCGGCGCGCCCTTGGCTTGCGGAACTCCGGCACCGCGTTCGCGATCGCTTCTACTCCGGTCAAGGCCGAGCAGCCAGAGGCGAACGCCTTCAGCACCAGCAGGATGCCGACCGCCTCAGTGGCCGCGCCCACGTGATGGTCGAGCGGCACCGCCGGGTGGGTGCGGACCAGACCTCCGATGATCACGGCCGCTATCGCCACGATGAACGCCACCGTCGGGACGATGAAGATCTTGGCGGACTCGACCAAGCCCCACAGGTTCAGGCCGGTGATGATGGCCAGCGTACCCAGGCACAGCCACACCGTGGCGCCGTACAGCACGGGGAACGCCGAGGTCAGGGCGGCGACGCCGGCCGACACGCCGACGGCCGCGTTCAGCACGTAGTCGACGATCAGCGACGCGGCGGCGACCAGGCTGGCCTGGGTGCCCAGGTGCGCCTTGGACACCGCGTACGCGCCGCCGCCGTTGGGAAACGCCTCGATCACCTGGCGGTAGGACACCACCAGCGCGGCGAGCAGGACGACGATCGCGACCGTGATCGGCAGCGTGTAATGCAGCGCAGCGGCGCCCGCCGCGACCAAGACGATGAGGATGGCTTCCGGGCCGTACGCAACTGAGGACAGCGCGTCCAGGGACAGCGCGGCCAGCCCCTGGAGGGCGGTCAGCCGATGCTTCTCATCATCGGTCGTGACGCCTGGCCCCATGGGCTGAGTCGCCATAGCCTCAGCATGTCACCCGCGGCTGACCAGACGTGGGACGTGAGGCTACCGCAAGGTAACGACCAGGGCGGGCGGATGTTCCGGCGGGCTATCTGGCCAGGCTTATGATCACGGCCACGATCGCGATGACCAGCACGCCCACGACCACGAGTACGACAGGAGATACTCTCGAGCGCTGGGCACGGGGAGTTTCTTCATCACCGCGGTCGACAAAGGCCCGGAAACGTCCGGTATTCGCACTCGGATCTTGCTCGAACTCCGACATGAGCAAGACTGTAGCTGCTCAGCCTGGTCCCGATGGTGAAAACGGGCAGGATATCACTCAACGGAACGGCACGAGCGCGTCGGTTCCCGGGTCCCGGTCGACGAGCCGGGACAACACGATGACGCTCCTGGTCCGGACCACGAACGGCTCGGCCCGGATGCGCTCCATTACGTCCTCGAAGTGCCTGACGTCGGCCGCCCTGATATGGACCAGCGCATCGGCGTCTCCGGTGACGGTGCACGCGTCCACCACCTCGGGGTACCGCCGCACCCCGGCGGCGATCTCCTCTGGAGAGGTCCGGCCGCCGCAGAACAGCTCCACATACGCCTCGGTCGTCCAGCCCATGGCCACCGGATCCACCCGGGCCGAGAAGCCCGTGATCGCGCCGGCCGCCCTGAGCCGGTCGACGCGCCGCTTCACCGCGGGAGCGGACAGTCCGACCTCGTTACCGATCACGGCGTAGCTGGCCCGGGCGTCCCTGATCAGGAAAACGACGATGCGCGCGTCGATATCGTCCACAGCACTCCATCATGGCACTGGGCACATGTTCCCCCGGCATACAAAGAGGCTCGACGTCCCGCTTTCGCCGAGCCTCAATAGGTGAGACGCGAAGCCCGCCGCACCGGTTGACGCAACCAGGGCATTGATTCTCGCGGCGGGCGGGATTCCGCTCGAGGCCGTCATCGCATAGCGTGACGCCGTGGAGCGTGACACTATAGCCGCACCGCAGCGCAGCCTGCCGGCCTGGGCGGTGGCCGAGGGCCCGTTCGGCATCCGGCTCTTCGACGCGGGCGTGGTCGCCCTGGTGATCGCGGTCATCGAGGTCAACGTCATCACCGGCAGCGGCCCCGGGGCCGTGCCACTTAACGGCACGGCCTACCTGTTCGGCGCGCTGCTGGCGCTGCCGATCCTGTTCCGGCACCGCTGGCCGCTCCGGGTGCTGATCGTCAGCGCGGTGGGAATGCTGCTTTATTACCTCTTCGCCCGCAGGAACATCTCCCCCGCCCCGTTGTTCTTCGTTCCGCTCTACGACGCGGCGGTGGCCGGATACCTGGCCCTGGCCATCGTCATCCCCGCCGTTTTCATGGTGGTCGGCCTGCTGGTAGTAGAGATGAGCACCAGGGAAGGACTGGCCACCCTGGCGGCCGATTTCCTGTCCCAGACCGTGATCCTCGCCCTGGCCGTCATGCTCGGCGAGGTGGTGCGCGGCCGCCGGGCACTGACCGCGGAAACCGCGAGGCGGCTCCGGCTGGCCGACACCGAACGCGCCGCGGAGGCGGCCCGGGTCGTGGCGGAGGAACGGCTCCGCATCGCCCGCGAGCTGCACGACACGGTGGCTCACAGCATGGCCACGATCACGGTGCAGGCCGGCTCCGCACTGCATCTCCTGGCCGGCGGTGCCAGCACGATCAAACCCCTTATCCCGAACGATCCGGGTTTCACCTCAGCCTCCCCCTCTTCCGTACCCGTGGCTGAAGCGGACACTCTCCGTGCTTGCCTCGCCGCGATCAGGGCTACGAGCAAGGGGGCGCTGACCGAGATGCGTTCGGTCCTCGGCCAGCTCAGGCGATCCGATCAGGACGGAGCCGGCGACGCGGCCGCGGCCGCCGCCGGGGAGGGGCTCAGCCGCCTCGGCGCGCTGCGGGACGCGGTCACCGCGGCTGGAGCGAAGGTGACGGTGACCGTCGAAGGAGACTCATGGCCGCTATCCGCCGAGGCGGATCACTCGGCGTACCGGATCTTGCAGGAGTCGCTGACCAACGTGCTGCGGCACGCGGGGCCGGGAGCGGCCGCCCAGGTGTGCCTTTGCTACCAGCCGGGAGCGCTCACCATCACGGTGACCGATGACGGCGACGCAACCGCGGACGGCCAGGTGACCGCGAACGGCCGCGAGGCCAGCGGCCACGGGATCAGCGGCATGCGCGAACGAGCGGCCTCGGCCGGCGGTGAGCTGACCGCGGCGCCGGTCCCCGGCGGCGGTTTCCAGGTGCAGGCCACGCTGCCCGGCGCCCGGCGGCAAGCATCGTGATCCGGGTGCTGCTCGCCGATGACCAGGTACTTGTCCGGGCGGGCTTCCGGCTGCTGCTGGAATCAGCGGGCGACATCGCGGTCATCGGGGAGGCGCCGAACGGCGGGGTCGCGGTGGCACTGGTCCGCGAGCATGCTCCCGACGTGGTTCTCATGGACCTGCACATGCCGGAGGTCGACGGGGTCACGGCCACCCGCCTGATCGCCGGCGATCCTGGCCTCGCCGCCACCAAGGTCGTCGTGCTCACCACGTTCGACGACGACGAGACGGTGTTCGCGGCCCTGCGCGCCGGCGCCAGCGGGTTCCTGGTCAAGGACGTTGAGCCGGAGGAACTACTGCAGGCGGTCCGCGTCGTCGCCCGCGGCGACGCGCTCCTTTCGCCAAGCGTGACCAAGGCTGTCATCTCCGCGTTCACCGGTGACGCCCGCGCTCGCCCCCCGCGGCCGTCTGCGCCGCGCGCCGACCTCCATGCGACGCCCCCTGGGCTCGCGTCCCTGACGCACCGCGAACGGGAGGTCGTGGCGCTGGTCGCGGCCGGCCTGTCCAACGACGAGATCGCCCGCGAGCTCGTCGTGAGCCCGCTGACCGCGAAGACGCACGTCAGCCGGGCGATGACCAAGCTGAACGCCCGTGACCGCGCGCAGCTGGTCGTCTTCGCCTACGAGCACGGCCTCACCGCGTCCTAGGGCTCGGCGGATCGAGCCGGCTAGCGCGCCACCCGGTAGCGGAGGTAGACGACTCTCGAGCTGAAGGTGCGGGTCTCGACGAGTTCGAGATCCACCCGGCGCTCGCGCTGGGGAAAGAACGGAATGCCACCGCCCACCAGCACCGGGTAGACCCTGGCCCGGTACTCGTCGATCAGACCCGACGCGGCCGCCTCGGCGGCGAGAGCCGCGCCGCCGATCGCGATGTCGCCCTCCGCCGGCTCGGCTCGCAACCGCTCGATCTCCTCCGCCACGCCGCCGGAGGCCAGGCGGGCATTGCCCTGCACCGCCGGCAGCGTGGTGGAGAACACCACCTTCGGGAGCGGCTTCCAGATCGCGGCCCACTCAAGCATGGAGTCGTCGACCGATGGATCCTGGTCGGCGGTCTCCCAGTACAGCATCGTCTCGTACAGCCTTCGTCCCAGCAGGTGGACGCCGACCTGCCGTATCTCGTCGGTGACGAAGCGAAAGACCTCCTCGTCGGGCGCCGTCCAGCCGAAGCCGCCGTCCGGCCCGGCGATGTAGCCGTCAAGTGAGACACCCATCGAATAGGTCACGCTGCGCATCAGAAGTCCTCCTCGGTAACAGGTCCGACAGTACGACCGCCGGACGCCGCAGGACTCATCGCGGCTCGCGGGACAGGGCAAACGTTGCCGATTACGGCACCAGTACTACAACAGCGTCTCGTGATCTCTGGTCCGGCGTGCGTAATGCGACTTGCGGGCGCTGGCCTGGCGGTAGCGTCTCCAGCCTGACCAGTACTCGTGGAATGCCGCGGCCGGGTGACGCGGGTGTGCAGGTTGAACAAGCGGCGGGCCCGGCGGCGGTCAGCGGGATCAGCTCGCGCCCGGTTTCATCAGGACCATCCAGCGACCCGCAGGCGAAGCCGCCGACATCAGAGAACCCCGCTTAACACCAGCCACCTAGGCGCGTGGTGATCAGCTGAGCGGTTAAACCGGCCCCAGGCAGCTGCCGCCGCGAAATCGCGCCGGCCTGCCAGCGCGCCAATTCAGCAGCTGCGTCTGGAATGTCGTAATTCACGCCCCCAGGCTGCCTCACACCACCGACATTCCTGCGCCCTTTCCATGATCGCGAAGGATCTTGAGTCTCCCCGGCTAAATCCTTCGCGATCACTGAATCCCCCTACTACGGGGGGAGTACGCGGGGGGAGTAGCGGTGTGGGGGAAGTGTCTCCGCTGGGGGGACGCGTGCGGGGGCGGGGGGCGCGAGGCTGGGGGGTGTTAATTACTCTTCTGGCTCGTAGGAGACTGTGTGTCGAGGAATGTGCTGAGCGGGATAGGGAGCGCTTGCTACCGGCATCGCCGGCTTACCGTCCTGATGTGGGTCGCGGGGACGGCGTGCCTGATCACGCTGTGGATGCAATTCGGGGCGGCGGCGCAAAATAGCTTCACCGGCAGCGACCGCGGGCAGACCCTGCTCAACGAGCATTTCACCCGGCAGTCAGGTGACACGCTCACGCTGGCCATCCGCTCGGACGCGCCGGTCACGTCGGCGCCGGTCAAGACCAGGGTGACCCGGGCGCTCACGCCGTTCCGGCAGGCGCCGGGCGTCACCAGCGTGACCGACCCCTACACCACGCCAGGCGATGTTGCCGCGGACGGGCACATCGCCTACGCCAGCGTCCAGTTCGACGTGCCCGGATCCAGCATCTCCACGAGCGAGGCCACCGCGCTGATGCACGACGCCGCCGTCGCGAGCGGCCACGGGGTGACATTCAGCCTGGGCGGCGACGTGGTGGACCTGGCCGAGACACCCTACGGCGGCGCGTCCAACGGGATCGGCGTGGGGGCGGCCGCGATCGTACTGCTGATCGCGTTCGGCTCGCTGCTGGCTATGGGGCTGCCGATCGCGACCGCGCTGATGGGCATCGGCGGCGGCCTTTCGCTAATCGCCCTCCTCGGGCACGTCTTCCCGGCTCCCTCGTTCTCCCCCATCGTGGCCGCCCTCATCGGCCTGGGCGTCGGCGTGGACTACGCCCTGTTCATCGTCACGAGGTTCCGGGAGGAGCTGCGCGCGGGCCAGCAGCCACTGGACGCGATGGTGACCACGATGCGCACCGCGGGGCGGGCGGTGCTCACCGCCGGGATCACCGTCGTCATCGGCATGCTCGGGCTGCTCGTGCTGCGCCAGTCGCTGCTGAACGGCGTCGCGATCGCGGCGGCGGCCACGGTAGCGGTGACCGTATTCGCCGCGCTTACGCTGCTGCCCGCGCTGCTCGGGATCACCGGTGACCGGCTGACCCGGCCGTCGCGGCTGAACACCTTCCTCGGGGACAAGGTGTTCGGGCGCGGTGGGTTCGGGCGCGGTGGGTTCGGGCGCGGTGGGTTCGGGCGCGGTGGGTTCGGGCGCGGGCGGGCCGCGCGGCGCGAGGTACACGCCGCGCAGCGCTGGGCCGCCGTGGTGCAGAAGCACCCGGTGCTCGCCACCACGGCGGCCGCGGCCTTCGTCCTCATCCTGGCCGCCCCCGCGCTGACCATGAAGCTGTCCATGCCCGATGAGTCGGCGCAGGCCCGCGGCACCATGGGGTACGCCAGCTACGCCACCATGGCGCAGGGATTCGGACCGGGCTTTGACGCGCCGCTCATCGTCGCGGCGAAGGTCGCGCCGTCCGGCGGACCCGCGCTGGCCTCGCTGCGCACCGCGATCGCGGGCACGCCGGGGATCGCGGCGGTGACGGCGCCGGTGATCAGCCATGACGGGCAGGCGGCCCTGCTCATCGCCTACCCCACCACGGGTGAGCAGGACCCGGCCACCAACGCACTCGTCAACCGGCTGCAGGAGGAGGTACTGCCCGCGTCCGGGCTGACCGCGTACCTTACCGGGCCGAACGCGGCGAACGTCAGCTTCACGAACCTGATCGGCGCGCGGCTGCCGTGGCTCGTCGGCGTGGTCGTGGCGCTGTCGATGGTGCTGCTGCTCGTGGTATTCCGCTCGGTCGTCATCGCGGTCAAGGCCGCCCTGATGAACCTGCTTTCGGTCTGCGCGGCCTACGGGGTGCTGACCGTGGTAACGCAGTGGGGCTGGCTGGGGCACGCGCTCGGCTTCCCGGAGAAGATGCCCGTCACCACCTGGGTGCCGATCTTCCTGTTCGTGATCTTGTTCGGCCTGTCCATGGACTACGAGGTCTTCCTGCTGGCGAAGATCCGCGAGGAATACGACCGGCTCGGCGACAACAGCCTGGCCGTCGGGCGCGGGCTGGCCGGCACCGCCCGGGTGATCACGGCCGCCGCGGCGATCATGGTGGTGGTGTTCGGTTCCTTTGACCTCACCCCAGACGTCTCGGTGAAGCAGATCGGCCTCGGGCTCGCCGCCGCCGTGCTCGTTGACGCGACGATCGTTCGGCTGGTCCTGGTACCTGCGGTGATGGAGCTGCTCGGGCAGGCCAACTGGTGGCTGCCCGGGTGGCTGGCCCGGCTACTTCCGGCCGCGGGACACGACGCCCCCGGCGGGCAGCAGCTCCCGGCCGGAACGCCGGCGGCCGTTCCGGCCGAGGTGCGCTGAGGAGCCAGCCTGCCGCAGCCCCGCACCTGTATCGTGCGTGGCAGCGGCAGGTTCGTGACGAGGCAGGAGAACCGTATGGAGAACGACGACGAGACCATGGTCCAGGGCATGTACGGACCCGATGTCACCTTCCTCGGCGTGCCGCGGGCCGGACTCGACTCGCTGGACGGGCTGGACGTCGTGTTCGTCGGCGCGCCCTTCGACAGCGGAGCCTCGCACCGGCCGGGCGCCAGGTTCGGCCCGCAGGCCATCCGCTCCACCGACTACCTGCCGCACGACGGGTCCAGGCCGCACCTCGCCCTCGGCGTCGACCCGCTGGCCGAACTGCGCGTCGCCGACCTCGGCGACGTGCTCATGCCGCCGGGTGAGACGGAGAAATCGCTGCGGCGGCTGGAAGGCGTCGTGCAGGCCGTGGCCTCCGCCGGCGCGATACCGGTGATCCTGGGCGGCGACCACACGATCACCTTGCCCGACGCCACCGGGGTGGCCAGGCACGCCGGCTGGGGCCGGGTATCGCTGATTCACTTCGACGCGCACGCCGACACCGGGGACACCCAGTTCGGGTCGCTGTACGGGCACGGCACGCCGATGCGGCGGCTGATCGAGTCGGGCGCGGTCCGCGGGGACCGGTTCCTGCAGATCGGGCTGCGCGGGTACTGGCCGGAGCCGCCCACGCTGGCGTGGATGGCCGAGCAGCGGATGCGCTCGTACGAGATGAGCGAGATCGTCTCGCGCGGGCTCGACGAATGCCTGGGCGAGGCGTTCGCCATCGCCGTCGACGAGTGCGAGGGCGTCTTCCTGTCCGTCGACGTCGACGTGGTCGATCCGGGCATGGCCCCGGGCACCGGGACGCCGGAACCCGGCGGGCTCACCGGCAGGCAACTGCTCGACGCGGTGCGGCGGATCGCGATGTCACTGCCGCTGGCCGGCGTCGACGTGGTCGAGGTTTCGCCGCCCTACGACCACGCCGAAGTGACCGCGTTCCTGGCCAACCGGGTAGTGCTTGAGGCGTTGTCGGGGATCGCCTGGCGGCGCCGGGAACTGGCAGGCGAGCAGCCGCGCCGGCCGGACGCGCCGCTCCTCGAAGGCCGCTAGCGCAACCAGTCGGTGCGCTGGGCCGATTAGCCCGTAATAGTCCTGGCTAAGGACTCTGGGCGGACAGATCGACAAGATCTATAGTCGGTGCATGCTCGACGTGACGAGGCTGCGCGTACTGGTGGCCGTGGCCAGGTACGGCTCCGTCACGGCCGCGGCTCGGGCCCTTAACTACGCGCAGCCCTCGGTGAGCCACCACCTGGCGCGACTCGAAGCGGAGACCGGGACCAAGCTGATCCAGCGGGCGGGCCGGGGCATCAGGCTCACCGACGCTGGCCGGCTCCTGGCCGAGCGCGGGGCCGAGGTGATCGGCAGGCTGGACGCCGCGGAGAACGAACTGGCCGCCTACACCGGGCTGCGGGCGGGGCGGCTGCGGCTCGCGGCGTTCCCTTCGGCACTCGGCACCATCGTCCCGGCCGCGGCGGCGATGCTGCGCGGGCACCAGCAGAGCGTGGACCTGCGGCTGACCGAGGCGGAACCGCCCGAGGCGCTGCGCATGCTCCGGGCCGGCTACGTCGACGTAGCGCTGGTATTCCGCTACTCCCCCGATGCTCCGGAGGCCGGCGACGCGGCCCCGAAGGGCGCCGAAGAAGACGAGGGCGGCATCGACATCACCGAGGGCCTGCGCGAACGGCTCATCCTCGATGAGGAAGTGCACCTGGTGACCTCGGCCCACGACACCGAGCCGCCGTCGGCCGAGCTGTCCAGGTACGCTCGCCACCGCTGGATCGCGGGCTGCGACCGCTGCCGCGCGAACCTCCTCCGGCAGTGCGCGCTGGCCGGGTTCATCCCGAAGATCGCGTTCACCACTGACGACTACGTCGCCGTTCAGGCCCTGGTCGCCGCGGACCTGGGGGTGGCGACGCTGCCCGCGCTGGCGCTGCGCGCCGCGCGCCATCCAGGGATCAGGACCGTGCCGCTGGCCGGAACGCACCGGCACGTCTTCGCGGTCCGGTACGGCGACCCGCCGGATCCGCCCGCGGTCGACCTGCTCATGGACGTCCTCCGCACCACGGCGGCACCCTCGGAGCCTGCGGAATGAATGCGGGCGTGCCCCCGCCGGGTGACCTCCAGCCGATCCCCGGCCAGCTTGTCCTGCCCGGCATGCCGTCGCCGTCGGTGCCCGCGAACGGCCAGGCCCCGCTGCCGGGCCTCGAGCTCCCGGCGCTGAGCGGCCCGCGGGCGGGGGACCAGGAACTGGCCGCGGTAGCCGGCGAGCTCCGCGGGCTTGACGGCGACGGATCGCGGATGGCCGCGGCGATCCGGGGCGCGCTTGACATGCTGCTCGACGGCCAGCACACCGGGCGTTATCGCTGGGATCAGCTGCATAAAACCGAGAAGACGCACGCCGGCACGCTGGTCGAGATCGCCCTGGCCCGCGCGCTGCGGCTGGCCGACGGCACAGCGCTGGACTACACGATCGCGGGCGTAGACGTGGACTGCAAGTTCTCGCACCGGCTGGGCGGCTGGATGATCCCGCCCGAAGCCGACGGGAAGCTGATGCTCCTGGTGCAGGCCAGCGACGAACACGGCACGTGGTCGGCCTGCTCCGGGCCACCGGGGAGAACCTGAGCCAAGCCGGTAACAGGGACCTCAAGCGGGCCCTCAACGATCGCGGCCGCGCCGCGGTGAGCTGGCTCCACGCCCGGGCCCCGCTGCAGGAAAATGTCCTGATCAGGCTGCCTGAACCAGACGTGACGACCGTTTTGGCGCTGCCCTCGGGACAGCAGCGGGTAAACGAATTGTTCCGGCGGGCGCAGCGGATGCGGGTGAGCCGGACCGTGGTCGCCACGGTCGCCATGCAGGACGACTACATGAAGCGGGTCCGCGATGGCGGCGGGGCGCGCGACCAGTTGCGCGGCGAGGGCATCGTGATCTTCGGGGACTACGCCGGTGACCAGGTCCTCGCATCGGCCCTCGGCCTGGTGCGCCCGGGCCCGGGCGAATTCGTCAGCGCCCGGCTCGCCCGCGGTGGCGCCGACGGCTCCGCGCGCATCCGCGATGCGCGTTCTATCCGCCTCGAAGGCTCCGATTGGGTACTCGCGTCCCCGGCCCACCCGGTGGAGCCGGCCCCCAGCCTGCCGCGCTGACCGCCGGCCTGGGACGTGCTTACGGTGATCGTTTAAGCTGCCGGGGCGGGCATACTCATCGAAGTGGCTGAGGAGAGTGCATGGCGCAGGACAGCCCGGCCGCGCTGGTGACCGGATCGGCGAGCGGGATCGGCCGGGCCGCCGCGGTCAGCCTCATCCGGACGCTGTCCCGCGTGCTGGCGCCCGGGGTCCGGGTCAACGCCGTCGCGCCGGGCTGGATCGCGGGCGAGTGGATGGAGCGGACGCCTGGTGACTACAACGAGCCGCTGATCGAGCGCCGGGCCGGCTGGACGCCGATGATGCGGATCGTCATCGGGGCGGACGCGGCCGAGACCATCACCGGCGAGACCATCGTCGTCGACGGCGGCTACGCCGCCACCAGCTGAGCATGACCAACTGGACGCGACACGCCGGACGGTGGACCCTCGAGGACCGTTTCCTGTCTCCGTGGCACTATCTGCCGGTCGAGGTCGGGCCCGGGACCGCCGCGCTGCGGGTCGAGCTGGAGTACGAGCGCGCCGAAGGAACGGTGCTCGACCTCGGCTGCCTGGGACCGCACGGGTTCCGTGGCTGGTCGGGTGGCGCGCGCGAGTCGTTCATTATCGCCCGGGACGCTGCCACGCCCGGCTACCTGCCCGGCGAGCTCGAGACCGGGACGTGGCAGGTGATGATCGGTGTGCACCGGGTCCCGCCCGGCGGCGTGCCCTACCGGGTGACGGCCGAGACCAGGCCTAGTGCCGCGGAGCTGCGGCCGCCGCCCGCTCCGCCGGCCCCGCCCGCTCCGGCGGACCGGCCGCCGCCGCGGATCTTGCCGGCCGGGGCGGGCCGGCGCTGGCTCGCGGGTGACCTGCACACCCATACCGTGCACTCCGACGGCGTGCTGACCGTCCCCGAGCTAGCCGTGCTCGCGGCCGAACGCGGCCTCGACTTCGCCGCGGTCACCGACCACAACACGGTCAGCCACCACGCTGAACTGCCCGCGGCGGCCAGGAGGTACGCCATCACCCTGGTCCCCGGGCAAGAGGTGACGACCGACGGCGGCCACGCGGGAGCGCTCGGCGATATCGGTTGGGTCGACTTCCGCCGGGAGCCCGACGACTGGCTGGACGCCACGGAGACAGGCGGTGGCCTGCTGTCGATCAACCACCCGTTCGCCGGGCCCGTCAGCTGGGTGCGCCCGATGCGCCGCCGTCCGCCGCTGGTCGAGGTCTGGCACTGGAGCTGGCTCGACCCGCGCTGGACCACCCCGCTCTCCTGGTGGCTGGCGTGGGACGCCGCCGCGATCCCGGTGGGCGGCAGCGACTGGCACCGGCCGGGATCCGACGCCCCGCCCGGGCGTCCGACCACCTGGGTGGAGTGCGCGGGGCACGAGCCGGACGACATCATCGACGGCCTGCGGGCGGGCCGGGTGGCCATCTCGGCGGAGCGCGACGGCCCCGTGCTGCTGCGCCACGACGGTGACCTCGTCGCCGTCGGAGCCGACGGGCTGACGCTGGCCGGGCCGCAGGGGCCGTGCGCCAGGATCCGGGGCAACCTGGCCCGGCTGGCGGGCGCGGCCGGGCCGCACCGCCTCCTCGACCCCGGCGGCGGGACGCTCGCCCTAACCCCTTGAAAGGCTGCCATGAGCCAGGTAACTACCGGATACGCGCCGGTCAACGGCCTGCAGATGTACTACGAGGTGCACGGCGCGGGCCTGCCGCTTGTGCTGTTGCACGGCGGGCTGATGACGATCGAGGAGTCCTTCGGACGCTTGCTGCCCGACCTGGCCGCCGACCGCCAGGTCATCGCCGCCGAGCTGCAAGGGCACGGCCGCACCGCGGACATCGACCGTGACATCGACCTGCGCTACCTCGCCGGCGACGTCGCCGCCCTGCTTGATCACCTCGGCGTCGACCGGGCGGACGTACTCGGCTTCAGCCTCGGCGGCGGGGTAGCGCTGCAGCTGGCGGTGGACCACCCCCGCCGGGTGGGCCGGCTCATCCTTGTCTCGGTCAGCTATAGCAGTGGCGGGTACCACGAGGAGATCTCCGATCCCTCGCGGTACCCGACCTCGACGCGGATGCCCACCGCGGAGGACTTCCAGCAGATGCGGGACGCTTACGCCCGCCTCGCGCCGGACCCCGGCCATTTCGACGCGTTCGCGGCGAAGGCCTCGCAAGCCGTGGGGAACCTGAAGGGCTGGACCGCCAGCGAGCTCGGCGCTGTCGGCGCGCCGGCCCTGCTGGTGTTCGGCGACCATGACTTCATCCGCCTGGAACATGCGGTGGAGGTACACGGACTGATCCCGGGCGCGCAGCTCGCGGTCCTGCCCGGCACCACGCACATGGGCGTCATGCGGCGGACCGACCTGATGCTCCCGCTGGTCCGGGCGTTCCTCCGCGAGGCCGGCTAGGGAGCCGCGCACCTGGCCAGGAGGTCAAGCCGGGCTTGCAGGAGAGCGCGGTGGGCCACTACGTCGTCGACCTGATCGGGCTGCTCGGGGCACTCGCCCGCCCCCATGGCCCGCGCCAGGCGGAGGCGGGCATCGGCGGCGTCGATCACCTCGAACACCACCATCGGGTCACCCGCGGCCGCCCGCTCCGCATCGGCGCGCAGTCCGGTGCCCTTGGCCACCCAGGTGTCCCTGATCTTGCCGCCGCGGCCATGGTCGATCAGCACGCTCAGCGCGTGCTGCCTGTCACCGTAGGCGAAGGTCAGCGTCAGCGACTCCTGCCGGCCGCCGACATCGGCGTAGTGCCAGCAATCACGGACGACGGGGGCGCCGACCGTTCCGGCCCAGGGCGGGTCGGCCACGTCATGCGCACGGACCCGGTTGGCTGCCTGCCCGGCGGCGGTACGCAAGGCAGGCGAGCCGACCGCGGCGAACGCCCGCAGCAGGGCCAGCGCCGCCGGGGTCGAGGCCGCCTCCGCGGCGGGCACGAGCGAGCCGGTGAGCGCATCCATCAGCGAGGCCTGCCCGGCGGCTGACGAGGCCAGTGCCCCGATCAGGTCAGATACCCACAGTTCCGCGTCCACCGGGTCGTCCAGCTGGCCCAGCACCGCACGGGCCTCAATCAGCACTCCGTCAAAGGTCTCTTCCACGGCGATGGGCGCGAACAGGCGGGATACATCGGGCTCGCTGCGATCGTTGTCCGTGCTCATGCCGTGCAGGATAAGCGAAGGACCCCGGCCACGGGGCGGGGACGCGGGTCTAGGCGGGCGGATCGACGGTCACCGCGTCCAGCAGGCGCTCGTAAGCCACCAGATCGACGTGATCCCGGCCATCGGGGCCGGGCCCTTCGGGCACCTGAGCCCCGCCCCCGGCGCCTCCAGCGGCCAAGGTCAGCGCATGGCTGAGCCGCTCGGGCCACGACCAGCCGAGCAGCTCGCCGATGGACCGACCTGACCTGCTAGCGATCGCGGCAGAAACAGGCGGCCAGGTGGTCATTGACGACGCCGCAGGCCTGCATCGTCGCGTAGGCGGTCACCGGGCCGGTGAAGGTAAAGCCGTGCCGCCTCAGCTCGGCGCTGAGCGCCTTCGAGGCGGGTGTCGCCGAGGGCACCTCGGACAGCGTCCGCGGCGCGTGATCTTTCTCGCCCGCGTACTTCCACACCAGCTCGCTCAGGCCGTCGGGCAGATCCAGCATGGCCCGCGCGTTGGTAAGCACGGCGTTGATCTTCGCCCGGTTGCGGACGATGCCCGCATCCGCCATCAGGCGGGCCATATCCTCTTCGCCGAAGGCCGCGATCGCGGTGGGGTCGAATCCAGCGAAGGCGGCTCGGAAGTTCTCCCGTTTACGCAAGATCGTCAGCCAGGAAAGCCCGGACTGGAAACCCTCGAGGCAGAGCCGTTCGAAGATGGCCGTGTCGCCCCTGACGGGGCGGCCCCATTCCGCATCGTGATAGGCCAGGTAGTCCGGTGCGCTCAGGCCCCAGGGACAGCGCAGCTTGCCGTCCGGGCCCTGAACCGCGCCGTTCTCCGGCGCCACGGCCGGCTGGTCACTCACCAGGACCGCTCCTCGGTGGGGGAGGGCGCATCATCAGCTGGCGTCGCGGGCCAGGGAGAGCCGGCCTCGGTGGCGCCGGCCTCGGTGCGCTGGCCGCCGGTGCGCTGGCCTCGGTGGCGCCGGCAGCCGCTGCGTCCGGCTCGCGGAGCCGGGGCTGGATAACTGGCTGCGGCCCGGTCTGACGCGCCTCGTCGCGCGCGGCTTCTCCCTGCCCGGCCCACCAGTCGTGCGTGTCATACGAGCCTTGCGGTCCCCTGACCTCGGCGGGCTGAGTGATTTCAGATGGCTGCGTGGTCTCGCCAGGGCGGGTGGCCTCGGGAAGCGGCATGGTCTCGGGAGGCTGGATGGCTTCGCGAGGCAGCGTGACCTCGGAGGACTGGTCGAATGCGCGAGGCTGAACCCCCGGGGAGGGCTGCTCGAATCCGGCCGGCTGGGGGATCTCGCGGGGCTGAGTGACTTCCGAGGACGGAGTGGACTCGGCAGGCTGGGGGATCTCGCGGGGCTGGGTGACTTCTTGGGACCGGGAGGCCACGAGGATCCCCGGAGGCCTGCGGAGGTTGATCGTCTGGGGGTCCTCAGGTTCGCTGGGGACGGCCGCGGGCTGCGGAGCGTTTGGCTCCCGGGAGACCATCACGGGCTGCGGCGGGGTCGGGTCCGGGGAGACCATCGGGGGCTGCGGCGCGGCAGGGTCCCTGGGGACCTCGAGGGGACGACGGGCATCAGCCCGGGTCAGGGGCGCGCCGGTCGGACGGGCGACGGGCTCCATCAGGTCACGGTTGACGAGTTGCTGGCGCAGGCGGGCGATCGTGACGTCCCGGTCGCGCATCGCGCGGGCGATGTGGTCCAGGGCCTCGTCGGTCACCTGCATGTTGTAACCCCACAGGGCGGTGGGCGGGCGCAGCAGCGCGATATCCGCGGCCGATACCGGGCCGAGATCCAGGGGCGCGTGATCGGCATGCTCGATGGCCAGCTCGCCGCCCCGTCCGGTGGCGGTGTAGAAGACGCCGACGAGCACGGCGGCGATCGCGATCAGGAATACAACGGGCACATACGAATCGTGCCACGCTCAACCCGCGATGTCGCTTCCGTGGTAGAACTCGGCCCGAATCGGGCGGCTAGCTCACGTTCCGGCCGTGCGTCAATCCTCGGGCTCTGCCCCGATAGGCGCCCAGGCCGAGCCGTCGTGGGCCGCGCGGATGATCGCGACTACTTCGTCGGCCTCATCGGCCACGTGGATCAGCGAGAACTCGGCCGGGCCGATGTTGCCCCCGGCGAGCATCGTGTCGCGGAGCCAGGAGAGCAGCCCGGACCAGTACTGCCGGCCCACGAGCACGATCGGGAACTTGGTGATCTTGCCGGTGGCGACCAGGGTCAGCGCCTCGAACAGCTCGTCCATCGTGCCGAAGCCGCCGGGCAGGACCACGAACGCCTGCGAGTACTTGATGAAGCACGTCTTCCTGACGAAGAAGTAGCGGAACTCGAGCCCGACCTCCACGTAGTCGTTCAGGCCCATCTCGGTGGGCAGCTCGATGCCCAGGCCCACCGAGACTCCGCCCGTCTTGACCGCGCCCCGGTTGGCCGCCTCCATGATCCCCGGGCCGCCGCCGGTGATTATCGCGTAGCCGGCCGCGACCAGGCCCGACGCGATGCGCTCGGCCGTCTCGTACTCCTGACTGCCCCGGGCGGTCCGGGCCGAGCCGAAGATCGAGACCGCCGGCCCGAGCTCGGCCAGCAGGCCGAACCCCTCCACGAACTCAGCCTGGATCCGCAGCACCCGCCACGGATCGGTGTGCACCCAGTCGGCCGGCCCGCGCCGGTCGAGCAACCGCTGATCGGTAGTGGTCGCTGGTATCTGCTTGCCGCGCAGCGTGACGGGTCCCTGGCGACGGATCCGCCGGTGCGGCTCTGAATTTCCGTTCATCGTGTACCTAAGGTAACCACCCCGGCCGGCTACTCGGCGCAGGCTCGCGGGCAGCTCAGGCGTCTACGCCATGGTCACGGAGGATGGCGTTCAGCTCCGCCTTGTCGTGCCGGGAGCCCTCGGGCAAGCGCTTGATCACCAGCAGGCACGGCATGCCGAACTCGCCGCCTGGGAATTTCCTCGGCCGGGTCCCGCCCACGCAGACCGACCAGGCCGGCGCCTCGCCGAGCGGCAGTTCGGCGCCGGTCTCGACGTCGATGACGTGCGTCGTGGGGGCGAGGATGGCGCCGGCGCCGAGGAAGGCGCCCTGGCGGACCCGCGCTCCCCCGACCACCATGCAGCGCGACCCGACCATCGCCTCGTCCTCGACCACCACCGGCACCGCGTTCGGCGGCTCGAGCACGCCGCCGATCCCCACCCCGCCGGACAGGTGCACGTTCTTGCCGATCTGGGCGCCGGAGCCGACCGTGGCCCAGGTGTCCACCATCGTGCCCTCGTCCACGTAGGCCCCGATGTTGACGAACGAGGGCATCAGCACCGTGCCCGGCGCGATGTAGGAACCCCACCGCGCGATCGCCCCAGGCAGCACGCGCACGCCGTCCAGGCGCGTCTTCAGCGGCACCCTGTCCTCGTACCTGAAGTCGCCCACCTGGGACCTGGCCATCGGCAGCACCCGGAACGCCAGCAGGATCGCGCGCTTGGCCCGCTCATCCACGACGACCTCATCGGTCCCGGGATCGATCCGGGCGACCCGGGCCTGGCCGGCGTTGATCGCGTCGACCGCGCTGACCACCGCCGCCCGGGCGGCGGTGTCCGCGGGCGTCAGCTCGGCGCGCTGCTCCCAGAGTTTGTCGATCACGTCGGACAGCACAGACTCGCTCATGGTGCGCGAGCTTAGCGGTACCGTCTGAAGGTGTGCCGCCCAATCCCGCTCGGCTCCGGGCCAGAGCCATCGTCGGGACCGCCCTCGCGCTGGTACTGGCCGTAGCCGGATACGGCGTCTACGACCACTTCCGGTCCGTCACCCCGGCCCTGCAGCCCGGCTGCCAGGCGGGCACCGGCGTGCAGGCCATCTCACTCGACCCCGGCCAGGCGGCCGTCGCGGCCACGATCGCGGGCGTCGCGGCCCGGCACAAGCTGCCGAAGCAGGCGGTCATCATCGCCTACGCGACCGCGCTGCAGGAATCGAAGATGCAGAACCTGGACTACGGCGACCTCGATTCCGTCGGCGTCTTCCAGCAGCGGCCCTCGCAGGGGTGGGGACCAGCGGCCGACCTGGAGAACCCCGTCTACGCCACCACGAAGTTCTTCGCCGCCCTGGTCCGGGTCAACCGCTACACCCGGATGCCCGTCGACCAGGCGGCCCAGGACGTGCAGCACAGCGGGGACGGGTCCGCCTACGGGCAATGGGCGGCGGTGGCCACCCAGCTCGCCGGGTACTTCACCGGCACGTCGCCGCACGGCGTGTCGTGCTGGTTCGTCCCGCCCGCGACCGCGAACCTGGCTGGCCTGGCGCGGAACCTCACGCAGACGTTCGGGCCGGCGGGGCGAAGGGGGGTGGTGGTGCGGATCACGACGGACCGTTCGGCCCAAAAGAAAGAGGGAAGCGTCGCGGTCGTGCAGGCCCAGCGGGACGCAGGCTGGACGGTGGCCGGCTGGCTGGTCGCGAACGCGCAGCAGTACGGCCTCAGCGAAGTGCGCTATGCCGGTTATGACTGGCTGGCCGCGGATGGCAGTATGGGCTGGCAGCGCGTCTCGGACCCAACCACCCCGGCGGCGCAGCCGGATCCGCCGCGCGGCAGTATTGTCGCAGGCTGAGGCGGCATCCGCCGGAGAGCCGCCATACTGTGATAGCAGGGACCAGGACAACGACAGGAGTTCACCCGTGACCTACATCATCGCGCAGCCCTGCGTTGATGTGCTTGACAGGGCATGCATCGAGGAATGCCCCGTGGACTGCATCTACGAGGGTGAGCGCATGCTCTATATCCACCCCGACGAGTGCGTGGACTGCGGCGCTTGCGAGCCCGTCTGCCCGGTCGAGGCGATCTACTACGAAGACGACGTGCCTGAGCAGTGGAAGGAATATTACAAGGTCAACGTCGACTTCTTCGCCGACCTCGGCTCGCCGGGCGGTGCCTCCAAGACCGGCAAGATAGGCAAGGACTACCCGCTGGTGGCCGCGCTGCCGCCGCAAGCCACGGAGGAATGACGCTCGCGGGCCGGCTTCCCGCTTACACCTGGGACCGGATCGCGCCGCTGCGCGAAAAAGCGGAGCATCATCGCGACGGCGCGGTGGACCTGTCGATGGGCACGCCCGTCGATCCGGTGCCGGACCTGATCCGCGGGGCGCTGGCGCAGGCCTCGAACTCGCCTGGTTATCCGGCCACGTGGGGCACCCCGCGGTTGCGGGCCGCGGCCGCGGGGTGGCTGGCGCGCGCCCACGACGTAGCCGTGCCGCCGGACGACGTGCTGCCGGTGGTGGGCACCAAGGAGTTCATCGCCTGGCTGCCGGTCATGCTCGGACTCGGGCCGGGCGACGTGATGCTGCACCCCGAGCTCGCGTACCCCACCTACGACATCGGCGCGCGGCTCGCCGGAGCGACGGCCCTCGCCTCGGATAGCCTGCTGTCTGCCGGTCCGCGCCGGGTCAAGCTCGTGTGGGTGAACTCGCCGTCTAATCCGACTGGCCGGGTACTGCCCGCCCGGCACCTGCGCAAGGTGGTGGACTGGGCCAGGGAACGCGGGGCGGTGGTGGCGTCCGACGAGTGCTACATCTGCTTGGGCTGGGAGGCCTCGCCCGTCTCCGTGCTGCACCCGGACGTGTGCGGCCCGACAAGGGAGGGCGTGCTGGCCGTTCATTCGCTGTCCAAACGGTCTAACCTGGCCGGTTACCGGGCCGGGTTCGTGACCGGCGACCCGGCGCTGGTCGCGGATCTGCTGGCGATCAGGAAGCAAGCCGGGATGATCATGCCGGGCCCGGTGCAGGCGGCGATGACGGCCGCGCTCGATGACGATGCGCACGCTGTTGCGCAGCGGGAGCGGTACCGGCGGCGGCGTTCGGTGCTGCGCACGGCGTTCGCCGCGGCCGGCTGGACCATCGACCACTCCGAGGCCGGGCTCTACCTGTGGGCCACCCACCCGGCTCGCGATTGCTGGTCAGCGGCCGAACTGCTCGCCGCCGAGTGCGGCATCCTGGTCGCCCCGGGCGAGCTGTACGGACCCACGGGCAGCCGGCACATCCGGGTGGCGCTGACCGGCACCGACGAGCGGATCGCCGCCGCCGCGGGCCGGATGGCCACGCTGCGTGCCTGAGCGCAGGCAACGGTTCGGTTGAAACTCCTGCAAGCCCCCCGCAGCGGTTGTAGTGTGCGGGCTTGGGTGCCGGGGGGCGGCCCCGGCCACCGCGTAAGGAGAAAACATGCGGGTGAGGCCTGGGCAAGCTCCGATAACGACATCACGCGGGATGACCGCGCGGACAAGAGCCGCGATAGCCGGGTGCGCGGTGCTGGGCGCGTCCCTGGCCGGCTTCGCCCTGCCAGGCACGGCGAGCGCGGCCGCCAGTGCCAGCGCGACCACCACGTTCACCGCCCACCTTGATTCAGGTAACCACGGGAACTGGGCCAGCGACGCCTTCACCCGGCAGGCCGCGGTCACGTTCGTGGCGGTCGAGCCGACCCTGACGGACTGCGGCGCCGCGGCCACGACCTGCTTCCAGTACTCGGGCACGATCGGCGATGGCGGCACCTTCACCGCCATCAGCGGGGCGAGTTCGCCGCAGGCGGGGGTGACGATGACCGGAACCCCGTCCGGCACCTTCAGCGGGGGTTCGGACGTGACGTTCTTCGCCAGTTCCGATACGGCCAGCGCAAGCGGGGTCCCGACCAGTGTCAGCGGGGCCGGGGTCAGCACGACCGACTGGGTCGAGCAGTTCTTCCCCAAGGGCACCACGTTCGGGACCGGACCTGTCCTCAGCAACTGGGGCTGGGCCTACAGCAGCCCGCGTACCTGCGAGAACTGGGTCGACGCGGCCGCCAACAGCAGCGGATCACTGTCCGCGGACGGCGACATCACCGGGGTCAGCCACTGCCTGACCGCGACCGGTCAGATCTCTACCTTCGTCAACCACAGCGCGTCTTGCCTAGACAACAGCAACTTCACCTGGGCTAACGGCAACCCGGAGCAGATCTGGACGTGCGGGGCCGCTGGCGCCGCCGACCAGACCTTCAGGTTGGCCAGCTACAACGGCGCCACCGTCCTGCAGGCCGTCGCCCCGGTCCAGAAGTCCAACATTCCGTGGTGCGTTACCGGGGGCGGCATCAGAGTCCGGCTGACCATCAACATCTGCACGGGCACCGGCGGGCAGGTCGTCAAGAAGGAGGGCGCGTACTACGTGTTCACCGCGACCGGCGACGTGATGGACCTGCGCGCCTCCAGCACCGCCAACGGCAACGCGGTCATCAGCTATCCGCAGAATGGCGGCAAGAACCAGCAGTGGTCCCTGCCGTAACCTGAACGGCTCAACCGAGCACCTACGGCCGGTACCCGTCCGGTCGTAGGTGCTCGTGCATTCCGGCCGCTCCGGGCGCTCCGGGCATTCCGGCCGCTCCGGGCGCTCCGGGCGCTCCGGGCGCTCCGGGCGTGGAACCTCGCCGGAAACGGCCTCTTGAGGGACAGCCGGTCGGGCAGGATGGGAGAAATGTTCCGCAGGCGCGCCGCCCAAGCCAAGCCAACGCCGGCTCACGGCCGTCCACGGCCCCCGGAGCCGGTGAGCCGTGATCCGGAGCCGGCGAGCCGTGACCCGGAGCTGGCCGGGCGTGACACGGAGTCTTTCTGGGCCGCGGCACCGGGGATCGACGTGAGCGTGCCGCACCCGGGCCGGATATGGAACTTCTGGCTCGGCGGCCGGGAATTCTTCGCCGCCGACCGGGCCGCGGGTGAGGCGATCGGGCGGGAGTTCCCGCACCTCCCGGAGACGGCGCGGGCCGAGCGGGCCTTCCTCGTCCGGGCGGTGCGCTTCCTGGCCGGCCCGGCCCGGATGCGGCAGTTCCTCGACGTCGGCGCCGGCCTGCCCGCCGGCGGGAACACCCACGAGATCGCGCAGCGCATCGCGCCGGAGGCCAGGATCGTCTACGCCGACCACGACCCGGTGATCCTCATGCACGCCAAAGCCCTGCTCGGCGTGCCGACGCTGGCCAGTGCGCCGACGGGAGCCGTCAGCTACATCGACGCCGACCTGCGCGACGTGGCGGCGGTCCTGGCCGGCGCGGCCAGCACCCTCGACATGACCAAGCCGGTCGCCCTGATCATGCTCGGCGTCCTGGGCTACCTCGACGATTTCGGCGCGGCGCGCTCGATCGTGAGCCAGCTGATGGACGCACTGCCGGCGGACAGCTATCTCGTGATCGCCGATGGGGTGGCCGGGGACGAGCGCATCGAACGCGCCCAGCAGCGGTACAACGAAGGCGCGCCGTGGCCGTACGTGCTGCGACGGCCGGACGAGGTGGCTAATTTTCTTGGCGCGCTCGACCTGATCGAACCCGGGGTCGTACCGTGCTCGGGCTGGCGGCCGGACGGACGGGACGGGGCCAGCGGCCGCCCCGAGGTGACCGCCTACTGCGGGGTGGCGAGGAAAACGCAATAAATCACCGCCTGGGCGCATTATTACGCAACGATTCTCTGCTGACACGCATGAGCGGCGCATGTTTTCCGGTCCGGCTAGCCCCTACCCTTGGCTCATGATCCCTAGGGAGCGCAGCGCGGACGGCCCGCGGCGGCGGCAGGCGACCGCACGCGGATACCTGATGTGCCCGCCCGTGCATTTCGCCGTTACGTACGCCATCAACCCGTGGATGGAGCCGGGCAGGCCCACCGACACGGCCCGCGCCATGCGGCAGTGGGCGGAGCTCCGGCAGGTCTACCTCGATCTCGGTCACGACGTCCAGACGATCGAACCAGTGGCCGGGCTGCCGGACATGGTGTTCGCCGCCAACGGGGCCACCGTGGTGGGGGGCAAGGTGCTCGGCGCGCGGTTCCGTTATCCGCAGCGCGCCGGGGAGGCCGAGGCGTACCTGGACTGGTTCCGCGAGCACGGCTATCCCGACGCGGGGATCCCCGAACACGTGCACGAGGGCGAGGGCGACATCCTGTTCACCGGGCGGGTGCTGCTGGCCGGGTACGGCTTCCGCACCGAGCAGGGCGCCGCGGCCGAGCTCGCCGCCGCCTTCGGGTGGCCCGTGGTGAGCCTGCGCCTGGTCGACGCGCGCTTCTACCATCTGGACACCGCGCTGTGCGTGCTGGACTCCGACACGGCGATGTACTACCCGGCCGCGTTCGATGACGCGGGCCAGGCGGCCATCGCGGCGCACTTCGCCGAGCTGATCGAGGCGAAGGACGAAGACGCCGAGGTGCTCGGCCTGAACGCGGTCAGCGACGGCCGGCACGTCGTCTTGCCGGTCCAGGCCCGCGGGCTGGCCGCCCAGCTCAGCGAGCGCGGGTTCACCCCGGTCGGGGTCGACATGTCCGAGCTGCTCAAGGGCGGCGGCGGCGCTAAGTGCTGCACGCTGGAGCTGCGCCCCGGTACGGCGTGATGAGGAGAACACGATGACAGAAACCATGACGAACCTGCAGAAACTGGCAAGCGAATACGGGGCGCACAACTACCACCCGCTGCCGATCGTCGCCGCCGAGGCCGAGGGCGCCTGGGTGACCGACGTCGAAGGACGCCGCTACCTGGACATGCTGGCCGCGTACTCGGCGCTGAACTTCGGCCACCGGCACCCGCGGCTGATCGCGGCCGCGCGACGGCAGCTCGATCACCTCACGCTGGTGAGCCGGGCGTTCGACCACGACCAGTTCGGCCCGTTCTGCGCCGAGCTGGCCGAGCTCGCGGACATGGACGTCGTGCTGCCGATGAACACCGGCGCCGAGGCGGTCGAGACCGCGATCAAGGTCGCGCGCAAGTGGGGCTACACGGTCAAGGGGGTACCCGCGGATCAGGCCGTGATCATCGTGTTCAGCGGGAACTTCCACGGGCGCACCACCACGATCGTGAGCTTCTCCACCGACGAGGACGCGCGGGCCGACTTCGGTCCTTACACGCCGGGCTTCCGCGTCGTCCCGTACGGCGACCTGGACGCGCTGGCCACGGCGGTCGGCGAGCTCGGCGACCGCGTGGTCGCCGTGCTGGTCGAGCCGATCCAGGGAGAGGCCGGCGTGCTCGTGCCGCCGGCCGGCTTCCTGGCCGGGATCAGGGACCTGTGCACCGCACACGGCATCTTGATGATCGCGGACGAGATCCAGTCCGGGCTCGGCCGCACCGGCTTCACGTTCGCCTGCACCGCGGAGAACGTCGTGCCCGACGCCTACCTGCTCGGCAAGGCGCTCGGCGGCGGCATCGTGCCGGTCTCCGCGATGGTGTCGACGTGGCCGGTGCTCGGCGTGCTGCGGCCGGGCCAGCACGGGTCGACGTTCGGCGGTAACCCGCTGGCCTGCGCCGTCGCCAGGGAAGTGATCGCCATGTTGCGCACCGGTGAGTACCAGGCCCGGGCGCGGGTGCTCGGGGACCTGATGCACGCGCGGCTGGCCGGACTCCCGCCGGACGTGCTGCGGACGGTGCGCGGCCGCGGGCTGTGGGCCGGGCTGGAGTTCACCGCACTGCCGGGGCGCGAGGTATGCGAACGGCTCGCCGCCCACGGCGTCCTGGCCAAGGAGACGCACGGGAACGTGATCAGGCTGGCCCCGCCGCTGGTCATCAGCGAGGCAGACCTCAACTGGGGGCTGGACCGGATCGAGCAGGCCCTCCGCTAACCGCGCCAGGCGGTGGTAGCCGCCGGCGTGGTGTACCAGCGGGCCGCGTGGCGGCGGGTCCTGCGGGCCGCGTGGCGGCGGGTCCTGCGGGCCGGCCGTGGCGGTGACCCGGCCGACGACGATGCTGTGATCACCGCCGTCATGCACGGCGGTGGTCACGCATTCCAGCGTGGCCAGCGCGCCGTCAAGCAGCGGCGCGCCGGTGACGGGACCTGGGCGATGAGTCACCCCGTCCAGCTGCCCGTCCAGCGGGCGACCCCGGATCGCCAGCCAGCGCGCGGTTTTCTCCGCGTCCTCGGCGAGAATGGACACCGCCCACGACTCGGCCTCGAGAACCGCGTCGTGGAAGCGGGCGATCTTCTCCGCGCAGAACAGCACGAGCGGCGGCTCCAGCGACACCGACGTGAACGCGCTCACGGTCATGGCGTGGCCCGCAGCGGTGGTGACGACCACGATGCCGCTGGCGAACTGGCCCGTGGCCCGGCGGAAAGAGGCCTGGTCGACGTCGCTCACCTAGGCGGCGTCCTGATCCAGCTACCGAACGAGGCGGCTACCCCGATCAGCACGCTCACCGTCCCGCCATACAGGTACCACTTGCCCGGCGTGGTGTTGGTGATGATGACGCTGCCGTTCGAGGCCGGCATGGACAGCACGAACGACGCGATGATCCAGCCCGCGGCGGGCATCAGCGCCCCGCTGGCCGAGCGCATTCCCCAGGCCGCCAGCAGGCAGGTCACCAGAATGCCGGCGCAGAACGCGATAGCGGCCAGCGGCACCGACCCCGCCGTCCGGCTGTACTGGAAGCTGCCGATCACGCCCTCCACCGCACCGAGCACGAAGAGCGCTCCGTAAACGCCGACGGTGAGCACCAGCTGCGTCCCGTGCTTTCCCGTGGTGACGTTCATAAACAGTCAGGTTACTGGGCAAACAGGTCGGTTTCGCGGCCCTGCGGACTACGCGCCGGGCCGCGCGGGCCGGCCAGCAGGGTGAAATGCTCCACCCCAAGCACCTCCTGCCTGACGTTATTGGACAAGGCGAAGAACGGGGCCGACACCGTGATCTGCGTCGCGTGCGCGCGCATCGCCGCGAGCTTGCGCTCCAGGTAGGCGCAGGCGTCGACCTCGGTGGTCACCTGGTCCGATTGCGGCGCCGCCGTCGCGTAGAACTTCGCCTGCCCGGCCCCCGCCAGCTCGAAGGCGCGCCAGGCGACCCGGTGCGCCTGGATGTGATCGGGATGGCCGTAGAAGCCGTTGGCGTCGTAGGTCACCAGGACCTGCGGCCGGACCTCGCGGATGACGTCGAGGAGCGCTTGCGCGGCCTCGTCCACGTCGGCCTGCCAGAAGCAGCGGGAATCCTCGTTGCCCGGCGTGCCCATCATGCCCGAGTCCCGCCACCGGCCCGGGCCGCCGAGGAACCGGTGGTCGGTCACGCCGAGCGCGGCGCAGGCGGCGGCCAGCTCACCGATCCGGTACGCACCGAGCCGATCTTCCCGCTCGGCGGCCAGCTGCGCAAGCGACGGCGGGATGATCTCCCCGAGTTCGCCCAGCGTGCAGGTGACCAGCGTGACCTGCGCGCCCTCGGCGGCGTACTTGGCCATGGTCGCGCCGGTGCCGATCGACTCGTCATCGGGGTGCGCGTGCACGAGCAGCAATCGCCTGGCGTTAACCGAACTCACGCCAGCGAGGCTACCGGCAGTCCCGGGATCGACCGGAACTGGCAAGATGCTGACATGACCGAGAGTTTCCCGCGCCAGGAAGCCAGGACGCGACGGTTCACGCTGGGCGTGCCGCGGGCGTTCCGCATCTCCCCCGACGGCACCCGGGTCGTCTACCTCCGCACCCAGGGCGGCAGCGACCCGGTGACCTGCCTGTGGACCCTGGACGTCGGCGGCGGGGCCGAACGGCTGGTCGTCGATCCGAGAACGCTGGGCGGTGACGAGGACGACCTGCCACCGCAGGAGCGGGCCCGCCGGGAACGGGTCAGGGAGCAGGCCGGCGGCATCGTCGCCTACGCCACCGACGCGGACGTGACGGTGGCCGTCTTCGCCCTGTCGGGGCGCGTCTACACGGTCAGCCTGACCGGCCCCGCCACGCCACGGGAAGTGCCGACGCGCACCCCGGCGCTGGATCCCCGCCCCGACCCCGCCGGCCGGCGGCTGGCCTACGTCTGCGACGGCGCGCTGCGGGTCACCGAGCTCTCCGGGGACGGCCCGGACGAGGTGCTCGCGGATCCGGAGGGCGCCGCGGGGGTGACGTTCGGGCTGGCCGAGTTCATCGCGGCGGAGGAGATGGACCGGCAGCACGGCTACTGGTGGTCCCCCGACGGTTCGGCGCTGCTGGTCGCGCGGGTGGACGAGACGCCGGTCACTCGCTGGCATATCGCCGATCCGGCGCACCCCGAGCGGCCGCCCGCCGTGGTGGCCTATCCCGCCGCGGGCACCCCGAACGCCGACGTGTCCCTCCTGCTGGTCAGGCTGGATGGCACCAGCGTGCCGGTCGACACCGAACGCGCCGCGTTCGGATACCTGGTCACGGCCCGCTGGCAAGACCAGCGCGATCCCCTGGTAGTGGTGCAGAGCCGGGACCAGCGGGCGATGCGGCTGCTTGCCGTCGACCCCGGCACCGGCCGGGCCAGGGTGCTGCGCGAGGACACCGACCCGCGCTGGCTGGAAATCGTCCCCGGCGTGCCCGCCTGGACCGCGGACGGGCGGATCGTCTGGACCGGCGACGACGAGGACACCAGCCGCCTGCTGCTGATCGCCGGGCCCGGGCCGGATTCCGTCCCGGTCACCCCGCCCGGCCTGCAGGTCCGCGGCGTCCTCGGCGTCGACGGCGACACCGTCCTGTTCCAGGCGTCCGCCGAGCCGACCGAGATCGGGCTGTGGGCTTACGGCCCCGGCGGGCTGCGCCAGGTCAGCGAGGGGGCTGGCGTCTACTCGGGCGTCCGCGCGGGCGGGACCACGGTCGTCGCGGGCCGCGGGCTCGACGACGACGGCGTGATCGTCCGGGTGTACCGCGAGGACGAGCTGGCGGCCACCCTGGCCTCGCGGGCGGAACGCCCGGCGCTGCCCGCTCCCCGCCCGGCCCTGTTCGGCGCGGGACCGCGGGAGATCCGCACCGCGGTGCTGTTCCCTTCCTGGCACAAGCCCGGACAGGACCGGCTGCCCGTCCTGCTCGACCCGTACGGCGGCCCGCACGCCCAGCGGGTGGTGCGGGCCCGCGGCGCGTACCTCACCTCGCAGTGGTTCGCCGAGCAGGGCTTCGCGGTCGTGATCGCGGACGGCCGGGGCACGCCGGGCCGCGGGCCGGCCTGGGAGCGTGCCGTCGCCGGCGACCTGGCCGACCCGGTCCTGGAGGATCAGATAGAAGCGCTGCACGAGGCAGCCGCCCGCTTCGCCGACCTGGACACCGGCCGGGTCGCGATCCGCGGCTGGTCGTTCGGCGGCTACCTGGCCGCCCTGGCCGTGCTGCGCCGGCCGGACGTCTTCCACGCCGCGATCGCAGGCGCCCCCGTCACCGACTGGCGGCTGTACGACACCCACTACACCGAGCGCTACCTAGGCGATCCGGACCGGGACAAGGACGCCTACGACCGGTGCTCGCTTATTTCTTCGGCCGAACGGTCCGTCGTATCCCCTCGGCCGCTCATGCTGATCCACGGGCTGGCCGACGACAACGTGGTCGTCGCCCACACCCTGCGCCTGTCCGCCGCGCTGCTGGCGGCCGGCTATCCGCACTCGGTCCTGCCGCTGTCCGGCATCACCCACATGGCGTCCCAGGAAACCGTGGCAGAAAACCTGCTCCTGCTCCAGCTCGACTTCCTGCGCCGCGCGCTCGCCGCCTGAGCAACCACAGCGATGCTCCATCGCTGTGGTCAGGGCAACATCGATGCTCCATCGCTGTGGTTAGCGGCCGGGGTCGGCGGTGAAGGAGAACTGGCCGTCTGGGGCTGGCGGGAACGGGCGGGTCTGGACCACGGCGGTGAGGTTCAGGGGGCCGTAGATGTGCGGGTACGGCTGAGCCTGGCCGGGCACGTGCTCGTAGCGGATCTCCGGGGTGACGCGATCGGTGTCGATGACCAGCAGCAGGAGATCTGGCTCGCCCTGGTAGAACGCGTTGGCCACCGGGGCGACCTGCGCCGCGGTCGAGGCGTGGATGAAGCCCTCCTCGGCCAGCGTCCGGCCGCGCGTCGAGGTCGTGTACTGCCCGTCCCGCCGCGCGCGTGCCCAGTCCGCAGCGGCGGCGATGTGGTAGATGAACGTCACCTGACGCGAGTGTAGCCAGGGTCACACGCACGATGAGGTCTCGATCACTGCAATCACCAGACGGGAGGGAATAAGTTCGTGGTCATCGGATACGCGAAAAGCCGGCTGGTGCCGGCGGGCGGCGCGTGGCGTTACATTTAGGATCGAAACCAGCGAGGACGCTGAAGATGACACAGGCACCGGAAGCGCCGGCCAGAACACGGGCGCAAATCTCCGAGCGCACGTTCCGCACGGACAACTGGCTGAAGTCGCCGCGCATCGTAGCGGCCGCGCTCACGATCTGGGTGGCCTACGCCACGGTCCGCGTGTTCACGGGCCACTGGTATTACGTGCCGCAGTACCACTACCTGACGCCGTTTTACTCGCCGTGCGTCAGCGGCGAATGCGTGCCGGGGTCGAGCACCCTGGGCCAGTGGTTCCCGGCGTTGCCGCCGATCATCCCGTACGCGATCGTGTCGCTGGTGTTCGTGCTCGGCTTCCGGCTGACGTGCTACTACTACCGGCGGGCCTACTACCGGGCCTTCTGGCGCGCGCCCACGGCCTGCGCGGTGCGCGAGCCGCACGCGAAGGACACCGGCGAGACCAGGTTCCCGCTGATCATGCAGAACGTGCACCGCTACTTCTTCTACATGGCCGTGCTCATCGCGATCCTGCTCACCTACGACGCGGCGCAGGCGTTCCGCGGCCCGGACGGGAAATTCGGGTTCGGCCTGGGGTCGCTGATCATGCTGGCCAACGCGATCCTGCTCTGGGGTTACACGCTGGGCTGCCACTCATGCCGGCACATTACCGCCGGCCGGCTGAAGAACTTCTCCAAGCACCCGGTCAGGTACTGGGCCTGGACGAAGTTCTCGTGGCTGAACGCGCGGCACATGCGGTTCGCCTGGATCACGCTCGGCACCCTGATGCTGACCGACTTGTACATACTGCTGGTGGCCAGCGGGGCCTTCTCAGATCCAAGAATCTTTAATTAACCGAACGGGCAGTGGTTATGAGTGACACAGAGATCGACCGCTATTCCTACGAAGTCGTGGTCGTCGGTGCGGGCGGCTCGGGATTGCGCGCGGCGATCGAGGCCCGGCTGCACGGCAAGAAGACCGCGATCATCTCCAAGTCCCTGTTCGGCAAGGCGCACACCGTGATGGCCGAAGGCGGCTGCGCGGCCTCCATGGGCAACGCGAACCCGAACGACAACTGGCAGGTCCACTTCCGCGACACGATGCGCGGCGGCAAGTTCCTCAACAACTGGCGGATGGCCGAACTGCACGCCAAGGAGGCCCCGGACCGGGTTTGGGAACTCGAGGCCTGGGGCGCGCTGTTCGACCGGACCAAGGACGGCAAGATCAGCCAGCGGAACTTCGGCGGGCACGAGTACCCGCGGCTGGCGCACGTCGGCGACCGGACCGGACTGGAGATCATCCGCACCCTGCAGCAGGAGGTCGTCGCGCTGCAGCAGCAGGACGCGGCCGAGCTCGGCGACCCGGAGGCGATGATCAAGGTCTTCGCCGAGACCACTATCACCGAGCTGATCAACGCCGACGGGCGGATCGCGGGCGCCTTCGGGTACTTCAGGGACACCGGCCGGTTCGTCTTGTTCGAGGCGCCCGCGGTGATACTCGCGACCGGTGGCATCGGCAAGACCTACAAGGTCACCTCGAACTCGTGGGAATACACCGGCGACGGGCACGCGCTGGCGCTGCGGGCCGGGGCCAACCTGCTGAACATGGAGTTCGTGCAGCTGCACCCGACCGGGATGGTCTGGCCGCCCTCGGTGCGGGGCCTGCTGGTCACCGAGTCGGTCCGCGGTGACGGCGGGGTGCTGCGTAACTCCGAGGACAAGCGGTTCATGTTCAACTACGTGCCCGACGTGTTCCGGGCGCAGTACGCCGAGACCGAGGAAGAGGCGGACCGCTGGTACGCCGACCCGGAGCACAACCGGCGCCCGCCGGAGCTGCTCCCCCGCGATGAGGTCGCCCGGTCGATCAACTCCGAGGTCAAGGCGGGACGCGGGTCCCCGCACGGCGGCGTGTTCCTCGACGTGTCGACCCGGCTGCCCGCCGAGGAGATCCTGCGCCGACTGCCTTCGATGTATCACCAGTTCAAGGAGCTGGCCGACGTCGACATCACCAAGGAGCCGATGGAAGTCGGGCCGACCGCCCACTACGTGATGGGCGGCGTGGAGGTGGACCCGGACACCGGCGCCGCCTCGGTGCCCGGCCTGTACGCGGTCGGCGAGGTCTCCGGCGGCATGCACGGGTCGAACCGGCTCGGCGGTAACTCGCTGTCCGACCTGCTGGTGTTCGGCCGCCGGGCCGGGCTCGCCGCGGCCGAGTACGTGACCGGGCTTCCGGCCAGGCCCGCCGTCCCCGACGCGGACCTGTCGTCGGCCGCGGCGTCGGGACTGGAGCCGCTGGAGCGGGCCGAAGGCGACAGCCCCTACGCCATCCACGGCGAGCTGCAGACGATCATGAACGACCTGGTCGGCCTGATCAGGCGGGAGTCGGAGATGAAGACCGCGCTGGTCGAGCTGGACAAGCTGCGGGCCAGGGAGGCGCAGGTCTCGGCGCCCGGCGGCCGGGCCTATAACCCGGGCTGGCACCTGGCCCTGGACCTGCGGAACATGCTGGTGGTCGCGGAATGCGTGGCGCAGGCCGCGCTCGAGCGGCAGGAGTCACGCGGCGGCCACACCCGCGATGACTACCCGGGCATGTCACCGGAATGGCGGAAGGTGAACCTGATCTGCTCGCTCGACGCGGCCGGCAGCGTGCAGCTGCGGCGGCAGCCGATCGTGCCAATGCGGACCGACCTGCTCGAGCTATTCGACGTGGGCGAGCTGAAGAAGTACATGACAGAAGACGAGCTAGTAGGGCTGCCGGGGAATGTCGCGGAGGAGACACACTGATGGGCTACAAGGCGGCGCTGCGGGTCTGGCGCGGGGACGCGGGCGCCGGAGCGCTCGAAGACTTCCAGGTCGAGGTCAACGAGGGCGAGGTCGTCCTCGACGTCCTGCACAGGCTGCAGGCCACTCAGGCCAGTGACCTGGCCATCCGGTGGAACTGCAAGGCCGGCAAGTGCGGGTCGTGCTCGATGGAGATCAACGGGCGGCCCCGGCTGTCCTGCATGACCCGGATGTCGATCTTCGAGCCGGAAGAGACCCTGACGATCACGCCGATGCGGACCTTCCCGGTGATCAGGGACCTGGTCACCGACGTGTCCTTCAACTACGCCAAGGCGCGGGAGATCCCCTCGTTCACCCCGCCGCCTTCGGTCAAGCCGGGCGAGTTCCGGATGCAGCAGGTGGACGTCAACCGCTCCCAGGAGTTCCGGAAGTGCATCGAGTGCTTCCTGTGCCAGAACACGTGCCACGTGATCCGGGACCACACCGAGAACGAGAACGTCTTCGCCGGGCCCAGGTTCCTGATGCGGATCGCGGAACTGGAGATGCACCCGGCCGACATCGCTAACCGGCGCGAGATCGCCCAGGACGACTTCGGCCTCGGCTACTGCAACATCACCAAGTGCTGTACCGAGGTATGCCCGGAGCAGATCAAGATCACCGACAACGCCCTCATCCCGATGAAGGAACGCGTCGCCGACCGCAAGTACGACCCCCTGGTCTGGCTCGGCAGCAAAATCACCCGCCGCCCCCCGAAGGACACCCCCAAGGTCCCCGGGTCAGCGTCCGGCGAAGCGTCCGGTAAGGCATGAAACCCCGGTTTCAGCACACTGGGAGGTGGTGAAACCGGGGTTTCATTTCGCTGCGGGCCGGGCGGCCGGAGCCCGGAGCGGGGAGTCGCGCCCGGGGACGCTGCGCGCATGAAGGGAACGTGAAACGGCGGCTGGCGTATTTTTCTGGCGGTTAGGATGTCTCGTGGCCGGGGCGATATACGGCCGGACTCGTCTTGCCGCAGCGGTCGTTGCCGTCGCCGGGGAGTGGTACCAGTGTCCGTTCGGAATCATGATCTTGATCTTGCTTTAGCAGAGTTGCCCCGCCGGAGCGAAGGGTTGGCATGTCGCATCTGACGTACGGAGAGGCCGGCGTCGTCGGGCTGATCCAGGGAGTAACCGAGCTTTTCCCGATATCCAGCCTGGGTCACGCCGTGCTCATCCCGGCGCTCGTCGGCGGGCAGTGGGCCCAGGACCTGAACGTGTCCGCGGCCAACTCGCCGTACCTGGCCTTCATCGTCGGGCTGCACGTGGCGACGGCGCTCGCCATGATCATCTTTTTCTGGCGGGACTGGGCGCGGATCATCGCGGCGTTCTTCGCCTCGGTGGGGCACGTGCTGCGGCCCGCGGCTGGCACCAGGCGGTGGGAACCGCAGGGCACCGACCAGATGCTCGCCTGGATGATGATCGTGGCGACGATCCCGGTCGCGATCGCCGGAGCGTTGCTGCAGCACCTGGTCACCCACGTGTTCAGCAAGCCGGTGCTCACCGCGTCCTTCCTGTTCGCGAACGGCCTGATCCTGCTGGCCGGCGAGCGGCGACGGCGGCGCGGCGTCCAGACCGAGGCCGAGCAGATAGCCGCGGACACCGTAATGGCCAGGGAGCGGCAGCAGGTCACCGTCGGCGCAGGCGGACGCGGGGCGGGGAGCAGCGGCCGGCACTCGTCCGGCCCGCGCGCGGCCAAGCAGCAGGAGGCGTACCTCGCGGTGGAAGCGGACCGGCGGCTGACCGGGATCGGCTTCCGGGGCGGCCTCCTCCTCGGCTCGAGCCAGATCCTCGCGCTGCTTCCCGGCATCAGCCGGGACGGCGTCGTCATGGTCAGCGGCATGTTCAAGGGACTGACCAGGCAGGACGCGGCGCGGTTCTCGTTCCTGCTCTCGGCGCCCGTCATCTTCGCGGCCGGGGTGTTCAAGCTGCATGACCTGACCGGGCCGCTCGGCCGCGGGATCCTCGGACCGGTGCTTTTCGGCAGCCTGCTGTCCGGGATCGGCGCCTACCTCGCGCTGAAGTTCCTGGTCCGCTACTTCAGCGACCCGTCCCGCACGCTGACGCCGTTCGCGATCTACTGCCTGGCCATGGGGCTCGGCAGCGCCATCTACCTATCCGTTCGCTAGCGGCACGGTGCCCGGCTTGGCCCAGGGGCTGGTGAAGCCGACCACGGCCTGGTCGCCGGCCGCTGAGGACGGCGCTCCGTACGTGGAGACCCGGATCGGGAAGCCGGTCGCGTAGGCCTCGATCATCTTGCCGTTCCCGATCACCAGGGCGACGTGCCCTGGAGAGGTGACGGTACCGTCCGAGCCGGCGAAGAACACCAGATCCCCTGGCCGCACCTGCGAGGCCGGGACATGCGGCTCGGTTGTCCACTGCGCCTCCGAGGTCCGCGCGATGTCGATCCCGGCCGCCCGGTAGGCCATCATCACCAGGCCGGAGCAGTCGAACGCGTCCGGGCCGGTGCCGCCCCACAGGTACGGCTTGCCGAGTTGCTGCTCGGCGTAGGCGATGGCGGTGGCCACGGCCTGGGTCGGCGGATTGACGGCTGAAACGCTGCCGGTCGTCAGCGCGCACCCGGCCACCGTGCTGCTCGACGGCAGCTGCGCGGACACCACCGAGAAGTTGCCGCCCGCGTAGGCGCTGGCGTAATACAGCACGGTCTGCACGTAGGACTGCAGGTGGTTGTACGCGAAGATGGCCGTCGAAGGGCTGGTCTGCACACCGGCCGCAAGCAGGTACTTCGCCGCTCCCGCGATCGCGTCGGCCGGGTCGTAGACGCTCGCGTCCGGTCCGCCGTCCTCATCGGTCGCGATCCCGTTGACCACCTGGCTGGACGGGTGGACCGGTAGGCCGCCCCAGACATTTGTGGCCGCGCCGCCGATGCCGATCTGCATCGGCCCGGCCGCGCCGAAGGCGTTGGACCCGCTGTGCACGCCGGGCAGCGTGGTCCGGCCGTTGTCGCTTTCCACCGTGCCGATCCCGGCCAGGATCGTCCACGGCACGCCGTATTGCTGCCCGACCTTCTTGTACCAGAACAGGTAGTCGGCCGGGATCGACTTGGCCTTGGCGCTGCCGGACGGCTGCCCGGTCGTGCCCGTCTGCTGACCCGAGCAGCCGGCGGTCGCCGCGAAGAAGCTGTTGGCGCCGATCATGATGGGCACGGTCAGCAGGCCGAGCCCGAGGACGCCCACCAGCCCGATGACGCCGAGGATGAGAATCCGGGGGGCGCGGTCGTTACCGGCCGCCATGGGCTGCTTGGTCTCGGGCCGGTTCAGGAGCCGGTTCGTCATGTATTACCGGCGTTCGACAGCTCGATGTCGTTAACCTGCCAGCTGCTGCCCGAGCCGGTGACGGTGACCGCGTACTGCGCGGTGCCGTGGGTGGTGCCGCGCGAGCTGACCAGCCGCTGTCCTGTGTTGACGATGAACGTCAGGCTGGAGGAGCCGAATGCCCGCAGTGAGTTGATCACCGCCGTTCCGGTGGAGACCTGCTGCTGGCTCTTCCTGAGCTGGGCTACCCCGGGCGTGTCGTACGAGGTCTGCAAGGTCGTGGCCAGCTGCCCGGTGATCAGCCCGTTCATCTGGGCCACGTACGCGGCCGCGTTCTCGGTGTAGGTGTAGGTGTTGTAGGCGACGCTGAACTTCACCGTCACCGCGGCGGCGTCGGCCAGCTCCTGCTGGGTGAACGGCAGCCAGGAGTAGATGTTCACGGCGCCGGGCGAGGTCGTCACCGCGGGGGCTGGAGCTTCCGTGCTCGGCGCCGAGACGGGCGTGGTCGCGATCGCGCTCGGCGACGTGGCCGCGCTCGCGGTCGGCGACGTGGCCGCGCTCGGTGCGTGCGAGTGGGTCAGCTTCGGCAGGATGAGCCAGTAGCCGAGGGCGGCCAGGACCACCACGATGAGGGCGAAGACCAGCTTCTGCTGGGCAGGACTGAGATCCACGGTGACCGCCTGCTACTTGTCCCGCCGTATCGGACGCAGCCAGAATGGCGTCGCGGCCGGTTCATCCTGGGCGCCGCCGCTGGCGGGCTTGCCGCCGCTGGCGGGCTTGCCGCCGCTGGCGGGCTTGCCGCCGCTGGCGGGCTCGGCGGGCGGCGGAGCGGGCGGGTTCGGCTTCGGCGCCGCGGCCGAGCGCTGCCGGGCGGTGGCGGCGGGCCATCCGCTCGACGGCCAGGCCGGGCCCTCGGACCGGGCTGGGCTCTGGGACCGGGCCGGGCTCTGGGACCGGGCCGGGCTCTGGGACCGGGCCGGGCTCTGGGACCGGGCCGGGACCTGGGGCAGGGCAGGGCCCTGGGGCCGGGAGCCGCCCCCGGTGATCGGCGGCGCGGATCCCGGGCTGCCCGACCGCACCGGGGCCCGCGATCCCCCCGCGGGTCCAGCGGCTGTGGCCCGGCTGCGCGAGCTTGCAGCGCCGCTCGCCGCTGCAGCGCCGCTCGCCGCTGCAGCGCCGCCCGCCGCCGAACGGCCGGCGCCACGCGACCAGCCGGAAGCCGATCCGTTACTTCCGGCCGATCCGCGTGACCGCGGTGGCAGGTCCAGCGGCGGGGCGACGCGCGCGGTGCCGCTGTCCGCCTCGGGCAGGTTCCTGGTCCGCGCCGGGCCCGACCCACTGACCCCGCTGACGACCCGGCGGGAGCCCGAGCTGGCCTGGCCTTCGCCTTCGCCGTCGGCCGGCGGCGGCGCGTCGGGCCGGAACCGTGACGCGTACGCGTCGCTCGACGGACTCGCAACGCTGCCTGCCGTCGTCGCGGCGTCGGTCGCGGCCGCCACCCCGGCGGCAGCGCCCGCACCGCTGGCCACGCCCGCGGCCAGCGCCGCGGCCTGGCCGGGGTTGCGGCGGGCCCACCGGGCGGCCCGGTAGCCCGCCACGCCTGGGACGGCCACGGTCGCGGCGTCCAGCGTCGACCGGCGGAACGTGGCGCCCGCCTCGCGCAAGCTGTACTCGGCCCGCTCCTGCGAGCCGATCGTGCCGTATCCGACCGCGGAGAACAGGTGCTGGAACGGCTTGCGATAGATGAATACGGCCACCGTGACCAGCGCGATCATCAGGATCTTCAGCGCCCAGGGCAGGACCGTATCCGCGGTCCCCATGATGAGCGAGTAGGAGTAGAGCAGCACGCTCAGCACGATCGCGATCGCGACCTGTTTCATCAAGACGCCTACCAGCATCTCGAACCAGCGGATTGCGATGACCCGGCCGAACCCCGGATGTGTCCCGATGATCAGGAAGAACGGCCCGGCGATAAGCAGCAGCAGGAAGCCGAGCTTGAGCACGATCAGCGTCAGCGCGATCAGCAAGATAAGCAGGCCGGCCACCAGCGCGGCGAACACCGCGGCGAAGGCGATCTCCAGCCGGGTGGTCCACTGGTTGCCTTGGAACAGCGGGTAGACGGCGGGATCGTTCTGCTGGATGGAGTTCGCGATGCCGGTGTAGGTCGACTGCTTGGCCTGGATCAGCGCGTTGGAGGGGGTCTCGTTGGCCGCGATCGCCTGCGACCACAGCAGTTGCCTGCCGTAGGTGTTCACGATCGTCGGGTTGCCGCTGCCCGGCGGGTTGTACGCCGTGGTGCCGAGCTCACCCCACAGCCAGGGCTTGCAGACCAGGACCGACCATAGTTCGTTGGCGTTCTGGTCCACCAGGCCGTTGCCCGAGGTGAAGGCGTAGTTGCCGGTGACGCTCTGCGGGTCTCCCGCCTGTACCGGCAGGCAGTTACTGCTGGTCGGGGCGGGCAGCTTGGAGAACGCGGTGTTGAGCACCTGCGTGGTGCCGTTAGAGACGGCGGTCCCCACCCCGGTGAAGTCCGCGGGCCTGCCGATCAGCGCGATGGCGGCCACGCAGGCCACCACCATCCACAGCGTGCCCTCGATGGTACGGGTCGCGCGCTTGCGGATCAGGCCCTGCCAGGCCAGCCAGATCGCGCCCAGGATGACCACCGGGGCCAGGTAGGGGAAGTAGATGGCGTTGCCGAGCGCGCTGATCAGGCGGTCCGCGGCGTTCTGCAGCCAGGTGAGGATGTTGTTGCCCGCCGCCGACTGGTAGACCGTGATCGTCACCCGGTCCATGGCCTTCGCCGCGTCGAAGACCATGCCGGCGACGTTGTTTCCTATCAGCGAGGTCATATCGGAACACTGCAGGCCATGGGCGGCCCAGAACTGGCCGGCGATCCCGTAGTTGTCGTACAGCGTCTTGCCGCTGGCGGCCGCGGCCGGCGGCTCGATCATCGAGTCGATGCCGCCGGTAGCCTGCTCAGGCTGCGGCAGCGACGGTTCGCAGATGTTGTTCAGGTCGCCGACCAGCCCGCTCGAGCCCTGGTTGCACAGCCCGACCAGCCCGCCGATATCACCGATGCCCGGCACCTGGCAGACCCCGCCCGGCAGGGCCGGCGTGACTACGGCGGTGGTCGTGGCGTGAACTGGCGTCGCGGCGGTGGCGCTGGCGGACGTGGCGGTGGCGCTGGCGGACGTGGCGGTGGTGGTCGGGGTCGCGTTGGTCGCCGCCAGGGCGGGGGTGGCGATGGTGAGCATGGCCGCCGCAAGCAGGAGCACCCGGATGACCCAGCGCGCGATCGACCCGCGGCCAGCACGGTCCCGCGAGCGAGGCTTGAGCGGGGCAAGCGAGGTAGTCATCAGGGGGAGCTCCTGGTTCTGCTCTGCTAGGACGACGCTTCGGCCGCTTGCGGGCTGATCGCGGAGGTGCCCGCCGCCGGCGGGCCTTCGGCCGCTACGGGCGGCGCGGCCACGCTGCGGGCCGGCTGGCTCCTGGCCCGGGTGGGATTGGTGTCGATCCAATCCCTCAGCTCGTCGGAGACCAGGTTGATCCCGATCCGCCCGGCCCGGTCATCCAGATCCCGGAAGATGCACTCGCCGTTGCCGAGCGAGCGCAGCACGGCCTTGTGCTCGTCTGACGGGGCCACCCCGAGCAGCGACATCACGTTGGCCACCTCACCGCGCTCGGTCGACCGGAACGCGAACACGGACGAGAGACAGTTGGTGACTTGCTCGTTCAGCAGGTCACCGGCGTTCTGCGAGACCAGGATCAGCGAGGTGTTCCGCGAGCGGCCCATCCGCGACACCTCGGGCACCAGCTTGGCGCCCTCGGGGGTAGACGTGATCGCCCACGCCTCGTCCAGGAAGATGGCCTTGGCCGCGGTCCGGTCGATACCGTTCAGCAGCTTCCTGGCGAACTGGGATACCAGGTACAGCAGGGCGACCGAGAGCCGCTGCTCGTATGAGTAGTCGTCGCGGCTGGTGGTGGTATCCGGCAGCGTGAGCCCGGCCAGCGTGAAGACCGTGGTCCAGCCT
This sequence comes from uncultured Actinomycetota bacterium, assembly GCA_963844625.1. Lineage (GTDB taxonomy): Bacteria > Actinomycetota > Actinomycetes > Streptosporangiales > Streptosporangiaceae > Palsa-504. Next base: position 13,880 of record CAWJPF010000001.1, on the reverse strand, counting down.
TCCGCGTCGATCTGCTGGCCCACCGACGGGGCGAAGCACAACCGGGCCAGCCGCATCTCCGAAATCGACCGCATGACCGCGCCGGTGTTCTTCCAGGCGGCATCGTCAGCCTCCTCTAGGTGCGTGATGACCTTGCCGAGGCTGGGCCGTTCGGTCCCGGCCACCGCGCCGACAGCCTGGATCATGGCGCTCTCCCGTTCCTCGCTCATCCTCGGCAGCAGCAGCCGGAGCGTTTCCGTGGCCATCGTCCGCTTCTCGGCCAGGTCGACGCCGAACGAGAACGGATCAAGCAACCCGGGCGCGGCCGCGCCGAGCGGCAGCACCCGCGCCTTCCTGCCCTGCATCCGCAGGTACTCCACCAGTGACTCCGCGTCCCCCTTCGGGTCGATCACCGCCACGGTCGCGCCACGCAGCGCCAGCTGGTAAATCAGCAGCATGGCCAGCGTCGTCTTCCCCGCGCCGGGCTCGCCAGTGATAGCAATCGCGGTGGGCCGGTTACGCGCGGCCGCGACCAGCGGATCGAAATGCACGATAGAACGCGCCCGGCCGAGGGTCTCGCCGATATACGGCCCGATCCACCCAGCCCCCGCGTCGACCCGGTCGCCGAGTTCCACTGTCGCGGTCGGCATTCCGCCGGCGATGGTGTAAAGCGGCTGCCGCTGCACATATGAGTTCAGCCGAATCCGGTCACCAGGCAGCGATTCGCACAGCAGCGAGAACTGATCACCCGTCGAGTTGACCATGTCGATTCCGATATCGCGGTAATGCTCGACGACCGCCTCCACCCTGCGGACGCACAGTTCTCTCGTCGGGGCCGCCACAATCAGGCGATGCCAGCCGTATACAAACGGCAGGCGTTCCTTGGTGATGCCGTGCTCGAGCATCCGGGCTGCGGCGATCTGCTCGGCCAGGGCAATGGGCGCCTCCGCGCCGGCCTCGCGAATATGCGCGTCCATATCACGCGCGTGCGCGAGCCTGCGGCTGACGTCCTTGCTCGCCTTCGCCGGCGGAATGAGTTTCATCCGGGAGCTGATTTCGACCGGGAACGGCAGCGAATCGGCAAAATGCAGCCAGGGTTCACCGTCCGGGAAAGACATCAAATCAGGGAAACGCGCAAAAGAGATGAAAGCGGCATACGACTCCCCTGACATGTGCTCCAGGCACAGCAAGGTACGGCCGTTATGGATCTGCCCCTCGAAGAGCATGTCGATCTCCCCGGAGCCCCATCTCCTGCGCTTGGTCGCGGACGGCAGCGGTTCATCCGCCGTCGCCATCAGCGTGTGCCTGACCAGCCAGGCGATCTCACCGGAGGTCGCATGCCGAGCGGCCAGCGCGCTCGCGTTCAGCGCCCGGCCGAGCCGCTCGGCCGATTCCGTCCACTTGGCGATCTCCGGCGGCCCCACCGCCTCATCGTCGAGCCCCAGCCCATGCTCGCCCCGCGCGTAAACGCCGCGGAACTGAGACAGCACGCCGCCAGACAACTGGGCGCGCACCCCGCGCTGACCGAGCCTGACCCCGAGGTAGACCTCCTTGGCCCAGAAATCCTTCGCCCAGACGTGCTGGTAGGTCTGCTCCAGGTACTCTCGCCAGCCCGGGCCCCCGTCCGAGGTCTCGTCCAGCCCGGTCGCCCACGCGTGCGCCGGGTAAGACCGGTGCGCGATGCGCAGGTGGACCTCGGCGTCCGGCATCCTGATCGCGGCCAGCGCGACGGTGATGTTTGTCGCCAGCGCTTCCCGCTCCTCTGGCGTCGTGAACTCGTACGAGACCGAAGGAAACCGGTAGTAAGCCCACGCGTGGGTGTCCGTGAGCAGGACGCGATCGTCGAAATACCTGATGCCCATCCGGGCGCGGCCCCTGGAACCCTTAGACCCCTTAGTCCGAGTGCTCACCAGGATTCCTTCCGGGAACGGGGCGCCTCTGGTCCGCCGGGTTCGCGGCCATGCCCGCGACCAGGACGCCCGCCAGCGCCGTATAGGCGCGCCTGGTCTGCGGGTGTAGCGCGGTCGGCGTGCGCGGCCGCGCAGATAGCAGATCGTCCCACGGCACCCGGACGATGGCCCGGCAACGCCCCCTGGCCGCGGATTCGGCCCTGAGCACGTCTTCCATCGTCCGCCTGCTCACCCCGTTGATCACCGTGACGGCCTGGCTGGTCAGCTCGCCATACCCGTGCGCGGCCAGCCATTGCTGCGTGTTGGCCAGCGAGGTCGCCGCGTCCGGACTGGCCGGAGCCACCAGCACCAGCTGGTCAGCCATTGAAAGCACCCGCGTCAGCCCCGTCGGCGCCGGGTCGATCATGGCCAGCGAATACCGTTCGGCCAGCACATCGGCGAGGCGCCTGTAATCATCGTTCTCAAGGGGCCGACCGCCGCCGGCCGCCGGCGGATTGGCGATCACGTCAAGTCTCGCTGCGGCTTGTCGCGTCCCGGCTTGTCGCGTCCCGGCTTGTCGCGTCCCGGCTTGTCGCGTCCCGGCTTCGGAGCCGGTCCCGTTGTCCTTGTCTTTGGCCGCCTCCGCAAGCAGCGCGGTGACCGAGCCGGACGGCATGCTGCGTGCGGCGAGCGAGGTGCCGCCGGGGTTCAGGTCAAGCGCCGCGACGGGAACGCCGCGGGCCGCGGCCAAAATGTGACCGGTCATCAGGGCAGTAACCGTCTGCCCTGCGCCCCTCGTGCAGCCGAGCACCACAATACGGCGAGCACCGATCAACGGCAGTCTGGCACGGTCCCGGTCCAGCGTCTCCTGGTCGCGCTGGCCCGGTCCCTGACCGCCAGTGACCACCTTCACCTGGCGTCGCCAGCTGCTCTCACCACGGCTGCCAGGGCCGCTCAGCGCCCGCTCGATGGTCGGCAGCTGCCGTTCCCGTTCCACCCCGACGAACCTGGCCGCGGATGGACGCCCCACAGGTGAAACGGGCCCTGCAGGTGAGGCTGGTCTTACAGGTGAGGCGGGCGTCATAGGCGCGGACGGGGCTTGCGAACGTGCCGGCGGAGTTGGCTTGGCCAGCGGCGGTGGCGCGGGCGCCGGCGTGCCCAATGCACGTGCCGCAGATGCGGGCCGCGGAGGCATCGCGGGTGCGGGTTCGGGACGCGCGGGCTCGGCCGCGGGAGGCGCGGGCTCGGCCGCGGCCGGTGGCGCCGCTGCGGGTTCCGCCTGGGCGACCGGAGCAGCGAGGAGCGATATCGCTGGTACCGGCGGGGCCGGCCGTGCCGGCGGCGCTGGCACAGCGGGCTCAGGTGCGCGTGCGGGGGAGGCCTTCGGAGCCGTGGCGGCGGGGGTCGCTGCGGGCTCGGGCTCCGCACGCGCCGCAGCGGGCACGGCTGGAGCAGGCACGGCTGGAGCAGGCGCCGTAGATGCCGGCGCCGGTGTGGGTGGTGCCGGCGCGGCAGAGGCCGCGACGGGCTGCGCGGGGGCAGCGGACGGGGCTGCCTGAGCCCGTAGGAACCAGCGAGCCCGGGGCCTTGACGATCTCGGAGGTGACTGAGGCGGCTGAGCAAGGCCAGGTGTCGTCTCGGCTGGTCCGGCGGCCGGCTCGGCCGCAGCGGACTCCGCCTTGGGAACGGGTCCAGGCTCGGGGAACGGGCCGGCCTCGGGAAACGGGCCGGCCTCCGGGAACGGGCCGGCCTCCGGGAACGGGCCGGCCTCAGGGAACGGGCCGGCCTCAGGGAACGGGGCGGGTATGGGGAAGGCTCCAGCCCCGAGCGACGGCCATGACGTTGAGGTGAGCGGCTTGACGCGGGATTCGCCGGGGTCGCGCGTGGCTGGTTCAGCGTCGTGCGAGACCTCGAGGGCCCTCACATCCTGACTCTTGGGCCGCGGCGAATACCACGCAGGACGCTGAACATGCGCAGAACCCTCATCGCTGCCAGGCGCGGACGGCCGGACCTCTGGCTTGGACCCGCGATCCCACGAGCTGCGCGGCCACGTTGCCTTGACCTCGGTCCCCCCGGACTCCGCTCGGGCTTTCGCCCGCTGTGGCACAGGCCTCAGCGGAGCCTGCGGTGACGGGGACGCACTGGGCTGCGCTGACCGGGGTCCTGCGGGCGAAGCGGCGGCCGACTTCGCGGACGGCGGCTGCGTTGCCGGGGGAACGGTGGTCTGAGACACGGCGGGTTGGGCCGCGGGCGCCTGCTCTATGAGAGGCCGGGCCGGGGGGGCCTGCGTCACGGCGGGTTGGAAGGCCGAGGACTGGTCCGGCGTCAGCGACGGCGCGGCAGTGCGGCGGCCCCTGAGTGATCGTGCCACAATTACCGGCGCCGTAGCCTTCGCGGGAGCCGCCGCCTGAGTCGCGGTCTCGGTTTGCCCGGCTACGACTTCCTCAGCTACGACCGATGCCTTCGCCGTGACCGGGACCCTCTTGGCCTTCTTCGGCCGGGCCTTCGGCGGATGCAGATGCCACACCCGGACCGTCACGAGGATGTCGTCTTTCTCCGCGAACGGCGCCATCCGGCACCAGGTCCGCGGCTCGGCTACATAACGGAGCTGGGAGCTCACCAATTCAGGCAATCGCTTACTCTCAATTACCGGCCGGGTGGTCAGCCAGGTGAGCACCCCTGGAGGCAATACATAAAGCCATACCAAATTGTGGTTAAACGGCATCCCAATAGCAATCAGAAAAACTACATAGGGAACAGTGATTCCGACAAATACGCCAATCCACGTGATTGGCAAAGGTGCTGGCAAGCGAAAGTCATACAGCTTATAAAGCCGTTTTTCTATTCGCCAGATATTCGTATAAGTGGGAAGATCCACTAGGTGCGGGCTCCTTCTGCCAGAACGGGATCAGTGGACTCCGAGCGCATTCGCTATGCCAGTAGCCAGCGTTTGCACGATACTTGGCGTATAGAAAACCACGGCGATGGCCACGGCGAGCACCATGAACTGCACGAATCGCGTGATCTCGCGGGTAAAGAGGAAAAAGATCGCCACGATCCCGACGATGCCGAGGAACAATGGCCCGAACAGGCCCTGTAGATAAGTAACCAGACCCTGCGTACTCAAGGCCACTGGAGCCGTTGCAGCGATTAGATGAGTATCCATAAAACGTCCCTTCCGGGATCAAATGACCATCTTGACTGGGTCGCGGCAGGCCACCGTGGTAGATACAAGTAAAGCCGATGTAGGACGACGAGCCCAGGCGGACACGGCGAGCACGGAACTGCGGCACGCTGGTGTGGCAGCGGTCGATGAGCGGGCACTGGTCGGCAAGATCGGACGGCGGGCTGATGGGAAGCCCACCGGATACAGGCCGCTCTCCCGGAAACGCGTCGGTCGGCGGCGGTAGGGGGCCGACCGGAAACGGTGCGAGCGCATGAGGACATGACCGCGCCGGCCGGCCGCGTCCTGGTCATTGGGCTACCACCGCCTTAATCTACCCACTGATTTCTTTTACATACCATTTTTCCCCGCTTTGCTGAACCGACATGCCGTATGCTACCTGGACTCTTGTTCCTGTAGCCGTGCCTTGGCTGGGCAGCTGCCATATGACGCTTACCGTTATCTGCCGAGTGGCGCCACCGGCCGGCACGTGAAGAGCGGCGATAGTGCCAAAGGACACCGTGCCGTCGAGGCCGGTCAGCGACACGCCTGGCGCGAGGAACCTGTTCAGTGCGGCGCTATCACCGTTGGCGTAGGCCTGGAAAAATGCGGGCAGCTCATTGTTCAGCTGACTTTGCGCCACCGGGTCCGAACCCTGGACGGTCGCCGACGGCAGTGAAATCGGCGTGGGCGCCGGCAACCAGGCGGGCTCGCCCGAGACCGCGACCATGCCGCCCGAGGCCGCCACCGGCACGCCGAGCTCCATCAGCTGCCCGTCGACCAAGGCAAGCAACGTAACCACCGCGTGCTGCGGGTCATGCACCGCGATACCCGCCACCTGCTCCGACTGCAGCCTCATCTGCCCAGTGCCATTCCAGCCGAGGTCCGGGTTCGCGGCCGCCACGCGAGCAGGCACGAACGCCGCGAGCTGCTGTTCCCGCTGGGCCTGCGTCTGCGGGCTGAAGTTGAGATACACCCGCCCGAACTCCGCCGCGTAGGCCTCTGCCAGGTTGACAGGAAACTGCCCGCCGGCCGCGGTCACGGACCCGGTGGAAGCGCCTGGTGACGTGGCATGCTGGCTGAAAATGATGGCCGTTACACCCCGGAAGGCCACGATCACCAGCGTCGCCCACAGCACAGCCCGGAGCGGCCATAGTAGCCACCTGCCGCCGGCGCCGCTCCAGCCGCCACCAGACTCGTGGTCAGGAGAGGGGTACCCGGCGTTCAGCCGATCTACCTCATCGAGCGCCCGGGCTCGAGGTCGCGGCCAGGTCCAGTCCGGCGAGCCCAGATCCGGCGATGCAAGATAGTACACGGACGATCGCATTCCGTCACCGGAGTTCGGTCCGCGAACCATTACACCTCCGCACGTCTCCGCGCCTGCGGACACAGGCGTCCCTTCGCGCCGGTCTCGCGGTCCATTGTGCGCCTTGAAGTCTCGACGTGTTGCCGAAACAGCCGATCTAGGAACATCTGCATAGACACATGGACAAATGACCAGCAACCTATGATACGCATCAACCACGTTCTGAGTTCAACCAAGTTCAGAAAGTAATTAGGCCGCCTTGGGCTAGGTCGGAGGCCCGCGGACCTGGCAACACCGAAGGGCGCATGGGCGCCACGCCGGGTCCAGTCCGGGATTCACCAGCATCACCGCAGCTCACAAGGCTAAAGGGTGGGGCGGCCGGGTACCGGGCAGGCGGCTCCGGTGTCGCTACATGTTCGAGCGGAATCACGTGCAGTCGGACCCGGAAGGCGCGACGTTCGATCGTATGTTCGTTTTTTGTCATCCGGTCAGAATAACATGTTGTCGGCGGTCGCGCCATGTTAGCAATCGCTTACGACGCTGCTGCGAACGATCTGCGGCTGTGATCAGCGGATACGCCACGGTTCGCCGTCCGCCCAGCGCACCAGGACGGTCTGATGCTTCACCTGGGCGCCGCGGCCAGGATCGATCCTGAAGCCACCGAACACGGTCGAGGTATCTAGCAGGGCCGCGGCGGCCCACAGGCCGTCACGATTCGTCCCGCCCGCCAGCCGCGCGCAGTAGGCCGCGATCATCGCTCCCGCAGCGGCCTGGACCGCGGGATAATCCGGCGCGGTGCCCGTGCCACCGGCGTAGGTCCGGAGGAATGTCTCCTCAGAGGGGCCGAGCGCGACGTCGTTCCTGCTGCCGGGGAACCACTGGGCGACGCCGAAGACACCATCAGCGTCAGGCACGGCATGGCGGAATTCACGTACCCCCGCCGCGACCGCACAGACTAGGCGCGGCGGGACCGGCAACCGGCGCGCGTAGCCGGTCATCTCGGCGTCCTGCTCGAACACGCCCGCGCTGAACAGGTCCCATTCCGCCGGTACGCCCGGCGGCGGGAGCTGGTCACCGGGGGCGGCGCGCATCGTGCGGATACCGAGCCGCCGGGCGATCGCCTCGGCCCCGGCCACCACCTGGCGGCCGAAGCTGCCGGGTCCGTGCATCAGGCACAGATCGCGCGGCCTGCCCGGCTCACGGGCGAGCCAGCGCAAGAAAGGCTCCGCATACCGGCTCGCCGGGGTCGGGACGGATACGACGTGGCCGGGATGCGCCACCTCGACGTCATCGCCGGAACCGCCGTGGTTCCACACCAGCCAGCCCGATTCCGCCGCCATCCGCCCGGCTACGCGCATCAGCTGCGTGGAGTACGGCCCCAGCAAGAGATCGCAGCGCGCGGCCAGGCCCGGCAGTGCCGCCTCCAGCGTCCGCCAGTCGCTGTGATCGTCTTCCACCAGGATGTCCACGGCGCCGTCCAGGGACCGCCATGCTTCCAGTCCCCGGGCCGCCTGACGGCCGAACCGCGCGAACCTGCCGGACAGCGAAAGGCAGGCTCCGATGCGCAGGTGACCGCTCACCAGGGCCTCATCTCATCTCGACCTGTTTAGGGAACTGACCACCAGGCTTCGACGGCTGGCGGCGGAGCACGGCAGGTGAGCCCAGGCAGGTAACCACGGTACGAGAGGAAGGTGACACTTGCCGTGAGAAGGTCGGAAGGGAAGTGCCGAGCGTTTCCGCGGAAACGCTCGCTGCCGACCTGGGAGCGTACCTGGTGCGGCGAAAATGTCAGACTACGCCGCTAGCATCAAATTTATGTTCGACAATGAGCAGCCGGGTCCCCCGCCCGGCACCACGATCACCATCCCTCATCCCGGCCTCGTTCCTGATCCGCCGGGGCCGGTGCCGCTGGAGCGGCTGGAAGCGGAGATCTGCGAGCTGGCCGGCCACGTAGCCGCTGCTACCTGCCGGTTCCTGGTCCTGCTCGGCGACTTCGACGCCCGCCGCGGCTGGGCGAGCTGGGAGATGAACAGCTGCGCCGCGTGGCTGTCCTGGAAATGCCAGATGACCTCCGGGACCGCGCGGGAGCACGTGCGGGTCGCCCGGGCGCTGCGGGATCTGCCGGTGATCCGCGGCGAGTTCGCGGCCGGCCGACTCTCGTACGCCAAGGTCCGGGCGCTGACCCGGATCGCCACCCCGGACACCGAGCAGGGCCTAGCCGAGATCGCCGGCCCGATGACCGGTAACCAGCTTGAGCGGTTCGCCCGCGCCCACCGACAGGTCAGCCACGCCGACGACGCCCAGGCGCGGGTCCAGCGGCGGCTCACCTGGCGGCTAGAGGACGACGGGTCCCTGGCCGGCACATTCCGGCTGCCGCCGCTGGCCGGCGCGGTGCTGCTGCAGGCGCTCCGCGCGGCCGCCGCCGACCTGGAACATCCCCACGACGGGCCGAAGCGAAGTGTTTCCGCGGAGACGCCGGTCGCGCCGGCCGGGAGCATACCAGCCCCGGGCCAGCCACGGCGACCTCCTACCACCTGGCCGACGCCCTGCTGGTCATCGCCGAGACGTTCCTGGCCGGCCAGGGAGCGTCCGCCGACAACCCTGAGGTGTACCAGGTCATCGTCCACGTCGGCACCGACGCGCTGGCCGCCGCCGACCCGGCCGACGGCACAGCCGGGCGGTCGGCCGGCGTTTCCGCGGAAACGCCGACGACCGTCCCGGGCCACCCGGCGGAGCCCGCTCGGCGGCACGTGGAGGACGGTCCCGCGATCAGCGTCAGCACCGCCCAGATGCTGGCCTGCACCGCCGCCCTGAGCTGGATGATCCACGACCACGACGGCTCCGTGCTCGACGTCGGCCGCCGCCGCCGAAGGCCAGGCGCCGCGCTGCGCCGGGCCGCCCGCGAACGCGACCACTGCCGCTGCCGCTACCCCGGCTGCGAATCGCGCCGGGTCGACCTGCACCACATCCAGCACTGGATCAACGGCGGCCGGACCAGCCTGAAAAACCTGATCAGCCTGTGCAAATACCACCACACGCTCGTCCATCAGCGCGGCTACCTCATCGCCTCCGCCCCCGGCAGCGCCTTCACCTTCCACCGCCCAGACGGCACCCTCATCCCCGCCAGCCCCGCCCCGCCGCCCCTAGACGGCACCATCAACGACTGCCACGACGCCGACATCACCCCCGCTACGATCATCCCCGCCTGGTACGGCGAACGCCTCGACCTGGACTACGCCATCCACGCGTGCTTTGCCCACGCCGAGTACCAGGCCCGCCAGCGCGAGAAAGAACCGCGGGACGATGACCCCACCGCCCGCGCACCCGCACCGGAGACCGAGGCTGAGCCCTGGACGCCCGTTGTCACCGAAGTTGACGTGATCGCGGCGATCCGCCGGCAATGCCAGCGATACGCCGTTAGCTGATCGCGACCGCGGCCCGTCCGGAGTGCTTCAGCGCGGCCCGGTAGAGCGAACCAGCCCGATTCTTCACGCGTTCGAGCTCGTGCAGGAGCACCTCAAGCGGGTGCTCGAGGCCTAGCCACTACGGGCCCGGCCGCAGGGCGACCGCTGTGCGGCATCGTGCGCGCGGCCGAAAGTTACCTGTGAGCAGGCTGAACGCCGGTCGCTACACGTTGAAGCGAAACTCCACGACGTCCCCGTCGCGCCTTGGATGGAGCTCCCCTGCTCTTTGCCTGGGCACGGTGGCCCAGAGCAGCCTGTCCCGCGAACCCGCTATGCGGTTCGCGCTAGCATCCGATGCTCGGTAACCCGAACCAGGCTCATCTTCCAGCTCGACATGCTTCACGTCCCCCGGCTCGGATAGGTAAAGACTGATCGCCTCGCTCAGGGCCTCGCGCAGTTCCTCCATGTCGGCACCGGCAGCGAACTCGCTTCGCCGCAGCCAGCCACTGCGCACAGAGAGCGTGAAGTTTAACTGTGGCGGAACTCGACGCCAAGGTTTTCCTCGCAGGACACCTGGACACCAACCGCGGCGACGGCAGGATCGGCGAGAGCTCGCCGAAGACCCCGACGTTGATCGGAGCGATCTTGTCAGTCGCGGGCACGAAAGCCTCCAGATGAGTGGTGTGCAGGTAATCGCCGATCGGCAGGCTGAGCCCGTTCGGGATGGGCAGCTTCATCCCAGGCGTTGTGGTAATCCAGCCGCCAGATCGAGGCCGGCACGCCTTCCCCGGGTGGCCGAGGATGATAGCGAGGCTGGGGTGTTCGTCGACAGCCCCGATCCCATCAGCCGCATGGCGTGCGCCGCGGTTTCGTGTGCGAACGCCCCGGCCGGCCTTGCCAGCCACGGGTGGCCGTCGTAGCAGCGTGCGTCGGCAGGCAGCGGGTTGCCCGGGGTGGAGGTAGAACGGGACGCCGAGGTCGGCGACGCTGACCCAGAATGGCGCAGGGTCCGCTCGTCACCCGTTCACCCCTGCCCCTGCAGGTCCTGGGACGGCTCGCCGCTCAGGCGGGGGAAGAGGCCGGCGTTGCGGGAGGTCAGGGCCCGCCAGGTGTCACCGTCGGGCTGGGCGGCGGCGTCGATGGAGGCAATCTGGCTGGCGGTGCCGGCCGCCGGGGTCCAGCAGTAGTCGCTGCCGTAAAGCAGCTGGCCGGACCCGAACGCGGCGATCAGGGCGGGCACCTGGTGGGGGAACGGGGTGCCGGCCATGTCGAACCACAGTTCGCGGACCTGCTCCTGGACGGTCGGGTCACCAGCGCCGCCGGGGAGGAGAGGTCGGAACAGTTCCATCCGGTCGGCGAGCAGCGGCAGGGTACCGGCCCCGTGGGTGAAGATCCACTGAATGTTCGGGTAGCGGCCGAGCAGGCCGGTAAAGACCAGGTCGCTGATGGTACGGGTGGAGTCGAAGATGAACTCCAGCATCGGGCGCGGCCGCCGGAGCGAGACCGCCGCATAGCCGGGCGGGGAGGTGGGGTGCACGAAGACGACGGCGTGACGGCGGTCGAGTTCGGCCCATACCGGGTCGAAACGCTGGTCGCCGAGGTAGTGGCCGTGCGCGTTGGTTTCGATGGCCACCCCATCGCTGCCGAGATCGCCCAGGGCGTACGCGATCTCGCGCAGGGCGCCGTCGACGTCGGGCAGCGGCAGGCTGGCGAACTGGCCGAACCGGCCGGGGTGGTCGCGGACCAGCCCCGCGCCGAACTCGTTGACCTCGCGGGTCAGGTCGCGGGCGGCCTGGTCGTCGCCGAAGTGCGTGCCGGGCGAGGAGACCGACAGCATTGCGGTCGCGATTCCGCCCTGGTCCATCAGCTGCAGGTGGCTTTCGACGTCCCAGGTGGGCCAGCCGTTCATGCCATCGGGGTGCTCGTGCCCGGCGGTCTTGGCGACGCTGATGTAGTGATTGGTGACGAAGTGCGCGTGCACGTCGATGAGTAGAGCCCGGTGGCTCTGCGTGTTCACGGGCATCTCCTCCCTTGCTTCGGCAGCCGCAGCGCGGCGTGGGACAGCAGGATCTGGCGCGCGCAACGCTGGCCTGAGCGACGAGGGTGCGTGACCGGTTGCTGCCTCCCTCGCGGGCGCTTCGTTTGGCCGTGACGGATGCGCGCCCAATGGCACTGCGGGAGATTCGTCCTCGGCTCCGGAACACCACCCGGAGCGGTGCTGGGTCCCGGCGCCTGCGGAGTCACGGGTGAACCGTTGAGGTTGACAGGGAGAGTCTCATCGTGGTTACTGCTGTCAGTTCTGCTCGGGGGTCCGCCGGGCGGTGGGGTATCCGCCGCGCCGGCGCCCCGCGTAGGCGGTGAACTGGGCTAGGGCGTCGTAGTCGTCGACGGCGTCGCGGCTGGCGACCTGGTCCAGGGGATGGCCCTGGATCAGCCGTTTGACGGGGATTTCGAGTTTCTTCCCGGTGCGGGTGTGCGGGATGGCGGGGACGGCGATGATGTCGTCGGGGACGTGCCGGGGTGAGGCCTGCGTGGCAATGGCGGCTTTGATCGCCCTGGTCAGCTCGCCGGTGAGCACGGCCCGGTCGGCGAGGACGATGAACAGGACCAGCCAGTAGGCTCCGTCGCCGAGTTCGGCTCCGATTACGAGCGCCTCTCTGATTTGCGGGAGCTTGTCGACCACGTCGTAGATGTCGGCGCTGCCCAGCCGGACGCCGTGCCGGTTGAGGGTGGAGTCGGAGCGCCCGGAGATGATGACGCTGCCGCGCTCGGTGGTCAGCATCCAGTCGCCGTGCCGCCACACGCCGGGATAGGCGGAGAAGTAGGCGTCCTGGTAGCGGGCGCCGTCGGGGTCGTTCCAGAAGGACAGCGGCATCGAGGGCATGGGCTGGGTGACGACGAGCTCGCCGACCTCGCCGGTCACGGGTTGCCCGTCGGTGTTCCACGCTTCGAGGGCGACGCCGAGCAGCGGCGCGGAGATCTCGCCGGCCCACACCTCCGTGGTGGGGGCGCTGCCGGCGAAGCCGCTGACCACGTTGGTGCCGCCGCTGGTCGAGATCGCGGCCCGGGGTGAGGCCGGCCCTGGCGCTGGCGAGCAGGTAGCCGGGGCTGACGCCGAGGACGGCCACCCGGTGGCCGGCGGCGATCTGCCACAGCCGCAGCGGATCCGGGTAGGTGGGGCTTCCGTCGTACAGGACCACCGGCGCCCCGGTGAGCAGGCCGGACGCCACCAGGTTCCACATCATCCAGTTGGTGGTGGTGTACCAGAACAGCGGCCTGCCCGGGCCGGCGTCCAGGTGCAGGCCGAGCACCTTGTGGTGCTCGAGCACGACTCCGCCGTGACCGTGCACGATGCCTTTGGGCAGGCCGGTCGTGCCGGAGGAGAAAAGGACCCACAGTGGCGCGTCGAAGCCGACCCGGTCAAAACGCAGCCCGGCTGGCGACGCGGTCGCCTGCTGCCAGGTGACGTTCACGCGGCCTGGATCGCTGCCCAGGTGGGCGGGAGCGCCGGGGTCACGCGCCGGCTGCCGGGAATCGGGCAGGCCGAGGTTCGGGATGTGGACCGTGGCGCGCAGGGTGGGCAGCGACCGCTGCAGCTCTGTCACCTCGGTGCGGCGGTCGTAGGCTTTGCCGTTCCAGTGATAGCCGTCGGCGGCGAACAGGATTACCGGGTCGAGCTGCGCGAACCGGGCGGCCGCTCCGTGTGCTCCGTAGTCCTGCGCGCAGGCCGACCAGATCGCGCCGACGCTGGCGGTGGCCAGGAACGCGATCAGGGCCGGCGTGGTGTTCGGCAGGTAGCCGACGACCCGGTCGCCACGCCGCACCCGGTCTCGCGCAGCCACCGGGCCAGCGCCGCGACCTGGTCTCGCAGCTGGGCCCGCGTGGTCCTCGTCGTGGTGCCGTCCTCGCTGACGGCGGTGAGCGCCACGGTGTCGTCCTCGCCATGGCGCAGGGCGTGTTCAGCGTAGTTGAGCCGGGTTCCGGGGAACCAGCGGGCTCCGGGCATGGCGGCGTCGGCGAGCACCTCGGCGTGGCAGCCGTCAGCGGCGATGTCGAAGAAGTCCCACACGGCGCCCCAGAACTGCTTGAGCTGGCCGACGGACCATCTGTGCAGGTCCAGGTAGGTGCCGAACTCGGCC